>CAVWQV010000019.1:0-121238 GCA_963757115.1 uncultured Alphaproteobacteria bacterium | reverse complement strand
ACCCACTCCTGATGGATCGGATCGTCCGTGGCGACTCGCCACTCCGCACCCCGCTTCAGGACGTGGGCGAGCAGCGTCAGGCCGGCCGGGTGGACGAACCGGCGCTTGGCGTGGCGCGCCTTCGGCCAAGGATCGGGGAACAGGAGGAACAAGCCGTCCAGGCATGCATGCGGCAGCAAGCGAAGCAGGATGCGCGCGTCATCCGTCCAAAGCCGGAGATTGCTTGGCAGCGGAGCCGTCGCCTCTTCACCTTCCGGCACGAGCCGGCCAAGGAGCGAGCAGATGCCGTTCTCGAACACCTCGCACGCGATCAGCCCGACGTTTGCGTTCGTCGTCACCTGGGCCAGCGCGTGCTCACCGCCGCCGAAGCCGACCTCGAGCCAGAGCCGGTCCGGCTCGGGATCGAACGCGGCGCGTGGATCGGCGGCCTGCTCGGCAGTGATGGCAGTCGGGGGAGAGTGAGGTCGAGCAGCATGCGCTGCCGCGGTCGCAGCGCGTGGCCGCGGCTCCTGCCGTAGAGCCGGTCCGGCGGCGGCTTCACATCGTCAGTTCGCACGTTGCTGTCGTGGCCGCCCCGCGCCTATTCCGCAGTGGCCCTGACGAACGAGTTCAGCGACCGAAGGCGGCCTGCAACGCCGGCACGAGGTCGGTGCGCTCCCAGCTGAACGTGCCGCGCGCGTCGTCCGGCTCGCGGCCGAAATGGCCGTAGGAGGTGGTCGGCACGTAGATTGGGCGGTTCAGCTTGAGGTGCTCGCGGATGCCGCGGGGCGAAAGGTCCATGAGCTCTCGCAATGTGCGCTCAAGCCGGGCCTCGTCCACGTCGCGCCCCGTGCCGCCGAGGTCCACGTAAACCGACAGCGGATGGGAAACGCCGATCGCATAGCTGATCTGGATGGTGCAGCGGTCCGCTAGCCCCGCCGCCACCACGTTCTTCGCGAGATAGCGGCATGCATAGGCGGCGCTGCGGTCCACCTTTGTCGGATCCTTGCCGCTGAACGCGCCGCCGCCATGCGGCGACGCCCCGCCATAGGTGTCGACGATGATCTTGCGCCCGGTGAGGCCGCAATCACCGTCCGGACCGCCGATCACGAACTTGCCCGTGGGGTTCACGTAGAACTCGGCTTCCGGGCACATCCAGCCGTTCGGCAGACTGTCCTTAACCAGGGGCCAGAGCAGGCCCTTGATATCGCTCTGCTCCATCCCCTCCTCGTGCTGGGTGGAGACCACGATGCTGGTGGCGCCCACCGGCCTGCCATCGAGATAGCGCAAGGTCACCTGGCTCTTGGCGTCCGGCAGCAGCCCCGCCACCCGCCCGTCCTTGGCCCGACGCAGCTCGCTAATCCGGCGAAGGATTAGGTGTGCGTAGTGAATTGGGGCCGGCATCAGCGCGTCCGTCTCGCGGCACGCATACCCGAACATGATGCCCTGGTCGCCGGCGCCCTCGTCCTTGTTGCCTTCCGCATCGACGCCCTGTGCGATGTCGGCCGACTGGGCGTGCAGGTGGCATTCCACCCTGGCGTGCGCCAATGAAAGCCGGCCTGCTCGTAACCCACGTCGCGGATGGCGTCGCGCGCGCGGTCGACCAGCAGCTCTGGGGTGATGCTCGCGGGGCCGCGCACCTCGCCGGCCAGCACCACGAGGTTGGTGGTGACCAGGGTTTCGCACGCGACTCGGCTGAACGGGTCGGCGGCAAGAAATGTATCCACCACCGTATCGCTGATAAGGTCGGCGATCTTGTCCGGATGTCCCTCCGAGACGGATTCGGAGGTAAAAAGGAACTCGCCCGTGTCACGCATAGGCTAGGGTCCTCGGGGATCGCGAGAGCATGGCCCGGGACGTCCGGACTCCGCCCGGCCGGTTGCCAAGCGGCGGGTCCATGTGGCGGAAAGCGACAGGGGGGTCAAGCGCCCGAGCTTCCGGACGGCAAGGGATAGCCGGCGGTCGCGACCCCGCCGGCACGCAGCCACTCCGTCACGGCCCCGCTCGCCAGCAGATCGTATTCGCGGAATTGCCAGCCGGCGTGCTCGGGCGCGATCGCCTCGAACTCGCCCGGCGCCGTCGCATGCAGCGCCACATGGGTCACACCGCTTGGCAACTCCGATACCATGCGCTGCCAGCCGGCCGCGAGCGCATCGCCGTCCAGCGGCAGTGTGCCGCGGCAATGATCGACCACCGGCCGACCCGCCGCGTCGAGGCTCGCCACGGTGGCGCGATACGCCGCGAGATCGGGCGGCCAGGTGATCGAGCGCGGCAGCACCGGGAACAGTCCGTGTTCCTGCGCCAAGCCGACATGCGCGGGCAGCAATTCGGCGAGCATGGGGCCCCCATGTGCGCGTCGAGATGCGTCGGCCGCATTCCGGCGGCGAGGCAGCGCTCGATCTGCGCACGCAACTCGGCCTCCGCCGCTTCGGCGACGAGATGGCGGCGCAGGCTGGCCACGTCGCGCCACATGTAACCGTCATCGTCGATCAGCCCCGAGGCGCGGCTCGTCGTCGACAGCGGCGCCCAGCGGTAGTGCCGCCACTCGCTGGTCAGGGTCAGGTGCACCCCGAGACGGAGCGACGGGTCGGCCGCACCGGCTTCGGCGATTTCACGGAACCACGGGCCGGGCGCCATCACCGAGCCCGAGCCCACCAAGCCGCGCCGCGCGAGGTCGAGGAAGGCGCGATTGGCCCCGTGCGTCGCGCCGAGGTCGTCCACGTTGAGGATGACCACGCGCGCCTCGGCCGTCTGCCGCGCGGGCGCCACGTCTATGCTCCTTGCACGACGCCGGCTTGCCGCAGATCGGCGATCTCGCTCGGCTGGAATCCGTGCTCACGCAGGATGGCCGAGCTGTGCTCCCCCAAGCCTGGGGCGATGGCCCGGCCGCTCTCCAGGGGCGCCGCCCCAATCACGTTGGCCAAGGGAAGGCTTTGCGGCACGCCCGGATGCTCCAGCCACGCGACCGCGCCGGAGGCCGCGACTTGCGGCTGCTGGAGGAACCCGGTGTAGCTGTTGAGCTGCTCGTGCATGACGCGGTGCGTGGCGAGCCTGGCGGAGCATTCGGCCGCCGTGAGGGAGGCAAGCAGCGGCCGGACGACGGCGAGGAGCGCCGTTTCGTTGGACCGTCGCGCCTCGCGGTCGGCAAACCGCACGTCATTCGGCAGGTGCTCTAATCCCATGGCGCGGCAGAACGCGAGCCATTCGTGGTCCCGGACCACCGTGATGTTGATCCAGCCGTCGCGGGTTTCGTGGATGCCGGACGGGGGTGCGGTGGGTGTTGTCGCGCCGCCCTCGAGATACGACGCCATCATGCGCACCGACTGCAGCCCGGCCGCCGCTTGCAGGAGGCTGGCCTCGATGTGCCGGCCGCGCGCTTCCGTTTGTCTCGCGAACAGCGCGGTGGCGACGGCCGAGTACGCGTAAAGTGCCGTGCTCATGTCGATGGCGATGATCGGGATACGGTGGGGCAGCCCGTCGGCGCCCTTGTTGTCGAGGGCCAGGCCCGTGTACGCCTGGAGCACCGGATCCATCGCCGGCCGTTCCGCGAGTGGACCATTTTGGCCGAAACCCGATACGGAAAGATAGATGATCCGCCGCTCCCGCTCGGCCACGTCGCGATAGCCGAAGCCGAGCCGTTCGATCACGCCGGGCCGGAAGCCTTGCGCGAACACGTCGGCCCCCTGGAGCAGGCGCCAAAGCACGGCCCGGCCGTCCTCGTGCTTGAGGTCGAGAGCTATGCTGCGCTTGCCGATGTTGGCGGCGATTGAATAGGCGGTCTGGTCGCCGTAGCGCGCGCCGAGGCCGCGGCTCCAGTCACCCTCGCCTCCGGCTGGCTCCACCTTGATGACGTTGGCACCGTACTGTCCAGCATGGACGTGGCGTACGGGCCAGCGACGCCCTGACTCAGGTCCACCACCTTCAGCCCGGCGAACGGCTTGTCGTAGCTCAACGGATCGCTTCCATCCGACGCCAGAAGCCTCGGCAAACGTGCATTGTCAACCTATGCCGAGGTTGCACTATCGGCACGCCCGGTGGCGAGGCATCTCGGCGTCGCGCACACGGGTAACTTACAAGAACACGGCCCGAAAGAAACGGCGTCGGATCGTTTTGTGCGGTTTGGTTTGGCTGTGTTGGAGAGGCAGCTACTCAAAGCGTGAGGACGAGCTTGATACCTCGAGGGGAGTGACTTCGATACATTACGCGACACGCAGTCCGCCCGGTTGGCGAGCATGCTGGTGCTGGTCGTGATCGCACTACTGCTGCCCGCAATCTTCGATCTGGCGACTGGGGTGCGGCAAGGCCGCTCGCACGCCCTGCCAGTCAGTAACGAGGAGCTCAGCCTGGCGACTCCATGGTTCGTCAACCTGCGGCGGCCCGACTTCAGCACGTGGATGATGCCGTTGATCACCACGTGTGACGCTATGGCACCACGTTGGTGATCGCATTGAAGATGGCCACCCGCCGTGAAAGCTCGGCCTGCGTCGCACTGTTAAGCTGAGCATCGACTTGGATCGCCCGATCCGTTAGGCCTGAGAGCAGCGTCACCTGAATGATGCGCAGATGCGTCGCCGCATCACCCCACGACACTTTCCGTCGAATCACACTGACAAGGACTCTATCCTCGTCCGCCCAGGCCGACAAAATCAACGCCAGGAAGATGGGCGCGCTTTGCCGGAAGTATCCCGCAACCTGTTGGCGGCACTTCTGCCTGTCCTGCGTCCAGGCGAGCAGCGTACGACTCTCGGCGTCATCAGCTGTATCGGTGTTGGTCATCTGAACCACTGTCGCCTGATACGGGGAGTTCAGTGGCAAAAGACTCGCAATGAACTGATAGCGCGTGTCGCTTGCTATCGACCGATCGCAAGCAGCAGCTTCCCGTTGTATGTGGATTGCATTAGAAACTAGCTGGTTGGACTGGATATTCCCGGATGTGGCACAACCGGCAAGAGAGAAAAGTGTCGCAAGGACACATGGTTTCATCGCGCGACATGCGAACTGCCATGGCCCATTCTGGGGTATCTGAATTGGACGAACTCGCGGGTGCCTTGCGCCGCACTAAGCCTCGGACTGCGCCCCTCGGTCGGGTCACTCCCACTCCCGAGTACGCGCAAACGGCAGGGGTTGGGCTCGTCACCCGCCGGTTGCGCGCATCCTTTGCGTCAGGCAATCGTGCCTCGATGCCGCGGGTCAGTTTCCGGTCGGCAACGGAAGTTGAAAGCCGTTCCTTGGCGAGTTCGTCTCGTAGGAACTGGAAGCGTTCATACTGCGTCAGCGTGATCGGTCCGCTATAGCCTTCGCTCTGCAATTTGCGCGGCGGATACTTGACATACGTCTGCATCAGCTCCTTCACCGCCGCGTTTATCGTCACCAGGACCCAGGTATGCTCGGTATAGTTGTTCATGAATATGTCGTAGCGTTCCTGTGGGTCCTGCCACAGATCGAACACCTGGGGCACGGTCGCGACATACTCCTCCGGCCCTTTCCAGCCGAGGTTCGAGTCAACCGCAAGGCCTCCGGTCTTCTCACCGTCGGCGCCGCGGAGATTGAAGACGGCCTTATAGTTGCCGACCCGCGCCGCGCCCGGCGTCAGCTCGTTCTCGGTGAAATAGAACCATGACTTGCGCGGCGACTTTCCCGTGCCGAACAACACGGGTGAAATATCGTAGCTGTCGAAGATGATCGGCTTTCCTTCGCGGTCATTCTGCCGGCAGCTTCGCCCCGCCGAGCGCGGCGAACGTCGCCATGTAGTCGAGCCCGCCGACGATTTCGGCGTTCTTGCTTCCAGGCTTGATACCCGGTCCCCAGGCGATGGATGGAACCTGCGAGCCGCCCTCTCGGTCCGTGCCTTTCGTTCCACGGAACGGTGTATAACCAGCATCCGGATACACGTCCTGCCAGGCACCGTTATCGCTGGTCCAGAAGACATAGGTATTCTTGTCGAGGCCAAGCGCGCGGACCTTGTCCATGATGCGGCCGATGCGCGTGTCGTTCTCGACGACTGAATCAGCGTATTTCGACTTCGACAGCGATTTGTGAATGAACTCCGGCGCCGGCAGGTTCGGCTGGTGCACCTTCATGAAGTTGATGCTCATGAAGAACGGCTGGCCAGACTTGCCGTTACGATCGAGATAGTCGAGTGATGCCTTCTCGACATACTCGTCGAAGAACGGGATCCCGACGACGCCTTTGTCGGGTGTGTCGACGTATTCACCATTGATCTTGAAATCTTCATGGGGTGCTTCGCCGGCATTGCCGGACAAGGCGCCCTTGGTCACTTTTTGGAACATCTCCCGCAGCTTCGGGTCCATGTCCGGGAACCAGTTGGGATCGCCATACGTGTAGGCGTTGAGATGGTAGAGGCCGCAATACTTCATCTCGTCGTAGCCCTGCGCGTTGGGCAGCGCGTAATCCGCCTCGCCGAGATGCCATTTGCCGGTGAAGAAGGTCTTGTAGCCTGCCGTCTTCAAGACGGACGCGGGCGTCCATTCGGCCGCCGGCAAACCGCCGCCCTGGCCCTGAAAGGCAACCGTCGTCATGCCGCTGCGATTCGGGATGCGCCCCGTCTGCATCGCGGCGCGCCCGGCGTGCAACTCGGCTGGGCATAGAAGGACGTGAACATCATGCCTTCCGCCGCCATGCGGTCGATATTCGGCGTCGGCATCCCCCGCGCTTCGCCGCCGAGATAGCAGCCGGCGTCACCGTAGCCGAAATCATCGGACACGATCATGATGATGTTGGGCTTGTTGCCGCTCGCCGCCGTTACCGGCTGAGATAGTATGGTCTGCGCATCCGCCGACGACGTCAGGACCGTACTGGCTGCTGACCGTTGTCGTGCCAAGCAGCATGCCCCGGCGACCAAGGCTGGCTCTGTTACCGCTGCCGTTGTTCTCGCTCATGATTCGCTTCCTCTCTCTCGTATAACGCAACGAAACCCGACATGGCTCGTCGACGTATCGACCGGCTCGGCATGACGCGCCGCCGGTCGGTAGCGGCGGCAGTAATTGGGCGCGCACAGATGCGAGCCACCCTTGATCACTTTGCGCGGAATCCTGATGACCGGCAGGTCCGGGTCGTAACTCGCAGCCTCCGATCCACCCCGCGGGTTCTCGGGTATGCAACACGCCTTGGGCGCGTCCGCAGTGTGCTTCGCCGACCACCAGTCCGTCGTCCACTCCCACACATTGCCGATCATGTCGTAAAGGCCGTAGCCGTTAACGGGAAACGCCTTTACCGGCGATGTCCGCCTGTAGCCCGGTCGCCGATGATGCGGGAACTCGCCATGCCACGTGTTGGCCATGCGCGGCCGCCCGGCATAAACTCGTCGCCCCAGGCGAACTCCGAGCCGTCAAGGCCACCGCGCGCGGCGAACTCCCACTCGGCCTCGGTCGGCAGCTCCTTTCCTGCCCATGTGGCGTAGGCCAGCGCGTCCCCGAAATTCACGTGCACGACAGGATGATGATCGAGGCCACTGATGCTGCTGCCGGGACCGTAGGGCTGCCGCCAGTTCGCGCCCTCGAGCAGCGTCCACCACTGGCTCCAATCCCGCAGATCCACCCGGTGCTTCGGCGGCCTAAATACCAGCGAGCCGGCGAAGATCATATCGGACAACGAGCCGGGATAGTCCCTCGGATCTGGCACCGTCTCGGCAAAGGTGACATGTCCAGTGGCGCGAACAAACTCTGCGAATTGCCGGTTTGTTACAGGAGTCGTGTCAATCCAAAATGCATTGACCGTCACGCGGTGCGACGGAGCTTCCTCCGAATAATGCCGGTCAGACCCCATACGGAAAGTTCCGCCGGACACCCGGATCATGCCCGGAAACGCGGCCTCGTTGTTCGCAACCAAGGATTGCAGTGCGATCTTTGCCAGGATAACGCCATCGAAGTCAGCTTCGCGATGTTACGCGCTTCCTCTAACCGAGCACAAGTCGTCGGCTCAACCTGACTATATCGTCGGGTCTCCAGGTCTGATCGTCAACCTCAATACCCTGACAGATAGAAATGGGTGGTCTTCGAAATTTTCAGCGTCGATACCTTCACAAGAATACGGTCCTGCGCAAACTGCTCTTGTGATCTGCGCCCGGTTTCTCTGGATCACGGACGGCCGGAGGATGCCCGTTATGACGTACGGCTTGCGTCACCAGCGCCTCTGACCGCGGGTCTGTGATCTCGCCCGAGATGGTCAGCCGCTACGGGGCACGCCTGATACGTGAGGCCTTGGTTAGATCTCACCGAGACGACACGCTGTGTCCTCGTTCAGGGTACTCGCTTTCAGGCAGCCACCAATGAATGGTTGAGCGCACACCCGTGCAGCGTAAATCTACCCGAGTTAAGCTGACTGCGACGCCCCCGAGCGAAGATCCTTTTGAGGCGGGGTCAGCAGGAGGCCCGCAACGCATATCCGAAGCGCGTTTCGTTCAAGTGTATGAAGTGACTGAAAGTATGGTGCCGACGCTCAGGATTGAACTGAGGACCTACTGATTACGAATCAGTTGCTCTACCACTGAGCTACGTCGGCGACCGCGGCCCTGCCGTATAGCGGCCCGCGCCCGACCCGGCAATCATCGACCAACCCGCCCCGCGCGACGCCTCGCACCCTGGAACGCCCGAAGGGTGAATGCCATGTTTCGGCGCAAACCCTGTCTCACGCCCCGCCCATTGTCAGCGGGGCGCGCGGGGACATGTATCGCACTCGAGTGGGAACCCTTCTATGAGCGTCATCATCGGCCAGAACGCCACACAACCCGCACCCGGCGCATCCCCGGCCCTGATCGTGGATGGCGATCAGAAAACCTTCATGCAGGACGTGATCGAGGCGTCCCGCAGCATCCCGGTCCTCGTGGACTTTTGGGCGACCTGGTGCGGCCCCTGCAAGCAGCTCACGCCCGCGCTCGAGAAGGTGGTCCGCTCGGCGGCCGGCCGCGTTAAGCTCGTGAAGATCGACATCGACGCCAACCGTTCGCTGGTGCAGCAACTGGCCCAGCTCGGCCTGCCGCTGCAATCGGTGCCCACCGTGGCCGCGTTTTGGCAGGGCCAGA
The DNA here is from genome assembly GCA_963757115.1 of uncultured Alphaproteobacteria bacterium. Lineage (GTDB taxonomy): Bacteria > Pseudomonadota > Alphaproteobacteria > Acetobacterales > Acetobacteraceae > CAVWQV01. The sequence continues at coordinate 112,219 of CAVWQV010000019.1, read as the reverse complement.
TCGCCGATCTGTTCCAGGGCGCCCTGCCGGAAAGCGAGCTGCGGCGGTTCGTCGAGCAGCTGCTCAAGCTGGCGGGGGGCACCATGCCGGGGGCCGACCTGCTGGCCGAGGCGCGTGCTGCCCTGGAGGACGGCGATCCGCAGCAAGCGGCCGAGATCTTCGGCGATCTGCTGCAGCAGGAGCCGGAAAACCCTGAGGCGTGGGGCGGCCTGATCCGGTCCCTTATTGCACTCGGACAGGAGGACCAGGCGCACGAGGCCCTCGAGCAGGTTCCGGCCAAGATCGCCGGGCACGCGGAGATTGCCGGCGCCCGCAGCGCGCTGGCGCTGGCCGAAGAAGGACGACAGGCGAAGGACCAGCTATCCTCTCTCGAGCGGCGGGTCGCGGCCGATGCCGCCGACCACCAGGCCCGGTATGATCTCGCGACCGCACTGAACGCGTCCGGCAAGCGCGACGAAGCGGCCGACGCGCTGCTCGCCATCATGAAGCGAGATCGCAAGTGGAACGAGGATGCGGCCCGGCTGCAGCTCCTCAAGTTCTTCGAAGCGTGGGGAATGGAAGATCCCGCCACGGTCGCCGCACGGCGCAAGTTGTCCGCCTTGCTGTTCTCTTGATGGCCGCTTTCCACCCGCAACCGTCGGAGCTGCCGGCCGACTTCGCCATCTTTCCGTTGTCCGGGGCGCTCCTGCTTCCTCGCGGCCGGCTGCCGCTCAACATCTTCGAGCGGCGATACCTGGCGATGACGGAAGATGCCCTATGCGCCGGCCGGCTGTTCGGCATGGTTCAGCCGGATGAGACCCGCCCAGGCGACAACGGCGGCGCCGGCCTGTTCCGCGTGGGCTGTCTCGGCCGTCTGTCCTCGTTCAGCGAAACCGAAGATGGGCGCTTCCTCATCACGCTCACCGGGGTGATCCGCTTCGTCATCGCCGAGGAGCTCCCGATAGGACGGGGCTACCGTCGCGTGCGAGGTGATTACGGGCCGTATCTCCGGGATCTCGAGCTCGAAGAACACGCGATCGGCGTAGATCGGAAAGTGCTGATCGCGGCACTGCGCCGCTACTTCGATCGTCGCGGCTTCGATGCTAATTGGGAGGCGATCGAGGAGATGCCGGACGACATGCTGGTGATCACCCTTTCCATGGTGTGCCCGTTCGAACCGGTCGAGAAGCAAGCGCTGCTGGAGGCGGTCACGGACCAAGACCGCGCTCGCACGCTGCTAACCCTGTTGGAGATGGGTGCGGCCGGACCAGATCCCGGCCAGGGCCGCCCCGTGAGCTGAGGCGTACGGACAATGCCGAACCCGACGGAAAAACCGCAAAGCACACCTCCCGTACCCGTAGACCCGCGGTTGCTGGAAATCCTGGTCTGTCCAGTGACCAAAGGCCCGCTCGAATACGACCGGGTGGCGGGAGAACTCGTGAGCCGCAAGGCCGGGCTTGCTTATCCCGTACGCGACGGCATTCCCGTCATGCTGCCGGACGAGGCCCGCCGGCTCGAGGAATGACGTGCCCGAGCTGCTCGAAATCCGGCTGAACCGGGGGGCCAAACGGCTCGAACTCCGCTTCGACGACGGCGCGCGGTTCGAGTTACCGGCCGAGTATCTGCGCGTCGAAAGCCCGAGTGCAGAGGTTCAGGGCCACTCGCCGGACCAGAAGCAGACGGTCGCAGGCAAGCGTCTCGTCGGGATCAACGGGATCGAGCCGGTCGGCAACTACGCCGTGCGATTGCTGTTTGACGACGGCCACGACACCGGCATCTTCTCGTGGCCCTACCTCTACGAACTCGGCCGCGACCAGGGCGGGCGTTGGGCCGCTTACGAGGCGGCGTTGGCCGCGAAAGGTTTGATGCGCGACCCCGCCTGAGCGCGCACGCGCGACGGTGGTTGCGGCACTCCTTCTTGCGTCGCACAGTCATCCCTTGGACGCCGCGCCGCAGAGCGCGCCCGAGGAGGAATCCGATCAATGCGTGTCGGCAGGTGAGCTTCTCGCAAGCTTCGGCAACGGCGGACCCCGTCGTCGGTCCGCTCGAGGAGCGATATCGCCAATCTCGCACCTTCCGCAACGCCTCCGACACCACGCGCCTCACGCCGACCCACTGGCACATCGCCGCCGCCAACGGGCTCGGCTGGATGTTCGACGGGATGGACGGCGTCATCATGGCGCTCATCGCTCCCATGGTGATCAAGGAGTTCGGGGTCGATCTTCCCACCTGGCGAAGCGGCGCGCAGATCTCGCTTCTGATCGGCATCGCAGGCATGTTCGTTTGGCCGTGGCTCGCCGACCGCTACGGCAGGCGCACGCTGCTCGCACTCAACATCGCGTTGTTCTCGTTGCTGATGCCGGCCCTGGCCCTGTCGAGCAGTTTTGTCATGTACGTCGTGGTGCGCAGCGGCGTGTATTTCGCACTGAACGGCGAGTGGGCGCTCGGCGCAATGCTGGTGGCCGAGACCTGGCCCGCGTCGTTGCGGGGCCGCGTCATCAGCGTCAACCGGGGAACGTGGTGCATCGGAGCGTCGGTCGCCGGCGCGGTCGCCGTCTATGTCGCGGCGACATATGGGTGGCGGGTCGCCTGCGCCGTGCCCGCGGTGATCGCTCTGCTCGCGGTCTACGTGCGGGCGCGATGCCCGGAGAGCCCGTACTGGGTGCGACTGCAGGATCGCAAGGCGCGCATTGCTGTGGCTCGCGCGAGCGGGACACCGCTCGCCGCTGCCGACCGGGAATGGCTAGCGAAGGCCGACAAGATACCGCTGGCGCAGGTGTTTGCCGCCGACATGTGGCGCAACACGGCGATCGCGACGTTCATCGCGTGCTGCAGCACGATCATCTACGGGACGGTCGCCGGCTGGATGCCGCTATACCTGGCGCAGGAACGGCATTGGGCCACAGCGGAGTACGGGCTGTTCTATATCTGGTGGGGGCTCATCGGCATCACCGGGCTGATCGCGTCCGGCTGGATCTCCGACCGCTTCGGCCGCCGCCCGGCGTTCTACGTCATGCTGGCGGAGGGCGCCGTGTTTCTCATGCTCTGGGTCTACGCCAAGGACGACTTCGCCCTCTGGACCTACGGGTTGCTGTGGTCGATCGGCTATCTCGGGTTCTGGGGCCCGAGCATGACGATCACCTCGGAGGTGTTCCCGACCCGCATCCGCGGCGTCGCCAACGGGTTCGTCTGGTCCGTCGCCTGGCTGGTCGGCTTCGTGCTCTGGCCGTTCGTCACCGTCTACCTTCAGCAGCGCACCGGGTCGTTCCAGCTTTCCTTCCTCGTCTGCCCGGTGGTGATGGCCCTGATGGGCCTCGGCGTCTGGCTGTTCTGCCCGGATCATGCCCGACAGGAACTGGACGCCATCGCCACCTGACGGATGCCGGACGGATCAGGCGATGGAGGTGGCGTCGAGCCGGGTCACGCCGACCAGGGTGATCCGCGTCCCGTCCTGCAAGGAGATGGCGAGGCCGCGGCCGGACACGCTCGTTTGCACACGCGTTCGGTCGTAGCCGTAAAGGTTGATCTGGTCGACGCCCAGCTTGAAGCCGGAGATCACCTCGCCGGCACCGGCCGCCCCGTCGACGAACACGTAATGATCGACCCCCGACCCGCCGGCGACGGTCGCCGCACCGGTGCCGAACACCACCTGATCGTATCCCGGACCTTCGCTGATCTGCATGGCGCCGCCGCCGGTGAAGAACGTGTCGTTGCCGCCTCCGCCCGTCGCCGTGACCTGGCCGCCGTAGCCTACGAACTGCGTGTCGCCCGCGCCGCCCGTCATCACCGTGCGGCCGCTGTCGCTCCCCGCCATGATCGCTTGCCCCGCACCACCGGTGATCGTGGTGTCGCCGCTGCCCGCGAACATGTTTTCCGGGCCCGCGCCGGCGATCATGGTCGCCGTTCCGCTGCCGCCGACCACCAGCCCGCCCGAAGCATTGTAGAACGTGGTCTGCCCCGTGCCGCCGAAGGCAATTCCGCCCGCCTGCATCCGGATGGTTGTCTGGCCGGCACCAGCCACCAGGATGTCTCCGGTTCCGCCGCCGACCAGGGTGGTGTTGCCCGAACCGGCGACGAGCACGTTGCCGCCGGCACGACCGCCCTGGAAGTAGCCGCCGCCCGAACCTCCGAATACGAGGGCGGAGCCGCTGCCGCCGGTCAGGGTGCTGGCCGTGACACCCGCGATCAAGGTGAGCTGGCCGGACCCGCCGGTGATCGAGACGGTCGGGCCCGAGGCGTAGATCGTGTCGTTGCCAGCGCCCAAGACGATGCTGTCCGCACCTTGGCTGTGCAGGATCTGGCTGCCACCCGTGAGATTGATCCGGCTGCCGGCCAGTCCGCTGCTCGTGGTAGCTCCGAGCGGGCCGCCGCTCGTAGCGAACGTCGGCTGCGCCCCCGCCGACGCGCTCGGCTGCGTGACGGTACCGATCAGGCTTCCGTCCGCCTGGTAGATGTTGAGGCTCGCCAACGTAGTGCTGACGCTGCTGAGCAGCAGGCCTCGGCTGTTGCGCGTGTCGGTCTCCGCGAACTGCCCGGCGGCGTTGTAGTAGCGGGTGACGGCGTTACCGGAGGCGTCAGCCGGGATGGCAACCCGGTAGCTCTTGTCGGCCGCGACCGTGAGCGTAAGCGGCACCGAAGCGGACGAGCGATTGCCTGCAAGATCCGTGGCGGTCGCCGTCACGACGTGTGATCCGGCGGCGAGCGCGTGGCTTAGGCCGAATTGCCATCGGCCATCGCTTCCCACCGTCGCCGAGCCGAGCGATGTTCCGCCGTCGAACACGGTCACCTGCCCGCTGACGGGCCCGTCGCCCGCGAACACGGGTTCGGCGGGCGTCGCTGCTCCGTTCCCAGGAGTAAGCGTTGGAGCCGCCGGGGGCACCGTATCGATCGTGACCGCGAGTGCCGCCGGCGCCGAAAGCGTTCCGGCCCCATTGGCCTGCCGGGCCGTGATCTGGTGAACGCCGTCGCCGAGCGCCGTCGTGGGCGCGACGGACCATTTGCCGCCTGCCCCGACGATGGCGCTGCCGATCGAAGCGTTCCCGTCGAACAGGATCACCTGATCCCCAGCAGCGCCGGTTCCGTTGACCACGGGGAGGATGATGTTTGTCACCCCGTCGCCAGGCACGCCGCTGTCGCTCGCGGCCGCAAGCTGCAGAGCGGCGGCCGGTGGCGGCACCGTGCTGTCGATGCGCAGCAATAGTGCGAGGGAGACCGGTGAGCTGTTCCCTGCCGGGTCCGTCAGTTGTGCCGTGATGCTGTGCAAGCCGTCGCCCAGCAGCGAGGTCGGGGTCACGGACCAGACGCCGTTCCACAGCACGGTCGCGCTGCCGATCAGCGTCTGGCCGTCACGGAGCGTGACCGTGTCGTTGACTTCGCCCGAGCCGGTAATCGTTGGTCGCGTGCTGTTGGTGAGATTGTCGCCGAGCGCGCCGCTATCGGAGCCGGACGCCAGCGCGGGTTGGCCCGGCGCGGTGGGGGCGGCGGTGTCGATCGTCACCTGAAATGCCGTCGAGGCCGGCGAGACGTTCCCCGCGGGGCTGGTTTCCGTAGCGGTGAACGTCACTGCACCGTCGCTCAACACGGTCCCGGCCGTTACCGACCAGGTACCATCCGGCTGCACCATCCCGCTGCCGGTCACGTTTCGGCCGGCAATGAGCGCCACCGTGTCACCGGCGATGCCTCTGCCGGTGATCGTCGGCAGAGTGACGTTGGTTATTCGGTCGCCCGGCTTGCCGCTGTCGGAGCCGGCCGCCAGCGCAAGGGCGCTCGGGCTGGACGGTGTCGCAGTGTCGATGACCAGCGAGAGCGCCGTCGAACTGATCGGTGCGCCGGCTGCGGGCGTCTCGACCGCGACGATGCTGTGTTGTCCGTCGATCAGTGTCGGGGCTGTGACCGACCAGGTGTGGGCGCTGTTCACGGCCCCGCTGCCGATCGGATTGGTGCCGTCGTAGACCGTGATGACCGCGCCCGGCGCGCCGGAGCCGGTGAGCGTTGGCGTTTTGTTGTTCGTGATGCCGTCGCCGACGACGCCGCTGTCGGACGCGGGCGCGAGCGCGATCGTGGGCGGGGGCATGGGCGCGGAGGTGACCGACACGCCGCCCGCGCCGTCATCGGCCATCAGAAAGGCTCCGAGGGGCGCAGGGTCCATCGTGAGCGTGACCGCGCCCGTGCTACCCGAGAAAGTGACCCGGTCGCCGGAAACGGTGTAGCTGTCAGACGCGAGCCGCGTTCCTATGCCGGTGAGGTCCAGGGCGGCGCCGGACGAAACGAAGCCCGAGATCGACGCCCCCGGGCCGACCGTGCCGTCGATGACAAGCACGCCGCCGCCCGCGAACACGATACTGCCCTGGTCGGGCGACGCGACGCTTGCCGCGAGTTCGACCTCCCCGCCGTCGATCACGACCGCGCCGCCGGACAGAATGGTGTCGATGGCGAGCCCGCCCGTCGAGACAGTCTCGATGCCGCCCTGATAGAGGACGGCCGATGTGCTGGACCCGGAGGACACGTCAAGGGTGCCGCCGGAGCTGACTGCTGTGCCACTCACGACGCCGCCAATCACCGCCTGACTTCCGCCGGACAGGACCGTGCCGATCGTTGTTCCGCCCGTATCCACTTCCTGCAGCGCTCCGCCGCGAATCACGGCGGAGATGAACGTGCCGCCGTTGTAGGCGGTCGTCGTGGTGCCGCTGTTGGCGATGGTGCCGCTAGCGATCCCGCCCGCCGCGTCCTGTTCGCTCCCCGCTCCGGTCAGCATCGCGGCATAGCTGATCCCGCCGCTGTCGACTTCCTCGAAGCCGCCGTTCACGACCTGCGTCCCGCTCGCAAGTCCGGAGACGACCTCGGTGAAGCGATCGAGGGTCGCTCCGTTGTTGGTCGCACCCGACAGGACGAACACCGCTCCGCCGTTGCCCGAGAAATGGAGGCCGGAGCCGGAGAAGCCGGGTTCGAGAAAGACCGCGCCGGTATCGACGATGCCGGAACCCAAGCTGGCGCCCGCATCCACCTGAAGTATGCCGAACCCGCCGCCGCTGATGGTCAGCGCGGGCAGCGCCACGCCCGACCGCAATTCGATGGTTCCGTCGTCGGTGATGGCGCCGCCGATCGTCCCGCCGGCATACACTTTCGCGCTGGCCCCGGCCCGCACGCTCAGTCCCACCACACTGCCGCCGTTGGCAACGCTGAGTGTATCGCCACCGCTGAGAATGAGGCCGCTGCTCGTCTGTCCGCTGCCGACGCTAACGGTAGTCATGATCTCACTCCCCCGCGCTCCCATCTGATACCCGAGCGCGGTTAAAGCCGGGTTGCGGGCTGTCCGAGCCTCGGGCAGGACGAGGACGATGCCCCGTCAACCCGCCCGACCATGGATCGTCAGCCACGACCCGTCGCGCGAGGCTGCCCTCGATCTTCTAGGTGCCGTGCTCGACCGGCATCGCTCGCTCGAGGACGCACTTGATGCGCGGCCCGCGTCGCTCGATGGGCGTGACCGAGCGGCGGCGCACCGCCTGGCTGCCGCGGTACTGCGGCGGCTGGGAACCCTCGACGCGGTGCTTGAGCCGCTTCTCGCGAGAACGCCGCCGGTTCCGGTCCGGCACGTGCTCCGGATCGGCGCCGCCGGGCTGCTGCTGCTCGGAACGCCGCCGCACGCCGCCGTTGCCACCGCCGTCGCGCTCGCGCGCGCTCGCGGGCTCGCCCCGTTCGCGGGCCTGGTGAACGCCGTGCTGCGCCGCATCGCCGAGGGCGGCCCCGCGCTGCTTGCCGAGCTGGACGGGCCGCGCCTCGACACGCCAGCGTGGCTCTGGGCTAGCTGGGGTGCTGACGCGCGCGCCATCGCCCTCGCGCACGCGCATGAGGCACCGCTCGACCTCACGGTCGCCCCCGGGGCGGCGGTGCCGGACGGAGGCGACCTGCTGCCGACGGGAGCGGTCCGGCTGCCTCCGGGAACGCGCGTTACCGAACTGCCGGGCTACGCTGCCGGGGCGTTTTGGGTGCAGGACGCCGCCGCGTCCCTGGTCGGGCAGCTGCTGGCGGCGCGGCCGGGCGAGCGCATCGCCGACCTTTGCGCGGCCCCCGGAGGGAAGACGGCGCAGCTAGCCAGTGCCGGTGCCGAGGTATTCGCGGTAGAGCGCGATCCCGCCCGCATCCGACGCTTGCGCGACAATCTGGCTCGGCTCGGCCTCCGCGCCGAAGTGGTGGAAGCCGACGCCGCGCTTTGGCGGCCGTCTGCGCCGCTCGACGCCGTGTTGCTGGATGCACCGTGCAGCGCCACCGGCACCATCCGCCGCCACCCCGACGTGCCCTACCTGAAGCGCCCGAGCGACCTCGCAGCCCTCGCCGCCGGGCAGGACCGGCTGCTCGACGCCGCGGCCGCGATGCTCCGACCCGGCGGACGGCTAGTCTACGCTGTGTGCTCGCTGCAGCCCGAGGAGGGCGCCCCCCGTGTCGCCGCCGCGCTGGAGCGCACCGGGCTCGCGCATGATCCGTTCACCCCCGCCGAGCTCGCCTCGGTGCCGGAGGCACGCACGCCGGAAGGCTATCTGCGCACCCATCCCGGCCTTTGGCCGGTGCGCGGCGGCATGGACGGCTTCTTCGCAGCACGGTTCGTACGCCATTAACGCGTTGCTTCTTGCACGCGCGCTTGTCTGATCTCGCGTGCCCTGTCTAGAACCACGCAATGTCGCAATCGCCGAGGCCGGTCACGATCGCCCCGAGTTTACTGGCCGCGGACTTCGCGCGCCTTGGCGACGAGGCGCGGGCGGTCGAGGCCGCCGGGGCGGATTGGCTGCATCTCGATGTGATGGACGGCCACTTCGTCCCGAACATCAGCTTCGGCCCGATCGTGCTTGCGGCGCTGCGTCCGCTGACCAAGCTGCCGTTCGACGTCCACCTGATGATCGAACCGGTCGATCCGTTCATCCGAGAGTTCGCCGAAGCGGGTGCCGACCACCTCATCATCCACGCGGAGGCGGGGCCGCATCTGCATCGCTCCCTGCAGCTCATCCGCTCACTCGGCAAGCGGGCGGGAGTCGCCCTCAACCCGGCAACCCCACCCGAGGCGGCGGCCTGGGTACTGGACATCGTGGACGTCGTGCTGGTGATGACAGTCAATCCCGGTTTCGGCGGGCAATCGTTTCTCGCCTCGCAGCTGCCGAAGATCGCCGCCCTGCGTCACATGGTCGACCGGTCGGGCCGGCCGATCGCCCTCACCGTCGACGGCGGGGTGGCACCGGGCACCGCGGCTCAATCCGTCGCCGCCGGAGCCGACACTTTGGTTGCCGGCACGTCGGTGTTCCGCACCAAGGACTACCGGCAGGCGATCGCGGGCCTCCGCTCCGACCACGGGACGCCATCGCCGTGAACCGCAACAGCTGGCTGCGCGACGCACGGCGTGCGATGGCAAAGCTGCCGTCCATGCGCGTCGGTCGGGTCCCCGATGCGCCGGCGCTGCCGGTGCGCGATCCGTGGCCGGGCGACCCGGCGCGCGGCGCTGATCTGTTGAGGGGCGAGCTGGAACTGGGTGGCGCTCTCTGGTCGGTGCCGCAAGGCCGGTGGACCGACTTCTCCGGCGGAGAGACGCTGCGTACGGCCGCGCACGGCTTCAGCTGGCTCCGCGACCTCCGCGCACTCGGTACGGACGCCGCCCGCCTCCGGGCGCGCGCGCTGGTCGCAGACTGGATGGCGACCAGCAGCGAACCCCTCGCGCAACGCCCCCACGTGATCGGCGCGCGTCTTTCGGCATGGCTTGGGCACTACGACTTTTTCGCTGCGTCCGCCGACGACGCGTTCCGGCAGAAGCTGATGGCCCGCTTGCTGTCCGATGCGAGAAGGCTTGCGGCGGCGTTGCCGGCGGAAGAGTTGGACGCACGCGCGCTGACCGCCCTCAAGGGCTTGATCGCCGCAGGTGTGGCGATGCCCGAGCACGCCGCCTTTCTCACCCGCGCGCTCCGCTTCCTCCCGCAGGAGATCGGCCGCCAGGTGCTGCCGGACGGCTGCCACGCCGAACGCAGCCCCGCAGCCCATTTAGCAGCCCTGCAGGACCTGACGGAGATCCGCGCGCTGCTGCAAGCCGGCCAGGTGCAGCAACCGGCCGCGCTGTCCGCCTCCATCGAACGGATGGCGCCCGCCTTGCGCGTGCTGCGCCATGGCGATGGCGGGCTCGCGTTGTTCAACGGCTCGAAGGAAGAAAACCCTGCCCTGATCGACTTGGTGCTGACCCAGGCGGGGCGGAGCGGGCGGGCCCCCGCGTCCCTGGTGGACGGCGGGTTCCTGCGATTGCAGGCGGGACGCAGCCTTCTGCTGGTCGATTGCGGCGAGCCGCCGCCGCCCCGGATGGACCGCCTCGCGCACGCCGGCACACTTTCGATGGAGCTGTCCGTCGGCCGGGACCGGATGATGGTGAATTGCGGCGCCTTTCCAGCGGGCGTCGGGGAATGGCAGGACGCGACGCGCGCGACCGCCGCCCATTCGACCCTCGTCATCGCCGACGTCAACTCGTCCGAACTGCGCGAAGACGGCCTCGGCCGCCGACCCGAGAGGGTCGAGGTACAGCAACAGCAGGCGAACGGGGCGCACTGGCTGGAGGCCAGCCACGACGGGTGGAGAAAACCCTTCGGTGCCCTCCATCGCAGGCGCCTCTACATGGCGGAAAGTGGCGAGGACATCCGCGGCGAGGACGCGGTAGAGGCGACCACCCCGCAACCGTTCACCCTGCGCTTTCACCTCCATCCCAACGTCAAGGCCAGCATGCAGGAGGACGGCGAGGCGGTGCTCCTTCGGCTGGCCAACGGCGGTGGCTGGCGGCTGCGCGCGGACGGCGTACGGATGGCGCTCGAGGAAAGCCTCTACCTCGGCGGACCCGAGCCGCGCCGGAGCGAGCAAGTGGTGCTCGCCAGCCACATCGACGGTCCACAGCAGGTGAAATGGGCGATCACCAAGGTGGGCTAGCGGTTCCCCGTCGCCAAACCTTTTCGGTCGAGGGAAAGAAGGCGTCTTTTCTTCCACTGCCCTCGGGAAAGAAGGCCCGGGTGAGAGGGTGCGAGAACCGCAGAAGATCGTCGAGATCATCAACGTCGACTTCTCGCTCCGTCACTTCCTGCTCGCGCTGATGCGCGGCGCGCGGGCGCGCGGCCACGAGGTGGTGGGCGCCTGCGCAGACGGCCCGCTGCTCGACCCGGTTCGCGCGGAGGGGTTCCGCATCGCCACCCTGCCCCCGATGCGCAGTCTCTCGCCCCCCGAGCAGGCCCTCGCGCTCGCCGCCCTCGTGCGGCTGATGCGGGCCGAGAAGCCCGACTTGGTGCACGCCCACATGCCGATCGCGGGCTTCCTCGGGCGGCTTGCCGCGCGTGTCACTCGCGTGCCGCGCGTCGCCTACACCTGCCACGGTTTCCTGTTCAACCAGCCCGGCCCCTGGGCGCGTCGGGCCGCCTCGCTCGGGCTCGAGTGGCTGGGTGGGCGCATGACGGACGTGTTTCTCACGGTGTCGGAGGAGGAAGCCGCAGACGCGCGCCGGCTCGGCCTCGGCCGCAACGCAACCGCGGTCGGCAACGGACGCGACCCGGCGCGCTTCCACCCGGACCCCCAGGCGCGCGGCCGCCTGCGCACTGAACTCGGCGTGCCGCCGGACCGAGTGGTGGTGGCCGTCGTGTCCCGCCTGGTGCGCCACAAGGGGCACCTCGAGCTTGCGACGGCCATCCGGGATCTGCCCGAGGCCGAACTTTGGGTCGTGGGCGAGCGGCTGTTGACCGACCGGGGCGAGGACATTGCGGCGTCGCTGGCGGCATCCGGCCTGGGTGAGCGAATTCGGCTTCTCGGGTATCGGGAGGATGTCCCCGCCGTGCTCGCGGCCGCCGACATTTTCGCGCTGCCAAGCCATTTCGAGGGACTGCCGATGTCGGTGATCGAGGCGATGATGACCGGTCTGCCGGTGGTCGCGACCGACATCAAGGGACCGCGCGAGCAAGTCGTCGATGGAGAGACCGGGTTGCTCGTTCCCCCGCGGGAAGTCGCCCCGCTCGCCCGGGCTCTCGCGCGCCTCGCCGCCGACCCTGCACTTCGCGTCCGGATGGGCGAAGCCGGCCGACGCCGCGCCCTGGCACTCTACGCCGAGGACCGGGTGGTCGCGCGGACGCTGGACCTCCTCGGGCTGTAAGTTTATGGCGCGCGCTTCAGGAGCGGTCCGCCATGTCCGACATCGTCCCCATCCGCCGTGCGCTGGTCTCGGTATCTGACAAGACGGGGCTGGTCCCGCTGGCCGAGGCGCTCCTCCGGACCGGCGTCGAGCTCCTATCCACCGGCGGCTCGGCGCGTGCTCTGCGTGCCGCAGCCCTCCCCGTGACGGAGGTGTCCGCCCATACCGGCTTTCCCGAAATCCTGGATGGCCGGGTCAAGACGCTGGTGCCGCAGATCCACGGCGGCATACTGGCGCAGCGCGATCGTCCCGAGCATCTAGCACAGCTGGGACAGCACGGGATCGCGCCGATCGATCTAGTCGTGGTCAATCTCTATCCCTTCGAAGCGGCGGTCGCGCGCGACGCCTCGCCGGCCGAATGCGTCGAAGAGATCGACATCGGCGGCCCGGCGCTCCTGCGCGCAGCGGCCAAAAACCACCGGTTCGTCGCGGTGCTGACCCCCCGGCGCAGTACGGCAGCCTGCTGGAGGAGATCGCGGAGCAAGGCGGCACCTCGCTCGCGACCCGCCGTCGGCTCGCCGGCGCCGCGTTGGCGCTCACGGCCGCCTACGACGCCGCGATCGCCGCCTGGTTCGCCGGGCAGGAGAGCGAAATTTTCCCCGAGCGCCTGACGGTGAGCGGCGCGCGGCGGCAGTTGTTGCGCTATGGCGAGAACCCGCACCAGCGTGCCGCTTTCTACACCAATGGCCCGCGCCCCGGTGTCGCGACCGCGCGGCAGCTGCAGGGCAAGGAGCTTTCCTTCAACAATCTCAACGACACGGACGCGGCATTCGAGTGCGCGGCCGAGTTCGACGAGCCCACGGTGGCGATCGTCAAGCACGCCAATCCCTGCGGCGTCGCAAGTGCCGCGACGCTCGCCGACGCCTGGGAAGCCGCCCTTCGTTGCGACCCGGTCTCCGCGTTCGGGGGTATCGTCGCGCTGAACCGGACGCTGGACGCCGCCGCCGCCGAACGCATCGCGGACATCTTCACGGAGGTGATCATCGCCCCCGACGTCGACGAGGCGGCTCGCGCGGTGCTCGCCCGCAAGAAAAACCTGCGCGTGCTGGTCACCGGCGGTCTGCCCGACCCTGCCGCGCCCGGCCTCGTGATGCGCAGCGTCGCGGGCGGCTTTCTCGCGCAGACGCGCGACAACGGCCGGATTTCTTGTGCCGAGCTGCGCACGGTGACGCGCCGCGCGCCCACCGAACGGGAGCGGGCCGACCTGCTGTTCGCGTTCCGGGTCTGCAAGCACGTGAAATCGAACGCGATTGTCTACGCCAAGGATGGCGCCACGGTGGGCATCGGCGCAGGCCAGATGAGCCGGGTCGACAGCGCTCGCATCGCCGCGCAAAAGAGCGCCGACGCCGCCAAAGCCGCGGGTTTGGCCGAACCCCTGACGACGGGAAGCGTCGTTGCGTCCGATGCGTTTTTCCCGTTCGCGGACGGGCTGGAGGCGGCCATAGCCGCCGGCGCGACCGCAGTGATCCAGCCGGGCGGCTCGGTCCGCGACCCGGAGGTGATCGCGGCCGCCGACGCAGCCGAAGTCGCCATGGTGTTCACCGGGATGCGCCACTTCCGACATTGAGCGCCACGGCAAGGGGTGACGCACCGGCGTCCGGAGACCAATATTGCGGCATGAACTTCCGCTCGCTGTACCGGCATGGCTTCGCCCGGGTGGCCGCTTGCACAATCCGGACGGCGCTGGCCGACCCTGCTGCCAACGTCCGTGCCATTCTCGACCGCGCCGCAACGTGCTCGGAGGAGGGTGTCGCGGTAGCGGTATTCCCCGAGCTTGCCTTGTCCGCCTATGCGATCGACGACCTGCTGCTGCAGGATTCTCTGCTCGAGGCCGTCGAGCAAGGTGTGGACGCGCTGGTCGCCGGCTCGGCGTCGCTGCTTCCCGTCCTCCTGGTCGGCGCGCCGCTCCGGCACGGGGCGCGGCTCTACAACTGCGCGCTCGCGATCCATCGCGGGCGGTTGCTCGGGGTCGTGCCCAAGGTGCATTTGCCGAACTATCGGGAGTTCTACGAGCACCGGCATTTCGCCTCGGGCCAGGGTGTCGCGGGCGAGGTGATCCGGGCCGGCGCGCATCAAGCGCCGTTCGGCACCGACCTGCTGTTTAACGCCGAAGACATCCCGGGCCTCACCGTGCATGCGGAGATCTGCGAGGACCTCTGGGTGCCCCAACCGCCCTCGGGTGCAGCAGCGCTGGCGGGTGCGACCGTGCTCGCGAACCTTTCCGCCAGCAACATCACAATCGGCAAGGCGGAAACCCGCCGACTGCTCAGCCAGTCGCAATCCGCGCGCTGCCTCGCGGCTTACCTCTACGCCGCGGCCGGGGCGGGAGAGAGCACGACGGACCTCGCCTGGGACGGCCAGGCCTCCATCTTCGAGAACGGCGTGGCGCTGGCCGAAACCGAGCGTTTTCCGCCGGGGGCGCAGCATGCGACCGCCGACATCGACCTCGACCTGTTGCGCCAGGAGCGCGCGCGGCAGGGCACGTTCGACGACAACCGCCGCCACACCAGCGTTCCACCGTTCCGCAACGTCCCGTTCCGGCTCGAGCCGCCCGACACCGACCTCGGCCTCAAACGCCCGGCGGCGCGCTTCCCCTTTGTGCCCGCCGACCCTGCGAGGCTCGCGCAGGATTGTTACGAAGGATACAACATCCAAGTCGCCGGCCTGATGCAGCGCCTGGAGGCGGCGCGCATCAAGCGGCTGGTGATCGGCGTGTCGGGCGGCCTCGACAGCACGCAGGCGCTGCTGGTGGCAGCGCAGGCCTTTGACCGGCTCGGACGCCCGCGCGCCGACATCCTCGCCTATACGATGCCGGGCTTCGCCACCGGCGAGCACACCAAGGGGAACGCGCTTCGCCTGATGCGGGCACTCGGGGTTTCATCCGAGGAGCTCGACATCCGTCCCGCCGCGCGTCGGATGCTGCAGGACATCGGTCATCCGTTCGCACGCGGCGAGCCAAGGTACGATGTCACCTTCGAGAACGTGCAGGCGGGATTGCGCACGGACTTCCTGTTCCGTCTCGCCAACCTCCATGACGGCATCGTTCTCGGCACCGGCGACCTGTCCGAGCTAGCGCTCGGCTGGTGCACCTACGGCGTCGGCGATCAGATGTCGCACTACAACGTCAATGCGGGTGTGCCGAAGACGCTGATCCAGCACCTGATCCGTTGGGTGATCGCAAGTCGGCAGTTCGACCAGCAGGTGTCCGAAACGCTGGACGCGATCCTCGCCACCGAGATCAGCCCCGAGCTGATCCCCGCAGGCGAGGGCGAGACGCCGCAAAGCACGGAAGCCAAGGTCGGCCCCTACGCATTGCAGGATTTCACCCTCTATTACGTGCTGCGTTACGGCTTCCGGCCATCGAAGATCGCATTCCTTGCCGCACATGCATGGGAAAATCCGGAGAGTGGTGCATGGCCGCCGGGCTTCCCGACCGAGCTCCGCATCGCGTTCACGTTGGGCGAGATACGGCACTGGATGGGCGTGTTCCTGCAGCGCTTCTTTGCATTCAGCCAGTTCAAGCGCTCGGCGCTGCCGAACGGCCCCAAGGTCGCCGCCGGCGGCTCCCTCTCGCCGCGCGGAGACTGGCGCGCCCCCTCCGACGGCAATGCGCGGATCTGGCTCGAGGAGCTGGAGCGCAACGTGCCGGAGGCGTGAGTCTCAGGAGGGTATCGCTTGGAGGCGGCCATCGCGGCCCTTCCGCTCTCCTGTTGCGAGGCTGATACTCTGGCCGATCAAGGAAGGCTTGCCGATGGCCCATACGTTCCGTTTCGATCCAGTCAAGCTCCCGCCCGAAGCGGAGGAACTGCGTCGGGAGGTGCGCGGCTTTTTGCAGGACGAAATCCGCCGTGGCGTGTTCGATCCGGCGCGACGCGGCGAATCGGGCTTCAACCGTGAGTTTTCCCGCAAGGTGGGCGAGCGCGGCTGGATCGGCATGACCTGGCCGAAGGAGCATGGCGGGCACGGACGCACCCAGCTCGAGCGCTACGTCGTGATCGAGGAGATGCTGGCGCATCGCGCCCCGACCCGCGCCCACTCCACCGCCGACCGGCAAAGCGGCCCCGTGCTCATCAAATACGGCACGGACGAGGTGAAGCGCGCCATTCTCCCGGGCATCGTGCGGGGTGAGCTCGCGTTCTGCATCGGCCTCTCCGAACCCAACTCGGGCTCGGATGTGTTCGCCGCCTCCACCCGCGCCACCAAGACGGACGGCGGCTGGCTGATCAACGGCCGCAAGATCTGGACCTCGGGCGCGCACGAGGCCGACTACATGATCGGGCTGTTCCGCACCTCGCGCCCCACCCCGGAAAACCGCCGGCATGGCTTAACGCAGTTTCTTGTGAAGATGGACACGCCGGGGATCACCGTCCGGCCCATCGAGAACCTCGCCCGCCAGCGGGACTTCAACGAAGTGGTGTTCGACGATGCCTTCGTGCCCGATAGCCATCTCGTCGGCGAGGTCGATATGGCCTGGAAGCAGGCGACGGATGAGCTGGCTTATGAGCGGAGCGGCCCCGACCGCTTCCTGGAAACCTTGCCCGTGCTGACCGAGCTGATCCGCACTGCCGGGCCCGAGCCGAGCGACCGCCTCGCCGAGGGCATCGGCCGCGAGATTGCGCACCTGAAAACTTTGCGCCGGATGTCCGTGTCGGTCGCGGGAATGCTTCAGGCGGGGCAAACGCCGTCGGCGGAGGCGGCGGTGGTCAAGGACGTTGGCACCAACTGGGAGCAGGCGCTGCCCGGCCGCGCCCGCACGCTGATCCCGCCGCGCCCGACCTCCTCGGGCAACCCGACCCGCTACGACGAGGTGATGCGCTTCAACACCCTGATCGCCCCTAAGCTCACCATCCAGGGCGGCACGCGCGAGGTGCTGCGCGGCATCATCGCCCGCGGCCTCGGATTGCGATGACAGAGCGGGAACCATGAGCGACAGCATCCTCGCCGACACCGCAACCCGGCTGTTTCAGGACCTTTGCACCCCGGCGGTGATCAACGACGCGGAGAACGGCGCGTTTCCCGACGCGCTCTGGTCCACCCTCGAGGAATCCGGCCTCACGCTCACCTGGGTTCCGGCCGAACTCGGCGGCACCGGGGCGGAGATCGCCGACGGCTTCACCGTGATCCGGCTGGCCGGCCACTTCTCCGCCCCGGTGCCGCTGGCCGAGACGATGATGGCAGGCCTCGTGCTCGCCGCCGCTGGCATCGAGACGCCGCCGGGCAAGCTCACCCTGGCCCCCGTGCGTCCGGACGAGCGGATCGAACTCGGCTCGGACGGTACCCTGCACGGCTCCGCTACAAGCGTGCCGTTCGCCCGTTACGCCGGCCATATCGCGGTGCTCGCGTATCGTGGCGGCCGGCCAGTAATCGCGTTGGTGGCGGCCGATTCGTGCGCAATCGGGGAGGACGCCAGTCTCGCCGGCGAGCCGCGCGACCACGTGGCATTCGACGGAGCGACCCCGGTGCAGCTGCGGGACGCGCCGGAAGGCTTCGTCGCCGACGGCATCACGGCACTCGGAGCGGCGGTGCGCGCGGTGCAAATGTCAGGCGCGCTCGCCCGCGTCCTGGACCAGTCGGTGCAGTATGCCACCGAGCGCGTGCAGTTCGGCCGCCCCATCAGCCGCTTCCAGGCGGTGCAACATGAGCTGGCGGTGCTGGCGGGCGAGGTCGCTGCGGCCACCGCCGCGGCCGACGCGGGGGCCGAAGCGCTTGCCGGGGGCCTTGCCCTCGACGATCCCAAGCTGGCCGACATCGCCACGGCCAAGCTCCGCGTGGGTGAGGCCGCCTCGACCGGTGCCGCAATCGCCCATCAGGTGCATGGCGCGATGGGTTTCACCTACGAGCACTCGTTACACCATGCGACCCGGCGCCTGTGGTCCTGGCGGGACGAGTTCGGCACGGAGAACGAATGGGCCGTGCGCCTCGGCCGCCTGTTCGCCAGGCTCGGTGCAGACGCGCTATGGCCCACCGTCACGGGCGAGCGATGAGCCACGCTGCCAGCAGGATCTTGGATCGCGGGGGCGCTAGCGCGCCGGATAGCTGCGCGGGTAGATGATCTCGTTCGCTGGCCCCGGCGCCTGCGGCGGCCCCTTCTTCCCGCAACCGGCCAACAGCATCAGCATTGCCAGCAGCGCCAGGGCCGCCGACCTCATCCGAGCCGCTCCAGCCAGGCGCGGGCGGCGGCGGCGACATTGGCGGGGGCGGTGCCGCCTTGGCTCGTGCGCGACGCCACGGAGGCGTCCACGTCGAGCACGGAGAACACGTCGCCAGTGATCCGCGGCTCGACCGTCTGCATGTCGGCCAGCGTCAACTCCGCGAGCCCGAGCCGCTTCGACTCGGCAACAGCCACCAGCCGACCGGTGACATGGTGCGCGTCGCGGAACGGCAGCCGGAGCGCACGGACAAGCCAGTCGGCGAGATCCGTCGACGTCGCAAAGCCGTCGCCCGCCGCCGCCCGCATGCGCGCCACGTCCGGGGTCATGTCGCGCGCCATTCCGGCGGTGGCCGCGAGCGACAACGCCCAGGCTCCGGCCGCGTCGAACACCGGCTCCTTGTCCTCCTGCATGTCCTTGGCGTAGGCCAGGGGCAGGCCCTTCATCACCGTGAGCAAGGCCACCAGCGCACCGGTCACGCGGCCCGATTTTGCGCGCACCAACTCGGCGGCGTCCGGGTTGCGCTTCTGCGGCATGATCGAGCTGCCGGTCGTGAAAGCGTCCGACAGGCGGATGAAGCCGAACGGTGCCGAACACCAGATCACGACCTCCTCGGCCAGTCGGGAAAGGTGCGTGGCCCCGATGGCCGCCGCGGCCAGAAACTCGAGCGCGAAATCCCGGTCCGAGACGGCGTCAAGCGAGTTCGCCATCGGCCGATCGAAGCCGAGCGCTGCCGCCGTCATCTCCCGATCGATCGCAAACGAGGTCCCGGCCAGCGCGGCCGCGCCGAGCGGGCTCTCGTTCATCCGGTGTCGGCAATCGGCAAGCCGCCCCCGGTCGCGTCCGAGCATCTCCACATAGGCAAGCAAATGATGGCCGAATGTAACGGGCTGCGCGGTCTGCAGATGCGTGAAGCCCGGCATCGGATCGCCGGCGTGGCGCAGTGCCCGCTCGGCGAGCGCCCGCATCAGGTCGGCGACCTGGGCATCGAGCCCATCGATCGCATCGCGCACCCAGAGCCGGAAATCGGTCGCCACCTGATCGTTGCGACTGCGCGCAGTGTGGAGGCGCTTGCCCGCTTCGCCGATGCGCTCCGTCAGCCGCGCCTCGACGTTCATGTGAATGTCCTCGAGCGCCTCGGCGAACGGAAACCGCCCGGCCTCGATCTCGGCGGCAATCGCTCGGAGGCCGCCCTCGATTGCTTGCTCATCCGCCGGGCCGATCAGCCCGACCCGGGCCAGCATCGCGGCATGCGCCAACGAGCCCCGGATGTCCTGCCGCCACAACTTGCGATCGAAGCCGATGGACGCGTTGATCTCCTGCATGATGGCGGCCGGACCGGCAGCAAACCGCCCGCCCCACTGTACGTTCGCGCCGGACGGACTATAGGTGGTCGGACGATCCGGCGTCTCGCTCACGAAAGGCAGCCTGTCATGCAATGGATCTCTCGCCGGCGGGCGCTGGCGGCCGCCGGGACGGTAGCGGCGGCGGCGATGGCGCGCAAACCCCGCGCCGAGAGCCTGCCGAACGCGGCCAAGGCTCTGGTGCCAACCGACCCGCCGGCTCCGGTGCCGGCCGACATCGTCTTTCTCGGCAGCGACGGTGCCGAGCACCGCCTCGCGGACTTCCGCGGGCGAGGCATGGTTGTCAACCTGTGGGCGACCTGGTGCGTGCCGTGCGTGGCCGAGATGCCGGCCTTGTCCAAGCTCGCGGCTCGGCTCGGCCCCGATGACATCGCCGTGTTGCCGCTTTCGTCAGACCGGGGGGGCGCCGAGGCCGTGCGACGCTTCTACCAAGCCCACGACATCGGCGCGCTACCCGTGCTGCTCGACCCGCAGGGTGCTGCGGCGCACGCCTGGGGCGCCCGTGGCATCCCCACGACCATCGTCATCGACAAGGGCGGGTTCGAGCGGGCGCGCCTGGAAGGTGCCGCGGACTGGGCGAGTGAGGATGCCGCCCGGAAAGTGCTCGAGTTGGTGCAGCGCTGACGTTCGGCACTAACCCGTGAAGAGGACGAGCCGGCGCGGGGCGAGATCGACCCTTACAAAATCATCGGCGTTCGCATGGCGGCGCCGTCCGCCTGCTACTCGCCGGCATGACGGACTTGACGGGCGGAACGATATGCGAGACGGGGTCAGGCGCCGCTGTTACGCGGACTTCCGATCAATGCCATCAGCTCGCGGCGCGTGCTCGGGTCGTCGCGGAACGCACCCAGCATCCGGCTCGTCACCATGGTGACACCCGGCTTTGTGCACGCCCCGGGTCGTCATGCACTGTGCGCGGCCTCGATCACCACCGCAACGCCGCGCGGCTGCAGCACGTCCTGGATCGTGTTGGCGATCTGCGCCGTCAGCTTCTCCTGAATCTGCAAGCGCTTGGCGATACGCATCGACGACACGGGCCAGCTTGCTGATGCCGACCACGCGCCGGTGCGGCAGATAGGCGACGTGCGCACGTCCGATGATGGGACGCATGTGGTGCTCGCAATGGCTTTCCAGCCGGATGTCGCGCAGCAGCACGATCTCGTCGTAGCCGTCGGTTTCCTCGAACGTCCGCTCCAGCAGTGCCGACCGGATCGAGTCATCGTAGCCGGCGAAGAACTCGCTATACGAGCGCACCACCCGCGCGGCGTATCGACCAGGCCCTCTCGCGTCGGGATCGTCGCCGGCCCAGCGAATGAGATGCGAACCGCGTCTTCGGCCTCCTCGCTGGCTCGGGAGCCGAGTGCGCTGCTCGGCGACTGAACAGGCGTTAGTTAGGCCACCTCGGATCTTCCCTCGACCGGCTCGGCTTGCGAGGTGATTTAGGCGCGCTCGCCTAACCGGCAACGACGGCGCAGCATCAGTGAACGCGTGCCGCCGTGGTGCGGGCTATCCAGGCTGAACGCCGGGATAGCCACGTCGAACGTTCTCGCCCGAGGCAGGCACGATCATGTGATATGCGCCGACCATGAAACCGGACGGCGTGTCGAGCGGCGTGCCGGATGTGTATTCGAACTCTCGCCAGGCTCCAGCAGGGTTGCTCGCCGACCACCCCGACGCCGTGGACCTGCTGGGTCCGCCCGTTCGCGTCCGTGATGCGCCATGTGCGGCGCAGCAGCTGGACCGGCTCGCGGCCGTGATTCTCGATCTTCACGCGGTAAGCCCACACATAATGACCTCTTCCGGCTGGATTGATCCTCGAGATAGAACGACCGGACGGACACGCGGATGTTGCGCGTTGTCGCTCAGTAGTCTTCGGCCATGGTCGGCGGCATCGCGGCTTGCGGAATCGCCCGCCCGATCAATAGGCGCGACGCGCGGCGATTGTCCAGGAGGCGCCTATCTGGGCCGCGAGCGTGATCGCTCCCGCCGGTGACAGCGCGCGGGCGAGGTCGTCGATCAGATCCGCGGCATCCTCTAACCCGACCGAAAGCCGGATCACGCCATCGGTGATGCCAAGACGCGCGCGTTCCTCTGCGCCGATGCGCATATGGGTTGTGGTCGCGGGATGCGTTGCGAGCGACTTCGAGTCGCCCAGATTGTTGGAGATGGCGATCAGCCGGAAGCCGTTCATGACGCGAAACGCCGCGTCCCTGCCGCCGTGAACCTCGAAGGTGACCATAGTGCCGCCGCCGCTCATTTGCGCGCGCGCCAGTTCGTGCTGCGGATGATCGGCGCGCGTCGGATACCAGACCCGCGCGCCACTTCGGGCCGGCCGGCGAGGATATTCGGCAATCCTCGCGGCCGCGGCAGGCGGCATCGACCCGCAGCGCCAGCGTCTCCAGTCCCTTGAGCAGCAGCCAGGCGTTGAACGGCGACAGCGAGGGCCCGGTGTTGCGGATGAAACGGCTGCAGGGTCTCCTCCACCCATTTCTTCCGGCCGAGCACAGCGCCCCCCATCACCCGGCCCTGCCCGTCGATGTGCTTGGTGCAGGAATACACGACCACATCGGCGCCAAGCGCGAGCGGCTGCTGCAGCAGCGGCGTCGCGAACACGTTGTCCACCACCAGCATGGCCCCGGCCGCGTGAGCGAGCCCGGCCACCTCGCGCAGATCGACGATCTCCAGCATCGGATTGGACGGCGTTTCCACAAGCACGAGCTGCGCCGGCCGCGACAGCGCGGCCCGCCACTGGCCGAGATCAGCGCCGTCCACGAACTCGGTCGCGATCCCAAAGCGCGGCAGCAGGTTGGACACGATCCAGTGGCAGCCGCCGAACAGCGCCCGCGCACGCGACCACCCGGTCCCCGGCCCTGAGATGCGCGAGCAGCGCGGCGTGCACGGCGGCCATGCCGGTGGCGGTGGCGCGGCACGCCTCGGCCCCTTCGATCGCGCCAGCCGCTCCTCCAGCATCGCGATCGTCGGATTGGCGAACCGGGAGTATTGGTAATGCTCGATCGCCGCCGGTGAACGTCGCCTCGGCCTGCTCGGCGCTGTCATAGACATAGCCGGACGTCAGGAAGAGCGCCTCGGCCGTTTCGCCGAATCGGCTGCGCTGCACGCCGCCATGGACGAGTCGGGTCGCCGGACGAAATTGTGCTGATCGGTGCATCGCGTGGCGGCCCCATGCGTCATGGCCCGACCTCGAGCAGCTACGGCCCGCGCGGCGCGAACGGCTCGCTGGCCTCTTTAGCGCGCTTGTTTCACCTCGCCGCAATCCGGCCGGACAAATCACGAGGGGCACGCCGGACAACGCCGGCCGCGACCAGACCGAAGCTAGTCGCACGCGGATTGCACCGTCAAGGCGCGGACTTTATGGTGCGGCGCGCCGCCAGCCGGTGCGGGTGTAGTTCAATGGTAGAACGGCAGCTTCCCAAGCTGCATACGAGGGTTCGATTCCCTTCACCCGCTCCACGTCACGCCGCTTGCTGTTTTGCCGCGATCGCGGCCTCCGCCAGCGCCACCACTTCGCCGATAAGCACCAGGGTCGGCCCGCCGAACGCCTGCTCAGCCAGCTTCGCCGGCAAGTCTCCCAAAGTGCCGAACAGGTGCCGCTCGTCCCGGCGGCTCGCGTTTTCGATGGCGACCGCCGGCGTCGCGGGCGACATCCCCGCCGCCATCAGCCGGGCGGCGACCGTGGGCAAAGTGCGGCTCGCCATGTAGGCCGCGACGGTGCCGCCGGTGACGAGGCCGCGCCAATCGAGCCCCGGCACTGCGCCGTCCTTGCCATGCCCCGTCACGAGATGGAGCGCCCGCGCCATGTCCCGGTGCGTGAGCGGGATGCCGAGCCGGGCGGCGGCGGCGCAGGCCGCCGTGATGCCGGGAACCACCTCCACCGGAACGCCGGCCGCGCGCAGGCAGTCGAGCTCCTCCCCGCCACGGCCGAAGATGAACGGATCGCCGCCCTTGAGCCGCACCACGTGCGAACCCGCGCGCGCGTGGTCCAGAATCATGCGGTTGATCGCGGCCTGGCTCATCGCGTGACGGCCGCAGCGCTTGCCGACATCGATCCGCCGCGCCTCTCGCCGCGCCATGTCGAGCACCGCCGGATCCACCAGCGCGTCGTAGAGGATCACGTCCGCCCGCTTCAGCACCCGAATAGCACGCAGGGTCAGCAGTTCCGGATCGCCCGGCCCGGCGCCGACGAGGGAGGCGCGGCCTGTAGGCTGCACGCCCGCCCCATGGCGCGCCGCCTGGAGCCGGGCCGCAACCAGCCGGTGCGCTTCTGCCAAATCGCCGTCGAGCGCCGCCTGCGCTTCCGGGCCGTCAAGCACGGCGTCCCAGAACCGACGACGGGCCGCCCGATCGGGCAACACCGCCGCGACGGGGCCGCGCCAGTCCCGGCACAGCGCCGTCAGTGCGCCGTAACCGGCCGGTATCGCCGCCTCGACCCGCGCGCGAAGGTCGCGCGCCAGCGCCGGCGCCGCCCCGGCCGTGCCGATCGCCACAGTCAGCGGGGCGCGGTCGACGATTGCGGGCACCATACAGTCAGACACTTCGGGCCGGTCCACCGCGTTCACCAGCACGCCCGCCGCCCGCGCCGAAGCGGCAACGCGCGCCGCCTCGGCCGCGTCTTCGAGAGCCACGACGCACAGCTTGGCGCCGGCGAGATCCGCCGCCGCGAACGGCCGCTCGTGCAAGTCGAGACGGCGGTCGGCAGCCATGCTACGCACCGCCTCGCATGCCTGTTCGGCGACGACGTCCAGCCGCGCCGCGCACGGCAGCAGAAGGCGGAGCTTGGCCGCCGCTTCCTCCCCACCGCCCACCACCAAGACCCGCTCGCCGGCTAGGCGGAGGAACACCGGAAACAGGGTTGGCTCCGGCGCCGGAGCGTCATCGGTGAGGCCGGCGGGCATCAATCGTAATTTCCTCGTGCTCAAGGCCGGTCATCTGCACGCATGTAGCTTGCAAGTGGGATATCAACCGACGCACCAATAGCGGCACGGCAGCATGAGCGCGAGGGCAAGGTGAGCGAGCAAACGGCCGACGCTACGTCGATCTGGGACGAGCGCTATGAGAAAGGCGAACACGTCGGCTCGCAGCCCGTGATCGAGGGCGACCCGATCGACTTCACCCAGCACAAGTTCCTCTATCAGCACGCCGTCGCCAAGCCACTCACCGGCGACCTGGATGGCTGGTCGATCGACATGATTGCGCGGCGCTTTCTCCAGCCGCCGGCGGGGCGGGTGCTGGCGCTCGGCATTGGGATGGCGTTCGTCGAGGAGCACTTGGTCGCCAACGGGTATGCCGAGCACATCACGGGATACGAGATGGCGCGAAGCGCCGTGGAAGCGGCCAAGGCGAGGGTGGCGGACAAGCCCTATGCCGACAAGCTCGACCTCCGCGCGGGCGACGTTCTCGACGCCGATCTGCCGGCGGCTTCCTTCGACGTCGTGTTCGTGCAAGCGGCGATCCACCACTTCTTCCGCATCGACGAGATGTTCGCGCTATTTCACCGCATCCTGCGGCCGGATGGGCTGCTGATCTTCGATGAGTATGTCGGGCCGGACCACCACATATACGAACCGCACGTGATCGCCATTCAGGACGAGATCAACGACTGTCTGGCACCCGGCTATCGCTGGGACGTGCTTGCCAAGCACACGCGGACCATGGTGCCGCGACCGTCGCTCGAGTTCATGATGCAGCACGACCCGTCGGAGGGGGTCCACGCGTCGCGCATCCTGCCCCTCACCCATCAATGGTTCGACGTGCTTTACCGCGCCGACTACGGCGGCGCGATCATGCGGCCCTTCTTCACCGGCATCCTGCCGAACTTCGATTGGTCGGACCCCAAAGACCAGACCGTGGCCCGCTTGATCATCCTGATCGAGCAGATGCTGACCCGGCAGGGCGTGCTGCCCAACTATCACACGGCCGTGGTGGGCCGTCGCCGGACCAAGCCCCTGCCGCCACTGACGGACCAGCAATCCGCTCGGATCAACTACTCGGACTGGGGCGGGCTGACGCCATCGGCGGCGAAGCCGGCGTGGCCCCGGAGCCTGCTGCGGCGGCTTCTTCGGCGATGATCCGAACCGGCAACGGTCGCCGCTTGCGCGACCGCGCCGCGTCCCCACCACCGCTTAGCTTCAGATCGAGCGCCGGCCGCTCGACGAGATACCAGGACAGCAGCGCGAGCGGCACGGTCAGGACGAAGCACGTCCAGATCGGATACGGATTTCCTGGCCACCATTGCAGCACGGCCTGCTGGACCGGAAACGCATAGAGGTAAAGTCCGTAGGAGCAATCGCCCCACCGCGAAACCCGGCGCAACACCGGCGCCGAAAGCCGCCCGAACGTGATGACCATATAGGGCGTAGTCAGCCATTCGAGCGGAATGCACCGCCAGCTCACCCAGCTGGAAACGCCGTAGTCGAGGGTAAAGCAAAGCAGCGCCAGATCGGCGCGGTAAAGGGCATCCCCGCGCTCATCTTCCAGCAAGCGGAGCATGCCGCCCACAAAGAAGAACGGCACCTGCACGAGCATGTATTTGATGTCGGCGCTGTAAATGTGGAACGACTGCCCGCCATAACCCTCGAACAGCCAAAGCCCGAGCGTTCCGCAAGCAGCCCCGCCGAGCAGCAAAGCCAGCAGCCGGCCGCGTCGCGGCAGCAAGGCGAAGGCGGGAACCGTGAGATAACAAAGGAACTCAGGGAACAGGCTCCAAAGCGAGCCGTTGACGGCGGCCCCCTCGCGCAGCCCCTCGAACACCCCCGGAAGCCGCAACTGCTGATACAGCGCGATGTTGCGGAGATAGCTCCAGGTTCGGCCATCCCGGAAGTACTCTGCAAATGGCAGCGTCGTCGCCAGCGGGCCGAGCACGAATGCGGTCGCCACTACGCAGGCAATCAACCCCGGGAAGATGCGCAGACTGCGGTTGGCGAGGAACCGGCCAAGACGCGGCGCACGCTGCCAACTGCCGGTGACGAGATAGCCGCTGATGGCGAAGAAAACGTCGAGCCCAACGCGCGCGAACGGGACCCCCCACAGGCCGGGGCCCGCTCCGCCGGACAAATTCCAGCCGTGGCCGTAGATCACCATGGTCGCGGCCATGCAGCGCAGGAAATCGAAATTGTTGAGGTGAGGGCGCCGCGCGCTCACGGGTTCGCTGTCTTGCCTCCGCCCAGCAACCGTTCCGAGCGCGCCTGCCGCCAACGGATCGCCGGCCATTCAACAAAGCGCCACGAAAGAAATGCTGCAACCACCGTCAGGCCCAAAGCCGCGGGGATCGCATACCGGTTGTCGGGCAACAAAGCCAGCATCGCTTGCTGCAGCGGGAACGCGTACCAGAAACAGGCCGTAAGACAAATCCGTGCGTGCGGCGATCCAGCGCGAGACCGGGTTGGAAAGCCGGCCGAAGCAGATCGCCATGTAGGGCAGCGTCAGCCAGGCGATGGGAACATCCCACCACTCGAGCCAGCTCGCTACGATCCAGTTGAGCGCGAAGGCGAGCATGGCGAAATCGGCTCGGTAAAGCCCCGGCATGTCGCGCTCGAGCGTGCGCAGAAAGGCGCCGGCAGCGAAGAACGGCACTACACCGAGGAAATCGGGCAGGCTGACCCGGAACAACGAGGCGGGAACCCCGTTCACGCCATGCCGGAGGTAAAGTGCCGCTGCTCCGCAGCCCGCTGTCGCGAGGGCCAACGCAGCGAGGCGGCGCCGGTGCGGCAATCCTGCGATGACGGGCAGCACGGCGCAGCAGAACGCGCCCGGCACCAGGCTCCAGAGAACCGGGTTGACCTCGCCGCCGCTCGGCTGCCCCACGAACACGCCCGGCAGCCAAAGCTGCCGGTGGAGTACGGCGTTCTCCAGATAACGGAAGGTACGGCCGTTGAGGAAATAGTATCGGATGCTCAACGTGGTGCAGATCGGGCCGAGGAGGAATGCGGTCGCCAGCACGGACGCCAACAGCCCGGGCAGCACCCGCAGAATGCGACCCGCGAAGAAGCGCGCTGGGTCGGGGTTCCGGTCCCAGCTCAAGGTCAGCAGATAGCCGCTGACGCTGAACAACAGATCGTAACCGATTTCGGCAAACGGCACGCCCCAAAGCCCGGGCCCCGGCAGGCTGGATAGCATCCAGTCATTGCCATAGATGATCAGGAGGGCGGCGAACGCCCGCAGCACGACGAAATTGTCCATAAAGCGATCCGACGCCGGCCTTGCGCGGCCACCGCCCGATCGCACAGCGGCTAGGTCAGGCGGCTTGACCACGCCGGGGTCGGGCGCGATGACGGAGGGCATCGGCGATCGCCTCGCTCCACCGAGGTGCCAGCGCGTCCGCGGTGTAGAGCGCACTCTGCCGCAAGCCGCGGTCGCGCATGTCGGCAAGCTTGCCCGAACTCGCGCGGCAGCACCGCGACGCGGGCGATGATCGCCGCCAAGGCATGCTCGTCGTATGGGTCGAAATACTCGGGGGCGTCGCCGTACACCCAGCGATGAACCGGGATGTCGCTCGCGATCAGGGGCGCGCCGCAGGCCATGCCCTCGACGCCGGAGAGATCGAAGCCTTCCGCACGGGAGGGAGCGATCACGCAATGCGCCATGGAATACATGATCCGGAGCTCGGCGATCGGAACGCCGGCGACATGGTAGGCACCCTCGCCTACCAGCAGCTTCAGCTCCGCGAGTTCGGACTTGCTGCGCCAGCCCGGGTTGGCGGCGATGAGCAACTGGATCGGCTCGTTGGTCATGCGGCGCGCCAGCTCGAAGGCCCGGAACAGCAGAAGGTAGTTCTTCCGCGGCTCCAGCGTGGAGACGGCCATGAACAGCCTGGGCAGCCCCGTCCCTGGCGCGTCGCGCCGCCCGGTGCTCGCCGTGTCCGGGCTAGCCCGCCGGCGCAGTAATCCCTGCAGCTCGCTTTGCGGCCGGACGTCGGGCCGGTACCTCGGGCGCGATCAGGGCCGGGATGGTGTGGACGCGGCGCTCGGCCTGCGGGAACAAGTTCAGCAGATCGTTGCGGACCGGCTCGCTGTCGCAATAGAACGTCGCGCCGGCCGCCATGTTCCGCTGGAGCATCACCGCGTGACTGTTGGCATGGGGCCACGGCTCGCCGATCGTGTGCGGACTGAGCAGCGGCAGCGCGTCGTAATACCGGATCATCATGGCGGTGCCCGGCGAGAGCAGGTAGGGCGACACGGTGGCGGCGAAAAACACATCCCAACCGCGCGTGTCCAGCCGCCGCTGGAACATCGGCGGCAGCAGGGAAAGCGAGCGGGCGTTCTCGTGACCGAGACGCGTCGCGAAAAACTCCATGCGCCGCAGCAGCCCGCGATCCTGCGCCGCCAAGGTCTTCTCGAACAGCTTCATCCACAAGAAGTCCTCGAACAGCGCGGGATCGATGCGCAGATCGAGTGTTTCCGCCCCGGTGAGCGTCGTCGCGACAGCGGTGACATGATGCATCCGGCGGCGGAGAAAGCCGGGCAGCAGCATTGCCAAACCAGGCGGCGCATGGTGGCGCTTGCTGTCCTGGCTGATCAGGTTTCGGGTCTGCTCGAGGGTGCGATCGAACGCAGTCTGACGCCCGCGCCGGGCCGGCTTCGGGGCCGCGAAATGGATGCCGGAGGCTAACCCTCCGAGCCGGCCGAGTTCCATGTCCGAGAACATGCGCACGAGCACGCGCACTTCCTGGGGGATGCCGGCGAATGCCTCGTAGCACGGGCGCAAATCGACGAGCAGCGACAGATCCCGGAGCAATCCCGTCCGGCTCCTCACCCATCCCTGTCCGGCCCTTTCGGGCGCAGCCCCTCGAAGATGGCGACGTACCCGTTCGGCTGGCCGGGCGCCGACAGCTCGTGGATCACTGGCGCAAACCCGGCCGCTGCCATCATCTCGAGCAGGTCCTGCCCGAAATCGGTGAACACGAGCGCGCCCTCGGCCCGCACCGGGTCGCCGTGATATTCGGCCGGAAGCAGGTGCCGCACCGTCCCGTCCGGGTCGAGCACCGCGCGTGTCGTGCTCTTCGGCTGATCTGCGCCATAGGGGACGGAAAACACCAGCCGTCCGCCCGGCTTCAGCACGCGGCAGCACTCGCGGAGCGCAGCAACTGGGTCGGGTACGTGCTCCATCACGTCCTGGCTGATCAGCAGATCGAACGCCTGGTCGGGGAATGTCAGGTGGGTCAGATCCTCGCACAACACGCCGTTCGGCGCGCGCGTACCGGGCTCAACGCCGGGAAAGAAATCCGAGCACGAAAAGTTGGGCAGCTTTTCGAACTCGGCGACGATCGAACCCACGAAGCCGAATTCGTGCACCTTAAGGGGAGCGAGCCGCGGCAGCAGCGCGCGCAGGCTGCTTTCGCGCCCGCCGGCGTACCGCAGCAGCAGCGCGTCGGCCACTGATTCAGTGCGCCTGAGCGCGTGGCACTGCGGGCAGGCGAACGCTTCGCGCCAGTTCGCGGTGGACTCGACGGTCCGGGGACCTTGATAGCCACACACACGGCACTGGCTGATCCCCATCACCTCACGCAACGCCTCCGCAGCGACGTGCGGCGTATACCGGCGGAGCACCGCCCTTGCTGCCCGCGCCATATCCGCCCACCGTACCGGGTCGCGCCAGAGTGCGAGAATCTGTGCCGCGATCGCCGGCGCGTCGTCGCCGAGCAACGCTTCGACACCGTCACGCAGATAGATGCCCTCGTTGCCGATCGGCGTCGTCACGACGGGGACGCCGGCAGCCAGGCTCGCGACGATCTTGCCCTTCACGCCGGCGCCGTAGCGCAGCGGGTTCACCGACACCCTGGATCGGTCATAGAACGGCATCAGGTCAGCCACGAAGCCGGTCACTTCCACGAGCGGCCCAGCAAGCGCCCGCAGCTCAGCAGGCGCGTCCGCGCCGACGATGAGCACGCGCATCTCGGGCGCGTCCCGCCAGACGATGGGCATGATCTCGCGCACCAGCCAGAGCGCCGCATCGACGTTGGGCGGATGGAGATAGCCGCCCACGAAAATGACGCTGTCACGGTCCAGGAAGGGCGCGGTGTCCCGTTGCTCGGGCGCGCTCGGATAAAGGTAGGGCGGGATGACGTGAACCCGCGCGTCCGGGACCTCCGCCCTGATGACCTTCGCCTCCTCGCGGCTCGGGGTCATTACTTGGTCGACCCCGGCGAAGATCGCGTGCTCGAGCTGGCGCAAACGGCCGCTTTCCCGGAGCGCTTTCGGGTCGCCCTCAAGCTCCCAACGGCGATGTTCGCGCAGGTAGTGAAGGTCATGCGTATAGTAGAGGAGGCGCGCGTCGGTTCTGCTGCGAAGCTGCTGGAGCAGCGGTCCGCTAATGTCGGGGCGCGCCGTCCAAACATAGTCGACGAACCGGCCGTTGCGCGACAGCCACTCTCGCACGCCCTCCGGGGCGTACAGCACCTCGACGCCGTCCTGCTGCAGCCGGCGCGTGTAGGGTTGATGTGGCGTCGTATCCCTCACCGGACCGAACACGACTTTGAATCCCATGGATCGCAAAAGATCGATATATTGCCGGATCGTCAGCGCCCCGGCGTGGCGATCCCAACGCGGCACGCCGTCGTCGATCATCAGCACGACACCGTTGTGTTGGGTCGGATCGCGCCGCTTGAACTCAGGCACGTCGCGGGTCGGCTGCAACCGCAGAGCATCCCGCCACTTCGCGCAGAACTTGCCGTGATTGAGCAGGCTCTGCAGGTCGCGCGTTTCGGCCCCGTACGAAGTGCTGCCGTGATGGGTGACAACGCTCGCGGGCTGATAGACCACCCGCTGCCCCGCTGCGCGACACGCAAAAGCCAGGTCGAACTCCTCGTAGAACGCCGGCGCGTAGCGATCGTCGAACCCCCCGAGGCGCTCGAAGGACTGCCGGCGAACGAGAAAGCACGCGCCAATCACGATGTCGACGTCACGGACATAGTTGTACTCGGGCCTACCCGGGTCGTCGTTCACGCCGAATGGCGTGCCCCAGCCGTCGCGCGGCATCATGCCGCCGGCCTCCTGCAGCGTGCCGTCGGCGTTCAGCAACTTGCAGCCGACCATGGCCACCGTCGGGTCCTCGTCCGCCAGCCCGACCATCGCTTCGAGCCAGCCCGGATGCGCCACGGTGTCGTTGTTGAGGAACACGAGATGCCGCCCTCTCGCCTGCTTCGCAGCGGCGTTGCAGCTGCGCAGAAACCCGAGATTTCGGGGGTTCTCCACCGTTCGAATGCCTGGCGCACGCTCGGCCAGCACCGGGACGATGCGCTCGTCCGGGCGATCATCCGCGACAATGACCTCATAGCGCCGCGCGTCACCGCTGTGCGCGCACACCGAGTAGAGGCAGCGGAGCGTGTCCGCGTAATGACCGTACACGGGGATGATGATGCTCACGTCGGGGTCGGGAGCGTGCGGGAACGCCAGCTCCGTAACCCCGGCAGCGCTCGCGACGATGGGCGAGGTCGGCGCTCCCGCCGCTCGCCCGTGCTCGAGCCAGTGCGCCAGCGGGTCGGCGCCGTGCGGTAGACGATGCTCCGCGCGATACCAGGCGCAGTCAAATAAGGGATGCGGGTTGAGGCCTTCGGCGTTGCCGTGCCGCCACCAGTGCAGCATCGGATCGAGCCCGCTTTCGCGCGCCGCCGGGTATTCCAGGAAGTACCGCCCGTGCATCGAGCATCGGGTTCGGATCGCGTAGCTCGGCCGCGCCGCGCGCGATCCAGTGCGAGATCGGGTCGAGGCCGGACGCCGCGACGTCCGGATAGCGGCGGCAATACCAGTCCGTGTCGAAGATCGGGTTGGGTTTGCAGCCCGCCGCGAGCCCGGTGCGCAGCCAGTGCAGAAGCGGGTTCTCGCCCTCGCGCGCCACCTCGGGATAGCGGCTCAGGTACCAACGGCTATCGAAATAGGGGTTCGGCATCGCACCCGAGTAGGCGCCGACCAGCGCGTAGTGCGCCGCCGCGTCCGCCCCGGGCTCCATGCCAGGATGCTGCGCGATATAGAACGCCGCGTCGAACAACGGGGAGGCTCGCAGCGCATCGATCTCGGCCTGTTTGCGATGCCGGCGGCGGATGCGATCGGGCAGTTCTCCCTTCGCCAGCACGGCCGCGGCGCGCGCTGCGCGACGGACGGGGCTCGCACCGGCCGGTCCGTTGCTGCCGATTTCGCGCAGCGGGCGCACCAGGCGCCATGCGGGTGAGTTCGTCACTTCGGCATAGACAGCCTCCCATTGCGCGGCCTCGCGCGTACGTGCCTCAAGCACGTGATGCACGCGCTCCCAGTCTTCCGCGCGCTGCGCGAGCAGCTTCAGCAAGTGCTGCTCGTGCGCCGCCTGCTCGCTGATCCGGCGATCGAGCTGCGCCACATGGCTCCATGTGTCGTCGCGCTCGGAGCGCAGGATGGCGAGCTCGTGCGAGAACCGCTCGGCTTGCTCGCGGAAGCGCGTCGCTTCCTGACGGAACTGGGCCGCGTCCTCCGCGCGATGCCGCCGGAGCTGCGCGGAGGCGCTCGCTTCCGCTGCCAACGCCTCCTTCAGCCGCTCCGTCCCGCCGTCCCGCTCGCGCAGCGCTGCATCCCGTTCGCGAACAAGCGCGCGCGCGTGATCCCAGCGGTATGCCGCGAACCGGCGGCTGACATGGATGGGCGGAGGCGTCTGGGCGGCGCTCGGCCCAAGCCGATCGATGTCCCAGGCCACCGTTCGGAGGAACGCATCCGGCTGCACCGGGAACGGCGCGGCGGCGAGCAGCGGCGAAAGCGGCGGCAGCGTCAAGCTCGGCGCTATCTCCGCCTCCCATTGCTCGCGCGCCCGCTCAATTCGCGCCTCGAACTGGCAGGGAATGCCGACGGAGGCGGAAAAGTCCTGCCATTTGAACGGCAGGTCGACGCTGCCGCTGTCCCAATAGGCGAACGGCCGGCCGTAGGCGGCGCGCGCGATGGCAGCGTGCAAGGACCCGCATAAGGCGAACTCGGCCCGCAGCAGGCTGTCGAGAAACTCCTCGATCGCGCCCACGTCGTTGGGCAGGTTAGGACGCAAAACGCACTCGCAGCCCGAGATCTCGAGCAACGCCGCGTCGGGGCGCCGGTCGTGGAAATGCGGCACGATGACTGTGCCGCGCGGTGCGCAATCTGGCGCGCGATGCAGGATTGGCAGCAACAAGCCCGGATCACCAAACGGAACGGACTGGCCCAAGCACAGCAACGACCGCGTGAGCGGCCCCCGCACGGAAAGGATCTCCACGGCCGGGTGCCTGCCGTCGCGCAGGCTGGCTTCGGCGCGCAAGCCGCATCCCCAGTAGATCATGCGGCTGCTCGAGGTCACCCGGCCCGGCGTGGGCACCGGCAGCAACGTGAAGTCGGCAAGCGCGCTGCCGATCAGATAGATCGCGGCGGCGGGGACCAGCTCCGGCACGAACAGCCGGTGCATGAAGAAGGCTGCGAGAAAATCGCCGAAGTTCTGAACACTTTCGCCTTTGAGCCAGTAGACCACGTTCTCGGGCACGAGATCGGCCGCGCTCGAGAGCTCGGGCTCGTTGCCGGAGGCCAGCATTGGCGACACGCTCTCAGCCACGGGCCGCCGCCGCGAGCCACGCCGCCGGCCGGCGCGGGACCGTTAGACAGAGCGCGTGATCGGTCGCCACGAGGTTCGGATTGAGAAACGGGTCCTCGTCCGCGGCGTCGCCCCAGATCGACCGGTAGCGCGACTGGTCGGCCAAAAAGCGCGCCTGACGCGCCTGGTCGGCCGCGTCGCTACCGCGCGTCCCCGCTTCCCGATGCAGCAGCGTCGCAAACGGCGTCCAAACGATGCGAAGTCCTTGCGCTCGCACGCGCTGGCACAAATCAACGTCGTTCCAGGCCACCGGCAAATCTTCGTTCATGCCGCCGATCTGCGACCACACGTCCCGCCTGATCGCCGCGCAAGCGCCGGTGACCGCAGACACGTCGCGGGCGCAGGCAAGCTGCCCGCCATACCCGAGGTCGTCAGGTGTGGCCCCCCGCAGCACGTGCGTCGCCCTGCCTTCCGGCCCGAGCGCCATTCCGCCGTGCTGCAAGGTGCCGTCGGGATAAAGCAGACGTGCCCCGACCAAGCCGACATCCGGGCGAGCGGCATGCCCCACCAGCTCGCTTAGCCAGGCCGGATCGTGAACCTCGATGTCGTTGTTCAGCATAACGAGGATCGAACCCTGCGCGGCACGCGCGCCGGCGTTGTTCATTGCGGAGAAATTGAACGGGCCGGGCCAGCAAATCACTCGTACCCGAGGATCGCCGGCCAGCTCATTGAGCAGTGCAAGCGCGCTCGGCTCGGTGCTCCCATTATCGATCACCAGCAGTTCGACGGCCGGATAATCCGTGCCGCCCAGTAGCCCGTTCGTGCACGCGGCCAGCAGCTCGGCGCGGTCCTTGGTCGGGACAATCACGCTGACGAGAGGCTGCGGATCGGGCAGCAGCGGCCGAACGCGAGGCCATGCCGAGCCGGCGGCGACCTCGACTCCCGCGATGCCACGGTCGAGCGACGCCGCCGGGGTCGGCCAGTCGCGCGGAGGCTCGGCGCGATGACAGAGTATTGCCGGGATGTGCCGCACGTGCGCTGCCCCGGCGGCTGCCGCGGCGCGCAGTACGAGCTCGTATTCCTCGAACGGCACCGCCGCCGAGCGGAAGCCGCCAAGACGGTTCAGCAGGTTCGTTTCGAACAGCACGAGCCTGCCAAGGGCGTTGCCGGCGAGCATGGCGTCCGGACTGTAGTCCGGCTTGAACCAGGGCTGCGACCGTTCGCCGCCGGCGTCCGCCTGATCCTCGTCGGTGAACCAAAGCAGCGTTGCCGGATGCGTCGCCAAAGCGGATGCGATCTCGAACAGCGCCGCCGGATGCAGCAGGTCGCCGGGGTCGAGCGGTCCGGCAAAACCGCCCGTCGCGGCGTCGAGCGCGCGATTGAGCGCGTCGGCCCGCGGTTCGCCCGCCGGACTGTCCAGCAAGCGCACCCGTCTTTCCTCGGCGGCAATGCGGTCGAGGACGTCGCGTGGCCAGCGCGAATGGACCCGGCGCGCCAGGCAGAGCTCCCAGTCGGGGTAGGCTTGCGCGCGCAAGCTTTCGACGGTCCGCACCGCGCGCTCCGCGTCCGTGTCCCCTGTCAGCATGAGAAGACTGAAGCGCGGCCCCGAAGGCGACGCGAGCCGCGCGAGGGTTGCCGCCTGGGGCTTGTCGTATGCCTGCACCCATACCGCGTAGGCGACGAGGTCGTCGGGCGGAACGTCCGGAAACAGCGCCGGAAACGGCGCCGACCGGAGCTTGACGGGCGCTGCCGTTGCCGCGCCGACCACCACTTCCTCGGGGCTCAATCCGGACAACGTTGCTGCCAGCGCCGCCGTCATCGGTCCGGAGCCTTCGAGCGCCTGAGCCGCGATCCGCGTGGCGAACGCCGCGCTCGAGGGAAGCCCCGACTCGCCCAGCTCGCGCGCACGCCGCTCGTACTCCGGCGTCTCCATCAGGATGCGGGCAAGCTCGGGCAAGGTCGTGCCAGCGCGCCGGGCCGCCAGCAGGCCGGCCAATCCGGCGCGATCCGGATTGCGGCCCAGTGCTGCGCGGTGCAGCCGCACCAGATCGGCGCCGACCTCCAGCGCTTCCTGCGCCGACTTGAACAAACTCATGGCAACGTGAGTGGACCAAAACACCCGAAGCCGGCAAGCCCCACGACGATGGGTAGAAACGCTCGAATCGTTACCCGCGAAGTCCGCTCGAGCCCGGGACGCGGCGGACGCCTCGCACGGCAGTTTCCGGATCGGCAAGTCTACGCCTAGATTTACGCGTATGGAGGCCCCGAACTGGATCCAGTTGCCCTACGCGGCCCTCGGCCTCGCCGTGGGGCTGCTCGTCGGCATGACCGGCGTCGGTGGCGGATCGCTGATGACGCCGTTGCTCGTGCTGCTGTTCGGGATCCATCCCATGTCGGCAGTCGGCACCGACCTCCTGTTCGCCGCGGCCACCAAGTCGGTCGGCACGCTTGTGAACGGGCTGAACCACGCAGTGGACTGGCGCATAACGGGATTTCTCGCGGCCGGAAGCCTCCCCGCCACCGCGATCACCTTGCTGATCGTTTCCAACCTCGGAGGGCGCGACGAAGCCGTCGCCAACATGCTGGTTCAGAACGT
Source organism: uncultured Alphaproteobacteria bacterium (assembly GCA_963757115.1). Taxonomy (GTDB): domain Bacteria; phylum Pseudomonadota; class Alphaproteobacteria; order Acetobacterales; family Acetobacteraceae; genus CAVWQV01. The sequence goes on along the minus strand of CAVWQV010000019.1, from coordinate 75,421 downwards.
TTTGGCGGCGGCACTCGTGCTCACCGCGGCGTCTTTGCTGGCCTATAAGCAGATCACCGCGCTGACCCGGGCGCGGGTGGACGACCCGACGCATAGCCGCGCCACCATACTGACCATCACCGCGGGCGTGGTTTTGGGCGTCATGGTGACACTGACCTCGGTCGGCGCGGGAGCTTTGGGCATCGTCGCCCTGCTCTATCTCTATCCTCGGACCCCAATTTCGCGCCTTATCGGCACCGACGTCGCCCATGCCGTGCCGTTGACGTTGCTGGCCGGTTTCGGCCACTGGCTCGCGGGTTCCGTCAACCTGCACCTGCTCGGCTCGCTGCTCGTGGGCTCGATCCCGGGCATCATCGCGGGCAGCTACGCCGCTTCGCATGTGCCGGAACGGGCGATCCGCATTGTGCTGGCGCTCACTTTGCTCGCGGTCGCCGGCCACTTGATCATCTGACGGACGCCGCGCTCCCGGTTTGACAGCGCCGGGCGCAACTGCGAGCAAGTCGCAAATTCCGCAAGGGTGACCGATGTCCGCGACGCCACAGCGACCGCCGATCCGCCGCGCGTTGAATGCCACGTCCGGCCCCCTGGGCCGGTTTTTCGCGGTACTGGGTCCGGGCATTGTGGTCATGCTGGCCGACACGGACGTAGGCAGCATCGTCACCGCCGGGCAGAGCGGGGTGCAGTGGGGCTATCGGCTGCTGCTGTTGCAAGTGGTGCTGATGCCCATCCTTTACGTGGTGCAGGAGCTCACTGTCCGGCTTGGCATCTTCACCGGTCGTGGCCACGGCGAGCTGATCCGAGACACGTTCGGCCGCTTCTGGGCCTGGGTGTCTGCCGCCGGGCTGGCCGTGGCCACGACCGGAGCCCTGTTGTCCGAGTTCTCCGGCGTCGCGGGCGTGGGCGAACTCTACGGCGTATCCCGGTTCGTCACCCTTCCCCTGGCGGCGGTCGCACTGCTCACCGTGGTCCTGACCGGTGGATATCGTCGGGTTGAGAGGGTGGCGATCGCCGTCGGCCTGTTCGAGCTTGCGTTCTTCGTCGTGGCGTGGACTGCCCATCCGACGATCGCCGACATGATCGCCGGGGCGACGGACATCCCGTTGGGTAACCGGCAATATCTGTTCCTGGTGGCCGCCAACATCGGGGCGGTGATCATGCCCTGGATGGTGTTCTACCAGCAGTCCGCGGTCGCCGATAAACGCTTGACGCCGGCGCATTTCCGCGCCGCCAGGATCGACACCGCGGTAGGGGCGGTGGTTACCCAGCTCGTTATGGCCGCCGTGCTGATCGCTGCCGCCGCGTTCATCGGCAAACCCAACCCCGACCAGCAGCTCAATACGATCGGCGACCTAGCGGGGGCGCTCACGCCACTGTTCGGCACCGAGCTCGGACGTCTGCTGTTCGCCCTGGGTGTGCTCGGGGCGGGGATGGTAGCGGCCATCGTCGCCTCGCTCGCGCTCGCCTGGGGCGTCGGCGAGGTCGCAGGCTTCCGGCGCTCTCTGGAGATGCGGCCGCTCCAGGCCCCGTGGTTCTACGGCATCTACGGCACCTGTGTCGCAGGGGGCGCGGTGCTGGTGGCGCTGTGGCCCAACCTCGTCTCGCTGAACATCGGCGTGCAGGTGATGAACGCTCTGCTGCTTCCGCTGGTGCTTGGGTTCCTGATTGCCCTGGCCGCCCGCGCGTTGCCGGAGCCCGTTCGGTTGCGCGGTGCTTACCTTTGGCTGGTCTGCCTGGTCGCCTTCGTCACCTGCGCCTTGGGCGTGTTCGGTGGCATCAGCGGGGCTGTGGCCGGCTGACGCCGCTCATCGAGCGGCGTCCCTTCCAAGCAGCGAGCCAGGAGCGAACCGCCGTCAACCTCGCGCGACGGCCTCAGAACGATTTCCAATCGCCCATCTGTTCGAAGGCAGCGGCGGCGGCGTAGATCGTGCTCTCGTCCCAGTGCTTGCCCACGAGCATCGCACCGATCGGCAAGCCGTCGCTCATGCCGCACGGGAGCGACATCGCCGGATGCCCGGTGACGTCGAACGGGCAAGTGTTGGGGAGCATCTCGAACGCGCGCTGGATGTAGAGCGGCAGCGGCGCGTCAGACGATGGAATCGGCGTCGCCTTCATGGGCAGGGTCGGCATCAGCAGCAGGTCGTAGCGGGCGAGCGCCGCGTCGTAGGCGGCGGTGAGCCGGCGCGCGATGTTCTGCGCCTTCGCGTAATAGCGACCGCGATAATGGCGGACGAAATACTCGCCGAGGAACATCGAAACCTTGAGCGAGTCGGAAAGATCGTTCGCGCGTTCCCGCCACGGAGCGTGGGCGTCGAGCAGGCTGACTGTGTAGAAGCCTTTCCAGTTAAACCCCATGCCGTTGCCGCGCATCATCTGCACCTGCAGGCCCTCGAGCGCGATGGGCGCCCAGATGTCCTTGCCGATGCGGTGCATGGGCACGCTCACTTCCTCGACCGCGGCGCCAAGCACGCCGAAACGTTCCGCCGCTTGCCGGACCTTGGCGTCCACGTCAGCCTCGGATTCGAGCCAGCCAAAACCCTCGCGGACCACGCCGATCCGGAGTCCCTTGATCCCCCGGCCGAGCGCCTCGGTGTAGGCGGCCACCTTGGGAGAGTTCTGCCGCGGGTCGAGCCCATCGGGGCCCGCCAGCACCTCGAGCAGCAGGGCGTTGTCGGCGACGGTCCCCGTCATCGGCCCGGTGTGGTCGATCGTGGTTTCGATCGGCATGACCCCCGTGTACGGGACCAGTCCCCAACTCGGCTTCATCCCGTAAACGCCGCAGAACGAGGCCGGCATCCGGATGGAGCCGCCCTGGTCGCCGCCGATCGCCATGTCGACCTCGCCGGCGCCGACCAGCGCGCCGCTGCCCGAGGACGACCCGCCGGCGGAATAGCCGCGCTTGTGGGGGTTGTGCACCGGCCCCTTGGCGCCGGTGTGGCTGCCGCCCGACAGGCAGAAGCACTCGCAATGCGCCTTGCCGAGAATGGTCGCCCCGGCGTCCAGCATTCGCGTGACGATGGTCGCGTCCACGTCCGGCACATAGCCTTCCAAGGTTGCCGACCCGTTCATCATCGGCACGCCGGCGACGCACACGTTGTCCTTCACCGCCACCGTCTTGCCGGCGAGCTTGCCGGATGGAGCACCCTTGATGGTGGTTTTCACGTACCAGGCGTTGAGCGGGTTCTCCTCGGCCGGCGGTTCCACGCCGGGGGTGCGGGGGTAGGTGACGGGCGGCTTTTCGTCGGGCAGCGCGTCCACCACGTCGTAGGATGCGCATGTGCCGTCCATCAGCGACAGGAACGTGCGCAGGCGCTCGTCCGTCAGCTCCATGCCGAGATCGATCGCGATGTCCTCGAGCTGCGACATCGTGGGCCTTTGAATCGCCATGCGACGCTCCTCCCTGACAGTTTGTAACGTTACGCGGCCATGCCGACGAACTCGGCGACCAGCTCGGAATCGGCGATCGCCTCCGGCGGCACCTCACGGGTGATGACGCCCTTCTGAATGATGAGCACGCGCCCGCTGAGGGCCGCGATGAACTTGAGGTTCTGCTCCACAAGCACGACCGTCAACTCGCGCGTCTGGCGCAAAGCGAGCAGCGTCTCGATGATCTCGTCGATGATGGACGGCTGGATTCCCTCGGTCGGCTCATCGAGCAGGATCAGCCGCGGGTTGCCGCAAAGGCAGCGCGCCAAGGCAAGCAGTTGCTGCTCGCCGCCGGACAACGCCCCGCCTGGCCGGTCGGACAGCCGTTCCAGTCGCGGGAACTGCTGAAGCACTTCCCGGATCGTTGCCGTCTCGTCCGCTTTGGCCAGCAGGCAGCCCATGCGAAGGTTCTCGCGGACGCTGAGTGCGGAAAATATCTCCCGCCCTTGCGGCACGTAGCCGATGCCTTGCCGGGCGCGCGCATGCGGTGCCATACGGGTGATGTCGCGGCCGTCCAGCAATACCCGCCCCGCCGTCGCCGGCAGATAGCCCATCAGCGCCTTGAGCAGGGTGGTCTTGCCCATGCCGTTGTGGCCGAGGATGCCGACGAACTCGCCCGCCGCCACGTTCAAGTCGATCCCCGCGAGGATCGGGATTCGCCCGTAGCCGGCGCGCAGGCCTTCCACGCGCATCATGCGGCGACGGCCTGCTTGCCGAGATACACGTCGCGCACCACCGGGTTGGCGAGCACGTTTTCCACGCTGTCCTCGATCAGGATGCTGCCCTGGTTGAACACGGTGACGGTCCTCGCGATCATGCGGATGAACTGCATGTCGTGCTCGACGACGATCAACGCCTGCGTGCGGTTGATTTCGCGGATCAGCGCCGAGGTTCGCAGCACCTCGTCGTGCGTCATGCCGGCGGCCGGTTCGTCGAGCAGGATCAAGGTGGGCTCCTGCGCCAGCACCGTCGCGATCTCCACCCATTGCCGCTGGCCGTGCGCGAGCTGACCCACTAGCTGGTCGGCAACGCCGGTCAGATCGAGCCGGGCCAGCGTGTCATCGACGATGCGGCGCGCATGCGCGAGCGACTTGCGCCGGGACGCGGCGACGAAAATGTTTTCCCGCACCGGGAGGCCGTTGAAGACGTTCGGCACCTGCGTCTTGATGCCGATGCCGCGCCGGGCGATGGCATGAGGATGCTCCCCGGTTATATCCTCGCCACGGAACAGGATGCGACCCGAAGTCGGCGTGAGCTGCCCCGTCAGCATCTTGAAGAAGGTGCTCTTGCCGGCGCCATTCGGGCCGATCAGGCAGCGCAGCTCCACCTCTCGGATGCTGAAATCAACGTTGTTCACGGCGGTGACACCGCCGAACCGCATGGTCGCACCGTGCGCCGCGATCAGTGGCGTCCCGTCCGTGGCGTCGCTCATGCGTCGCGCTCATCGCGGCACCTCGACGGCCGTTTGCGCGGTCCTCGCCTGCCGACGCGGCAGGCGGAACGAGAGTAGCTGCCGCGCCGCGGGAACTACGCCCTGCGGCACCAGCAGCACGAAGGCGACAAGGATCACGCCCAGCACCAAGTTCGCATTGAAGGCCTGCTGTGTGCCGATGATCGAGATCAGGTACTGGATCGCCACCGCGCCCAGGATTGGCCCAAGCAGGGTACCAAGGCCGCCGACCAGCACGTAGATGATGATCTGCGCCGAGGTGGCGAGGCTGAACACGGTGGGGCTGATGAACGCGCCCCAGTTGGTGAACAGGCATCCGGCGAGCCCGGCAATGCCGCCGCCGATGGCGAACACCAGGAGCTTGTAGAGCCGCGTGTCGTAGCCGAGCAGCGAAGCGCGGGTCTCGTTCTCGCGGATCGCGACGACAACGCGGCCAAACCGCGAGTTCAGGATCGCGCGCAGCATCACGTAGACAATGATCAGCGCCGCCATCGTCACGTACCAAAGCTGCCCGGGGTCGAGCGGCGCCTCTGGGTTGCCGGGCATGTTCAAAGTGGGCACCGACGGCATGCCGTTGAACCCGCCGAGCGCCGCCGCGCCAATGCGGTACTCGTCGCCCGCGGTCGAGTTCACCAGGTTGAACAGGATTATGGTGACGGTGAGTGTGATGACGCCGACGTAAGCGTCGCTGATGCGGCCATAAAACATGAAATAGCCAAGCAGCAGGGCGAACGCGGTGGGCACCAGGATGGCGAGCGCGACGGCGCCGGTACTGTCGCCGAAATTGATGGCCGCGATGGCGTAGGCGTAGCCGCCGAGCCCGAAGAACGCCGACTGCCCGAACGACATGATCCCGCCGTAACCCCAGATGAAGCCCTGGCTGAGCGCCAGCACCGCCATCGCGACGAACACCGTCATCTGCAGCAGGCCAAACAAGTCGAACACCAGCGGGAGGCCGAACATGATCGCCAACCCGGCAACCAGCATCAGCGCGAAGCTGATCGCACCCGCGTGTCGGCTCACAGGCTCCTCCGGAGGAAGCGGCCGGTTATGCCTTGCGGCAGGAAACGCAGCATCACGATCGCCGCGGCCAGCAGGGCGACCTCGCCCAGCACCGGCGTGCTGCGGAATGAGACGGCCTCGGAAATGAAGCCGAACAAGCCGGACGCGATCCCCGTTCCGGTGACGATCGCCGCCCCGCCGCCGAGCACGGTGATGAACGCCTTGGCGATGTAGGCGCCCCCCATGTTCGGAGCCGTTCCGGAAATTGGCGCGAGCACGCCGCCGGCCAGGCCGGCGAGCGCGGAACCGAGGGCGAACGTCACCATGTAGATCCTCGGCGGCGATACACCGAGCGCCGCCGCCATCGCCGGGTTCTGCATCGTCGCACGGACCAGCAGCCCAAACCGGGTCATCCGCAGCATCAGCCAGAGCAGGAGCGCCGCCGCCGCCGCGACCACGATCACGAACACGCCGTAGCCGCTGCCCTCGTACGGACCGATCGGAAAGCTCGGTACCGGTGCCGAGACGCCGCGCACGTTGTTGCCGAACAACGTCGTCACGATGCCGACCAGGGCGAGGCTCAAGCCCCAGGTCGCGAGCATGGTATCGATGATCCGGCCGTACAGGAACTGGATCAAGCATCGTTCCACGATCAGCCCCACAATCCCGACCACCACCGGCGCGAACACCAGCATGGCGACCCAGACATTCAACCCGGCATCGGTGGCGACGACCGTGGTGTAGGCGCCCAGCATCATGAACTCGCCATGCGCGAGATTGATGACCCGCATCATGCCGTAGATCACGCCCAGCCCGAGGCTCAGCAAAAGCAGCACGGCGACGGCGTCGAGGATGTTGAACGCCTGTAGCGCGACGAGCGACACGGGGCCCGCCCCTCAGGTCTTCACGTCGATGACATACTGCTTGTTGGTATTCGGCTCCTTGATGAGGTTGCAGACGGCTTGCGTGTCGGACGGCGGCTGGTTCGCATACGTCTCGAGCACCTCCCAAGCCTTGTCCTTCGCCTTAGCCAAGTAGGCGTTGCGGGTGACGTGCTGGGTCTGCGGATCGATCGTGACCTTGCCGGTCGGACCCTCGAACGAGACATCGCTGTCCAGCGCCGTAATCACTTTCAGGCGGTCCACCGACTTGGCCCTCTTTACCCCCTCGGCCCAGAGCCAGAAGCCCTCGTAAGTGCAGGCTGCGAGTTCGGAGACATAGCCCACGCCGGAGCCGAACTTGTCGTGCAGCGCCTTGACGAAGGCGATGCTCTTTGGTGTCTGCAACTCCTGATAATAGCCGTAGGCCGTGACGATGCCGTTGCTGTCCGCCGGGTCGAGCGTCGCCATTTCGCCGACCAGGCCAAAGGTGGTTGAGGCGATCGGGATCTTCGACTTCATCCCTGAAGCCGTCCATTGCCGGTAGAAAGAGGTGTGGTTCGAGCCGACCAGCGCCGACAGCAGAACGTCAGGCTTGGCTTCCTGGATCTTGCTGATCGTGGCGGAGAAGCTGGTGACGTCGAGCGGGAAGAACTCCACCGCCTGCACCGTCCCGCCGTTGTCCTTGGCGTATTTGGTCATCCACTTGGCGGTGATCTGGCCGTAATTGTAGTCGGCCGCCACGATATAGACTTTCTTGCCCCAGTTCTTCATTGCGTAGGGCACCAACTTTTCGACGGTTTGCGCCGGAGTGGTCCCGGTGCAGAACGTGTCGCGGTCGCAGACGCCGCCTTCGTAGAGCACGTTGTAGAAATAGAGCACCTTGAAACGGTCGAACACAGGCCGGATCGCCTCACGGGAGGCCGAAGTAATGCCGCCATGCACCACGTCGACCTTGTCCTTCAGCGCGAGCTGCTGGGCGTATTGCGAGTAAAGCTGGATGGTCGACTGCGTATCGTAGTTGATCAGGCTGAGCGGTCGTCCGAGCAGGCCACCCTGCGCGTTCGCCTCGGCGACCGCGAGTTGGATCGCGTCGAACATGGGCTGGCCCGAGGTGCCGATCGGACCCGCGAGGTCGAGCAGGCTGCCGACCTTGATCGGTTCGTCAGCCAGACCAATGCGGGAGATCCAAGGGGCGGCCAGCGTGCCGCCTGTGGCGACTGCGCCGGCTTTCAGCAAGTCACGGCGAAGCATCGGCATTTTTCACTCCATGCATTGCCCGCCGCGGCCGAGCGACAGTGGCGCGCCACGACGCAAAATCTGTACCAGAACGGCTGCGAAACTCCTATGCGGCCTTTCGATCAACTGTGCGACGGGTGCGACAGCAACTCCACCGCCCGATCGAGCTGCGGGTCACGCCCGCCCGCATAGCTGTTGTCGAACGGAACCGGGACGGTAGGCTCGACGCCCACTCCCTCCAGCCGCTCGTTGTCGACCTGCACGTCGTCTACCGCGAGTACCAGAAGGTCGCCGTTGCCCATCAGGAACGCGGTCGCCGCCAGGACCGCTCCGGTGGTCCGGGCGCCGACGAGCTCGCCCAACTGGTATTTCTTGAAACCGAACGCGAGCACCTCCTTGCCGCTGCGCGAGCGCTCGTTCACCAGCATCGCCACTGGGCGCCGCCATTTGATGTTTTCGATATCCTCGCGCCCGTCACGGTTGCGGACCCGCATAGTCGGCGCGCGCGCGTTGAAGAGGTCGAGATACTCCGGCACCGCCCCGCCCCAGCCCTCGCGCAGATCGAGCACGAGCGCGTCGGCGTCCTTCAGCACGCCTTCCGCGATCAGCTGCTCGAGCGCCTGCTGGTATGCTTCTCCGGCGTAAGACCACACGTGGACGTAACCGACCCGCACGCCTCCCGCCGCGATCAGCCTGGCACTCGCTTGTAGCCCGTGCAGAAACATCTCGTGCGGTTGCAACTCGGCCGGCTCCACCATGACCAGCTCCACCGGCCCGTCGCGGCGGCGGCGGATTGAGAGCGCCACCGGGCTACCGACCTTGGAGCGGAATGAAAGCACCGGCTGGAATGGCGCTTGGTCGGCGGCGAGGATTTCGTCGCCGACCAGCAGCCCAGCCCGCCGCGCGGGTGTGTCCTCGATCACGCCCGTCACGAACACCCGGCCCTGCCCGTCGGTGCGCGTGAAAATGCCGATCCCAGGATAGGTGATCCTGCCGCCAGGAAAAACATGATCGAGACCGCGCCGGCGCAGCGCGCCCGCGAACACGTCGGCAAGCTGGTAGTAGGCTGGCTCGGCCGGCGTGTAGAGCTCCGTGTGCGAGGCGTGCAGCTCGGCGAGCATCGTGTTGCAGACCGCGGCCACTGCCTCGTCCGACGTCGCGCTCGCGGCCTGGGCGGCGTAGCGCTCGTGTATCGCGGCCCAGTCCAGGCCGCGCAGGTTGGGGTCGTAAAAGCGGTCGCGCACCGTCCGCCAAACCTCGTCGAGCAGCGCGGTGTTGCTATCGGCATGGGCCGGCCCCGGTGCACCTGCGGGTGCGCCCCCCGGCGCCGACGCCGCCGCTGCATGAATGCAGAGCCCGGCGGCAAGCGCGGCAGCTACGGCCGATGCGGCGATCCTGCCGATCAAGCGGTCCGCTCGCATCCGCCGCGGTCTGCGGCGCAAGGCCGGGCTACGCTTGCCCGTGCGGGTTGAAGGGCGTCGGAAAGACGTTGCGCGGCATCATCAAGGGATAGGTTCCGCGCGACTGGAACTGCCCGAAACCTGGCTCTGCCAAGCGGGCGTCGCCCTGCATCACGATGCGGCCGCGCACAATGGTGGTCACCGGCCAGCCTGTCAGTGTCATTCCCTCATAGGGTGTGTAATCGACCGCGTGGTGCATCTCGGAACCCCGCACCGTACGGCGCAGCGCCGGGTCCCAGATCGCGATGTCGGCGTCCATCCCGCACGCAATCGACCCTTTGCGCGGATGCAGGCCGAACAGCTTGGCCGGATTGGTCGCGGTGATCGCGACGAAGGTCTGCAGGTCGATGCGTCCCTTTCCTACGCCCTCCGAGAACAGGAACGGCATCCGCGTTTCCAGCCCTGGCACGCCGTTCGGAACCTGCGAGAACGACGCCTTTCGCGCCACCGCCTGCTTGCCCGTCGGGCCGCCGAACATGTACGGCGCATGATCGGACGACACGACACCGAGCGTGCCGAGGCGGATGTGCTTCCACAGCGCTTCCTGGTCCGCCACCGTGCGGAGCGCCGGGCTGCACAGCCACTTCACCCCCTCGTGGTCCGGCCGGTCGAGGTCGTCGGCCGTGAAGGCCAGATATTGCGTGCAGGTCTCACCGAAGACTTTAACGCCCCGGCCCTGGGCGCGCCGGATTTCCTCGGCACCTTCCTCCGAGCTTACGTGGAAGATCTGGATCGGCACGTCTACCAGCTCGGCAAGTGCCACAACGCGCTGGATCGCCTCGCGCTCAACCAGCGCGGGCTTCGCCCAGGCGTGATACTTGGCCTCCGTAAGCCCGGCCGCCTCCAGCCGTGCTGTCATCCACTTGATCGCGTCATGATTTTCGGCGTGGATCACCACGAATGCCTGGTTCTTGCGCGCCGCGGCGAGCACCGTGAGCACCTCGGCGTCATCGAGGAAACTCGACCCGTAGGTCATGAAAAACTTGATGGAGCGGTGCCCGGCCGCCACCAGCGGTGGCAGCTCCTGCTCGATTACCTCGGGGCTCGGGTCCGTAATGATGATGTGGAAGCTGTAGTCGATCACGGAACGGCGGGCACGATCGTGATAATCCCTGACGCGCTCGGCGATGCCGCTGCCCTTGAACTGCGGCGAGAAGCAGATCACGCACGTCGTCCCCCCGAACGCGGCCGAAGTCGTGGCGCTTTCGAAGCTGTCGGCGTTGATGCTGCCGTCGTCCTTCGGCTGCTCGATGTGGCAGTGGCTGTCGATCCCGCCGGGGAGGACAAGCTTGCCGGTCGCGTCGATCTCCCGCGCCGCCGCCCCTAGTCCCGCTCCGAGCGCCACGATCTTGCCTTCCCGAACGCCGAGGTCACAAACGGCGCTGTCGCTGGCAGTGACCACCGTGCCGTTGCGGATGACGAGGTCGAGTGCCTGCATGGGGCTTCTCCGAAACCTCCGCACTCTACCGGGAGCGCCCCGTCGAAGGAACCCTGGTTGGCTCGCTCAGGCATCCCGGAGACCCGCTACTTTCTCCTGCGCGCGCCGATTCCGACGATTGATGCGGGGCCGATAGAACCAAGATAGCTCGGCATGGCAATACGCAACACGGCCTCGGGCGATGTCACGACCGCTCGGCCCGGCGGAAGGGATTTCCACATGAGGCAGGGTCTCGCGGCCATCATTACGGCAATGGTCGTTTTCTCGGGCGTCGCGCAGGCGGCGGGAGGCGGAGGCGCTGGAGGTGGAGGTGGAGGTGGAGGTGGAGGTGGAGGTGGAGGTGGAGGTGAGTGAGGTGGAGGTTGCTTTACCTTTGGGCACGAGAGCAATCAGCCGCACCCTGCCTTCTCGCAAGCCGAGCGGGCCCAATCCGGCAGTCCGGTGACGTGGCTCGGGCAGCTGCTGGGGGGCGGTCGCAACCACGATGCGAGCCTAGCGGCGACCCAGTCCGGCGCGAGAGCCTCGTCGCGCAACTGACGGGCCGATCCGCCCCAGTCCGCATTGCACGGCTTTTCGAACTCCGCAGGCACGGCGGACCGTAAGAAGATGACGGTCGGTCCATGCGTTTCGGGATAGTGCTTATCAACGTTTCGATAATTGAGACGGCCGTCGATCCACCCAAATGATGGGCCAACGGCGAAGGGCTTTCCGCCACGCCGAGCAGGGTTGGGGCACTTCGCCTGACCCGAATCAAGGATCGAGTTCGCCATGAAAAAGCTTCTTATCGCCGCGATTGCGGCCGCAGCCTTCACGTCCGGTGCCGCTCAAGCGCAGGGCATGCCCGGAGCCCTCATCGGCAGCAGCCAGCCACGCCCGCAGTGGTCGCAGGCCGAGCGGCTAGCCAACCCGGGCCCGGTCGCCTGGCTGCAACACCTGTTCAATGGCGAGAGCCAGTCGCAGGTGGCAAGCCGGACGCCCGACCAGTCGAAGGCTCCGGCTTCGCAGCTGGACTAACGGGTCGAGGGCGCCGGTGACACCCGGCAGGAGTACACAATGGCGCAGCGGCGCGACGGGCGAGCTAAACGCCCGTCGCTCCGCTAGCCCTCGCTAACGTTCTGGTCGCGTCGTTCAGGCCGCGGCCTTGGCGTGGGCCCGACTCTCCATCAGCGGCTGGATCCGCTGGCCGAACTGGTCCATGCCGACCACGAAATCGTCGAACGTCAGCATCAGGCCTTTTGTCCCCGGCACCGACGCCGCCTCGTCGAGCATCCGCGCCACATTGGCGTAGCTGCCGACCAAGGTGCCCATGTTGAAGTTCACCGCCGAAGCCGACCGCGCCATCCAGCGTGCCGTCGAGTTGGCGTCCGCCTTGGCGTCATTGTCCGCTTGCACGCCGAGATAGGCGAGCGCTTCGGCGTCCGCGCCCTGCACGTAACGGTCCCATTTGGCGAACGCGGCATCGTCCGTCTCGTCCGCGATCACCATCATCAACGGATAGCTGCCCACGTCACGGCCGGTCTTCTCCGTTGCCGCCCGTAACCGCTCGTTGGTGGGGGCGTAGGCAGCGGGCGTATTCAGCCCGGACGCCACACAGAAATTGTAGTCGACGAACTCCGCGGCGTAGTCCATCCCGCGCGGGCTTTGCCCGGCACAGACCAGAGGCACGTGCCCGGAAGGCCGGGGGCTGAGCCGGCAATCGTTCATCGTGTAGAACTCGCCCTTGAAATCCGAACGGCCGGTCTGCCACAGCTCGCGGATGATCGTGGTGTACTCGCTCAGCATGTCGTAGCGCCGCTCGTAGTGCTCCTCGCCCGGCCACAGACCCATCTGGTCGTACTCGGCCTTGGCCCAGCCGGTGATCAGGTTAACCCCGAAGCGGCCGGGCGCGATCGAGTTGATGGTGCTCGTCATGCGCGCCATGATGGCGGGCGGCAAGGTCAAGGTCGCCGCCGTTGCGTAGAGGCGGATGCGCGACGTGACGGCGGCAAGCCCCGCCATCAGCGTGAACGACTTCGAGATTATGGTCCCAGAACTCGGACGTCCCGCCGAAGCCGCGCAGCTTGATCATGGAAAGCACGAAGTCGCACCCGTAGGCTTCGGCCTTTTGCACGACGGTCCGGTTCAGGTCGAAGCTCGGCTTGTATTGCGGCGAGGTCGTTGAGATCAGCCAACCGTTGTTGCCGATCGGAATGAATACGCCGATGTCCATAAGCGACTCCTTGCACGTTCACAAAGCCGGGCGGCTCCGGATCTCGTCGTCGATCCGCCGGGGGATGAACGCGCCATCCGACAGCTCGCCATGGAAACTCCCGCCTTCGACCATCACCTTGCCGCGCAGGATCGTCATGCTGGGCCAAACCGCGACGTCCCAGCCTTCCCAGGGCGAGTAGTCCGTTTCGTGCAGATTCTCCTTGCGGATCGGTCCCGCGCCGCGTGGGTCGAGCAGCACGATGTCCGCGTCCGACCCGACCGCGAGCACGCCCTTGCGCGGGTACAGGCCCATGATGCGGGCCGCATTGGTCGACACCAGGTTGACGAACTCGGTGAGGCTGAAGCCGCGTTCGCGCACCATCTGCGTGTACATGAGGCAGACGCGCGGCTCGACACCGGCGTTGCCGCCCGTCGTGTCGTCGATGCGGCTGCCCTGCAGCTTCACTTCGAGCGGGCAGCAGACCTCGTCGGTCGCGACGCACTGGATCGGACCCTGCCGCATCCCGCGCCACAGCGCGGCCTGATCCTCCGGGAATTTGAGGGAGGGATAGGTGTGATAGATCTGTCCACCTGGACGCTTGTAGTCGGACGAATTGTAAAGCAGGTACTGGTGCAGCGTCTCACCATAGACTGGGAAGCCGCGCCCACGTGCTGCCTCCATCGCGGCCACCCCCGTGGCCGCCGAGGTGTGCACCATGTACATCGCGGCGCCCTCGACGCTTTCCGCGAGGCGGATCACGCGGTTGAACGCCAGGTCCTCGGATAAGGTGGTGTGCGCCGCCGCGAGGTTCTCGAAGCCCATGCGATCCTCGCGCAAGAGCTTCTCGTACATGTGCATCACGAGGTCGTTGTCCTCGGCGTGGATGCAGGTGAGCCCGCCGGCCGCGGCAACCGCTTTGATGACTTCCCAGATGTCCCCGAACGGTACCATGTGCACCATGCGCTGCGGCGTGATGTCGGTGGTGAACATCTTTACGGAGGCATAGCCGGCTTCGATCGCCTCCTTGATCTCGCCGAGCTTGGGCAGACTGATGCGATCGAGCAGCATCAGGTGCAGCCCGTAATCGCAGTAGCAGTCGGACGCCCACTCCTGTCGCCGCCGTTCGGTGGACTGCGCGATGGTGGCGTCGCCCGGCACTTGCGCGAAGTCGATCAAGGTCGTCGTGCCGCCGAACAGGGCCGCCTTGCTGACCTGCGCGGGGCCGGCGGTGATCACCTCGGGCACGCCGGGCATCACCATGCTCATCGAGCAATGGATGTGCGGGTCGATGCCGCCTGGAATGACGAGCTGGCCGGCGGCGTCCACCACGCGCCCCGCGCCGATCGCGGCCAGGCTGCCCGGCGCTCCGATCGCGACGATCTTGCCGCCCGCGACGCCGAGGTCGACGCTCGCCACGCCGCCCGCAAGCACATGCGTGCCGCCGCTTACAACCAGGTCGAACATGCTTCGGACCTCCTATTCGGCCGCCTGCGCGGCCGGCTCGGGCACCGCGGAACCCGAACCTTGCTGCCGCCCGTCTTCCAGGAGCCGTGCCTCCTGCGGATGCCATCGCGCCAGCACGCGATCGCCGATGTCAACCGGGTCGAGGAAGTAGTCTTCGTCGAGAACGTTGGCGACGAACTCCTCCTCGCCTTCGAGGTCGATCGTTACCTTGACGTAGGAGCCCTGGTTCTCGATCGCATGAACTTCGCCAACCACCGTGTTGGCGAGGTCCGCGGCGCGCGGCCCAGACGGCGCGCGCTCGACCCTGATGTGGTCACGACGCACCGAGACGAACACCGTCGATCCGGGGACGACGACGGAGCCCGCAACACGGACTTCGAAGCGTGTCCCGCCTACGGCGGCGACAGTGGCGACGTCATCAACGCAGCGCTCGACCGTGCCCGCCAGAACGTTCTGGCCGCCGATGAAGCGGGCCACGTAGGCGTTGCGCGGGGCGAGGAAGATGTCCCGAGCGCTCGCCGATTGCTCGATGCGGCCTTGCGCCATGACCACCACCATGTCGGCAACCGCGATCGCCTCGAGTTGGGTATGCGTCACGTGGATGAACGTGATCCCCAGCTCGCGCTGTACGCGCCTGAGTTCGCCGCGCATCCGCAACCGCAGATACTCGTCGAGCGCCGACAAAGGCTCATCGAGAAGCAGCACGCGGGGATTGGTGATGAGCGCCCGCGCCAGCGCCACCCGTTGCTGCTGGCCGCCCGAGAGCTGCGCCGGCAGCCGGTCCGCGAACGTCTCGAGATGCACCTTCTCGAGCAGCTCGCGCGCCTTGGCGTGGCGCGCCGCCCGGTCGCTGCCGCGCATCTTGAGCGCAAAAGCGACATTGTCGAGCACACTCAGATGCGGAAACAGCGCGTAGCTCTGGAACATCATCGCCGTCCCGCGCTCGGACGGCGGCAGGTTGGTGACGTTGCGCCCGCCGATCAGGATGTCGCCGGAAGTGGGCGTCTCGTGCCCCGCCACCATGCGCAGGATGGTCGTCTTGCCGCAGCCGCTCGGGCCGAGCAGGCAGCAATAGGCGCCGTGGGGGATGCGCAGGTCGAGGTTGTCGACGGCTGCCAGCCCGCCAAACTGCTTGGTCACCGAGATAATCTCGATCTTGCCGTTAGCGACGTTCGATGCGGACATGTCGGTCCCTAGGGTCGGGGGCGGGCGGACGTTCATCGGAGCTCGCGCGTGCGCCGACGCTGGATCAGCGCGATGGAGCCGAGAGCCGTCCCGATGATGGCGAAGGAGACGACCGTTGTCACGGTGCCGACGGCGAACAGCGCCGGCGAGGTCACGTTGGTCGTCATGGCCCAGATTTCCATGGGCAAGGTGTTGGCGGTCCCGGCCGTCAGGACGGTTCGGGCAAACTCGTCGTAGGACAGCGTGAAGCCGAACAGCGCGACGCCGATGATGCCGGGCAGCAGGATCGGCAAGGTGACCTCGCGCAGCCGCTGCCAGGAGGTCGCGCCGAGGTCGCGCGCGGCCTCCTCGAACGCGCGGTTGAAACGCCCGATCACTGCAAACATCACGAGAAGACCGAAGGGAAGCGTCCAGGTGAGCTGTGCGCCGAGCCCGGAGACCATCCAATCGGTCTGCAACCCGAGAAGCTGGAAGCCGAGCGAAATCCCTAGACCGACGAAAAGGCCGGGCATGACCAGACTGGCGACAGCAAGATAGAACAACGGTCCAGCCCCCCAGAACCGCCGCCGGAACCCGAGGCCCGCAGACACGCAGAACACCACGGTCAGCACGGCGGCGATGACGGCGAGCATGATGGACCGGGTGAACGAGCCGGGGATGTCGCCGCTGCGACCTCCGGAGACGAGCTCATGGAACCACTGGGTCGAAAACCCGGTCATCGGGAACGTCAGGCCGCCATTCGGACCCTGGAACGACAGGATGTAGATGACCACCATCGGGCCGTAGAGGAACAGCACGAATAAAATGAAGAAAGCGGCCAGCGCGTAGAACGTCCACGGCCGGCGGGCGGTCGCTTGCATCGCCATCCTCCCGCTACGCTGCCAGTTCCTTGCGAACGTCCACGACCCGCAGGATCGCGGCCACCATCAGGATCACGATGACGACGAGCAGCACCGCACTCGCCGCGGCCGGCGGATACTCGAGGCGGGCGATCTCGTTCGACAGCGCGGACACCACCGAGCCGCTCTGGCCGCCGCTCATGGTTTTGACCACGAAGAAGTCGCCCATCACCTGCGTCACCACAAAGATCGAGCCGAGCGCGATCCCGCTCTTGGAAAGGGGCAGGACGATCTCGCGCAGGATGCCGAGCCGGCCGGCGCCAGCGTCGACGGCCGCCTCGATCAGCCGGACATCGATCCGCGCCATGGAGTTGAAGATCGGCACCACCATGAACAGGGTGAACAGGTGGACGTAGGCCACCACCACCGCGAAATCGGAGAACAGAAGGAACTCGAGCGGGTGCGGGACGAGGTGGGCGTCGAGCAGCGCCTGATTGAAGATGCCGTTCCGGCCCAAGAACGGTATCCAAGAGATCATGCGGATGATGTTGGAAGTCCAGAACGGGACGGAGCACAGCAGGAACAGCCCGATCTTCATCAGCAGGCTGCGGACGTGGAACACCAGGAAGTAGGAGACGGTAAAGCCGATGACGAGTGTCACGGCCCAAACGATGACCGCGAACTTGAGGGAGGAAACATAGAGCCGCAAGGTGAGGTCGGAGGTCAGCAGGTCCTGGTAGTTGTCGAGAATGAAGGTCGGCACAATCGTCATGCGGTCGAAGTCAAAGAAGCTGACCGCGATGACGACGAGCATCGGCAGTCCGAAGAACAGCACAAGGATCACCCCGAGCGGGGCAACCTGCAGCCAGGAAACCACCGCAGGGGGCAGCGTCATTCGTCGCATGGATCGATCACCGGGGAGTGTGCAGGCAAACGGCGAGCGACCGCCTCAGGCGGAAACGAACTCGTTCCACCGCTTCGTCAGATACCGGTCCTCGTCCATGACGGTGTTCCAGCAGGCGACGTGGCCGACGCGCTCCCAGATGGAGCCGCCGTCGCGCGTGGCACCCTTCTTCTCCATGAGGTGCCCGTACGGGTCCAGGATGTCCTCGGCGGCCGGCTTGCCCTCGTACCAGTAGTCCCACTCGGCTTGGGTCAGGAACTTCTTGGCGGTGTCCGGGACCGAGGAATAGTAACCCTGCTTGGCGATGAAACCGCCCTGCCAGCCCGAGTTGAACCAGTTCAGATACTCCATGGCGCAATCGAGCTTGAGGCCGGACAAATGCGCCATGGGCGCCAGCCCAACGGTCCAGCCCCGATAGCCTTCCTTGAGCGGCACGTAATAGCAGTCGATCCCGCGCGAGCGGACCGCGGTGACGGCCGGCGACCACATGGACTGGATCACCACCTCGCCCGAGGCCATCAGATTCACCGATTGGTCGAAGTTGCTCCAGAAGGAGCGGAAATGGCCGCCCTGCTTGAGCCCCGTGACGATCTTCACGGTCTTGTCGATCTCGGCGCGGGTCATGTTGCCCTTGTCGCCGTATTTCATGTCGCCACGCGCTTCGAGCGCCATTGCGACATCCATGATGCCGACCGGCGCGTAGTCGACCAACGCCGCCTTCCCCTTGTAGGCGGGAGAAAGCAGGTCTTTCCAGCTGGTGACTTTGTCGCGGCCGCCCACCAGATCCGGCCGGATGCCGAGCGTGTCGGCATTGTAGAGGGTCGGCACCACGCAAAGGAAATCGGTCGGCTTGTTCGCGAGCTTCTTGGCGTCCGGCCCTTCCCAGAAGGTGGTCTTCACCGGAGCAAGGCCCTCCATCGGGGTCGGTCGCCCGTCCGGGAACTGCCCCTTGGTGAAGATCGGGACCGTCTTGTCCCACCACTTGTACTTGGCGACGGGAATGGGCATCAGGACGCCCTTCCCCTGGAGGAAGACGAGCTGCGAGGAGTTGGTGTCGTTGATGTCGATGGTCTGCGGCTGGGTGATGGTGCGATTGAGCTGAGTTGCGGGATCGACCGTCTGCATGTCGATCTTGAAGCCCAGATCCTTCTGTGCCTGCGCCGCGATCTCCTTGATGGCCGAATAGGAGGCGCCGACGTGCACCAGCGTCACGTCCTTGGTGTTCTGCGCCCAGATCGTCGGAAACCCGCCGATCGCGCCCGAGCCGATCGCGGCGCCGGCCCCCGCCGCCGCGGTTTGCAGCAACCGCCGGCGTGACACGCCGCTCTTGGTGGTGATTTCACGCCCCGACACGATGGCCCTCCAGCACAAGCCGAACACGAGAAAGCCCGGCGCGGCGAATGATGCAATCGCCATGCCGGGCCTCTCGTAGTCAGGCTGTAAGAGCCTCGCCGGACCCCGACCCAGGCGCGCCCGGGTCGGGGCAATCCTAAATCAGTAGGGGACGAACTGCGGGAGCTTCAGAACGGTTCCTGCATCGATCGAAACCTGCGCGCCCACGACCCAGGCGTTCGAGGCCCGCGTCAGGTTCGGGTGGATTACGTACTGCGTTACCGGCTTGAAGGTGATCCCCGGGTAGAGGCTGATGCCGTAGTTAACTTCGAAGATCCACTGGTTGCTGTGAGCCTCCTGTAGATACGTCAAGTTGTTGGCATAGTAGGAGGCGATCACGTTGAAGGTGTCGTTGGGCCGCGAGGGTCCGACCGGCGCCCGGACGACCGCGCCGGCATAGATCTGGTTCCAGTAAGGAGCACCACCCTGGTAGACGAGCGCACCGCCTAGCACCGTCACGCTTTGCGTGGTCTTCGGATCCGGCCGCCAGACTGCCTGTTGTCCTTGCACCCACCACGCCGCCCGTTGTTCCGCGTTGGTCCCGTTACCAAGCTGATAGGTGGAGGTGTCGAGGTAGGCACCTACGCTTGTACTTCGCAGGATACCGCGTGCTGGTGAAGTCAGTGGAGTAGCCGACCTCAACGGGCACGATACGCCGGTAGTTTTCTGCTGGTTGAACCAGTTAAACCCGTGCTCGTTATTGTCGAACTGACCCACCTCGTTGGCGTAGACAGCGGCGCGGAAATAGAAGTCCGGCGCAGGCGCAATATTGATGCGTCCGCCCCACTCGCTAGCCGGATACGCCGGGTTGTTGTTGCTGAAATACCAGCTTCCCGGCTGCGCGCAGATGATGCTGCTGACGTAGTTACAGGCGATCAGTGAGGTGGCAAAGTCGGCGGTGGGCTGGGTCCGACCAACAATGATATCGATCCGATCCTTGAGGAAGCCCTGCTCCCAGTAAAAATCCGAGAGCCGCATGACGTTGGTCGGGCCGTGGTTCGCTGACAGCGGGCCTTGCGTGCCGGCAGCGTTGTTGACACTAGGGCCGTTTCGTTCGTCAAACGTGATGTGGAACGAGGCTTCGGGTATGCCGGCGATAGTCTGCAGGTCCAGGACGGTGCCCAGATAGAGCTCGCCGTCGGGGTACATTCCGGTCTCCCTCCCGCCACTCACATTGGCGAGGAAGTTCTCGATGTAGCCGAGCTGCAGATATACCCCGTGCGTCTTGAGCGTCTGACCGAAATCCGTAGCCGGCGCCAAAGCCGACGCTACGGGGTCTGTCGGCGGCGGCGGCGGCGGCCGGACGACCTGCTGGCCCTCCGCCGGGGCGGGAGCCACGGGCGATTCGGGCGTTTTCTTGCCCGTCGGCGATGTCGTATCGGTGCTGGTCTGCGCATAGGCTGCGCCGCTCAAGCCTGCGAGCAGTCCGGCGAACATCACGGCGCGGAGTGTGGCGCCGGTGTGCAGTATTCGCATCAACTTTCCTCCTCAGGGCCGACCCGGCCTGCTGTTCTCAGATTGGCTACCGACCCGATCACGGACCGGCGAAACCGCGTTCGGTTGTTAACCGCGTTCGGTCGTTAGCGGCGGTCATTGCGCCAGAGCCTGCCGGTTGGCTTGGCGCGTGCGCTCCATCGCGGCAACCAGATCGGAGGCGAACTGCTCGCTCGCGACCTTGGCGAAACGGGGCGTTGCGGCAGGATCGTCCGTCGCTTGCATGTCCATGTTCTGTGGCGTGACCGGGGCCACGAATCCGACCAGAAGCTTGCCGCTCGCCCCATCGATGAATTTACCGGAGACGGTCATGATTTCCGTGCTCATGCTGGGCACATCCGGCATCCCGATCGCAGCGGCCGAAAAGTCGTAGGGGCCATTCTGGATCGCCATCGGCTGCGGCGGAACGATCTTGACCAGTATCAGCTCAAGAGTGAATGCGTTCGGCCCCGGCTGGTTGACGACCTTGAAGCGGTGGCCGATGGCGGTGCGAACGTCCGAGGTTAGCTCGGCAGCAACTTGTTCCGCCTGCTGCTGGTTGAGACCGGAGAAGTCGGCACCCTGCCCTCGATAAACCGTCGCAGGCGGGACGTAGTAGGCGGAAACCGCGTGTTCGTAACGAGCAAGATCTGGCGATCGCCAGACAAGCACACCCGTGGTCGACGGACCGCCGTGCCTTTTTCCGGGGCCAATGGCACATTGGCATCAAGCGCCGTTGTGCCGGGATGCGAGTTGCAGCCCGCAACCAGCAACGCGGCGCCGCCGAGCAACATCATAGTCATGGCGCGCGCCGCGCCGAACCGACCAGTCACCGCCCGCGCGATGCTTACCGATGAGCGCTCGGCACAGTCCTCCCGGCCCGGCAAAGCCCGGCCTGCCGCACCTAGCCTTTTCGTGTCCAATGTTAGCATCACACTACGAATCCCCAGTTTCACGCCGCCTTCGGCACTCTTTTTAACCGGCTGAGCCGACCTCGCGAATATCCATGCGCGCGCAGCCACCGCGTCGTCCGCCTGCTTCAACAATACTGCAGAAGTCGTCCGCGCAGCGTCAATCGGTGTTGGGGGTGTCAAATCACAGTTGCGCAGGGAGTGATGCAAACAAGTGACAGACTGTCGGTGTGCACAAACGCCGGGCAGGCGAAGCGTTCGGCTCGCCAGGCTGCGCTGCGGAGGGCAAAGCGGCGACTAATCGCGCCATCCTCATTCCTGGGACGGCGAGGCCCCCGAGATCAATCCGTAATGCTCCGGTCGCCGGTGTTCCGCGAAGTTAAACATCGCTTGCTTGTTGTGGCGGCTCAGCTCGAGGTCGCAGAAGGCTGTGAACACCTCGTCGCCCTTGGTTGTGGCCAGCGCGACGATCTCGCCCGAGGGCGACACGATGCAGCTGCCGGCCAACAGGTCGCATCCCTCCTCCAATCCGGCCTTCGCGACGCCAACCACCCAGGTGCTGTTTTGATAGGCACCGGCCTGCATCGAAAGATGGCTGTGGAAGGCGGACAGATGGTCGTATACCGGCTCCCAGGGAATGTGGGTCGGCGTGTTGTAGCCGAGCAACACCAGCTCGACGTTGCGCAGGCCCATTACGCGGTAGGTTTCGGGCCAGCGTCGGTCGTTGCAGATGCACATGCCGACATGGCCACCGAACGCGCGCCACACCGGAAAGCCGAGGTCGCCCGGCTCGAAATATCGCTTCTCAAGATGCTGATACGGATAACCCGGCCGGTGGTCGGCATGGCCCGGCAGGTGGACCTTCCGATACTTGCCCACAATGGACCCCGACTTGTCGACCAGGATCGCGGTGTTGAACCGGCGCTTCCGGCTCTCCGTCCCCGCCAGCTCCGCGTAGCCAAGATAGAAGCCGATCTGAAGGCTTGCCGCGGCCTCGAACAGCTTTCGGGTGATCGGCCCCGGCATCTCCGCCTCGTAGAAGCTGTCGAGCTCCGCTTCCTCCGTCATCCACCAGCGGGGGAAGAACGTGGTCAGCGCCAGCTCGGGAAACACCACGAGGTCGCTGCCCCGCTCCTTGGCCTGTCGCATTAGCCCGAGCAGCCGTTCAACCACCCGTTCGCGGCCATCGCTTCGGGCGATCGGCCCCATCTGCGCGCCGGCGACGGTGAGAGTGCGACCCATCAGTAGCTGGTCAGCGCAAAGAACTCGAACACGGTCGCCACCCCCCGAATTTTTGCTCGCTGTAGACGGCCGCGGCCGGCAACGCCGGAGGGCCCGCTCTGCGATGCGACATCCGCGATCACGACCGGGAATACTCAAGGAAGTAGGTGCTCTGCAACATCGCCTCAGCGCAAACATTGGCCCGCGATGGCCCACGAACGAGGTTGCGGATCATGCGGGCGCGCAGCGCCGGATCGAGCCGGTGTCCGGCGCCCAGACTGGCGGAATTCATCTCGCCATCGCCTCGGCGCGGCATCGCATCCGCGGCTGGATTTCCTGGCCGAACCGATCCAGCCCCAGGAGGAAATCGTCGAAGGTGATCAGCACGCCCTCCACGCCCGGGATTGCCGCCACCTCGTCCAGCATCTGGGCTACGCTGGCGGCCGAGCCGATCAAGGTGCCCATATTGAGATTGATCGCACCGTCCGGGTCGCCGACCTGCTTGATGTGGGCGGTGGGGGACGGGTCCGTCGCCGACTGGGCGGTGATGTAGGCGAGCGCCTCATGGTCGGCACCCGCCTTGTAGTGCTCCCACTTTGCCCACGCGCCGGCATCGGTGTCGTCCGTGATCACCGTCAGCAGCACATAGGCGCCGACGTGGCGACCGGCTCGCGCCGCCGCCTCCATGAGCCGCGCAACCGAAGGCGCCACGGCGCCGGGCGTGTTGCGTCCCTTGCCGAGGCAGAAATTGACGTCGGCGTAGCGGGCCGAGAAAGCGAGCCCGGCATCGCTCTGTCCCGCACAGATCAGCTTGACCCTGCCCTGCGGGCGCGGGCTCAGGCGGCAGTCCTTCATTTCGAAGAACCTTCCCTTGAAGTCGGAGCGCCCCGTGTCCCACAGGTCGCGCAGGACCTGCGTGTATTCCGCAAGATAGTCGTAGCGACGCTGGAAGTGCGCCTCCCCCGGCCACAGCCCCATCTGGCTATACTCGCGATGCTGCCAGCCCGTGATCATGTTGATCCCGAACCGGCCGGGGGCGATTGAATTGATCGTGGATGCCATGCGCGCGACGATCGCCGGCGGGAGCGCAAGCGTCGCCACCGTCGCGAACAGCCCGATCCGCTCCGTCACAGCGGCAAGCCCGGCCATCAAGGTGAATGACTTCGAGGTTATGATCCCAGAACTGGGTCGCTCCACCGAAGCCATGCAGTTTCGTCATCGACATGACGAAATCGAACCCGTAGCGCTCGGCGCTCAGCGTGATGGCCCGATTGAGCTCGAAGCTCGGCATGTACTGCGGCGAATTGGTCGAGATCAGCCATCCGTTATTGCCGATCGGGATGAAGACGCCGAGCTCCATGACGTGCTCCTTCAAACCCCGATGCGTAGTTCTCGGGCCGTGTTCGCGGCCAGCAATGGCCGTGCCAGCCGTCGGCAGGCGCCAACGCGCTGCCCGCGTTGCGGCGCGGCCGGGGTCCTGCGAACATCAAGCATCGGCCATCCCGCCACCGGTCGAGACCGCAAGGGAGCGTACCGCATGCAAGCGTTCATCTGCACGACCTGCGGCACACAATTCCCGCCCTCCATCGAGTCGCCAGCGCACTGCCCGATCTGCGAGGACGAGCGGCAATACCTGCCTCCCACCGGACAGAGCTGGACCACGCTCGAGCGACTCCGGCTCACGCACATGACGGCGTTTCGCGACGACGGCGGGATGCTCGGGCTGTCGGCCAGCCCGTCCTTCGCGATCGGACAACGCGCGCTCCTGGTGCGCACCACCGCCGGCAACGTGCTGTGGGACTGCATCAGCCGCATCGATCAGGTCACGGTAGATCTGATCAAAGGCCTCGGCGGCCTCACCGCGATCGCGATCTCGCACCCGCACTACTACACGACCATGCTGGAGTGGAGCCGCGCCTTCGGCGACATTCCCGTGCACTTGCACGCCGCCGACCGCGCCTGGGTGATGCGCGATGGCGCGGCGCTGGCGTTCTGGGATGGCGAGACGAAGGAGATCGCACCCGGGCTGACGTTGATCCGCTGCCCCGGCCATTTCGACGGCGGCCAGTTGCTGCATTGGGCGGACGGAGCAGGCGGACGGGGTGCGATGCTGAGCGGAGATCTTCTGCAGGTGGTGCCGGACCGCGCGCACGTCGCGTTCATGCGCAGCTATCCGAACCTAATCCCGCTCGGTGCCGCCGCCGTGCGCCGTATTGCCGACATCGTGGAGCCCTGGACGTTCGACGCGATCTACGGCGCGTTCTGGAACATGGTGATCCCGTCGGGCGGCAAGCAGGCGTTCCGCACCTCGATCGCCCGGCACATCGCATGGCTGGAGCGAGGCGCTTAGGGCACCGCCTCGCACCCGGCCGCGGCCGCGCGGGCTTGCCAGGCGGCGGGCAATCAGGATCATTTCGGGTCAAGCCCGATGCGCCCCGGTCGCGGGAGCGGCCGAGGCTGTCGGAACGGAACCAGTCCCATGCGATCGTTCAAGCAAAGACGCCACTCGCTGTTGCGGCTTGTCCCGCTGCTGCCCTTGTTGGCAGTCGCCGCCTGCTCCACCGGCAAACCGAGCTACGTCGTGTTCTTCGAGGAGCGCTCGGCGCAACTCGACGGCAAGGCGCGAGGAGTGGTGGCCGCTGCCGCGGCCCGCGCCAAGCAGGCTCCAGATGCCCCGATCGAGGTCATCGGCTACACCGACAGCGCAGGCAGCGCGTCCGCCGACGTCGCGCTTTCGCAACAGCGCGCCAAGGCCGTGGCCGACGGCCTGATCGCGAGCGGCGTCGATCCCTCGCGTTTGCAACGGAAGGGCAAGGGCCAGACCGGCGAAGACCCCGGCGTCGCCAGCCGGCGGGTGGAGATCGCGGTGGACAATCCTTAGCCTTTCGCGCCTTCCCGTCCCTTAGCCTCCGCGCCTTCCCGTCGCGGCTGCCTTGCGCCAGTCGGCACAGAAGTTGCCTAGCTCGCGTAGGCAGGGAAGGGAGGGAGAACTTGTCGCGTCCGCGGTTCCTGGTTCCTTAGCCGACCGATGGACGTCCTGATCCGGCAAGCGCGCGTGCTCGAGCCCGGTCGCGTCCGCCTCGTCGACATCGGCGTTGAAGGCGAGCGAATCGCGGCGCTTGCGGAACCGGGCGACCTGTCCCCTCACCTCGCCGCGACTGTCCTGGACGCGGAGGGATGCCTGGTCGCGCCGGGCCTGGTCGAGACCCATGTCCATCTCGACAAGGCCTGCATTCTCGACCGCTGCGATGTGCGCGAAGGCACCCTGACCGAGGCGGTGCGCGAGACAGCGCGGGCCAAGCGTCACTTCACGGAACAGGACGTCTACGAGCGCGCCGAAACCGCGCTTCGCCGCTGCATCGCGCAAGGCACGATGTTCATGCGCACCCATGTCGAGCTCGACCCGGGGATCGGCCTGGTGGGCTTCAACGCGATCGAACGGCTGGCGCGGGACTATCGCTGGGCGATCGACGTGGAGATCTGCGTCTTCCCCCAGGAGGGGCTGCTGAACAATCCCGGCACCGAGGAGTTGCTGATCGAAGGGCTACGCCGTGGCGCGCGCGTGCTCGGCGCGGTGCCCTACACCGACACTGACCCGAGAGGGCAGATCGACCGCATCTTCGCGATCGCCCGCGATTTCGACGTCGACATCGACATGCATCTCGATCTCGCCGACACGACGAACGGCATGCAGGTCTCCTACGTGTGCCGCAAAACGGAAGAAAATGGCTGGGGCGGCCGCGTCGCCGTCGGGCATGTCACGCAGCTCTCGCTGCTGCCGCGTGCCGAGCTCGCCGCGATCGCGGGGCAACTCGCGCGGGCGGGCGTCGCCGTGACCGTCCTGCCGTCGACCGACCTCTACCTCATGGGGCGCCAGCACGGTCACGCGGTGCCGCGCGGCGTCGTCCCGCACGGCCCGCTGCAGCGGGCGGGGGTGACCCGCTCGGTGTCCACCAACAACGTCCTGAACCCGTTTACCCCATACGGCGACTGTTCGCCGATCCGCATGGCTAATCTTTACGCCAACGTGTGCCATCTCGGGCGCGCCGACGAGCTCGCGGACTGCCTCGACATGGTGACCCATGGTGCCGCGCGACTGATGCGCTTGCCGGATTACGGCATCGCCGAGGGCGGCTGGGCCAACCTCGTCGCACTGGACGCGAGCGATGCGGCCGGAACGGTGGCGAGCATCGCGCAGCCGCTGTGGGGCCTGAAGCGCGGCCGACTGTCGTTCGCGCGCCCTCGCCCTGTTCTTCATCAGCCACGGAGCGGATCGTGAGCACGTTGCAGAACGTTCCCGTCATCGACATCGCCCCGTTCCTGAGCGGGGCCGACAAGCTAGGGGTCGCCGGGGCGGTCGACCGGGCGTGCCGCGACATCGGGTTTCTCGTCGTGCGGGGCCACGGCGTCCCCACCGACCTCATCGAACGCACCCGCGCCGCCGGGCGCGCCTTCTTCGACCTCCCGCTCGCGGACAAGATGCGGGTCGCGCGGCCCGCGCCGGGCGTGGCCCGGGGCTATGTCGGGCTGGAGGGCGAGTTGGTCGCGCGCTCGCGAGACCCGGGCGCGCAGGCGGGCGACCTCAACGAGAGCCTGATGATCGGCCCCGTGGACCTCCCGCCCGAGCACTATGCGTTCGCCCCCGAAGCGGGCCGGCACTTCGCGCCCAACCTATGGCCCGAGACGCCCGCCGATCTCCGGCCGGCGTGGACCGAATACTACCGCGCAATGGGACACCTGGCGGCGAACCTGATGCGCATCTTCGCACTCGGCCTCGGGCTGGAGGAGGGCTATTTCGACCGCATGGTGGACCGTCATATCAGCCGGCTTCGCGTGCGGAACTACCCAGCGCCGATCACTCCGCCCCAGCCCGGACAGATCCGCGCCGGTGCGCACTCCGACTACGGCAGCCTGACCATCCTGTGCACGGAGGACCGTCCCGGCGGGCTGCAGGTGTTCAACGCGGCGGGCGCTTGGGTCGATGTTCCGGTGGTGCCGGACTGCTTCGTCGTCAACATCGGCGATCTCATGGCACGGTGGACCAACGACGCTTGGGTGAGCACCCTGCATCGCGTGGTCAATCCGCCGGCGGGTCGCGAGGCCGAAAGCCGCCGCCAGTCTTTGGTGTTCTTCCACAACCCGAACTACGACGCGCCGATCGTGTGCATCCCGACCTGCGCGCGCCCCGGCGAGCGCCCGAGATACGAGCCCACGACGTCGGGCGAGCATCTCCGGCGCCTATTCACAGCGACCCAGAACGATCCCGTGGCTTGGACCGCTGCGCCCTGATAAAGTTCGCTGAACACGCAGTTCTCGGTCGAGGTTTGGTTAGGTGTCCACGGGGGCAGAAAGCTGGGTCCGCGCGCTTAGCGCCATTTCGGGACTTGCCGAGGACGGGCGCACGCTAGCGGGGCGGCTGCCGGAACTGGCCGAACGGTTCGGCACGCAGCCGGCCCTGCTTTCGCTACCCGAGCGTCTCACCTACGTCGAACTCGCCAAGCGAGCCAACCAATACGGACGATGGGCGCTGGAACAGGGGCTCCGGCCCGGTGAGGTGGTCTGCCTCCTGATGCCGAATGCGGTGGACTACCCGGCCATCTGGCTCGGAATCAGCGGGATCGGCGGGGTGGTCGCGCTGCTGAACACCGGGCTGCGGGATGCGGCGCTGGCGCACGCCATCGGCACCGTCGCCGCCCGGCATGTGGTGGCGCATCCTTCCTTCGCGCCGGCGCTGGACCTAGTGCGCCCACGGCTGCCGTCCGACATCGGGTGGTGGCTGCTCGGGGCCGATCTCGACGGGTGGCGACGCCTCGATGCCGCGACGCTGGAAGATGGCCCCGTTGCGGCCGAGCGGGCGCCCAGACTGACGGACCGCGCGCTGCATATCTACACCTCCGGCACCACGGGACTGCCGAAGGCGGTCAACATCACCCATGCGCGTGTGCTGGAGTGGAGCTTCTGGTTCGCCGGCATGATGAACATCGGGCCGGACGACCGGATGTACAATTGCCTGCCCATGTATCACAGCATCGGCGGCGTCGTGGCGGTCGGCGCCTTGCTGGCGCGGGGCGGCTCGGTTCTGGTGCGGCCCGGCTTCTCCGCTTCGCGCTTCTGGGATGAGGTGGCGGACGGCGGCTGCACCGTGTTCCAGTACATCGGCGAGCTGTGCCGTTACCTCGTGAACGCGCCGCCGCATCCGCGCGAACGCCAGCACACGCTGCGCCTCGCGTGCGGCAACGGCCTGCAGGCGGAGGTTTGGACGCGGTTCGCCCAACGCTTCGCCATTCCGCAGATCCTGGAATACTACGCCGCCACCGAGGGGAGCGTGTCGCTCTACAACACCGAGCAGCGGCCGGGCGCGATCGGGCGCATTCCGCCCTACCTCGCCCATCGCTTTCCCCTGGCGCTGATCCGCAGCGACCCGGAAACCGGCGTGCCGCTACGGGATGACGCCGGCCGGTGCCAGCGCTGCCTGCCGGACGAGGTCGGCGAGGCGATCGGGCCGGTGCCGGACGGCGGCCTCTACACCGATGCCGAAGCGTCCTCCGCCAAGGTGCTGCGCGACGTGTTCGCGCCGGGTGACGCATGGTTTCGCACCGGAGACCTGATGCGGCGGGACCGGGCGGGGTTCTTCAGCTTCGTCGATCGTATCGGCGACACGTTCCGCTGGAAGGGGGAAAACGTTTCCACCACCGAAGTGGCGGATGCGCTCGGCTCCTATCCGGGCATCACCGAAGCCGTCGTATACGGCGTCGCCGTGCCCGGGACGGAAGGGCGGGCGGGAATGGCGACGGTGGTGGTTGACCCAAGCTTCCGCCCCGAAAACCTTCATCCCTATCTTACTGCGCGGCTGCCCGACCACGCGATCCCGCTGTTCCTGCGTTTGCGCGCAGCCCTTGCCGCGACCGGGACGTTCAAGCCGGTGAAGGCCGCCCTTCAGCGCGACGGCTTCGATCCGGATGCAATTTCGGACCCGCTGTTGGTGCTGGATCGGGCCGGAGGCGGATACGCGCCGTTGGACGCCGCGCGCTTCGAGCGCATCGCAGCCGGGGAGGCGCGGCTCTAGGCGGTATTGCCGCCATCCACCGTCAACACCGTGCCCGTCACGTTGCGGGCGCCCGGGCTGAATAGATAGTCCACGGCCGCCGCCACGTCCGCTATCTCTGGCATGCGTTTGAGCGCGCTGCGTCGGGCGATCTGGGCGCGATGCGCCTCACCGAGATCGTGGGTCATCTCCGTATCGACGAACCCGGGCGCCACCGCGTTCACCGTAATGTCGAGCGGGCCGACCTCCCGGGCCAGGGACCGCGTGAATCCCAGCAACGATGCCTTCGTCGCACTGTAGACCGAGAGGCCCGCGTAGCCGGTCGTGCCGACGATGGAGGAGATGCTCACGATCCGCCCGGCCCCTGCCGCCATCATCGACCGCACCGCGTATTTGGTCAGCAGGATGGGTGAGAGGACGTTGAGCCGGACCAGCCGGTCGATCGCCGCATCCGGCATGTTCGCCAGCACGCCGGCCGTCCCGAGGCCGGCATTGTTCACTAGGCCGTAGATCGGTCCGAAGTCGCGTCGCAGCTCGCGCACCAGGCCCGGCAGCGAAGCAAGTTCCGCGAGATCCGCGGCCCGGAAATGCAGCCCATCGCCCCAACTCGGCGCGGGCCGCCGCGAGAGCCTCGCTGTCGTTGCGTGCGATCGCGACGACGCGGAAGCCTGAGCCAGCCAGCTGCCGCGCTATGCCGAGCCCGAGGCCTCGGCTGCCGCCGGTGACGATCACATTACGCAAGGCGGCGGGCGAGCTTGCCGGAGGGCATCACATCGAGTGCGGGGACCATCCGCAAGACGGCGGGCACCTTGTGCGGCTCCAGCTGATCGCGGCAAGCCGCGAGGATCGTATCCCGCAAGCCGGCCTGTTGCGGATCGCCTACCACCACCTCCGCCGAGACGAGGGCGCCGGTGATAGGGCTGGGCCGGGGGCGCACGCGGGCCGCAAGCACGGCGGGGTGGGCGTTCAGCACGGCTTCGACTTCCTCGGGATGCACCTTGCGGCCGCCCACGTTGATCACGCCGCCGACCCGGCCAAGAAAGAAATACCGGTCGCCCCGCAACGTCACGATGTCGCCGGTGTCGACGAACCCGTCCGCATCGGCGAGCGGCGCGACGTCGCCGAGATAGCCTCGGGAGGTTCGGCTAGAGCGGATGCGCAGCGTGCCGTCCTCCACCCGGAGTTGTACCGGACTGTCCGCGGTGCCCACCAAGGCCGCTGGGAACCCCGCCAAGCCGTCATTTACGTCAAACGCCACGCCGGCCTCGGTCGAGGCGAAGGCGTGGGCGACGCGGGCGGCCGGATAGGCGGCCTGCAGCCGGTCCAGCACGGCCTGATCGGCGATTTCTCCCGACAGCCGGACGTAGCCGGGAGCGATGCGCCCCGCACAGCCGCTCATGAGGGCGCGGCGCCAGTGGGACGGCGTGCCGGAGATATGCGTCACCCCCGCCTCACCGGCGCGGGCCAGAAATGTCGCGGTCGGTTCCGCCTCGTCCGACAGCACCACGGACCCTCCGCCGAGCAGTGCCCGCAGCAGGATCTGCAAGCCGCCGTAGCGCCGGACGTCGTA
Source organism: uncultured Alphaproteobacteria bacterium (assembly GCA_963757115.1). GTDB lineage: Bacteria > Pseudomonadota > Alphaproteobacteria > Acetobacterales > Acetobacteraceae > CAVWQV01. The sequence continues at coordinate 44,336 of CAVWQV010000019.1, read as the reverse complement.
GAACGTGCTCCAGACAGCTCCGCCGGGCGTGGCGCTGGGACGCATGGCTCCGCCGGGCGCGACGCGGCCGGGCGCGGCGGAGCCGGGCGGGGTAGCGATCGGGCCGGTGAGGCCCGGCAAGGTGTGCGATACGAGCTTCGGCGCGCCCGTCGTTCCAGAGGTGAACAACACCCACTCGGTGTCGTACGACGCGCGGCGATCGGCCGCTCGAGGCGCCAGGACTGGGCCGCAACTCACCGTGCGCGGGCCGGCGCAGTCCGACGGATCGACGATGGAAACCTCGACCTCCGCTTGGGCGACAACCGCGTCCCAGTGCGCGGGCGAAACGTCGGGCGGCGCCAGCACCAGCCGGCGCGCGACACCGTCGAGTTCGATCAAGGCCAGGACTGACGGCAATTGCTGCCTGGTCCGGATCAGGATGGAGCGGCCTTCCAGCCCACGCGCGTCGAACGGTGCCTGGTCTCGGAGGTCGGCCAGCGCGACTTGGCGATCAGGTCCGGCAACAACGCGTTGGGCGGGCAGCCCACCTGCCTTGATGAGCTCCCAAAGCGTCGCGCGGCTAAGCAGGGGCGCCCTCGTAGAGTGCGATGAAGTCTCCGATGGTCACGGGCAGGCCGGCCTCGTCGTCGCCGCGCTCGAACGGATCGATCCCGAGCTCCTCCGAAAGCCGCGCCACCAACACGGCGAGACACAGCGAGTCCAAGCCCAATTTAAGCAACGGCAAGTCGTCGGTCAAAGGTGCGAGTTGCTTGTGCTGCTCCGCCGCCACCTGTCTGATCTGCGCCACCACGGCGGCTCGTATTGTCATCAGTAATTTCTCCGATGCCGTTTGCAAATTCGATCGCCGCGCCCGAACTGTTCAGCGCGCGGCCAACACAAGCTGATCTTCACCGTGGGTCATGTTGCTCGGCGGGCTCGCTTGCGGGTCATGCGGCCAGGCGGTCATCCGGACGCAGCGCGGGAACGCAGCTCACGAGAAGCGTCCTGAAGTCCTCCCAAAGCGGCAGAATGCGATCGTCCACCGCCAGATGACGGCTGAGCGCACCGTGCCCCTGCTCGGGGTCGCTGTCGAAGCGGAGGTGTTCGGCAAGAAAATGCTCGAAGGCTTGGAGCAGCGCGTTATCCCACGCGCGAAACGAGAGGATCGCCTTGAACACGCTTTCCAGACCGCCATCCTCGTAGCTTGCGATGCTGATTGCCCGGCAAACCGGATCGAGCTGTCGAACCCGAGCCAGATAGGCCTGGCCCGCCGCGGATACGTGGGCGCGCGTCTCGTCGTCGATCGGCGTCAGCTCGAGCGCGCGCCGCATGAACTCGTCGTGGTTCATCTTCTCGCCGCTTTCCCCCACGCCTGGCCAGGGCGAAAGGTTGTCGGTGTCGCATTCGCCCGATTCCAGATCCCGGAGCTTGTCGTCTTCCGGAAACAATTCCCGAGCGATTTGGAGGTTCTCGCGAAATTGTATCGAGAAATAATAGTAGGCCCAGGCGGCCAACATCATCTGCTCGACGGAGAGTTCCGCCCACCTGAGCTGGCAAATCTCGTCGATCACTCGGCGATAGCCGTAAACCGGCATGACGTCCATGAAAAATCCTTTCCTGGTCAAGCGAGGTCGTCGCGGCGATAAGCGTTCTCGCTGGAGGGTTCGAAAGTTTGCAGAAGGCCAGCCAGCGCCAGCACGTCGTTGTCGGTCGTGCGCCCGTTCGTCACGCAGATCCGGACGACTTCCCGGCCCTGGAACTTCGTTGTTGACACCCAGGCCAAACCCGAGGCGACGACCTCACGAGCGATGACCCGCGGACTTGGGAAACCCGGTGGCGGGTCGACGCACAGGACCGCGAGTGGTGAGTCGTTCGCGACGTTCCATCCTCGTGCGGTCAGCTCGTCCCTAAGCAGCGCGATCAGCCGGACTGAGTTTTCGACATGCGCCGCATGGCCGCGCCATCCCACGCTTGCAAGCGAAAGGAACAGGCGAAGGCCCACGAAGCGTCGGGACCACTGGACAGTGGTGACGTAGGGATCGAGATCGCGATTGTTGGAAGGCATGTAGTCTGCCATGGCGTGAAACGCGGCCGAGAGCAGATCGGGATGCCTCGATAGGAACATCCCGCAACCCATCGTGGTCGCGAACCATTTATGCGCATCGATCGCCACCGAATCAGCCGCCTCGAGGCCTGCAACCGCGTCACGCAGCGTCTCGGAGGCGATGATCGCGCCTCCCCACGCCGCGTCGACATGGAACCACGCGCCCGCGCTCCGCGCGAGTTCGGCGCACTCGGGCAACGGATCGATCATCCCCGCGCTGGTCGTGCCGGCGGTGGCAACGACCATGATCGGAACGCGATTCGCCTTGTCCGCTTCGAGCGCATGAGCCAACGCCCGGCAATCCATGCGTCCCGTTCGATCCGTTGCGATCGACCGCACCGACGCCCGGCCGATGCCCGACTGGTGGGCGATCTTGTGCCAGCATAGGTGTGCGTCTTCGGACACGTAGAGGGTCGGCGGCGCCTCGAAGGCAAGCACGCCGTCCGTCGCAAAGGCGGGGTTGGCTCGCGTCAGGGCGCAGATGAGCGCGGTGAGATTGGCCTCCGAGCCGCCAGTGGTGAAATGGCCCGCCGCATCGGGCGGGAACCCGGCGCGGCGTGCGACCGCCCGGATGACGTGGGCTTCCATCTCCACCGGAACCGGCGAGGTCGTCCAGGTCGCGAGCTGCGGGTTGAACGCGGCCACGATGCGGTCGGCACATTCGGCGGCATAGGACGGCGACGGGTTAAACAGTCCGAAGTAACGCGGGTGCGTGAGATGCACCGAGCCATGCTCGAGCTGCTCGATCACCCACAGCAACAGATCGGGCAGCGAATGCTGAGACATAAAGTCAAACGCTGCCAGGCGCTCCCGGAAGCGTCCCATGTCGAGGTCGGGGCTGACCCGCCCGCGCTCCACCCGCCCGAGCGCGTCGCGCAAGGCCGCGGTCAGCAATTGGTCGGCGGCGGCGCAGTCGTCCGGCGCAGGAAACAGGCGGGAGCCCGGGGCACGTTGAAGCTGTTCGGCGATCATCGAAGCAGCGCGGGGACAGCGCCCGCGAGATCGGGCTGGCTGTGCGTCCCTGTACCATCGCCGCAGGACGGAAAATCGCGCCGAAGCACGCAGGCTATCCAGTTCGCGAACAGCTTGGCGGCAGCCGTCTGCCAGCTGCGCGGCGGTTGACTGTCGTTCACGATACGGCGGATCCTGTCGGAACTTTCCGGATCACGGCGGCCCCGCAATACATCCTCGCGCAGCGCGGATAACGCCGTGGCCGTTCGCGGGTCAAAATAGTGCCTCGGTGCGACGGGATAGTCGTCCTGCTCGCCTTGCAGATATCGCCGCACGTCCCGCCTGTACTCTCGCGCAAGCGTGTCGGGGTCGTATTCGGGATGGCCTTGGAAAAACAGGAACGGCGCCCGACGGCGCTTGTAGAAAATATCAACGCCAGCTTCGGACGATCTCGAGAGCACCTCATACCCTTCGGCCGCGATGTGCTGCTCGGGGAGGTCGTAGTAGCGCGAGTGCGGAACGCACCAGAGGGGCGAGATCCCCGACATGACCGGATGCGCGCTGCCGACAACTTCGCTTCCGAACACGCCGCTCAGTTTCTCGGGAAGCGGGCATCGCGTTATGCCGTCGAGATAGCGTGCCGCCGCGTGCGCCGCGAGACAAGACCAGATCGTCGGGACCCCATGGTCCTCAGCCCAGTCGGCGATCCCGGTGAGACTGACCCAGATCGGCTCCGCTTCCAGAACCGCGGCTTGTGGTTCCATGCCTGTGACAATGAGCCCGTCCACGCGCGCTCCGAACAGTTCCGCCAAATCGGCGTGAGCGTGGTCGGCTGGGAGTTGCCCCGCCTCGTCACGCGCAAGCTCTGGGGGTCGGAACAGCCGCAGCGTGACATCGGCGAGCGGGTTGGCGGCGCATAGGAGAGAACGGAACCGGCCGACCGTAGGCGCCATGGCGCTGGCGGACGTATTGTTGACCAAGCCGATGGTCAGTGTGGGCCGTCCGTCGAAATCCTGACGCTCGGCCGAAAGTCGCGTGAGCGCGTTCATGGGCCAGGGCGAGCCGCGGCATCAAGCGCGCGATCGAGATCCGCGATGATGTCGTCGATGTGTTCGATCCCGATGCTGAGCCTGATTGTCTCGGGCGTCACGCCGGCTTTGCGCTGCTCCTCTGGCGGCATCTGGCGGTGCGTTGTGGAACCGGGATGGCAGGCAAGCGACTTGGAGTCGCCAAGGTTCACGACGCGCTTGAACAGCTTCAGTGCATCGATGAAGCGCACACCCGCCGGGAAACCGCCGTCCACCCCGAAAGTGAGCAGCGAGCAGGCCCGCCCGCCGAGGTATTGTCGCACGAGCGAATGATAAGGACTGTCCTCGAATCCCGCGTAATTGGTCCACGCGACCCGCGGGTCATGACGCAGAAAATGCGCGACCCGCCTGGCATTCTCGACATGGCGATCGATGCGAACCGCCACGGTCTCGATCCCTTGGAGAAGGAGAAAGGCGTTGAACGGCGACAGCGCCGCGCCAGTCGTGCGGAGATAAACGCTGCGGCATCGCGCAACGAACGCCGCCGGGCCGAAATCGTTCCGTGTAGACAAGGCCGTGGTAGGAATCGTCCGGCTCGCTGAACATCGGAAACCGGTCGGGGTGATCCGCCCAAGGAAACCGGCCGCCGTCGACGATGATGCCGCCAAGCGTTGTCCCGTGGCCTCCCATGAACTTTGTCAGTGAGTGCACGACGATGTCCGCGCCGTGCTCGATCGGTCGAAGCAGAATTGGAGTGGCAACGGTATTGTCGACGATCAAGGGCACTTGATGGTCGCGCGCCACTCGCGCGAGCGCTCCGATATCTGCGACGTTTCCGGCCGGGTTACCGACGCTCTCGCAGAATATCGCCCGCGTATTGCAATCAATTACCTTTTCGATGTCGCTGGGTTGGTCGCTTTCAGCAAAGCAGGCTTTGATCCCGAGCTTGGGCAGAAAATGGGCAAACATCGAATGCGTCGTCCCATAAAGCTGGGGCACGGTGACGAAGTTCCGCCCTGGCTCCGTGAGATTGGAAATGGCGTAGTAAAGCGCCGTCTGCCCGGAACTGACAGTAAGCGCCTCGACGCCACCTTCGAGCGCCGCCACCCGACGTTCCAGCACAGCGTTAGTGGGGTTGCCGATGCGGCTGTAGCGATAGCCTTCGACTTCAAGATTGAACAGGGCCGCGCCATGCGCCGTATCGTCGAAACCATACGCCACGGTCTGATAAATAGGTACTGCAACCGAGCGTGTTGCCGGATCCATATCAAACCCGGCATGGAGCGCAAGGGTGTCACTGAGCATTAGAAAATTTACCCTTCGGCAGTCAGTCTAAATCCTAGTTTAAAATCGACAATTAGGCAATGATCTTAGTAAGTCAACGTTTATAGCCTGAACCGACGCGTCCACAAGGCCTTGACTACACGTGCCGGTTGTGTCGGTTTATTTTGGGCCAAAGTTCGAATGCCAAACTCGGCCAGAATCGCCTTTGTCCATCTTCCGCTGATTCAAAGGATCCCGGCACGATCGGAGGCGATGATGGGCAGGCGACGTGAGCAATTCTATTCGTACGATGCGCACCGCAGTGTGCTGGCGAAGGACGAGCCGATCCGATGATCGTCGACTGCGAGGGACCTCGCGCGAAATAGCGACGTCGCTGCGCCATGCGCGTGCGGTGCTGGCGGCATGGGTCTGATCTGCTCCTCTGCAAACTGGACCGTTTTTGGCTAGAGTTTTCTGCGCGAGATCCCCCGGGCTGGGAGGAGCGGAGAACGGTGAAGGCATCGAAGTTTTCGGACGCGCAGAAGGCGTTCATTCTGAAGCAAGGAGCTGACGGGATCCCGGTTGCGGATATCTGCCAGAAGGCTGGGATAAGTCAGGCGACCTACTTCAACTGGAAGAAGAAGTTCGACGGGCTGCTGCCGACGGAGATGCGGCGGTTGAAGTTGCTCGAGGATGAGAACGCAAAGCTGCGCAAGCTGGTCGTTTTTTTTTTTTTTTTTTTTTTTTTTTTTTTTCAAGCTTGACGCGGTTCGTGGTGAATGGGGTGTCTCGATCCGGCGTGCTTGCCGGGTCCTTGAGGTCGATACGTCCACCTACCACTACAGATCCCGTCGGCACGATCAGGCCGAATCGAAGCCCAGGAACGGATAGGTGGCCGAATGGCAGAACCGGCCGCTCGAGGCCCTTTACGCTTTGGTGTTCTTCGACGCCTTGCGGGTCAAGGTTCGCGACGAGGGCACGGTTCGCAACAAGGCGGTGTATCTCGCTCTCGGCGTCCGGCCAGACGGCAGCAAGGAGATCCTTGGGCTCTGGATCGAGCAAACCGAGGGCGCCAAGTTCTGGCTGCGAGTGATGAACGACCAGGGAATGGCGGATCAGGTGCACGATGCAGGTCTGGATCTGGGCGTCTGGGAACACCGCATTGATCGCCTCGGGGAAGCCCTTGAGGCCATCGACGACGGCGATCAGCACGTCTGCCATCTCGCGGTTACGCAACTTTCCAGGATCGCGTCAGTGACGCCGCTGATCAGATCAGGCGAGACGTCAATGCCATAGAGCTCGCGCAGGTGCCCCTGGATCTCGCGGGACCGTCATGCCGCGCGCGTAGAGCGAAACCACCTTTTCGTTGAAATCCGGAAATCGCCGGCGGTATTTGGCGATGAGCTGAGGCTCGAAGCTGGCCTGCCGGTCCCGCGGCACCTGTATTCCAACTTGCCGGTCCCGGTCAGCACGGTCTTGCGGCTCTGGCCATTTCGGTGGTTGCGCCGCTCGCCGCCGCTCGCCTCGGTTCGCTCGACACCAAGTGCTGGTCCATCTCGGCATCGAGGATCCGCTCCGCCAGTGCCTTCTTCAGTTCGACCAGCAATCCATCCGGGGCAAACACCTCCTGTGGATCCTTGCCCGCCAGCAACTCCTCATCAGCTCGTTCCGAATCGCCATACAGACCTCCACCGCTCAAGGGTAACTGCATGACCTCCCACACAAAGTTCCTGACAGGCTCCAGCGGGCCTATGAACGGGTATGCGGTAGTTGGAGCGCATCGCGGTGAGCGCTCGCGCGTCCGTCGAGCTCCGCAAGGCTTGGAGAGCAGCCAATGCTGCAACAGGCGTCTCGGCCAATCGCATCGGAGCGCAGGCCGTCCTGTCGAGCATCCAGGCGGGAAGCTCCAGACATCGAACCGACGGTTCATCGCTCAGGCTACAGCGGAAAATCTCCACGCCACCCTTCCGCGTCACCTCATTGGATGCAAACAATCCGTCCGGCCCACGGATGCCGGGATACGCAATCTCCGTTCTTCGATCCCGTGGGTGTTCTGTCGTCTCGCTCTATGACGAGCACCGGCAACACAGCGCGATCGGCAACAATCGCCCAATTGAACTGATGATCCGGTCAGCGGCGGCCCGGCCACCCTGACCCAAGACGCCCGAAAACGCCCAGCCATGTGGCCCAAAGAAGGGGAGCAGTTTAGACGGGAAGCCATCTCTGCTTATGAACGAGGGCACGTTGGGGCACGGGTCATACGGGCGTCCGGAAGAAACGGTGAAGGTGAAGGGCGGCGTCGCGCATTGCGGATTCCGACGATTGCGGACAGCGATTCCCCGATTGAAGCCGGACGCTGATTCCGATCGAAGGCGGACACCGATTCCGATGATCCCGGACAGGGTCGTCGTCGACGTGGCTATGGGGTCAGGCGACCGCTTCGGCGTCAAGCATCAGCGCCTTGGCGGCCCGTTTCCGCAGCGATTCTCCCTTCAGCAGCAGGCGATGGGCGTTGTGGACGAGGCGGTCGAGCACGGCGTCGGCGATGGTCGGATCGCCGATCACCTCGTGCCAGTGATCGACCGGCACCTGGCTGGTGACGATGGTCGAGCCGCGCTCGTGGCGGTCGTCCATGATCTCCAGCAGGTCGCGCCGCTGCTCGCCGGTGAGCGGCGCGAGGCCCCAGTCGTCCAGGATCAGCAGCTGCACCCGGCCGAGCGCCTTCAGCAGCCGTCCATAGCGGCCGTCGCCGCGGGCCAGCGCCAGCGCCTCGAGCAGCCTGGGCACGCGATGATAGGCGACCGAGCGGTTGTCGCGGCACGCCTTGTGGCCGAGCGCACAGGCGATCCAGGACTTGCCGACGCCGGTCGGGCCGATGACCAGCAGGTTCTGCTTGCGGTCGATCCAGTCGCCGGCGGCCAGCTTCTGGAACAGAGCGCGGTCGAGGCCGCGGGGCGCCCGCAGATCGACGTCCTCGACGATGGCCTCCTGTCGCAGGGCGGCGAACCGCAGACGCGCCACCAGCCGCTTGTTCTCGCGCTCGATCGTCTCGCGGTCGAGCAGCAGCGCCAATCGCTCCTCGAAGCCCAGTGCCGCGATGTCGGGCTGTCGTCGCTGATCCTCGAGCGCCTTCGCCATGCCGGTCAGGCCGAGGGCGAGCAGGCGTTCCTGGGTGGGATGGGCGAGCATCGGATCTCCTTCTCAGTGGTAGTAGCCGCGGCCGCGGATGTTGGCGTGCAGCATGGGGCGGCGTCCGGCGCCGGCTCGTCGTGGAAGGCCCGTCGAGGCCGGTCTTCAGGATCGAGGCGATCGAGCCGTAGGTGCGCGCGCCGATGGTCAGCCCGCGCTGGCAGGCCGCCTCGAGCCGGACCTCGCCGTAGGTCTTGGCCAGCCGCAGGATGCCCAGGCACGCCCGGAAGCCCTGCTCGGGATGCGGCTTGGTGCGCATGATCGTCTCGACCAGCGCGGCCGTGCCGGGCCCGACCTGGGCGGCAAAGGACAGCATCCGCGCCGGCGTCCAGCTGGCGTAGCGCCGATGCGCGCTCGGCATGTGCTCGGGCGTCGTCGTGTGCCGCCGCTTCAAGGCCGACCGGGGATGGGCCGCGACGCGCTGGCCGGCGTGGAAGACCTCGATCGTCGTGTCGGTGATGCGCGCCTCGACCACCTCGCGGATCAGCCGCGACGGCACCGAGTAGTAATGGCCGTGCACCTCGACGTGGTAGTCGGGCGCGACCCGGCAGCGCCGCCATTCGGCGTAGGCGTAGGGCTCCGCCGGCAACGGCAGCAGCGCCGGCCGGTCGATCGTCTCGAAGAACTCGCGGCGGCTGGCGCCGAGCTTGCGCATCAGCCGGGCGTTCAGGTCGCCCAGCACCTCCCGGATCGCCTCGTTCAGCTCGCCGAGCGACAAGAAGCGGCGGTTGCGCAGCCGCGCCAGGATGAACCGCTCGACGATCAGCACCGCGACCTCGACCTTCGCCTTGTCGCGCGGCCGGCGCACCCGGGTCGGCAGGACGGCGGCGCCGTAATGGGCGGCCATCTCCTGGTAGGTGCGGTTGATGCCGGGCTCGTAGCGGCAGGCTGCGGTCACGCCGGCGCGCAGGTTGTCGCAGACCAGCAGCTTCGGCGCGCCGCCGAGGAAGGCGAGCGCGTTGACGTGGGCGCCGATCCAGTCCGCCAGCCCCTCGCTCCAGCGGGCCTCGGCGTAGGTGTAGTTCGACGCGCCGAGCACGGCGACGAACACATGCGCCCGCCGTTCCTCGCCGGTCGCCCCGTCGAACACCGGCACGGTGTCGCCGGCGTAGTCGACGAACAGCTTCTCGCCGGCGACATGGGTCTGGCGCATCGTCGCGCTGACGCCGCGCCGCCACGCGATGTAGAGGTCGCAGAACCGGCTGTAGCCGTAGCCGTCCGGATGCTCGGCGCGGTATTCCTCCCAGAGCAGCAGCAGCGTCACGCCGCGGCGACGCAGCTCGGCATGAACGTGGTTCCAGTCCGGCATCGACCGCGGCGTCGGCGCCATGTTGAAGCCGGCCGGCGCGAACAGCCGCCGCTCCAGCTCGGCGTCGTCGATCTCGGCCGGCACCGGCCAGGTGATCCCGATCACCGCCGTCCGCCGCAGATACTCGCCGACCGTCGTGTGCCCGACCCCGACCGAGCGCGCGATCGTCCGCACGCTCGCGCCGCACGCATACTTCAGCCGCAAAACCTCTCGAACTTTCCGCATCGACAATCTCTCGGCTGGCATCGCGTCCCCCTTGGTCGGAGGACCACGCTACCGGTCATGAGATCGTCGACTTCGGCCCCGAAGACCCTCCTCAGGGCTGTCCGGGATCAATCGGAATCACTGTCCGGCTTCCGTCGGAATCAGTGTCCGCCTTGCGTCGGAATCACCGTCCGCCTTGCCTCGGAATCACCTGTCCGCCTTGGCTCGGATTCCGCAGCCTGCACCAACGGCTGGGCCAATTACCGCCTGCTGGCGGCTTGCACCCGGCTGCAGCAGGCCGAGTTTATCGCGCCGACGACGGCTTCTTCCCCAGTCTGCGCGCCACCCTCAACCACGTCCTGGTCATCGACCACTTCTACGTGGACGCAATGGAGGGCGGCGCACTTGGGCCGGCCGCCTGGGCGAAGGCGGAGCCGTGCACGACCGTAACCGCGCTGCAATCGGCGCAGGCTGCGGTGGATCGGCGACTGATTACGGTAGTTGAGAACCTTGATGCTGCTGGTCTCGCGCGCCTCGTCGAAGGTGCATCGTGGGCGCGGGCAGGTCCAGCGCAGGGCAAGATCGATCGCGAGATGACCGCCCCATCGAGCAGCCCATGAAGACCGGCCGATCCAGCGCTAGTTCCTGCGAGACCAGCAGCACGAAGCGCACGTGCACCAGTTCTTGCGTGAGCCTTCTGTATTCCCGCTCCCAATACGTTCGGACACTGGCGGCAGCGACTTGCCGTGATAGAGCAGGTCGTAGGCGATCAGGCGGAAGTCGCGCGTAATCTCGGGGTCCTCGAGCAGGTGCCGCCACTGTCTGCCGTCGGAGCCCGCCGTATGCTGCAGCAGATGGGAACGCCGCGTCCAGCCCGCTCGACAAACACGCGAATTCTACGCCGTCCAGAGTCATTTGTGTATCCCGCCCAATCGCCGAACCGGGCCAAGCGCGCCTCCCCGATCTCAGCGCCGTGCTACGCAGGCCGTGCGCGCCAATGCGAGGGATGCGGTTGATCGCAGCGTAATAGGCGAAGAAAGATCCGAGATCGCCTGTGCAGGCGAAATCGTGCTGCGCGGCCTCAACGAAAAAATCAATCTGCTCACCGATACCATTGGCGTCTACCGTAAGGCGCTCGGCGGGTGCAAATCCGGTTCCAAGGCGACGTCGGCTCAGGGGTCGACGTCGCGCAGGCCGAAACGCAGCTTAATGCGGCGATGTCGCAGGTCTCTGACGTGAGAGCCAGACGGGCGCTGCTGGAGCACGCAATCGCCACCCTGATAGGGCAGCCAACCTCTGGCTTTTCGCTGGCTGAATTGTCGACGCCGGTCCGCGAACCGCACATTCCCGCCGGCATGCCCCCCACGCTCCTGCAACGACGGCCGGATATCGCCGCGGCGGAACGTCAGGTCGCGGCGGCAAACCAGCTTGCCGATTTCGCGCCGGGCTTGAGCGACGGCGTCCGTACCGACATGAGCGGGAATGTGTGGTGCAGCATGGGTTAGTCGGGACCGGACAAGGACGGCGTGCGGTGCTACGAGCCCGGCGGTGCGTTGACCGGCAAGATCCATCTGCCGGAAGGGGCCGCCAATCTCTGTTTCGGCGGCGTGGAGCGACACCCGCTGTTTGTTACGGCGGGCACGTCTGCCGTTCGGTGTACCTTACGCCACGGATGCGAGTTAGCCGGTAGAGGAACCGCGCGCAGTCGAACCGGGTGATGGTCCGGCAGCGCTATTCAGTCGTGACCGAACCATATCCAATCCCGTGTCCAACGCGCGCGCGAGCTGTCCTCCCCCAATCGCAAGCACGCGCACGCACACGCCCGCTCCATTCGGCAGTGTTGTGGCACCACTCAACACCCCCGAGCCGTCTGGCTGGCCAGGCAGGTCGTCAGTCTGCAGGTAAGAGGCCGCCTCGCCGAGCACCATGATCGTGCCCATGGCGCGGTATGGCCCAAGCGGCGAGCCGGGACCCAAATAGGCGCGCCCCTCGATCGCACTCGCTTCGTCAACCAGCAAGATGCCGCCTTCGCGAGCGATGCGGCACCGCGTAGCGAGGCTGCGAAACGCGCGGTCTCGAGCTTCCGGATCGTGCGTGGCGAAGCCTTCCGCGATGACAACGGTCGCGTTCGGCCCGAGGACAATGTCGGTCTGGACCGAGAGCTTGGTGTTCGGGAACAGGATGTTGGGGTCGGTCGTCAGCGCGAGGAACGAGTCCGGCCCGGCGTGAAGCCGAATGCGGACGGCGATCTCACGTCGCTCGGCGGCGTGGACCACAGTCGCCGCCTGGCTCGTCACATGCGCGCGGGCGCCAACGCCGGTCGAGAGATCGAACGCGAGCCGGTCGCCGCCGTAGAGCCCACCCGAGGCGGATTGCAGGATAAGCGTCGCCAACTCCGGTTTGCGGGCGTGTGGCCGGGTGATGTGGAAGGGATAGGGCACGAACTGGCGCTTGATGAATGTGCGGCCGCCACCACGCGCGAAATGGAGTGCGACCTTGACCGACGGAGCGGCGTCCGTTTCCCCCTCCCACTCCAGCATCAGGCGGCGAACAGGACGGCGCGCTCGATCGCGCCGGCGACGGCCGTCACGCCCTCGCCGAGGCGGAGATTGGTGGACACCACCGCGCGACCGCCGCGAACGGCGTCGGCTTCCGCCAGCATGCGCGGCAGGTCCACCCCGACATGGGGCGCTAGGTCCGTCTTGTTTACGACCAGAAGATCGCTGCGCAGGATGCCCGGCCCGCGCTTGCGCGGGATGTCGTCGCCGCCTGCGACGTCGATGACGAACGCCCACCAATCGACAAGGTCGAGCGAGAAGGTGGAGGCCAGATTGTCGCCGCCCGACTCGAAGATGATGAGTTGCAGGCCGGAGAAACGGGCCTCCAACTCGTCCCCCGCGGCGATGTTGAGCGTGGGGTCCTCACGGATCACCGTGTGCGGACAGGCGCCGGCTTGACGGCCGAAACTCGCGCGGGATCGATCAAGCCCGAGCGCCGGACGCGCTCGGCGTCCTCGATGTGTGACCAGATCGTTGGTCACCACCGCGAGATCGACGCCCCGCGCGTGACAGCACGGGGATGAGGCGCTCGATCAGCGCCGTCTTGCCCGACCCGACCGGGCCGCCAATGCCGATGCGCGCCGCCGCGCATCCGCTTCACCGCAGCATGTAGCGTTGCGCCAGCGGCAAGCGTGCGGCCGGCTCGCAGGTCGCCAGCTGCCCGTCCACGAACACGTCGAAGGTTTGCGGATCGACGCGGATGTCGGGACAGGCGTTGTTCCACAGCATGTCCGATTTGCGGCAGCCCGCGCGTGCCGCGAGCGGGCAGCAGCGCCTTTGTCAGGCCGAGCGAGCGGCCGAGATCGCGGGCGATGGCCGCCGGATGGACGAAGCACGCGGACAGCGCCGGCGCCGCGCGGCCGAAGGCGCCCCATTGCGGCCGCAGCAGGACCGGCTCGCAGGTCATCAGCGACGCCGCGGAATCGCCCATCGCGCCCCACGCGATGAAGCCGCCCTTGACCACGAGTTCCGGCTTGATGCCGAAGAAGGCTGGGCGCCAGACGACGATGTCGGCCATCTTGCCGTCTTCCAGCGAGCCCACGTGCTCGGCGATGCCGAACGTCCGCGCAGCGTTGATGGTGTATTTCGCGATGTAGCGGCGGATGCGGGCATTGTCGCCACGGCCCGGCTGCTCCTCCGGCAAGCGAGCCGCGCTGATCCTTCATCTTGGACGCGAGCTGCCAAGTCCGGCAGATCACCTCGTGGATGCGGCCCATGCCCTGGCTGTCGGAACCCAGCATCGAGATCGCGCCGATGTCGTGCAGCACGTCCTCGGCAGCGATGGTTTGCGGCCGGATGCGGCTTTCCGCGAACGCCACATCTTCGGGAATCGCCGGGATTGAGGTGATGGCACACCATCGTCATGTCGAGGTGTTCGTCGAAAGTGTTCACTGTGTAGGGATTGGTCGGATTGGTCGAGGAGGGCAGGCAATGGCCATCGCCCGCCACCCGGATAATGTCGGGGGCGTGGCCGCCGCCCGCGCCCTCGGTATGATACATGTGGATCGTGCGGCCGGCGATGGCGGCCAGCGTGTCCTCCAGGAAGCCGCTTTCGTTCAAGGTGTCGGTGTGGATCTGCACCTGGAAGTCGAGTTCGTCGGCGACCTTCGAGGCAGCAGTCGATTGCGGCGGGCATCGAGCCCCAGTCCTCGTGCAGCTTCAGCCCAAGGCAGCCCGGTCTCAATCTGCTCGACAAGCGACGCGGGCTTGTGCGAGTTGCCGCGCCCGAGGAAGCCGAAGTTGATCGGCCAGGCTTCGGCGGCCTGGAGCATCTTGCCGGTGTTGAACGGGCCGCCGGAATCGATCCCCACGGTGATCGGCCCGAGCGAACCACCGAGCATGGTGGTGATGCCGCTGGCGATGGCGTGATCGCACAGCCCGGCCGAATCGAAATGGACGTGAACGTCGATGGCGCCCGCGCGTCGCGATCATGCCCTCGCAATCCCGCACGGTGGTCGCCGCTGAAACGATCAGGCGCGGATCGACGCCATCCATCATCGCCGGGTTTGCCGGCCTTTGCCGAGGCCGACGATCTTGCCGTCCTTGACGCCGAGGTCGCCCTTGACGACGCCCAGCACGGCGTCGATCACGACGACGTTGCACAGCAGAAGGTCGAGCGCGCCCGTCCGGCTCGTGACGCCCGCGCCAGCCCGGCGCCGTCGCGCAGCGTCTTGCCGCCACCATGCAGGCATTCGTCGCCGTAGACGGCGTGGTCCTTCTCCACCACCGCGACCAAGCGAAGTGTCGGCCGAGCCGGAAGCCATCGCCGACGGTCGGGCCGTAGAGCTCGGCGTAATGCGCGGCGTGACATGCGCGCCATCTCAAGCGCCCCTGAAGCCGGCCGCGCGGGCGCGCAGCGACCGCCGCGTCGCGCGCGGCGTCGCCGTCCGTCGCCCGTCGGCTCAGGCTGTGAAATCCCGTCACTTCGCGCGCGCCCGCCGAAGGCCGACCAGCGTCACTTGCTTGCTCTGGCCCGGCTCGAAGCGCACCGCCGTCCCGGCCGGGATGTCGAGCCGCATGCCGAAGGCTGCGGCGCGGTCGAACTCCAACGCCTTGTTGACCTCGAAGAAATGGTAGTGCGAACCGATCTGCACCGGCCGGTCGCCTGTGTTGACGGCGCTCGAGCGTGACGCTGCGGCGGCCCGGCGTTGAGTTCGATTTCGCCCGCTCCCACGACCAGTGCGCCCGGGTTCCAGCGCGTCGGCGTGCGCCGCCCTCGCAGCGGGCGGATCGGCTCATGCACCGTCACGAGCTTGGTGCCGTCCGGGAACACGCCCTCGACCTGCAGGATCGGGATCATCGCGGCAACGCCCGGCATCACGTCGTCGGCGGACAGGATGGTGGAGCCGAAGCCCATGAGCTCGGCGACGGAGCGGCCGTCCCGCGCGCCTTCCAGGATCTCGTCGGCGATCAGCGCGACCGCCTCCGGATGGTTCAGCTTGCAGCCGCGCGCGCGACGCTTGCGGGCGAGTTCGGCCGCCGTGAAGATGGTGAGCCGTTCCATTTCGGTCGGCGTAAGCAGCATGGGACCGCGAACTCCTCAGTTGGAGAACAGGCGCAGGCTCGACGCGCGCGTGGCGCATGGCGGCGACGTCGAGCCAGGGCGTCATGCTCGAGAAACGCAAAGGGGTCGACGGATCGAAACAGTCATCGACGAAGGTCTCGATCAGCTCCAGCGTTTCGGCCAGCGCACGCTGCGCCTCCATCGCACCGACGCTGCCCAGGCGGACAGCCGCGTTCACGAGGCCGGCGATGACGGTGTAGGCGGAGGCGGCGACGGCGGCGACCTCGTCGAGCCCGCAACGCCGCCAAATCCAGCCTTGCGCGACCGGCAGGTGTCCCAGCGCGTGCCCGGCTGCAATCGCCGTCCTGTAGCTCCGCTGCGCCTTGCGTCCCAGACGGGCGTGGGCGATTAGGAACGCGTGACCCATTCCGGCGCGAGCCGGTCCGAAACGGCTCGGGGACCGTGGCGCCTCGAACGCGCGGTCGATGACGCCGAGCCGCGCCATATCCCCGGCATGAAAGGCGTGCAGCACCGCTAGCCGGTCGGCTGTGGCCCAGCGGAACCGCAAGGTAGCCGTCAGAATGCCCGCGAGCTTCGCGCAATCGAGCGGCGCGTCGAGCGCCGCCGCGCCTTCCAAGCCGTTCGAGAACGCGAAACCGCCGCTCGGGAAATGCCGAGTCGCTTTGCCAAAGCGCCGCGAGGAGCGGTTTCATATCGGAAATGATCTCCGGCCGTCAGTTCACCCCTTACTCGTCCGCGATCACAGCCGACACCAACCGGCCGTTGCCGACGAGGGACCGAGTCGGTCAAGATAGTCCTGCGACCGGGGCCTCTAACGCCACAAGCAGCGCTTCGTCTGCGAAGCGCACGCGCCAATGCAGGTTGCCGGCGTGGTAGCCGAGTTCGATCGCGTCCGCGAGCGAGCGCGGCTGCAACTGGAGCCAGTGCTGGCGATCTACCCGCACCACAAGCGCGCGGTCGGCGTCGAGCAGCAGCACTGCGCCGTCGAACAGCTTCTGGTCGCGCGGCAAGGCGATCGCCACATCGGTTCCGCCCGCCGATATCGCGCGGAAGCGACGCCGCGCGATATCGGCTCGCGGGCAACGTGAGCAGGTCGACGCGGCCGTGGTGCTCGAGCTCGTGCAATCGCCCGGACAGCGCGGGATCGAGCCGGCTGCCGATCACGCGCTCAACGAGCAGCATTCCATCGCCCCGGTCGGCCCCGGCCGTTCACGACGCGAGCAGTTCCTTGATCTTGGCATCGAGGAACGCGACGTCGGCCGGGTTAGTGCCTGGGCCGCCCGCGAAATGACCCCACACGGACGGGATCGGAATAAGCGTCGCGTTTGGCATGTGGGCGACCTCGGACCCGCTGTCCTCGGGAGGGAAGTAGAGATCGGTTTGGCCGGGCATCACGAAGGTTCGCGCCCTGATCGCCGCGAGCGCCCGGTCGAAGTCGCCGCGATACAACTCGTTGTCGCTGATATCGCCGTTCTGCCACGTCCACAGCATCGTCAGCAGGTTGTTCGGGTCCTTGGGAAGGAAGAAGCCCTCCCAGAACCCGACAAGGAAATCCTCGAGCGACGAGAAGCCCATCGCCTCCACATCGAGCTTCTGGCGGTAGAAGCTTTGCGAAAAACCCCAGCCCGCGTAGACGCGCGCCGCGGCTCGCAGACCTCTGGCGGGCTTCTCGTCATACCAACCCTCCTTGAACGCGGCGTCGGCGGTCAAAGCCGCCTTCACGCCCTCAAGGAAGACGAAGTTGTGGCGCGAACACTTCGCCGATCCGCAGAACGGCAGGAGAAGGTCCATCATGTCGGGATAGAGCGCCCCCCAATGGAACGTCTGCAGCGCGCCCATGGACCAGCCGAGCACCATTCGCAGGTGGCGGATGCCGAACTTCTCCGTGACAAGGCGATGCTGCACGCGGACGTTGTCGCAAGCCGTGATGTGAGGGAACCGGGACTGGTTGTAGGGCTCGGGCGTATTGCTGGGCGAGGACGAGAGGCCGTTGCCGAGCATGTTCGGAATGACGATGAAGTACTTGGCCGGGTCGAGCGCCATGCCGTCGCCGACGAGCCACTCATTTTCGTAGTGCTGCCCCGAGTACCAGGTCGGGTAGACGATTGCGTTGCTCTTGTCCGCGTTGAGTGTGCCGAATGTCTTATAGGCAAGCTTGCAGTCGCGGATCGTCGCGCCCCTCTGCAGCTTGACGGCGCCGAGATCGTGAACCTCGTAATCGACCGGCATCGGGTGAGATCCTTCTGGTGGAAGGTCTTACGACGTTTCAACGCGAAAGACGGACGTCGACCTCGTCCAGTCGTTTGATCCGGTAGATCGTCGCCGAAAGCAGCCAGCTGCCGATGAACAGGCCGATTATGATGAACCCCAGACTGTTGAAGTTGTTGTGCAGGAAGTCAACCTCCTCCCAGAACGTGCCCTCCAGGCCGAGCTGTTCGCTGATCAGGCCCAGGCTCTCGATGCAGCCGACGACCACCGCGACCACCACCGAGACCGAGGTGATCGTCAGGTTGTAGTACAGCTTCCGGATCGGCTTTATGAACGCCCAATCGTAGGCACCCAGCATGACGATGCCATCCGTCGTATCGACGAGCGTCATGCCGGCCGCAAACAGCGCGGGAAACACCAAGATCGACCAGATCGAAACACCGCGCGCCGCCTCGGTTGCCGAAATGCCCAGCACGCTGATCTCGGTGGCAGTGTCGAAGCCGAGGCCGAACAAAAAGCCGAGCGGCAGCATGTGCCAGCTTTGCGTGATCAGCCTGAACAGCGGACGAAACAGGCGAGACAGCAGACCGCGCTGGTTCAGCAGCATGTCGAAGTCGGTGTCCTGATAGGCGCCGCCCGCGCCGGACATGCCGATATGTGCGCCAGACGCCGCACAGCACCGTCACGTTGATCGCCGCGATGACGAAAAGGAACAACGAGGAAACGCTGGTCGCGATCACGCCGCCTACGTTTTGGAAGCTTTCGAACCGGGCCTGCAAAGCGACCGTGGAGGCGGCGATCGTGGCAGCGACCAGGACGACGACGGCGGAGTGGCCGAGCGCGAAGAACAGCCCGACAGATATCGGCCGCTTGCCCTCCTGCATAAGCTTTCGGGTAACATTGTCGATCGCCGCGATGTGGTCGGCGTCCACCGCGTGCCGCAACCCGAACCCGTAAGCCAGCAGCGCCGTACCGAGGAGCACGGGTTGCTGCCAGAACACGGCGACGGCCCAGGCCCAGGCAACAAGGTTGGCAAAAAGCAGAAGGAGATAGACGCCGATGATGGGGCCGCGCAGGCGTCCGGCGCGGTCATTGAACATGCGAGCGAAATGATTAATCACGGCCTGCCCTTTGCTGCACCCAATAGGTTCGGGGATTGCTGCCGCCGAACCTCCTCACGCCCATGCGTTCGCGATCAGCCATGCAGCGTTGCCGGATCAATCGATAACGCGAGCCGCTCCACCGGGACACCGCCCACGATGTGGGAGCGGAGGATATCGTCGATGTCCGTGGTTGTCTCGTAGCGATACCAGACCCCCTCGGGGTAAACGACCATCACCGGCCCGTGCTCGCACACGTTCATGCAACCGGCATGATTGATGCGGATGCGGCGCAGGCCGAGCACCATCGCGCGGCGGCACATGTAGTCGCACAACGCCCGGCTGCCCTTGCTCGCACAACAGCCTCGCCAGTGCGTGTCCGGCCGTCGGTTCGTGCAGCAGAACACGTGTACACGGTAAACCGGCGCGTCCGGCACTAGGCCGGCGTGGACGCGAGCAGGGTGGATGCCGCGCTCGAGCCATGATCAAAGATGCTTTTCTCGACGTTGATCTTGCTGACCACGCCGTTCTCGACAACCATCGAATAGCGTTGTGAGCGCGTGCCGAGGCCGAACTCCGCGAGATCAAGATCGAGGCCGAGGCTGCGCGTGAACGAGGCATCGGGATCGCTGAGCAGCATCACTTTGTCCGCGGCGCCATGCTGCTCTCCCCAGGCCGACATCACGAACGGATCGTTGACCGAGATGCAGGCGATCTCGGCAAAGCCCTCCGCTTTCAGCGTGTCGGCTTCGGCGACGTAACCGGGGAGATGCTGAGTGGAGCAGACCGGCGTGTAGGCGCCGGGAACGCCGAACAGTATGATCCTCTTGCCAGCCAGCAGGCTGGAAAGCTCGACATTCTTGATCCCGTCCGCCGTCATCTGCTTCAGCGTTGCCGGCGGCACCGCCTCACCTGCCTCGATCGCCATCGGTTGCTCCTTGCAGTGGTTCGCGGTGATAGCCTTAGCGGAACACGCAGCTTTCGAGACCAGCGGCGAACTCCGCTCGGTCCAGATGCTTTCCGATGACGACAAACTGCGTCACCTTTGTCTCGTCGGCTCCCCAGAGCCGGTCGCGGCGCAGGGTCGTCAGCATCCGCACGCTCTGAAAAACCAGGCGCTCGCCGAACCCGTGCGCGTAGAAGATGCCCTTCGTTCGATAAAGGTCCTCGCCCCGCCGTTGCGCCATGTCGTTCATCCAGATCATGAGGCGGTTCACGTCGATCGGACGGTGCTCCTCCAGCACGAACGAGCCGATCGCCGGGTCGTGCTCGTGGTCGTGATCGTCAAGGAAGGCCGGGTCCACTTCGAGCTTCTGCACCAGGTCGAACGCGCCGACGTCGAGGATGCCGGCGAGGTCGATTTCGGCATTTGCCGTGTGATAGATCTTCGCCATCGGGTTCAGCTGGCGCACCCGACGCTCGATCGCGTCCATCTGTTCGGACGAGACGAGGTCCATCTTGTTGATCAGAATGATGTCGCTGAACGCGACTTGCTCCATCGCCTCGTTGCTGTGCGCGAGATTGCGCTCGATATTGACGGCATCAACCACGGTTACGAACGCGTCTAGCCGGATGCCGGACTTCACCTCGTCGGCGGCGAAGAAGGTGGAGGCGACGGGTGCCGGGTCGGCAAGTCCGGTCGTCTCGATCAGAATCCCGTCAAGCGTCTCCGCACGCTCCTGAAGACGGCCCAGGGTTTCCACCAGGTCGCCACGGACCGTGCAGCACAGGCAGCCATTGTTAAACTCCACGAGTTGCGCCTGGTCATCGTGCACGACGAGCTGGCCGTCGATGCTGACTTCACCAAACTCGTTGACGATCACTGCGATCTTGCGGCCGTGCTGCTCACGCAGGATGCGGTTGATGAGCGTCGTCTTGCCGGAGCCGAGAAATCCGGTCACGACGGTTGCGGGAATGCGACGGTCGATGTTCGCCGCGCTGGTCTGACCGTCAGGCATAAGGCTGCCTTTCCCAAGAGTGCTTGATGATTAAATCCAGCAGGAGCCGTGCCGGGAAGAGGCGCCCGGCACGGCCGCCTCCCGCCTACTTGGCCATCACGTAGGCCGTCTCCTTGGTCGGCGCCTTGCCGCCCGGCGTTGCAACGACCGTCTTGGTCATCGCAGCGATGCCCTGCTCCATGATCACCTTGCGATTGGGCGGCGGCAGCTTGTCGCCCCGCAGCTCGTCGTAGGGCACGACCACCCAGCAGGCGCAACCCCAGATGCACTCGCCGGCCATGCCTTCAAACCGGATCGCCGGCTCGGAGAGCATCGGCCCGATGTCGATCAGCCAAGCATGCTCGTTCAGCTTCTCTTCCCAGGACAGCTTGTCGTAGTTCTTCTGGCTTTCCCAGAACGCTATCAGGTCGGTCTTCGCAACGCCGGGCAGAATGATGTTGGCGTAGGATGTGAGCGCATCAAAGAACTCGTGATTGAACACCTGCAGCGTCGAATTGGAGTCCAGCAGGTAGTTCTTTGTCATCATCTTCTTGAACGCGGCATTCATGTCCTCGTGGCCCATATTGCGGGACCCGTAGATGAATACCTCGGCATAGTCAGTCTTGAAGCCATCCTTGAGGCCGCTGTACTTCGGCGTGAAATCGATCCATTGATTGATGACGGAATCCCATTTGGACGGCGCCTCGCCAGGTAGCACCTGCACGCCGGGGTGGGTCAGCTTCGCCACATTGAACATCGTCCAATTGCGGGACTTGGCGCTGACAGTCTCGTGCGGGGCGCCGGTCAGTCCCGAAGGTCGCAGGGCGCGAAACAGGTCGCGGCCGTTGTCGACGACTACGAAGCGCATGAAGGAATCGGCTACGAACCGGTTGGTCACCATCTCCTTGAAGTTCTGCCGGATATGCGCCTCGCCGGTCGTCGTGTAGGCGGTCAGCCTTTGCCAGCTCTGCTCGGGATTCACGACGAAGAACCCACCGGTGAACGGACTGCGATACAGGTCGCCCCAGACCGCGGTGACGCCAGCGTTCTTGTCGTCATCCAGCATGCAGTCGAGGTCGTTCAATGTGGTGTAGAGGGTCGGGCTGTCGCGGTAGGTATCCGGGTCCCCCGAGTGCGGCAGCTGGCCCACCCCGATCACCGGGATGCGCCGTCCGAGCTTCACGTTCGACAGGTGCCGCGCCAGATCGACCACCATGCCGCTGCCCGTGCCGCCGGCGAGGCTGAAGCACACCGTCACCATCGACGGCAGGCCCGCGCGGTCGATGAGCTCAACGAACTTGCGAAGTGCGGCGTCCATCGGGCGATCGCCGGCGTAGTATGCGTTCGCGTAGATGCCCTTGGCGACGGCGCGCGGGAAATGCTCGCCCGGCTTGGGCATCGATGTATTTCTTCGGCACGTAGGACTCGAAGTTCGGATTCCAGTAGTACCGAGGGTATTCGAGCTTCAGGAACTCTCGGGTTCGGTTCATACCCTCGAAGAACTCTTCCTTCGACGGCACCGGGAGCGCGACAGCCTGGAAGAGGAAGCGGTCGGTCGGGATGCCGCGCGACTCCAGGCGTTTGACGAACGCCGCGGCGTAATCCTGGGCGAGCCCCATGTCCTGGTCGCCGATATCGACGACCAGTGCTGCGAACGTCGCGCGGGGATCGGCCAGATGGTCCTCGACCTCGCCCGTGCGCAGCAAAGCCTCTACGTAGGCCGCCCCGGTTCGCCCGATGCCGATGACATGCATGCAGTGCGGAGCCTGTACTCCGGTCGCGCTGTGGTACAGAGATGCGGACATCGTTACGCCCTTTCTTCCGAGGTTGAGAGCCAAGGCAAGTCGTTAGCACCTGATGGTGAAGGTCTCTGTTCGATCGAGAAAACCGAGGTCCCGCAGGATGTGGGCCACCGACGTCGCGCGCTGGTTGGCGACGTAGAGCATGTAGTCCTCGACGAACAGGCCGGGGTCGCGCGAGATCATGCCCTGCTCGATGAGCTCGACGCCTTTCTCGAGGTTGCCGCGATCCAGCACCGCGCTCCAAATCGGTGTCTCGATGTAGATCGCGTCATCGTCGGCACGAGTGACGTGCAGGAATTTCCCACCCGAAACGGTCGGGACTTCAAAGCCGTTCCCGTATTTCGATTTGACCAGAGACCAATCAAGCGGCATGGCTCGCTCCCGGTCGGGAAGCAACGCTGACGCGGTCTTCGCCACGCAACTCGGCGAGCGGGACCGCGATCCAGCGGTCGGTGCCCGCAAGGCTCGCACCCGCCATCCCCTCGAGCTGAGTTGACGGTTCGCTCAGCAGCACGCCCTGTTCCAGCAACAGGGAGTGATCGAGCAGTTTCTGTTCCCGGTCTTCGCGATCATAGGCATCGCGTGCCTCTAAGAATTGGCGCAAATCGGTCTTGCTGAGCGATGGCAAGACGAACTGAACTGCGCCTTCTCTCGCGCCAGCCACCGTCTGCGGCGGGACGTCGGGGGCGAACGCGGCTTCCAGATTGCTCACCACCGCACTTGCGCCCGCGACAGCCGCGTCGCTCAGTCGTACTTCGATGAACTCGGGGTGATAGCCCGCAAGAAGTCCGATCTGCTCAGGCAAATCCGGGGTCAGGGCGATCGGTCGCCCACTTTCGTCCGCGTAACCCAGCATATGAATCCACTTGCGGCCCCACGGTGTTCGCGCGGCGGAGTGCTGCGTCGAGGGAGCCGCGACCCAGTTCAGCATCCGCAGAGTTTCCAGGAAGTTCGCCCCTCGTCGGCCCGCGAGAAGCGTCGCGATCTCCTCGTTCCCGCGTCGCTGTGTCGCTGCGAGGTCCTTCGTGGACGCCCAGACATGCTGCTGCGGAACCATGATGAACCCCGCAGTGAACGGGTTCCTGAACAAGTCGCCGCAAGCTGCGACCACACCGCGGTTCTTGCCTTCGTCCGCCAAACAATCCAGCTCGTTAAGCACCGGAAACAGGCGACCGCCCGCGTGCAGCGGCAGATCTCCCTCGCAAGGCGCAATGCCGATTCCGGCGACAAGCGCCCGACGGCCGAACATGCCCGCCGACAGGTGCCGGGCAAGATCGACCCCGATGCCGCTCCCGGTTCCGCCGCCCAGCCCGAACACAACCGCGATGACCGCCTGCGCGTTCGCTGCTTCTATGGAAGCGGCGAAGTCACGCAGCACGCGCTGCAAAGCGCGGTTCCCACCATAGAATGCCTGCCCGTAGACTGCTTTCGCGACAGCACGCGGTATGTGGTCACCGGTGCGCGGCAACTCGACTGACCGCGCCAACCACGGCTCATAGGCGGTGTTCCAGTAGAACCGCGGATACTCGAGTTTTAAGTATTCGGGATACCGCTCGAGCGCTGCCAAGAGCGCGTCCCGCTCGGGGACGTCCAGCGCGACGGTGATGACCTCAGCGCGATCCGGGGGCGTCGCGCTCGCCAAAGCCCGCAGATCGCGCAGATCCTGATCACCAATGTCAACGGCGAGCGCCAGCATCTTCGGAGCACCTGGCTCGAGGGCGCTAATGGTTTCGGCGATCGCCCGGGCGCCTGCCCTGCCGATTCCGACGACATGGGTGGCGATCGGAACCGCTTCGTCACCGGTCAGCTTGTGCACGCCGCGTTTGAGGGCGTCCAGCTTACGTCGCTTCAAGATATCGTTCATCGAAGCACTCATCTGCCCGCCTCCCTTCTGGAGTTTGCGCTCGCGCGTACCCGCAAACATGCGCAACATCGACGGGCAATGGATGCCAGTCGGCCTCATGCTGTACGCAAGGGTCCCGCAGTGTGGTTAGCTCGCTTCGGCGCGGCCGTGCCATGAAGCAGGTCGGCGACTTTGGTGACCGTCCGAACCGATCAGCGACAATGGTGACCGGTCGTCGTCCGCAAGCACGGGACCACAACTATGTGTGGCGGCAATCGCAGCGTCAAGTCGTTTCGAGCTTGCCGCCATGCGAAATCAACGCTGGTCACGAGCCGGTCGCTTGCGGCGCGGAGGCGCCGATCACGATTGTTCCCGCCAGCGCGGAGTGCTGTGATGCAGCCGAAGCAACGAGGGGTGCAACGCTATGGATCTGTCCGCCTACCGGCTCGCCGACATGCCGTTCTATCGCGAGTGCGGCAACGAGGTTGGCGTCATGGAGGCGGCTTGTCGGCAGCGGTTGCCCGTTATGCTGAAGGGTCCGACTGGTTGCGGCAAAACCCGTTTCGTCGAGTACTTTGCATGGCGACTGGGGCGCCCGCTGATTACTGTGGCGTGCCATGAGGACATGACGGCCGCTGATCTGGTCGGCCGGTTTCTGCTGACCGAGCAGGGCACGGTCTGGCACGATGGGCCGCTGACGCTTGCCGTCCGCTACGGCGCGATCTGCTACCTCGACGAAATCGTGGAAGCGCGCCAGGACACGACGGTGGTCATTCACCCACTCGGCGATAGCCGCCGCCTTTTGCCGTTGGACCGCAAGGGCGAACTCGTGCCGGCCCATCCCGACTTCCAACTCGTGATCTCGTACAATCCAGGCTACCAGAGCGCGATCAAGGATTTGAAAGAGTTCGACTAAGCAGCGTTTCGTGGCGATCGAGTTCGCCTATCCCGAAGCTGCGGTCGAAACCGCAATCGTGGCCCACGAGGCAGGGATCGACGAGCCGACCGCACGGCATCTCGTTGAGATCGGCAAGCGCTCGCGCAACCTTCGCGGAAACGGCCTCGACGAGGGGGCCTCGACGCGCATGTTGATCCACGCTGCTCAGTTGATCGCGTGCGGGACGGCGATGCGCGACGCCGTGCGCGCCAGTATTGTCGTGCCGATCACGGATGACGCCGACATGCGCGACGCCCTGGACAACGCTTTCGCCGCCTGCGAGCCGTGATGGCGGCAAGCCCGCAGCTCAGAGTTATCAACACGCCGGACGGTGCCACTTCGCGCCTCCACCGGCTGATCAGGCAACGCGACGTCCTGAGACCGACGTTCCTGCGAACGTGGGAGAAGCTGGCCGAAGCGGATGAGGCGGCGCTGGACGACTGGTCGAGTGCCGCCCTGGAACTGTTCGAAGTCAATGCCGGACCGGCGTGTCAGATCGCCTTCTGGAGCGCCAGCGCCGCTGGCGATGCGTCGCTCCCGCAACTCGCGGTGAGCGGGCGAGCCGCAGCGGAGATCTGCCGCCACGCCGGCGCGCGGGCGGCGCTCGCCTGCCTCAACACACTGCCCGCGGTCATCCGGATCGCCAGGGGCGAAGATGCGCTGCGATCCTGGTGGCGCGGATTGGAGCGGCTGGCCCGCGAGGCCGCCGATTGCGTCCCCGCAGTCGCGGCGCGAGCGGAGACCCTTCTGAGCAACCGGCAGAAGGAGTGGTTCACCGATTTCATCGGAGTCGGGCTGAAAGCCTACGCCGGTGATGCCGTCCGGACCCGGCGCTTCTTCGAACTCGAGGACCCGTGGGCACGCGCGCTGCTGACACGCCGGGCGGACCTTCCGGGCTTCGAGGCGCTGTCGCGATTACTGTCCGCCTTCACCGTCGCGGTATGGGGTGACGTTGCGACCCTGCGCGTGGCACCGCGCTCGGAGGCGCCCCGGCTACGCTCGACCTTGTCCGGGCGAGTGGTTCTGTTGCCCGAGGCCGTTCCGCCCGATGCTCCCGCGCTCGAGACCGGCGCGGACGCGCGACGGCTTTATCTCGCGATGGTGGCGCACGCTTCCGCTCACCTCTCGGTGCCGCCGGTGCGTCACGCGGTCGGTCAACTGAAGCCGTTGCAGATCGCGTTGATCACGCTGATTGAGGACGCGCGCGCCGAAGCGGTGGCGATGCGGCGATTTCCCGGGCTCCGGCGCCTATGGGCGCCGTTCCACACCGCCGAGCCGGCCGGCGCGCGAACCGCGCCCCGCCTGATGGCGCGGCTGTCCCGGGCGCTGTTCGATCCGCAGCATGCCGACGCGGACGGGTTCGTGGCGAAGGGCCGCGCGCTGTTCGACGAGGAGGCCGAACGCGATCTGCACGATGCCGCGCTCAGCCTGCGCGTCGGACGCGTCCTCGGCAACGACCTCGGTCAAATGCGCGTCCAATTCAACTGGCGTGACTACGTGATTGAGCCCGCTTATCGCGACGACGGCAACCATCTCTGGGATTCCCCCGAGCCGCCCGCGGATGCCCTCGATCTGATGGTCGAAGCGGCGCGAACCCGGAGCGATCCGTCGGCCGCCAAGGGCCCTGGCGAGGGCGAAGGCACAGGCCGGGCGCGGGAGGCGCCACCCGACGAACGCGGCTACGTGATCGCCACCTATCCCGAGTGGGACGTGGCGTCGGGTGTCGAGCGCCCGGACTGGACTACGCTGCGCGACGTACCTCCCCGCACGGAAAATCCGGTGCGCTTGCGGAGCGCGATCGAGGCAGAGCGCGCGTTGCGCGGGCGGCTTGCACGGCTGATCCGCGCGTCCACGATCGGGCGGCCGATACGCCTCAAGCGACAGCCGGACGGTGACGATCTCGACATGGACGCGGCGCTGGACGCCACCATTGCGCTGCGTGCCGGTTTGACGCCGGACCCGCGGCTGTTCCGGGTAACGAGGCCGCGGACGCGTGATCTCGCTACCCTGATCATGCTCGACACGTCGGCGTCGACTTCGGCCAAGCTCCCCGACGGCCGAACCATTCTCGACGTGCAGCGCGTGGCCGTGGCGCTGCTCGCGGAGGCGCTTGCGCATCGGGGCGATCCGTTTGCGCTGCGCGCCTTTGCCTCGAACGGCCGTGACGACGTGCGACTGATCCGGATAAAGGATTTCGACGAGTCCTTTGGGGACGCGGTCGTCGCGCGTCTGGCCGCGCTGCGCCCGAACCTCTCGACCCGGCTCGGGACGGCGCTCCGTCACGCCGGCGCGGAGTTCGGCGTCTCGCGGGTTTGGCGGCGATTGTTGCTTGTGCTGACCGACGGGGAACCGTCGGATATCGATGTAACGAATAGTTCGGAGCTGGTGGTCGATGCACGTCGCGCCGTGCTCGGGCTGAGACAGGCCGGGATCGACACGTTTGGCGTAGTGCTCGATCCCGACGGCGTCGGATCGGCGTCGTCGATCTTCGGCCGGGGCAACACGATCCCGATCGCCGACTTGGCCGATCTCCCGGCGCGGCTGGCGGGCGTGTATTTCCGCCTCGCCCGACGTTAGGGAGCGGGACCGCCGTCGCGCGACGGCGGTCCGCGCCGGTCAGCGATGCGCGACTTTCTTTGACGGAATGCCTTCGATCGGGCACTCCTCCGTCCCGACGGCGGGCCGGGTCATGGCCTCGACCATTTCCCGCGTTGCGTCCGGATCGGCAATCCACTTCTTGTAGAAGTCATACGGGCAGTCCGCCGCGCCCCGATCGCCATCGCCGGAATTGATCATTCCGGTGTACCCACGATGCAGCAGCTTGAACAGATGGTTCTCGGACTGCATGTTGGTGCGCGCGTCGCGGATCAGCGACTTCGACAGCGCAGCGTATTGCACCCCGTTCTCCTCCGTGCCGCACTCGCCCAGCGTGCGGCCGTCGAAGCCGATGATCGCTGAGTGGCCGAAATACGAATAGACGCCGTCGAAGCCCGAGGCATTCGCCACCGCGACGTAGACGTTATTCGCCCACGCCATCGACTTCGACATGTTGATCTGCTGCTCTTTGGCCGGATACATGTAGCCCTGGCAGCGAATGATGAGCTCGGCTCCCCGCATGGCGCAGTCGCGCCAGATTTCCGGGTAGTTGCCGTCATCGCAGATGATGAGGCTGATCTTGAGGCCTTTCGGGCCATCCGAGACATAGGTGCAGTTGCCCGGATACCAGCCCTCGATCGGCACCCAAGGCATGATCTTGCGATACTTCTGCACCACCTCGCCCTTGTCATTCATCAGGATGAGCGTGTTGTAGGGTGCCTTGCGCGGGTGCTCCTCGTGCTTCTCGCCGGTGAGCGAGAACACGCCCCACACTTTCGCAGTGCGGCATGCCTCGGCGAAGATCTCGGTCTCGTCGCCCGGGACGGAGGACGCCGTGTCGTACATCTCCTTGCTGTCGTACATGATCCCGTGCGTCGAGTATTCGGGGAAGATCACGAGATCCATGCCGGGCAGGCCCCGTTTCATGCCGATCGCCATGTCGCGCGATCTTGCGGGCGTTGGCTAGGACCTCCGCCTTCGTGTGCAGCCGGGGCATCTTGTAGTTGACGACCGCGACACCGACCGTGTCCTTGCTACTTGAGATATCGCCGTGCAGCATTTTCCTACATTCTCGCCTTTGATCAAACCGCCATATGCCGATGCACCAGCGCATCGGTCAGCTCGGTCATGGCGTCCTCCGCCACCACCCTGCCTTTCTCCATCATGGCAAAGCGGTGACCAGCGCGACGCGCGAACGCGACATTCTGCTCGACCAGCACGATCGTCAGCTTCGCTTCCCGGTTGAGCCGGATGATGATCTCTTCGATCTCCTCGACGATGCTGGGCTGGATGCCCTCCGTGGGCTCGTCGAGCAGCAGGACCTTCGGCGCGGCCGCCAGTGCCCGCGCGATGGCGAGTTGCTGCTGCTGACCGCCGGACAGCACGCCGCCGGCCCGATCGAGGTTCTGCATCAGATAAGGAAACAACTCGCCGACCAGTTCAGGGATCACGCGCTTTCCGTCCGCTCGCGCGAACGCACCCATGAGGATGTTCTCGCGTATCGAGAAATCCGGAATGATCTCGCGGCCCTGCGGCACGTAGGCGATCCCGGCGCGGGCCCGCCTGTGCGCCGGGACTGTGGTGATGTCGTTGTCGCCCAAACGGGTGATCCCGGTGACCTTTGCCATTAGGCCCATCAAGGTTTTCAGCAAGGTAGTCTTGCCGACGCCGTTGCGACCGAGGATCGTCGTGATTGATTGCGCGGGCAGCGCCGAGCGACACCTGGTGCAGCGCGTGGCTGCGGCCGTAGAACGCATCGACGTTGCTGAGCGTGAGCATCAAAGGAGGCCGAGCATCAATGGATGCCCTTCGAGCCGAGATAGGCGGCACGGACGCGCGGATCGGCCTCGATCGTCGACGATATCGCCTTCCGCCAGGATCTGGCCGAGATGCATGACCGTGATTCGGTGCGCGATCTCGCGGACGAAGGCCATGTCGTGCTCGACCACGATGAGGGTGTGCGAACCCTGCAGGCCCTTGATGATGTTGGCGGTCCGCTGCGTTTCGGCCGCCGTCATGCCCGCGGTCGGCTCGTCGAGCAGCAGCAGCTTCGGATCCTGCATCATCAGCAAGCCGAGTTCGAGCCACTGGGTCTGCCCGTGACTGAGATTGCCGGCGATCGTGTCCGCCTCGTCGGCTAGACCGGTCAGTTCGAGCACCTCGTCGAGACGGCGACGGACCGCTCGCGGGAGGCCGAAACGAAGATTGGCGAGCACGCCCGGGTGCTGGCACGCCGCAACCTCGAGGTTGCGCCGGACCGTCAACTCGCGGAACACGCTGGGGATCTGGAACTTCCGGCCGATGCCCGCGCGCGCGATCGCCGGCTCTTCCCAGTTGGTGATGTCTACATCACGAAGATGCACTCTGCCCTCCGTGCTCTTGGTCTTGCCGGAGATCAGGTCCATCAGCGTCGTCTTGCCGGCGCCGTTCGCGCCAAGCAGGACGCGGAGTTCGCCCTCCTCGATGACCAGCGACACGCCGTCCACCGCCTTGAGGCCCGAGAACGACACGCCAAGCCCGTCGACGGTCAGGACCGCCGCCGTCACGGCGCGACCCGTCTGCCACGCGCGGCTGCGGCTGCGCTTCCCGCCGCCAGACGCGCGACAGCACATTGTCGGCGAGGTCACTGGCGAAACCGGCAAGGCCGCGCGGCAGATAGAGCACTGCGAGGACGAAGATGAGCCCGATCACCGCCCGCCAGGCTTCCACCAGCGCCGGCGGTTTCGCTGGCTCCCGCCTCGATGATGTTGATGCCGATGGCGCCGATGCAGGCGCCGAGCAACGACGCCCGGCCGCCCACCGCCGCCCACACGACCATGGTGATGGAGAAGGCAAGATCCATGAAGGTCGGCGAGGCGAACTGCGCGACGATCACGTAGAGCATTCCGGCGAGGCCCGCGATGCCAGCGGAAACGGCGAAGAAGAACGCCTGATAAACCGGCACGTCGAAGCCGAGATAGCGGACACGGTTCTGGTCGTCGCGAATTGCCTGCAGGATCAGCCCGGCGCGGGTTTCCACCAGCAGCCGGGCGCAGATCAGGGTCAGCGCCAGCGCGCCGGCGACGACGTAGTAGGTGGCGACGGCGTAAGGATCGAAGTCGACGCCGAACAACGTCAGGTCGCCGAGATCGGTGAGCCCGTTGAACCCGTTGGTGATCGGCTGCGCGTCGATGACGACGAGGCGCACCAGCAGCACAAGGGCCAGCATGATGATCGAGACGAACACGCCCGAGATTCGTTTGCGGAACATCGACCCGCCGAGCCCCAGCCGCCAGGAGCACCGGGGCCAGCAGACCCATCGCGAGCCCGAACCATTGATGCTGGAACGGGATCCAAAGGAAGGAGCCGTGGTTGATGCAGCAAAGTTCGGTCTTGGCGCCGGGCTCGGCGTTCCAAAGCATGAAATCCGGCACCGGGGTCGCAGAGCCCTGTTGCAGGCTCGTGGCGCTCGCCAGCTTGAGCGACATCGCCGTCATGTAGGCGCCGACGCCGAAAAACAGGCCTTGGCCGAGATTGAGGATCCCGCGCGTAGCCCCAGCTCAGCGCGATCGCGACGCCCAGCATGCCGTAGACCAGGAACTTTGGCGATCCGGTTTAGCCAGAACTCATCCAGCACCAGAGGCGCACAGAGGATCAGCGCCATGAAGATCGCGTAGGCTCCGAGGTCGAGTGTGCGCTTGGCGTTCATGCCTTACCGCCCTTTCGGCGCGAACAGGCCACGCGGCCTCGTCATGATGATGAGGATCACGAACGCGAACACCACCGCGCGGGCGAGGATGTCGTTGGAGAAGAAGGCCGTCACGCCGTTGATCTGCCCGAGCAGACCGGCGGAAAAGACAGAACCGACCAGGCTGCCGACACCGCCGACCACCACGACCAGGAACGCCATCGACGACCATCGGCGTCCCCATGTCGGGAAACACGGTCTTGAATCCGGAGATCAGCACGCCGGCAACCCCGGCAAGACCGGAACCGTAGGCGAACGTCAAGGCGTTGATCCGATCGACGTCGATGCCGCACGCGGCCGCCATGCGCGAGTTGCGCATGATCGCGCGAACCTGGATGCCGATCGAGGTGCGGTACATCAGCAGCCAGGTGAAGAGCGTTAGGATCAGTGTGACGATGATGATGAAGCTGCGGAACGCGTTGACCTGTACGCCGCCCACAGTGAGCACCCCGGTCAATGCGTCGGGTACGGTCACGTTCTGCAGGCCGGGGCCGAGGCCGGGGATGTGCCGGCCGAAGAACGACAGCCCGAGCTCCAGCCGCACCGCCTGCTGGATCAGGATCGCCACACCCCAGGTGGCCAGCAACGTGTCGAGCAGCCGGCCATACAGCCGGCGCACGACGACGCGTTCGATCGCGTAGCCGACCAGCGCGGTTACGATGAAAGCGAGCGGGATAGCGGCGAGAATGCTGAACTTCAGATAAAGCCCGGTCATCACCGTCGTGTATGCGCCCAGCATGACCATCTCGCCATGGGCCATGTTGATGACGCCCATGGCGCCGTAGGTGATTGCGAGGCCGAGTGCGACCAGCAGCAGGACGGATGCCAGACTCAGGCCGATAAAGACGACCTCGACCACGCCTCAGCCCTTGAGCTTCGCGGTGTTCAAACCCTTCCCTGGTGCAGAACAGGTTGGACTCGGTCTCCCCGTAGGCGACGTAGGGCAGCGGCATGATCGGCTCCTTGTAGGCATCGACGATCTTGCCCTGGCCGTCCGACTGCCACTGCGCGATGCGCGGCGTCAGCCAGGTGTGAAGGTTCTGCGGCTCGATCTTCACATGGCCGCCCGGTGCCGCGAATTCCTGGCCCTCGCAGCGCGTTGCGGATCGGGATCGGCGACGCCTCCTTCGCCTTTTCCACGGCCTGGGCCCACAGGTATACCTGGAAGTAGGAAGACTCCAGGGCATGATGCGTGACCGCCTTGGGGTTCTTAACGTAGGCGCGGTATCGCTCCACGAACGCCTTGTTGATGTCGGTGTCGATGGCCATGAAGTATGGGAACGATGTGAAGCTGCCCACCGCGTATTCGGGCCCCATCGCGGCGATTTCGATTTCGGATGTCACCGTCGCGCAGATCGGCAGCTTGTCGTGCGTCAGTCCCTGGTTCTTGTACTCACGGTAGAACGCGACCGACAGAATCGCCGACGACGTTGGACAACACGACGTCGGCAGCCCGACCTCTTGATCTTGTTGACCATCGAGCCCCACTCCGAGTGGCCGAGCTCGAGGTACTCGTCGGCAATCCACTGACCGCCGTTCTTCTCGATCAGGATCTTGCAGACCTTCGCCATTTCGCGCGGGTAGATGTAGTTCGAACCGACGATGAAGAACTTCTTCTTGCCCAGCGTCTTGATGATCCAGGGTATGAAGTTCGACAGCTGCTGGTTCGGCACGGCGCCCGTATAGGCGACGTTCTTCGAGCATTCGAAGCCTTCGTAATAGGTAGGGTACAGCAACAAATTCTGCCGGCGCTCGAACACGGGCAACACCGCCTTCCGGCTCGCCGAGGTGTAGCAGGCGAACACCGTCGGCACCTTGTCCTGGATGACGAGCTTCGAGGCCTTCTCGTTGAACGTCTTGGGATCGGACGCGCCGTCCTCCACGATCGGCTGGATCTGCTTGCCAAGCACGCCGCCTGTCGCGTTGATCTCGGAGATCGCCATCAATGTCGCGTCCGAGAGCGACTTCTCGATGATGGATAGGCCGCCCGTCTGCGAGAACAGCACGCCGACCTTGATGGCGTCGGCGGCGCGCGCCGAGCGATGGAAGAAGAACGGCGACGCGAGTGTCGCTGCGGTGCCGAGTTTCAGAGCCGACCGTCGGGTCGTCGCCATCTGCATCATCTGCGAACGCTCTCCTTTGCCCGCCCGGCCGTCGGGCGGAGTTTGTCCGGCACCCGGGCCGGCCGCAGGCAACAAAAAAAGCCCGCACGCCTCCCATTAGAAGACATACGGGCCGCATGGCCTCTCCCGTGCAACGGCGCTGGTGCCGGGATTGCTGCGTAGAGGACAACCTCACGCTCTGACGCAAACTTAGCCACGGTCTACGCGGAAGTTCAAGAGGTCGTTGGCGTTGATGATCGCCTCGGCCATGTCCTCCATGCTGATCCGCTTGCTCATCGCCTGCTTGCGAATGCTTTGATAGGCGGTCTCCTCCGTCAGGCCGTGCCCGGTCATCAAGATCGATTTGGCGCGCTGGATGCGCTGCATCCCGATCACCTTGCGCTCAAGGTTGCGCGTCTTTCGCAACGTGTCCTGTTGCTGCAACCAAAGGCTTCGTGCAACGGCCAGTTGCGTAAGCAGACCGAACGGCCGGACCGGCCGCTCGATCACGGCGTGGGCGCCGGCCTCTAGCACCAGTTGCAGGATCGAAGGGTTCTCGTAGCTCACGATCGCAACCAGGGTCGGCGCGGTCCGGTCGTTGTTCTTGAACAGTCGGCGCAGCGGTAGCCGGCTGTCGTGCTCGATCGAGAGCAGGGCGACGTCGATCTCGGGTGCCAGGAACTCGGGGACCGGCCAGACCGTCGTGACGCTGCATCCGATCCGCTGCAAATGCTCGACCAAACCCACACCCTCATCGTCCGGAGGGTGAATCACCGAGACGCGCAAACCGCGGAGGTCTCGGAGGATCTGGATGGGCATCCCACTCAACGCCCGACGTCAGCCATCCGCCACAGGCGCCGCGCCGCTCGACCACTCGTCAAGGGTCTGAGTGACGCGGTAGGGATCCGGCTTCACCCGGCTTTCGGAACTCCAAACGATCTGGAAGCGTCCGCCCTCGTCGAGGCGGCCCACGCGGGGCCAGAGATAGGTGTGATTATTGTCCCGGTCCACGCGAACACGGCCTTGGGGCGCGTCGAACTCGCTCTCCGGCAACGCCGCCTGCACAAGGCCGGGATCGTCGCTGCCCGTTCGATCGATCGCATCGGCGGCAAGCATTATCTGGAAGAACGCCGCCTCGGCCGCGGCAGTAACAGGCGCTTCATTGCCGAAACGCGAGCGATAGGCCGCGACGAAATCAATAGCTGCCGGAGTTTGAAGACCGTCGAAGAATGGTGCGGCCGTGATATGTCCCGAAGCCGCCGCCGGAGTCATTTCCGCAACCTCCGCCTCACTGGTCGTGAGGCTCGCGATCGGCATGTGCTCGGGGTCGAACCCTGCTTTGCGGTAGGCTTCGTGCAGCAGGGCCGTTCCCTGTCCCACGACGGTAGAAAAGATCACGTCCGGCTTGGCACGCCCGATCTTGCGGATGACCGTATCGATCTCGCCACTTTGGGCGGCCAAAGGAATGTAGACCTCGTCCAGTACGACCCCACCCGCCTGCCGCACCAGATCCGCCATTATGCGGTTGAACTCGTACGGATATACATAGTTCGATCCGACGAAGAACAGCCGCTTGCCGTAGTTCGTGAAGAGGTATCGCGCGAGTTGCATCGAGTTCTGGTTCGGCGCGGCTCCCGTGTAGATGCAATGTCGGGAATACTCGAAACCTTCGTAGAGGGTCGGGTAGAAGAGCAGCCCGCGATACGCCTCTACCAACGGCAGCACGGCTTTGCGCGTGCTCGACATGTAGCAGCCGAAGATCAGTCGGACGTCTTCTTTCGACAGCAAACGTTCCGCGTGGAACGCGAACCGTTTCGGATTGGAGGCCGGGTCGCAAAGCACAGGTTCGATCTGCCGACCAGCGATCCCCCCCGCCGAGTTCAGCTGCTGAATGGCCAGCAGCGAGGCATTGAGCTGCGTGCGCTCGATGGCGGCGGTCACGCCCGTTTGGGAGCACAACAGTCCGAAGCGCACAGGCGCGGTCATCGACGTTCTTCGCGCAGGTAGATCTGCTCAACGAAGCAGAACTCATCCGTTTGATGGCCTGGATGGATCGGGACGACGACCTCCTTAAGCCCGGGTTGGGGCGGGAACATGGAGCAGCGTCGCTTGTTCGAACGTTCCTGTGTTCCATTTCCATGGCCATGCAAGCAAGCCGGATGCCATTCCCGAGCCGGATCGAGGCAGGGCCGCCGCAAGGAGACCGAAATTCCTGACGACCTAGTCACAGGCACTTTGCCCACCGACGGGCGTGACCTGCCGCCTGATCGACACGTGGCTGAAAGACGGATATCCGACTGTAGTCGCAATGGAAGCTTGATGCCGAAGCTCAACAGGAAGTCTGAGACGGCTCTGGCCACCGGATCCAACGCTCCGGATGAAGTCCAGCTCACGATCGAGCAGAGGATCGGCCGCGAGATCCGCAAGCGTCGTCTGCGCATCGGCCTGACTGGCGCGGAGCTTGCCGCGGCGGCGGCGATCTCCAGCGGGATGCTATCGAAGATTGAGACGGGGCAGATCTCGGCGTCGCTGCACACGCTGGAGGCACTTGCGGGCGTGCTGAACGCGCCGCTGGCGGCCTTGTTCGCTTCGTCCGAGGCGCGCCGCGATTGCTCGTACGTCAAGCGTGGCCAAGGCGTCCATATCGATCGCCGCGGCACGAAGGTCGGGCACCAGTACCAGCTGCTCGGCCAATCGCTTTCCGGCGATGTCGCCGTCGAGCCTTACCTCATCACGCTGACAGCGGAAGCGGAGCCCTATACGGCCTTCCAGCACGCCGGCCTCGAGCTGATCTACATGCTGACCGGCCGCGTCAGCTACGTCCATGAAGAGCGCCGGTACTTGCTGGAGCCCGGCGACGCGCTGTTCTTCGACGCGAACGCGCTGCACGGCCCGGAAGAGCTGCTCCAACTGCCGATGACCTACCTGTCGATCATCGTCTATCCGCGCTGAGAGCGGCGTGCCGACGAACGCTGCGCTGCAGAGTTTAGCTCGTCAGGAAACCGCGCCGACCCCGTAAGCGCCGGTCAGCGGCTCGCCTTCCGCGTAGCGAGTGATGCGGTAAGGATACAACGGCAGGTCCGGCTCCTGTCCGAGCAGTGATTGTGCCAGCATGCGCCCAATCATCGGTGACAGCTTGAATCCGTGCCCCGAAAAGCCGAACGCGACCTGCAGACCCGTCACACCGGGCACGGGTCCGAGCACCGGGTTCCAGTCCGGCGTGGTGTCGTAGAGGCCCGACCAGGAGCGCACCAGCCGTCCCGCGGCGAACGCCGGGAGACGCCTGGCCGCCTGCGCCGCCTCCTCCAGCAACTTGTCCATATCGGCCTCGACGTCCACGAGGTCGGGGTTGTCGGTGAAACTGCCCTCGTCACCCGCACCGACAAGCAGATGGCCGCCCATGGCGCGCGTGTAAAGCCGCGCGGGAGACGCGAGGTCCTTCAGGACCGGCAAGTGCGGCGTGTAGGGCGCCTGGGCCGCCAGGGCGAAGATCTGGTGGGCGGTGATATGGAGCGGGATGTCGATCCCGGCCCAGCCCGCGACACAGCGGCTCCACACGTTGACGGCGGACAGCACGACGCCGGCGTGGATTGGACCGTCGGCGGTTTCGACACCGATCACCCGGTCGCCGTCGCGCAGAAGGCCAGTTACGGCGGTTCCGTGGACATGGACCCGACCGCTCATCATGTTCTCGGCACGCCGTTACCGGCATTGCCCCGGACGATCACGGTCGCCGCCCGGTTCATTCCTGCGCAGTAATAGCCGACATGGCCCGCGATCTCGACCGTTACAGGAACTGACAGGCCCGCCGCGAGGGCATGCTGGCCGCGCGGGTTCAGCACCTGCCAGAACGTGTCCTTCGTATCAGGCCGCAAGGCATGCAGAGTGGCGTTCAGTGAACGGACCGACGAGGCGAGGTCGTGACGCGGGCCCGCGCATCGACCGCAGCCCTCATGGGGCGAGTTGCCAAGCGTAGACGTTGGCGGGCTCGGGCTTCCACACGCGCGCCGAGGCAATGCCGGGCAGGCTCACATGCGCGCGGTACTCCAGACCGAATGCCACCCATTCGTCGGTCTCCGCCATTATGGCGGGCTTGCAGCCGATCGGGTCGCGCAGCACGGCAAACCCAGTCTCGGTGCCGACCACGAACGTGTAGAATCCATCGAGGTCCCGGATGCAGCCACCCACAAATTAGTTGATAAATTGCGACGACAACCGACACACAGCGTTTTGCTTCGCACAACTATTCACTATGCACGATTGACCGGATACCGCGCACGACCAGCTTGAAGCCAGCACAAGACCGGGTTCTTGACCGTGGGCACCGCTCAGTGCGGGCGACCGCGGCATCGAGCTATCGGCGGAACAGCTCGACATCGGCCATGCCCCCGATCGCCTGGCCAGAGAACGCGAAAGCGGGTCGACAGGCGACGCAAGGACGTTGGGAATTCGGTTCTACCCGCCTGTGCCGTCCGGCGAGGGGTGCAGCGCCGGCGGGCGTTGCACGCTTCCAGCCGGCACTCCGTTGCCCCGCGCCGCTAGTAGTCCTTCAGCACTTGCCCGCGGACCTCGCCGTTCGGGTTCGACGCGGTGTGGAGGTTCACGTACAGCTTGTTGCTCATGAGGTTTTGGACCTGTTCGTCGGTCAAGGTGGCCTTGCCCTTGATGGGGCTGGTCAGCGGCGCTTGGAGCGGCACGAGCACGCCCGCGTTCTGCCCGGGCTCGGCCGGACCGTGCAAGTGGCCCGCGGTGACTGGTCCGCTCAGCCCTTTATAGGTCACGCTATAGGTGAAAACCTTGGTGGCCTTGTCGAGCGTGCCGTCCAGCCTGCCTGTTCCCTGGCTCTGGGTGGCGGGAGACTCGCTCTTGCCATCCAGGTCGGCATGGAACTGCATCGGCTGGTCAGCGGCGCGGGCGAACCCTACCCCGCTGCGACGACGAGGCAGAACGCGGCGGCGGTAAGCGGCGTGTAAACACGTAGCGACATCGATTCCTCCTTTTGCGCGCTCGGTTCGGTCCCGGGCAGCGTAGCCGTTGTTAAAAGCGCTGGCGGTCGGTGCAGTTGCCTCCGCGACCGCCGGTAGTTGCGCTTGCGTGCAGAAGCGGTGAAAAAACGTTCTGACTATCTGGTAGACATTCGGGGAGAACAGCATGCGCTGGGCAGGAGCGCCCTTTTCGCGGCGGCTGTCGCGGCAGCGCCGGCGATGGCGGCCGACGAGCCGGGCGGCACCGTCGAGCTGTTGAGGGCTTGGACCCCCGCCACGGCCCAAATCCGCGGTGACTCCCCGATCTACATGACTATCGCGAACCGCGGCCAAGCCCCCGACCTCTTGGTCCGGGCCCGTTGTCCGGCCAACCTCGCCGACTCCACCGAGAAGCACGCCACCGACCGCGGCGAGGGTGGGACGTCGATGCGCGAGGTGAAAAGCCTGGCGATTCCTTCTGGAGGAACGGTCACGCTCGCCCCCGGCGGCGATCACCTGATGTTGCTCCACGTCCGGGAGCCGTTGCAGGAAGGCCAGACGTTCATGTGCTCCATCGTCTTCCAAACGGCAGGGACGGTCTCGGTGGAAGTCAGGGTCGCGCCCAGCGAAGCGAAGCGGGCGCCCTAGGGCACCGCGCCGGAGAGTTAGCCGTGCTCGGCGGGGGGCGAAGGCGACCCAGAATTTCCAGACGCGTGCAACTCACGAACTCCTTTAATTCCTGGCCGGCCCGGCGGAACAGCGCGCGGTCAAGGACAAGCCGCTTTGCCGCGATCGCTTTTTCGCAGTGTTCCTTGAAGAACACGCCGCCGACCGGCTGCTCGTCGGCCGAAGGCTGCCCCTCCGTGCAACTCCAGCCCTCCTCACCCAACGAGCCTTGACTTGGTTACCGAACAGGAACGCCTTCTTGCGAAGGAAGAGCGGAGCGGCCGGATCGGTCTCGATCACCAAGCCTTCCACTCGGGCATTGTCGCTGATGAGGAGGGTGAGCAAGGCGGGATGGCCGGCAACTTTTGTGCCCTCGTAGAGGCCGTTCACCTTGGCGAGTGGATTTACGCTCTCGTCGTAGCGGAAGCGGACCGCGTGGAGGCCGGAAGCCTCCCTCGGACACAGGCCGTAGTCCTCCCAGCCCTGCAGTTTGCGGTCGGCTGCGTCCGCGCACGTGAAACCGCGATAACCGGACTTCGGCAGTTGGTCCACGCCCATCCCGACGCGGAACTCCCGCAAGTCGTTTTCCCCACTGGCGGCGGCCCCCGGGGAGGAGTCGGCCGCGAGCGGCGCTGATGCCCAGAAGGCCGCAAGCAGGCCGGCTGCAACGATGGCTGGTCGCATCATGGTGGAGGCCATCAGCCTCCCCGGTCGGCCGGAGCGGACGCGGCACCCTTGCCGTCGGCGGGCGACGACGGAGCGGGCTCGGCTGCCCGATAGGTGTTGCAGACGCGTGCGCCCACGCTAAAGAAGGCGATGCACTCGGCATAGGTCGGCTCCCCTTTGCCTTTGACCTCGGTGAGCACGTAGTCGGCGACGGCCGCAATTTCGCTCGGGCGCAGGAAAACCGGCGCCTCCACCGGCATTGCCTTGCCCAAATCCTGCCGGCTTAAGCCGAAGCACGGGTGCGTTTCGTCGTCGTAGGCGCCGCGGTGG
The DNA here is from genome assembly GCA_963757115.1 of uncultured Alphaproteobacteria bacterium. Classification (GTDB taxonomy): domain Bacteria; phylum Pseudomonadota; class Alphaproteobacteria; order Acetobacterales; family Acetobacteraceae; genus CAVWQV01. Next base: position 3,849 of record CAVWQV010000019.1, on the reverse strand, counting down.
AAATAGGGCATGCCGGTGCCGGGACGGCCGCAGTTCACAGTCTCAATGATCTGGTCGCGGTTCAAATGGGTGGCACGCAGCGAGAGCGCGTCACCGCCATACCCGCCCCCGCCGCCGCCGTACCATTTGTGGCAGCCCACGCAATTCGCCGTTTGATAGATGCGCTTGCCTTCACCCAAGCCGGTCCCCGCACCTTGCGCGCGGGCAGACCCGTGCTGAGGCACTATGGGAACCGTCGCGCCCAGGACGAGGGCGCAAGCAAACGTCACAGCGACAATCTGCGCGCGCATGGCTGTTTAGCCTCCGAGGGACCGGACCGGCTGCCAACCTGCAGCCAGTCCGGCGTGTCTTCAGCCGAACCGGATCAGAGGGCGAAGACGTAGAGCGTGGAGCTTGGCGCTATCGACTTAAGCCCCGGCGTGCCTTCGATGAACCACTTGTCCCAGGCGCCACCCTGACCGACCAGGATGGCGAGGTACTGCTTGCCGTCCACGGTAAACGTCATCGGGGGCGCGTTGACGCCGGCCCCTGTGTCGAACGACCAGAGCGGCTTCAGGGACTTGGCGTCGAGGGCCATCACCTCCCCCGACGGCTGCCCGGCGAAAACGAGGTCGGGCGTGGTGAGCAGCCCACCCAGCATCGGATACGGCGTCTCCGCCTTTGCGGCCACCTTTCCCGTGGTGACGTCGACCGCGGTCACGCTGCCGGTGATCCGCTGATGCTCGCTCGGGCCGCCGCCCGTGTAGGTCTCGCGCGGCTTGAACGAGCCTGGCTTGGTTTCCTCCACGGTGATGGTGTTGCAGCTCTCGATCACCGGAATGTACCAGAGCTTCAGGTCAGGGTTGTATGCGGTCGGCGGCCAGTTCTTGCCGCCCATGTTGCCGGGGCAGATGTCCGTCACCTTGTTTTCGCGCGAGGGCGTGGTGGCGTAGCGCTGAACATCCGCTTTCGGGTCGTACTCCACGGGCTTACCCGTTTCCTTGTCCAGCCCCGCTGTCCAGTTCACCTTCTTGACGAAGGGGGTGCCCCAGACGAACTCGCCGTTGCCCCGGTTCACGGCGTAGCCGAAACCATTGCGGTCCGCGGTGAGCGCCAGCTTCATCGGCTTGCCGTTCACCGGCGCGTCCACGAGCACGTTCTCGGAGACGCTGTCGTAGTCGTATGGATCGTTCGGCGTGTGCTGGTAGAACCACTTGATCTTGCCGGTGTCGGCGTCGAGCCCGAGAGCGCTGTCGGTGTAGAGGTTGTCGCCCGGCCGGTGCGCGTTGTCCCAGTCAGGCCCCGGATTTCCCACGCCCACACGATCAAGTTCTGCTCGGGATCGTAGCTCCCGGTCACCCAGGTCGAGCCGCCGCCGTTCGCCGCGGTGCCTTTGTTCTTCCAGGTGTCGCTGCCGGGCTCCCCGTTCATGGGTATGGTGTAAGTGCGCCAGACTTCCTTCTGCGTCTTGAGGTCGGTCGCCGCGATCCAGCCGCGGATGCCGAACTCCGCCCCGGCCACGCCGGTGATGGCCATGCCCTTCACGACCAGCGGCGCGCCCGTCACCACCTCGCCCTTGTCGGGGTCGGCGATTGCCGCTGCCAGGCGATCTCGCCCGTGTCCTTGTTGGTGGCGAGGAGGCGACCGTCGAGCGTGTGGGAGATGACCATGTTGTCCCACAATGCGACGCCGCGGTTGTCCACACCGCAGCAGGCGACCGCGCCGGCCCAGTCGTGGTCGGTCTTGGGGTTCATCTTCCAGACCAGTTTGCCGTGCCCGCCGTGGGTATCGATCTTGTAAACGGAGCCCCAGCCGTCCGTGACATACAGGATCCCGTCCTCGGCAATGGGCGTGCCCTCCAGCCCGCCATGGGTCCAGATGCCGCCGCCCTCGACACCGCCCAGCGCAATCGTCCAGGCAAGCTTGAGGTCTTTCACGTTGTCGCGGTTGATCTGGTTCAGCGGGCGAGAAGCGCTGCGCCGAATAGGTGTGGTGGTGTAGGAGCCAGTTGCCTTGCTCCTTGTCCGCGTTGAGCAGGCGATCCTGCGTGACCTCGGCGGCCCGCGTCAGTGCGGGCGCTCCCGCCAGCCCGGCCAGGGCGGTGCAGGCGAGTGCGAAACCCCGACCGACGTGCTCTTCCGGACCATTGGACACCTCCTCGTATATGAAGCTTTGCCTAAGCAATATTGCTGGACGGCGATATCGACAAGGGCCTGCGAGGCGATCCGGGACGTTATCGTCGCGAAATCGCACGCTCGGGGCAGGCGAGCTACCGAGAAGGCTTGCTCGCGGCAGGTCAGTCCCGAGAACGAACCGTGTTCGCGGTTCAACCGCTTGAAGCTTGGGGGTTGTTCGGGGCAGTCCCAAGTTCCGGAGCAATTGGCCAATTGGGGAGAGATTTCGGCCCTCGTTGCGTCTGCGAAGTATCAAGCCCGCACCGGAAAGGTGCGCCAGACAAGGGCTTCTTCGCCTGGCAACACTCGAGATTCGGAGTTCTTCCGCAGCCGGATGGATACGCCGTATCGTGGATCCGCGTTCAGCATGCAATGAAAGGCGGCAAACATGGGAAGGCTCGAGGGCAAGGTCGCAGCGGTGACGGGCGGGGCATCGGGAATTGGCGAGGCGACGGTCAGGCGTTTTGTCGCCGAGGGCGCGATCGTGGCATTCTGCGATCGGGACGGCGAACGCGGCCAGCGCGTGGCGGCCGAGATCGAGACCGCCGGCGCCAAGGTCGCCTTCACGCAGGCTGACGTTGGTACCGAGGCCGCATGCCTCGCCTTCGTCAACGGTGCCGCGCAGAAGTTCGGGCGCCTCGACATCCTCATCAATAATGCCGGTATCCGTAAATACGAGAAGGTCGAAGAGGCGAGCGCGGCGAGCTGGAACGAGATCCTCAGCGTCAACCTGATGAGCTACGTCTTCTGTGCCAAGGCGGCGGTTCCGTTGATGCGTCAAAACACGAGTGGCGCCATCGTTAACGTCGCCTCTGTACGTTCCGTCGTCGCAGGCGGCGGCAACCTACAGTACGACACCACTAAGGCGGCGGTCGCGGGCTTGACGCGGGCGCTTGCCGCTGACCACTCGCCGGACGGCATCCGTGTGAACGCGGTCGGCCCTGGCCCGATCTTCACGCCATTCCATCAACGCCGCATCGCAGCGGCCGGCGAGACCGTCAGCAGTACAACGCCAAGGCCGCGCAAGGCACTATGCTGAAGCGCCCGGGCAGAGCCGAGGAGGTCGCCGCCGCGATCCTGTTTTTGGCCTCCGATGATGCCTCTTACGTCACCGGCGCCCTGCTGTTCGTGGACGGCGGTATGACGGCGCTGTGAGGAATACTCAGCCGGCGCTCACTGGGACAGGGCTACGACGCGCCCGAATCGTCAATTGGAAATGGCACCCGGTGGCGAGACAACGGGTGAAATCGGCGCGCGGGTCGACCGTGTGATCGCTCGAGTGCGCGCAATCGACGGCAACGTCGAATGTTGGCGCACGGCCACGTTTTGCGTGTCCTCGCCGCGCGCTGGACTCGGATTGCCGCCGCGGGCAGGAGAGAACCTCCTTCTCGATACAGGCACGTTATGCGTGCTCGACCACTATCGCCACGTGCCTGCGATCAAAATCTGGAACGGGCCGCTCGCCGGCTAGCGCGCACCTAGGCCGATCAGTAGAACATCATGGATGAACGGAGTGCCGCCGCTGGGCTGAATTTGTGGAAAAGGACAGTCCGCCACGTTCTCCGAACCGGTCGGCGCCACCTTCATACGGCATCTCCTGTCCGATGCCGTTGTTGACCAGACCACCGCCCACGAGCGGCAACAGTTCGAGGCTGCGGCACTCTGCGAGACGTTCTTTTACAGCGCTGGATCGATA
>CAVWQV010000018.1:0-185325 GCA_963757115.1 uncultured Alphaproteobacteria bacterium | reverse complement strand
CCCAGCTTGTGCCGGCCAGGGGAACACGCGCCATCGCTGCGGCCTCCACGGTGAGCGCCACGAGATCTTCGGGCTCGAGGTTGTGTAGATGGCTCTTGCCGCAGGCTCGCGCGATCGTCTGGGCTTCCAGGGTGAGCACGGCCAGGTAATTTGCCAACCGCCGGCCGGCGAGAACCGGGTCGAGGCGGGCGGCGAGCTCGGGGTCCTGCGTGGTGATCCCGGCGGGGTCGCGGCCCTGGTGCCACGCGTCATAGGCGCCGGCGGTGCTGCCAAGCGCTTGATATTCGTCCTCGTAGATTGGATCGTTGTCGCCGAGCGCTGTGAGGGCGGCCGTACCGATGCTGACCGCGTCGGCGCCGAGCGCCAGCGCTTTGGCGACGTCGGCGCCGTTGCGAATGCCGCCGGAAACGATCAGCTGCGCCTTGCGGTGCAGGCCTAGGTCCTGCAAAGCCTGAACAGCCGGGCGGATCGCTGCCAGGATCGGCAGACCGACATGCTCGATGAACACCGTCTGCGTCGCCGCGGTGCCACCCTGCATGCCGTCGAGCACCACCACATCGGCACCCGCCTTCACCGCCAGCGCGGTGTCGTAGTAGGGCCGGCTTGCGCCAACCTTGAGGAAGATCGGCTTCTGCCAGTCGGTGATCTCGCGCAGCTCGTGGATCTTGATCTCCAAATCGTCCGGGCCGGTCCAATCGGATGCCGGCAGGCCGAGCGCTGGTCGATGCCGGGCGGCAAGGTGCGCATCGCGGCGACGCGCTCGGGAATCTTGTGGCCCAACAGCATCGCCGCCACCTGGCTTCGCGCCTTGACCCACGACAATCTCGATCGCGTCGGCTGCGCGCAGGTCGTCCGGGTTCATGCCGTAGCGCGAGGGCAGGTACTGGTATACGAGCGTCTCGGAGCTGCGGCGCTCCTCCTGCGTCATGCCGCCGTCGCCGGTGGTGGTGCTGGTGCCGGCGATGGTGGCGCCACGGCCTAGCGCCTCCTTGGCCTGCGCGGACAGCGATCCGAAGCTCATCCCGGCGATGGTGATCGGTATCTTGAGGTGCAGCGGCCGCCCTGCGTGTCGATCGCCGAGCACGATTTCGGTGCCGCAGCGCTCGCGATAGCCCTCCAGCGGGTAGCGGCTCATGCTTGCACCGAGGAACAGCAGATCGTCGAAATGCGGCAGCCTGCGTTTCGCCCCGTAGCCGCGGATGTCGTAGATCCCAGTTGCGGCGGCACGGCGGATCTCCGCGAGCGTGCCAGCGTCGAACGTCGCCGACGTCCGCTGCGCGGGGCGCGTCGTCGGTGGCGGCGGCGGGCGGTATTCCGTCATCCGTAATGCCCCGCGTTGTCGACATGGAAGTGATACAGCCGGCGGGCCGAGCCGTAGCGGCGAAACTCGGCGACATCGACCTCGCCGCCGAGCCCGGCACGTCCAGCCGCGCCCTCAGCGCCGCGCGGTGACGGTCCTGCATCGGCTTCTCGATGCAATCCGAACCGAGCGACGCGATTCTGCCGCGAACGAAAGCTGCGCCTCGTAGATGCTGTCGCCGAGGCTCTCGCCGGCGTCGCCGAGCACGGTGAGCGTGCCCGCCTGCGCCATGAAAGCCGACATGTGCCCGACATTGCCGCCAACCACGATGTCGACACCTTTGATGCTGATGGCGCAGCGCGAGGCGGCATTGCCTTGAATTACCACCATCCCGCCATGCGCGGTGGCGCCCGCAGCGGCGCTCGCATTGCCGTGAACATGGACCCGGCCGCTCATCATGTTTTCGGCGACGCCGTTACCGGCATTGCCCCTGATGATCACGGTCGCTGCCTGGTTCATTCCCGCGCAGTAATATCCGACATGGCCCGCGATCTCGACCGTCACGGGCACTGACAGGCCCGCCGCGAGGGCATGCTGGCCGCGCGGATTCAGCACCCGCCAGAACGTGTCCTTCGTATTAGGCCGCAATGCATGCAAAGTGGCGTTCATTGCCCGCACCGAGCGCGAGGCGAGGTCGATGATGCGGGGGCGCACATCGACCGAAGCGCTCAAGCGGCGCGCTGCCAGGCGTAGACGTTGGCGGGCTCGGGCTCCCACACGCGCGCCGAGGCAATGCCGGGCAGGCTCACGAGCGCGCGGTACTCCGAGCCGAATGCCACCCAGTCGTCGGTCTCCGCCATTATGGCGGGCTTGCAGCCGATCGGGTCGCGCAGCACGGCAAACCCGGTCTCAGTGCCGACCACGAACGTGTAGAATCCATCGAGATCCCGGAGGCAGCCACCGAGCGCCTCGCGCAGACTGTCGCCCTCGCGCATGCGCCAGGACAGGTACCCGGCGGCGACCTCCGTGTCGTTCTCGGTCTCGAACCGCAAACCCTCGCGCGCGAGCATCCGGCGCAACGAGTTATGGTTGGACAACGATCCGTTATGCACGAGGCATTGATCGCGTCCGGTCGTGTAAGGGTGCGCGCCGTCGACGGCCACCGCACTTTCGGTCGCCATGCGCGTGTGGCCTATGCCGTGCGAGCCAGACATCGACCCAGGCCGAAGCGTCGGGCGACATCGGCCGGCCGTCCGATTTCCTTGTAGATCTCCATGCGTGCCCCAACGCCGACGATTCTGACTTCCGGTGCGCGGGCATTGATCGCTCGACGCAACCGCGTCTCGTCCGCCGAGGCAGCATTGAAAACCGCGTGCGTCTCGCGGATGGTGCATTGCACCGGGTTTGCAATGTCGCCCGCCACGCCCGCCGCGATCGCAGCAAAATCGGTCCCGGTTGGCCCCCGCAAAGTCAGCTTGACGGTGTGACCGACAGTGTTCGGGTCGTAAATCGCGAACCCCGCGCTGTCCGGCCCGCGGTCGCGCATCGTGTCGAGCATGCCTGAAAGCAGACTGCCAAGCTGGGCCTCCAGGTGCGGCTGCTTGATGAAAAGGCCGACAATCCCGCACATCCCGCCGCTCCTACCGGGCGGCTAGAATGGCGATCTGCCCCAGGTTGTCAATTAAAGAGAAATCGGGTTTCTTGCCGAGAAGTTCAGGGCAGCCATAGGAATGCTTGTTGCTTCCTGGACGGGCTGCGTGACGGTGTCGTTCATGCGTCGTTCGCCCTGCTTCGGCCAGTCGCCATTCTGCCATGGGGTGTAGTAGCCGTCCAACCAGGACCCTTCGCCCTCCAGTGCCGCGGGCTCGCCCGGTGGCCGCCACAATCGCCAAGGAGCTGGACGCCATGCGGGCCGAGCGCATTGAGCACGACGGCGCCCGGTGCTTGAGTCGTGCACCAGCAACGTGGTCGGCCGCTAGGGAGCACGGCCAGGCGGCTGAGCTTGGGAGGCGATAGCGCATGTGCGCTCGACGTCGTGGGAGCTACACCTGCTGGGAATTTTCCCGGGCCGCGGCCCGAGGCCAAATTCGACCACGTCGGTGTCCGGTTCTCGAGGGCAACGTTGTCGTGCAGAAAGAACCGTATCCACCAAGCGAACCGAACAGAAGATCGATGCGGCAGTGGCGCTGATGATTGCGGTCGGGGCGCGATGAGCGACGACGGGGCAAGTGCCGGGCTGGATATGTCCTCGCAATATGATGGCGTTGTCATCCGGGCAAAGCGCCAATTACACCGCCGAGCCTATAATCTGACATTTGTGATCCAGGGTAGCCGCAGAGGGATGCGGCTGTTCGGCCGTAAGGCTGTTCCAAGCCGTGCAGCACGCCGCGACGATCTCGTCGTAGCCGTCGAACGCGCGGTGCGAGAAGAAGTGCTCGCGCAGGTGAAGCCAAAGCCGTTCGACCGGGTTCCACTCCGGCGCATAGGACGGCAGCGGCACGAGGCTGACGGTTTCGGGAATGACGAGCTGGCGCGCGCCATGCATCCCGCCTGGTCGAGCACGAGAACGACGTGCGCATCAGGGTCGATGGTTGCGGCAAACTGATCGAGGAACGTGCTCATTGCAGCCGTCGAGACCTCGGGCAGCACGAGGGCAAAGCCGTCGCCGTTGGCCGGGCGGACCGCGGCGTAAAGGTAGGTCCAGTCGAAACGGCGGTCGCACAGCCCGCGCGGCCGCTCGCCGCGCAGCCACCAACGATGCCCGGTGCGGCCTTTCTGACCGACCCTGGCTTCGTCCATGAACCAGAGCTCTATCCGCTGGTCCGGATGCGCGGCGGCGGCCACGCCGACAGCACGCGACAGCCCCTTTTATGAGGCTCATCTTGTCAAGCGTGATCTCCTCGGTGCGGCTGGTGAACTGCCTGACGGGATCGGGTCGCCTCGCTGTCCGATGTGCGGCACTCGGCCGTACCGCCTTGTATCCGGTCGGCCTGAAGATGCCCGACCACATCCCCACATGCATGGGTGAGTGCGAGGCTGGGAAGACGGGACCCATCTTTTTGACGGCGTAAAAGCCCGAGGGCTGTGCGGTCCACGTCCGTCCCGCTCCGACGCCCGCAGTCCTGCAACCGCCGCGGCGAACTCGTCGGAACTTCAGCGCCGCTCCGTCCGGCACCGTGCCGTCGGTTACGACGCGCCACAAGGACACGATTAGCTTTCTCGCCATCGCCACCAGCATGATGCGGCGCATGCGCCCCTTTGCGCCACCCACGCGCATATGAAACCATCGGCTGAGTGCGCTGGCGGGCTGATGGCGCAGCCACAGCCAGGCGAGCTGATCGCCGTGCGCCGTGCGCGTGGGTTGCCCGACTTGGCAATGCCCTGGTCGCGCCGCACTGCTCCGCTCTGCCATGGGCTGGGCGCGAGCCCAAGATAGCCGCCCACCTCGCGTCGACTGCGGAATTGGCGGAAGAAAACCTCGTTGCCCAGCACGGCGGCGAAGATGACCCCGATGTCGCGCAGACGCGCCAGCCGCGCCGCGGCGCCGTCCTCGGCTTGAGCGACGGCCTGCTGCTCGGCCTCGACCTCGGCAACCATCTCCATCACCTGCTGCAGCCGGCGGCACTCGCGCAATAGTCATAAGGGCGTGTGGATTTCGCACGCGAAGGGCGCGTCAGCTTAATCCGTTCATCATGCGCCACCTGGTTGGCGTTCTGGCTCTCGCGCGCCACCATGCGGATGCGCGCCGCCGTCACAATCCGAGCGCAGTGGGATCGGCATGGCAAAACTCCTCGCTTCGCCAGCTTTGAATCAGACGCGCCCCGCGTCGGGGAAGCCCCGCGAGTTAGGCTCAGTGAGGCTTGGTATAGCCTTGATTGTAGTCCCAGATCGCAGACGCTGGGACTAGGTGGCTCGAGACGCGTTCTATGAAACCCGCGGCCTGACCTTCGTCGGGTAAACGTGCTCGGCTGGAATGGTGCGTCGGCAACGTGGTCGGCCGGGAAGACCGGCGCGGCAATCTCCACCCCACCAAGCAGAGACCTGGAGCAGAAGATCGATGGGGCAGTGGCGCTGATGATGGCGGTCGGATGGGCGATGAGCGACGATGTCACGGACTGATCCCGACGCATCCTGGCCAAACCGCTCGCGTTCTAGTCACCGGGATCAGCTGCCAAACGAGTGTCCGTGCCGGCGATCGAGTTCCGCGCCAAGACGCAGAACTTCTCCGGCCGACGAAGGAGCTGGATGCCGCGATGCGCCAGCGGAGCATGACGGCAACCCGTCCTCGAATGGTATATCAGCAACGTGGTCGGCCGCTACGACGCGCGGGCCAACGTCTGTCCCGCAAGGCTCGGCCGGAGCAGAAGATCGACGCCGGGGTCGCCCTCATTATGGCCATCGCCCGCTGCATGGCCGCCCAGCCGCCCCCTCCGTTTACGAGCGTCGCGGCCCGGTTTTCGTAGAAGGTTGCTGGTTGCCGACTACAGCCTCGTTCGCGCACGCGCTGAACCCGCCCTCGGCCGACAGAATCGCATGGTCGCAGACCGGTGTGAATCGCCCGAACGGGTCAGAACACTAGCGGATACCCAGCACCTTGTTCGTCTGAAGGCCGAGTTGCCATGTGGGCCTGCGCAGGCATAACTCAACCGCGGTCCTGGTGCTTGCCGCAATAGCCGGACCGTCCATCGGCTGCAGCCACATTCGCCTGAGACTGAGGCGCTCCAGCGCGTCCGGTCTCAGCTGTGGAACGACAACCTTCAGCTCGTCACCTTGGAGGAGCCGCGATCGCGCGCCCGCCTTCGGACTGACGCAAGCTCAATCGTTTCCGGCCGGCGCCGGCGGTCGTTTGTTGGTGTCCCGTCTCACGCGGATGGAGGCGCGGACAAGGCGGCCACTGTCCGCCGAGAGGAAGGCGTTCAGCTTTTTCTAATATGCAGAGACGGCTGGCAGCATCACCGTTGCAATCTCGTTGTGCCCGTGCGGGGATGGCGCGCTTCTCCGACACTCCGGCGATCAGCCGGTGCGCCGTCGCGTAAGCACGAAGCGGCGCTCCATCCCGAGATTCAGCGCGGCTGGTCGCCGGCGCCCTCGGAATGCGGCTCGCCATTCGCGGCAACGCGCACGTAGCACCCGGTGGGACGCACCTCCTTGAACGAGCCATCCGGGCGCCAGAATCGCAACTCGCCCTGCAGGACGAAGGTGCTGAAATCGCAAACGTGCCGGTGCAGCTTGCCCCGCGTACTGGGTCGGAACTTGATGAGCACGTCCACAATGCCGAGCGTTTCGTCGGTCGCCAGCACGTAGATTTGCGCGCCAATGGCTTCCATTGTCTGCCAAGTGACGTTGCGATCGTCGAACTGGTAGGTTTGCATAGCTGTTCCCCCTGCTGCGTTTTATCAGGCCACGCAGCCCGGGGCATCATGTCAGTTCACAGTTGGCGAGCCGCGGCTATGGCGTGAGATATCGGTCCCTCAAGGGACCGCATCGACGCTTCTTGGTCGGCGGATGGCTCTCACCTTTCCGCTGCTTCCGCCGCCACAGAAAAAACGGTCGCGCTTATCCGATTCCAGTCCCGAGACACCGGTTCCGGCTGGCATCTCTAGGCGCTCGAGCACCTCTCCCGTTTCGGGATCGATGCGCCGGACATCGCTTGCCTCCTCCTGCCACGTGCCGTGCCAGAGCTCGCCGTCGACCCAGGTGACACCCGTGACGAAGCGATCGGATTCGATGGTGCGGACCACGGCCCCGGTTTCCGGATCCACCTGATGGATCCTGCGACCACGGTGCTGGCCCACCCAGAGCCACCCTTCAGCCCAGGCGAGCCCCAAATCCCCCCCATTGCCGGGCGCCGGAATTGTATTGAGCACCTCGCCGGTCGCGGGATCGATCTTCCAAATCACGGCCTCTGATATCTGGAACAGATGCTTTCCGTCGAACGCCGTTCCCGCATGCGCGGCGACATCGAACCCGCCAACTATTTCTCCGCTTTCGGGATCAAGGGCGTTCAGTCTGTCGCCGGAAGCGAACCAGACCCGCTGCCCATCAAAGCTCACCCCGTGCACGCCGTCGATTTCGGGAAAGGGACCATATTCGCGAAGGATTTCGACGGGTGCTTGTTTCATGTCCTCATCCTACCCGTGCGGCAGCAGGGCCGGGAGTAACAAGCTTGTCGGGAAACCGGGCACGTTCGGTGCCATCCAGCGGCAAGCCCGGCCGCGACCGAATGATTCAACCTTGCCAGCTTCCGCCAGTGCTTCGAGCGCGCGCTGGACCGAGCGTGGGCTGACGGCGAGTGCCAGCGCGAGCGCCGAGCTCGACCAAGCCTCGCCATCCGCAAGGAGGGCCAGCACCTCGGCATGGTCGCCCTCGACGGGCGGCGCCAGCACGGCGACCGATTGCGCCCGGTACGGTTTCAGCAAGAAGCCCCGGTTCGTCGCATTCAATGCGGCCAACGGCCTGATTGCTTTGCGTAGCCGCCCCATTTCGACGCGCAGCCGCGCGCGATGCGAGGAATCGGCGTCGCGCCCCCGGAAGGCGCGCGCGATCGCCGTTTCACGCGATACGTCTTCAGGCCAAGCCTCGGCGAGTGCGCGGGCAAGCGCGAACAGCACCGGACGACCAGCAAGCGGAACAATGGTAGTCCCGGCGCGCACGACATTGCGGCAAAGATCGACCACAAGCGCCTCCGAGGTAATCAGCGCCTCGACTTCGGCAAGCCCGAGCAGTCGTTTTCCGTCGCGCGCGATCAGGCGCGCGGCTGGCGCATCGAGTGCGCGCGACGCCTGGTCAACCTCGGCCACGAGCGCGGGGATTCCCGTCTCGCGCGCAGCGTGCCCGGCCCGATCGAGCGCTGCGCGCGCCGACTCTGCCCGAATCCGCCGCATCGCGATGCCGGCGGCAACCAGCCAATATCCGGTCCGCGACGCCTGCGGCAGCGCGTTGACATCGAGTGCGTTTAGCGTCCGCTCGGCTTCTTCGAGACGTCCGATCAGGAGAAGCCTTCGCGCCTCGAGATGGCCGGCATGCGCAGCGTTCGCCCTATCGCCATGCGCTTCGAGCGCGGCCCGCGCCGCGCCGAGTGTCTGCATGGTCCCGCTCAGATCGCGCAAGACCAGCGCGATCTCGGCTTCGGCGACGACGCATCGCGCACGGGCGGTCGCTTCATTCGGACCGAAGGCACGCGCCGCGCTCCGCAGCAATTCCTTCGCGCGCCTGAGGTCGCCGAGCTGCGCCATCGCGATGCCACGCAGGGCGAGTGCCGGTGGATCGTCGCGCAGCCCGACCCGTTTCAGCGCCGCAAGTGGATCGCCCAACGCGAGCGCCCGGGCCGCAGCCGTGATCAGGGAGTCCATCGAAATCCCGTCACAATTGTCACTCTCAAGCGCCTTCCGCCTTGCCTTACATGCACGCTCGATCGCTCAACGGCCGGCAACGGCGACAATCGATCGGGAGCCGGAAAATGACAACGTCCTCAGCGGCAATCGAAGGAAGCGCAAGGCCCTGGCAGCCACGCGACGCGGCCGGTTGGCTGGCCCTCGCGGCCTCGCCGGCGTTCGCGCTTATGGCGTGGACCGCGGCGAGCAACGCGCCTCCGATCGCGCTCTGCTCCTCGGGTTCCGGCATCCTGCCAATCCACGGCATGAGCGCTATGTACCTGCTGATGAGCCTCTTCCACCTGTCGCCCTGGCTGAAGCTCGCTTCCGGCCGCCCGTGGCTCACACCTAGCCGCTAGTCAAAGGAGACTAACGATGAATCATGCCATCGTTTCGCGGGAAGAGTGGCTTACCGCCCGCAAGGCGCTTCTCGCCAAGGAGCGCGCCATGACCCACGCACTCGACGCGCTCCGCGCCGAGCGCCGGCAGCTGCCCTGGGTCAAGATCGAGAAGCCCTATGTCTTCGAAGGACCCGACGGCGAATGCATGCTCGGCGACCTGTTCCGCGGCCGCAGCCAGCTCGCCATCTACCACTTCATGCTGACGCCAGGTTCGGATCATATCTGCCGGGGCTGCTCGTTCATCGCCGATCATATTGACGCGGCGCGGCAGCATTTCGAGCATGCCGACCTGTCGTTCGCCGCGGTCTCGCGCGTGCCGCTTCGGTGGATCGAGGAGGTCAAAAACCGGATGGGCTGGACGTTTCCGTGGGTCTCCTCGCACGGCAGCGACTTCAACTTCGATTTCGGCGTGTCGTTCACGCCCGAAGACATCGCCTCCGGCCGCGCGATCTACAATTACGGCACGGTGATCCGGGGCAGCCACGATATGTTTGGCACGAGCATCTTCGTGAAGGATGACGACGGTGCCATCTTCCACAGCTACTCGGCCTATCATCGCGGCGCCGAGTTGCTGATGGGAGCGCTCAACTGGCTCGACCTCGTCCCCAAGGGCCGCAACGAGAGCGCCGGCACCATGAGCTGGGTGCGGCTGCACGACGAATATTGAACCGGACGGCTTCGGCCGGCAGGCTACCAGCCCAGACCCGGTTACCCGGAGATAACCACCCCTAAATGCCCGCGTACCAGGCGTACCCTAAATCCTCCCAGTAGCCGCCCTTGCCGCCTCGGATCTGGGAGAAGCCGTTCACCAACTCGATGCGCATGATGTATTTGGCCATCTTGTAGCCGAGTTGGCGTTCGACACGCAGTCGGATCGGGGCGCCGTGCGCCACCGGCAGTTTCGCGCCATTCATCTCATAGGCAAGAATTGTCTGCGGGTGAAACGCCTCGTCCAGGTCGATGCTCTCGTAGTACTTGGTTTTGGGATCGCCGTTCTCCATCGGATCGGCGCAGTAGAACACTGCGTATCGCGCGCTCGCCTGTGGCCCAGCCCGGCGCAGCACGTCGCCCAGTATCGCGCCCTTCCACTTGCCGATGCAGCTCCAGCCCTCAACGCAATCGTGTCGTGTGATCTGGGTGCGCGATGGCAAGGCGCGGAGCTCGTCCAGTGAAAACCGCGTAGGTCGGTCCACCAGCCCGGTCACTTCAAGCCGCCAGTCGGCGAATTGGTTCGACGCCAGATCCTGGTAGTCGTCGTCGTCCGGATCATAGGAGCCGTTGGCCCTGAACTGCGGTGACAGATCGGCCTCGGTGTATTCGGGCGCCAGCGCCCGACCTCCGCCGAGCCACCGTTGCATCCGTCTGGTCAAGGTCTCGGTGCTGGCCAGCACGCGCTGAACCGTGGCGTTTTCGGCAACCCGATCACAACCACCAAGCAGCAGGGCACCGAGTGCACCTGCGGTTCCGGCCATCAGCTTGCGCCGATCCATGCGAGGCTTGTCAGTCGGCGACATCCCGGGCCTCCTCCTTGATGGCATACCGACCAGTCACCATCGATCGGAGATTATTCCAAACCCCGGAGACGAGGACCATGAACACGTGAACCAGCACGAAGACGACCAGCGTCCAGGCAAGGATAAAGTGGATGGTGCGCGCGGACTGGCGCCCGTCAAATAGGGTGAGCAACTGCGGAAACGCCGCGTCCATCCGGGGCGACATGGTCAGTCCGGTCAGCAATACAAACGGTAGGAAGCCAAATACCACGACCAGGTAGGTAAGTTTCTGCAGCACGTTGTAATGGCGCGCTTCTTCGCCCCTGGGGAATCGGAGTAGTAGATGGTCCCAGGCGGTCCTGCCGATCCGCCGAAGCTGAGGAACCGTGGGTAGCAAGTCCCGCCAGAGATGCCTTCCGAGCAAGCTCACAAGCAGGTAGACCGCGCCGTTCACGACAAACAGCCAGGCGAAAAAGAAGTGCCAGAGCCGCCCTTCGGCCAGCGATTGTTGGCCGGGAAGGGTGGCCCAGGCCGGAAAGCCGCGTGCCCAGGGATGACCCGCAGCATCCTGTGACACTCCAAGCACGCCCGTCGTGTTGAATTGACGCCCGAGAATGGTCGTCACCCCGCGCGGTGGACCGCCTTCGCGCTGGTCGGCAGACATCGACAGTACTGGGTGGGGAAAGTCCGACAGCTTGCCCCAGTAGAGGGCCGGGTGCGCGTTGAAGATTTGCAAGCCGCTCATCAGCAGGACGGTCAGGCAAAGCACGTTTATCCAGTGCGTTACCCGCACCACTATCGAGTGTCGATAGATCAGTCGCCGGGGCGGCGGCCCGACGTGACCGTCCGCCGTCCGCTCAATGTCCAGACTGTGGTGCGCCGTCTCGCTGGCCAACTCAGGTTTCCCTGTTCGATGTCGCGTTCCGCCGACCCTACATCGGCGGCTTCAAACCGTCCTTGCCGACGACGATTGCCAACGCGACCATCTTGCCGTCCGGCTGCGGGCTGGCGATCACGAACGCCTTTGCGCCCGGTTTGAGCTCGTCGGGCGTGCCCGGGGTGAATTCCACCACGGTCGCATCCGGCGGAACGGCGATGTTCTGGGTGCCGCCCTTGTAGTCGAGCTTCAGCACGCGGTCGCCGCCGACCTCCTCAACCCGGGCGATGTTCGCGTTCGTCATCATGTTCGGGCTGGAGTCGAGATCCCACGGATAATGACCTTCGCCCAGTCCACGCAGCCTGTCGTCGAACACGTGCACCTCGACCGCGACAGCCTTGCCATCCTTCTCGACCGACGTGATGCCGACGAATTTTCCGTCCTTGATGGCGCTGATGTCCGCCGGGGTAACCAAGAACACTTTCGCCTCGTCGGGGAGCATTATGTCATCCGTGGCGCCGCGCCCGGTCTTCACGGCCAATGTATGGCCCTGGACCGTTTCGATAGTCCCGCGGATGTGGCGCGGAGCGGTCTGGGCGACGGCGGCCACCGTCGCGGCCCAGGCCGTGAGCGCCGCGCCGACGATCAGGGCCTTCATCAGACTATTCCTGAGCATTGGACTTTTTCCTCTCCCTCGAGCAATCCTATTGGTATGGGACATCCGTCCGGCAACGTAAAGTTCCCCGGCCTGAACTCACAACCAGAATCTCACGGCAGCGGCGAGTGGATGGCGCCGGGTGCGGGTGTGATCTGCATCACAGCGCAAGGGTCGAATGCTTGGCATAGTGGGATAGCTCGTGCCGTCGTGACCCCATAAGCTGTCTTGGTGCTGAAACAAAAGCACCATAAGTTCTTGCAGCGGATCGAATACCTGCTCCAGACAGGCTTGCCGACCTTCCTGAAATGGCTTGGTAAGTTCCAGGTTTGGACAACATGAATAGAAAGTGGGGACGGGTTCAATGCCACAAACTATCGAGGGACTCGACCTGCCTCCCGTCACACTTCCTGCTGGTATCGGTCGTGCGGATAGCCGTCTGCGACGCGTGAAGGTCGCCGGGCGGGATGTCTACCTGCTGGTTCAGCGCGGCAGCCTCAAAGACTGCGCATACGATCACGGTCGGCTGTTGGCTGCCGAGATTGAGCGCGGCGTGTTTCCGGAGATCCTGAGCTCAATCGGCCGCGGCACTGACCTTGGCAACTTGCCGGCCAGTGAAGCGGCGCGGATGCTCTTCCGCGCACTAACCGACCGCGTGCTGCAAGGCATAAGTGCGGAATTCCGTGATGCGATCGCGGCGCTAGGCCAGGGATATCGCGACGGGGTCGCGGCACCGTTGTTCTCGCAGCAACAAGTGACGGACGCGAACTCTCGCCATAGAGGTCGAGGATCTCGCGGACGGTATTGCGCGGCGAGTCGCGATTCCCTCGCTCGCGGTGAAGGCAAGAGCGATCGCAGAAGCGGTGGAGCTGTGCCTGGAGACGGGCGGAGAGAAGGCGCTCAAAGATCTGCTGATGAACCCACTGCGAGCCGTTGAGGCGAGCGGTACCCTAGGCGTGGCGCTCGCGCGCATGACGCACCCGGCGAGCCGATCGGGGATCGCCTGCACAGGCTTCAGCGTGCCAGGAGACTTGACCAAGGACCGACGCCACCTGCACGCGCGTAATCTCGATGCCGATCTCTACAACTGGAACAGTGCGCCCACGATCTTCCTGATTGACGAGAGGCCGGGCGGCGCCCACCACCGATATGTGGCGTTCGGGACCGCGGGACTGCTCTATCCAGGCGGGATCAGCGGCATCAACGACGCCGGCATCAGTGCGTCGCTCCATCAGCTTTCGACGACGCAGTACCGGCTCCGCTTTGACGGCGCCCGTGGCGACTTGGCACCGTTTCTCCAGCAACGGTTGCTGCGCGATGCGGGCTCGCTCGCGGAAGCGATCGAGCTCGTGAAGGCTACGGAGAACATCTCGGCGTGGACTATCTTCTGCTCCGACGCCAAGACTGGCGAGACCGTGCGCATGGAATTCAATGGTCGCGACACGCGCGTGGGCCCGGTCTCCAGGACGGTGCAATCGCAGACCAACCATTTCCTCAGTCCCGATCTGGCGGAGCATTTGTTCGACGCTGACGACGGGCACTTCACGCCGACTTTCGGCAAATGGCTGGAAACGCGCACGCGAATGGCGATGGTTGATGCGGCCTTAGCGGAGGCCACCGCGTCCAACAAGATCGATGTTGAATGGGCGATCGATCTCCTATCGTCAGGTCGGGATGCCGGGCTCTCCGAGACGGCGCAGCAACTCGGACTAGATCCCGCCAAGGCAGGCACGGAGCGCGCTTTTGGACGAGTTCCGCGCAAGGCGTACGGGCAGTTCAGCACCATCGTGCGAGGAGACCCCGCGCGACGGCCTGGAATGGACGAGGCCTGGCTGACGGCCGGGGACCGGCTTCCCGGCTGCCAGGGCACTTTCGTCGGCTGGCGCATCGATTGGGATGGCTTGGATCTGCAGCCGGTCGCGAGCGAGCCCGTGCGTCGCACGTCCCAGTACGTGGCGACCGGCAGGGCCAACTGGGAAATCTCCTTCGAGCGATACCTTGCCGCTCGCGTGGCCGTGGTACGCCCGGTGGATACGACGGGTGAAGTCTTGAACCATGCCGCCGGCGAACCGGAAAAGCTGCTGGCAAATCGCAGAGCGGAGACGTTGCTGTCGGAGGCGATCGATCTCGCCGCGCGGGACCAGATCGTCGAAGTCCCCTATTACTATATGCGGGGCGCGCATCCGGCACGATCTGGGCGACTATGAAAGTGCCGCCGCTGACTGGGCAGTGTTGCGGAGCGTCTGGGCCACTCAATCCGGCGGCTCTGCCATTCCGACCTGCCGGTGAGCAAACCGCGCGTGCAGCCAATACTGCTCGATTACGAGGCGGCTCTCGTCTTGACGCTGGCCGCGGTCACCGATGACAAGCGCCTTGCGACGACCGCGTGGCCCGGGACGCGCCGGCCAGCTCGAGGCGGCCTCCGGGCTGCTTGCCGAAGTGCGTCAGCGCCTGTTCGGCGGCAAGCCTGCCCATTTCGATTTGATGGCGTGGATTGCCCGGGTGGCGCTGTTGGCCGGCCCTCATCCCGAGCAGGTGAAACTGCCTGAACCGAATTTCGTGACGGCAGAGTGACGGTCGAACTGAAGAATGACTTGGCTGCGAGCCGCCTGAGCTAGCATAGCACGGATGTCTCGGGCAGCAATCGATCGGCCGATGTTGTAAGCTGTCTTACATCCAAGGGAAGCAGATTAGGCCCAATCCTGCGCTCCCAGCGTAACCAGGCCATCACGACCGGACACTGTTGGAGGCCGGGCTGCAAGTGGGCTGGGCACCCGAAGCCTGAAGGGATCGGGCCCAAGCCCAGCGGAGAGAGCGGGAGGTCGAGCGGCGGCGGGCTGACCCTGCAGAGTCTTCGGAGTGTTCCGCCCGCGAGCTAGACCCATCCGACTTTCTCGACCCCGTGTGCCGCGATGTTTGCTGTGAATCCAAATACGCCGCTATAGTCTCGCCAAGTGTAACGAGGCGCGCCATGTCGAGTGAAAGCTCGCGCAGACTCGCTGCGATCATGATCGCCGATATCGCGGGCTATACCCGGCTGATGGGAAGTGACGAGAGGGGCACTCACGTGCGGGTGCAGGGCCTCTTCCGCGAGCTGATCGGCCCGACCATCACGGAACATCGGGGCCGGCTCATCAAGACCCGTGGCGACGGCTTCCTGGCTATGTTCGACAGCCCCGTCGAAGCCGTGCGCTGCGCGATCGTTATTCAGCAGAGCATGGTTGGCCGTAACCTGGAGCTACCCAACGCCCAGTGGATCCGCTTCCGGATTGGGGTGAATCTTGGCGATGTCATTGTCGAGCCGGACGACATCTACGGCGAAGGCGTCAACGTGGCGGCGCGGCTGGAACAGCTCGCAGAGCCCGGGAACATCTACATCTCAGGCGGGGTCTACGAGCAGATCCGATACAAGCTGGTCTGCGGCTATCAGTCGCTTGGCGATCGGAAAGTGAAGAACATCGCCGACCCGGTGCCGATCTACCGGGTGCTGCCGGATCCAGCCTCGCTGGCGAGGGCCGCGCGAGGCGGCACGATGAGACTAGGCCTGTTGGGCGCGGCCATTCTCGTTGCGATTGGACTGGGCGGAGGATTTTACGCTTGGCGGCAGTTGGCGGAGCGACCGGAACAATTGATCGCAGTGGCCAAGGAACCGCTTTCTCGCTCGGCGACGATGCTTACCCCCGCTCCTCCCGTCGTCGGGGGTGGTGAGGGCGCCACCCCGCCCCCGGCCGCCAGGAGCGCGGGCGCGGCTACGTCCACGCCGACGCCGCCGGTCCCCGCCGACCCGGCCCCAAAAGAGGCTACTTCATCCCAAGCAGCCCCAAAGCCGGCGCCTGCCGCCGAACAACAGGTCGCTGCCGTCCTGCCTCGGCTGGAGGTCGGGCACGCTGATGTCGTACCCGCAGGGGCCGAGCCCGAAATGGTTCTCATCCCAGGCGGCACGTTCCGGATGGGGAGCAACGACGATCCGTCGGAGCGGCCGGTCCACAGCGTGACTGTCGGGCCCTTCCACATCGCGAAATATCCGGTGACCGTCCAACAATGGCGCGCCTGTGTGACGGCAAAGGTCTGCAGCTATGTGCCGAGCGGCCCCGACGATGCGCCGGTCAACAATGTGAGTTGGATCGATGCCAACCAATTCATCGGCTGGCTTTCGCAGGCAGCGCAGCGGCGCTATCGCCTGCCCACCGAGGCCGAGTGGGAATATGCGGCGCGGGGCCGCACGGAGACGCGATACTGGTGGGGCGATGCGATGAAGCCCGGCTTCGCCGACTGCAAGGGATGTGGAGGACCGTACGAAGCGGTTCAGCCGACAAAGGTCGGGGCCCTGCCAGCCAATCCATTCGGGGTGCACGACATGGGCGGCGGTCTCTCGGAATGGGTTCAGGATTGCTGGCACAAGGACTATCGAGGCGCGCCCGCTGACGGTTCGGCTTGGCTTGGCCCTGATTGCCGGGAGCATGTGCTGCGGGGCGGATCCTGGCGCACCGACGCTGGCGACGCCCGGGCGGCGAGCCGGGACTTTTATGACGGATCAGTACGCTACCCGACTCACGGGATGCGTTTGGCACGCTCGCCATGACCGAAAGGAACTAAGATGCTGACACGCCGCATGACGATCATATCAGCGCTACAACTCCTGCCAGCCGCTGCTCTCGCCGGCAAGACGCCCGCACCGAAGGATGCCTACCTCTACATCATCTGGCCGACCGACGGCGACCGCATCAAGGGGGCATTCTGGTGTCGGTTCGGCCTGCGCAACATGGGGGTGACGCATGCCGGGGACACGACAGCGAATATGGGGCATCATCATCTGCTGATTGACGTCGACGCCCCGCTTGAGCCCGACGAGCCTATTCCCGCTGACAAGAAGCACCTGCATTTCGGCGCGGGCCAGACCGAAGCGCGCCTTGAGCTACCGCCGGGCCCACACACGCTGCAGCTCGTGCTGGGCGATGCCAACCATATCCCCTTCGATCCGCCCGTGGTTTCGCGAAAGATCCGCATTACCGTCATCTGACGGCTGCGACGGTACTCGGACACGGCACCGCCTAACGGCCCCAGACCTCGGTCAGGAGGCGGAGCCAGTTCTCGCCAAGGATCTTGATGATGCGGGTTTCCGTCCATCCAGCGCGTCGCATTGCGGCGGGCAAATTAGGATAGTCGGCAAGGGTGCGCATGCCCTCGGGGTTAAGGACCTCGCCGAAGCTGGTGAGCTTCCGCCCGTTGCCCTTATCGTGGGTGATCCAATCGAAGAAAGCTTGACCGTGGCCCTGCGTGAAGTCCGTCCCGATCCCGACGGCATCCTCGCCCACCAAGTTGATCACGTAGCCAATGGCCGCAACGTAGTCGTCCACGTTTGACGCCGCACCTTTGGGCAGAAAGGGAGGGAACATAGTCACGCCGACAAAGCCGCCGCGATCGACGATATGGCGTATCTCTTCGTCCGACTTGTTTCGGGGATGTGCCTTCAATCCCGCGGGCAGACAATGCGAGTAGCACACGGGCTTTGTGGAGACCGCGATCACGTCCCGGGACGTCGCCGGGCCGACATGGCTGAGGTCGCACAACATGCCGACACGGTTCATCTCCGCCACCACGTCCCGGCCGAAATCGGCGAGTCCGCCGTCGTGTCGCTCGTAGCAACCGCTACCGACCAAGTTCTGGGTGTTGTAGGCCAGTTGAGCGACGCGGACCCCCATGGCATGAAATAGTTCGACGTGACCGATCTGGTCTTCGAACGCCGACACGTTCTGAAACCCAAGCACGATCGCCGTGCGCCCCTCCATCTTCGCCCGCCGAATATCTTCCACGCTCCTGGCTTTGACGATCAGGTCGCTATGGTCGCGGAACCAGCGATTCCACTGACCCAGGTTGCGCATGGTCTCGGCGGCGTTCTCCCAGATCGAAACCGTGCAGTTGGCTCCGGTCAGACCGCCGCGCCGCATTTCCTTGAAGATCGGCAATCCCCAGTCGCTAACAACCAGGCCGTCGAACAGGATCAGGTTCTGGTGGTCCCCTGCCATGACATCCCCCTTCGGTTGAGGTTTCAGACCGTCGCCGTTATCGACAGGATATCGGCAGGATCATCCAGCGCCCAGCGCATCGACGACGACCTTGTCCGGGCCGGTGCTGGGTCGCCCACGCGGCCGGTCTTCGTCACGGAGATCGCATACTGAACAGTCAACCGGCCGCGCGCCTCTTTCGAATGCCGCGGCTTTTCCCTGGGCGATTGTCACGCCGACAAATAGGCGGTGGGAAGATTGTTGGAGCCGCGCGAGGCTGGGACCTCACGCGGCTCCAAGCTGGTTTTCTGCTTGGTTAGCCGACGGCGGAATTAGTCGTGGACTTGAAGCGCGGATGCGGCTGGCTGCTGTTGTAGACTGCGGCCGGAACGTTTTGCGCGAACTTCGGATTTGCCTGGCTGCTCTGATAGACCGACGACGGCATTCCTTGCGCGAGGAACCGGGGTTTCGGCTGGCTGCCCTCATAGACGGCTGCGGGCAGGCCCTGAGCGAACTGCGGATGCGGCTGCCCGCTCCGGTAGACCGATCCCGGCACTCCCTGGGCCAGGAACTGGGGGTGCGGCTGGCTGCTGTCGTAGACGGCCTGGGGTACGCCGCTGGCAACGGTCAGGCCGAAACCAAGCAGGGCGGCGGCGAAGAGGGTTTTGCGCATCTGAGTTCTCCTGTGCTTCTGAACTTCATCGTGCGCAGTAAATAGCCGGTCCCTTGCCCGGACCTCTGTGACCCTGGTCACGAATTGGGAAAATTTGGCAACAACAGACCAGAAGTGGGCCGATCCCGGCTTTCACCGATCCCGCTCTGACGACCAAGCCTGCGATCATGGGCAGGTACGGCGCCCGCAACGTAAGTTGCTGGGCGGACGAGTAAACCTCAATCGTGCTACCATAGGGTGAGAAAACCAAGTGAGACTGCTGCCGGAGCCTGCTAAGTCTCTGTAAGATGCATAGTTCGGACGACGCCCGGATGGAGGGACAAAGGCTAGGCAAATACGAAGTCCTCGGGAGGATTGGACGGGGAGCGGTCGGCGTCGTCTACAAGGGCTGGGATCCAATCCTCGAGCGGTCGGTCGCGATAAAGGTGGTTCCGAAGCGAGCGATCGAGGACCGGGAGCACGAAACATACGTCCGCTTCCAGCAGGAAGCGCGTGCGGCGGGCCGGTTACACCACCCCAATATCGTCAGCACCTTCGACTACGGTGAAGCGAGCGCCTCCGCCTTCATCGTCATGGAACTCCTCCCAGGGCCCTCGCTCCAGGCGGTGATCCAGCAACAAAAGCGGCTCGACTTTCCAGAGATCACCAGGGTCATGCGCGGGCTGCTGGCCGGGTTGCAGCATAGCCACAGCCGCAATGTCGTGCATCGCGACATCAAGCCCGCCAATATCGTCTTTGCCGAAGACGGCACGGTCAAGATCACCGATTTCGGCATTGCGCATCTCGAGAGCAGCAGCCTCACGCTGGACGGGACACAGGTCGGCACCCCCGCCTACATGGCGCCCGAACAAGTCACGGGCGATCGGGTGGATGGAAGATCGGACCTGTATGCGGCCGGAGTTGTGCTGTTCGAGATGCTGACCGGACGACGTCCATTCGAGGGAAGCACGTCGTCGATCATGCACCAGATCGTGTTCCTCCCGCCTCCCCGCCCGTCGCAATTCGTGGAGCGGGTTCCGTCCGGTCTGGACGCGGTGCTGGCGGTGGCGCTCGCCAAGGCGCCCGACGCTCGCTACCAGTCGGCGAGCGATTTCGCCGCGGCGATCGAGCGGGCAACGGAGAGCAAGAAACCGAGCAAACGAAACACTAAGATTTCCCCCGTTGCCGAGATCGATCCCATCCAGGGTCAGCGCCGCGTCCAGTGGGTGGGGCCGGCCGTCAACGCGTTGTTAGGACCGCCTGATGCGCGCCGCTCCCGCGCCAGACTGCTGGGCGGCATTTTGGTTGCGGTTGTTACCTTGTCGTGCATCGCCGGGTTCGTGCGGTATCACTCGGCCGACCAGCCCGCGAACCACCAGTCCGGGATCGCGCCCGCGTTCGCGCCCTCCCGCGTCGACAACATAGTTGCGGGTGCGCTAAAATCCGCGCCCTGCACCTTCTTCACCGCCACCATGACCGAGACCGGCCTGCGACTAAATGGCATCACGGCGCTGGGCGAGGCGTCCTCGATGGCGGTGCAGAGCCTCGTGCGCGGGGTGATCGCGCGCGCGATGCCAAACTTGGCCGTGACATGGGATCTGCGCCGGTTCGAAGGGCCGTACTGCTCGGCCCTCGCCGTGCTGCAATCGATCAGGGGCGAGGCGCGATCCTCTGGGCCGTCGGTGGCCGTGTCCCTCGGCAACGGCGCCGCCGGCGGCGGGGGGCGATCGTCCGGCCTCACCGTGACGGCCCCGGACTTCCCGGCGAGCGTGCTGGTCGACCTCTTCACGAACGACGGGATGGTGCTGCATCTCGATCTCGGACGGACGCTTGCCGCCGCCCGGAGCACGACGGCGATTCGCGGCCAGGCCATCGAGGGGCCGCCCGGTGCCGCTCTTCTGACCGCCATTGCGGCGTCGACCCCATTGCTCATGGGCCAGCGGCCGGACAGGGAGCTCGCGTCGGCCTATCTCGGCGACCTCAAATCCGCCCTCGACCGCACGGGCGGCGACGGCACGCGGATTGCCGTGGACGCCCGGGTTATCGACATGCCACAAAAATGACCGTTTTCCGGGGGGAACGGGTCGTGAAGAGATGCCTGCTGTGATCTCCTCAGCGCTCGGGATATCAGGGCGCACGGGCGCGACCGTCGGCCAGCAGCAAAAAACGCTGCCCGTCACATGATCGGCTTCGTCATCGCAGTCCTGATGTGCAGCGGCGCCAACTGCCAGTTGGTGCAAGCAGAGCCGGACGTGTCTTACCCAACCTTCGAGGCGTGCAGCGCGGCACTAAAATCGAAGGCCGCCGCCCTCAACGAATTCGCCCACCAGAGCCGGCCGACGGAAACGCCATCGACTATCGTCTGCGTCAATCAGGCGCAGTCGATCATCGACGTGGAAGAACCTATCGAGGTGCTCGACACGGCTATCGCGCATGCCGAGCCGACCGCAACCTCGCCGCCTGTCGGGCTGGTCGAGAAGGGCCAGCGCACGCTGGCTACGGGGCGGGTTGCGGGAACCCAGTGGTTCCGCGTGCTTCTGTCCGACGGCAAGACTGGATACGTCTTCGGCGACCGCCTGCGCATAATCGGCGGGACCGCGCCGGCCGAGTCCAACGCTCCCCGAACTTCGGCTCCGCCCACGCAGGCGGCGAAGCCCGCGCCCTCCCCCGCGCCGATCTCACCGACGCAGCCACCGGGCTCGGGACAAGCTCAGGTTCCGCGTCCCAGCCCGGGTGGCCTGGCGCTGCAATCCGCACCTTCGCCGACACCTCCCAAAGCCCCCCCGCCGACGGGGTCGCGGCAGGCGTCAGGCGTTTTCCGAGACTGCGAGAACTGCCCCGTCATGGTAGCGCTGCCGGGAGGCAGCTTCACAATGGGATCGGCTGCGGATCCGAGCGAAAAGCCCTCCCATATGGTGCGAGTCGGTGCGTTCGCGATCGGCAAGTTCGAGGTCACCCGTGCGGAATGGGACGCCTGCGCGGCCGCCGGGGCCTGTCAGTATAAGCCGGCGCAGCCGGTGGCGGCCCCCGACCAGACCTCGGTGTCGAACCTGAGCTGGGACGATGCCGTGCAGTACGTCGAATGGCTCGCCAAGCTGACCGGAAAACCCTACCGGCTTCCGACCGAGGCAGAATGGGAATATGCCGCCCGCTCGGGGACCACGTCGCGCTATAGTTGGGGCGACCAGATGCTCCCCGGCAAGGCAAGTTGCGAGGGTTGCGGCGGGCCCCGGGACCCACTGCATCCTCCGGCGCATGCTTCGCATCCGCCCAATCCGTGGGGCCTCTACGACATGGAGGGCGGGGTCGCGGAGTGGGTCGATGATTGCTGGCACGCCTCTTATCATGGCGCACCTCCGGACGGCGCCGCATGGCGCAACCCGTCCTGCTCGAAGCATGTGCTGCGCGGAGGATCGTGGAACAATACTCCGGCGGACGTAACGGTAACGAGCCGGAACTTCTACGACGCGAATGTCCGCTATCTGGCGAATGGGCTCCGGGTTGCCTTAAGCATGCGCTGACGTCGAGGTATCGAAGGTCTCCGGCCGACTACTCACGATCCAGTCCGCCGCCCGCCCACAATGCGGTCGAGCAGCAAGAAGGCGAGAAGAGTGGCACCGAAAACAATCTGCCTTCCGGCCTCGCCGATGTTGATGGCTGTGAGCAGGCTGACAAGCACCGTGAGCATGATGGCCGCCGCGGCGACCCCGAAGTAGGGTGCCCGCCCTCCGACCAGAGCCACGCCGCCGACCGCGGCCACGACGATGCTGGTCAGTACATACGCATTGCCCAGCCCAAGAAAGGCTTGGCCCACGTAGCCGGTCAGCAGAAAGCCGGTGAAGGCCGCCAGGACGCCGCTGATCGCGTAGGCGGCGACACGCACGGCCCGCACGCGCGTGCCCGAGAGCAGCGCCACGGTGGAGCTGGCACCCGTACCGCACAATCGCCGCCCCCAGGCCGAACGCTGCAGCAACCAGATGGCCGCGGCCGCAACTATTGCCCACAGCAGGACGACATTTGGCAGTCCGCCGGTCGCGCGTCCGGCAAGCGAGACCAGGGCGGCGCTCGCCGAGTCGAATGGCTTAATTGCTGATACCGCCACTATCAGGCCGCCGTTCACCACGCTCGCGACGGCCAGCGTGGCCACGAGGGGCGGGATCCCGAGAACCGCGACGCCTACGCCATTGATGGCGCCCACTATCAGCCCGGCGAAAGCGGCGGCCGCTCCGCCGGCCGGCGTCAAGAGGTCCGCACCCTGTGCGACGGCCGCTCCGAGGATGCCGCCCAGGGTCGCCACCGCACCGACCGACAGATCGAGCCCTTGGCCGCCCGCCGCGATCACCACCGTTTGGCATAAGCCGAACAGGCCGAGGAAGGCCGCGATCTTGAGCTGATTGGCAATCTGCCCGGCTCCGAGGAACCCCGGCAGCACGACCTGACCCACCAACAGCAGCGCGATCGCGACGCCGATCAGCAGCACCGCACGCCACGCCTGCGATTTCATGCCACGACCCGCCGCTGCTCGAGCACCATGAAGGCCAGCGCCGCCACGATCACCAAACCCTTGAAGAACTCCTGCCAAATGCTCGGCACGCCGGCGAAGTAGATCACGTTGGCGATGAAACCGAGCACCAGAGCGCCGATCAGTGCACCCCAGGGCGAACCGCGCCCGCCGGCGAGCGAGATGCCGCCGATCACGACCGCGGCGACCGAGGTCAGGGTGTAGGCCTGCCCAAGCTGGGCGTCGCCCGACAGGGTCTGCGAGGAGATCGCGAGCGCCGAAAGAAAGACCAGCGCCCACGCCATCAGGTAAGCCAGCAGCTTCATCCGCCGCACGGGAACGCCTGCCTGGAATGCGGCAGCGGGATTGCTGCCGACGGCGAGAAGGCGTCGCCCCAGCCGATGCCGTTCGAGAAGCAGCCAACCAAGCATGGCCGCGGCGACGATCAGCAATGGCACCGGCAAGCCCGCCTCATCGCCCGAGTAGAAATCCCCGAGCGACGCGGCGATCTCGCCGCCGGGCTGAGGCATGATTGCGAGCGCGGCCCCATACCAAATGGCGCCGGTGGCGAAGGTGCCGATGAGCGAAGGCAGTCCGGCATACGCGACCAGCAACCCGTTCACTGCCCCGAGCACCAGGGACAACGCCAAGGCGAGAGCGGCGACGACGCCCACCCCGCCGACCGCCTCGGCCGGGACGGAGGCGAGCACGCAGTTGATCAGCGATACCCCCGCGCCGAGAGACAGGTCGAGCTCGCCGCTCAGCACGACGACGGCCTGCGCCACGCAGGCGAGGATGGTCGGCGCGAACGTCGCAATGTTGCTTTCGAGCGAGGCTCGGCCGAAGAAGCCCGGCTGCAGCCACGCGTTGAGGCCGATCACCACACCCAGCATGGCGAGGGCGGGCACGACACCGCTGCGTCGTAGCTCGGCCCACAAGCGGCTCCCGGTCACGCCGCCTTACCGAACGCCGCCGCCATCACGCGTTCCTCGCTCATCGCGCCGCCGACAAGCGTCTCGACGATTCGGCCCTCGTACATCACCAGGATGCGGTCACAATGGGCCAGCAACTCCTGGACGTCGGACGCGAACACCAGGACCGCGCTGCCTTGAGCGGCAAGATCACCAAGCGCCGCATAGATCTCCGACCGCGCATGGACGTCCACGCCCTTGGTCGGGTCGCTGAGCAGCAGCACGCTGATTTGCACCGCCAGCCACTTTCCGATGACGACCTTCTGCTGGTTCCCCCCGCTCAAGGTGGAGATCGACTGCCCCGGCCCGTCCGACTTGATGAGCAGGCGACGGATGGCCTCGGCGGCAAAAGCGCGCAGTTCGACAAGCGGGAGGCGCCAGGGCCGGCGCGCCAGGCAGACACGTACAAAACCGAGGTTCTCGCCCACGGTCTCGGTCATGAACAAGCCTTGGCGATGACGATCGTTGGGTACGAGGCAAACACCCCGACGGATCATGTCGAGCGGCAAACGCGGCACGACGCGCTCGCCCCGGTGCAGGATGGCGCCGCTGCTCAGGCGTCGGAAGCCGGCGACCGCCTCCAGCAGCTCCTCTTGCCCCTGCCCCTGAAGTCCAGCCAGGCCGACGATCTCGCCCCGCCGCAGTTCGAGATCGACGCCGCGGACCTCGGCGCCGGACCGCACGCCTTCCAAGCGAAGCATCACCTCGCCAACTGCGCGATGCGCAAGCAGCCGCGGCCGCGGCCTCGGGATCGCCGGTCATCAGCTCGATGATGCGCCGCTCGTCCAGTTCCCCGGAGGTGTCCCAAGCGCCTACGGCGCGGCCGTTGCGCAGCACGAGGATGCTGTCGCAGATCTCTTCGACCTCCTGCAACCGATGCGAGATGAAGATCACCCCGGCGCCCGACTCGGTCATTGTCTTAACGGCGGCGAATAGGCGCGCGACTTCCGGCGCCGACAGGGCGGCCGTTGGCTCGTCCAGGATTAGCAGCCGGGGGCGGCGGGACAGGGCGCGGGCGATCTCCACCATCTGCTGCCCGGCCGCGGTCAGCATCCCGGCAGGTTGATCCACGTCCACCGAGGCGCCGAGTTGGTCCAGCAACGCCCGAGCGGCGCGGCGGGAATCGCGCCGCTTGACGAAGCCGCCTGCGCCACACCGCTCGGCGCCCAGGAACAGGTTCTCCCAAACCGGCAGGTCCGGGGCCAAGCTCGGATGCTGGTGGGCGATGACAATGCCTCGCGCAGCCGCAGCATGCGGGGAGCCGTGCGCAACCTCCTGCCCATCGTAGAGGATGCGGCCCGCGTCGGGGCTGATCTCGCCGGCGATGATCCTCGAGAGCGTGGACTTGCCCGAGCCGTTCGCCCCGAGCAGCCCGAGCGTTCGACCCGAATGCGCTTCCAGCTCCGCTTCGTCGAGTGCCGTGATGCCGCCGAACCGCTTGATGATCCCGCGCGCGTCGAGCAGCCCCATGGCGCGCGTTAAGTGAACAGGGCGTCGAGCTGTCCTTCGGAGAACCACTCGGCCAGGAAGTAGCTGTCCGGCTTGTCCTTCATTCCGGCGAAAATCTCATCGAGATTGTCGCGCGTGACCTTCTGGTGGATCGGGTAGTAGATCGTGTTGTCGGGCTGCGGCTTCAGCTTGCGCCCCGCGATCAGCCGCACCGCGATGCCGATGGCGTTGCGGCTGATGTCCGGCGGGTTCGGCTGCGCAAATGCCTTCATGTCTGTGCCGCCATCCAGTTCGGCCTTCCACGCGAGCAGGAACGCCTTCTGCGCCTCTCCCGTCATCGCCGGGATCTTGCGACGCGCGTTCTGGAACGCACGCAGCACGCCAAGCCCCATGGAGTCCTCGACGAACGCGCCGTCGATTTCGGGCTGTGCCGCGATCACGGTCGCCATGACGCTCTGCGCCTTCGCATGGTCCCACATGCCGTAGCCGGACCAGACCACCTCGATCCCGGGATGCTGTTTGAACGTATCGAGCGCGGCCTTCTTGCGGGCCTCGGCCGCAGGGTGGCCG
Source organism: uncultured Alphaproteobacteria bacterium (assembly GCA_963757115.1). GTDB lineage: Bacteria > Pseudomonadota > Alphaproteobacteria > Acetobacterales > Acetobacteraceae > CAVWQV01. The sequence goes on along the minus strand of CAVWQV010000018.1, from coordinate 159,078 downwards.
GGGATGCCGTCCAGCACTACCACCTTCCCTTTGCCGTCGAGCGTGGTCACGATCCAGTCCGCGTACCGCTTGCCCCACTCGTAATGATTGACCGTGACGTTGACTGCATAGGGGTTCGTGACCGCCTGGTCGAAGGACACGACCGGAATGTTCGCTCGCTTCGCCTCGTTGATGACGCCGTTCAGCGCCACGGACGAATTGGCGTTGACCGTGATCACCGCGACACCCTGGCGGATCATGTTGCGGATGTCCTGGATCTGCTGGTTGACGTCCGCACCCGCTTGCTGAACCACCAACTTGCCGGCCTTGCCCTCCGCTTTGTAGCCGTCGAACTGCTCCTGGGCGGCGGCGATCATCTGATTACGCCACTCGGTACCGAAGTAGCCGTTCGACAAGCCGATCACGGCGTCGGAGCTGGCAGCGCGCGCCGCTCGGCCGCGAACAACGGCTGCCGCGGTGGCAGCGCCGGCGGCGATTATCAACTGTCTACGGTGCATGTCCCTCGCACTTTCCGTGTCAGGATCGAGAGTGTTGGCTAGCAAGCGGACGCGGCGGGTCGGCACACCGACCCGCCCCCGCCTCATTCGGCCGCGAGCAGCTGCCCGGCGGCGCGGCCCTGGAACGGCTTATGGAACTGGCCGTCCTTCATGATCGCGAGCAGCGCGTTGCGGTCCTGCAGCAGGCTTAGGTCGTGCAAGGGGTTGCCGTCCACCAGCAGGACGTCCGCGAGATAGCCCGTCGCCACGCGGCCCATCTTCTCGCCCGACTTGCCGACCCATGCCTCGCCGCCATAGGCCGTGGCCGAGCGCAGCGCTTCCCAGGGTTCAAAGCCGAACAGGTTGACGAAGTGCTCGAGGTCGCGCGCCTCGGTGCCCTGCGGCAGCCAGGCGAAGCCGTAGTCACCAAACGGCAGCACCTTGATGCCGGCCTTGTGCATCTTCGTCATCACCTCGATGCCGGCCTCGAGCTCGCGCTTGTTGCCGATCATCTCGGCGACATCGGTGGTGATGCCCCAATCCTTCGCCTCGTAGGTCGTGTTGTAGCGCGCGGCGATAGCAGGGGAGACATAGTGCTTATGCTTGACCCGCTCGAGCTGCTCGATCGTTTCATCCGTGGCGAAGCTCGCGTGGAAAATGAACTCCACGTCGTACTTCATGCACTGCCGCACCGAGCTGTCGGCGTGGGCGTGGGCGGCCAGGCGTTTGCCGATGTTGTTGGCGGTGTCGCAGATCGCGGCGACCTCTGCCTCGGTCATCGGGTTGTCGTAGGCCGCCATGCGCGGATAGCAGAAGCTGTCGCCCGAGTTGTTGAATTTGATGAGGTCCACGCCCTCGCGGATCATGGCCCGCACCACCCTCCGGAATTCGTCGGGCGAGTCGCAGATGATCGAGATGGACGGGTGCTTGGCGTCCAGCTGGTTGTCATCCGCGAGCCCACCCGTCACAGTCAACTCCGGCGATCCCGCGAGCAGGCGAGGGCCGGGGATCTTGCCTTTGTTGATCTCGTTGCGGATGACAATATCTAGCCGCGGTTTCGCCGACGCGGCTCCGACGGCGGCGGTGAAGCCCATGTCCAGCGCCTGCTTGGCATTGTGCATGGTCAGCAGTACGTGTTCCTCGACGGGGAGCGCGGTCAGCTCCGCGACCGTGGTGCCGTTGTTGTAAGTCAGATGGCAATGGGTATTGACCATCCCGGGCATCAGGGTGGCGCCCCCGGCATTGATGACCTCGCAGCCCTCACGCGGCAGGCTCTCGCCCGGGTTCGCAACGGCGTGGATGCGGTTGCCCTGCACCAACACCTCGCCAGGCACCAGATCCCTGTTCGTGCCCTCGAAGATCATCACATCGGTGAATAGCGTCCTCGGCATCATTGCCTCCGTCTCTTGTTGTCTTCGTTCGCTGCCAGCCTCAACTCGTTCGGCCTCAGGCCACTCTCACGCTCACCCGGTCGGAGACTTTGCTACGAAGCGAGGCCGGGAGCGCGTCTGGCGAGATATCACCGTTGGGGATCTCGGCGTAGCGCGAGGCAGCCTCGATCAGGGCGGGAGCGTCCTCCGCGGTCAGCTCGGAAAAGCGGATAACCATCTTGCCTGGCGAACGCAGGGCCGCCGTGCACGGGTGCGGGCAGCCGTTCAGGCACTCCACTGTGCGCACCGCGACGGTTCCCCCGCATTTCGCCGCATGCTGCTTCATGGCCTGCGCTAGACGCTGGCCCGGCGTCGCCTGCCCCGTCGGCGTGGCGGCGTAGCGGTTGCAGGTGGTGCAAACGAAGACCCGCCCGCTGCTCACGCGCTAGCCCGCTGAGGTTGGCGCTGCCGGGCGTAGAACGCGGTCAGCGCGTAGTTGACCTGCTTAGCGCGCTCGACGGTCGCCCAATGGCCACATCCGGAGAGCACCTGCAGCTCCGCACCGCGGATCGCGCTCGCCATGGCCCGGCCGACGTCGGGCGGCGCGGTGCGGTCCTGGTCGCCGGTTATCAGCAAAGTTGGGCACGCGATTCGCGACAGATCGGCACTCCTTGCCTCGGCCAACGCGTCGCAATTACGCGCGTAGCCTTCCGGAAGCTGCGCCATAAGGCTTTCCCGCACGAAGGCCGCCGCCGCGGGCTGGTTGACCTTCGTGTCGTCCGCCGTACCAGCGGCGACGATCGCGTCGGCGATGCCGCGCATCCCTTCCGCCCGAGCCTTCGCCGCCCGGTCCCGGAGCGCCGTACGCGCGGCCTCGGGCGGCTCCGGAAATGGGCCGATCAACGCGAGGCTGGCGATCCGGTCCGGCTGCTGGGCCGCGACATGCTGGCAGATGATCGTCCCGAGCGAGTGCCCGGCCAAGTGCACCCGGTCGTTGCCTGCTGCCTCGCGCATCACGTCGAGCAGGTCATCGACGTGGCCAGCGATCGTGATGCTGTCCCGAACCGGGGTACGCCCGGAGCCGGCGAGATCGTAGGCCACGAGCCGCAGGTCGCGCCTGAGGACCTGCGACTGCGGGAACCACGTGTTCGTGCTACCGCCGAGGCCGTGCACCAGGATGAGAGTGTCGCCTCTTCCGCCCAGTTCCTCGACGAACCTGCCGCTGCTGTTGCCCACCTCCCTCACCGGCCCCTCCCCTTCTCAAGCGGCGGCATCGCGGGCGCCTTGTCGCTCCTCCGCGCCCATGCGGCGGACGCGGTTGCGAATCACACCGATGCCCGCGATCTCGATTTCGACGACGTCGCCATCCTTGAGGAAGCGCGGCGGATTGAAGCCTACACCTACACCCTCCGGCGTTCCGGTCGCGATCACGTCGCCGGGCGACAGGGTCACACTCCGCGAGATCGTCTCGATCAGCTTGGGCACGTCGAAGATCAGGTCCGAGGTGCTGCTGTTCTGGCGCAGCTCGCCGTTGACGCGACAGGTGACGCGCAGGTCGGTGGGGTCCACCTCGTCGGCGGTGGTGATCCACGGCCCCATCGGCCCGAAGCCGTCAATGCCCTTGCCCAGGAACCACTGCTTGTGGACGCGCTGCAGGTCGCGCGCCGTCACGTCATTCAGGATCGTGTAGCCGAACACGTGCGCCATCGCCCGCTCGCGCGGGATAAAGCGACCGCCCTGACCGATGACAACCGCCAGCTCCGCTTCGTAGTCGACGGCCTCGTCGAGCCCCGGCCATAGCGGAATATCGTCGAACGGGCCCGCGATGGACGACGAGGGCTTGGTGAAGATGATGGGGTGCTCCGGCACAGCGTCTGCGGCGGACGCACCCGCGTCGAAGCCGCTCCTCGTAAACTCGTGCGCATGGGCGTGGTAGTTCTTGCCCACGCACATGATGTTGTGCGGAGGCGACGGGATGGGGGCGAGTAGCTTGCCCCGGTCAAGAGGGTGTCCGGACGCGCCCGGCGCGGCGAGGCCGGACACCCTGCCAAGATGCGAGATGGCAGCGACCATGTCGCCGGCGATGCGCTCGGGGAGGCCGGGTACGGCTTCGTCCAGTGGCCAGAAGAGTTCTTTGCCCGAATCGACGATCGCCACCGTGGGCCGCCCCTCGTGCAGCACCGTCGCGAGCTTCATGGCGCGTCCTCCTCCCTTATACCATTCTGGACCAATTTGGGGTCGTTTGCCCTTGTTGCTGACCAATCTGGCGGCTATTGGTTCAGCAAGTCAATTGCCAGATCGGTGAGTATGGACGACCGAGCGACGGCAGGGTTTGCCTCGAACATCGGTGCGCGCGAGCGCGGCGATGCCGGCGCTCTGACTGCAATGCTCCGGCGCGAACTGCTGTCGAACCGCTGGCAAAGTGGCGACCGACTGCCGACCGAACGCGAACTCGGCGCGCGACACGGCCTGGCGCGCAACACGGTGCGGCGCGCGTTGCAGGCCCTTGAGAGCGAAGGCTTGATCTGCCGCTACGTGGGCCGCGGCACGTTCAAGGCCCTCGGGGCCGCACTGGCACCGGATGTTATGGAGTTGACCAGCATCGCGGGCGCCAGCCCGGCCGACGTGCTCGAATGCCGGCTGGTGTTCGAGCCCGAGTTCGCGCCGCTCGTTGTCGCGCGCGCGAGCCAAGCGGACCTCGACCGCATGGACGAATGCGTGAGGAACGCCGACGATGCCGCGGACGTCGCAGGCTTCGAGGTCTGGGACGCCGCACTCCACGATGCGATCGCGGTTGCGACCCGCAACCAGACCATGATTGCGATGGCCCGCGCGCTGGCCAGGATCAGACTGCAAGCGGAATGGGGTCAGCTGAAGGCGCGGAGCATGACTGCCGAGCGTCGGACCAGGCTCCAAACGGAACACCGCGCGATCATCGACGCGTTTCGGCATCGCGACAAAGCTGGCGCGCGGGCGCGACTTCGGGAGCACATCCTGCACGTACGAGCCTACATGTTCGCCGAGGAGCCCGACTGTCCGGCGAAGTAGGCCTGGATAGAGGCCAGACCGCCCTAATAATCTCGGCGCCATCTGAAGTAGCTATTCTCGAGATCCCGAACCGTCTTTGGGCCGCTCTCGAGGAGGTGCGCTGCACTACGACTGTAAAGACGCGCGATGATCGTCACTGGTGCGGTGATGTTCAACCCTTGGTATCGGCAACTTTCACGTAGTGGTGAGAATCAGATTCCGGATGGTTTCCGTTTGCCTGGTTCACCCCTTGTGATCGTTTCGTTGTCGCTCTGTAGGCTGCGCAACGCAGCGGCTGATCAACTCATCGTCCACTCCAGTCCTGGAACTGCGCCTCTTGTCCTTGGTCTCTTCAGCGGCGGTGGTCTGCCACCCGCAGCAACTCTGCTGTGTTTTCAACAAGCCGGCCCAGACCAGCCGAGGCGCGAAACGCGCAAAGCCCGCGCGACTCTTCCGGGGCATAGCTGTCGTCGTGCTGAGCGTATTTCTGACTAAGGGTTCGCACACCGTCTCTGCCGCGCAGCGCGTCAGCGCAAGTCTCGCTCATCACGCCTCGCATCTTGGGAGCGAGCACCGCCGCCACGGCATGCGGATAAGATCTAGCGCCCCGCGCCGCGTCGAACGCCAGCGCGTTTCGGGCTGGATGAAACTGCCGGCCTGCCGAGCCCAGGACATTGCGCCTCGGGAGGATTCCGGGACGCTAGCAGCCTCGCCCGAGGTGATTGCGGCGGTGCACCAAGCTGTCCAAGCCGTGGAGCTCGATCCCGTTCTTCTGCTTGCCATAGCGCGGGCTGAAAGCCGTTTTCAGCCAGAAGCCCAGAACCGACTTTCCACGGCACGCGGTCTGCTACAGTTCACGCGAAACACCTGGTTGGAGGTCGTCCGGGAGTTTGGCGCGCAGCATGGACTGACGGAGTACGCAGATGCAGTCCGGAAGAACCGATCGGGTCGTCTGTCCGTTGATCGCCCAGCGGTTCTGAAAGCCATTTTGCGGCTACGCGATGACCCGAGACTTTCGGCCGCGATGGCCGCCGACCGCATGACGCACCTTCGGGGGACCTTGGAGCGAGATTTGGGTCAGCACGCTGCGGCGGCCGACCTATACTTGCTGCACGTGCTCGGACCAGATGGCGCCGCCCGATTCTTAGCTGCCCTACGACAGCATCCGGACGTGCCCAGCGTGGACGTGGTCGGCTCCATCACGAGACCAAACACAGGACTGTTCATCAGCCGAGGGTGTGCGCTCACGATTGCCCAGGTTTACGCCAGGATTGGAGCCCTCCTCGACGCCGGGCGCGATCAATATGGCGCCGCGCTGGCGAGCTACGAAACAGGCCACGGAACGCAGACGCCTCAGGTCAGGGAAGGGTCAGTCGCGGTCACAGAGCCTGCCGCAGCGCCTCCCTGAGTCCGCGATCACCGAGGGAGTTCCGGTCGCACCCGTCCGTGTGCCGGTATCCCCGTTCAAACCGAAGCTGGGGTTTTTTCGGCGCCCGCATCGACCCTTCGCGGTGCAAGCTCGGATGCCTGGCGGAGAGCCTCCAGCAAGCTTCGCTCGTCGGCTTGGCCGGTGCCGGCAATGTCGAAGGCGGTGCCGTGGTCTACGCTGGTTCGAACCACCGGCAGACCCACGGTGACGTTCACCCCGGCCTCAATGCCCAGCACCTTCACCGGACCGTGTCCCTGGTCGTGGTACATCGCGACCACGAGGTCGAAGTCGCCCCGCCCTGCGCGAAAGAACAGCGTGTCGGCCGGCAATGGTCCCTGCACATCCCAGCCACGCGCCTGGCACCGCTCGATAGCAGGAACGATCTTCGCCGCCTCCTCGCCGCGACCGAACAGCCCATGCTCGCCCGCGTGCGGGTTGATGGCACACACGCCGATCCGAGGCGCGATGAGGCCTGCCCGCACCAAAGTCTCTCGCCCGCGGGCGATCGTGCGCTCGACCAGGCCAGGCTCGATGCGCTCGACCGCGTCAAGCAGGCCGACATGGGTCGTGACGTGGATAACCCGGAGCTTCGGCGTCATCAGCATCATGCTGACTTCGGGCGTGCCCGTGAGTGCAGCCAGCATCTCCGTATGTCCGGGATAGCGGTGCCCCCCCATGTGCAGTGCTTCCTTGTTCAGCGGCGCGGTGCAGATCGCATCCACGCGGCCGGCCACGGCTAGCTCCGTCGCCGTGCGGAGAAACTGGAAGGCCGCGTCGCCCGCAACGGGCGAGAGCTCGCCCCAAGGCAGGCCCGGCGGGATCAGGCCGAGGTCGAGGCAGTCCACCGTTCCCGGGGCGTAACGCCCCTCCTCCGGTCCGGTCACGGCTCGCACTTCCAGCGCCCCCGCCTTGCCACCGGCGACCGCGCCCGCGGCGCGGAGCCGCGCCGCATCGCCGACCACCATGGGGCGGCAGCGCTCGTACGCTGCGAGATGTGCCAACCCTTTCATGATCACCTCAGGACCGACCCCGGAAGCGTCACCCATCGTGAGCGCCACTATCGGCCGCGCGTCGTCACTCATCGCCCGTCCTCCTTCTTAGCCGTCGGTACCTGCTTCACGTCCGTAATCCTGCGGACCCGCGGCGAACCCGAGGGGTAGGGCCCGCATTGCCCGCACGCAGCGTACCAACGTCCCCTCGTCACCGAAGGCGCCAGCCTTCGTCACCACGGGCAGGGGCGCTCCCGGCACTCCCATCGCCATGCCAAGCGGCACGCCCGGCTCGATCTCGCCGACCAGTCGCAATCCCGTGCCGCCCGCGTGAGTCAGCACCGCCCGCGCCGTCTCCCCGCCGGCGGCGACCAGGGCGCCGATGCATCCCACACTCTGCGCAAGGAGCCCTGCGAGCGCGGCACACAATAGCCGACCCGGCGCTCGTTCTTCCGGCTCGGCACCGATGGAAACAATGAGGAGGCCGCCGTCCCTGGTCGTCTCGAGCGCTTGACCCAGTCTTTGCTCGGTTGCAGCCCAGCGCGGCGAGGCGTGGGGGGCTGAGAGTACCTCCGGTGTGACGGTGATGGCCAGACTACCAGCCAACCCTGCGAGCGCCGACACCTGCGCCCGTCCCACGGCGGACATGCTGCCGACCACAGCGACGATGGGACCCTGGCGACGGGTGGCTGCGAAGGAGGATCGGCCCCGTTGCCCAGACAAGCTCGTTGCCGTGAGGGCCGCCATGTGGCGCGCGAGCCCAGCCGAGCCGGCCCAGACTACCGCGGGGCCGAGCGCAGCGCCGGCGGCGGCGATGCGGGCCAGGTCGCCGTCGGTCTCGGCGTCGCACACCACGGCGCCGTTTTCATCGGCCACTGCCTGCCGCAGCGTAGCCTCCAACTCGCCTCCCCGGATCACTTTCAAAGGCACGTTGCCTGTCTTGATCCCGGCAGTGCGCAGCATCACCGCGAGGTCCGGGTCCACCCCTTTCCCCTCACGCCGCCAGGTTTCGGTGTGCTCCAGCGGCACCCCGTGGACCAGGACGCGTCCGTTGCGGGTGATACGGCCCGTTCCAGGGAAAGCGGGAGCAACCAAGGCCAGCACCGCCCCGTACCGCGGGGTGACGGCGTCCATGGCTTCGCGTGCCGCCGCGATCTCGGGACCTGGGTTGCCGCGCAGGGTGGAGTCGATTTTCTTGAACAGCAGGTCCCCAGGGGTAAGCAGCCGATCTGCTGCGAGCCGCGTGACGGCACGCGCCTCCGCGGCGCCCAGGCCACGGCTGTCCAGATCCGCCGCCAGCACTTGTGCGTCGCCCGCAGCCTCGTCTGTGTCGAGCAACACGAGCGTGTCGAGCCCGGCCTCGACGCAAGCCGCGCCACAATCGGCGGCGCCGGAGAGGTCGTCCGCCAGAATCAAAATGCGCATGGGCTGGCCGGCAGGCATCGATGGTTCATAGCAGATGCTGACCACCTGGACCGGCTGCACAGCTTTCCCGCGATACACTTGATTCGTCGGCGTCCGTTTGTTGCCGAGTGACCAGGGGATCGCCAGCGCCCTGACCGTCGCCCGTGCAGACCGCCCACCATCCTCGTCGGCGACACCTTCCGCTAAAACGCCTATTGCGTCGCGAAAGGCGCGATCCCGGCCCTCGGTCGCTTGGCCGAGGCTGGCACGGCGTCGGAGGCGGTCGTGTTCGGGTGCTCATCCGGGTCAGGATTTTCACCGACGCCGACCTTGCGCGTCGGCAGCGGCGTGATGGGGGTTTGATCATGGAATTGGGGTCGCCGCTCTGGTCGCTCACGGCGGGCGAACTGGTGGCCGGCTACGCAGCGGGCCGGTTCACGCCATCCGAGGCTCTGCGCTCGGTACTTGGGCGGCTTGATGCCGTGAACCCGGCGGTGAACGCCGTGGTGACACTTGATCGCGAGGGGGCGACCGCCGCCGCCGCCGGCTCGACCGAGCGCTGGCAGGCGGGGGTGCCTTGCTCGTCGCTGGATGGGGTCCCGGTCACGATCAAGGACAACCTATTCGTCCAGGGTATGCCGGCCACCTGGGGCAGTCGTCTTCACGCCGGCTTCATTCCTGACGGCGATGAGCCTGCAGTGGCCCGGCTGCGGAGAGCCGGGTGCGTGCTGTTCGGCAAAACCAATGTTCCCGAGTTCACCGTGCAAGGCTACACGGGCAATTCTCTGTTCGGGGTCACCCGCAACCCGCACGCGCTCGATCGCACGCCTGGCGGCTCGACGGGCGGCGGTGCAGCAGCCGTCGCGGCCGGTATTGGCCCGCTGGCGATTGGCACGGACGGCGGCGGCTCGCTCCGGCGCCCGGCCGCGCATTGCGGCCTGTTCGCCATGAAGCCCTCGGTGGGGCAAGTCGCACGCTACGGCGGGTTCCCGCAGATCATGGCCGATTTCGAGGTGATCGGGGCCGTGGCCCGCTCGGTCGCGGATCTACAGGCGGTTCACGAGGTCCTGGCCGGCTACGATCCGGCCGACCCGCGCTCGCTCGCGGCTGAGGCGTCGCTGCCAGTGTTTCCGACCAAGCCGCGCCTCGCCTTCCTGCCGCGCATCGGCTCGCAGCCGGTCGATCCCCGCATCACCGTAGCAGCCGAACGGCTAGCAGACTGCTTCGCTCGCGCCGGCCTCGAGGTTGAAACGATCGCCGTGCCCTATGACCCCGAAACGGTCGCCGCCGCCTGGGGCACGATCGCCGGTGCTGGTCTCGCCTGGCATTTGGCGACGCTTGCGCACTGGCAGGATCGCGTCGACCTCAGCACTCGCGTCATGGCCGACGCGGGCCGCCGGCACACCGCGTCCGACCTGCTCGACGCGCTCGCCGTAGCCGCGCAGGTCCGGGCCGCGTCGGGGGCACTGTTTACCCGATACGACCTGCTGCTTTGTCCCGCGACTGCCGCGCTGGCTTGGCCGGCCGGCGATCCCTTTCCGGCCAAGATCGACGGCCAGCCAGTGGGTCCGCGCGGCCACGCCGCCTTCACCGGGTGGATGAATGTCGCCGGCTTGCCGTCCGCCACGGTGCCCGTCGCGATGACGGCGGATGCCGGCGGCATCGGGCTGCAAATCGTGGCGTCGCACGGGCGCGACCGCGACCTGCTCGCCGTGCTTCAAAGCTCGCCGGCGCTAGCAGGCTTCTCACCCGCTCCGCTCGCGCGACTGCTCCCGGCAGATCCAACGGAGGCGCCGCAGTAAAACTGCGGCGCGCCGGTCCGCATCGCGGCCGCCACGGACCCGTTCCCCGGAGACACGCTTGCGGTGAGCGACTTCCCTATAGCCTCCAAGCACCAATCGTCGGTCGCGGCCGCCCGACGACGCCGCTCAATCGGCAGCTAGGGCGAGGGCTCGGCGGGCTATCATCTTGCCGACATGGTCTTCCACCGCCTCGGAGACATCCTCCGCGTGGCTGGCGAAAACGTGGTCGGCGCCGAGAAATACACGGTAATCCACCTGCACGTTCTTCTGCGTGTTCAGCTTGTCGACCAGCTTGCGCACGCTCGGCTCGGGCACGAGCTCGTCGGCATCGCCGTGGATCATGAGGCCACCGCAGGGACAAGGCGCCAGGAAGCCGAAATCATAGTGACTTGCCGGGGGGGCTACGCTGACCCAGCCGGAAATCTCCGGGCGCCGCATCAAAAGCTGCATCCCTATGAACGCGCCGAATGAGTAGCCCGCAATCCACAACCCGCCCGCATTGGGGTTCACGGCTTGCATCCAATCGAGCGCCGCGGCGGCGTCGCCGATCTCACCGATGCCGCCGTCATAGCGGCCCTGGCTCCGGCCGACGCCGCGGAAATTAAACCGCATCACCGAGCAGCCCAGCTTCTGGAACGACTGATACATCGTGAAAGCGATACGGTTGTTCATCGTCCCGCCGTGCAGCGGGTGAGGATGGAGGATCAGCGCGACAGGCGCCCCAGTTTCCTTAGAGTGGTGGTAGCGAGCCTCCAACCGACCGTCCGGCCCAGCAAACATTATTTCAGGCATGATGCTCCGAAACCCGTTTTCCCATAGCGGCCAGCCTAGGCCTGCCTCAAGGCTCGAGAAGCCCGGCAGCCGGCGACCTGCATCAACAACAACCGCCCGCTTCGCAAGCAGGCGGCCATCTCGAAGTCACAACATTCAGTAGGGGCAAACCGTCCAAACCGTGGCGGCCCAGCCGGCGACCATGCTCCCTAGTCGGTCTCCTCTCCGTCGGATATGGCTATAACGATGCCACCCGCCGACAGTTTACCTATGTTCGGCTCTTCGCGACCGTATTTCTGACACTATATGACTTCCCGCACGGGGCCATAACTTATTCGTCGCATGGCTTTCATGTTTTTGTGCGGGTTGGCGAGACAATGATCTATCTCGACGCCAACGCCACCGAACCGCTCCGTCCGCAAGCACGGTCCGCCCTGCTTGCTGGTCTTGAGGTCACGGGCAATCCCTCCTCGGTGCACGGCGCCGGCCGGCACGCGCGTGCGACGCTCGAGGCTGCCCGGGAGGCGCTGGCGCGGCGCTTCGGGGCACGGCCGGAGGACCTCGTGCTTACGGCGGGTGGTACGGAGGCCGACGCGCTCGCCGTGCATGGTCTCAGCCAGGGACGCAGGATCATCGTGGGCGCAACCGAACACGACGCGATCCGCTCGGCTGCACCCGAAGGGGTCACCTTGCCTGTGGACCGGGACGGCGTCGCTGATCTCGAGGAATTGGCCTCGCTGTTGGCCAGCGGGCCTCCCACGCTCGTCTGCCTCATGCTGGCTAACAACGAGACGGGCACCATCCAGCCGGTCGGCGCCGCAGCTTCAATATGCCGGCAATACGGGGCGCTGCTGCATGTGGATGCAGCGCAAGCGGCCGGGCGCATTCCGCTCCAATTTGCGGCGCTCGGGGCGGACAGCTTGGCCGTTTCTTCCCATAAACTTGGGGGACCGGCGGGAGCGGGAGCTTTGCTGCTCACGCCCGCACTTTCGTCGATCGAGCCGCTCGTGCGTGGTGGCGGGCAGGAGCGGGGCCGACGCGGCGGAACCCCCTCAGTGCCGGCCATCGCGGGGTTCGCCGCCGCGGCCGCTGCGGCCACCGACGCCGAGCACCTCCGGCCATTGCGCGACCGGCTGGAACGGATGGCAGCGGCACACGGGGCGGTCGTGTGCGGCGGCGGGGCCGCTCGCTTGCCCAACACGAGCTGCCTGGCATTGCCCGGCGTCAGATCGGATGCCCAGGTGATCGCGCTCGACCTAGCCGGCTACGCGGTGAGCGCCGGAGCTGCTTGCAGCTCCGGCAAGATCGCCGCGAGCCATGTGCTGGCAGCCATGGGCCTCGGTCCACTGGCCGGACAGGCGATCCGGGTATCGCTGCCGTGGAACGCGACGTCAAAAGAAGTGGAGGCCTTCACCGATGCGTATGGCCGCATGGCCGTCCAGCTCAAGGGCGCGCTCGCAACCGCCGCAGCGTGAGCCTACATGGTCGGCGTCATGACGGACCTGATCTATCTCGACAACCAGGCGACCACGCGCTGCGACCCTCGGGTGCTTGCGGAGATGCTGCCGTTCTTCACCGAAAGCTACGGCAATCCGCATAGCGCTGAGCACGCGATGGGCCAGGAGGCCGAGGCGGCTATCGAAGCGGCGCGCGCGTCGGTCGCCGACCTGGTCGGGGCCGAGCCCCGCGAAATCGTGTTCACCTCGGGGGCCACCGAAAGCAACAACATCGCAATCAAGGGCGCAGCGCGCCGCGCAGCATTCAGCGCCGGCCAGGGACGTCGGCGCGTGGTGACGGTGGCGACCGAGCACAAATGCGTCCTCGCTTCCGTGACGGACCTAGCGGCCGAAGGCTTCGAGCCGGTGTTCCTCCCGGTGGAGCGCGACGGCCTGGTCGATCCTGACCGGCTCCGGGCTGCGCTTGCTACGCCCACGGTGCTGGTCAGCGTGATGGCGGTGAATAACGAGATCGGCACGGTGCAGGACATCGGGGAGCTGGCGGCGATCGCGCGCGCTGCCGGCGCGCTGTTCCACACGGACGCGGCACAGGCCGCCGGCAAGATTGCCGTGGACGCGAGCGGCTGGGGCGTCGACCTTCTTTCGCTCAGCGGTCACAAGCTGTACGGGCCGAAGGGTGTCGGGGCACTCTTCGTCCGCCGACGCCCCCGCGTCCGGGTCGACCCGCTGTTCTCGGGCGGCGGGCAGGAGCGTGGGCTCCGCGCGGGAACGCTGCCAACGCCCCTGGTAGTCGGACTAGGTGCCGCATGCCGGATCGCGGCGGCGGAGCTGCCGACGGAACGCCGACGCCTCGGCACCTTACGCGACCGCCTGCTTGCACAACTCGAGGCCTCGATCCCGGGCATTCGTGTGAACGGCTCGATGCGGGCGCGGGTGCCGGGCAATCTCAATCTGACTTTTCCGGGAGCTACCGCGGCCGAATTGATGGCGCGGGCACCAGAGGTGTGCGTGTCCACGGGGTCGGCCTGCTCGTCGGCCGCCATCGAGCCATCTTACGTGCTGCGGGCGCTCGGGCTGCCGGACACCGAGGCAGCGCGAACCTTGCGCGTGGGGATCGGACGCTTTACCTCCCCGGCCGAGATCGACCGAGCGGCGGCGGCGTTCGCGGCCGCGCACACGGAGGCCTCGCACCCCGCCCACGCCTGACGAAAGCCTTCCCGATGCCGCACATGATCTTTCATCGAGCGCGACGGCTCGCGCCGCGAGGTCGACGCACCCCTCGGCTTGTCCGTTCTCGAGGTCGCGCACAAGCACGGCATCGACATCGAGGGAGCGTGCGAGGGATCGCTAGCCTGCTCGACATGCCATGTCATCGTGGACCCAAAATGGTTCGGGCGGCTGGCGGAGCCCACGGAGGACGAGGAAGACATGCTCGACCTCGCCTTCGGGCTGGAGCGGACGTCGCGGCTCGGCTGCCAAATCGTCATCACCGAGGCGCTGGACGGGCTCGTCGTTCGCCTTCCCGCGGGCAGCCGCAACATGCTGAACGGGTAAGATGCGCATCGTCGTCGCCATGTCCGGCGGCGTGGACAGTAGCACGGTCGCCGCCCTCCTCAGGGAGGAAGGCCACGAGGTGATCGGCGTGACCCTGCAGCTCTACGATCACGGGGCGGCAACCGGGCGGCGTGGCGCGTGCTGCGCTGGGCAGGACATCCACGATGCCCGCCGCGTTGCCGATCATCTCGGCATCCCGCATTACGTCATCGATGCCGAGGCGCGGTTTCGCGCCGCGGTGATCGGCCCGTTCGCGGACAGCTACGCCGCCGGCGAGACGCCCGTCCCGTGCGTGCAATGCAATCAGTCGGTCAAATTTCCCGAGCTGGTGACACTCGCGCGGAGCCTCGGCGCCGAACGATTGGCCACCGGCCACTATGTTCGGCGCCGCGATGGCACGAGCGGCCCCGAGTTGCACACTGCGGCCGACCCCGCGCGAGACCAGAGCTGGTTCCTGTTCGCGACGACGCGGGCCGAACTTGCCTTGTCCCTGTTCCCGCTGGGCGACATGCCGGACAAGAATGCCGTGCGTCGTGCCGCCGCGCGGCTTGGCGTGCCGGTGGCGGAGAAGGCCGACAGCCAGGACATCTGCTTTGTACCGGCGGGCGGCTATGCCGCGCTGGTCGCGCCGGCTGCGGCCCGATGCGACGCAGCCGGGCGAGATCGTCGACGCTGACGGGCGGAGGCTCGGCGGTCATGACGGAATCGCGCGCTACACCATCGGGCAGGCCAAGCGGCTGGGCGACGCGACGATGGTCGACGGCCAGCGACAGGTCGTGGTGGGACTGGACGCGCGCCGTCGGCGCGTGATCGTCGGACCTCGCTCGTCGGGATCGCAGGACGTCGCGGTGCGGGCGGTGAACTGGCTGGCACCGGCACCGGTGGAGGAACAGCGGTGCATGGTGAAGCTCCGCGCCCGCGAAGCCCCCCAACCGGCGACTATCCGCGAGGCGGCGGACGAGCGGCTGAGCGTACGCCTTGAGCAGGCGGCGCTGGCGGCCCCGGGGCAGGCATGCGTCTTCTATGACGGAACGCGCGTGCTCGGGGGTGGGTGGATCGCGTCCGAGCCGCAGGCGGAGGCGGACGGGGCGCCCGGTTGACGCTCGCCATCCCGGACGGGTATTTCCCCGCTGCCTCGGGCCATGGCGGCGTAGCTCAGCGGTAGAGCAGGGGAATCATAATCCCTTGGTCGGCGGTTCAAATCCGTCCGCCGCTACCAGTCCGTGGCTGGGTCGACCGAAGCCGGACCGGTCGAACCCTCGCTCAGGCCGGTACGCGGTCAGCCCCACCTCCGTGGCTCCGACGCGCTTACCCAACTTGAGTTTGGACGCTGGCGAGGCGGCACGGTGCGTCCCAAGCTCGGACTTCGGCCGGCCGAACAGCCAGCCTTGGCCGTACTTTACTCCGAGCGCGCGAACGGCGTCCGCCTCCGCCGCCGTTTCGATCCGCTCGGCGACCAACGCAGCACCTCCCGCACGGGCGATCTCGACCATCCCCGCGACAAAGGCACGCTCCCGCCCGCCGGATGCGATCCCTGGAACATAGGATCCGTCGAGTTTGACGATATCGGCGGTCAGTGCGCGGAGCAGCCGTACATCGGCGGCGCCCGCGCCGAAATCGTCGAGGCAGAAGGGCACGTTGAGAGAGCGCAGCGCGTCCGCGGTCTGCGACGCTTGCCGGAGATCTTCGATTTCCGCGGTTTCCGTCATCTCGACCAAGACCAGGCCAAGGTCGCGGGCCCGATGCCCGCGAAGTAGGTCGACCAGGCCTTCCACGCAGGCCTCGTCCTGCACGGACTGACCGGACACGTTGAACGCCACAGAGACACCCCTCTGGGCGGCTGCGTCGCAGGCCAGCCTGGCGACCGCGAGATCGAGCTCGCCGGCAAGGCCGAGCGCCTCGACCAGCATGACAAACTCCTGCGGGCCGGCGAGCGGACAGTCGACGATCGGCCTCGGGCGGATCAGCGCCTCGTAGTGATGGGTGGCCCCGTCCGCCAGGCTCACGATCGGCTGGAACATCAGGCCGAACTGCCCGTCCTGGATGGCGCGTCGGAGGGCGCCCGCCCGCCTTTCCGCTTGTCGCATGTAGCCGGCGAGCCCATTCGCCAGCCCGGCCGCCGTGAGCCCGCGCGATCCGTCGCAAGCGAACGCGTTCAAAGCCTGCCGGAGCGCCCGCGCCGCCTGGGTCGGGGTCAGGGCGTCAGCCCCTAGCGGCACATGCCGCGCGGTGACACCGACACACAGGCCCTGGCTTTGCAGTGTGGATTCGAGCAGGCTCGCCACCGACAGTAGGTCGGTCTCGGTGCCGCCGTTGCCGAGCAGGCCGAACCGCCCGGGGGCAAGCTCGCTTGCGACCGCGCCGGAGGCCACCTTCTCCAACGCCTGGCCGATCGCGTCGCCGGCGGAGTGGGCGGCCATGCCTTCGCCGACGATCTCGAGCAAGCCAAGATCACACGGCGTGCCTCCACGCATCCGCGCTTCCGCCGCCCGCGCCAGGCTCTGCCTCGTGTCTACCCGCAGCACGGCACTGGCGGGGGCGGGAGGGCGCGCGAATGTGAGGCAAAGGCGCGTGCGGTCGGGCGAGGGCAGGCTGATGCCGGCGAGCGACAGACAGCTTCGGCCGGGATCGGCCAAGCGGATGACGAACGGGGGTAAGCGGCCCCGCTCAATCAGAAGAGCCAGGGCCGCGTCGAGCGCCTCGTGATCGACCGGTGCGACGAGGTCCCGCAGAGACTGCCCGATGAAACTGTCCGAAGGCCGCCCGAACTTGCTGGGAAATGCACCCGCGGCATAAGTGAGCGTGCCGTCCAGATCCGATTCCGCCACCATGTCTGCCCCAGCGAACGCAAAGGCGACGAAGCGGTCATTGAGGTCCGCGAGGTTGGGCCGTGCGGGTCGAGCAGGTCCGGTCGGCATCGACAAATCCTTCGTGGCGGGTTGCCGCCTGGCTTGGCTCCCATTCTGGCATGACGAGGTTAACGCCCCGTGCTGCGGCCCGCTTGGCGGCCCGAGGCTGGACCGCTACAGAGACCCCCGACTGTCACCATTGCCTGAGGGTTTCGATGCGCGCCCGACTGCTTGCCCTGTCGCCCGCCGCCGCCCTGCTTATCTCGGGGCTGTCGGCGTGTGGCGGCGACTTTGCCGCGCCGAAGCCGAGTGCGGAGGCGGCCGGCAATGATCAGGTTAAATCCGCACCCACCAACGACGACGCGCGAGGGGGCGCGCAGGGAAGGCTGTTCAGCGAACAGGGTTTGGTGCTCGGGGCCGGTAAGGGAGCCGGGGGTACCCGCGAGGAGGGAACCGCGCTCGGCGTCAATGCCTACCTGTGGCGGGGCGCCTTAGATACGCTCTCCTTCATGCCGCTCGCTTCGGCCGACCCGTTCGGGGGCGTGATCATCACCGACTGGTATCAGCCTCCGGCCGCCTCCGGAGAGCGCTTCAAAGCGACCGCCTACATTTTAGGGCGGCAGTTGCGCGCCGATGCCGTCCGCGTCTCGATCTTCCGCCAAGTTCAGCAGGGCAACGCGTGGGTGGACGCTCCGGTGAGCGCGGAAACCGTGGGCGAGATCGAGAACAAGGTGCTGGCGCGCGCCCGGGAGCTGCGCGCGCAGTCGGCGGCCAGCTAGGGCTGCCACGCCAAGCTTCGCTTGTCTGAGGGAGCGTGCGGCAACGCGCAATGGGCGTTGCCGGCAACCGGAGAGTGACCGATAGATACGTTGAACCCCGAGTACAGAGCGATGCGTGCCAGTGCCTGACAGTTCCAGCGATCGGACCGCCGAAGCCGCGCGCTATGATTTCCGGACGGCCGAGCCGCGTTGGCAGCGGGAATGGGAGGCGCGTGGCTGCTTTCGCGTGGCGGACGCGCCGACGGACGGCAAGCCGAAGTACTACGTGCTGGAGATGTTCCCCTACCCAAGCGGCAAAGTGCACATGGGCCATGTGCGCAACTACACCCTTGGCGATGTGGTGGCGCGCTATAAGCGGGCCAGGGGTTTCTCGGTGCTGCACCCGATGGGGTGGGACGCGTTTGGGCTGCCTGCAGAGAACGCGGCCCGGGAGCGGGGCGTGCACCCGGCCGCCTGGACCTTCGACAACATCGCGGCCATGCGCGCCGAACTGCAGCGGATGGGCTTCTCGCTCGACTGGTCGCGCGAGTTCGCCACGTGCGAGCCGGCCTATTACGGCCAGCAGCAGGCGCTGTTTCTTGATTTACTGCGCGCCGGCCTTGCCGAACGCCGCGAAAGCTGGGTCAACTGGGATCCGGTGGACGGCACCGTGCTCGCCAACGAGCAAGTCATCGACGGCAAGGGCTGGCGTTCCGGCGCGCCGATCGAGAAAAAGCTGCTTCGGCAGTGGTTCCTGCGCATCACGGACTATGCACCCGAACTGCTCGCCTCCCTCGACACGCTCGACCGCTGGCCCGAGCGGGTGCGCACCATGCAAGCCAAGTGGATCGGCCGCAGCGAGGGAGCGAGGCTGCGGTTTGCGCTCGATCAGCCCGAAGCGGACCCGGACAGCGATGACTGGATCGGCTCCGTCGAGGTCTACACAACGCGGCCCGACACTTTGTTCGGCATGTCGTTCCTGGCCGTCGCGCCCGAGCACCCGCTCGCTGCCCAGGTCGCCGCGCGCGACGGGCGGGCGGCCGATTTCGTTGCCGAATGCCGCCGCATGGGTACCAGCGAGGCGGTGATCGAAGCGGCCGAGAAGCGTGGCTACGACACCGGGCTGCGCGTGCGCCACCCGTTCTTGCCCGGCGCCACGTTCCCGGTATGGATCGCCAACTTCGTGTTGATGGAGTACGGCACCGGCGCGATCTTCGGCTGTCCGGCGCATGACCAGCGCGACCTCGATTTCGCGCGCAAATACGGCTTGCCCGTGCCGCCCGTGGTGTTGCCTCCCGGTGCCGATCCGGTGCGGTTTGCCATCGGCGACGAAGCTTATGTCGGACCGGGAACGGTATTCCGCTCGGACTTCCTCGACGGCCTCGACACACAAACTGCGAAGCACGCCGCGGTCGCGGAACTCGAGCGGCTGGGTGCCGGGACCGGCATCGTGAACTGGCGGCTGCGCGACTGGGGCGTGAGCCGGCAGCGATATTGGGGCTGCCCGATCCCGGTGATCCATTGCGCGGCGTGCGGCGTGGTTCCGGTTCCGAAGGAACAGTTGCCGGTGAAACTACCGGAGGACGTCACGTTTGACGGCCCCGGCAACCCCCTCGATCGGCATCCGAGCTGGAAGTTCGTTACGTGTCCACGTTGCGGCGCTGCGGGGCAGCGCGAGACCGATACGCTCGACACGTTCGTCGACAGCGCGTGGTATTTCGCCAGGTTCTGCAGCCCAAACGCCCCCGCGCCGCTGGCACGAGCCGCCGTGGATCACTGGATGCCGGTCGACCAGTACATCGGCGGAATTGAGCACGCGATCTTGCACCTGCTCTACGCCCGCTTCTTCACCCGCGCGATCCGCGACACCGGGCAGATCACCGTTGGCGAGCCGTTCGCCGGCCTGTTCACGCAAGGCATGGTCACTCACGAGAGTTACCGCGACGTAGAGGGACGCTGGCTGTATCCTGACGAGGTCGAGCGCCGGGAAGACGGGACGGCGGTGCAGCGCGTCACCGGCGCGCCGGTGACGATCGGCCGAGTGGAGAAAATGTCCAAGTCGCACCGTAATACGGTCGATCCCGGTGCAATCATTTCCTTATACGGGGCGGACACGACACGGTGGTTCGTGCTGGCCGACAACCCGCCCGAGCGGGATATGGAGTGGACAGAGGCGGGCGTCGCGGGAGCATCCCGCTTTGTTCAGCGCCTGTATCGTCTTGGCGCCGGGCTGGCGGAGGACGCGCGGGCGTTCCAGACCTCCCCGGAGCCGGAGCTCTCGCCTCCTTCGCGCGCGCTCCGGCGCGTGACCCACCGCACGATTGCGGCGGTGACCGAGGCGTTGGAGACGTTCGGCTTCAACATCGCGGTCGCCCGGCTGCACGAATTCGCGAACGCAATCGCGGACACGGACCGCACCGGAACACACGACCCCGGCCTCGCCTGGGCGAGGGGCGAGGCCGCGCTGGTCCTGGTGCGCCTCGTCGCGCCGTT
The DNA here is from genome assembly GCA_963757115.1 of uncultured Alphaproteobacteria bacterium. GTDB lineage: Bacteria > Pseudomonadota > Alphaproteobacteria > Acetobacterales > Acetobacteraceae > CAVWQV01. The sequence continues at coordinate 138,699 of CAVWQV010000018.1, read as the reverse complement.
GATCCCGCATTTGGCCGAAACGCTTCACGCGGTGCTCGCGCCCGACGACGAGCCGCTGGTGGCCGAACTCCCCTGGCCCGAACCGGAGGCTGGCCTGCTGGCCGCGGAAACCGTAACAATTGCGGTGCAAGTAGACGGCAAATTGCGTGGCACCATCGCGACGGCTCCAGACAGCGAACCCGCCCTGGTGCTTGCCGCAGCTGCGGCCGAGACGAACGTGGCCCGTCTGCTGGAAGGCAGGGTCGTCGCCAAACGCATCCATGTTCCGAACCGAATCGTCAATTTCGTCCTCCGCGCGTAAGGGGGCGCCCTTGCGGCGTCGTGGAATCCTGCTTGGTGGGCTCGGCTGCGCTTTGGGCGGATGCGGCTTTGCGCCGCTATACGGAAGAGGTGGCGGTCGGCAGAGCGTCGTCGCGGAGGAACTTGGAACGGTTTCCGTCGACGTCATTGGCGAAAGGCCGGGACAGCTGCTGCGTGAGGCCTTGCAACAACGGCTGGAGGGTGCCGGAACCGAACGGTTGCCCCGCTACGCGCTTTCGGTGGACTATGGAATTTCCGGGGAAGGTATCGGCGTCCGCCAGGACACGACGATAACGCGGCTGCGTTTGATCGGGCGCGCGCGTTGGGCGCTGCGGGCCGAGGATCCGGCGCAGACCGTGCTGACGCGGGATCAGGTGCAAGCGGTCGACGACGTCAATATCTTCAACGAGCAGTATTTCGCGCTCGATCTCGAAAACGAGGCCGCCCAGCGGCGCATTGCGGAAACCGTAGCGGACCACATCGTGTCGCAGCTCGCCGTCTACTTCCGCCGGCGCCGCACGGCGGCCGCCAGACCCGGCTGACGATGCGCCTCGACACGCGACGAGTTGCCGCTTTCCTGCGAGATCCCGGGACCTGTCGCGTGGTTCTCCTCCATGGCGAAGATGTCGGGCTCATCCGGTCACGGGCCGAAGCCGTGGTCGCGGCGGTTGCTGGGAGCGTGGACGATCCGTTTCGGGTGACCGACCTCGAGCAGGCGAGCGCGTCAGAACTGGCCATAGCCGCGGCATCGCTGTCGTTGACCGGGGGTCGCCCAGTCGTCCGGGTGAGGCACGCAACCGATGCGGCGGCGGACGCTGTGCGGTCCGCGCTGACCGGTCCCGCGGGCGCGACCATGGTGCTCGAAGCGGCCGGACTGCCGTCCAGGTCACGGCTGCGCCAGTTGGTCGAAGGCGCGGACCTCGGGGCGTCGATCGCCTGCTACCCTGTCGAGGGGCGTGATCTCGAGCGATCGCTCGAGCAGGCATTCGCTGAGCGCGGCTTGGCCGTCGACCGGGAGGTGCTGCAATGGCTATCGCGTGAAGGCGCGGCCGATCATGGCCAGCTTGGCCAGATGGTCGAGATGCTCGCGCTCTATGGCGGCGAGAACGGCCGCATCGATCTCGGCATTGCCCGGGACTGCCTGGGAACAGGATCCAATCTCTCGCTCGACGACGCACTGTTCGCGGCCACCGAGGGCGATGTCGGCGGTTGCGACCGGGCGTTGGCCCTCGTTGGGGAGGGTGGGCAATCCGGGCCGACGATCATACGGGCGGCGATATCTCACTTGCAGCGGTTGCTGCGCGTCCGTTATGCGATCGACGCGGGAGCGTCATCCGAGCGGGCGATATCGGCGCTTCGGCCGCCCTTGTTCTGGCGACAGCAGATACCATTCAAGCACGCGATCGAGTTCTGGGGAGCAGACAGCCTGCTTCGTTTTCTCGACCACCTGCAGGAAGCGGAACGATTGTCCAAACAAACCGGTGCGCCCGCTGAAGCGGTGTGCCGACAGGCGATCAGCGCCATCGCGACTGAAGCCGCGGCCGCGCGGCAAGGAGCAAATGCTACCCGTTCCGCAGCAACGCGATGATGCCGTCGAGCTGATCCAGGTTCTGATAGCGCACCCGAACGACTCCGCCCTTGTTGTCAGGGCAGATTTGCACAGTCAGGCCGAGTTGATCGGTCAGTTCGCGTTCCACCGCTCGGGTCGCGTCGTCCACTTCGGCCCGGTCCGCCACGCTGCGAGACCTGGGAGGTGCCGATAACGCTTCGGTTTGTCTGACGCTTAGGCCTCGGGTTATCACGGCGAGAGCCGCGCCTTGCGGATCGGGAAGCGCGAGCAGCGCTCTGGCATGGCCGGCGGAAAGCGCGCCACGCCGCACCTCGCCCTGCACCGACTGTGGCAGATTGAGTAGTCGGAGCATGTTGGCGACGTGGCTCCGTGACTTGCCCACGGTTTGGGCCACGCCCTCCTGGGTGAGCGCGAACTCCTGCAGAAGACGCCGGTAGCCCTCGGCCTCCTCGATAGCATTCAGATCCTGACGTTGCAGATTCTCGACGAGCGCCGCCGCTGCCGCCTCGGCGTCGGTCAGTTGGCGGATTAGGGCGGGTACCTCATGCAGACCAGCTTGTTGTGCAGCGCGCCACCGACGCTCGCCGGCCACGATTTGAAACCGGTCCGGTGACGTTGGGTGCGGCCGGACCAGCAATGGCTGCAGGACGCCTTGGACGCGAATGGAGCCAGCCAGTTCTTCGAGCGCGTCCGCGTCAATGCGGGCGCGAGGCTGGGACGGATTGGATTCCAGGAGTTCAATCGATACTTGGCGCACTCCATTGGTATCGCCTGCGACCGCCTCGTGCGCGGCCTCGCCCCACAGCGAGGCTAGGCCCCGCCCAAGCCGCGGCTTCTCGCGCGTGCTCATACCTTCACCTGACGCTCGCGCTCCAAGACCTCGCGGGCAAGCCGCATATAGGCTTGCGCGCCCGGCGAGCGTGGGTCGTACACCACGACAGGCTGACCATGACTGGGGGCCTCCGATACCCGAACGTTGCGCGGGATGACAGCTTCATACACCTGCGATCCAAAAAAGCTTCTCGCGTCGGAGGCGACGAGGTCCGACAGGTTGTTGCGGCGATCGGTACATGGTGAGCAAAATACCATGGATCCGCAGCCGCGCGTTGAACCGGGTGCGCACACGCTCCACGCTGCGCATGAATTGCGTGATGCCCTCCAGCGCGAGAAATTCGCATTGCAGCGGCACGAGCACGGCGTCTGCGGCGACCAAGGCATTGATGGTGAGAAGCCCCAGGCTGGGCGGGCAGTCGATCAGCGTCAGGCTCGGTGAGCTGCCCGAGGCCCCCCATTTGCCGAGCGCATTGCGCAGGTGATGCTCGCGACTGGTCGCGGTCGCCAGCTCCACCTCTGCTCCGGCGAGGTCCGGTTCGGCGGAGATGAGACTCTAGGCCGGTAATGGACGTGTCGCGAGCAAGGTCAGCCGCGACTCCCGCTCGGGCCATGAGGGCGTAACTGCCGGTTCGCGGGCCGTGGACGTCAAGGCTGGTTGAGCTGTTCCCTTGTGGATCGAGATCGATCACCAGCACGCGATGCCCTAGCGCCGCGACTGCCGCCGCAAGATTGACGGCCGTTGTCGTCTTGCCCACACCGCCCTTCTGATTGGCGATCGCAATCACCGAAGTGAGTGATTCGGACCGGCGTTGGTTGGGGTTTGTCGGGGTACAGGGGCTGATCTGGCTCAGAAGCAGGATGGCCGACTTGGAAGCCGTTCGGCTGCTTACGATGGTCTCACGCATGTGCCACCGGCGCCTCGCGTCGGTCAACTCCCGCGCCGCACTTCGGCCTTTGGGGAAGATGCACAAGCCACCTGGCTGTAGCAGAGGGAGACAAACGGGCAGAAGTCGGTCTAGTGGGGCGACTCCGCGCGCGGTAACCAGTGCGGCTGGCTCGATCGTGGCCGCTTCGGCCCGCACCGTGTGAACCCGAACCGGCGCTTCCGTTTCGCGCGCAGCTGCCCGAAGAAAGTCTCCCTTACGCCGATCCGCCTCAATCAGCTCCCATTGAATGCCCGTCGCGATGGCGAGAACGAGCCCCGGAAACCCGGCGCCACTCCCGACGTCGATGGCCCGTTCCACATCATGCGGAATGAACTCGCGCAGTTGCAGCGAGTTGAGCTACATGGCGCCGCCAAACGTCATGCTCGTCACCATGAGCAATGAGGTTGATTACGCGGTTCCATCGAAGCAGCAGTTCGACCAACTGTTCCAGTCGAGACTGTATGGCGTCCGCCTGGGCCATCGGCCGATGTTCCACGTGGAACACTTAGTTTACTGCTCGCTCCCGCTTTCGCGCATGAGCGAGTAGGGAGACAAGGGCCGCAGGGGTAATCCCTGGCACGCGCGACGCCTCGCCAAACGTCTTGGGGCCGGAGCGCGCAAGCTTGTCCTGCCACTCCGCGCTTAAACCGCCGACCTCGGTGAAATCGATCAGCCCGAGAGACACCGAATCATGGCGTCTAAGCGCCGACATCTCCAGCTCCTGCCGCCGTAAGTATACGTCATACAGCGCCTCCGTTTCGAGTTGGGCGCGAACCCTTGACGAAAGGTCCTGAAGCCATGGAGCCACCCTGGGCGCAAGTTCGGGGTCGGAGGCCACGCACTGCAGCACCGACCGGCTCCGTCCGTCCCGATAACTGCGCCCTTCAGGGCCGCCTACTCTTTCTCCTCGTGCCCGGACCATCGCGTCTTCAAATGCCGCGCGGTGTTCCTCAAAGCGCGAAGCGCGCTCCCGGCCCACGCAGCCCCATGACAGCCCGATGGGCGTAAGTCGCAGATCGGCATTGTCGGCGCGCAAGCTCAGTCGAAACTCCGCCCGCGAAGTGAACATACGATACGGCTCCGTGACCCCCTGAACCGTCAGGTCATCGACCAGAACACCCATATAAGCGTCCGCGCGGCCTAGAGTGACCGGGGATCTCCCGGCGGCTACGCGAGCCGCGTTCACCCCTGCAATCAATCCCTGCGCCGCCGCTTCCTCATAGCCGGTCGTGCCATTGATCTGACCTGCCAGAAACAAACGGGGGGCGCGGCGCAACGCTAGAGATCCATCGAGCGCTCGAGGGTCGATGTGATCGTATTCAATGGCATAGCCGGCCGCCAAAATCCTCGCGGTCTGTAGGCCAGGTATCGTGTGCAGCAGCGCCTCCTGGACGGAGGCAGGCAGACTGGTCGAGAGCCCGTTGGGGTAAACCGTGTCGTCGTCCAGCCCCTCGGGTTCCAGAAACACGGTGTGACGGGGTCGGTCGGGGAACCGTACGATCTTGTCTTCCAGGGATGGGCAGTACCGAGGACCCGGCCCGGCAATCGCCCCACTGTAGACCGGCGAGCTGTACAAGTGACGCCGAACCAGCTCGTGAGTGGCCACCGTTGTTTCTGTCACTCGGCAAGCAATCTGTGGATTTCGGATATTCGACGTCATGGTGCTGAACGGCTCGGGATCGGCGTCGCCGTAGTCGGTCGGCAGCCCGTCCCAGTCCATGCTACGGCGGCTCAGCCGCGGCGGCGTGCCTGTCTTCATTCGTCCGACCGGCACATCCAGGCTTGCAAGCATGTGGGCCAGCCCGGCCGCTGGTCGCTCCCCGAGACGGCCACCAGCTGCTCGCTGATCCCCGACATGCATTAACCCTCCCGGGAAGGTTCCCGTAGTCAGCACGGCGGCGCCACAACCGATCTCATCGCCGTTCGCACATGTGACGGCCCTGAGTTCCCCGGGCCTTCCAAACGCAAATTGCGCCACCGCTCCGGCCCGGAGACTCAGGCCCTTCACCGTTGAAAGACAATTTTGCATCGCACGCTTGTACAGGGCACGGTCCGCCTGCGCGCGGGGCCCCCGAACCGCGGGCCCCTTGCTCCGATTGAGCACCTTGAAATGGATGCCCGCTGCGTCGGCAACTCGCCCCATCAGTCCGTCGAGCGCGTCAATCTCACGCACCAAGTGCCCCTTGCCGATCCCGCCGATCGCCGGGTTGCAAGACATGACGCCGATTGTGTCCAGGCGATGCGTGAGAAGGAGGGTGCGGGCACCCATCCGCGCCGCAGCAGCAGCGGCCTCGCAGCCAGCGTGCCCGCCGCCGATCACCACCACGTCGAACCACTCTGCCATCGCCTACGTCTCGCCGTCACTTGCCGATGCAAAACTGACTGAAGATCGTGTCCAAGAGATCGTCCACGTAAACATGCCCCGTCACTCGACCGATGGAGCGAAGCGCCAGCCGCAGTTCCTCCGCCCGCAGGTCCGCCCACGTCGCCTCCGCGGCGGCATCGAGCGACTGCATCGCGTCGCTAAGCGCCGCGCGATGGCGCGCGCGTGTGAGAGGCGCCGACCCCGTCGTCGTCAAGGCACGCGCTTGCTCGCTCAACCGGCGCCGTAGCGCATTCAATCCATGGCCGGTTCTGGCGCTGACCGCCAAGAAGCCTTCGCCCGATTCCGGGTCGCGTAGCAGGTCAGCCTTGTTCAGCACTGCGAGTACCGGGCTGCCGGAGTGCTCGATCCGCGGCGTGCCATCCTGGTCCGCGGCCTCGACTGCTATGACCAGATCGGCGGACGCCGCCCGGGCGCGTGCGCGCCGCACTCCCTCCCGTTCCACTTCGTCCTCGGCCTGCCGCAGTCCGGCGGTGTCCACCAAGGTTACCGGCACGTCGCCCAATACGACCCGAGTTCTCGAGAGCATCCCGCGTCGTCCCCGGCGATGCCGAGACGATCGCTATATCCCTGCCAGCCAGCGCGTTGACCAGGCTCGACTTGCCGACGTTGGGAGGCCCAGTCACGGCGAACACGAGACCGTCGCGCAACCGTTCGCCGACCCCACCGTCGGCCAAGTATCGGCGCAATTCATTGCGCAAGGTGCCCAGCTGGGCGGCCATCTCGCGCTCCGTTTCGGGCGGAATATCCTCGTCGGGAAAATCGATCAGCGCCTCCTGCTGGGCAACCAGTCCACGCAGGCGGTCGGCCCAGCTTCGCAGCACGTCCCCAAGCTCGCCCTCGAGCTGCCGCATCGCCTGTCGACGCTGCGCGGCCGTCTCTGCCTCGACGAGGTCCGCTACCGCCTCCGCTTCCACGAGGTCCATGCGCCCATTCAGGAAGGCCCGGCGGGTAAACTCTCCAGGCTCCGCCGGACGCGCGCCGAGTTCGATCAGGCGCTCCGCGACGCCCTCGACCACCGCTGGCCCGCCATGAAGGTGAAGCTCGGCGCTGTCTTCGCCCGAATAGCTTTGGGGGCCGGGCATCCACAGAACAAGAGCGTGATCGAGAACCTCGCCCTCGACGCCCCGCAGTCGGCGGAGCGACGCGCGCCGCGGATGGGGAAGTTCACCGCACAACGCGGTTACTACAGCCGATGTCCCGGAGCCGCTCAGGCGCATCACGGCGATCGCCGCCCGTCCGGCGCCGCTTGCCACCGCAAACACCGTTTCCGCGAGGTCAGACATCGACCCGCGCTCGTCCGGCTTGGTCACAAGTCCCACCCTCATTCGCCAGCGGTCGCCGGCAGCCGGCGACGTATAGTGTGGACCGGCAACATCCCGGAGGTCGCGACAAAATACGCTGCGGCGCTAGGCCCGCCGCAACAGGAACAACGCCTGCTCGCCAAATAGGTTGGCAAGCCCGGGGAACCGCCGCCACGGCGCACGGCGACCCGCGTCGTCCACCGCCAGCCAGCGCTCGACCACGTACCCTTCACGGGCGCAAAGGTCGAAGAAGTCACGCACGGTGCAGGGATGGATATTGGGCGTCTCGTGCCAGGGGCGGTTCCATGTCTTGGTCATCGGCATCCGCCCACCCCGCAGCAATTGCCAGCGCACCTGCCAATGGCCGAAATTGGGAAAGCTCACCACGGCACGCGTGCCGATGCGCAGCATCTGTCGCAGCACCTCGCGCGGCTTCTCCACCGCCTGCAAAGTGCGGGATAGCACCACGTAGTCGAATGCGCCCTCCGGATAGTGGGCGAGGTCGTTGTCGGCGTCGCCGTGCATCACCGGCAGCCCGTGCGCCACGGCGCGCGTCACCTCCGCCATATCGATCTCGATGCCGCGCGCATCGCATTGCTTGGTGCGGAACAGATGCTCGATCAGCATGCCGTCGCCGCAGCCTATGTCGAGCACGCGCGCTTCCGGCGCGATCATGCCGGCGATCAACGCGAGGTCGAGCCGCATGTTCTTGGCGACTTGCCGCACCGGGTCGAGCCGGCTCATGGCACCCTCCTAGCGCGCGAGACCGGCGTGCTCGGCGCAGCCGGCGAGAAAACCCGAGAGCGTGCGGTGGAAGTCCGGCTCATCGAGCAGGAAGGCGTCGTGCCCCTTGTCGGTCGCGATCTCGACAAAGCTCACGTTGGCCGCCACCCCGTTCAACGCGCGGGCGAGGGCCCGGCTTTCCTCCGTCGGGAACAGCCAGTCGGACGAGAACGAAACGATGCAGAATCGCGTGCGGGTGCCCCGGAACGCCGCAGCGAGATCACCGCCATGCTCGGCGGCAAGGTCGAAATGGTCCATCGCGCGGGTGATCGTGAGATAGGAGTTGGCATCGAAGCGGTGGACGAAGGTGCTGCCCTGGTGGCGGAGGTAGCTTTCCACCTCGAACATCTCGCCGAACAGGCCCATCGCCTCCTCTGCTCCTTTCGGCGCGGCCTGCAAGCGACGGCCGAATTTGCGGGTCAGCGCCTGCTCGGACACGTACGTGATGTGCGCGCACATCCGCGCGACCGCGAGGCCCTGCGCCGGGATGCGGCCGGTCCGCCAGTAGGTGCCGCCCTTCCAGTCGGGATCGGCGAAGATTGCCTGTCGCCCGACCTCATGAAAGGCGATGTTCTGCGCCGAGTGATAAGAGGCGGCCGCCACAGGCATCGCGGCGAACACCGCGTCCGGATACGTCGCCGCCCACTCGAGCACCTGCATTCCGCCCATGGAGCCGCCGATCACGGCAAACAGTCGCTCGATGCCGAGATGCTCCACTAAGCGCTTCTGCGCACGCACCATGTCGCGGATCGTCACCGGCGGAAAGTCGGTGCCCCAGGGCTCGTCGCCCTCACCGTGGCCATCATCGCGGATGCTGCGCGGCCCCGTGCTGCCCATGCAGCCTCCGAGCACGTTGGCGCAGATCACGAAAAAGCGGCCGGTGTCGATCGGGCATCCCGGACCGACCACCATCTCCCACCAGCCGTCCTTGCCGGTCATCGGGTGGCGCTCGGCCGCGTACTGATCCATGGTCAGCGCGTGACAAAGCAGCACGGCGTTGGACCGGGCCGCATTCAGCCGGCCGTAGGTGCGATACGCCACGGTCAGGCGCCGGAGCGCGACGCCGCAATCGAGCGCCAGGCCGTCCGGGAACGTGACGTGCGTGTGGTCGATGTCAGCTAGGGTATCGGTCCGGTCCATCCGAAGGCCCGTCGGTCGTGAGACCGCGCTGCATAGGCGCTGGCTGGGCGGAGGACAACGCGCGGGTTTGCAGACCAGGGCGCATCCGCTAACAGTCCGGCCGCTTCGTCCGCCCCGGATCGTTCCATGACCGCCCCGCGACCGCGACCAAACGTTCTCACCATCCAGCCCTATGTCGGCGGCGAAGGAACGCTGCCCGGAGTGAACCGCGTGGTCAAGCTGTCCTCCAACGAGGGCGCCTTCGGCCCGCCACCCGCCGCGCAGGACGCGTTCCGGCGGATGGCGGGCGAGCTGCACCGCTACCCCGATGGCGCGGCCACCCGGCTACGCGAGGCGATCGGCCGGCGGTTCGGCCTGGATCCCGCGCGCATCGTCTGCGGCGCTGGCTCCGATGACCTCATCTACCAGCTTTGCCTGTCCTATGGCGGGCCGGGGACGGAGCTGGTCATGACCGAACATGGCTTCTCCATCTACAAGATTGCCGGCGAGTATGCGGGAAGCCGCGTGGTGAAGACGCCGGAACGCAATCTCACGGCGGACGTGGACGCGATCCTGGCCGCTGTCTCGCCGGCTACCCGCCTCGTGTTCCTCGCCAACCCGAACAACCCGACAGGCTCGATGCTGCCTGCCCGCGAGGTCGAGCGGCTGCGCGCCGGGCTGCCGCCGGAGGTACTGCTGGTGCTCGATGCCGCATATGCCGAATACGTCGAGCGGGCCGACTACGAACCAGGCGTCCAGCTGGTGGATGCGGGCGATAACACGGTTATGACCCGCACCTTCAGCAAGATCTGGGGCTTAGGCGGCCTGCGGGTAGGCTGGGCCTATGCCCCGGCGCCGGTGACGGACGTGCTGAACCGCGTACGCAGCCCGTTCAACGTGTCGATTGCTGCCCAGGAGGCCGCGATCGCGGCGCTCGAAACGCCAGGCTGGCTGGAGCGGAGCCGCACCCACAACACTGAGCAACGGGCCGCACTTGCCGCCAATCTTGAGGAGGCCGGGATCCGCGTCTGGCCGAGCGAGGCCAACTTCGTGCTGGCCGACCTCGGCAGCATCGAAGCGGCGACGGCGGCGGACGCCTATCTGCGAGCCCGCGGGCTGATCGTGCGGCGGGTCGGCGGCTATGGGCTGCCGCACTGCCTCCGCGTGACGGTGGGCACCGCGGAGGAGGTTGGCCTTGTCTCCGAAGCATTTGCCGCCTTCATGGCCGAGCACCGTGGCTGAGCCGATCTTCCGACGGTTGGCACTGATCGGCGTGGGGCTGATCGGCAGCTCCGTGGCGCGCATCGCGATGGAGCGGGGCGACTTGGCGGCCGAGATCGTGGCCACCGCGAACACGGCGCGCACCCGGGACCGCGTGCAGGCGCTCGGCATCGCCCACCGGGTCGAGCAGGACCCCGCCCGCGCCGTGGCCGGCGCCGACTGCGTGATGCTGTGCGCCCCGGTCGGCACCTACGCGGGGATCGCCGCCGCGATCGCTCCGCACCTCGCACCCGGCGTGGTGATCACCGATGTCGGATCCACCAAGCAATCGGTGATCCGGGACGTTGGCCCCTTGGTGCCGCCCGGCGTGCATTTCGTTCCGGCCCACCCGGTCGCCGGCACGGAGTATTCCGGCCCCGATGCCGGGTTCACCACCTTGTTCGAAGGGCGCTGGACCCTGATCACGCCCCTGCCGGGCAGCGATCCCGGCGCGGTCGAGCGCGTCGCCGAGTTGTGGCGCCGCTGCGGCTCGATGGTCGAGATGATGGACCCGGCGCACCACGATCGCGTGCTCGCCGTGGTGAGCCACCTGCCGCACCTGATCGCCTTCACCATCTGCGGCACGGCTGACGATCTTGAGGACGAGAGCCGCCGCGAGGTGCTGCAATTCGCTGCCTCCGGCTTTCGCGACTTCACCCGCATCGCCGCGTCCGACCCCGTGATGTGGCGGGACGTGTTCCTCAACAACCGCGAGGCGCTGCTGGAGATGCTGGCGCGCTTCACGGAGGACGCGCAGGCGATGGCGCGGGCGGTGCGCTGGGGCGACGGGGCCTACATCGAGGACAAGATCCTGCGAGGCCGCAAGATCCGCCGCAGCCTGATCGAGTTGAAGCAAGCGTAGGACGACGGAGGGCCGGACATGGCGGAGCGTGTTCCCGAGGCGCCGGGCGGCCCGCACCTCCGTACCATCGCCATGCCGCGCGACGCCAACGCGAGCGGCGCGATCTTTGGTGGCTGGACCGTGTCGCAGATGGACCTCGCCGGCGGCACCTTCGCCGCGGAGGTCGCTCGCGGCCGGGTCGCGACCGTGAGCATCGACGCCATGCGCTTTCTCCGCCCCGTATCCGTCGGCGACGAGGTTAGTTGCTACTGCACGCTCCAGCATCGAGGCGACACGTCCATCGCCATCAAGATCGAGACCTGGGTGCGCGACCGCGCGAGCGGCGACGCCGAAAAGGTCACGGAAGGCGTGTTCACGTTCGTCGCGCTCACCGAGGATGGCAAGCCGCGCGCATTGCAAGACGGCTAGCGTCGCCGAGGGCGCTCATTCCGGAAGCATGAGGGGCAGTAACTAGGCAGCCCAGAGCCGTCGCACGGCGAACACGCCTTGGCACAATGTATGCAGTCCGGTCCAGCCATCAGCCGTGCCGTAACGTGTGGCGCAGCTCCGGAGGCATCATGGCTTGGACGACGCGCCGTTCTATCCCGCCGGCCACGGCCGGCGCTTCCATCTCCAGGCGCTCGGCGCTACGGGCCGCCGGCCTTGCAGCGGCAGCCGGCCTTGCCTGGCGCCCTCGCCCGGCAAGCGCCGCCAGCACAACGATCGTTTCCTGGGCCTCGGCCGGACAGCGTTGGGAGTTTCCCGAGAAGGGCGTCTATCCGCTGTTCCAGAAGAAGTTTCCCGACATCGAGGTGCAGATCGTCGCCGAACCGATCGCCGACATGCTGCCCAAGACCGCGATCGCACTCGCATCGAAGTCTGACCGTTACGACGTGATCTTCGACGACTACAACTTCTCACCGCAGTTCATCGCCGAACACGCGCTCGAATTCACTCGAACCCTATCTGGAGAAGGACCCGGCCTATCGGCAGGACATCCTCTCCGACATTCCCGAGAACGTGCTTGATCTGTACCGCGACAAGCCGGCGGCACAGGGCGGCAAGCTCTACGGTCTGCCGCCCGATAGCAATTGCCAATTGCAGTACTATCGGGCCGACGTGTTCGCCAAAGCCGGCCTGAAACCGGCGACCACCTGGGAAGACGTGATCGAGATCTCCAAGGAGCTTTCCCAAGGCGGCAAGACCAAGGTGGTCGGCTCGACCTTGAAGCGCGGCTTCTGGGCCGGCGCCTGCTTCATCACCCTGCTGCGCTGCTACGGCGGGGACTGGTTCGACAAGATGGAGGCCGGCGGGTGGCATCCGACGCTGGACACCGAGGAGGGTCACAAAGCGTTCGACGTGCTCATGCGGCTGGTGCCGTATCTCGAGCCGACGTCCTTGAATGCATCGGATGACGAGGCCAACACCGCCATGCTCAACGGCACCTGGCTCTACGCGCCGTTCGAGTGGGGCGGATCGAGCATGAACGACCCGAAATTCACGCAGTTCGCCGATGCCTGGAAGGTGGCGCTGGTGCCGAAGGGAACCGGCGAGAAGGCCCGCTTCGCCCCGCATATGGGCGGCCTCGGTTTGATCATGCCGGTCTATTCGAAAAACAAGGACGCTGCCTGGGAGTGGATCAAGTTCTGCTGCAGCGGCGACAAGCAGGACCCGGCGATCGGCAAGGCGTGGGTCGAGAACGCGGGCCAGCCGGCCCGGCTGTCCTTGCTCAAGGAGTATGTCGGCATCCGGCCCTACTTCGCCGGCCTCATGGAATCCTTGCCGGTTGCCCACCGCTTCCTGCCAATTCCGGAATCCAACGTGCTGTACGAGACCGTCGGCACCGAAGTCGCCGCGGTGGTCACCGACCAGAAGAAGCCGGAGCAGGGGTTGAAGGACATGCAAAGCCAGGTCCGCAGGATCATGACGAAGGCCGGCTATTACCGGAGCTGAGGACGCGTCGCGATGCTGCTTGCACCCGCGGCGGGGCCCACGAACTGGCGGCGCCGGGAGCAACCCGTAGCACTTCTGTTGCTGGCACCGGCCGTGCTCTACCTGCTCGCAATGTCGGTCTACCCGACCGTCTATTCGCTCTGGCTCGCCTTTCACAATTACGTCATCTACCGCCGCGACATGGTTTCGTTCGCGGGCTTCGACAATTTCACCGACCTTCTTGACCAAGAAGTGTTCGGGCAAAGCCTTCGCGTCACCCTGGTGTTCTCCGCCGTCGCGGTTTCGATCGAGTTCGTTCTCGGCCTGGCGATCGCCGTACTGCTGGACCGCAGGATGCACGGCGCGAACTTGTTCCGCACCCTGCTCATCGTGCCCGTGCTGATCTCCCCGGTTGGCATGGGCCTGACGTTCCGATACATCTTCGCGCCCACCTACGGTCTGCTGACATACTTGATGCACGGCGTGGGATTGCCGACCGCGGACTGGACGGTTAGCACGACCTGGGCGCTTCCGGCCGTCGTGTTCGTCGACGTTTGGCAATGGACGCCGTTTGTCGCGCTGATCCTGCTCTCGGGGATGCAGTCGGTGTCCGTCGAGGTGGTCGAGGCCGCGGAACTCGATGGCTTGAGCGAGTGGCAAAAGCTCTGGCGCATCGTGATGCCGCTCATCCGCCCCGTCGTGATGGTGGTCCTGTTGATTCGCCTTATCGACTCGATCCGCGTGTTCGATCTCGTGTTCGTGCTGACCCGCGGCGGCCCGGCATCCACGACGGAGGTGCTGAGCGTGCTCAGCTACATTACCGGGTTCACTGAGGGCGACATGGGTTCCGCCGCGGCTATCGCGTGGGTCACGGTGCTGCTCGTCAACGTGCTAGTCGCCGTGTTCCTGCGCTCGCTTGCGAAAACGACGGCCTGATCGGATGGATGCGACTGAGCAAGCCTTTCCCGCCTACGCCACCAGCGTGCGGCGCGATGCCGCCATCGCAAAGCCGAAACCGCGCCTGCTCGGGTTCGCCGCCGCCTTCGTCGTGCTGATGTGGTTGTTTCCGGTGTATTGGATCGTGCTGACATCGTTCAAGCCGATCCGCGAGATCAACAGCGCCATTCCAAGTTTTGTGTTCACGCCGACGGCGGAGAACTACCGCGACCTGTTCGCCAAGTTCGATTTCACCCACGTCATGCTGAACAGCTTCGTCGTGACGTTCGCGACCTGCCTAGTGGTGGTGGTGCTCGGGGTCATGGCGGCGTACGCGCTGGGTCGCATGAAGGTGCCCGGCGAGAAGCATATCGCGCTCTGGATACTTTCGATGCGCTTTCTGCCGCCGATCGCGGTGACGATCCCGTTCTACATCCAGTGGCAGGATTTGCACCTGCTCGATACCTACCCCGGGCTGATCCTGGTCTACGTTGCCTTCAATCTGCCGTTCGCGATCTGGCTGCTGCGTGGCTTCCTGGTGGACGTTCCGGTCGAACTTGAGGAAGCGGCGCTGCTGGACGGGCTTTCCCGGATGCAGATCATCTGGCGCGTCGTGGTGCCGGTGATCCTGCCCGGCATCGCCTCCACCGCCATCTTCACATTCGTTTTCACTTGGAACGAGTATTTGATGGCGCTCATGCTGACCTCGGTCAACGCGGTCACGGTCCCCGTCACCATCGCCAAGTTCGTCATGCCCTACACGATCCTCTGGGGCGATCTCAGCGCGGCGGTGGTCATCCAGCTGGTGCCGATGCTGTTCGTGGTGTTCCTGCTGCAACGCCACATCGTGCGCGGCATGACCCTCGGCGCCGTGAAGTAGCGGAGGGTGGGATGACGCTCAGCCTGCAAACCGTTCAGAAGACCTACCCCTCCGGCTTTCGGGCGGTGAACGGCATCGACCTTGACGTTGGCGACGGCGAGTTCTTCACGCTGCTCGGCCCATCCGGCTGCGGCAAGACCACCACCTTGCGAATGATTGCCGGGCTGGAGACGCCCTCTGCCGGCCGCATTCTGATCGGCGGGCGGGACTTCACCCATACGCACCCGCGCGACCGGGATGTCGCGATGGTGTTCCAAAGCTACGCGCTTTATCCGCACATGACGGTCAAGGAGAATCTGGTCCTCAATCTCCGCACCCGCCGCGTTGCCGGGGCCGAAATCGAGCAACGGCTGCAGGAGGTGTCCAGGATGCTCGGCATCACGGCGCTCCTGGACAAGAAGCCCGGCCAGCTATCGGGCGGACAGCGTCAGCGGGTCGCACTCGGGCGCGCGTTGATCCGCCGTCCCAACATCTTCCTGATGGACGAGCCGCTCAGCAACCTCGACCTCAAGTTACGGGAGCGGACGCGTACCGAGCTCAAGAAGCTGCACGAGACCATGCGCGTAACCACCGTCTACGTGACGCACGATCAGGCCGAGGCGCTCGTGCTGTCCGACCGCATCGGCATCATGAACGGGGGCGACCTCGTGCAAGTCGGCACGCCGCAAGAGATCTACGACCGCCCATCAAGCGTGTTCGTCGCCAAGTTCGTCGGCACACCGTCGATCAATCTGCTGTCGGTGAAAGCGGAGGCGGAGGACGGCACGTTGCGCTTGCAGCTAACGCAAGGCGGGCAAGCCTTAGGCGGAGCGTCCTTGCGCGCCTCACCGGGCGTGCTCCGGCGGCTGGAGCAGGCCGGCAATCGCGCGATCCTCGGCGTGCGCCCGGAGGCGATCGCGCTCCGGCCAGACCAGACGACGGACGCCGTGCGCGCGATTGTCGAACTGGTCGAGCCGATGGGTTCGGTCAACCACGTCGTGCTGCGCGTCGACGGCGCGGGGGACGTAACCGCCGACGGCGACCCACTGATCGCGGTCGTCACGTCGAACGAGACCTTCGAGCACGACGCGCCCACCTGGCTATCGCTGCGGCCCGACCGGCTGGTGCTGTTCGCCGTGGGCGCGGAGGATGCGTTCGCCGTGCTCTCGAGTGCACGGGAGTGGGTGCTGGTCTAGCTCGCGGGAGCTGCGCTTACTCCGCGGCCATCGGCAAGCGATACAGGCGGCCCGCGGCACCTGCCGAAACATACCCTTCGCGCACATCTTCCCGCAGGCGCTCGGGGTCGCGCTCGCGTGGGTCGCCGTAGCCGCCCCCGCCCGGCGTGATGAGTTGAACCCGGTCTCCGGGCTCGAACGTGACGTTCGCATATTTGCTGCTGGAGACTTTGCCGTAGAGCTCGCGGACAGTCTGCCAGCGCTCCTCCCCCGCCTTCTGGATTAGCGTGCCTCCGTTGCCGCCGGGCTCGCCGCCGAACAACGACCAAGGCCTCACCTCATGGCGGTCGCTGCACTGGCTACCGGTGATCGGCACCGCGGTCATCAGCAACGTCCGGCGATAGCCGAGACCGCCCCGCCACTTTCCCGCGCCGCCGGAATCGGGGATCAGTTCGCTGTGCTCGACCCGGAGGGGGAACCGCGTCTCGAACACCTCCGTCGGATTGAAACGGCAGTTGCCGTTGATCGCAATGACGCAATCGTTGCCGTCCTCGCCGTAGCGCCCGCCCCAGCCCCCAGACATCAGGTCGTAGCAAGCGAAATACTCGTCGTACTCGGGATGCATCCCGCCAAACACGAAGTTGGTGCCGGTGCAGCTCTCGGACGCCATCGCGCGCTGTGGGGCGCAGGCGGACATCGCACCGATCACGATGTTCGCGAGCCGCGGATGGGTTTCGGTGTTCCCGGCGACCAGGGGACCGGGATAGTCCACGTTGGCGACGCTGAACGGCGGTGCGACCACCCGGATCGGCCGGAAGCAACCGGAGTTCTTCGGGATCGACGGATCCGTCAAATGCAGCATCCCGTTATACGTCGCCCCCGTGGTCACGCCGAGCGTGGCGTTGATCGGCCCGCGCGCCTGGCGGCTGCTCCGGCCGAAGTCAGCCACGAGCTCGTCGCCCTGAATGTGGAGATCGACCGCGACCGTGTACGGCGTGCGCGTGATGCCGTCGTTCTCGATCACGTCTTCGAACGAATACACCCCGTCGGGGAAGTCCGCGAGCTCCGCGCGCATCCGGCGCTCGGAGTAGTCCATCAGGTCCTCACAGGTCCGGCGGAACACCTCTTTGCCGTATTTGCGAATGACCTGGCCGATGCGTTCCACGCCGAGGTCGACCGCACCGATCATCGCACGGAGGTCGCCGTAGTTCTGGCGGGGCGTGCGGACGTTGGCGAGCATCAGCTTCCAGACCTCCTCGACATCCTCACCCTGCTTCTTGATCTTGATCGGCGGCACCCTGAGCCCTTCGTGGAAGATCTCGGTCGCCTCGCCGCAGAACGCGCCCGGTACCATGCCGCCGATCTCGGCGATGTGGCCGATGCAGACCGCGAAGCCCAGCAGCTCGCCGTCCACGAAGAACGGCTTGAAGAACGTGTGCTCGGGGCAGTGGAGGCCGCCACGGTAGGGATCGTTGTGCAACAGCACGTCCCCTTCCTTCAGCGTGTCGAACGCGATCTCCTGGGCGCATGTTTTGATCAGCAGCGGCATCCCGCCAATCATCGTCGGGCAGAACTCGGCGCAGGCGATCATGTCGCCCTTGGCGTCGGCAAGCGCGCAGGTGAAGTCGAGGCCCTCGTTGAAGATCGTCGAATAGGACGTCTTCATCAGCAGGATGCCCATCTCCCGGCACACCGAGACCATCGTCGAATCAAGGATGTTCGCCATCACCATGTCCGCCGGCGCGCTCCGGTCGCGACGCGGGGTGGAGGAAGCCCCGCCGGCCAGGGCGGGCTGCACGATCGGCAAGCGAATGTCGCTCCGACCCGTCTCCTTCAGCGCCGACCATTGGACGCACCAGTCGGTGCAGAACAGCGCCGGCGCCCCGTGGCGGGCACCGGAGATGCCGTCGCCGTAGACGAGCATCCCGCAATTCGCGCATTTGACGTATTTCTCGATGTAGTAGCCGTTTTGTGAGAACCGCATCGGTCGCCTCCGTTATTGCGCGTTGGCGGTTGCCGGCGGCGCCAAGGTCGCCAGTAGCAGGTTGCCGTAGGGATCAACGGTGAG
This sequence comes from uncultured Alphaproteobacteria bacterium, assembly GCA_963757115.1. Classification (GTDB taxonomy): domain Bacteria; phylum Pseudomonadota; class Alphaproteobacteria; order Acetobacterales; family Acetobacteraceae; genus CAVWQV01. Next base: position 120,409 of record CAVWQV010000018.1, on the reverse strand, counting down.
AGTTTGGCCCGGATTGACGACGGTCACAGAGGCGGCCTCCTCCACCACTGCCGGCCCATCGATCCGGTGTCCGGCCGCGAGCGCACCCCGCCGGAACACCGGCGTATCGAGCCGGCCCGCAACGAACATGACCGACCGACGGCTATCGGGCTTGGGCTCGCCTTTCGCCTCGGGCAATCGCCGGAACTCGGGCTTCGTCGTCATCGAGACGACAGTCGCCGAGAAGTTGACGATCTCGATGACCTCGCCCGGAATGTTGAAGCCGAACCGGGCCAAGTGGGCGGCGTGGAAATCCTGCCACAGGCGCTCGGTCGCCGCGCCGTCGAACTGCTCGAAGCCGATCGGCAACTCGAGCTCGTAGTTCTGGCCGAGGTAGCGCATCTCCAGGGTGCGGAACACGTCGATGTTTTCGACGTAACCTTGGTCACGCAGCTCGGCGATCCCGGCTTCCACCAGGTCGCGCATCGCCTCGGTGGCGCGCGACGGATCGAAACGGCGGGACGTGAGCTGCAAGGTGCGGTGGCGGTCCACGCGTGCGTCCGCCAGGATGAAACCATAGGCGGAGAACTGCCCAGGATGGTTTGGGATGATGCCGGCGGGGATGCCGGCTTCGAGCATCAGGTCACAGGTGTGCAGCGGCCCGGCTCCGCCAAAGCCCATCAAGGTGAAATCACGCGGGTCGAGCCCGCGCTCGATCAGCACGCTGCGCAGCGCGCCAACCATATTGGTATTGGCGATCTGCACGATCGCCATGGCCGCTGCATCCGGCGTCATGCCGATCGCGGCCGCCACCTGCCCGATCGCTGTCTCCGCAGCGCGGACATCGAGGCGCATGGCGCCACCGAGAAAGTTGGCCGGGCTGATCCGTCCGAGCACGAGATTGGCGTCAGTCACGGTGGGTGACGTGCCGCCCGCGCCGTAGCAGGCCGGGCCCGGCTTGGCACCGGCGCTCTGCGGCCCCACGCGCAGCATCCCGCCTTTGTCGATCCATGCGATCGACCCGCCGCCCGCGCCGATGGAGCGAATGTCGATCATCGGTATCTGGATGGGCACGCCCCAGTCGATCTCAAAGTTCGTCGTGAAATTCTCCTGGCCGCCGACGATGGTGGAGCAGTCGGTCGAGGTGCCGCCCATGTCGAGCGTCACGAGCGAGCCGATGCCGAGCAGCCTGGCCAGATGCTTGCCGGCGACGACGCCGCCCGTCGGCCCCGACACGGTCATCTCAATCGGCCGGTCCGCAGCGGCCTCCAACGTCATTTCGCCGCCATTGGACTTTATGACGACGATGCGATCGGTCACACCCGCACCTGCCAGCCGCTGCCGCATGTGGCGCAGCTGCTCGCTGACCACCGGCTTGATGTACGCGTCGGCGACCGTGGTCGACGCGCGCTCGTATCCTTCCACTTCGGGAGCACGTCGAACGAGATCGACACCGGAAGCCCGGGCGCCTCTTCAGCGAAGATCTGCTTCACGCGCTGCTCGTGCGCCGGATTGAGATAGGAGAACAGCAGCATCACCGCGACCGCGCTGATTTCCGGCACGGCCGCGATCTGACGCGCCAGCGCGCGGGTTTGAGCCTCGTCCAGCGGCGTCACCACGCGCCCCTCGGCGTCCAGTCGCTCGACGATCTCGAAGCAATGCCGCCGTTTGGCGAGCGGCTTCGGTTTCACCCAGCTCATGTCGTAGTGGAACTTGCGGTTGCCGCGCTGGATGAACAGCACGTCGCGGAAGCCTGCCGTGGTGACGTAGGCGACGGTCGCGCCTTTCCGCTCCAAGAGCGCGTTGGTGGCGACCGTGGTGCCGAGGCGAATGTTGGCGATGTCGCTTTGGTGGGCAAACGATCGGAGACCCGCCAGGATGCCGTCCACCGGATTGGCCGGAGCGGACAGGTGCTTCCAGACCTCAACCTCCCGTGTGTCGCGATCGTACGCCACGAAGTCCGTGAACGTCCCGCCGACGTCGATACCAAGCATGAAGCGCATGGCGATCAATCCCCGGATGCAGTGTCGGCCGCCCGCTTGACGACGCAAGAAGCATGCCTCACCGGTGCGCGAGTGCCAACGCGGGCACCGCTCTTGCATTCCTAAACCTCGTAAGCTCGCACGGAGCAAAGGAGAGAGACGGATGAAACCTGTCGTGCTCATCACCGGCGCAGGCATCGGGATCGGCCGCGCCACGGCGCTGGCGTTCGCGAAAGCGGATTACCATGTCGTCGTGACGGATGTGCTCGAAGCGGAAGCCCGCACCGTGGTCGAGCAGATCGCGCGCGACGGTGGCAGCGCCGCATTCTACCGGCTCGACGTCCGTTCCACGGCCGAGGCCGATGCGGTGATCGCGGCGGTGCTCGCCGAGCACAACAGGATCGACACGATCGTCGCCAATGCCGGGATCGCCCACAAGGTGAAACTTTCCGAGCTCAGTGACGAGAAGTGGGACCACACGCTGGACATTGATCTCAAGGGGATGTTGCGCGTCATTCGTCCGGCGGCGCCGGCGATGGCCGCAGCGGGCACTGGCAGCATCGTTTGCCTCTCGTCGATCATGGGCGTCGCCTATGGATGGGACGAGCACGTCCACTACTCGGCGGCGAAGGCGGGCGTGGTGGGCCTGGTGCGCGGCCTCGCGGTCGAACTCGCGCGGTCGGGCGTGCGGGTCAACGGCGTCGCACCCGGCTACATCCGCACGGCGCAGGCGCTCTCGCCCGAGCACTCGCTCGGGGAAGCCGGCTTGGAGGCAGCGGCAGCGTTCCTGCCACTGGGGCGCGTCGGTGAACCGGAGGACATCGCCGACGTGATCCTGTTCCTGGCCTCGCACGGGGCGCGTTACATGACGGGGCAGGTGGTCGTGGTTGACGGCGGACTGCTCGCCGGCCGCTATTGAGGCGAACGGGTGTTGGTCCGATCGAGCATGCGGAGGAACCGTTTCGATGAGCATTTCGAGCGCGGTTGAGGCCGATGCCATCCTGGACGACTACGCGCTATCCCGCGTGCCCCTTGCTGCGCGTTACTCCTGGGTCAGCGTCGCCATCCAGCGCTTCGGCCAACTTTCCTGCTTGTCACAGTTCCTCCTCGGCTCGGCGCTGGGTTTCGGTATGACATTCTGGTCGGCGTTCTGGGCGCTGACCTTCGGCTCGGCGATCCTGGAAATCGTTTCCATCATCATCGGCATCGCCGGGCAGCGCGAGGGGCTGAGCACCTCGGTCCTTGCACGCTGGACCGGCTTCGGCCGCTACGGCGCGACCCTGCTGTCCGTGGTGATCGCGGTCAGCCTGATCGGCTGGTTCGGGGTGCAGAACGCGTTGTTTGCCAAAGGTCTGGCCTCGCTCGTCGGTGGGCTGCCGCTCCCCGCTTGGTCCTTGATTTGCGGTATGGCGGTGACCCTGATCGTGATCTTCGGTTTCCTGTCGATGGCGTGGACCGCGTACGTGACCGTGCCCGCGTTCCTGATGCTGGCGGGCTGGTCGATCATCAGCGCGCTCGGGCAGCACTCGCTGGCGGCGCTGATCGCATCGCCGCCGCCCGGCCCGGTGCTGTCGCTCGGCGAGGGGACCACGCTGGTCGCGGGCGGCTTCATCGTCGGTGCCGTGATCACGCCGGACATGACCCGTTTCAATCGCTCGGCGGCTGATGTCGTGAAGCAGACCGTGGTCGGCATGACGTCGGCGAGTATCTGATCGGGCTGATCGGGGTGCTGCTCGCCCACGCGGTCGGCAGCGCCGACGTCGTGCAGATCGTCACCTCGACGACCAGCACCGTCGGCACCGTCGTGCTGATCGCGGCGACATTGAAGATCAACGACTGGAACCTCGTACTCGGCCGCGCTCGGCATCGTGAACCTGGTGCAGACGACGACCGGGCGGCACGCAAACCGCGCGTTCGTAACCCTGATCGTCGGCGTGCTCGGTTCCGTGCTGTCCATGCTCGGCATCCTCGACAGCTTCGTCGGCTTCCTCATCATCCTGGGCGTCGCAATCCCGCCGGTCGCAGGCATCATGATCGTGGACTACTTCGTGCTGCGCCGCTCGCGCGCTCAACTTGATGAGGCGCGGAGGTCGGGGCGGCTGCCGGCCTCGGCGGAAGGCTGGAACGTCCCAGCTCTCGTCGCGTGGGCGGTGGGCTTCCTAACCGGCTACTTCGTTCATGCCGGCGTGCCGTCGATCAACTCGCTCGTTGCCGCGGGAGTCGCATACTGGCTGCTCACCACCGTCCTCGGTCGGCGACAAGCGCCGCTGCCGCAGGCTGGCGATTAGAGCTGCGGAGACGGGCGGCATGCGGATCGGCATCGACGTGGGCGGCACCAACACTGACGCGGTGCTGATGGACGGGCTCGACGTGCGGGCGTCGCACAAGCGGCCGACCACCGCCGATGTCGAGCAGCGGCATCGTCGCGGTGCTGGAGGCGATGCTGCGCGAGGCCGCAGTGCCGCCCGCCGAGATCGAGGCGGTGATGATCGGCACGACGCATTTCACCAACGCCGTCGTCGAACGCCGCCGGCTGTTGGAGGTCGGCGGTGCTGCGCCTCGCACTGCCGGCGACGCGCGCGCTGCCGCCGTTGATCGACTGGCCGGACGATCTGCGCGCCGCGCTCGGCGGCCACACCTACCTGCTGCGCGGCGGCTACGAGTTCGACGGCCGCGAGATCGCGCCGCTCGACGAAGCGGGCCTGCGCGCCGCGGCGGCGGACATCAAGCGCAAGGGCCTGCGCGCGGCGGCGATCACCTCGGTGTTCTCGCCGGTCAACGCCGGCGATGGAGACGGCGCGCGGCCGAGATCCTGCGCGACGAGGTACCGGATGTCGCGGTGACGCTGTCGCACGAGATCGGCCGCGTCGGCTTCCTCGAGCGCGAGAACGCGACGATCATGAACGCCTGCCTCGCCGATCTCGCGCGGCAGGTGGTGGCGTCGTTCCGCGAGGCGCTGCGCCGGCTTGTCGATCGAGGCGCCGTTCTTCATCAGCCAGAACGACGGCACCCTGATGGCTGCCGAGCACGTCGAGCGCTATCCCGTGCTCACCTTCGCCTCCGGCCCGACCAATTCGATGCGCGGCGCCGCCTTGCTCGTCCGGCCTCCGCGACGCGATGGTGGTCGATATCGGCGGCACCACCTCGGACGTCGGCATGCTGATGCACGGCTTTCCGCGCGAGGCCGCAGTCACCGTCGACATCGGCGGCGTGCGCACCAACTTCCGCATGCCCGACGTGCTCTCGATCGGGCTCGGCGGCGGCAGCCTCGTGCGCGACGATGGCGCGCGCATCGGCCCGGATTCGGTCGGCTACGAGATCACCAGCCGCGCGCTGGTGTTCGGCGGCGACGACGCTGACGACGACCGACATCGTCGTGGCGGCCGGCCTCGCCGACATCGGCGATCGCAGCCGCGTCGCCAATCTCGACCCGCGGCTGATCGAGACCGCGCTCGACACCATGCACCGGATGGTCGACGACGGCGTCGACCGCATGAAGACGAGCGCGGCGGCCGTGCCGGTGATCCTGGTCGGCGGCGGCGCGATTCTCGTGTCAGCGCGACCTGCCCTCCGCGTCCGCCGTGCTGCGGCCGGAGCAGGCAGCCGTCGCCAATGCGATCGGCGCCGCGATCGCGCAGGTCGGCGGCGAGGTCGACCGCGTCTTCTCGCTGGACGGGGCTGAGCCGCGACGGAGGTGCTGGACGAAGCCAACGGCGAGGCGACCGAGCGGGCGCTCGCCGCCGGTGCCGCTGCCCGGCAGTGTCGAGATCGTCGAGGTCGAGGAAGTGCCGCTCGCCTATCTGCCGGCAACGCCACGCGCATCCGCGTCAAGGCGGTCGGCGATCTCGTGCTGCAGTGACCCGGCATGATTCTGGACGAGACTCGATCTCGCGGACCTTTGCCGGCGGCGCCGCCTTCCTCGGCACCGGCGGCGGCGGCGATCCCTATGTCGGCCGCCTGATGGCGCAGGCGGCGATGCGACGAGGGCAAGCCCGGTCGAGATCATCCCGCTCCGAACGAGTGTCGCCGACGATGCGCTGGTGATCCCGACCGCGATGATGGGCGCGCCGACGGTGCTGGTGGAGAAAATGCCGGCGGGCGACGAGGCGATCCGTTCGCTGCGCCGGCTCGAGCAGCATCTCGGACGGACGGCGTTCGCCACCATGCCGATCGAGATGCGGCGGCATCAACTCCACGATCCCGCTGGTCGTCGGCGCGCGGCTCGGGCTGCCGGTCGTCGACGCCGACGGCATGGGCCGCGCCTTCCCCGAACTGCAGATGGAGACGTTCTGCGTCTACGGCGTGTCCGGCACGCCGATGGTCGTCACCAACGAATCACGGCGACAGACGCTGATCGAGGCGCGCGACAACGCCTCCATGGAGTGGCTCGCGCGCGGCGTCACGATCCGCATGGGCGGCTGCGCCTACATCGCCGAATACTCGATGAGCGGCGCCGACGCGAAGCGCACCGTCCATGCCCAGCACGCTTGACTTTGGCCTGCGCATCGGCCGCACGCATGCGCGAGGCCCGCGAAACGCACCGCGATCCGTTCGAGGCGTTGCTCGCGCTGCTGCCGCAGACGCTCTATTCGTTTGGCTGCATCCTGTTCCGCGGCAAGATCGTCGACGTGCAGCGCGAAACCCGCAGCGGCTTCGCGCTCGGTCGCACCACGATCGAGAGCCTCAGATGGCGCGGCGCGATGGAGATCAGATTCCAGAACGAGAACCTGATCGCGCGCGTCGACGGCAAGGTTCGCGCGATCGTGCCCGACCTGATCTGCGTGCTCGACGGCGCGACCGCCGAGCCGATCACCACCGAGATGCTGCGCTACGGCCAGCGGGTGACGGTCATGGCGGTCGCGGTGCCGCCGATCATGCGCACGCCCGAGGCGCTTGCCGTATTCGGGCCGCCGGCTTCGGCATGGCCGAGCCGTTCAGCCCGATCGAGCAGCTGGCGGCCCGCATCTGATGCGGCTTACGAGCGCAGCGACTGGAAGATTTGGCGCGCGGCGCCGCCTTTCTCGGAACGGGCGGGGGCGGCGACCCGTACCTCGGCCGCCTCTTGGCGCAACGGACGTTGGACGAGTGCGGCGGGGTCGCGCTGATGCCGCTCGACGCGGTGCCCGACGACGCCTTCCTGATCGCAGCCGGCAACATGGGCGCACCGACCGTGCTGGTCGAGAAGCTGTTCGGCGGCGATGAGCCCGTGACGGCTGTGCGCAGGCTCGAGCAGGAGCTCGGCCGCCGCGCGAGCGGCATCATTCCGTTTGAGGCCGGCGGGGTGAACTCAACCTTGCCGCTGGTGATCGCCGCCAGGCTTGGCGTGCCGGTGATCGACGCCGACGGCATGGGGCGCGCGTTCCCCGAGCTGCAGATGATCACCTTCGGTGTCCACGGCGTGCCGGCCTCGCCGATGGCGATTGCCAACGAGCATGGCGAAACCGTGATCGTCCAAGCGGGCGACAACCAGATGGTGGAACGGATCGCGCGCGCGGTGACGATCCGCATGGGCGGGCAGACCTCCATCGCTTCCTACGCGATGGAGGGGCGCACGGCTCGCCGCGTGGCGGTGCCGGGCACCATGAGCCTGTGCGTCCGCATCGGCACCACGATCCGCCAGGCGCGCGAGACGCATGCCGACCCGTTCGCGGCGTTGCTCGAACTGTTCCCCGCCACCCACTACCGCCATGCGCGCGTCCTGTTCCGCGGCAAGGTGGCCGACGTGGACCGGCGAACCGAACGGGGTTTTGCGCTCGCGCGCGTGCGCCTCGAGGCGGCCGACGAGGTGATGGAACTCGAAGTGCAGAACGAGAACCTGATTGCGCGCGCGGCCGGCAGGGTGCGCGCGATCGTGCCTGACCTGATCTGCGTGCTGGACGGAGAGACCGCCGAGCCGATCACGACGGAACGGCTGCGTTACGGCCAGCGCGTCCTGGTGATGGCGGTCGCAGTCCCGCAAATCATGCGCACCCCGGAAGCGCTCGCGGTGTTCGGCCCGAGCGCGTTCGGGTTCGCCGAGCCGTATCAGCCGCTCGAGGCGACGACGCCTTAGCCGCCGTCAGTCATGCGCCGAGGTGGATTGGCGGCCGCCGATCCTTCCAGGGCCGGGCTGCCTCAATCTGGCCTGCGAGCTGCAACAAGGTCGCTTCCTCGCCGAGCCGCGCAGCGAACTGCACGCCGACCGGCAGCCCGCTGGCAGTCTGGTGCAATGGCAAGGAGATCGCCGGCTGGCCCGTCATGTTGAACAGGGGCGTGAACGGGCAATAGCCGAATACCTCGCGGGTCCACTCCATCGCCTCGATACCCGCTCGGTCCTGATCGATCTCGCCGAGGCGGGCCGGAGGGCGGCCGATCGTCGGCGTCACCATCACGTCCACGTTCTGGAAAAACGCGCCGACGCCGCGCGAAACGGCGCCGCCGTGGTCCATCGCCCGCACCAGATCCATCGCGCTATAGCGCTTGCCGTCCTCGTAGCAGGCGAGCGTCGCTGCTTCGAGCGTGTCCGGCCCCGGACGTCGCCCGGTGGCGGCCGCCAACGCGTCGGCGAAGCTCACGGTAAAGACCGTCCAGATCACGTGGACGTTCGCGAGGAAGGCGTCCCAGTCGAGCTTCGGGGCATCCTCGACCACGTGGTGCCCGAGCTCCTGAAGCAGGGCAGCGGCAGCCTGCACGGCGGCGGCGCATTCGGGGTCGGGAGTGGCGCCGGAAGCTGGCCGCGCGGTCCAGGCGATGCGCAACCGGCCCGGCGGTTTGGCCGCAAGCGTCGCGAACGGCTGCGGTGGCGGCGGCGCGATACCCGGCGCACCGGCATCCGGCCCCGCCACCGCGTCGAGGAGGGCCGCGACGTCTCGCACGGCTGCGAGCCACCGCGAACTCCACCGCGAGCCCGCACAACGGATCGCTCGCGGCGGGTCCCGACGGGATGCGGTCGCGCGACGGCTTCAGCCCGACGAGCCCGTTGCAGGAGGCGGGAATGCGGATGGAGCCGCCGCCGTCGCTCGCATGGGCGATCGGCACGATGCCGGCTGCCACGGCGGCACCGGCGCCGCCGCTGGAGCCGCCGGCGCTGCAGCTCGGGTCCCAAGGGTTGAGCACCGGGCCGAACAGCTTGTTCTCCGTGGTCGGCGAGTAGCCAAGCTCGGGTGTCTGGGTGGTTCCGGCGTGAACGAACCCGGCCCGGCGAAAGCGCGCCATCAGCTCGCTGTCGGCAGGAGACACCAAGCCTTCGGCGAGCTTGGAGCCGGCGTCGCAGCGCACGCCGGCTGCGTGCGGTATCAACTCCTTGGTCAGTAGCGGCACGCCGGCGAAGGCGCCCGCGGGCAAGCCGCGATCGATCGCCGCCGCCGCCTCGCCGGGCAGCGTGCGGCATACCGCGTTGATCGTGGGATTAAGCCGGTCGACGGCGGCAAGCGCGGCGTCCAGCAACTCTTGCGGCGTGACCTCGCGGCGGGCAACCAGCTCGGCAAGCCCGAGTGCGTCGAACGAGGCGTATTCCGCCGAGCTGATCATGATTTTCGGATCCTTTCGGCGACAGAAAGCCGCTTCTCATACGCTGGCGCGGATGCCCTGCATCACTTCGTTGTCGAACGCGGGGTCCGGCGCCTGTCCCTCGACCAGGGCGAAGATGCCGTCCAACCGGCGGCGCTCGGCGGCGGTGTGCGGGATGGCGTACGCAGCGGCCACGTAGATCACAAGGTTCACCGCGAGCCCGACCACGCCCGAGGTCAAGCCGTAGGCCCAGGGTAGGAAGCCGGGATACCAGGTCTCCAGCAGCACGGCGACGATGAACCCGCCCGCCATGCCGCCAATTGCCCCGACCTTGTTGCCGCGCTTCCACGCGATACCCAGGAACTGCGGCACCGCGAGCTGGATGATGCCCTGATACGAAAGCACCGCGAGGGTAAAGAGCTGCGGCAGGCTGAGGCACGAGAGCCAGGCGGCGAGCAGGGTGATCACCCCCATGCCGAGCTTGGCTACCAGCACCATCCGCCCCTGCGGCAGAGACCAGTAATTGCCGACGATATCGTTGGCGATTTGCGCACCGGTGGCCTGGATCGCGCCGTCGATGTTGCCCATGGAGGCTGCGAGGACGATCACGCCGGCCAAGCCCAGCAGCACCGTCCCGCCGGCCTGCTGGCTCAGCACGAACCACACGTCGTTCGGGCTCTTCGCCACTTCCGGCAAGGCGGAGGCAAGCATGGCCAGGATCACCAGCACGGCATAGAAGATGGTTCCCAGCGGCAGTCCAATCGCCGCCGACGACTTCAGGCTTCGTACCCCGTCGGCCGTGTAAAGCCGCACGAAGATCGCGGGCCAGCACCAACCGCCCAGCATCCCGGTGAACATCAGCGAGAACAGATACAGTGGCCCCTGCTTCGAGCCGAGCCCGGGGATGTCGAACATCGGCGGGGCGATCGAGGAGAACGTCACTCCCCGCGCCGCGACCAGCCAGACTATCAAACCAATGATCAGAACGGTCCCGCCGATATAGGCGACGACGCCTTGCACCATGTCGGAGATCACCACGCCGCGCATGCCCATGCGGATGGTCCAGAACTGCCGCACCACCATCACCGCGACGCCGATCACGACCGCCGTGGTAAAGCTGATTGTTCCGAGCGACATGAAGCGGAACAGCGCACCGAGCGCCTGCATCCCGAGCACGAGCCAAGGGAAGCCGGACAGCACACCGATCACGGCCGCGAGGGTGCGGATCTGCCGCGATCCATAGCGGAGCGCGAACAGATCGGGCTGGGTGCGAAGGTCGAAGCGGTTACCCCAGACCCAGACGCGCCGGGCCATGAGATACATCAGCACCACGGTGAGCGCGCTGTAGGTCAGCGGATAGAAGGCCAGCACGCCGCTGCCGGCCGCGAGTCCCGCGAAGGCGACGAAGGTCACGCCGGGATACCAAGTGTTGAGGAATGACATCGCCTGATAGAAGCCGCCGAATGAGCGGCCGCCGACGGCGTAATCAGTGAATGTCCGGTCGGCGATGTGCGCCCGCTGCAGGACATAGATCACCACGGCGAAAAACACGACATTCAGGCCGAGTGTGACGATCATGGCTGCGTTCTCCGGCGGTGGTCCACTCAGCGACTCAGGTCAGGCTGCCCTCGCGCCGTTCCATCGTGAAGGCGACGACGACACTGGCCGAGATAAAAACTCCGACCAGCAGGAAGTACACCACGGAGAGGGGCAGGCCGAAAATCGGCGGCGTCGGGCCGCTAGCCGCCCAGTAAAGCGGCGGCAGCAAGCCGAGCAGGATATCCGCGATGAACCAAACCGCTATCACGCGCTTCCGACCCGACATCGTTGCCACCCCGGAGTTGCATCGCAGCAGCATCGCAGCCGCCGGCTAACATGCAACCCACAAAAGACCGCACTCCGGTACTGTGTACGTAGTTGCGACAATATTGCTCAGGGGTGCGGCATCGGCACTCCCGGAACGAGGCAGCAAGGCGCCGTTTGCATCACCTCACGTGTAAGCTGTGATTGAGAAAAACGGCCGCGCGTTCACGCGCAGCAGCTTGCCTTGTTCGCGGTCGGCGGAAGGTCGATCACCGGGTTCTGGTCGAAGAAGCCGTACGGCATCAGTGTGAACCCGCACGAGATGCAGGGCTGCACCGGATGGTCCTCCGGCCGCGGCAGGTGATGCAGGCCGAAGCTGTGCCAGAGCACGATGTCGGCGTCCTCGATTGGCCGGTCGGCTTGCATCCAGGCCTCGATCCCCTCGCTGCCGTTGGACTGGTTGACGAACTCGCCGGCCGGGAACCGCTCCTCCGGATGGTACGCCGTGACCCAGAGCTGATGCTGGATGAACCGGCCGCGCCGGCCAGAGGGGCTGTCCGGGTGAGTGAACGGCCGAACCGCCGAGCCGGTCTCCAACTTGTAGCCGGTCGGCTGGCCGACCCAGTTTCGCTTCCGCGGGTTGACGATCTTCCAGGAGCGCATGCGCGAGAAATCGACGTCGCGGCGCGCTTCGCTTTCCCGCGTCAACGGCCGTTCCACCTGATAGAAGGCATTGCCGTACGGGTTCCCCGGGCCGGGAGGTGGAACTTCGGTGTCGACCTCCATGACCGTGTTGGTCGGGCCATCCACCTCCATGTCCAACCGGGCACAGAACACATGCTGGTGGAAGTGGCCGACGATCCCCGGCGCCACCTCGTTGCCCCATCTGCCAGGCTGCCCCGGATGGCAGGCGGCGGTGTTGATGATCCCGGTCGCCTTCATCTCGTACTCGATGCGCCCGTCCTGATGGAGATACCAGTAGGATGCGTATTCGTAGTTGCCGATGGTCGAGATCGACGAGATCACCAGGCGGCGCGCGCGGCGCACCTCGGTGCGGTCGCTGCGCACATCGAAGTGCTTCCACGCGAGGCCGCTATCCTCCTCATGGACGCAGATCGCCCGCTCGATGGTGCGCGCCTGCCCGAACAGGTCCGGCACCACCACGTCGAAATAGTGGATGACGCCGAGACAGTCGCAGCCGAGCGCCAGCGAGTTCGCCATCCGGCCGAACCCGATCTCGCCGCTGTCGAACACGTTCTTGCGGAAGTGACTGCCCTCGGGATTGCCGTACGGCACGACCATTTCGGCGATGGAGGCGCGGTACAGGATCGGGCGGCGCAAGCCCTTGTGGGAGTATCCGACCTCGTGCAGCACCAGCCCCTCGCGGCCGTTGAAGCCGACGCGGACGTCCCAGTTCTCCCACGACGATGCGCTGGCCGTCGATGCGGAACCCGGCACCTTCCGGCTGCACGACATCGAGTGGGGCCGAGGGCGGGCGGAACTCCGCCAACAGGTCGCGGTCGTAGTTCAGCGGCGTCAGCGGCACGGGGATGTAGTCGCCCCGCTCCTCAAAATGGTCCTCGACCTTGACCACCTCGATCGTGTTGAGGTCGATCATGGCATGAAGGCCTTCGACCGGGTGGGCGTAGTAGTTGTCGAGCGGAAAGGTGCGCATCCAGACGAAGCAGTTGAGCAGTCGCCGCCCCTGCTCCGCTTCGAACCCGAAATCGCCGACCGTCCAGGGGTCGATGCAGATGAACTCGAGCGAGTTGATCAACCCGCGGCGGCGGAGCGCTTCCTGGAAACGGGGTCGGCCTTGACCGTCTTTTCGATCAGCAGCACCTCCTGCACCGCGACCATGGCGCGCGCGTCGGCACGAAACCGTTGGTCTCTTACCTCGCCGGTTCGCAGATCGACCTTGCCCTGCCAAACCCCCGGAAAGCCACGCCGGTAGACGTTGAAGCGGGCGGTCCGCGCCACCTCGGCGCCGCGCGAGTGGTTCCGCACGATCTCCTTTGCCGGCTCGTCGAGGTCGATGGTTTCGACGCGCAGGTCGTCGCCCCAGTCGAAATGCGACCGAATAGTCGCGACCACTTGGGAGAGTTCGGCGGCGGTCAGCGGGTCGAGGGGGTGGCTCGACGCCTGCGCCGTCTCGGCATTGGTATGCTCGACGCCGACATCCATGGATGCGAGCTCCTGGTTATGGGCCGTCACGCGGACGAACGGTCCGCCGCACAAGGCGCTGAGATATTGGCACCCGATACATTGCCTGGCGCAAGTGCGCTCGCTGGTTCGCGTGATAGTGCACTCGCGCGTCGTGGAGGTGCCATCTTCAGTTCCGGCCCGACATCGAGGCGGTGCGCAGCGCACAGCTCGACGTTCGGCCGTGCCAGCAGCGGCTCAGGCGAACAGAAAGCTTTCGACAACAGGAGCTGTCTCTTCGGAAAACTCCTCGTAGAAGCCGAGTTTGCCACGTGGTGCAACGGCGGACCGCACCTCGGGCAGACCAGCGAGCGCCTCCATCTCCGAACGTGACTTGGGCGGCGTCTCGTCACCGTAGACGACCAGAATCTCGCCTTCAGCCCTACGCGCCAGATCGAGAAACGCCTCGCGGCTGTGAACCCGGTCCAGTCCTCCCGTCACGAAGGCCGCCGAACCGAACCGGCTGCCCTGCGCCGCGATCACCCGTTGCTTCTCCCTCGTCTGCTCGGCCGAGAGGACGCGCGGGTCACTGTACACGTGCCCGGCAATCATCATACGGACAACAAGAGGGTTGACGTTCACGCGATAGAGCAACGGTCCAACGACCGGGGCTTCGACCGCGCGCCGGATTCGGCGAAACAGCGGACGGTCTCCGCCGGCCATCGTCGGGAGCGGGCCGCGCCAAGTGGGCGCGAGCAGCACGAGGCGGCCGAGGATTCCCGGGTTCCGGGCGGCCAAGTGCAGTGCGTAGGTTGCGGCGTGTCCGGCAGCAATCGTGGCGTGGAGCGGAGGGACTTCTGCGCGCACGAACTGCTCGAGAAACGAGGAAAGCAGATCGGGTGTCCACGCGATCATGGGTCGCGGCTGGTCGCCGAAGCCTGGCCAGTCGGTAGCGATCAAGTGAGCCCGATGCGCGAGCTTGCCCATGAGCGGGCGCATCTCGTGGCGGGTAGAAATGGAACTCAGCGCGGGCAGCAACAGCACTGGCGGGCCGTCTCCCGCCTCATCGACCCCAAGCGTGATCCTATGCCCCTGCCACGACCAGAGAAGCTCGCGCGTTGGCGGCCTTTGCCGCGGCTTCGGCTTGAGGATCGCACCCTCCACACAGAGCAGAGCCAGCGTCTCGCCCGTCCTCCTTAGCACTCGCGCGCACATCTGCAACGCGGCCCTAAGGCCGAAGAGCCATGCCTTGCATACCCCTGCCGAGCCTCTGGACGCCTCAATTGATATAATATAACATTTTGGATTGTGTCACCGGCTGTTCGCACGACGGCGTGGCCAAGAGGGATCTTTCTATGGCGTTGGTGCGCGCGACGTGTTTGGGAACGGCCTTCGGCATGCTACTCGCACCCGCCACACTGGGCGTCGCAGCCGATCCCGGGCCGACAACGACAGAACTTTCGCCAACATCCCCCCCGCCGCCAGCGCGACAAATGGGCGTTGGGACCGGCACGACGGGAGACCCCGGCAGTAATGCGAGCTTCGGCCAGACTCTGGTCTTACCCGACGTGGATGTGGTCAGCCGCCGACTTGATCAGGCCCGCAGTCAGCTCCAGCCCAACCTGGGCGCGACCCGATACGATTTCAGCCGCCAAGCGATCGAAACGCTGCCGCAGGGCGATAACGCGCCGCTCAATCAGGTCCTGTTGCAGGCGCCCGGCGTCGCACAAGACTCCTTTGGCCAGATCCACGTGCGCGGCGACCACAACGAAGTGCAGTACCGGCTGGACGGCGTACAGCTCCCGGAGGGCTTGGCCGTGTTCGGACAGACACTCCAAACCCGCTTTGCTCACTCATTGTCGCTGATCACCGGGTCCCTGCCGGCGCAGTATGGGTTCAACACCGCGGGCGTGGTTGACATCACCACCAAATCGGGCCGGACCGATCCGGGTGGCGAAATCTCGATCTACGGCGGCGCACGCGACTATTTCCAGCCCAGTATCTCGTACGGCGGATCCAAGGGACCCATCGATTATTTCTACACCGGCGACTTCCTCCATACGCGCGTCGGCATCGAGAACCCGACCAGCAGCTTCAACCCGATCCATGACTTGTCGAATCAGACGCACGGCCTAGTCCACGTGTCCGGGCTGATCGATGACACGACGCGGGTCAGCTTTCTCGCGGGCTACTCCAACCAGTTCTTCCAGATTCCGAACAACCCCGGACAATCACCGCAGCTCGGCCTCACGGTGAACGGCATCAGCGACTTCGATAGCTCCACCTTGACGCAGCATCAGCGCGAGATCACTGATTTCGGCATCCTGTCGTTGCAGAAGCACTGGGGCACGCTCGACGTGCAGACCTCCGTGTTCACGCGCTACAGCAGCCTCTACTACACTCCCGATCCGATCGGCGACCTGCTGTTCAACGGCGTTTCTCAGACCGCCGCACGCTCGCTGTTTTCCACCGGCGAGCAGACGGACGCGAGCTGGCGCGTGAACGACTGGCACACGATCCGCGCCGGCTTCCAAGTCTCGGGTGAACGCAATGTCTCAAGCACGGACTCGCTGGTCCTGCCGGCGATGGGCGGATCGCCGGGCGGCGACCAGGGCGGCGGCATCACCTCCGCGATCCAGCCAATGGGCGGCACGATCACCAACTCCGACCAGCCGTTCAACATCCACGACGGAAACGGCCGGACCGGCACGCTGTTCGGCGTCTACCTGCAGGATGAGTGGCGGGTGATGCCGAAGCTCACCATCAACTACGGCCTCCGCTTCGATCAGGTGAACGAATACACCAACGAAAGCCAGGTCAGCCCGCGCTTCAACGCCGTGTGGAAGCCACTCGAAGGCACTACTGTACACGGCGGCTACTCTCGCTACTTCATCCCGCCGCCGTTTGAGTTGGTGTCGGGCAACACCGTGACGCAGTTCGTTGGCACATCGGCGGCGCCGGAGGTCACGCAAAACGACACCGTCAAGGCCGAGCGGGACAACTACTTCGACCTGGGCGTCGATCAGGTGATCCTGCCGGGCCTGCGGGTGGGCGTCGACGGCTACTACAAGTCGGCCAGCAACCTGATCGATGAGGGGCAGTTCGGCGCGCCGATCATCCTTTCCGCCTTCAACTACCGGCTGGGCCAGGTGGACGGCGTCGAGTTCAGTACCCTCGTATGACCGCGGGCCGTTGTCGCTCTACGGCAACGTCGCGTATTCCCGCGCGATCGGGAAGGATATCGTCTCGTCGCAATTCAACTTCAGCGAATCCGACCTCAACTATATCAGCGGGCACTGGATCCATCTCGACCACGACCAGCGCTGGACCGGCTCCGGGGGTGCCGCGTACACGCTCTTCTCGGGTACAAACTATCCGGCGCGGCTGTCGGCCGACCTGTTGGTGGGAAGCGGCCTTCGAGCGGACGGGGATGTACCGAATGGCCGGGCGTTGCCGGGGGACTTTACCGTCAACCTGTCGATGGGACAGACCATTAGGACCGGCTACATAGGGCCGACGCAGCTGCGGCTGGACGTCATCAACCTGTTTGACCGCACGTATGAGATCCGCGACGGAACCGGTGTCGGGGTTGGCGCCCCGCAATTCGGGCTGCGCCGGACCATCCTCGCGGGCATCGCACAGCGGTTCTAATGTTTGCACCGCTCCACCGTCAAACTAATCGGCAACGCTCGGGCTATCCCAAGCACCGATCACACCAGCAGAAAGAGCGGCAATGGGCAGTACGGAGACACAGCGTGCGCTGCCTTCAAACACGCTGGCCTCGAAACCCCACGGGATGGGCGGTATCGTTCCACGGCTGGACTAGAAGGACGCCACGTTATAGCGTCGTCGACCTCAGTTCAGGTGGCGATCCAATCTGTCCTGCGGACCACTCTGGTGAAATGGCTCACACTTTTGGTGGCCCTTGCGCCCCTGCTGACACCGCCGCTTCTGACGCGGGCCGCGGCTGCCGTCAGCGTTGTGGCTGCCGAGAACTTCTACGGTGACGTCGCCCAGCAGATCGGCGGCGGGAGCGCGAAAGTCACGAGCATTCTGAGCAACCCTGACCAGGACCCGCATCTGTTCGAGGCAAGCCCCTCGGTCGCACGCGAAATCTCGGCGGCTCAGATCGTCATCTACAGCGGCATCGGCTACGATCCCTGGATGGAGAAGCTGCTGGGCGCCGCTCGCGGCCCCGACCGCAAGGCAATCGTCGTCGCCGACCTCGTGGGCAAGAAAACCGGCGACAACCCGCATATCTGGTACGATCCAGCCACCATGCTTGCTCTGGCCAGCGCCGTGGCGGAGGAGTTGACCCGCGCCGATCCGGCTCACCAAGCCGACTACCAGCAGCGCCTGACGCAGTTCCAGCAGTCTCTGCGGCCGATCCAGACCAAGATCGCGGATTTGCGCGATCGCCTGGCGGGCACGCCCGTGACCGCGACGGAGCCCGTGTTCGGCTACATGTTCGCGGCTCTCGGAATGCAGGTCCGCAACCTTTCATTCCAGCTCGCGGTGATGAACAACACCGAGCCCAGCGCGTCCGACGTCGCTGCCTTCGAGAACGATCTCAAGACGCATCAAGTGCGATTGCTGGTCTACAACAGCCAGGCCTCCGATCCGGTCGCTCGACGGATGGAAAAGCTGGCTAAGGCGTCGCATGTGCCGGTGCTGGGTGCCACCGAGACCGAGCCGCCCGGAAAGAACTACCAGACATGGATGCAGGGCGAGCTCGATGCCCTGGACCGGGCGCTGCCGAGATAGGCCGGGTGAACGCGATCGAATTTCGCGACGTACGCTTGGCGCTTGGCGGGCGCGTCATTCTGGACGGAGTCAGCCTGGAGATTGGCCGCCTGCGAATTCGTCGGCGTCCTCGGACCGAATGGCGCGGGCAAGACGACTCTGATGCGCGCCGTCCTTGGACTGGTTCCCGCCACTCGCGGCGACATTCGCGTGCTCGGCCGGCCCGCGGCAAGGGGCAACCCCGCCGTCGGCTACGTGCCGCAAGTGCGCAGCCCTATCGCGGGCATGCGCCTCAGCGGCTGGGATTTCGTCGCCGGCGTGCGTCAACGGCCATCGGCTGGGTCTGCCCTTGCCGGGCAAGAACGGCCGGGCGGAAGTCGATCGGGCGCTCGATATGGTGGGCGCCCGTGCGCTGGCGCGCTCGCCCGCTCGCAGAAACGTCAGGCGGGGAGCGGCAGCGTCTGCTGCTCGCGCAAGCGCTGGTCGGCCGACCGCGGCTGCTGCTGCTCGATGAGCCGCTGATCAGCCTCGACCCCCATCACCAGCGGGGAGTGGTGGAGCTGGCGAAGTCGCTCCAGTCCGAACTCGGGATCGCGGTGCTGTTCAGCGCCCACGAGTTGAACCCGATACTGGGCGTGCTCGATCGTGTGCTCTACCTTGGCCGCGGCCAGGCCGCGATCGGCGGAGTGGACGAGGTGATCACCGGCCCGGTACTGTCGCGGCTTTATGGATCCGAGATCGACGTGGTGCGCCTCAAGGGCCGGATTTTCGTCATGTCCGGCAACCAGGACGTGGAACGCGACGAGCACCGGCACGATCACACGACTTCGTTTGGGCGCGCGCCGACCGCGCGGTATCGAAGCCATGTTTGACTATGATTTCATGCGCAACGCCTTCGCGGCCGCGACGGTCGTCGCCATCGTCTCCGGCGTGGTGGGCTATTTCCTGGTGCTGCGCGCGCAAACTTTTGCCGGTCACGCGCTTTCGCCCACGTCGGCTTCACCGGCGCGACCGGGGCGGTGCTGATCGGAGTGACGCCGCTCTGGGCGGCTTGATCGCGGCGACCGTCGCTGCCGGCATAGGCATGGGGCTCTTGGGCGAACGGCTGGCGCAACGCGATGTCGCGATCGGCATGGTGCTCTCGCTCTCCCTCGGCTTCGGCTTGCTGTTCCTGCATTTCTTCACGGCCTTTGCGACGGAGGCGACGACACTGCTGTTCGGCAACGTGCTGGCGGTTGATGTGAGCACGGTCTGGGTGTTGCTCGCGCTCGGCGCGATCAGCTTGGCAGCGCTCGCCATCATCTCTCGCCCATTGCTATTCGCCAGCATTCAGCCCGAGCTGGCGGAAGCCAAGGGCGTGTCGCTCCGGCTCTATGCCGTGCTGTTCCTGGCCATCGTTGCGCTGGCGACCGCGGAATGCGCGCAAATCGTTGGCGTGCTGCTGGTTTTCACCCTGATGGTCGGTCCCGCGTCGGCCGCGCAACAAGCTGACAAAGGGCGTCGGCACGGGCGTTCTGCTTTCGGCGGCGCTGGCGCTCTGCGAGGCCTGGCTCGGCCTCACGCTCGCCTTTTACACCGACTGGCCATGCAGCTTCTGGATCACTGTGCTGAGCGCGGGAGTGTATCTACTGACCGCGCTTCCCTGGCCCGCTTGGCGGCCACGCTAGATTCGCACGCCTAATCTGCGTCACCACTCGCGGCGAGAAAGGCGTCGAACGCCGTCTTGTAGTCCGGGTGCCAGCGGGACAGAGCGGGCCGATTCTCCGTGATGTCCTGCGCCGCCCACAGAATGCGACCATTGTCGACGGCGCGTGACACCTCGTTGTCCGGGCAGAGGATGTAGAAATCTCCCTGGCTCATGCCCGTGATCAGCACGTCCACCACCTGATCCGGCATCCAGGCGCCGGGCGGCTTCTCCGTGCGATTACGGCGCGTCATGCCGGTGAAGGTCGAGCCCGGGATCAGCAGATGAGCGGTGATCCGCTGCCCCTCCTCATTGCGCAAGCTGTGGGCCAGCGCTTCCGTCAGCACCTTCACACCGGCTTTGCTGACGTTGTACGCGGCGTCCCCGGGCGGGCAGGTGATGCCCTGCTTGGAGCCGGTGTTGATGATGGCGCAATCGGTCTTCTGCTCCAGCATCGCCGGCGTGAACGTTTGCACGCCGTTGATGACACCCCACAGATTGACGTCGAGCACGCGACGCCAGCGGTCGATGTTCTCCCACGGACCGCCGCCGGGCGCAGTGCCCGCGTTGTTCATGAGCACCGCGACTTCCCCGAACGCGCCATACACTTCGTCTCGGAGTGCCTGGACCGACTCGAGCCGACTGACATCGGTCGGGATCGTCAAGATCGCCGATCGCCCGCCCGGAGCAACGTTGGCGATCTCCGTAGCAACAGTGTCGAGGACGGCGGCGTTCAGGTCGGCCAGGCAAACGCGTAGGCCCATGGAGGCGAAGCGATGCGCGGCGGCCAGCCCGATCCCGCTTGCAGCACCCGTGACCACGGCAACCCGTCCTGCGGCCAGCGCGGGGTGAGATTTCATCGGACGGCCCTCCTCCGGTCGCGACCGTTTCGCACTGCCTCGATGAAAGGCGCAAGTGGCCACACCGGCCCAGCGTCATCTCTGTGTGGCCGCCACATGATCGCCATCGTCGTCGGCCACGTGATCTCCGTTGACTTGGCGTCGGGCTGAGAACGTTACCGCAACGAGGAATCCCCCCTCATTCCCACCTGTTCTTCCCTGATCGCACGCTCCTCATGCGGGTGATCGGCCTCGCTGGCTGGAGCGGGGCCGGCAAGACGACCCTGCTGCGCCGCCTTATTCCGGCACTGACGCATCGGGGACTTCGGATTTCCACGGTGAAGCACGCCCACCACAGCTTCGACATCGACCAGCCCGGGAAGGATTCTCTGGGAACATCGGGAGGCCGGGGCGCGAGAGGTCCTCATCGCCTCCAACGCGCGGTGGGCGTTGATGCACGAGCTGCGCGGCGAGGCCGAGCCTGAGCTGCCGGCGCTGCTGGCGCACATGGAGCCCGTGGATCTGGTACTGATCGAAGGGTTCAAGCGCCAAGGCCATCCGAAGATCGAGGTGTATCGGACGGCGAACGGCAAGCCCCTCCTCCATCCCGGCGATCCGTCGATCGTGGCCGTCGCATCGGATGTTGCCATGCCCGAGCTCGCCGTCCCGCATTACCGTCTCGACGACATTGAGGGCATCGCCGATCTGGTCCTAACGCGCGCGGCGCCGATCGAGCTCATCGGCCGCTCGGAGCGAGGCGGCCATGCTGAGGAGGGCGCAGGGGACGCTACTCGCTGACCATCTCCGGCGGGCGCGCGGCGGCTCAGCGTTCCGGCATGACGACCCGCTCGGGGTGGGTGAACACCTCGAAGCCATCGTCCCGCGCTATGCCGACGACAGTGATCCCGGCGGCTTCCGCCACGCGCAACGCGAGAGCCGTCGGCACCGACACCGCGATGATGATGGGAGCACCCATCCGCGCTGCCTTCTGCACGAGTTCCACCGAAACGCGGCTGGTGAGCGTGACCACGCCTTCCGGGGCATGGAGGCGTTTGTGCGTGACAGCGCCGGCCAGCTTGTCGAGCGCGTTGTGTCGGCCGACATCCTCACGCACCAGGGTGAGCCCATGTTGCTCCGTCCAGAACGCCGCCGCGTGGACCGCGTGGGTGGCCTGGTTGAGCGTCTGTTGTCGGGCGAGTTTCGCCGGCAACTCCGCGAGCGTCGCGGCGGAGACCCGGAGTTCGCTGGCGACCGGAGGCGGTTCGCGGAGAGCTTCGTCCAAGCTTTCGAGACCGCACAAGCCGCATCCCGTGGCGCCCGCGATGTAGCGGCGCCGTCGCAGCAGGGCATCCATACAGCGATCGGCCACGTCCATCCTGAGTTCGATCCCGTGTTCGACCGCGACGATGTCGAGCGCCTCGATCTCCGAGGGATCGGTGACGATCCGCTCGTTGAGGCTGAAGCCGAGCGCGAAATCGGCAAGATCGGTCGGCGTGGCCATCATCACGGCTTGGGTGACCCGGCCGTAGGTCAGCGCTACCGGCGTCTCCTCCGGCACAACGCGGGTGGAGGGACGCAGCGCCCCGCGCCGCCAAGAGTCCACGTCCACGCTTCGATGCGCAGGCGGCGTCTCGCACCCGCGCACGGGCGCTCGCCGGGGCGGATCAACGATCGTCGTCAAGGGGCAGCCTCCCCCGCCATCGCTCGAGCCATCGCCCGGGCCATCGCCAAGTCCTCGGGCGTGTTGACGTTCAGGAACGGGTCGAAGGAACCGGACGGGATGGCGACCCGCCGCATGCCGATTTCGGCGCCGAAACGCCACACCGCCAAGCGCCCGGCCACGTCGAGCTTGGCCCGCAGCGCCGCCCGGCAGACGACGGGCCACAAGCCCACAAGGTGGTGATCGCGCTCGCCTGACGCAGCGTAGGAAGGCGCGGGCCACAGCGCCGCGCGGAGCCCGCCGGGCAGGAACGGCGTGTCGCCGGGGGCAGTAAGCAGGGCGGCCGCGCCAAGCCCCGCGGCCCAGTCGAGCCCCGCCAGTAGCCCCGCGAGCGGTCCGCGGGCGCGATGGGCCGCTTGGTCCGGGAGCACGGGCACGCCAAACGAGGCAAAGCGCCCCGGCTCGCCGTTGGCACTGATCGCGAGTAGCGCCACCTCGGCCCGCAGCGCGCCGAGCACCCGCGCGAGGATGGGCCGGCCGCCCACGTCAAGCAGGGTCTTCTCCTCGCCGCCCATGCGAGTAGCACGCCCGCCCGCAAGCACGAGCCCAACGACCGGGGCCACGCTCTCCATCCGCTTTCCTTCGCCGCCCGGTTCGTCATGCCTGGACAAGTTCCGGGCATCAATGTCCATGTCGCCTAATGTTCCTTTTCTGTTCAGTTTGCGCGCTATCGTATTCAGAACGATCCCATTCGTGAACGAGCCGCGATCGGTGCTACAGGCGCGCGCCAGCAGAAAAGGCGAGCGGAATGATCAAGGCGATCGGCGGGTGGATCATTGCGGCGATCTCCGCAGGAGGCTACGGGGGGGTCGCGCTGCTCATGGCGATCGAGTTCCGCCTGCATCCCGCTGCCTTCCGAGATCATCATGCCGTTCGCGGGATACCTTGTTTCTACCGGGCGGTTCGGCTTGTTTCAGGCAGCACTGGCCGGGGCGATCGGCTGCAATCTCGGCTCCACCGTGGCCTACTATGTCGGGGCGACGGGTGGGCGTCGGTTCGTCGAACGATGGGGCCGATGGGTGCTTCTGGAGACGGAGGACCTCCATCGCGCCGAACGCTTCTTCGCCCGCTTCGGCACGCCCGCGGTGCTGCTTGCCCGCGTCTTGCCGGTGATCCGGACCTTCATCGCGCTGCCGGCAGGGATGGCGCGGATGCGGCAGTTCCCGTTCCAGCTCTACACCTTCGTTGGTTCTTTCGTGTGGTGCTATGCGCTCGCTTACGTGGGCGCGCAGCTCGGCGCGCGATGGAGCAACGACCCTCGTTTGGAAGAGTGGCTGCACCGGTTCGACGCCTTGATCGGGGCGGTTCTGGTCGCAGCCGTCGTTCTGTTCGTCCTGCGGCGCTGGCGGCAGCGGCGACCTTGAGCACAGGCTTGACGGCGCCTGCCGCACGCCGTAGTTATCCAACCGGATAAGTAACCGACTGGTCTAGAGCGATGCCGGAGGACAGATTAAGCAGCACGCTGGCCGCGCTCGCGGATCCGACCCGCCGCGCCATTCTCACCCGGCTGGCGCAAGGCGAGACCACGGTAACCGAGCTTGCCGCCCCGTTCGCGATCAGCCTTCCAGCGGTCTCCAAGCACCTCAAGGTGCTGGAGCGCGCGGGCCTGATCGTGCGTGGGCGGGACGCGCAATGGCGACCGTGCCGGCTCGACGCAACACCGTTGCGGGACGCCTGGGCTTGGCTCGAGCGCTACCGGCAGTTCTGGGACGGCAGCTTCGACCGCCTCGACGATTATCTGCGCGATCTCCAGACCACCGACCCAACCAAACCGCGCTCATAGGAGGACATCATGCGTCTCAACCCCTACCTGCGCTTCGACGGACAATGCGCCGAGGCGTTCCAGCTCTACGAGCGCGTGCTCGGCGGCACCATGGAGATGCTCATGCGCTACGGCGAGTTGCCGATGGCCGCGGATATGCCTCCCGAAACGCATGGCCGGGTCATGCATTGCAGCCTGAACGTCGCGGGCGTTTCGCTGATGGGGGCCGACGGGCCGCCCAACGCGTGCGCGCCGGCCGCCGGGAGCGCTGCGGTGATGCTGGGCGTCGATACGCCCGAAGAAGCCGAGCGCGTCTTTGCCGCGCTGTCCGAAGGCGGGACGACGCAGATGCCGATGCAGCAAACCTTTTGGGCCAAAAGGTTTGGCATGGTGACCGACCGCTTCGGCACGCCCTGGATGGTGAATTGCGAGCAACCCCCGGCGTGAGCGAACCGGCGCTCACCATCACCCGGGTTTTCGCGGCGCCCCGCACACTCGTGTTCCGGGCCTGGACCGACCCGACACACGCCGTACGCTGGTGGGGGCCGAAAAACTACCCGGCGGTTCGGCTGGAGATGGACGTCCGGCCGGGCGGAGCGTGGCGCGGCTGCCTCCGCTCGGCGGAGACCGGCGAGGAACTCTGGCAGCATGGGGAGTTTCGCGAAGTGGCGGAACCGGAGCGCCTCAGTTTCACCTTCGTCTGGGACAACCGCGGCGATCGGGGAGTCGAGACGATGGTCACGCTCGTGTTTGACGATGAGGGTGAGCGGACGCGCATGACCATGCGCCACGCGGGCTTGCCGTCGGACGACGAGCGGGAAGGCCACGGAGAGGGCTGGAGCAGCAGCTTCGACCGCCTCGAGGCCGCCCTGGCCGACGAGGCGTTCGCGCGCTAGGTCAGACGTCCTTGGCGCTGTCGCCGCCCGTCACCTCGTACTCCGCCCCGGTGACCATCGCCGCAGCGTCGGAGGCCAGAAACACGGCGGCCGGCGAGATGTCGTCCGGCTGCAACCAGCCGACTTTCAGCGCCACGGTGGGTGCTCGCACGTCCCATGCCTGCTGCGGCGTGGGCTGGGCGGGCGGCTTCTGACCCGTCTCCGCCATGCTTTCCGCCAGCCGCTTCTCGTACCGGGTCAACGGCGTGTCGACCAAGCCTGGGATCAGCGCGTTCACGGTGATGTTGTACTGCCCGAGCTCAAGCGCCGCCGACTTCATCAAGCCTAGAATGCCCCATTTGGACGCCGAGTAGCTCGCCGCATCCTTGGTGCCGTGCTTTCCCTGCATGGACGACAGCACGATGATCCGCCCGTGACGTCGCGGCACCATCTTGGGCGCGAAAGCACGGATGGTATTGGCCGTGCCGTTGAGGTTGTTGTCGATCACGTCGCGCCAATCGGCGTCGTCCATCTCGAGCAGCGGTTTCCAGCGCTGAATTGCCGCATCCGCCACCACGATGTCGATCTTGCCGTAGTCGCGCTCCACTTGGTCCGCCGCCGCGCGCAACGCTCCGATATCGCGGATATCGGCGCGGATCGCGTCTGCTCGTCGGCCATATGCTCGGATTTGCCGCACGGTTTGCGCGAGATCCTCGGGCGTCGCCGGTTTGGCGTCCGAAGCCGGGCTGACGGGACCCGCGATGTCGAGCACCACGACGTCGGCGCCGTTGGCAGCGAACTCGACGGCGATCGCCCGCCCGATGCCCCTGGCACCCCCGGTGACCACGGCCACTTTCCCGTTGAGCATGGACCCGCGACCCGCCTTGATAGGGCCCGCGCTCTTGCTCCCGGCGGCTCGGGCATCGGCTTGCCGTCGAGCACGTGCGGGTCGGTGTCGGTCCGTTCTCGCGCCGCCGCTACGCCCGCAAATGCCGCGCCCGCAGCGAGGCCGCCGCCGAGCAACAAGCTGCGCCGCAGGGGGTCGTGACCAACCGGCCCCCCTGACCGCCTATCATCACGCTGCGCCATCACTCGGCCCCTCCATCGTCCGCCGGCAGCAACGGCGACCGGTCGTCGGGGTTTCGGCGACCCCTCACAGATGGAGCTGCACGACAATCAGCAAATCGCGCACCGCGCTAATGATAGTGCGCGCCTGGCCGCACCTTGCCGCGGAACACCCAGTAACTCAGGCCGGTGTAGGCCAGGATGATCGGGATCAGCACCGCAGCGCCCACCAGCAAAAAAGCTGGCTCGTGGGCGGGGCCGCCGCATCATAGATCGTGATGGTGGGAGGAACCATCATCGGCCAGAGGCTGATGCCGAGCCCCGCATAGCACAGGACGAACCAAGCCTCCGCGCAAACAAACGGCGTAACGTGATGCTCGCGCTGGAGACCGCGCCAGAATAGCCAACTCACCAGCAGCACCAGGATCGGCACCGGGCTCACGAGCACGATGTTCGGCCAGGCAAACCAGCGCAGCAGGAAGTTTCTATCGAGCAGGGGCGTCCAAACGCTTACCGCCACGATCATCGCGAGCATCGCTATTCCGAGCACCCGGGCGCGGGAGCGGGCGCGGGCCTGCAATGGACCCTCGGTGCGCCAGATCAGCCAGCACGAGGCCAGCAGCGAGTAGCCGATCACCAAGGCAACCCCGCACAGCACGGAAAACGGCGTCAGCCAATCCCACCACCCGCCGCCGTAACCTCGGCCGTCGACGCGCACGCCCTGCAGCAGCCCGCCCAAGGTCAGCCCTTGCGCGAAGGTCGCGACGAACGAGCCGAGCAGGAAGGCGCGGTCCCACATCGCGCGCCCGCCGGGGGTTGCGGCCCGAAAGCGGAACTCGAACGCGACGCCCCGGAAAACCAGGCCGAGCAGCATTGCGATGATCAAGGGATACATCGCCGGCATGATGATGGCGTAGGCTAGGGGGAACACGGCGAACAGGCCGCCGCCGCCGAGCACGAGCCAGGTCTCGTTGCCGTCCCAGGTCGGGGCGATGGTGTTCACCATCACGTCCCGGTCCTCTTCCTCGCGCTCGGCCGCGAACAGGAGACCGGTGCCGAGGTCGAACCCGTCGAGCAGCACATAGGCCAGAACCGCGAACGCGATCAGCCCGGCCCAGATGGCTGGAAGGCTCACGTCGCGACCGGGTGTTCGGGCCGGCCCTCGTGCAAAGAGGGAGCCGCCGTGAGCCCCGCCGAACGCACCGGCACGCCCTTCGGCGGCCCAAGCTCCCGACCGCGGGCGGCCGGTGCATCAAGCGCAGGATGAAGGTGAACCCGGAGCCGAACACGATGAGGTAGACAAGCGCGAACGCGACGATGGAGGAGGCGACTCCAGGGAGTGCGATGGGAGAAACGCTATCGGCGGTGCGCAGCATCCCGTACACCGTGTAGGGCTGTCGCCCGACCTCCGTCACGGTCCACCCCGCGAGTATGGCGAGGAACCCGGCCGGTCCCATTACGATCATGGCCCGAAGCAGCGAGCGAGTGTCGTAGAGCCGGCCCCGGAGCCGCTGCACCAGCCCCCATAGCCCGACACCGGCCATTAGAAAGCCGAGCCCCACCATGATGCGAAAGGCGAAGAACACCACAGGCGAGTAGGGCCGTTCATCACGCGGGAAGGATTTCAGCCCCCGTATTGAGCCATCCCAGGAGTGGGTCAGCACGAGGGCGCCTAGATGGGGAATTGCTATCTTGTAGTCGGTCGTCTCGGTTTTCATGTTCGGCCAGCCGAACAGGATCAGTGGCTGCCCGGGCGTGCTCTCGAAATCACCCTCGAGTGCGGCGATCTTCGCCGGCTGGTGTTGCAAGGTATTCAGTCCATGCTGGTCGCCAGCGAAGAGTTGGAGCGGAGCGACCAACGTCGCCATCCACATCGCCATGGAAAACATTGTCCGCGCGGCAACGTTCTGGCGATCGCGAAGAAGATGAAACGCCCCGACGGCGCCTACTACGAACGCCACGGTGAGATAGGAGGCGATCACCATGTGAACCAAGCGATACGGGAACGAGGGGTTGAAGATGATCGCCCACCAGTCGGCCGGGCTGAACCGCCCGTCGGCTTCGCGCGTGAAGCCTTGCGGCGTTTGCATCCACGAGTTCGCCGACAGTATCCAGAACGCGCTCATCAACGTTCCGGCGGCGACGAGGCAGGTCGCAATGAAGTGAAGCTGACGCGGCACGCGCGATAACCCGAACAGCATCACGCCGAGGAAACCCGCTTCCAAAAAGAAGGCGGTCAGCACCTCGTAGCCCATCAGCGGCCCAACAATTGGTCCCGCCTTGTCGGCAAATACCGCCCAGTTGGTGCCGAACTCATAGGACATCACCAGGCCCGAGACGACGCCCATGGCGAAGCTGATGGCGAAGATCTTGAGCCAGTATTGGAATAAATCGAGGTAGACCTGCCGCTCAGTCCGCAGCCAGAGCGCTTCAAGCACCATGAGGTAGCTCGCAAGCCCGATGGAGAACGCCGGCAGCAGGATGTGGAATGCCAGCGTGAACGCGAACTGCGCTCGGGCGAGGATCAGCGCGTCGATGCCCTGGCTCATGTGAACCGCCCCGACCGTGAAGACCGGATGGTGGTCTGACATGTCGGGGACCAGAGGGAAAGCGGCCGTCGCGTCACACCCTGTGGCCGTGAAGCACGAAAAGCCGCCGCCCGCTCTCCGTTACGCCGCGCGCACTGCAGCGGGCCGCACCTGGACGACCTGGCTCACCCCTACGATTTGGCGGAGATTGCCTTCGACCAGGTGCACAACTTCAACCGGCATGGCTTCCATCGCGATTTCCACATGGACCACCTCGCCATTGCGATGAGACCACATCCGGTCGGGCGTGAGATCACGCTTGGCGAAAGGTTGCAGCAGACGGGGCAGCAACCCGGGTGACGGATGGGCGTCTAGCATGAAGCGGACGGCGACCGCATTTGGCGCGGCATATAATTCAGACACTTGAATAAGCTCCCGGAAACGATGAAGAAGACGGCGCGAAGCGGCCCCGGCTGTTAAACAGCCGGGCGAATAATTCGCGTAATCTTCATCCCGGTATTCATGGTCGTGAATCTACCGCAAATCCGTGCCGTTTGGAAGCGAAATCACGTGGGCGGCCAAGCGAGCGTCGGCAGCCGCGCGAGCGGGATCTGCCGGGCCGACAATGTCCTATCCCGCAGGGTTAGCGGCAGCTCGACTTCCGATGGGCCGCCCCCTTCGGGGGTCGACGCGATGAGCGCGGCAACGGCCTTGATCGCAACCGCGGCGCCGGAGCTGATCGCGCCGCCGCGCGCCAAGGCATCCACCGCTTCCACATAGCCCACCATCCTCGCGGTGCCGGTCCCGATCGGCTGCAAATTTCCGTCGAGCAGCAATTTGGCATTTCCGGTCACGCCGAGCGGGCCCCACCCGAACGCCACGTGCGGAATGTCCAGCGTTCCCCCGCCATCGCGCCAGGCGAGCGCGCGTTCGGTCAGTGAGAGTGCGGGCGGCACGGGACCGCTCACCACGCCGTCGATGCTAACAGCCGAGATGCGGCCGCCGAGTGCCGAATGCAGCGGCGGCGGCAACGCGACTGCCTCGACGCTCGCGGTGGTCCCAAGGGCGGGCTGTCCCGCCCGCGCGTCCGGATGAAACTCCGTGCGGACGCGAAGCAAGCCGACCGTCAACGTCGCCGTCTGCCGCCCGACGGGGAAGCCGACGCGCAGCATTTCTCCGGTGAGATCGGCGACGTCCGCTTGTGCCGCGGGGTCGAGTGGGATCTCGATGCGTAACCGGTCCGCCGTGTAGCCGAGATCGGGCAGGCGGCCGAGCCGCAGATGCTGCTCCTCGGCCGGCACCACGAAGAGCACACGCGGGTGCAGCAACGCCACTCCGACCGTAACCCGCTCGGCCCGCCAGCTGAACCCGTCGGGAATCTCGTCTGCCGCTCCCTCCACGGACACGTCCTTGAGGATCAGTCGAGCGGCGAGGGGCCAGCCCGCTGCAACCGGCTCGGCCGCTTGCACCCGCCATCCGGCCGCCCGTCGCTCCGCAATCCATGCGTCAACTCCGGCGCGAAGCCGCTGTTCCGCCCCATGCCAGAACAGCGCATGCCCGCCCACCGCCAAGCCCAGCGCAAAAACAACCCCAAGCAGCAGGCGATTTCGCTTCATCCCCAATCGGCGCAAGCGTTGCCATACGTCCGGAACTGATACAAATTTGCCATGTTAATCAATGGGTTCTGCGAGGCGGCTCGGGCGGAACTCCTAAGCAGAAATCGGCGCTCTCCACAAGGTTGTCCACAGGCGGGCCGTCGGCGAACAACGTGTGAAGCGTCCTGGTCAGGGTGGTGCGCCCAAGGTCAGGAGATAGCGCGGGCTGTATCGCAATCCGGATCACGCCGGCCCGCTTGCGGAATGCGCGGCGTCCCCAGAACACCCCCGAGTTGGTCAATACCGGCACGACCGGCGCCCCGGTCGACGCGGCCAATGCGGCGATGCCGGGCTGGATCGGAAGGGGGTCGCCCCGGCTCGGCGCGTCGGCCCTCCGGGAAAATCACGATCGGGCGGCATTCGGACAGAACGCGGCGAGCGTCCCGCACGAGCGCGCGCAACGCCGCAGCGCCGCCGCTCCGGTCGACCACGATCAGCCCTCCGGGACGGATCAGAGCACCGAATAGCGGGATGCGTGTCAGCTCGCGCTTAGCGACGCAGCAACAGCCGGGCAGCAGGTGGAACCACACCAAGGTATCGAAGGTCGACTGGTGCTGGGACGCGACGAGCGCGGCCCCTGCCGGAATATGCTCCCGCCCAGTGACGGCAAAGCGGATGCCGCATATCGCCCGGGCCGCGTCGAGTTCAAGCCGCGCCCAGTCCCGGACCAGCCCGGGGATCCGCGCGCGCGCGGACCATCGCAGCACGACGCCCCACAGCGCCAGGACGAAGGTGGAGGCGAAGAAAAACACATTGAACGCCGTCGAGCGCAGCAGGGTCATCCGGCCGCACTCGCTCGGGCACTGGGCGCCGATGCCGGATCATCGACGAATCGCGACAGCCCGAGCGCCGCTGCCAACCACTTGGTGTACTCCGCCGCCATCAGTCGCATCATGGCGGCCTCGCCCATCGACGGCGGCCCCCGCATCGCTGGCGGTGTGACCGGGGCTGGGCGAAGGTCCACGTCCGGCATTGCCTGCGCCATCTCCGTGAGCGCCCGGGGCATGTGATAGCTGGCCGTCACCACGATCAGGGAACGGACGCCGTTCGCTCGCGCCCAAGCGGCGGCCTCGGCGGCGTTGCCATGGGTGCTGGTTGCCAGACGTCCGAGTGTGACCCGCCCTCCGAGCTCCTCCGGCTGCACCCCTGCGCGCGCCGCGAGTTCCCGGAGCTCGGCCCCGCCGCCGATCCCGGACAGCAGGGCGACGCGCGCGCGACCCTCGGCGAGTAGCCGCAAGGCGGCTTCGATCCGCCCGGACCCTCCGGTAAGGGCCACGATGCCGTCGGCGCGTTCCGGCAACGCTGACGGCGTGCCTGCGCGGTGCACGAACCAGGCGAAGCCCGCTCCCCAGGCCAGCAGCGGCAATGCGAGCAGCGCTGCCAACAGCACGTGTGCGCGCCTCACGGCAATCGCCTGAGCCAGCGCCGGACGGTTGCTTGCGCGGTCACGAAGCCGATCGCGGCGGCGGCGACCGGCAATGCGGGCAGCGCGAGCCACAGGCCGAGCGGCAGCGCGCTCAGTCCGCCGGAGTCGCCTTCGCCGGGACGCAGCTCCGCGAACGGCGCGGCCAGGCTCGCAAGCTCGAGCAGCACGGGAAGTGCTGCCGCCGCCCCGGCGACGGCACCCAGGGTAGCAAGCAATGTTGCGCGCCCGGCGAAGCGAGCGGCGATGTAGCCATCCGTTGCGCCGAGCCCATGGACGATCTCGATGGCCTCCCGCCGGGCGGCAAGGCCGGCGCGGGTGGCAACTGCGATCACGGCCGACGCCACGCCGGCCACCACCAGCAGCGCGGCCCCGGCGCAGGCCTGGAGGCTGCGCGCGAGCGCGGTCAGCCGTTCGATCCAGATCCCGTGACTTTCGGTCAAGGTGCCAGGAGCAACCGATTCGAGCCGGGACGCGAGCCCATCCGCGCTCGCCGAAGCATCCGACAAGCGCACCTGTATCACGGCGGGTAAAGGAAGTGAGAGCCGCTCGATCCGCCGCCGAGCCATGGACGGAGCAGCGCGGTCAGCTCCTCGGCCGTGAGCGCGCGCGCCGACACGACCCCCGGAGCGCCCCGCAACGCAGTCAGCACGGCGGGAAGCCGCGCACCCGGCTCGCCGGTAGCAGGCGCATCCGGGCGCGGCACCTGCACCGTGAGCGACGCGCCAGCGCCTTCGCGCCAATGCTGCGCGAGCGCGGAGGCCCCGGCTGCCCCGGCCAGGGCGAGGGCGGCCAGGAAAGCCATCGCCGCCACCAGGAACGGCAGCAGCCGGTCGGAGAGCGCCCGCTTGAGCCCGAGCTCATCGAAACCCGGCGGACGCAGGAGCGAGCGGCGACGAAACAGCAGCCGAGGCATCTCAGTTGGCCGTCAAGCGGCCGCGCTCCAAACGGAGCGCCCGGGCGACATGGCGCGCCACCAGCCCGTCGTTATGCGTCGCCACCACCACCGTGGTGCCGATCCGGTTCATCTCATGGAGCAACTGCATCAACCGTCGCGCTTGCTCGTCATCGAGGTTGCCGGTCGGCTCGTCCGCCAGCAGAAGGCTCGGCCGCCCAACCACCGCGCGGGCAATTGCCACCCGCTGCTGCTCGCCGCCGGAAAGCTGTGGCGGGCGGGCGCCCAGTTTGTCGATCAGCCCGACCCAGCGCAGCATCTCCTGCACATCGGCGCGGATCTGCCCTTCCGGGCGCCCGGCGAGGCGGAGCGGCAGCGCCACGTTGTCGAACGCCGACAAGTGCGGCAGCAGTCGAAAGTCCTGGAACACGACCCCGATGCGCCGCCGCAAAGGGGGAAGCGCGCGCCGGGGCGCGTCGCCGACCTCCTGGCCAAGAATTGACACGCGGCCGCTCGTCGGCCGTACCGCGAGGTACATCAGTCTGAGGAGGCTCGACTTGCCCGCACCGGACGCGCCGAGCAACCAGCGGAAGCCGCCCTCCGGGATGCTGAAGCTGAGCCCGTGCAGCACGTCGGGACCGACCTGCCCGGCATGGGCGTATCTGAGACCGACCTGCTCGAACCGTACCATCCGGCTCCCACCACGCCTCGGGGCATTCTTGCCACCCTGCGGGCCGCGCCGGAACCCCTCCCAAAGCGAGACCGACTAAGTCCAGAAAGTCGACGCCGAAGTGTCGTGACGATTGCAACCGCGCGTACGGTTGCGCCACGATCCTCACCGATCGAATTCAGGAGCCATCCGCCTTATGCAGATCGTCTGCCCGTCGTGCGCGGCCGCTTACGAGGTGCCGGACGGCATGCTCGCCGCACCCCGCACGGTCCGGTGCGCGCGTTGCGGGCGCGAATGGTGGCCAGCTCCGGCTACGTTGGACGAAGCATCGCGCATTGAGCCGGCCGACACCATGCCCGGCCCGCCTTCTCTGGTCGAGCCGACGCCGAAACGGCCAGACGCCGGAGTGGCGGCGCCCTTGCCCACGTCTGGTTCGCTGGCCTCGCCGGCCTGGCGTTTGGTCGCGGGATCCGGTGTTCCTGGCCCGTATCGGCTGGGCGGGGAGCCTCCTTCTGCTCCTGTTCCTCGCTTGGGCCGCCTATGCCTGGCGGGGTGCGATCATCCATGTCTGGCCGCCGAGCGAGCGGCTTTACCTCGCACTCGGCATTGCCTGAGCGCCCAACCACACGTGTACCGTCGCTTGCCCGGTCGCCGTTCGCAGGAGGAACCCCATGCCGTTCAGAGTGCATGTAGGCCCGCCGCAGATCGCCATTCATCAGGGGCAAACGGTGCTGGTCACCGAGCGGGATGGGCAGATCCGGTTCCCGAGCGACAAGGGCCTCTATTTCCGCGACACGCGGCTGGTCGGGAGTTGGGCGATCTTCGCGAACGGCGAGGAGTGGGACCTCCTGAACGGCGGTGCGGTCTACTACTACGCGGCCCGCGTCTACCTCACCAACCGGCCCATCGTGACGCAGGACGGTCTAATCCCGCCACATACACTAGCCCTGGAGGTCAGCCGCTCAATCAGCGGCGGTATGCACGAGGATCTCGACCTCACCAATCACGGAAACGAGCCGGTTCGATTCCAGCTTGAGCTCTCCATCAGGTGCGACTTCGCCGACATCTTCGAGGTGAAGTCCGAGCGCATCGTTCGGCGCGGCCGGATCGAGACGCTATGGTCCGAGGCGGACCAGCGGCTGCGCAACACCTATGCCAACGGCGACTTTTGCCGGCCGTAACCATCTCCCCATGTGCCGTGACCGTCTCCCCGGGCAAGGAGTCCTCGCGGGCGGTTTACGCGAACGGCCGGCTGAGCTTCGAGGTGGCGCTGGAGCCCGGCCAGTCGTGGCATTGCTGTCTCGAATACGAGCTGGCCGATGGCTCGGCCATCTTTGCCGCGCCGGGCGAATGCACGGCCGAGGCACACGGCTCCAAGCACGCCGATACGATGGCCGACTGGCTCGGCCATGTAATGAAGATTTCGACCAGCAACGAGGAGTTCTACCGCGCCTACCGTCAGGCGCTCGAGGACATGGCCGCACTCCGCCTGCCGATGGGCGGCACCGATCATATGGCCTTCCTGCCGGCGGCCGGGCTACCTTGGTTCGTCGCACCATTCGGCCGCGACAGCCTGATCGTCTCGTTGCAGAACGTGCTGATCTATCCCGAATTTGTGCGCGGCACGCTTGAAGTACTCGGCGACTTGCAGTCGACGGTGGATGATCCGCA
This sequence comes from uncultured Alphaproteobacteria bacterium, assembly GCA_963757115.1. Lineage (GTDB taxonomy): Bacteria > Pseudomonadota > Alphaproteobacteria > Acetobacterales > Acetobacteraceae > CAVWQV01. Next base: position 85,485 of record CAVWQV010000018.1, on the reverse strand, counting down.
CCGTGACGCCGAGCCCGGCAAAATCCTGCATGAGCTTCGCTACGGCGAGCTGGCGCATTTCAAGCTGATCCCGCACACGCCGTACTATGGCACCGCCGACGCCACGCCGCTTTATCTCATTGCACTGCAGGTCGCTTGGCGGGCTACGGGTGATCGCTCCTTGCTGGAGCGACATCTTGCCACGGCCGAAGCATGCCTCGAATGGATCGACAAGTACGGCGACCGGGACGGCGACGGTTTCCAGGAGTACCAGACCCGCTCCGACGCCGGATACGAGAACATGGCCTGGAAGGATTTCGGGGATTGCGTGGTCTACCCGGACGGCTCGCTCGTGAAAGGGCCGAAGGCGCTTTGCGAGCTGCAGGGCTATGTTTACGACGCTTGGCTTCGCATGGCCGACGTCTACGACGAGCTTAGCAATACGGCACGCGCCAACGAGCTACGCGCCAAGGCTGCGGCGCTATTCGACCGCTTCAACGACGCGTTCTGGGATGAAGACTTGGGCTTCTATGCGTTCGGCCTCGACGGCGACAAGCGCAAGGTCCTTTCGGTGGCGTCCAATGTCGGTCACTGTCTCCTGATCCGGCATCATCCGGCCCGACCGGGCTCGGCGCGTCGTCGAACGACTGATGCAGCCGGACATGTGGAGCGGTTGGGGTATCCGAACGCTTTCGGCGCTCAACCCGGCCTTCAACCCCTACAACTACCAGACCGGATCGGTGTGGCCGCACGACAACGGCATGATCGCGCTCGGCTTCAAGCGCTACGGCTTCGGCGCGGAAGCCGCGGCCGTGGCCCATGACATCAGTCACGCTGCCGGGTATTTCCAATCCAATCAGCTTCCGGAGCTTTATGCCGGCATCCAGAAAGGCGACGGCAATTTCCCCGTGCAGTATTTAGGCGCCAACGTGCCGCAAGCCTGGGCGGCAGGCTCGGTTTTCATGTTGCTTCAAGCGATGCTCGGGGTGGTCCCGGACGCGCCCAACAATCGGCTCTTCATCTACCCGGAGCTGCCCGCCTGGCTGCCGGACATCACGGTGACAGACCTGATAGTAGGTCAGCAGCGCTTCGGGATACGGTTCTGGCGCCAGGACGACGCGACCGCTCTATCAGGTGCTCAATGGCGACCCGAACGCCGTCGAGCTTCGCCCGCCCGGCGTCGATATGGATAATCTGCGGGCCGGCAAACGCCCGTAAGGATCAGGCTGCACGCTCGCGGGCAGGTTGCATCTCTGAGAACCTTTTGCTGCTGAACAAACCAGCAAACGTGCGAGTGTGCCCCGGCTGCATTCGCCAATTTGGGGGTTGGACCGTCTTATTTGTTTCCCGGCGCGGGTTCCATGCGCTAGGTTTGCAACCGTCGGTCACAGAGATAATCCCCGGGACAACTTGATCTAATGGGCGACCAAACCCACAAGGACGAACTCGGCGTTCTGTTCGACGCAGACTGGTATCGCGAGCGGTATCCGGACGTCGCAAGAGCCGGGGTGGATCCCCTCGAGCACTACCTGAAGTACGGAGCGGCCGAGAACCGCGATCCCAACGCGTTTTTTGATGGCGGCTGGTATCTCGCGCAGAACCCGGATGTTCTGGAGGCCGGCATGCACCCCTTGCTGCACTATCTGCAGCATGGCGGCCGCGAGTTGCGCAATCCGCATCCGCGATTCGACGCGGCGTTTTATGCCGAAGAGCATCCGGAAGCCGCCGCGAATCCCATGATGTTCCACGTGCTGACGGGTGCGGCACGCGGCTGGCCGACCGAGAAGACCATCGCGATTGCCGACTATCTTCCGGCGGGCAAACCGCCACCCTCGTGCCCCGCAGATATCGAGGTGGACATCGTTATTCCGGTCTATCGCGGCCTTGAGCAAACGCAGCGCTGCGTCCGCTCGGTGCTGGCGGACAGTGACCGACCGCCCGGACAGATTATTCTGGTAGACGATTGCTCGCCCGAGCCGAAGCTTCCCGGGTGGCTTGACGAGGTGAATGCTGCCGGCAAGGTCCGACTGATCCGTCATCGCCGCAATATGGGCTTCGTGGTTTCGGTGAACCGCGGCATGAAGGTTTCCGACCATGCCGACGTGGTGTTGCTGAACAGCGACACGGTGGTGCCACCCGGCTGGCTCAGCCGGCTGGCGGGCCACGCGTACGCCGACACACGCATCGGCTCGGTGTCGCCATTCTCGAACAATGCGACGATCTGCAGTTACCCGGTCGATGCGGGCGGCCCGATGCCGTTCGGCGTCGACCTTGCCTCGACCGACAAGGCATGCCGGGAGGTGAACGGCGGCCGGACCGTCGATGTGCCGACAACCGTCGGCTTCGCAATGTACATCCGACGCGCGTGCCTCGACGAAGTGGGGTTGTTCGACGCCGAAACCTTCGGTCGCGGCTACGGGGAAGAGAACGATTTCTGCCTGCGAGCAACCGCCCGCGGCTGGCGGCACGTACTGGCGTGCGACACGTTCGTCTACCATGAGGGTCAGGTCAGCTTCGGGGTCGGCTCCGCTGATCTCGACGGCAAATTCGCCATGCTGACTGAGCGTTATCCCGATTTCCCCGAGCGGGTGGCCCGGCATGTGCGCCGCGACAGAGTGGGCCCCTACCGGTTCGCCCTGACGGCCGGGTTGTTCGCCCGCTCCAGCTTGCCAACCGGACCGTTCGCCTCCCACGGGCTGGGTGGAGGGGTGCGTCAGCATGTCGACGCCCTGATCGAGCGGCTTGCGGGCAAGGTCAACGTGCTGCTGCTCTCCGCGACCTCGCGCGGCGTTACCCTGTCGGTCCCAGCCTGCCCCGGCCATCCCGAGCTCGAGTTGGCCGACGATCGGCTGGAGGATTTAGCGGAGTTCCTCCGGTCCGCCGGCGTGGTGCGCGCCCACATCCATCACGTGGCGGGCATGGGCCTCGACCTGCGTGGACTGTTGCGACGCCTCCAAGTGCCGTTCGATTTCACGGCACACGACTACTTCACGATTTGCCCACAGATTAATCTGCTACCGCAAAGAAACGGCCAGTATTGCGGCGAGCCGGGGCCAGACGGCTGCAATGCTTGCATCGCCGCCCGCCCGGAATCCGGTGCGCGCGACATCCTCTCCTGGCGTCGCTCGCATGGCTGGCTGCTGCACGAAGCCGATCGCGTAATCTGCCCGAGCGAGGACGCGCGACGCCGGTTGGCGCGCTACGGCCTCGACGAACGTGGCATCGTTGCCGCCCACGAGCCGGTCGGCAGCTCGACCTGGCCGGTCCAGCTTCCCGAACGAACCAAAGAGCGCGGCAAGACCCGCCCGCTGCGCGTCGCCATGCTCGGCGTGCTGGCGAACCACAAGGGCGCCTGGCGCGTCGAGGCGGTTGCGGAGAACGCGCCCGAGGACGAGTTCGAGTTCCACCTCATCGGCTACGCCGAGGAACCGCTTTCGGAACGCGCCGACGCACGGGTGCAGCAAACGGGTGAGTACCAGCCAAAGGAGCTGCCTGCCCTGATCGCGCAGGTCCGACCCGACGTGATCTGGTTCCCGGCGCAGTGGCCGGAAACGTATAGCTACACGCTAAGCGCCGCGATCGCGTCCGGACTACCCATCGTCGCTCCCGACATCGGCTCGTTTCCCGAACGGCTCAAGGACCGTCCGCTCGCCTGGATCATTGAGCCGAAGGCGTCCGCGGCGTTCTGTATCGATACGTTCCGCGAGGTGGGGCGAAACATCATGGCACGCCGGGCAGCGCCCCGCGGACGACCGCGCCAGCCAGCCCCCGACTTCTATTCGGGGGCCTATGCCGCCCCGCTCGCCCGTCCCGCGGTCGGCGGCGGCCCGCTCGACCTTCGCCGGCCCGGGCGAACCACCGTGCTCGCCGTGCCCGAGCGGCTCGAGAACGGCGCTTTGAGCCCATGCGCTTACATTCGCATGTTGCTGCCGCTCGATCATCCGAAGATCGGTGGGGACATGACCGTGGTGTTGGCGGAGGCCGACGAGGCGTTGCGCTACCGGGCCGACATCGTGATGTGCCAGCGGCACTCGGCAGCCGATCTCGCGACCGCCCAGCTGCTTGTCGAGCACTGCCGAACGTCACGAATGCGGCTCGTGTACGACCTGGACGACGATCTTCTGGGCATTCCGGACGATCACGCGGACCATGCGGTCCTGGCGCCGCGCAGCTTGGCGGTCGCGGAAATGGTGCGGGAAGCGAGCGGGGTCTGGGTATCCACCCCCAGCCTCCGCGACAAGCTGGCATCGCTCCGGCGCGATGTCCGCGTGATCTCCAACGGGCTCGACGAGCGGCTTTGGCGCGCCGTCACACCGCCGGAGCGCTCGCCCTTCGGGCCGCTCCGCTTGTTGTTCATGGGGACCGCGACCCATGACGCCGACTGGGAGCTCGTCATGCCGGCGCTGGAGCGGCTGCATGCCGAGCATGGCGACCACGTGCGCGTCGATGTGCTCGGTTTCACGAGTTGGGATCTTCCGCCGTGGATCGGTCGCGTTGCGCTGCCGCCCACCGCGTCGGGTTCGTATCCGGGGTTCGTCAATTGGATTGTGAATAACCACAACTGGGACGTCGGTGTGGCGCCGCTGCTCGACACCCCGTTCAACCGTTGCAAGTCGTCCATCAAGACGATCGACTATGCCGCTTTGGGGCTGGCCGTGCTGGCCTCCGACGTCCCCGTTTACCGCGGCTCGCCGGCCGATGGCGCGGCGGGGTTCCTGGTGAGCGAAGCCACCGACGCGTGGTTCGACGCTTTCAGTCGGCTGGCGCGCGACTCCCGGCTGGTGAAACGGTTGCGGGAAACGTCCCGCTCGGCCTTCGCGGCTCACAGCCTGGACGCTCAGGCGGCTGAACGCCGGCGCGCCTGGGCAGATGTCGTCCGAATGGACGTGGCCCGTCCCGCGCGCCGCGCTGCGGCCGCCTAGCCGGCGCCGGAGCGGTTCACTCTAGGGAGTTTTCCCCTTAGGCAGCCGAGGGGCCGTCAGCACCGCGCCCGCCATTGCGTCCGGCGTGCGAGTGCTCACCCCCTTTTCGGCCCGCCTCGGCGGCGAGCTTGTGATTTTGCGAAAACGGCCGCTTGTCGGGGGGCACACTGCTACCGCCTTTGGAGGCGATCTCGCGCTGGCGTGCCGGATCCATCGACGCGAACCCGCGTGTTCTACGGACCGGCTCCGTCGTTTCTGGCAATGTCGGACCGCTCCCTGGCCGTTCGAGCGGTCCCCGCCGCCCTATTCCGCAACGGAACGCCGCCATCTCGGTTGCATTGTGCCGTAACATTAAACCGGGAGTAATCGGTTGGACCAGTGATTTTGCGAAAATATATGCGCGCGGCTCAGCCTCGCGCTGGCTCTCCGGACCGTCGACGGCGTTGATGCCAGGCGTCCATCAGCTGCAGCACGGTGGCCGCGGTCTCCTCGATGGAGCGGCGCGTCACGTCGATCACCGGCCAGCCGCGCCGGTTGCACAAGCCGCCGCGCCCAGAGCAGCTCGGCCTTCACCGCATCCTCGTCCACGTACTCGCTGCTCGTCCTGCCCGGCACGACGCCGGCGGCGTGCCCGCGCCGATCAGCCGCAGGCGGTGGCGGCGGATCTCGATCAGCGGCCGACGCTCCAATGTCAGGCCGATCACCGGGCAAGCCGGCTTCTTCAGCCCCGGCGGGTCCGGCAGACTCGGCACCAGCGGCACGTTGGCCGCCTTCACGCCGCGATTGGCCAGATAGAAGCAGGTCGGCGTCTTGGAGCTGCGCGACACGCCGACCAGCACACGTCCGCCTCGGCGATGCCGGCCTGCGCCTGGCCGTCGTCATGCGCCAGCACGTAGTGCATGGCGTCGATCCGGCGGAAATAATCGGCATCCAGCACGTATTGCCGCCCGGGCCGCGCCGTCGCCTGCTCGCCGATCTGCTCCTGCAGCAGCGCCATCACCGGATCGAGCACGTTGACCACCGGCACCCCGAGCCGCTGGCAGATCGTCTCGAGGTCGCTGCGCAGCGCCTTGTCGATCACCGTGGACAGCACCGGGCCGGGCTCGGCCTCGATGCCTTCCAGCACGCGGTGCAGCTGGAAGCGGGTCCGGATCAGCTCCAGCGATGATAGGTGATCTGCACGTGCTCGAACTGCGCCACCGTCGCGCGGGCGATCGAGTTCAGCGTCTCGCCGGTCGCGTCCGAGACCAGGTGCAGGTTCATGCGGTGCGGTCATGCAGCGAGGATAGCGGGGATAACTGCCGCGGCGCACGCCATGCGGCGCGAGCGAATCCCGGGGATAACGTCGCGATCGCCGGTGCGCGGGATGATCGGGCACGCTCCGCGATCCGCGGACGGAGCAACTTCGCGAACTGTGCTGGCCGATCTCGCGGCTGTGTGGCGGCCAGTCCGGTGGTGTGGACAACCGCAGGCTGCTGCCGATTGCGCGAGACCGGGTTACCCGCGTTTCCACAAGGCCCATACTACCTACCCCACCCAAGTCTATTTCTCCCTTACTTGTTTAAGGGGCGACTGGCAGAGACGGTGGGCCGCAATGGCCACGAAGGTCTGTGCCTGCGCGCTGCTCGGCGGCGAGGCGGTCTGGCCGCCGCCGGTCTGGCTGATGCGCCAGGCCGGGCGCTACCTGCCGGAATACCGCGCGCTGCGGCCGCAGGCCGGCGACTTCATCGCGCTGTGCACGCACCCCGAGCTCGCCGCCGAAGTGACGCTTGCAGCCGGTCCGCCGCTTCGGCTTCGATGCCGCCATCCTGTTCAGCGACATCCTGATGCTGCCCTGGGCGCTCGGCTATGGCCTGCGCTTCGCGCGAGGGCGAGGGCCCGGTACTGCCGCGGCTGCAGCATGCGGCCGATGTCGACGCGCTGATCGCGGCGCGGCTCGCGGACGCGATCGCGCCGATCCTCGAGACGGTGCGCCGGGTCCGTGCCGGGCTCGACGCTCAGCACGGCGCTGATCGGCTTTGCCGGCGGTCCGTTCACGGTCGCCTGCTACATGATCGAGGGCGGCGGCTCGAAGGACTTCGCCCGGACCCGCCGCATGGCCTACGGCGACGCCGCGCTGTTCGGCGCGGCTGATCGACCGTGCTGACCGAAGCGACGATCGCCTATCTCGTCGGCACAGGTCGAGGCCGGCGCGGAGGCGGTGATGCTGTTCGACAGCTGGGCCGGCGTGCTCTCGCCGCTCGCTGTTCCGCGCGCATGTCACGGCCGCCGGCCGCGGCGCATCGTCGCAGGCGCTGAAGGCGCGGCATCCCCGGCGTGCCGGTGATCGGCTTCCCGCGCCTGGCCGGCACCCTGCTCGGCGACTACGCGCGCGATGACCGGGGTCGACGGCGTCGGCATGGATACCGCGACCGATCCGGCGGTCGCCGCCGCGGCTGGTGCCGGCGCGCGACCGCCTTGCAGGGCAATCTCGATCCGCTGGCGCTGCTGCGCCGGCGGCGCGGCGCTGGCACGACGAGGCGCGCGGCATCCTGGCTGCGCATGCGCGGCCGCCCGTTCATCTTCAATCTGGGCCATGGCATCGTGCCGCAAACCCCGCCCGAGCACGTCGCCGCGCTGGTCGAGCTCGTGCGCGCCGCTTGACGCCGCGGCAGCGCGGTCACGCTCGGCGCATGCCCGGCGAAGCTGGCGATCGTGCTGTTCAATCTCGGCGGGCCGGACCGGCCGGAGGCGATCCGGCCGTTCCTGGTCAACCTGTTCACGCGATCCGGCCATCCTGCGCGTGCCGTTCTTCGTTCGCCCGTTCCTGGCCCGCTCATCGCCCGCGCCGCGGCTCACAGCCGGCCAGCGAGAACTACGCCCTGCTGGGCGGCCGCTCGCCGCTGCTGGAGCTGACCCGCGACCAGGCAGCGGCCCTGGAGGCGGCGCTGCCGGAGCTCGACGTGCGATGCTTCATCGCCATGCGCTACTGGCACCCGTTCAGCGACGAGGCCGGCCCGCGCGGTGCAGCGCCTGCGCGCCCGACCAGGTGCTGCTGCTGCCGCTCTATCCGCAATATTCGACGACCACCACCGGCAGCTCGCTCACCGCCTGGCGGGAGGCCGCGGCGCGGGCCGGGCTGGCCATGCCCGACCACGGCGCTGTGCTGCTGGTCATGCCGAGCCGGGCTATCGTCGCGGCCACCGCCGGCGGCATCCGCCGCAGCTTACGACCGGGCGCGCGCAGCCAGCCTCGCCGCGGCGGCGCTGCGCGTGCTGTTCTCCGCCCATGGGCTGCCGGAGGCGCATCGTGCGCGCGGGCGATCCCTACCAGTTCCAGGTCGAGCGTACGGTCGCCGCCGTGGTGGAGGCGCTGGCAGGGCCGGCGCCCGACTGGACGATCTGCTATCAGTCGCGCGCCACGCCGCAGCAATGGCTGACCCCAGCACCGAGGCGGAGATCGAGCGGGCGGCGCACGACGGCGTGGCCTCCTGGTGGTGCCGATCGCCTTCGTCTCGGAGCATTCCGAAACGCTGGTGGAACTCGACATCGAGTATCCGGATGCTCGCCGAGCGGCTCGGCGTGCCGGGCTATTTCCGGGTGCCGGCGCAGAACGACGACCCGGGTTTCATCGCCGCCCTGGCCGGGCTGGTGCGCCACGCGCTGGCCGCGGGACCCGGGCTGTGCAGCTATGCCGGCGGCCGGACCTGCCCGCGCGAACACGGCGACTGCCCGCATCCGCGCCGCCGCGAGCTCGCCGCGTGACGCTCGGCTGCTCGCTCCCTTCTATCCGTGGATCAAGGCGTTGCACGTCGTCGGCGATCATCGCCTGGATGGCCGGGCATGCTCTATTTGCCCCGGCTTGTATCGTCTACCATTGCGAGGTGCCGCGCGGCTCGGCCGAGAGCGAGCGGTTCAAGGTGATGGAGCGGCGCCTGTTCAAGCAGATCATCAATCCGGCGCATGATCGCGACCTGGACTTTCGGCATCCTGCTGGTGCTGACGCCGGGCGTGATCGACTGGCGGACGGCATTGGTGGCACGTGAAGCTGTGCTGCGTGCTCGCTGCTCTCCGGCTTCCACGGCGCGCTGTCGCGCTGGCGGCGCGATTTCCTGGAGACCGCAACACCCGCCCGGCCCGCTTCTACCGGATCGCCAACGAGGTGCCGACCGTGCTGATGCTGGTCATCGTGTATCATGGTGATCAGTGAGGCCGTTCTGAAGTGCCGGTCGCCTCGACGGCTGCGATGCGAATACAAGCGACGGGCCCAACCATCTGGCGACGACGAGCATCGCTTCTTGAAAGCCGTTGCGGCTTGCCCACTTACGGCATTGACGAATTCCGGCCTGGCGGCATACCGTTCGGCGTCTCTCCCGCCGTGGTGCGGCGACGCCGCCCCAAGCCCGCCCATCGGGATAGCAAACGCCACAGGACTTCGCCCGGACCGCCGCCAGTGCGCCGGTGCGGATGTCCTCGACTTCTCTGGTTGCTGCCATCCCGCTCCGCACTTCCCCCCGAATGACTTCGAGGCGTCCATGCACCTCGCCGAACTCAAGGCAAAAACCCCGGCCGACCTGCTCAGCTTCGCCGAATCCCTGCAAATCGAGAACGCATCCTCCCTGCGCAAGCAGGACATGATGTTCGCGATCCTGAAGAACCTCGCCGAGAACGACCAGGCGATCATCGGCGAAGGCACGCTGGAGATCCTGCCGGACGGTTTCGGTTTTCTGCGCAGCCCGGAGGCCAACTACCTCCCCGGCCCCGACGACATCTACGTTCACCCTCGCCAGGTGCGCCGCTTCGGTCTGCGCACCGGCGACTCGGTCGAAGGGCAGATCCGCGCGCCGAAGGACGGCGAGCGCTATTTCGCGCTGCTCAAGGTCAACACGATCAATTTCGAGGCCGCCGGAAGCGGTCCGCCACCGGATCAATTTCGACAATCTGACGCCGCTTTATCCCGAGCGAGCGGCTGAAGATGGAGGTGGAGAACTTCCAGTCGGTCGCCAAGGGCCCGTGCAAGGACTTCACCCCGCGGGTGATCGACCTGATCGCGCCGATCGGCATGGGCCAGCGCGCGCTGATCGTCGCGCCGCCGCGCACCGGCAAGACGGTGATGCTGCAGAACATCGCCACCGCCATCGCCGGCAACCATCCGGAGGTGTTCCTCATCGTGCTGCTGATCGACGAGCGGCCGGAGGAAGTCACCGACATGGCGCGCAGCGTGAAGGGCGAGGTGATGTCAGCTCCACCTTCGACGAGCCGGCGACGCGGCACGTGCAGGTGACCGAGATGGTGCTGGAGAAGGCCAAGCGCCTGGTCGAGCACAAGCGCGACGTGGTGATCCTGCTCGACAGCATCACCCGCGCTTGGCGCGCGCCTACAACACGGTGGTGCCGTCCTCGGGCAAGGTGCTGACCGGCGGCGTGGACGCCAACGCGCTGCAGCGGCCGAAGCGCTTCTTCGGCGCCGCGCGCAATATCGAGGAAGGCGGCTCGCTCACCATCATCGCGACCGCGCTGGTCGATACCGGCAGCCGCATGGACGAGGTGATCTTCGAGGAGTTCAAGGGCACCGGCAACTCGGAGATCATCCTGGACCGCAAGCTTTCGGACAAGCGCACCTTCCCGGCGATCGACATCACCAAGTCGGGCACCCGCAAGGAGGAGCTGCTGGTGGAGAAGGGCACGTTGTCCAAAATGTGGGTGCTGCGCCGCATCCTGAACCCGATGGGCACCGTGGACTGCGATGGAGTTCCTGCTCGACAAGCTGAAATACAGCAAGACCAACCAGGATTTCTTCGACGCCATGAACACCTGACGGCCATGCCTGGCGCCTGGTGCCGGCCGGGCCAGGCAAACTAGCACGGCAGCAGATGCGTTTGTTCCTCCGGGCGAGGAGCGAACGGATGCACGAAGTTGAGGGCGCTAGAGAAACACCGTTCCGTCCCGTCCCAAGTGAAACGGCCGGCTCCGCGCCCATTGTCTGCTTCTCGCATCTAGGCTGGTATTTTGTGTTCCAGCGTCCCCACCATCTGATGAGCCGGGCCGCCCGCAGCCGGGCGGTGTTCTTCTGGGAAGAGCCGCTCTACGAGGAGCGCGACGACGGGGTGCTCGAGTTCGAGCCGGTCGCCAGAAGGCGTGATGGTGCTGCGGCCTCGCCTGCCTTCATCCAGCTTCGGCCACGGCTCGGTCGCTTTGCAGCGGCAATTGCTCGATGGATTGGTGACGGAACACGGGCTCGAGCGCCCGCTGCTGTGGTACTACACGCCTAGGGCGCTCGCGTTCTCGGCGCATCTGACGCGCGCCGCGATCGTCTACGACTGCATGGACGAATTGTCGGCGTTTCGCGGCGCCGATCCGGCCCTGCCGTTGCAGGAGCGGGCTTTGCTCCGTCGCGCCGACCTCGTGTTCACGGGCGGCGTTAGCCTGTACGAAGCTAAACGCGGTCAGCACCCCGCCGTCTACCCGATGCCGAGCGGGGTCGATGTCGGCGCACTTCCACCGCGCACGTGGCGGCCTGGCCGATCCTGCCGATCAGCGCGGCATCGCTCGCCCGAGGCTTGGCTATTGCGGTGTGATCGACGAGCGGCTGGACTACGCCCTGATCGAGCAGGTCGCTGACGCGCGGCCCGATTGGCAGCTCGTCCTGCTCGGGCCCGATCGCCAAAGTGGATCCGGCCGACATGCCGCGGCGCGCCAACATTCACTATCTCGGCGCCAAGCCCTATGGGGAACTTCCCGCGTATCTGGGGGGTGGGACGTGGCCCTGATGCCGTTCGCGCTCAACGGCGCGACCCGCTTCATCAGCCCGACCAAGACGCCCGAATACCTCGCAGCGGGCCGCCCGGTCGTGTCGACGCCCGTGGTGGACGTGGTCCGGCAATACGGCGAGATGCAAGCGGTTCGGATCGGTGACACGCCCGGCGCGTTCGTACGCGAGGCGGAACGTGCGCTGGCGCTGTCGACGACGCCGGAGACGTGGCTGGCGGAGGCCGACGCTTTCCTCGCCGGCGGGTCATGGGATGAGATCTGGGCGCGCATGGACGGGCTTGTGCGCCAGCACTCGCAGGCTCGCCGCGGGCAAGCGAGTGGAACGAACGGAGCGGACCGCTTCCGTCGCGGCGGGCTCACCCGCGCCTACGATGCGCTGGTGATCGGGGCCGGCTTCGCCGGTTCGGTGATGGCCGAGCGCCTGGCGGTGAACGGCAGCCGCGTGCTGATCGTCGATCGGCGGGACCACGTTGGCGGCAACGCCTTCGATCATCTGGACGACGCTGGCCTGCTCGTGCACCGCTATGGGCCGCACATCTTCCACACTAACGCCAAGCCTATCTTCCGCTATCTGAGCCGGTTCACGGCGTGGCGGCCGTACGAACATCGCGTTCGCGCGTGTGTGGGCGACCGTTTGTTACCGGTACCAATCAATCGCACGACGATCAACGCGTTCTTCGGGCTCGATCTCGCGGAGCGGGACATTCCGGCGTTCCTCGAAGCCAAAGCAGTCGCGATGTCCGCGGTGCGGACTGCGGAGGATGTCGTGCTGGCCGCGGTCGGCAGGGAACTCTACGAAGCGCTGTTCCGCGACTATACCCGCAAGCAATGGGGTGTCGACCCGAGCCGTCTCGATAAATCGGTCACAGCGCGCGTCCCCACGCGGATCACGGATGACGACCGCTATTTCACCGACAGCTTCCAGGCGATGCCGCGGAATGGGTTTTCCAGGATGTTCGAGAATATGCTCGACCATCCCAACATCACCCGACTTTTGCGCACCGACTACCACGACATCGCGGGAGAGTTCGCCTTCGACCATATCGTCTTCACCGGGCCGATCGACGAATATTTCGGCCATCGCTTCGGCGTACTGCCGTATCGTTCGCTCCGAGTTCGAGCACCGGACATTGGAGCAGGAATGGCACCAGCCCGTCGCCGTCGTGAACTATCCGGCCTCGGATGTGGCCTATACCCGAGTGACCGAATTCAAGCATTTGACGGGGCAGAGCCATCCTCGGACGAGCATCTGCTACGAGTATCCGTCGGCAGAAGGCGACCCCTATTATCCCGTGCCATGCAGGAAAGCGCCGCGCTGTTCGCGCGCTATCAGGCCTTGGCGGATGCCACGCCGGGCGTGACTTTTGTCGGCCGTCTGGCCACGTATCGCTACTACAACATGGACCAGGTGATCGGTCAGGCGTTGGCCGCCTTCAAACGGCTGGCGGCGAGCGGGCTGGTTCCGTCGGGCGCAGCGGCGGGGGAGCGGCAGCACAGGGGTGCGGCCGAATGATGCAGTGACGGTTTTCGGCCGGGAGACATGAGCGGGGACAAGGAAGATGCGCTCGATGTAACGGCGCTCGCCACGCGCCTCCTATTCGTCAACGGGCAGACAACGGAGCAGACCATCGCCGGCGGCGAGCGGTTCGCGGCCGTGCTTGGGCTGCGCGCCGAGATCCTGCCGCGCTGGGGCGAGCTGCACATCCGTGCCGAGAGCGCCGATCCAGGCATGGCAGCGACAAGCATCGTCGCCGCCACTCCGACGGGCGTCGAAATGCGGAAGGTTGCCGCCGTGATGGAATTGGCGGACCAACTCGGCGCTCGCCCCTGTTCGATCGAGAGCACCGCCACCGCGCTGCGCGCCGTCGAACGAATGCGGCCCACCACCGTCCTTCGCTTTGCGACCATGGCGGCAATCGGTGCGATGGCGCTTGGCGTGATTTTCGGCGCGAGGCAACCGCTCGGCGTCGGCCTGATCGGTGCAAGCGCGCTGGTCGGCGGGGCGCTGCGCCGCTGGCTTGCGACCGTCAGCCACAACCTCTTCGTCCAACCGTTCGGAGCGGCGTTGCTCGCTGGATTGATCGGCGCTTACGCAATCCGCTTCGACCTTAGCGGGGCGCAGCGGCTGGTCGGCGGTTTGCCCCTGCATGGTGCTGGTGCCAGGCCCGCATCTGCTCAACGGCGCGATCGATCTGGTTCGCGGGCGCGTCCCGCTGGGGGCTGCGCGCCTGGCTTACGGCGGTCTGACGGTTCTCGCCATCTGTACCGGCCTGCTCACGGGCCTCTCTGTCCGTGCCGCCGACCTGCCGATCATGGCCATCCCGGTACCGGTTCCGCTTGCGACGGATGTCCTGGCGGCGGGGTTCGCCGTCGCCGCCTACGGCACGTTCTTTTCGATGCCATGGCGATCATTGCCGATTCCGGTCTGCATTGGGATGGCGGCGCACGCTGCGCGATGGCTCCTGATTTCGGAGGCCGACGTGCACCCGGCGGCGGGCGCGTTCTGCGCCTGCCTGCTGGCGGGCACGGCAGCGGCTACGCTGGGCGAGCGACTTCGCCTTCCCTTCGCAGCGCTCGCCTTCGCCTCGGTCGTGTCGCTGATTCCGGGCGTGCTTCTGTTCAGGGCGGCCGGCGGCCTAGCCGCGATCGCAAGCCTGGGGGGGCGCTCGCCGGCAGGTCTGCTCGATGACACGGTGGCCAACGGCGCGTCGGCGTTCCTGATCCTGCTGGGGATGACCCTCGGGCTGATCCTGCCGAAGATGCTCATCCCTTCTCGCCGCCATCCGCTCAGTGCCGGGTGAAGCCGTCCGGCAGGAACCCGGTGCGGCTCGGGCAACCGGAGTTTTGGCCGAATCCCGCCTCTGCGGCCGGTTCCGGCGTGAAATCCTTCGACAGCACGATCCTGATCTCCTCGACGTAGGCCCGGGACGGGTCGCCCTCCTGGCGGCTGAACCGGCAGTTCACAACGATAGCGGCGGAGAGGGCCGGGTCCTTCTCCGCTACCACGCGTAGCAGCTCGTCGACCTGCACCTCCTTGCCGAGCAGGCCACCGTCGCGCAGCGCGCCGCCAATCACTTCGTTGGCGTGCTTGGCGAGCCGGACGATCGCCGAGAAATACGCCTCGGGATCGAGCCCCGAACAGGTGCCGTGGCGGCGCCACTCATAGCGGTCGAGCCCGTCTGCGGTCCCCGGCATGTAGCGGTCGAGCGATTCGCGAAGCGGCCCGGGCAATCGACCGAGCGGCGGACCTGGGCAGTATTGCGGCTGGAGGTTCACGCTCACGCGCGCGCGGTTCGGCCATAGGCCATGCACTGTTAGCGGCGTCGCGTGGAACGCGGCATTGGTGGTGCTCTGGCACTCGCGCTTCTCGCCGTATCGGGCCGACAAGGCGCAGAACGACGGTGCCAACGTGAAGCTCATCAGATAGTAGTCGAACGTTCCGGCCTGATCCAACGGGCGATCCGAAGCGGGCTGCCCCTGCGCCGAGCCATAGCCAACGGCGAGCAGCAGTGCAGCGAGACCGGCGAGCCAGCGAGTGAGGTTCTTGCACATGTGGCGATCAACCCTAGGTTGCCACAGAACAGTGACACACTTCGCTGCCGGCGTGCCACGTTGGTTTTGCTCCTGCGCCGACTACTCGGCGGTGACTCGGCTCGGCGTGTCATGCTACGGCGACGCGTTTCGAGGAGAGCTTCATGGCCGATGCCGCCATCACGCCGGACTACAAGGTGCGCGACATCGCGCTCGCCGAATGGGGGCGCAAGGAGATCGCCATGGCCGAGGACGAGATGCCCGGCCTGATGGCGACGCGTGCCGAATACGGCGCCGCCAAGCCGTTGCGAGGCGCCCGCATCGTCGGCTGCCTGCACATGACCATCCAGACGGCAGTGCTGATCGAGACCTTGCAGGCGCTGGGCGCCACAGTGCGCTGGTCGTCATGCAACATTTTCTCGACCCAGGACCACGCCGCCGCCGCCGTTGCCGCTGCCGGCGTGCCGGTGTTCGCCTGGAAGGGGATGGACGAGGCCGAGTTCTGGTGGTGCATCGAGCAGACGGTGCGCGGGCCGGGAGGCTGGACCCCGAATATGATCCTCGATGACGGCGGTGACGTCACGAAGCTGATGCATGATAAGTACCCCGAGATGCTGGCCAACGTGCGCGGGGTTTCCGAGGAAACCACCACGGGCGTGCATCGGCTGCGCGAGATGGCACGAGACGGAACGCTGCTTGTCCCCGCCATCAACGTGAACGACAGCGTGACCAAGTCCAAGTTCGACAACCTCTATGGCTGCCGCGAGAGCCTGGTGGACGGCATCCGCCGCGGCACGGATGTGATGATGGCGGGCAAGATTGCGGTGGTCGCCGGTTTTGGCGACGTCGGCAAGGGTTCCGCTGCCTCGCTACGCAATGCGGGCTGCCGCGTCCTGATCACCGAGATCGACCCCATCTGCGCACTCCAGGCGGCCATGGAGGGCTACGAGGTCGTCACCATGGAACAGGCGGCCCCGCGCGGCGACATCTTCGTCACCGCAACCGGCAACGTGGACGTCATCACGCAGGACCACATGCGGGCGATGAAGCACCGAGCCATCGTCTGCAACATCGGCCACTTCGACAGCGAGATCCAGATCGAGAGCCTGCGCAACTATAAATGGGAGAACGTCAAGCCGCAGGTGGACGAGGTCATCTTCCCAGACGGCAAGCGCCTGATCGTGCTGTCGGAGGGCAGGCTGGTAAACCTGGGCAACGCCACTGGCCATCCGAGCTTCGTGATGAGCGCCAGCTTCACCAACCAGGTGCTGGCGCAGATCGAGCTGTTCACCGCGCCGCCTGAGAAATACGCGCGACAGGTCTACACGTTGCCGAAGCACCTCGACGAGAAGGTGGCCGCGCTGCATCTCGCCAAGGTTGGCGCGACCCTAACCAAGCTTTCGCCGCAGCAGGCCGACTACATCGGCGTGAATGCGGCCGGCCCGTTCAAGCATGAGCTATACCGCTATTAGGCCGGTCGTGTCGGCCGGACGGCTTGATGCTTACGGCCATTTAACCTGGCTGCCTCATACTGGCCGCTCGGGTAGGATGTCGCAAGCAATTCATCTTGCCGCGATGGCGCTTACTCATCCAGAATCGTAAGGTTCTACCAACCAAGCGCGGGCCGCCGCGTTTCATCTCCGCGGCCCGCTTTGGGTAGCTCGCGGCTGGTATTTGAGCGACGAGCGGTTCGGAGGAACGATGGGAGACACCTCGATCTATCGAAGTCTGCCTCGGACGGAAGCGTTGCGGCGGGTGCTGACGAGTGTTCGCAGCGACCAGGCCGTCGACGACCTTCTCTTCCTCGAATCCTGGGAGGCGGATCCCCTACCGGGCGCTGGCGCCGCTCTCCGCATCGGCCAGCTGCGCCGCGCCAACCCCGGCCTTGCCGCCGAGATCCGCGCCGAACTCCGGCGTGGACGGCCGCTCACCCCGGCGGAGCGGGCCGCTCTCGAAACCGCCCCGGTCCTTTCGCGCTGAGTCACTCTCCTCCGCATTGCCTCCATCATGACGCGATGGCAATTTCGGGTCATTGGAGGACGCGCGATGGCCGTGAACAAGATCTATCCCGATCCTGAGGCGGCGCTCGGCGGCTTGCTGCGGGACGGCATGACCATCATGTCGGGCGGCTTCGGCCTATGCGGCATCCCAACTGCCCTGATCGAAGCCATCCGCGCCTCGGGCGTGAAGAACCTCACGGTGATCTCCAACAATGCTGGGGTTGACGATGCGGGTCTCGGCGTATTGTTGCAGACCCGGCAGATCGCCAAGATGATCAGCTCCTACGTCGGCGAGAACGCCACCTTCGCGCGGCAGTATCTCGCGGGCGAGCTGCAGATCGAGTTCAATCCGCAAGGCACGTTGGCCGAGCGGATCCGCGCTGGGGGCGCCGGCATCCCCGCTTTCTATACGCCGACCGGCGTCGGGACAGAGGTCGCCGAAGGAAAGGAGACCAAGGTGTTCGACGGCCGCACCTACGTGATGGAGCGCGGGCTGTTTGCCGATCTCGCGATCGTCCATGCCTGGAAGGGCGACCCCGAAGGCAATCTCGTCTACCGAAAGACGGCGCGGAACTTCAACCCGATGATGGCGACCGCGGCCAAGGTGACCGTCGCCGAGGTGGAGCATCTCGTCGGCCTCGGTGAACTCGACCCGGACCACATCGTGACCCCCGGCATGTTCGTCAAACGGGTAGTGCGGCTCGACCAAGTCGAAAAGCGGATCGAGCAGCGCACCGTGCGCAAGCGCGCGGCCTGAGGCGAATAAAGCGAAGCGAAGGAGAGGCGAGATGCCCTGGAGCCGGGAACAGATGGCCACCCGCGCGGCCCGCGAGTTGCAGGACGGGTTCTACGTTAATCTGGGAATTGGCATCCCGACCTTGGTCGCCAACCATATCCCGGAGGGCATGACCATCCAGCTCCATTCGGAGAACGGCATGGTGGGCATGGGGCCGTTCCCGTGGGAGGGGGAGGAGGACGCCGACGTGATCAACGCCGGCAAGCAGACCGTGACGGAGCTTCCGAGCACCTCCTACTCCGATAGCGCCGCCTCTTTCGGGATGGTGCGCGGCGGCCACATCGACATCTCCATCCTGGGCGCGTTGCAGGTCGCAGCAAACGGCGATCTCGCCAATTGGATGATACCGGGCAAGATGGTTAAGGGCATGGGCGGTGCGATGGACCTCGTTGCCGGCGTGCCGCGTGTCGTGGTGCTGATGGAGCATGCGGCGAAGGACGGCTCGCCCAAGATCCTGCGCCGCTGCAGCTTGCCGCTGACCGGCGCCGGCGTGGTGAGCCTGATCATCACCGAGCTTGCGGTCTTTGACGTGACGCCGAACGGCCTCGTGCTGGTCGACAAGGCGCCGGACGCAACCCTAGACGCGATCCGCGCCAAGACCGAAGCGCCGTTCGATGTGCATCCCGAGCTCGAAAAGGCCGCCGCCTGACCTCCCTTGATCGCGCGCGGTACCCGGCGCTATAAGCCCGCTCCCGTCGGTCGGGGCCATAGCTCAGCTGGGAGAGCGCCTGAATGGCATTCAGGAGGTCAGCGGTTCGATCCCGCTTGGCTCCACCAACCGGCCCATGGCGCGAGCTGAACCGGATACGCGATCGCGGCTGAACGTGGTGTTTGAGCCGGTCGCGATCCTCCGATGATGAGTGTGGCTCGGCGCGGCCTCTGCTTGGTGATCGCCGCACCGTCCGGGGCGGGCAAGAGTTCCATCACGCGCGCGCTGCTGGCCGAGGAGCCGGGCTTGTCGCTGTCCGTCAGCGTCACGACGCGTCCGCCGCGTCCGGGCGAGCAGGAAGGGGTGCACTACTTCTTCCGCGACCAGGCGGCGTTCGACCAGATGGCCGAGAACGGCGCACTTCTGGAATGGGCGCGCGTGTTCGGGCGGAGCTACGGCACGCCGCGCGCCCCGGTCGAGGCGGCCCTTGCCCGGGGTCGCGACGTGATGTTCGACATCGATTGGCAGGGGCACCGCCAGCTCCGCGCGGCGCTGCCGGGAGACGTGGTCGGGGTATTCGTGTTGCCACCTTCGCTGCGCGACCTCGAGGATCGTCTCCGTCAGCGTCGGGGCGACGACGCGAGCGAGATCGCCCGCCGGATGGGGGCCGCACGGGCCGAGATCGCGCACTGGTCGGAGTTCGACCATGTGATCGTCAACGATCGCCTTGCAGCCGCCGTCGGCGCGGTGCGGGGGATTTTGGCCGCCGCGCGCTCGGCGACAGCGCGCCAAACCGGGCTCGGAGCGTTCGTCGCCTCGCTCGGGTGATCTCGGCTGCCTCCGGTCGATGTGGACGGCCGGCTCCGGCAAGGCTTGTTGCAGAATTCAGCACCGCTATAGTCGCCTGGACATCGCGGGAGTGCAAAAATGGCGCTGGCATCGGCCGGTCTCGACTTGTTGCAAACCATCTACGATCTTGAGTTGCAGATCGCAGGCTTTCTCGGCGACGAGGGCGTGCCGTTCGCGCCGATCCTCGTCGCAGGCTCGGTGGCCGACCCCGACATCTACAATCTCCCCTATCTCACACCGGTCAGCGACGTATCGGTCACGTATCAGGCGGCGGGAACCCCGGTCAGCGATAGCTACACCGGGATAAAGCTTATTGACCTGCTGAATGACGCAGGTGGCGTCAATGTGACGGCGGCGAAGAACGATATCCTCAGCAAATACGTCGTCGCGACCGGATTTGACGGCTATAAGGCGGCGTTCTCGCTCGGGGAAATAAGCCCCAACTTCGGCAACCAGCCGGTGCTCGTCGCCTTCGCCGATGCCAACGGCCAGCTCGGGCCGAACGGCAGCGAGGGGCTCGCTCGGATAGTGGTTCCGGGCGATACGGCCGGTGGCCGCTACGTGTCCGACCTCGTGAGCCTGCAGGTTGGCAGCTTGCCGGAGCCGTCCTTGACGATGCCGGGCGGGGTGTCCGACCAATTTGATCTCACCGGAGCGGTGTCCGACCCAGCGACGTTCAGCGCCATCACGCTGGCGGCGGTGGCCCCGCCGGTAACCGAGTCCGCGACGTTTCTTTCCGGCGCGGGAAGCGTCACCGACACCTACACGGGCGTCTCGCTTTGGACGTTGGTGCAGGATGCCGGCCTGCTCACAGACCCCTCGATCAAGAACGACATCCTCCGGTTCGGCGTGGTCGCCACGGGCAGCGACGGCTATCGTGCGCTGATCTCACTTGGCGAGATCGACCCTGCTTTCGGCAGTCAACCGGACATCGTCGCTTACTCCGACAAGCTGGGCCAGCTCGGCCCCGGCGGTGCGGATGGCGCGATGCGCCTCGTGGTTCCGGGCGATACAGCGGGCGGTCGTTACGTTTCCAATCTGGTTAACTTGCAGGTCGTCGACCTGACATCGACCGCCGCCCACGTCTGAAGGGGGCGAATTCTCCGGCTACCTGTCCCGCTATGCCGCGACCTTGCCCAGTTCCGGCACGCGTTCGAGGAGCGCCGCCGTCAGCTCGCGTCGTCGCTCCCACAACGAGCGATACCATTCGATTCGCAGGCCGGTCTGGTAAGCCAGCATTCGCTCGCGGGCGACGTGCTCGCGGGCGTTGTCGGCGATCGTGCGAGCGCGGCCCGGGTCTGTCAGTAGCTCCGTCAGGCTCATGTACAGCGCCTCGAAACTGTCGAACAGCACGCCCGTCTGGCCGTCGTCTACGGTCTTTTCGTAGACGACCCGACTTGCCAGCGACACGACGCGGCAGGCGCCCGCTTCGACGAACTTGAGATCCGACTTGGCCCGGTTGAACGCATTGTCGAGCAGCGGCATGAAGGAAATCTCCGCCGCGCCGAGCAGGTCGAGATAGGTTTGGTGATCGCAGGTCGGCGTGAACGTCTTGTGCGGTGTCACGAGCGCGTCGAACAACGCCTGGTCATGGACGATCGAGAACCGGAGCCGATCGCGGAACGTGCCGGCGATGTCGTTCAGCACGGGAAGATAGGGTAGCCAGTCGCGCTCCCGATTGAGTGCGCCGAAGAACAGTGTGAAACGTCCGGGTTCGGTGAAGTTGCGGGGCTCCGGCAAGGCGCGTGCCGCGTTCGGGAACACCGCCACTTCCTGGCTGCGCGGGCGAAGGATCTCGGCCAGCGGCTCCGTCGTGGTCTGCACGGCGTGAACGCCGAGAACGCGTACTGGTCGGGGCGTCGCATGGCCGCGAAGAAGTCCGGATGGTCGTCGAACTCCGTAACGATCACGAAGTCCCGTGCCAGCAGACGCCGGATCGTATCGATGCCGGGGCCGCCCGTCAGCATCGGACGGTGCAGCACGAAGATGCGCGGTCCGTCGCCGACCGGAACCCGGGACGGCTCGGAGGCGGTGATCAACGGGGACACGGTGGGGTCCGTCGCCATCGCAAGGAGCGGATACACTACTCGCACGTCGCTCACTCCGCCGACCGGCTGCAGCATGGTCGCCGCAACCGTCATCGTTGGGCGCGGGCGGGTGCGCACGCGCCAGACGTATTGCAGCGGCGCGGCGCGGGGCGCGTCCTCCACCGGATCGACGCCGATCGCCTGGAGCGCCGGAGCCATGGCGCGGACGAACGCTTCGGCTTTCTCGGGCTCGAACACGCGGGGAACCACGTCGCACGGGATCAGGCCAAGCTCGGTCAGTCCCTTGCGCATCATCTCGCGGGTGAACCATCGGAGATGCGTCCGGTCAAACAATCCGGACGGCTCGTAGTCCCATCCGCCTCGCAGAAGGCGGGCGGCGAAGCTCCAGTGCTCCACGTTCGGCACGCAGATCAGCATGACCCCATCCGGAGTAAGCGCGTCCGCGTGCCGCCGCACCAGTTCCCATGGATCGCTCAGGTGCTCGAGAACGTCGCCATACACGACGCAATCGAGGCCATCGGGCAGATTGAACGGGAGCGGATCTTCTTCCACGTCGCCGGCCACCACGTCGTCGTAGTGCATGGCGGCCTGCTCGGCGGCTTCCACGCTCTTGTCGATCCCAAGGAGGCGAACCCGGGGATTGAAGCGTCGGTACGCGGCGCCGAGCGCGCCACGGTTGCATCCAACGTCGAGCACGGTGCGCGCCGTCCAAGGAATGCGGGAAGAGGAGGTCCGGATTAGGGAGGTCGGTCATCGCGAGCCGGCGTGGTGGCGGTTGTGCTTCTAGGCGCTCAGATCGCCTCGACACAAGTGCTGCGTGTAGCTGGGCGGATCACTCCGCCGGCCGTTGAGGCTCTGGGCCCAATATCGCGGACAGGAAACCGAGCGAGTAAGCGAGGCGCCAGCGCGCGCCGATCAGCCAAGTGCTGCCGGAAGGGACCAGCGCGGCCCAGGACAACACGGCTGCTACAGCAAAGCGCCGGGGCAGGTGATGGCGAATGTAGCGGCGATCGCCGAGCAGGCGGCGGGTCGCGACCGTCGAAGCGCCCTGGGAGTAGAGCCGCGTTGCAGCCAGCGCGGGTGCAGCCGGCTCGCCTGGATGCTGTGCCGGACCACGATGCTGCCGTCGAACCGCACCGGCTCGCCTAAGTCCTGCAAAGCCCAGGCGAGCTGAACGTCCTCGTCGGACAGCAGCGCCGTCCCTTGTCGGCCGGCGCGCTCGTTGAAGCCGCCCATCGCCAGCAACGCGTCGCGGCGCACGACCATGTTGGCCCCGTAGGGTTCAAGCGTTGCCGGCACGGACGGGGAGCGGAACTCGCCCGCCCCATCCCACTCGATGACGGACAGAACGCCGATCAGCCGGGTCGGCCACCAACGAGGCAGCGGCGCCTCCCAGGTCGGGAGAATGCGGCCCGCCAGCACAGCGCGGAGGCCGCGCGCCGACGGAGACGGCGTGCGCGATGCGGGCGATCCAGTCCGGCGCCGGCACCGCGTCGTCGTCGATATAGGCGATGAAGGCGCCGCGGGCCGCGCGCGCGCCTTCGTTGCGGGCGAGGCTCAGCCCCGGCCGGTCAACACGGACCAAGCGCGCGTTCGGCGCCGCCTCGGCCAGCGCCGCGGTGCGGGCAGCCGCCGCGGTGCTGCTGCAGCTGTCCACCACCACGATCTCGAAGTCGCCGCTGCCGGTCGTCTGATTGGCGAGGCCGTCCAGGCAGGCGCCCAGGTAGTCCGGCCGGTCATGGGTGCAAATGCAGGCGGTGATGTCAGGCACACGCCGGCTCCCGCGCCGTCTGCGTGCGCGCGCCCGCTACCGGGGTCATCAGGCCGAGATGGCAAAGTTGCGCGCTCCCCTCGAAGCGGACGGACCCGGGATGCCAGAGCACCAGCCCGGGCGCTTCCGCGATGACGGCCGCGTAACGCTTGTACTCCCGCGCCCCGTCGAAATACTCGCCGCGCTTGGCTTCTTCGGTGGCCTTGCCACCGAAATCCCCCAGAAACTTGAAGTGGAGAAGACAGCCGCTGCCGGCTGACAGCCGCACCGGCGTGATCCGGTGTGTGACCGCCAGGTAGCGCAAGCCCGGCTGCCAGCGCACCAGCGGCACCTTCGCGAGATTAGGTGGCCGCTTCACGCGCCAGGATTGGATCATTTGATTGCGCCGGATCGCGGCGAAGCGGTTGGCCCAATCGTAGCATTGCTCGCTGGCCCGCAAGCGAAGGCTCGGCGCCTCCCAGTGCGGATAGAACACGCGCTGCCGCACCCCGCCGTAGATCTCCTGCGGCGGACACTCCGCGCTCGGCTTCGTCCGCCAGTACGGCGCGGGGTCGAACCACGGGCAGGCGGCGAGAAACGGCTCGCCCGCGCGGTAAGAGGCCGCGCCGAGCGGTTCGGCGCCGTACATGTCGAGCATGAGGCAGGAGAGCCCCGCGGCCCCTTCCATCTCGAGCTGGCGGCACAACCCGGGGAGGTCCAGCGTTTCGCTCTGGGCAAAGCAGAGCAGCTCGTCGGCGTCGACCGTGAGGCACCAGTGCCCGGGACCGTATCGGTCGAGCAATTCGTCGAGCCAAGCCTGCCCGCCTCTAGCGGCGGCGAACGAGCCTGCCGCCGAGAACAGGTGCACGTCCGCCTCCGCGCCGAGCAGCGCCGTCGTTCCATCCGTCGATTGGTTGTCGACGACAAGGAAGCGGTCGACCCCGAGCGCGCGATAGTATGCGAGGAAGTACAGGCAGCCGGGCAGCCTCATCACGCGCCTTGAGGAACACGCCGGTCCTTCGGCCCGGTTGACGTCGGGCGGAAGCGCGGACAAAGGCGAAGCGACCCTGATGTCTCGGCGGTGGGGGTTTGTCCGGCGCGGCTCATCAACCACTGATACAATTTGCTAGCGGCCGTGGACAACCTGCAACTGCCGTGTCGGCCGCTCGGCGTTTGGGGGCGACGACAGGACCGCGTAAGCTCGCCCCGATGCCGTCCTCGACGCCGTGTCCCGACACGCCTGAGCCAACCGGTGCCGAGCTGGTCGCGGCGCGGCCGGCGCTGGCCATCCACGCCATGGACGGCCTGCTGTTGAGCGGAGTGCCGCTGGCCTCGATCGCCGACGCGCTCGGCACGCCGGTTTGGGTCTACTCGGCCGATGCGATCCGCGGCCGCTATCGTACGCTCGCTGCGGCGCTGGACGGTGTGGACGCGCGGATCCACTACGCCGTGAAGGCGAACGATCATCTGGCCGTGCTGCGCGTGCTTGCAACGGAGGGGGCCGGGGCGGACGTGGTCAGCGGCGGCGAGTTGCTGCGGGCGCTCGCCGCGGGCATCCGGCATCCGCATCGTGTTTTCCGGGGTCGGCAAGACCGGGGACGAGATGCGGCTGGCACTTGAGCGTGGGGTGGGCCAGATCAACGTCGAGAGCGCCGAGGAGCTCCAGGCGCTTTCCGCGGTCGCCGTGGCTAGCCGGCCGGACCCCGCGTCGGTGGCGCTGCGCGTCAATCCCGACGTGGAAGCCGGAACCCACGACAAGATCAGCACCGGGCGGGCGCGGGACAAGTTCGGCATCCCCTACCGGGTGCAGCCACGCTTTACGCCCGCGCGGCCGAACTACCCGGCTTGCCCCGATCGGGCTCGCCGCGCATATCGGCTCGCCAATCCTGGCGTTGGCGCCGTATCCGGGCAGCTTTCGCGCGGCATGACGGGCTTGGTTGCACGACTACGCGCACGCGGGCCACGCCGTACGAGATCGTGGATTGCGGTGGCGGCTTCGGCATCCCTTACCGCGACGAGCTTCCGGCCAGCCCGCCGGCCCTCGCGGGCGCGCTTCGCGGCATTCGCCCGGCGTCGGGTGCGGGTTGGCGCCTCGAGCCGGGGCGCTGGCTTGTGGGGCCGGCCGGGGTGCTCCTCGCGTCCGTCCTCCTGGTCAAGCGGAGCGGCCCGACGCGCTTCGTGGTGTTGGACGCGGCGATGAACGACCTGGTGCGGCCGAGCCTCTACCAGGCCTGGCACGGCATCGTGCCGCTTTCACCGATCGACGCCACCTCGCCCGTAGAGCCTGCCGACGTGGTCGGGCCGGTATGCGAGAGCGGGGACACGTTCGCGCGCGGGCGCCTGCTGCCGCCCCTGGTGGCCCGGCGCGCGCGTGGCGATCCTCGACGCGGGCGCGTATGGTGCCGTGATGAGCTCACTTACAACGCCCGGCCGCTCGCCGCCGCCGCAATGGTCGGCGAGTGGCGCGCTGGGAGACGATCCGCCCGCGCCAGCCCGTCGAGGCCATGTGGGCGGCCGAACGAATCCCGACTGGCTGGCCTTGCCGAGGTCCGAATGAGCGTGCCGGAACCGAGCGAAGTCGACCGGCTGCTCCATCGGCTGAAAATCCGGCGCGTCGCCGCCCGGCTTGCCTTGCTGTTCGAGCTGCTTTGGCCGGTTTGTGGCCGGCCCTCGGGGTGGCCGGGTTGTTTATCTGCCTCGCCCTCGCCGGCATTCCTGCGCCTGCTTCCGCCGTGGGCGCATCTGGGGCTGCTGGCGGTTTCGGTGGTCGCGTGCGGCGGGCTGCTGGTGCGTGGCCTGCTCGGGCTGCGGCTGCCGGATGCCCGTGCGGCGGACCGTCGGCTCGGAGGCAGCGTCGGGCCTCCGGCACCGAGCCGCTCGCCGTGCTCGCCGACCGGCCGGCGCGCGCCCCAGCGGACGCCGACCCGGCGCCAGGACGCATTGTGGCAGGCGCACGTGTCGCGCGTGTCGTCAAGTGCGGCGGCTGCGGGTCGGGCTGCCGCGCCCCGGCCTCGCCCGGATTGACCGTCGCGCCCGCGGGGAGGCCTGGCCGTGGCGCTGGTGGCCCCCCCTCGTCATCGCCGGTCCGGAGGCGCCGTCGCGCCTGGCCGAAGCGTTCAGCCCATCGCTTCCAGCAGTGCCGGGCCCCCGCTGCGCAGCTGCAGGTCTGGATTTCGCCGCCGGCCTATACCGGCCTCGCCCCCGGTTTTCCTCAAGCCCGGCAACCGACCTTCAGTGCCCGCCGGCGCGCATGCGACCGCGAGCCTGACCGGAGGTGACGGCGCGGCGCCGTCTCTCGTCTTGAATGGCCGGAGGCGAACGGTTCCGGGGCCTGGATGCGGGGAAGCTTCCAAGGGGAGCTCGATCTCGAGGCCGGTGGCAGGCTGGAGGTGACACGCGATGGCCGCGAACTGGCGGCGTGGGACGTCGCCTTGGTCGCCGACCAACCGCCCGACCTCGCCTGGACCGAACCGCCGGGCCAAGCGGCGCGCAGTCTCCAGACCCGGCTTCCGTGGCAAGCTTCCGACGCCTATGGCGTGGTCTCAGTTGGGCGCGGAAATCCGCTTGGCGGCGCGGCCTGAGGCGCCGCCCCTGCTCGTCACGATCCCGGTGCCCGGCGGCACTACTAGATCGGCCAAGGCTGTCGTGTTGCAGGACTTGACGAGCCATCCGTGGGCCGGGCTTGCGGTAACCGCTCGGTTGGTCGGGCGGAACGCCGCCGGGCTCAACGCCGCCAGCGCGGATGCGGGCTTCACGCTGCCCGAGCGCGCATTCCGCAACCCGATCGCCCGGATGCTGGTCGAGGTGCGCAAAGGCCTCAGCCTCGACCCAGAGGACCGCGACAACGCGCTGCGGCTGCTCGGCGCCATGCTGGGCACGTCCGAGGCACTGGCCCTGGATTCCGGGAGCTTCCTGAACCTCGCCGACATCCACCAGCGGCTCTTGCGCGACCCCGAACCGGCGGCCGTTCGAGACCGCAGGTGCCGATGTGGGAGTTGGCGCTGCACCTAGAGGATGGCGCACCGAACGCACCGCTCGCTCGCTCGAAGCCGCTCGCCAAGCGGCCCGGGAGGCGCTTGAGCGCGCGACCGGGAGACCACGGAAGCAAACCGCGCCGAGCTGGACCGCAAGCTGTCGGAGTTGGAGGCGGCGGCCGCGACCACTTGGACGCGCTGCGCGACCAGGCCCGGCGCGAACGCCGAAGCTCGCCCGATCGGGACGCTCAGCGCCTGGACGAACGCGACCTCAGATCACACCGCAGAGGCGGCGCGCGATGCCGCGCGGCAGGGACGAATGGAAGAAGCGCAGCAGCGGATGGCCGAGCTGAGAGATGCTCGAACAACTGCAGAATGCCCGTCCCGAGCACGGCTCACGCAAGTCGGCGGACAACTCGGCCAAGCGTCAGCGCGGGCAGCAACAGATCGGCGCCCTGCAGGACATGATCGGCCGTCAGGGGCGGCTGCTCGACCGGGCGCAAGAGCGGTCCTCGGAAGAGACAGCGCGCCGATCGGCCGCCGGGCTCGCGCGCGCCCATGCAAATCGCCTGGCAAGGGTGCCGATGGTCGAAAAGCGCCGATGGGAAAAATGGCGAGGCGCGGGGGGGCACGAGGACGATCAGCGGATCCAGCGGGCGCTGCGCCGCGCGCTCGGCGAACTCATGCAGCAGTTCGGCGACCTCACGGGCGAGGTTCCGCGCAGCCTCGGTGACGCAGATCAGGCGATGCGCGATGCCGGGGAAGCGCTGGGGCAAGGGAGAGATGGCCCCGCCGGGCAGGCCGAGCAGCGCGCCATCGAGGCGCTGCAGAAGGGCGGGCGCGAAATGGGGCGGCAAATGGCGCGGCAGTTCGGGCGCGGCCAGTCCGGCCAGGGCGAGGAGGGCGAGGGGTCCGGGGAAGCCGGCCTTGGCCTTCAGGACGGTCGGGGCGATCGGGATAGTGTCTTCCGGGCTCGCAAACAGGCCAGCGCGGCGACGCCAAGCGCGACCCGCTTGGCCGCCAGCTCGGCCAAGGCAGTGCCGGCTCCGACGACAGCGACAGCGTGCGCATTCCCGAGGAGATGGAACGCCAGCCGACCGCCTTATCCAGGACGAGCTCCGCCGCAGAGGCGGCGAGCGTAGCCGGCCGCAACCGGAGCTCGACTACATCGGTCGACTGCTTAAACAGTTCTGAACCGAGCCGGTTCGCGGGCGCACCATTACGGAACCATTACTTATCAAGCATGTCAGATCGTCGTAAAACCTTACATGTACCGGTGAAGTAAACAATTGCGTAACAAGTAGGCCCTTGAAACTTCGTCTTTCGTGCCGTTGGTACACGAGATGCAAAGCCTTCCCACGTGAAAAACGTCTTGCACGCCCAGCGGGCGTAATCGGAACCAAAAGGAGGTTCCCGTGGGATCTACCAACCTAGTGAAAGCCGGGGCGCTTGCGGCCGGGGTGGCGCTCTCTGCCCTATGCCCAGCATGCCCCGCGCGGGCCGGTCCAATGTTCAACTTACTCAACAACATGTCGGAGCAGCCGCAAGGATTTGGCCACGTGCTTGCTCCGCTCGGATGGGCTGACGGTCGGCTCGCGTCATTCAGCGAATTGGCGAACGAATACGATCTTCTCGGACCAGCAGTCGGCAGTGAATACTTCACGGTCGATACGAACAGCGGCACCGTGTTCTTTCTAGGCGGCATTTTCGCTGATCCCAGCAACCACCTGGATCTTGAAGGGCCGCTCAGTCTCGACGAGCTCGACGGGTTTGCTTCTGCCAAGCCCGCAGGTCTTGCGATGCTCGGCGCGAGCTTGCTCGGCATCGGTCTGCTGAGCCGGCGAAAGTTTTGACCGGTCAGACGGCGAAGCTCGCCGCAATGCTGACGGCAGCGCACTCTACGATCTGCTCACCGGCCCCGAGCACGTCGCCCGTATAGCCGCCCACTTGCCGCCGGGCGAGCGCGGCGAAGGCCAGCGTGGCGACCGCGCTGGCGCCCACCAAAACGAAAGCGCCTCGTCCGAGCGGCACTGCGCTGGCCATTGCGAGCGCAACGCCCAGCCACCCGGAAACCGGCGGAGCGGAACCGAGCGACGACCCGAGGCCATCGGAGCGAGCCGGGCGAAGCAGGAACAAAAGACCGATTATGGCGCCGCGGCCAAGCGCGCCGGCGGCGACGAGTGCCACGAGGACGGCGCCGGGCTCCCTTAGTGTTGCGATCGCGGCTCCCCGGACGCCGAGCGAGATCATCAACGCCAGCGCAGCGTAGCTCCCGATGCGGCTGTCGCGCATGATGTCCAGCTTGCGCGCGGGCGTCGCGACCGCCACCGAACCCGTCGGCGGTGTCGGCCAGACCGTCCTCGTGCAGGCCGCCGGTGAGCAGCACCGCAACGGCGCAGCGTCCAGCAGGCGCAGAACGAGGCTGGCAGGCCGGCGCTGCCCGACCGCAGATAGGCGGCGCCCGCGAGACCGCCGACCACGCACGCCGACCAGCGGATAGGCCCAGACGCCGCGCGCAGGCTCGGCGGCCGCGTCCGAGCAGCCGTCCCGCCGGCAGGCGGGTCAGCAACAGCGAACGCGCCCGGCAGAGTTCGGCGCGGCATCAGGTCCGGTCCGTAACGCCGGCTTCGGTGAACGTTGCCATGCCGCGTGGCACGCGACTGCTGCGCGCAGCAACGGGACCGCCAGCGCCGCTCCGGAGCCTCCCCGAGGCGCATCCCGAGATCGAGCAGCGGCGCCAGTCCAAGCGCTGTCGACCAGCGCCCGATGGCCGGCCTCGGCCGACACGTGCGCGAGCTGGGCGTGGTCGAGCGCACCGGCGCGCGATGCGCGCAGCGGCGCGGCGGCGGCGGTGCAAACGAAGCCGTCCAGCAGCACGGGCATCCGGCTCGCCGCGCGGCGATCGCCGCTCCGAGAATGGCCGCAAGTTCGCGTCCGCCGAGGCAGCGGGCCGCGTGCAGCGGATCGCGCAGGCGTCGCGCGATGTCGCTGCGAGCGCCGGCGTCGATGGCGCGCCACCTTGCGCGCGAGCCCGGCATCGTCGACCCCGGTGCCCCGGCCGGCCCAGCCGCGCCGCTCGCCGCCCAGCAGCGCCGCGGCAAACGGCCGCCGCAGCCGTGGTGTTGCCGATCCCCATCTCGCCCAGAGCAGAGAAGGTCGGTGCCGGGCCGCACCGCCGCGATAGCCGGCCCGGACCGCCTCGAGGAAATCCGCCTCGTCCATCGCCGGGGCTTGCGTGAAATCCTGCGTCGGGCGCTCGAGGTCCAGCGGCATGACGGCAGAGCCGAGCCCCGGCCATCAGCGCGAGCTGATTGATCGCCGCCCCGCCGGCCGCGAAGTTGGCGACCATCTGCGCCGTCACCGCGGCGGGGTAGGGCGACACGCCTTGCGCCGTGACGCCGTGATTGCCGGCGAACACCAGGACGTCCACCCGGTCGAGCCGCGGCATCGCGCGGCCCTGCCAGCGGGCGAGCCACGCCACCAGGTCCTCGAGTCGGCCGAGGCTGCCGGGCGGCTTGGTCAGCATGGCCTGGCGCTGGCGCACCGCGTCGGCCGCGACGTCGTCCGGGCGCGGCAGATCGAGGCAGGCGTCGCGCAGCCCGTCGAGCGTGATCATAGGGGCTCTTCCGCTCGCGATGACGTGGAAGAAGAGCTGCCGCTCACCCGCCCTCTTCGTCCCCCGGCGGGACCGAGCGGGCTGCCTAGTCCGTCCGCGGAGATCGCAGAGCGGCGCGTCAGTGCCGGCGTCGGTAAGCGTCGCGTGGTGGATATTCGTGGCCGCGCAGCACGGCTCCGGCCGACCCGATCGGGCAATCCGCACGCAGCACCGCTTCCCGGTAGCCGAGATGGAGGCGGCGGCGAGCGAAGCTTGTCGTGTGACCGAGCAGCCCGGCCATGCGGTGATCGACCCGGTCCGCGTCCTCAAGCCTTGGCCGAGCACCATGAAGCCGCCGCACTCGCCATGCACCGGCCGGTCCTGGGCGAAGCGGGCGAGCCCGGCCCGGAATCGCCCGGCAGCCGCGAGGCGGCCCGCATGCAGCTCGGGGTAGCCGCCCGGGAGCCAGCAGGCATCGCAGTCGGGCGGCGGCGGCTCGTCGGCCAACGGCGAGAACGGCGACGATTTCGGCGCCGGCGCGCGCGCCACCCGGCGAGCAGATGCGGGTAGATGAAGCTGAACGCCGCGTCGGAGGCGAGCGCCACCCGCTGCCCCGGCGGCGGCAGCAAAGCCGGGTTGCCCTCGGGCGCGCGGAAGAGGTGCCGCGAGGGCGACGATCGCAGCGAGATCGAGACCGCTGTTCCGCGACGGCGGCGAGTGCCTGCAAAAAGTCGGGCAGGGTCCCGTGCTCGATCGCCTGCACCAGACCCAGGTGCCGTTCAGGCAGAACTAGCGCCGGATCGCGCGGCAGGCTGCCGAGCACCGGCAGGCCGATCGCTTCGATCGCTTCGGTGACAGCCTGGCGGTGCCGCTCGCTCCCGACCCTGTTCAGCACGGCCCCGGCAATGCGGATGGCCGGATCGTGCGACCATGAAGCCGCGCGCGACGGCGGCGGCACTTTGCGACTGGCCGGACACGTCCAGCACCAGCAGCACCGGCAGGCGCAGCCGTGCTGCAAGGTCCGCCGCCGCGCCGGTGCGGCCCGGCGGCGCGGCGATCCCGTCGAACAGCCCCATCGCCGATTCCACCACCAGCAGCGTCGCCCCGTCGGCGGCCCGTCGGCGGCCAGCGCCCCGAGAAGCGGCGGCGGCATGGCCCAGCTATCGAGATTGACCACCGGGGCGCCGGTCGCGACCGCATGGAAGGCAGGGTCGATGTAGTCCGGGCCGCCTTTCGCAGCGCTGCACCGCAACGCCCCGCCGGCGGAGTGCGGCGAGCAGTGCCAAGGTCACGGTGGTCTTGCCCGATCCCGAGCGGGGGGCGGCGACCAGGAGCCCGCGCGGCGTCGCGGCCGAGGCAGTCAGGCCGAGCCTGACAGCGGGCGGCCCCGCTCCTATAGCTTGCGCCGTGGATCAAGCTCCGCAGCTCCGACGAGGATGGACCACCGGCGCCTGTGCGACGGCGGCGGCCAAGGCGGCGTACGCCGCGCTGCGCACGGGCACTTCCCCGATCCGGTCCGGATCACCCTGCCGCGGCGGCCAGCTTCCCGCCTTCGCGCTGGCCGAGTGGCGTTCCGGGGTTGGCTGGGCCGAGGCGGGCGTAGTGAAGGATGCCGGCGACGATCCCGACGTGACGCACGGGGCGCTGATCCGCGCCGGGGTCGCGCTCGGGCCGCCGGGCAGCGGCGTCACGTTCCGCGCCGGGCCTGGCGTCGGCACCGTCACGCGTCCC
The DNA here is from genome assembly GCA_963757115.1 of uncultured Alphaproteobacteria bacterium. Taxonomy (GTDB): domain Bacteria; phylum Pseudomonadota; class Alphaproteobacteria; order Acetobacterales; family Acetobacteraceae; genus CAVWQV01. The sequence continues at coordinate 52,913 of CAVWQV010000018.1, read as the reverse complement.
GGGCTGGCGCTCCCGCCCGGCGAGCCCGCCATCAACCCCATGCCCCGCCAGATGATCGCGGCGGCACTGGCCGAGCTCGCGGGCGCCGCGGCCGATGCGGTCGTGGAGATCGCCATTCCGCGAGGCGAGGCGCTTGCCCTGCATACCTTGAACGGGCGGCTCGGCATCGTGGGCGGTCTGTCGATGCTGGGCACCACCGGCGTGGTGGTGCCGTATTCCTGCGCCGCCTGGATCGACACCATCCATCGCGGCATCGATGTCGCCCGCGCCAGCGGCTCGCGTCACGTCGCCGGCTCGACGGGCAGCACGTCGGAAGCGGCGGTGCGTGCCCTGCACGGGCTGCCCGACATGGCTCTGCTCGAGATGGGCGATTTCGTCGGGGCGATGCTGAAATACCTGCGTCGCCATCCCATGCCGCGCGTCACGATCGCGGGCGGTGTGGCCAAGATGACCAAGCTGGCCCAAGGACGGCTCGACCTGCATTCGAAGCGCGGCGACGGCCGACCTCGACGGCGCTCGCGACCCTGGTTGCCGATCGCAGACGACGGCCAGCCGGATCGCTGGCGGCGAACACGGTGGCGGAAGCCTTCGCGCTGGCCGCCTCGGCGGCGTGCCGCTCGGCGACATGGTCGCCGCGGCCGCCTGGCGCGTCGCCGCCGCCGTGCTGGACGGGCGCCCGTCGCGCTCGAGGTGGTGCTGTTCGACCGCGCGGCGTCGCTCGTCGGCCGCGCGCCGTTCGCGCCGGTTCTCACGCGCGGAACCGGCGCGGGTAGGCGGCATCGTAGAGCGCGCTGTCGCGGAAGCCGTCGGGTTCCAGGGCGGGGCCGACCAGGATCAGCGCCATGCGCTCGGCCGGCTCGGCGGCGAGCTTGGCTTCGATGTCGCTGAGGGTTCCGCGCAGAATGCGCTCGTCTGGCCAGCTCGCCCGCGCCACGATCGCGGCCGGGCAGTCCGCGCCGTAGAGCGGCGTCAACTCCTCGACCACCTCGCTCGAGCGCGATGCACGGCGAGGTGGATCGCGAGCGTCGCCCCGGTCGCGCCGAACGCTGCCAGCGTCTCGCGCTGCCGGCATTGCCGAGGCGCGGCCCTCCAGCCGCGTCAGCACCACGCTTTGCGCAACTCCCGGCACGGTCAGCTCGCGTCCGAGTGCCGCCGCGGCGGCGGCGAAGGCAGGCACGCCGGGCGTGAGCGTCCAGGGGATGCCGCGGCGGTCGAGCCGCCGGAGTCTGCTCGGCGACGGCGCTGTAGATCGAAAGGTCGCCCGAATGCAGCCGCGCGACGTCCTGGCCCGCCGCGTGCGCCGCGACATACTCCGCCTCGATCGCGTCCAAGCGACAGCGGGGCGGTATCCACCAGCCGCGCGTCCGGCGGGCAATGCGCCAGCATGGCGCGCGGCACGATCGAGCCGGCATAGAGACACACCGGGCAATGTGCGAGCAGGTCGCGCCCGCGCACCGTGATGAGGTCGGGCGCGCCCGGCCCGGCGCCGATGAAATGCACCGTCAGTCCGCGCCTCGGCCAGCGCGCAGGTCGCGCGCGCTCGCCGCGATGCGCGGCAGCAGCAGCGGCGCCCGCGCCGACGGCAGCCAGCGCCGCCGCTTCCGCAACCGAGGCGAAGCCGGTCGGCCTGCCGGCGCGCTCCGAGCGGGTGACGCAGCGCGTCTGCGCGTCCGCCAGCGCCGCGTCGTCGATGAGGACGAGCGGAACGCCGAGCCGCGCCGCCGCCTCGGCTAGCCCGGCTTCCGCCGCGCTTGAAAGCGGGAGCGGCGAGCTCGTCCGCGCCGCCCGGCCCGCGCTCGCGCGCAGGCGCATCCAGCGCCGCGAGATCGCGCAGCGGCACAGTCGCGTCGGCATCCGAGGCCGGCGACACGCACTCACGGTTTCACCGCCAGCCCATTGCGTCACCGTCATCGCCGGCCGAAAGCCGTGCATGCCGCCGATGCTGTCGAGCCGCTCGATGCTGATGCGCGTGAGCGTGCCGCCCAGCCGGGCCCGGCCCGCGAGCACGCGGCCTCCGTCTCGATCGTCACGGCGTTGGCGACCAGCCTTCCGCCCGGGCGCAACGCCGCCCAGCCGGCGTCGATCATCCCGGACTCGTGGGCGCCGCCGCCGATGAACACGGCGTCGGGCGCCGGCAAGCCCGCCAACGCGCCGGGTGCCCGGCCTGGTGACGACCTCGAGTCGCGGCACACCGAGGGCGGCCGCGTTGCGCGCGGCGCGCTCCGCGCGGTCCGGCGCGCGCCTCGACCCCGATGGCGCGGTTGGCGGAATGGCGCAGCAGCCATTCGATGCCGACCGAGCCCGAGCCGCATCCGATATCCCACAAGAGTTCGCCCTGCCGTGGCGCGAGGGCGGACAGCGTGACGGCCCGCACCTCGCGCTTGGTGAGCTGCCCGTCATGGCGAAAGCTGGTCTCCGGGAGGCCCGTGGCGAGCGGGATGACTCTGAGCCCGGCTCCGGCGCGGCCTCGATCGCCAGCATGTTGAGCGCCTGGATGTCGGCGAGATCGACCGCCGCCCGCCGATGCGGTCCGCACCCGTTCACGCGGGCCGCCGAGCGCCTCCAGAACATGAAGCCGCGACGGGCCGAAACCCCGCGCGCGAAGCAACGCAGCGACGTCGTGGGGCGTGCTCGCATCGGCCGAAAGACCGAGGATGCGCGCGCCGGGCTGCAGAGCCGGGATCAGTGCCGCGAGCGGGCGACCGCAGAACGAGAGCAGGGTGCAATCCTGCAAGGCCCAGCCGAGCCGCGCGCAGGCGAGCGAGAAAGCGGACGGCACGGGGAAGCAGCGCGTTTCCGACGTCGGCACGTGTCCGGCCAGCGCGGTGCCGATGCCGAACCAGTAAGGATCGCCCGACGCGAGCACCACCACCGGCCGGGGCCGCCGTTGCAGCAGCAGCGGGAACGCCGCCTCGATTGGCCGTGGCCAGGCCAGCCGCTCCCGCGCGATGAGCCGGTCGGCCAGCGCGAGGTGGCGCGCGCCGCCCGCGACCAATTCGGCTTCGCTGATGGCGGCCCGCGCCGCGCGGCTCAGGCCGTCAGCGCCGTCCTCGCCGATCCCCACCAAGGTTAGCCAGGGAGCCATCGGCCGCCGACCGGTTGTAAGCTTCGGCGCCAACCAGCGATCGCCAGCGAGGGTGCGTGCGGGTTCTGATCCTCGGCGGAACGGCGGAGGCGGCAGCATTGGCCCGCGCCCTTGCGGCCGAGCGGGCTGTCGAAGCGACGCTTTCGCTACGCCGGCCGGACCCGCTCGCCCGCGCCGCTGCCGATCCCGACCCGCGTCGGCGGGTTCGGCGGCGTCGACGGCCTGGTCAGTATCTGCGCGCCAGCCGGACGGACGCGATCATCGATGCGACGCACCCGTTCGCCGCACAGATGTCACCGCCACGCGGCCGAAGCGGCCGCGCGCTCGCCGGGCATGCCGCTGCTGGCGGTCGTGCGCCCGCCGTGGCAGCCGGAGCCGGGCGACCGTTGGACGGCGGTGGCCGACATGCCGGAAGCTGCCGCCGCACTCGGCCGCGAGCCGCGGCGCGTGTTGCTGACCGTCGGGCAGCAAGGATTTGGCGCCGTTCGCCGCCGCGCCATGGCACCGCTACCTGATCCGCAGCGTCGAGCCGGTGCCGAGCCCGCCGCCGGGTGCCGCGGTGCATCGCGGCGCGCGGCCCGTTCCAGGAGGACGACGAACGCCGGCTCCTGAAAGCGGAGCGGATCGATGTGGTGGTGACCAAGAACTCCGGCGGCACGGCGACCTACGCCAAGCTTGCCGCCGCGCGCGCCCTCGGCATCGAGGTGATCATGGTTGACCCGCCCGCCGGCTCGCCGCCGCCGATGTCGGTGCGCCGATGCGGCGGGCGCGCTCGCATGGCTCGCGTCACGCGTGCGTGCGTTCTCGCGCGAGTATAGAGCCAGGGCGGCGCCCCCGGCCGGACGATCAGCCGTGTCGCCGCCGAGCCGATCAGCACGAGCGTGCGCATGTCGGCGCGGCTCGGGTCGGCGCTCGGCCAACGGAGCAATCTCGATCCGCTCGTCGGCCCGACTGACGGCGGTGGCGAATACCACGGGCGTCGAGCGCGGGCAGCACCGGCCGCAGCGCGTCCAGCGCCGCGCCGAGCTGCCAAGGCCGCGCGCGCGATTCGGGATTGTAGAGCGCGAGCACGAAGCCCGCCTCTGCCGCCACAGTCAGCCGGCGCAGCACCACCTCCCAGGGCTTGAGATTGTCCGACAGCGAGATGGCGCAGAAATCGTGCCCGAGCGGCGCGCCCAGCGCGGGCGGCGGCGGCGAACATCGCCGAGATGCCGGGCACGACAGTCACGTCAGCGCGCGCCAGCTCGGCTCGCCGTCCTCGATCGCCTCGAACACGGCGCTCGCCATTGCGAACACGCCGGCGTCGCCCGAGGACACCAGCGCGACGCGGCGTCCGGCGCTCGCGAGCCCCAGCGCGAGCCGGGCGCGCGCGAGTTCCTCTCGGTTGTCCGACGCATGACGGGTCTGGCCCGGCCGCTCCGGCACACGGGCGAGATACGGGCCGTAGCCGACGAGATCGCTCGCGGCCTGCCAGCGCCGCCGTTGCCTGTGGCGTCTGCATCGCGGGATCACCCGGGCCGAGCCCGACTATTGCGAGCGTTCCGCCTATCATCGCGAGCGCTGCCGCCCGGGGACCAGGACCACGCGAAATAGGGCGCCGAGTGTCTTCCAGCTCGTCGCAACTGAGTACGCGACTGCCCGACATCGTGCCGCGCTCGACGTAAACGGCGCGGTGGGCCGCGCCCGCGGCTCGGCAGCGCGGCGCGGATCTTGGGGAGGTTGCGGCCCACCTTCATGATCACGGCCGCGTCGCTTGCCGCCAACCGTGCGGCCAGGCTCTGCTCGTCCATTGTGCCCGGAAGCACCGTCAGCACGTCGTTGCCGTGCGTCATCGGCAGCTCGGCCTCGGCCCAGCAGCCGCTCATGCCTGTCACACCCGGAACGACCTGGTGCGGATAGGTGCCGGCCAGCCGGTCGAACAGGTACATTGCCGAGCCGTAGAAGAACGGGTCGCCCTCGCACAGCAACGCGACGTCCCGCGCCGTCGTCCAGTCGGTCCGCGAGCGCGCGCCGCGCACCTCGTAGAATGCCGTCAGCGCCGGCGCGTAGCGCGGATCCTCGACGGCGATTTCGGTCGTGAACGGATACTCGAAGCGCAACTCCTCGGCGCCGGGGCCGATGTGGCCGCCGGCGATGCCGCGCGCGTGGCCCGGGCTGCCCGCGCTTGGCGAAAAAGGCGACGACGCGGCGCCGCGCGCGATCACGCGCGCCGCCTTCAAGCGTCAGCAGCTCCGGATCGCCCGGACCGACGCCGACGCAATGGAAGTGCGCCCGCGCATCATTCGCGCTCGCTGGCCACGGCGTTGACGGCTGCCGCCGCCATCGCGCTGCCGCCGCGTCGCCCGTTCACGATCAGGAACGGCACCCGTCCATCCGCCGCGAGCGCCGCTTGCCTTCCGCCGCGCCGACGAAGCCGACCGGCATCCCGATGATCGCGGCGGGCAACGGCGCGCCGGCATCAAGCAGCTCAAGCAGCCGGAACAGCGCGGTGGGCGCGTTGCCGATCGCGACGAGCGCGCCCGCCAGCCGCTCGCCCCATAGTTCGAGCGCCGCCGCCGAGCGAGTGTTGCCAAGTGCGCGCCGCGAGCGACGGTGTTTCCGGCGCGTCCAGCGTGCAGACCACGTCGTTGCCGGCAGGAAGCGGGCGCGGGTGATGCCGTGCGCCACCATCCGGGAGTCGCACAGCATGGGCGCGCCCGCGCGCAGCGCCGCGCGCGCGCGTGCGACGAAACCGGGCGCAAAGCGCAGGTCGCGCGGCGATCTCCACCATGCCGCAGGCGTGGATCACGCGCACCGCGACCCGCGCCTCGTCGGGCGCGAACCCGGAAAGATCCGCCTCGGCGCGGATGGTTGCGAAGGAGCGCGCGTAGATTGCCGCGCCGTCCCGGAGTATGTAGGTCATGCGCGCACGCTCATGCCGCAAGCGAAGCCCGGCCGTACGCGGACGATACGCGTCCGTCGCGCACCAGGCCTAGCCGACCGCTGGTCGACCGGTGGCGCGGACGCCGGATGTGCGCACCCCTTGGCGCAGCCCGAGACGTGCAGCGTGCCGTCGAACCCCGCCGCGGCAAGCCGCGCCGCGTCGGCGCGGGCGGGGACCGTGCCGCGGGCGCAGCCGGCGCTGCCGATGCAGGCGAAGGCGCGCAGGCGCGGGTCGTGCGGGTCAGCGATCAGGCCGAGAGCGGAGACCTTGGCTTCGACCGGGCGCGCATGATCCGGCCGGACCGATCCGAGCAGCACGGTTCGCCAGGGGCTCAGGCGCAGCGATGCCGTCACCGAACCGCTCAGCGAGGGCGACGAGGGCGGCGAGCCTGGCGGCGTCCGTTTGCGCCGAACGGCAAGCCCGATCCCGAACGCACCGCGCGGGGCCGTCGGTGTACAGGGTGGAAGCCGACCGCAGCGTGCGACCGCGCTGATCTCGGGACGTGGTCTCTAGCCGACATCCGCCGATCGCCCGCGTCGATCGCAAGCTGCCGCACCAGGACGCCGTAATTGTTTCAACTGACAGTGACGCCGAGGCGGGTGCAGGCGGACGCTGACATCTGCGCGCAACCGAACTGAGCGGCAGCGCTCCCCCTCCGTCCACCAAGACGCAGAACTTTGGAGACAGTCGTTCGAGCCCGATCCCATCCGCCAGCATCGCCTCTATTGATGCGGCAACCGGGGTCGTTCCAGCGGCAACGTCCGGGTCATCACCGGCGAGCGGCGAGACGAGAACGTTGCGGCGACTCTCGGCGGCGGGGTCCGGGTGGGCGAGCCCCGCTTCGACCATGGCCGCCGCGAACGGCGCCACATTGTCCTGCGCGAGGCCGCGCACTTGCAGATTGCCGCGCCCGGTCAACTCGATGGTGCCGTTGCCGTGTGCCACGGCGGCCTCGGCGATGCGGCGGGCGGCATGGGCGCTTAGCCGTCCGCCAGGTGGCTTGACGCGCACCAGCAGCCCGTCCCCGGTTGGCATCGGCTCATGCACGGTCGGGCACCAGCCGCGCGATCATGCGCCGACCGCCACGTTGCGCCGGTGGATGCCACCAGCCGCGCCGCCGCGCTTCCGCGAACCGGGCCGCCATCGCCGCCCGCGCCTCGGGGTTGGCATCGCTGCAGGAAATCGTCCACGGCCGTCGTCGCCGAGCGTCGCTCGAACATCAGATCGAACTGCGCGTCGAACCGCGCCGGCAGTGTCGCCGCAAAGGCGTGCAGCGCCTCCACGCTGCGCGCGATCTCGGCCGCCCCGCGATAGCCGTGGCGCATCATTCCGGCGATCCAGCGCGGGTTTGCCGCCCGCCCGCGCACGACGCGCGCCACCTCCTCGGCGACCGTGCGCGGCGCGGGCGCGTCCGGGCGCGACGTGTCCAGGTGATACAGCGCCGGCGCGCCGCCTAGGCTGCGGCGGCCGCCGCGAACCCGCCCTCGTGGGCGGCGTAATCGGTGCTGTCGAGCAGGTCGGTCTCGGCGTGATCCTGGGCATGCACGAAAGCCTCGGCGGCCGCCGACGCGCGCCGCGAAGCCCGCCCGGTCCGCTGCGCCGTCCAGCTCGCGCCCGTAAGCGTGGGCGGAGGCGGTGAGCCATAAGCTGCCGTCGCCAGTCTCGCTCGCCCGCGCCGTAGCGCCCGGCCGGACGGCGCCGAAGACGCGCGCCGTCGCGCGGCGCAGCGCCGTCCCGGCGAGGCCGCGCGTCGCCGCCGCCAGCGGGTTCCAGTCCGGCGCCTCGTCGCGCGCCGCCACCGCGCGGACCGCCTCGTCGAACAGCGCCACCTGCGCCTCGAACGCATCGCGGAACAGGCCGGAGATGCGCAGCGTCACGTCCACGCGCGGCCGGTCCAGCATGCGAGCGGCAGCACCTCGAAGCCGCAGACGCGCGCCGAGCCGTCGTCCCACACCGGCCGCACGCCGAGCAGCATCAAGGCGAGCGCGAAATCCTCGCCGCCGGTCCGCATCGTGGCGCTGCCCCAGAGATCGAGGACCAGCGTGCGCGGCCAGTCGCCGTGATCCTGCCGATGGCGGCGCAGCAGCTCCTCGGCCGCGCTGCTCGGCGAGCGCCACGGCGGCGCGGGTGGGCACCGCGCGCGGATCGACGGCGAACAGGTTGCGCCCGGTCGGCAGCACGTCGGCGCCGCCCGCGCGTCGGCGCGCCCGCCGGGCCGGGGGCACGAACGGCCGTCCAGCGCCGCCAGCAGCGCCGCGCTCGGCAGCGCCGCAACCGGCGTCAGCCGCGCTGCCATTCCGCGCACCCCAGGGCGCGGAGGATCGCGCCGAAACACGTGCAGCCCGTCGCGGAGCCGCAGTTCCTTGACGTCGCAGAGATAGGCGTCGAGCCGCGCCAGCGCGTCGTCCTCGCCGTGCCGGCGCGCAACGCCGCTTTCGGCCAGCAACCCGCTGGCGGCGGCGCGCTCCAGGATTTCGCGCCGGAGCAGCGCCGCGCGGCGGCGGTCGAGCCCGTCGGCGGCGGCGTATTCGTCGATCAGCCGTTCGAGCGCGGCCGCCGTCGCCGTGCAAGGCCGGCCGCGGCGATGCGGCGGCGTCAGATGGCCGATGGTGACGGCGCCGAGCCGGCGCTTGGCGGCCGCCGCCTCGCCGGGATTGTTGACGATGAACGGGTAGATCACCGGCAGCGCCGCCGAGCAGTGCGCGCGGGAAAGCACGTCGGCGGCCAGCGCGACCGCCTTGCCGGGCAGCCATTCCAGCGTGCCGTGGGTGCCGAGATGGATCATCGCATGGACGTCGAGGACGTGGCGCAGCCAGAGATGGAAGGCGACGTAGTCGTGGCAGGGCGGCAGGTCGGGGTCGTGGTAGCCGGCCCTGCGGTCCGACGCGTCCGCGCCGCGGTCGGGCTGCACGGCGAGCACGAGCGTTGCCGCAGCGCAGGTGGCGCAGCGGCGAACTGCGCTCCGGGCCGGGCGGGTCGCCCCAGGCGCGCCGCGACCTTGCGCTCGTGCGGCGTCGCGGCAGAGTCGCGAACAGCCGGCGGTAGGCGTCGCAGCGTCAGCATCGGTGTCGGCGCCGCGTCGGCAAAGCGCCGCGACCAGCGTCGCCGGCGTCGGGCGTTGCCGGCACCGCGTAGCCGGCCGTCGTCAGCCGAGCAGATCGCGGCCAGGCTGGCGAAGCTGTCGAGCCCGACCGCGTGGCCGCGCTGCCCACCGCGCCCGGATAGTCCGACAGCACGATCGCCACCCGCCGCTTCTCGCGCCGCGGTGCGGCGCCAGCCGCACCCAGCCCGCGGCGCGGTCGGCCGCCAGCGCCATCCCGTCCGGGTCCGGCGGTGCACGGCGCGGGCGAACTCGAGGCCGGGCACGCGGCTCGCCTTCGGCCTTGAAGGAGATCGCGGCGGTCAGCAGCCGTCCGTCCAGTTCCGGCAGCACCACCTGCATCGCCAGATCCGCCTGCGACAGGCCGCGCGAGGACGCCGCCACGCCTCGCGGGCCGACGCCGGCCAGCACGAGTTGCAGCACCGGCACGCCCGCGGCGTCGAGCGGCGAGCCGGCCTCGTCGCGCCGGGCCGAGAACCCGGTTGCGTTCAGCACCACCGCGGGCCGCCACGCGCGCAAGCGTTCGGCGACGAACGCGGCGCATTCCGGCGTCCTTCAGGCTCGCCACGTACAATGCGCCGCACGCCGAGCCCGCGCGCCCGCAGCGCCTCCGCAAGCGCGTCGACCGGGGCGATGTCGCCCGCCAGCAGATGGGAGCGATAGAACACGATCGCCGCCAGCGGCCGGTCGGTCGCCACCGTCAAGGGTGTGGATCGCCGTGTTGCGGCACCGGCTCCGCTGCGGCCGCGTCGTCGGCGCGCCGGCCCGCGAGGTGGGCGGCGAACGCCAGCGCGTCGTCGTCCATTGGCCGGGCCGCCGTGACGGAAACAGGCGTCCAGGCGCGCCAAGGCGTCCGGCGGGACCGTGGACAGCGTCGGCAAGCCGCGGGTCGGCCTGGCCGTCGCCGGGCAGGAGCGCCAGCGCGATCCCGTGCTCGCGGCACAGCGCCGGCCACCTCCTCGGCGCCGTAGCGCCAATAGTCCAGCCCGCCGAGCAGCCGGACCACGACGCAGCGCGCGCGCGACAACGACCTGCTCGACGTAGAGATCGACCGACATCGGGTGGCGCAGCCGCGCGAGAGTTGGCCAGCCGCAGGCTCGGGACGCGGCGTCCATCGCCTGCCACGCGCCGCGCAGGCGCCGAGATCGGCTGTCCGCGAACGACAGCAAGACGAGATCGGCCGGGCTCTGGCCGAGATCGACGGCGGCGGCGTCCTCGTCGAGCGTGCGGCTCTCGCGCGACCAGCAGATGCATCGGTCCGCTCAGCTGCGCCATCGCCGCCTGCGATGGCGGCGCGGTCGAGCCCGGTCTCGCCGATCACGACGACCTGCCCGGCGCGGTCCTCCCCGCCGCGCCAGGCGCGGTCGAACTGGTAGCGGAAGCGCGCGCCGACGCCCTGCACCGCAGTCGCATCGGCTTGCCCTGCACCGCGGCGAAGCCCTTCATGCGCAGCACGCCGTGCGTTCCGCCGTCGCGCTGCAGCCGGGCCACCAGCGCCTCGGGTCCGCGATCTCCGGCAGCCGCACGACGAAGCTCTCGAAATCGTCGTGCTCGTGCGCGCCGTCCTCGGCGTCGTGATGCGAGGGCCGCGCGGCGAGATCGTCCTCGGCGGCCGCTGCAGCCCGAGCAGCACGGCCGGGATCGACCCGGCCCTCGCGCGCCGCGACCATCGCACCGCGCGCGGCAACGCCTGGCCGATCTCGCCGCGCAGCCGGGCGAGCGTCGCGTCGGCGTCCAGCAGGTCGGCCTTGTTCAGCACCACGATGTCGGCCGCATGCAGCTGGTCCTGATACACCTCGGCCAGCGGGTTGTCGTGGTCGATCCGAGGATCGGCGGCGCGCTGCCGGCGACCGCGTCGGGGTCGTCGGCGAACCGGCCGGCGGCAACGGCCGGCCCGTCCACCACCGCGATCACGCCGTCCACCGTCACGCGCGCGCGGATCGCCGGCCAGCCGAACGCCTTCAACAGCGGCTTCGGCAGCGCCAGGCCGGAGGTTTCGATCAGGATGTGCTCGGGCGGGTGCGGTCGCGCTCCAGCAGCGCCTCCATGGTCGGGCAGGAACTCGTCGGCCACGGTGCAGCACAGGCAGCCGTTGGCGAGCTCGACGATGTCGTCCTCGGCGCAGGCCGGGATGCCGCAGCCGCGCAGCATCTCGCCGTCGATGCCGAGCGCGCCGAACTCGTTGACGATGATCGCGATGCCGCCGGCCGCCGGCGTTCTCCAGAGGTGGCGAACCAGCGTGGTCTTGCCGGCGCCGAGGAAGCCGGTGATGACGGTGGCGGGGATCTTGCCGGCGCTCATGCCGCGACTTCCGCAAGGTCCGGCAGCGCGCCCGAGCACCATCGCGGGCCAACGAGGCCGGACGCTTGCGACGGCAACACGGTGCCGGTGGCGCGAGCGGGCATAGGTTTCGGCGTAGGCGAGCAGGTCGGCAGCGAGAGAGGCGTCGAGCCGGCCGAGCAGGTAGCTCCACTTGCCGGGCAGCCGAAATGGCGGCGGCGCAGCCGTTGTCGCAGCTCGACAAGCATTTCACGGGGCGGAGCCGAACTACCGGCATGGCGGCGACGCAGGCTCGCGACCGCATCGAACATGTGCTGGCCGGGCGGCGTCTCGCCATCGGCGAGCGGCGCGGCCGGCGCGGCAGGTCGTGCAGACGTGGAGCAGCGGCGGGCGGGTCGGTCGGGACAGTCAGCCATGCACAGCTCCGGTCAAGCCTTACCGGGTGCGTGCGCCTGCGGAGCCACCGCCACAAGCCGGTGCGCCCGGCGGATTGCCCGGTACACCGTCGCCGCCGGGGCACCCCGCCCGGCGTCGCGTTCAGCCAGCGATGGCAGGTCTCCTGGCTCGCGGTTCGATCCCTCTCGGGACAGCGAGCCCGCCTGCCTTCCCGGGCCGGCCCAGTGGCGGTACGACGGGCCGCTCTCCGCTTACAGTTGCGGGGGCAGCCGCGGCTTCGGGGCGGACCCCGCACCGCATTCCCTTTTCACCTTCCGGTCGGAAGGACCATCGTAGGGATGACTATGTGCGCTCCGTGCCCCGTTCATGCAAATGCCGCCGCCTGACGCTCGTGCTCGGCGGCGCCCGCTCGGGCAAGAGCCGCTTACGCCGAGGCGCTGGTGATCCGCGCTGCCGCCGCCCTGGGTGTACGTCGCGACCGCCGAGGCGCTCGACGACGAGATGCGCGCGCGCATCGCCGAGCACCGGGCGCGCCGGGACGCCGGCTGGCGAACGATCGAGGCGCCGCTCGATCTGCCGGCGCGCTGCGCGCGGCCGGCGGCGCGCCCGTGCTGGTGGACTGCCTGACGCTGTGGCTGACCAACCTGATGCTGGGCGGCCACGATCGTGCCGGCGGCCGTCGCGGCACTGGATGCCGCGCTGGAGGCGCGCACGGCGCCGACGGTGCTGGTGGCCAACGAGGTCGGGCTCGGCATCGTGCCCGAGCAACGCGCTCGCCCGCGCGTTCCGCGACGAGGCCGGACGGCTGCACCAGCGTCTCGCGGCGCGCGCCGACGCGTGTCGTGTTCATGGTGGCGGGCTGCCGTTGGCGGTGAAGGGCGACAAGCCCCGTCATTGCGAGGAGGCTTAGCCGACGAAGCAATCCAGGGCCAAAGGACGAAAAGCGTGTAGCCTAGTGCGGTGCAGCCTGCCGTTTACATCATGGCCAGCCGCCCCAACGGAACGATCTATATCGGCGTAACGATCCGATCTAGTCCGTCGAGCGGCGCAGCATCGAGATCACGACGGGCTCGGGATTGCACAGCTCGTTACGGATGCAAGCTCTTGGTCTATTTCGAGCTGCATGCCGATATGGCGGCAGCGATCACTCGGGAAAAGCAGCTGAAAGGGCAGTTCCCGCGCACGCAAGCTCGCGCTCGATCGAGGCGGGCAATCCGACTTGGCGCGACCTTTACGGATCGCATCCTTGAGGATTCCGGAGCCGCTGCCCTGGATTGCTTCGCCTGCGGCTCGCAATGACAAGATGGCGAAATGACCGAAGACACAGATCACGCCCGCCACGCCGCCAAGATGGCGAAGCGCAAGGCGGTGCAGGATGCCGAGGTCGCGGGCAAGACCATCGAGAAGGGCCTGCTGATCGTCCACACCGGCCCCGGCAAGGGCAAATCGCACGGCGGCCTTCGGCCTGCTGCTGCGCATGCTCGGGCACGGCCGGCGCTGCGGCGTGGTGCAGTTCATCAAGGGCGCCTGGTCCACCGGCGAGCGCACGGCGTTCTGGAGCGGTTCGGCGATCTGGTCGACTGGCACACGCATGGGCGAAGGCTTCACCTGGGAAACGCAGGACCGCGCCCGCGACATCGCCGCCTGCCGGCGGGCGTGGGACAAGGCGCTGCGAGCTGATGCAGCGGCCCGACCTGGCGCTGCTGGTGCTGGACGAGCTCAACATCGCGCTGCGCTACGACTATCTGCCGCACGACGACGGTGGTCGCGCGCGCTGCAGGCGCGCCGCGCCGACGCTGCATGTGGTCGTCACCGGCCGCAACGCGCAAGCCGGCGCTGATCGAGGCGGCCGACCTCGTCACCGAAATGACGCTGGTCAAGCACCATTTCGCCGCCGGCGTGAAGGCGCAGGCAGGCATCGAGTTCTGATGCGCGCGCGCGCCCTCATGCTCCAGGGCACCGGCTCCAACGTCGGCAAGTCGCTGCTGGTCGCCGGGCCTCTGCGCGCGCCTGCCTCCGGCGCGGGCTGCGGGTGCGGCCGTTCAAGCCGCAGAACATGTCCAACAACGCCGCCGTGACGGCCGACGGCGGCGAGATCGGCCGCGCGCAGGCGTTGCAGGCGCGCGCGGCCGGCGTGGCGCCGTCGGTGCACATGAACCCGGTGCTGCTGAAGCCGCAGAGCGAGACCGGCGCGCAGGTCGTGGTGCAGGGCCGGGTGGTCGGCACCGCGCGGGCGCGCGACTACCAGGCGATGAAGCCGCGCTGCTGCCGCACGGTGCTGGACAGCTTTGCGCGGCTGCGGCCGAGGCGGACATCGTGCTGGTGGAAGGCGCCGGCAGCGCGTCCGAGGTCAACCTGCGCGCCGGCGACATCGCCAACATGGGCTTCGCCCGCGCGACCGATGCGCCGGTGGTGCTGGTCGGCGATATCGACCGCGGCGGCGTGATCGCCAGCCTGGTCGGCACCCATGCGGTGCTCGACGCCGGCGGATGCGGCGCTGATGCTGGGCTTCATCGTCAACCGGATGCGCGGCGATCCGAGCCTGTTCGCCGACGGCATGCGCTTCGATCGCCGCAGCGCACCGGCTGGCCGGCGCTCGGCCTGGTGCCGTTCTTTCCCGAGGCGCGGCTGCTGCCGGCCGAGGATGCGCTGGATCTGCGCCCGGTGCGAGCGTCGGCCGGGCGGCGCGCAGCTGCGCATCGCCGTGCCGGTGCTGCCGCACATCGCCAATTTCGACGACCTCGATCCGCTGCGCGCCGAGCCGGACGTGGAGCTGGTGCTGGTCCAGCCGCGGCACGCCGCTGCCGGCGCCGTGCGATCTGGTGATCCTGCCCGGCTCGAAGGCGACGATCGCCGATCTCGCAGCCTGCGCGCCGAGGGCTGGGACATCGACATCGCCGCGCATCGCCGGCGCGGCGGCCGCGTGCTCGGCCTGTGCGGCGGCTACCAGATGCTGGGCGAGCAGCATCGCCGATCCCGACGGCATCGAGGGGCCGCCGGCACGCGTCGCCGGGTCTCGGGCTGCTCGATGTCGACACGGTGCTGACCGGCGACAAGCGCCTGGCGCGAAGTGGACGGCACGAGCTGGCCGACGGGGCGCCGTTCCACGGCTACGAGATGCACATGGGCCGCACCGACGGGCCCGACACGCGCGCGGCCGCTGCTGCGCTTGCCGACGGCCGCCCGGACGGGGCCGTGCTCGGCCGGACGGCCGCGTCGCCGGGACCTATGTGCATGGCCTGTTTGCAACGACGACCGCGCAGCGCGCGGCCTGGCTGGCGCGGCTCGGCGCCGCGCCGGCCGGGCAGCGGCCACGAGGCCGAGATCGAGGCGGCGCTCGACGCGCTCGCGGCGCATCTGGAGGCGCATATCGACGTGGACCGGCTGCTCAGCCTCGCGCGATGAACACGGCCAGCCGCCATGGCCACCGCCGCGAATCTGCAGCGCGCACGCGACGCGATAGAGCGCCAGCGCGCGACGCAGATCGTCTGTGCGTCGCCTCCGGCGCGTCCGTCGCCCATCCAGGCATCCTCGACCACGTATCGCCATAGACGCGCGGGCCCGGCGAGCCGCAGCCCGAGCGCCCCGGCCATCGCCGCTTCCGGCCAGCCGGCATTGGGCGAGCGATGCCGCGGCGCATCGCGCCACACCGCGCGCATGGCGCCGCGCCGGCGCGCATCCGGGCCCAGGCAGGCAGCGGCGATGAGCCAAGCGGCCGCCAGGCGCGAGGCCGGCAGGTTGACCAGGTCGTCGAGCCGGGCCGCCGCCCAGCCGAACGCCGCGTGGCGCGGTGTGCGGTGGCCGATCATGCTGTCGGCCGTGTTGATCGCCTTGTAGAGCGCGATGCCCGGCAGGCCGCGCAAGCGGCACCAGAAGCGCCGGCGCCACCACGCCGTCGGAAAAATTCTCGGCCAGGCTCTCGATCGCCGCCCGCAGCACCGCCGGCCTCGTCGAGCGCTTCGCGGGTTGCGGCCGACGATGTGCGCGACCGCCGCGCGTCCGCCGGCCAGCCCGTCCCGGTCCAGCGCCCGCGACCGCCGCGGCGACGTGGCGGTGGCAGCGAGCGCTGGGCGAGCAAGGTGCTGGCCATCGCCGCGAGCAACGGCAAGGCGATCGATACGGGCAGCAGGCGGAGCAGCGCCGCCTGCAGGAGCGCCGCCGAGCCGCCGGCAACAACGATGAGCGCCAGTACCGCCACGGCGCCGGCCCATCGCCGATGGCAGCCGGGTCGCCGTTCGTCGTTCAGCCTGCGGTCGAGTCGGGCGATCAGCCATCCGAGCCAGACCACCGGATGCCGGATCGCTCGGAACAGCCATGCAGGATAGCCCAACCCGGCCTCGAGCAGCAGCGCGCCCAGGCCGATCACAATGTAGAATGGCGGGTAGGCGAAGGGACCGGTCGGCATCGCGCCGGCGGTATCACGGCGGAGTTCGAGGTGGCAGAGGCATTGGAGCACGGCGGGCGGCTCGCGGAAGCGCGCCGTCTTTTCCCGGGCGCACCCGAGCCGTTCATCGATCTATCGACCGGGATCAACCCCGTCCCGTTCCCGTTCGCACCGCCGCCGCTCGCTGCCTACACGCGGCTTCCCGAGCCTGAGGACGAGGCGGCGCTCCGTGCGGCGGCGGCGCAGGCGTATGGTGTGGCCGACCCCGCGATGGTGGTCGCGGCACCCGGGACGCAGCTCCTCATCAATCTCGTGCCGCGCCTGCGCCCGCTCGACCACGTGGCCATCCTCGGTCCGACCTACGCGGAGCACGCGGCCGCCTGGGCGGCTGCCGGGAGCTCCGTCGCTGAGACGCGGCGACTGGCCGACCTCGGCGTGGGGACAGGCGCCGTTGTCTGCAATCCGAACAACCCGGACGGGCGGTTTGTGCCGCCTGCCGATCTCCTGGCGCTCGCGGACCGCCTCGCCGGTCGCGGCGGGCTGCTGGTGGTCGACGAGGCGTTCGCCGACTTCGCCGCGCCCCGGGGAAACCCTGGGGCGAGCCTGGCACCCACGCTGCCGCGTCCCGGCCTCCTCGTGCTGCGCTCGTTCGGCAAGGCGTATGGGCTGGCGGGCATCCGGCTCGGCTTCGCCCTGTGCGCCCCCGCATTGGCCGCCGAGCTACGATCGGCACTCGGCCCCTGGGCGGCGAGCGGCCCCGCCATCGCGATCGCCCGGCAGGCCTTTGCGTCCCCCGAGTGGCTCGATGCCGCGACCGCGCGACTGGAGGGCGACGCGCGGCGGCTCGATGGCATGCTGGAGCGCGCCGGGCTCCGCATCCTTGGTGGCACACGCCTATTCCGTCTGGCGGAAGCTGAAGGAGCGGCGAGCCTGTTCGAGACGCTCGGACGGGCCGGCCTTCTGGTGCGTCGCTTCCATGACGCGGACCGCCGACTCCGGTTCGGCATCCCGGGACCGCCGGAACATTGGGACCGACTCGCGCAGGCTTTGCGTACGCATCGGCTTCGCTGATCGTGCCGTTCGCCTCTGGTCCCAACGACGCTGCGTAATGGTCAAGGAGAGTGCTGACCAGAGCTGTTGGTCCGGGTGGCCGTCAATCATCAGACGTGCAGGGTCGTTTTCTCGCGCAGTCAGGCAGCGCGCGCGGCGGCGATGAAGGCGCGGATCAGCGCCGGCTCCTTCACCCCGGGCGTCGTCTCGACGCCGGAGGAGACGTCGACACCAGGCGGTCCTGCCGATTGGATCGCCGCCGCCACGTTGCCTGGATGGAGCCCCCCCGCAAGCCACCAGTGTGTCGGCGCTTGCCAACCGGCCAGCAGCGACCAATCGAACGACGCCGCATTGCCGCCGGGGCGGGTTGCTGCCGCTGGCGGCTTGGCCTCCAACACGAGCGCATCGACGGACGGCGCAGCGTGCGGCAGGTCATCCGCCGTCGCGACCCCCCAGGCCAGCCAGACCGGCAGGCCGAAGCTCGCCCGCAGCGCCGCCGCGCGCGCCGCGCTCGCGTAGATCTGCAACGCATCCAGCTTGACCGTAGCCAGGGTTGACGCGACCTCGGCATCGGTGGGTTCGACGAACAGCCCGACCCGTCGGGGGCCGCCGTCGAGCCGCCCTGACAACGCATGCGCGTCCGCCGGAGACACCACACGGGGCGATCGCGGAAAGAACACGAAGCCCACCCAGTCGGCCCCTGCGGCGGCCGCAGCATCGAACGCCGCGGCACTGTTGACGCCGCATATTTTCACCTCGACCTTCACCGAAGGCCCTGCGCGATTGCCGCGGCCGCGGCGGCGGGGTCGGCGGCGGCGGTGATCGGCCGGCCGATCACGAGCCAGTCCGCTCCGGCCTCGACCGCCTCGCGGGGTGTCATGGTGCGCATCTGGTCGCCAGCGTCAGAGCCTTCCGGCCGGATGCCTGGCACGACGAGGGCCGGCCCGGCGCCGAGCGCATCGCGCAAGGGCGCGATCTCCCAGGGGCTGCACACCAGGCCGTCCGCGCCGGCGCCGACCGCCAAGCGGGCGAGCCGCACGACCTGTGCGGTCATGTCGCCGCCGACCCCGGTGGCCGCGAGGTCGGTCGCGCCAAGGCTGGTCAGGACCGTGACAGCCAGCAGCAAGGGCCGGCCCGCTGCCTCCATCCTCCGCCGCCCGGCGCGCCGCCTCCATCATCGCGGCGCCACCCGCGGCATGGACGGTCAGGAAGTGCGGCGCGAGCGGCAGGACCGACCGCACCGCGCCGGCGACCGTATTGGGAATGTCGTGCAGCTTGAGGTCGAGGAACACCGGACGCCTCGCCGGTTTCGGCGACCGCCCGGTAACCGGCAGGGCCGTTGGCGAGAAAGAATTCGAGCCCAAGCTTCACCATGCCGACGTGCTCGATCGCAGTCAGGGCACACTGCTCGGCGCGGCGCACGTCGGGCATGTCGAGTGCCAGGATGATGCGGTCGGCCGCTCGAGCAGCCTTCTGCATCTCAGCCTGTGGGAGGCAACGCGGCGCCGGGCTGGCGCGCTCGCAACTCCCGCACCTGCTCCTCGAGCAGCCGGACGGTATGCTCGGCCCGCCGCGCCCTCCGCCGTTGCCCGATGTTTCCGACCCAGATGAACAGCGCCCCCAGCAGGAAGGCGATTGCCATGCCGACCAGAATCGCCACCGACACCGGCGTGTCGATCGCGTACCCGGTCGGCCAAAGCCCGAGCCGCACGGCTTCGCTGTTCGACAAGGCGAACAGCACGAGCAGGATCAGCAAAAGGATGCTGACGATCAGCCGCACCGGCGGCGGCCCGTCCTGAGCGTGCCCGTCCTGGGCGTGCTCACGAACGCGCTCACGCGCTCACACGCTGGGCCATCGCCGAGCGGGCCGGCTTGCCCCGGTTCACGCGTTCACGAAGCTCCTTGCCGGCCTTGAAAAACGGCACAGCCTTCTCGTCGACCGGAACCGCCTCGCCGGTGCGCGGGTTGCGGCCGGTGCGCGCGTCGCGCCGCTTCACGGTGAATGCGCCGAAGCCGCGCAACTCCACCCGCTCGCCCCTTGAGAGTGCCGCCGTTATCTCGTCGAACACTGTGGATACGATCAGCTCGATATCCCGTCCGGTCAGGTGCGGGTTCGCCGATGCAAGCTCGGCAATCAGTTCGGACCTTGTCATCCCCCCACTGCCCCCGGATCACCGAAGCCGGCCCGACACCGGTCTCAACTGTTGGAAGGTTGCCAGAGTGCCCAAGCACCGTCAATCCTAAGCCATTGTGCTTCCAGTGTTTTCCCGATGAACTCAAGCAGCGGCGCGCCCATCGCCCCAAAGGCGCGGCCGGCCAGCGTCCCGGTCCCGACATCCGTGACCGGAAGCTTGGTCGAGACCCGGTGTTCGGCGGCGAGCCAGGCCCGCGCCTCCGGCTCGCCGCCGATCTGGTCGATCAAGCCAAGCGCCAGGGCTTGCCGCCCGGTGTAGGCTCGGCCATCACCAAGCTCGCGCACGCGGTCGGCTGACAGGTGGCGGGCGGTGGCCACCATGGCGACGAACTGCTCGTACATGTCCATCACCAGCCCGTGCAGCACGTCGCGTCCCTGCGGCGAAAGCGGGCGGACGAAACTCGGCTGATCCTTGAGCGGGCCGGAGGTGATCGCTTCCGCGGTCACGCCGAGCTTGGCGAGCAGCCCGGATACGTCGCCGGTTTGCAAGATCACGCCGATCGACCCGGTGAGCGTCGAGGCGCGAGCGAAGATGCGTGAAGCCGGCAGAGCAACCATGTAACCGGCCGACGCGGCCGTCCCGCCCATCACGGCGGCCACGGGCTTGCGCGCCGCTACCCGCGCGATGGCGCCGTACAGGCTTTCGCCCCCCGCTACACTGCCCCCAGGGCTGTTGATGACCACAATCAGCGCCGGCACCCTGGCGTCGTCGGCAAGCGCACTGACCGCCTCCGTCAGCTTGCGGTCCTCGGTGATGATCCCGCCCACCGATAGCCGGGCGATGTGGCTCCCGCGAATCGGGCGGGAGACGCCGACCGCGACGAGCACGGCGGCCAGCACCGCTAGCAGCGCCACAGCCCGCCATGCGAACAGGCGGCGTTTGAGGCGCCGCCTGTCGAGCAGAAGGTCGGTCTCGAGGGTCACGCGGCAACCGCCCGAAGCGAACGCTTACTCCGGTTGCCCTTGCTGATTGCGCCGCCGGATGGCCGCGCCGAGGATATCGCCGAGCGACGCGCCGCTGTCGGAACTGCCGAACTCCTGCATCGCCTGCTTCTCCTCCTCCATCTCCTTGCCCTTGATGGTCAGAGCAAGTTTGCGCGCCGCGCGGTCGATGGCGGTGATCTTGGCGTCCACCTTCTCGCCTACCGCGAAGCGGTCCGGCCGCTGGTCTGACTTGTCGCGCGCAAGCTCGGCGCGGCGGATGAAGCCGGTGAGCACGTCGTTCACCTTCACCTCAATGCCGTTCGCCTGGATGGAGGTGACGACGCAGGTGACGACGTCGTTCTTGTGCACCGAGTCGAGCACCGATGCGGCGGGGTCGTCGCGCAGCTGCTTGATGCCGAGGCTGATGCGCTCCTTCTCCACGTCGACGTCGAGCACCTTCGCCTTGATCGTCTGACCCTTCTCGAACTTGGCCATCGCGAGTTCGCCCGGCTCGTCCCAGGACAGGTCGGACATGTGGATCATGCCGTCGATATCCGGGCCAATCCCGACGAACAGGCCGAACTCCGTGATGTTGCGGATCTCGCCTTCCACCACCGAGCCGATCGGGTGCTCGTCGACGAACTGTTCCCACGGGTTGCGCTGGACCTGCTTGAGGCCAAGCGAGATGCGGCGTTTGGAACTGTCCACGTCCAGCACCATCACCTCCACCTCCTGCGAGGTGGCGACGATCTTGCCCGGATGAACGTTCTTCTTGGTCCACGACATCTCCGACACGTGAACCAGCCCCTCGACGCCGGGCTCCAGCTCCACGAAGGCGCCGTAGTCGGTGATGTTGGTGACGCGGCCGGTATATTTCGCACCCGGCGGATACTTGGCGGCCACACCTTCCCACGGATCGGCCTCCAGCTGCTTCATGCCGAGACTGATGCGCTGGGTTTCCGGGTTGAAGCGGATGACCTGCACCTTCACCTGCTGGCCGATCTGCAGCGCCTCGGCCGGGTGATTCACTCGACGCCAGGCGATATCGGTCACGTGCAGCAGGCCGTCGACCCCGCCGAGATCGACGAACGCGCCGTAGTCGGTGATGTTCTTGACCACGCCGTCCAGGATCATGCCTTCCTTGAGGCCCTGGATCAGCTCGCTCCGCTGCTCGGCGCGAGTTTCCTCGAGCACGGCGCGGCGGGAAACGACGATGTTGCCGCGCGCGCGGTCCATCTTGAGGATCTGGAACGGCTGCGGCGAGCCCATCAGCGGCCCGACGTCGCGTACCGGGCGGATGTCCACCTGGCTGCCGGGCAGGAAGGCCACCGCGCCGCCGAGATCGACGGTGAAGCCGCCCTTCACCCGCCCGTAGATCGAGCCGGTCACGCGCTGGCTGCTTTCGAACGCCTTTTCGAGATTGGTCCAGGCCTCCTCGCGCCGCGCCTTCTCGCGCGACAGCACGATGGAGCCGTCGCGATCCTCGTAGCGCTCCACGTAAAGTTCGATGAGGTCGCCGGGCTTGACCTCCGGCGCCGCGCCGGGAAGTCCGAACTCCTTGAGGGCGACTCGCCCCTCGCTCTTGAGGCCGACATCGACGACGGCGAACTCGTCGGTGAGGCGGAGCACGCGGCCGGTGACAACCGAGCCGTCGAAGCCGCTATCGCGCCCCAAAGTTTCGTCGAGCAGCGAGGCGAAATCCTCGCCGTGAAAGTGATCGTCCATGCTCTCCGGTAGGCGAGCGGTGGCTGTTGCTGACATGCGGTGGATTGGTTCCGTTTGACGTTGCACCCCCAACGGGGGGTCGGTCGGGTTGGCGCGCTCGGATCAAGCGCGGCTTGCCCGCGCGGGATGCCGGGCTCCTGTGGGGAGATGTAGGCCCGGCAGGCCATGCCTGCAATCCGGAATAGTAATGTCCGCTGGTTGGCTCAGGCCGGATCGGGGCGCATTCCGGTCGCGAATCGTTGCCGGACCACCGCGAGCGCCGCGGCGAGCACCGCGTCGGCAGGCATTGCCGTCGTGTCGAGCTGCACGGCGTCGGCCGCGGGGCGGAGCGGTGCGGCGGCCCGGGCCGCGTCCAGGGTGTCGCGCGCGCGCATGTCGGCCTGCACGGCAGCGAGGTCTGCGGCCGTGCCCTTCGCTTGTAGCTCGAGCCAGCGGCGGCGGGCGCGGGCTTCCAGGCTTGCCGTGACGAACAGCTTTACGGCCGCGTCGGGGAAGATCACGGTGCCGATGTCGCGCCCGTCGAGCACCGCCCCGCGCCCGGCGGCAAAGCTTCGCTGAAACGCGAGGAGTGCCGATCGGACGGCCGGAATCGCGGCGACCGCAGCGGCAGCGGCGTCGGCTGCCGGGCCGCGCAGGTCGGAGCGATCAAGGTCGGAAGCCTCAAGAGCTCGCGCCGAGGCTTCGGCTGCGGACGGGTCGGCGGGATCGCCGCCACCATCGAGCACACGCCGGCCCACGGCACGGTACAGCAGGCCGGTGTCGAGATAGGGCAGCGTCAGGGTCGCCGCGAGGCGCCGGGCCAGCGTGCCCTTGCCCGCTGCCGCAGGGCCGTCGATGGCGATGATGAGCGGCCGGCCGGCGCCCGTCTGCGCCGCCGCTGGAAGCGTGGTCATGCCTTACTCGATCGTCGCGCCAATGCTCGCCATCAGCGGAACGAAACCGGGGAAACTCGTGTCGATGAACCCGGCCTCGTCAACGGCGACCGGCTCTGCCGTCGCCTGCCCAAGCACCAGCGCGCTCATGGCGATCCGATGGTCCATGTGGGTGGCCACGGTGCCACCGCCGGCAGGCGGGCCGCCCGTGCCGTGCACCAGCAGGTCGTCGCCCTCGATCTCCACCCGAGCGCCGTTGGCAGCGAGCATGGCCGCCGTCGCAGCGAGCCGGTCGCTTTCCTTGACGCGCAGTTCCTTGAGCCCGCGCATCCGCGTGGTGCCCGATGCGCAGCAAGCGGCTACGGCAAGGATTGGATACTCGTCGATCATGGACGGGGCGCGGGACGGCGGCACGTCCACGCCCCGGAGCGGGCCGTGGCTCACGTCGAGATCGCCCACGGTCTCGCCCCCCTCCGAGCGCTCGTTCCGCACTACTAGGGCGGCACCCATCTCGCGCAACGTGGCGAGCAACCCGCTGCGCAGCGGGTTGAGCCCGACACCCTCGATGCGCAGGGTCGACCCCGGCACAAGGAGGCAGGCGACCAAGGGGAACGCGGCGGAGGACGGATCGCCCGGCACCGCCACATCGGCGGCACGCAGCTCGGGCTGGCCGACGACCTCGATGACGCGGCCCGTGCCATCCGCGCCCACCCGGACGCTGGCGCCGAAATGCCGCAGTAGGTTCTCGCTGTGGTCGCGTGTCGCTTCGGGCTCCTCGACGCGGGTGATGCCCGGCGCATTGAGGCCGCACAGCAGCACGGCCGACTTCACCTGCGCCGAGGCGACCGGCAGCCGATATTCGAGCGGCAGGGCGTCCGCCGCCCCCTCGATCGCGAGCGGCAGGCGGCCGCCATCGCGGCTCGCGAACCGCGCGCCGCACGCCGCGAGCGGGACCGTGACGCGCTGCATCGGCCGGCGCCGGAGGCTCGCGTCGCCCGTCATCACCGCGAACAAGGGATGGCTCGCCAGGATGCCGCACAGCAGCCGGGCCGCGGTGCCGGAGTTTCCCATGTCGAGCACGTCGTCGGGCTCCACCAAGCCGCCGAGCCCCCTTCCGGCGACCCGCCAACGCCCCGGGCCGTCCCGCTCCACGGCGCCGCCGAGCGCCCGCATGGCGGCGGCGGTACGCAGCACATCCTCGCCTTCGAGCAGCCCCGTGATCCGCGTCTCGCCGACCGCAAGCGCGCCGAACATCAGGGCCCGATGGCTGATCGATTTGTCGCCCGGAACCCGCAGCGTGCCCGCGAGCGGCGCAGTCGGACGGAGGGCGCGGAGCGCGCGAGAGGAAGGAGGGCGGTCCATGCCGGGTTCCGTGCGAGTGAAGGCCGCTTAGCACGGGCGCGCCGGCGGCGCACGCGGGCTGTGGCACCTCGACTTGCGGGCGGTTTGACAGGCTCGCCGAGCGGTGGCATGGGCCCCGCCTTTCGCTCCCCCGGTAAGGCGTCACTCGCGATGGCGAAGCCCGAACTCGGCACCAAGCGCGTTTGCGTCGCGTGCGGTACCCGCTTCTATGATCTGACCAAGGTACCGGCTACGTGCCCGAAATGCGGCACGGAGCAGCCGGTCGAACAGCCTCGCCCCCGTCGGTCCGGCGGCAACGTGGTGGAGGAGAAGCGCGTCAAGAAACCGGTGCCCGTGGCCGACGAGGCGGACGTGGAGGTGGAGGGCGTCGAGGAGGCCGAGGAGGAGGACGTCATCGAGGACGCCTCCGACCTCGAGGACGACGCAGACGCGATCGGCCCCGACATCGAGGTGGAGCCGGAAAGCCCCGAAGACGAGCGCTGACCCTCTAGGCTATGCCAAAATCCACCGCTGAACTTGGCTCGCGCATGATTGAATGCGCATGAGCGCGCCGCCGGGATCAGTCTGTCTCGAAGAGCTTGCTCGCTCCGAAGGCGTTTGCGGCGTGAACGATGTTGAAGGCCAAGACCGAATGCCGCCTCGGCGTTAGCTCGTCTCAAGCCTCGGGTGAGTAATCTCCCTCCGCCGGACATTCGCTTGATCGTGCCGAACGGAGTGCTCGACCGTGGATCGACGCATCACGAGTGAGGCTTGGATTCAGCGTAAATTCTTGCTTTCATGCAGTCGAGTGCGCCCTGGTCGAAGAGTTGGCGGATAATCCGCCGGGCGCCGGGCGTACATTGCTCTTTGAGCCGGCACGTTTGCAGGCTGAAGTCCGATATCGGATCGCGCGATTGCGGGTGTGCTTGCCTGACGGTCTAAGCGTCTCGCCGGCCCGGGCAGCGGACTATGTCCGAAACCTCGTCGTAGCAAAAACCTGCGCGACGTGATCGGTGTTCGCCGCACGCGTGTGATGGAGCGGCGACCTCAACATTGTTGCGCTCACATTCCTCGATGGCCTGAGCGTTGGATACCTGCCGTTGCTGACGTCACGACGACATGCCGTCCGCGCGGACAGGAAGCAGCGGCTACTATGACGCAGCCCGCGTGCTCGGCGCGAGCAATCGTTTCCTGATTTTCAAGGTCGCGATCCCAGCGGCGATGCCGCACGTGTTCGTCGCCCTATTCATGGGCGTTTCGTTCTCCTTCGCCATCCTGGCGGCGCGGAAATGCTGGGGTGAAGGCTGGCCTCGGGTGATACCTGAAATGGGCGCAGGGTTGGGCCGCGTACCACAACATGTGGGCGGGGCTGGAGCGCCCGGCCCAGCCGGTCGAACTGGCGCCGCCCTACGTGATGCTGGCTTCGGACGAATCGAGTTACATCAGTGCCGCCTATATCCCGGTAACGGGCGGCAAGCCAACCCTTTGAGGCGTCGCGACCAGCGGACGAGCGGCCTCAAGCCTCTCGTCCTGTGCAGTCGAACACCACCTTCCGCTGTATGCGGAATCGCCCGGTTTGACCGCGCGGCTTGGCATGGCGCAGGCGCTGGGCAGGACCTTAAGAAGCTCTCGCACATGGCGTTGTCGTAAAAATCGCCGACCGAGCCCATCCATGGGCGCACGCCCGCCTCCTTGCAGCGGTTACCAAACGCCACGGAAGTGTATTGGCTGCCTTGCTCGCTGCGATGGGTGACGCCATCCGGGCGGCGGGGCGATCGCCATCTCCAAAGCGTCCAGCACCAATTCGGCGCGCAGATGTTCGCCATTGACGTACGGTTCGAGCATGCTGGCAGAAATCTGGAACACGTGAAGAAACCGGTATGCGGGCCATGACTGAGGCCAAGCTCAAGGGGGGGTATTGCGGCACCGGCGGAACAAGCCCCTCCCGCAACGTCCTCGATCTGATGGTGATTACTGAACGCGCGGCCGCTCCTTGAGCCCGCCGACCCTGTCGAAAACAGTCCAGCCTGGTTCACCCCGTCATGCGTTTTTGATGTGGCGCCCGAGGCGTGAGAAGGGAGTCGTGCCTTCGGCCGGGCCCCACACACACAAACACGTACGTGACACTCTCGGTGCAGCGTAAACTCTCCGGAGCTGTCGGGAGTAACGATCGAAGAACTCGGTTCTGCTGCGCCTTCAATTGCCCGAACCGCCGGCCCGCCCCGGCAGGCAGCTGGCGCCCTCACCGTTCGGGAATTCCGCCACTACAATCAGAATAACTCCGGGCGAGAAACACTAGGCCGTGTGGACGGATTTCGCGAGCATCAGAGCGCAGGCGAAACTGATGATGGCGGAGAAGCTGACAGCAGTTTTCTCGCATCGGAGTGCGATGCGCTTGAACCGCTTGAGCTTGCCGACTGCCTGCTCGACGCGTGAGCGGATTTGGTAAAGGCGCTTCGGGAAGAAACGGCCACGGTCCTTTGCGTTGCTGCGCCGGGGGATGATCGGCGTGATGCCACGTGCGCGTGCGGCAGCACGGTTGCTATGGCTGTCATAGCCTTTATCCGTCACGGCCACGCGCGGCCGCATGTCCGGCCCGATGTCGAGCGAGGTCTCGAACTCGACGCAGTCGCTGGCCTCGCCGCCGGTCAGGTGGAAGTCGAGAGGCAAGCCGTCGAGATCGGCCTTGAGGTGGATCTTGCTCGAGAAGCCGCCCCGCGAGCGGCCGAGCGCCTGATTGTGCTGCCCCCTTTTGCACCGGCCGCCGAGACGTGGGCGCGGACCGTGGTGCTGTCGAAGAACTGCACCAGATGCGCCGTCTCGCTGCACTCGGCGAGCAGTTGAAAGAAAGCCTCGAACACGCCCGTGCGGCTGAGCCGCCAGAACCGCTTCCAGACGCTGTTCCAATTGCCATACTCTGCCGGCAACGCTCGCCAGGAGATGTTGTGCACGATGAAATAGTGCAGCGCTTCCAGGAACTTCGGTCGTCGTGCCCAGGCTCTCCGCGGGTCGACTGCGCCGCGTCAAACACCGCCAGCACGATCGCCCAATCCGCCTCCGTCATCCGCGTCAGCATGGCCGGCTCCCTGTTGCCGGTCACGCAGTGATTCGAACAAAACCCGATTCGGGAATCCCCTCACCGAATACTCACCCCTATCCGTCCACACGGCCTAGGCCGTGTGGACGGATTTCGCGAGCATCAGAGTGCAGGCGAAACTGATGATGGCGGAGAAGCTGACGGCAGTTTTCTCGCATCGGAGTGCGATACGCTTGAACCACTTGAGCTTGCCGACTGCCTGCTCGACGCGTGAGCGATTCGGTAAAGGCGCTTCGGGAAGAAACGGCCGCGGTCCTTTGCGTTGCTGCGCCGGGGGATGATCGGCGTGATGCCACGTGCGCGTGCGGCCGCACGGTTGCTATGGCTGTCATAACCTTTATCCGTCACGGCCACGCGCGGCCGCACGTCCGGCCCGATGTCGAGCGAGGTCTCGAACTCGACGCAGTCGCTCGCCTCTCCGCCGGTCAGGTGGAAGTCGAGAGGCAAGCCGTCGAGATCAGCCTTGAGGTGGATCTTGCTCGAGAAGCCGCCCCGCGAGCGGCCGAGCGCCTGATTGTGCTGCCCCCTTTTGCACCGGCCGCCGAGACGTGGGCGCGGACCGTGGTGCTGTCGAAGAACTGCACCAGATGCGCCGTCTCGCTGCGCTCGGCGAGCAGTTGGAAGAAAGCCTCGAACACGCCCGTGCGGCTGAGCCGCCAGAACCGCTTCCAGACGCTGTTCCAATTGCCATACTCCGCCGGCAACGCTCGCCAGGAGATGTTGTGCACGATGAAAAAGTGCAGCGCTTCCAGGAACTTGCGGTCGTCGTGCCCAGGCTCTCCGCGGACCGACTGCGCCGCGTCAAACACCGCCAGCACGATGGCCCAATCCGCCTCCGTCATCCGCGTCAGCATCGCCGGAACCCCGTTGCCGGTCACGCAGTGATTCGAACAAAACCCAATTCGGGAATCCCCTCACCGAATACTCACCCTTATCCGTCCACACGGCCTGAAGTACGTTATGAGACCTTACCAGGGTCAGGTCGTCCTTTGCTGGGCTGACTTAGAGCATGTTCCAACCGTCCACAACTCGTTGGGGATTCCCTAGACGCGGTTGGATGTAATTCACCATCGCTGCTGGACAGGAGGCCAGCAGCGATGGCGAAAGACTTTGTCGGAAGATCTTGCGCGTTGCGGGTGATCGCTGCCGTCGATGGACGGGATGATCGCTGTAATGCGGCTGCGGAGCGGTTCGGCGTATCGCGTGGCGACTGCGATCCGCTGGGTGCAGACGTTTGCGTGAGACCGGAGAAACCCGGGCCAAGCCGAAAGGCGGCGATCTCCGCTCGCAGCGGATCGAGGCCTATCAGCGGGGTCATCTCTGACCGCAGTGGCGGCGAAGAAGGACATCACTCTGGCCGAGCTGGCCGATTTGCTGAGCGCAGGCGCACGGCGCGACCTTTGCCGTCAGCACCATTTGGCGCGTTCTTTGCCCGCCATCGGCATGAGCCTCAAAAAAAACCGCGCACGCCAGCCGAGCAGGACAGGCCGGACGTGGCCGTTGCGGCGGGAGGCATGGTTCGACAGCCCAGCCTGACCTTGATCCCGAGCGCCTGGTCTTCATCGACGAAACCGGAGCGTCGCACCAAGATGGCCCGCCTGCGCGGCCGGGCGCCGCGCGGAAACGCTGCCGCGCCGCGGTGCCGCATGGCCACTGGAAGACCACGACCTTCACCGGTGCGCTGCGGCTCTCGGCGGCATGACCGCGCCGATGGTGCTCGACGGCCCGATGAACGGCGACGCCTTCCAGGCCTATGTCGAGCAGGTGCTCGTCCCGACGCTGCGGCCCGGCGACATCGTCGTGATGGACAACCTGCCCGCCCACAAGGTCGCGGCGTCGCGCCGCGATCGAGGCCGCCGGCGCGCATCGCTGCGCTATCTGCCGCCCTACTCGCCCGACTTCAACCCGATCGAGAACGCGTTCGCCAAGCTCAAGGCGCTGCTGCGCAAAGCCGCCGCCCGCACCATCGACGATCTCTGGCGACGCCATCGGCGACGCGCTGCCGGCAGTTCACGCCCAGCCGAATGCGCAAACTACTTCACCGCCGCAGGCTACGAGCCGGAATGAAAAGATTTGCTCTAGGTCGCGTGGACAAAGCGCATGAAGGGGATTCCGCCGACGCGGTGCGCTGTGATTCGAAGCTGATCTTCATGGTGGAGATCAGCGGTGATCCGAGGGCGGTTGAACGACGACGAGTGGGCGTATTTCGAGCCATTCGTGACCGAAGCCGGGCCTCTGCGCGGGCGTCCGCCAACCGACCATCGGCGTGTTCTGGACGCGATCTTCTGGATCACGCGGACCGGTGCGCCCTGGCGGGATTTGCCTGAGGAACTCGGCAACTGGAACTCCGTGCACCGCCAATATCGGCGCTGGACCGCGGCTGGGCTGTGGGACGTCATGCTCGCTGGCCTGGCCGAGGGCGGAGGCGGCGACGCGCTCCAGATGCTCGACAGCACCATCGTCCGGGCGCACCACTGCGCTGCCGGAGCAAGGGGGGACTGAGAATCAGGCTCTTGGCCGTTCTCGCGGCGGGTTCTCGACCAAGATCCACCTTCGAACCAACGCTGAGGGTCTTCCGGTCGCTGTCCTGCTGACGCCCGGCGAAGCCCACGACTGCACCGCCTACGCCGACCTGATGGCCGAGCACGACGTCGACCCCGAGGTCCTGCTGGCCGACCGTGGATACGATAGCGATGCCATCCGCGACGACGTGCGCAGCCGTGGCGGTGAGCCGCAGATACCCACCAAGAAGAACCGCCGCGTCCAGCACTCCGTCGACCGGGCGCTTTACGCTTTGCGGAACCGCATCGAGCGCTTCTTCAACCGCCTCAAAAACAGCCGCCGCGTGGCCACCCGATACGATCATACCGCCAGCAGCTTCCTCGGCTTCGTCCAGCTCGCAGCAATCCGGCAATGGATCAGCTTTGTCCACGCGTCCTAGTCCCTTGCTCGGCCCAGGTGGATGGCACGGCCGTCCAAGCTGGGTGGCGTCAATGACGCGCTCGTGCTGAATTCCCGGCGTGCTGCACCCTGTACCGTGCGAGGGCCTTCACCTGTACATGGCACCGCACGCCCAATGGTCTAAAATCCCACGCCGGGTGTTGCCATCAGCCGGCCATGTGGATTCAGTCGCCTGCGATACCCTCGTCAACCTTCTGCTCGGTCAGACCGCGGGTTGCGAGTTCAGTATCTAGGGTGATCTCAGCGATGCCCCGTGTCCGTCGGCCAAGGGCCGGGCCGCCGCTTCATGAGCACGTACCTCGCCTTCTAAGCTGCTCGCCGAGCCGCTCGGCAGTTGCGTGCGCGATCAACGCGGAGTTCGCGGCCGTCACGAAACAGATCGGAACTGCCCTCCTGCCGATCGCAGTCGATGCGCCGCATCCACTCCGCACCTCCCTGTGCAAGGGCGCGCCTAGCCCGGGTAGCCTGCGCCGGCCGGAGCCGCTGTCACGAGCCCTGACGTAAACGCGCAAACCTGGGCAAATGCTCAGCTCTGAATCATTACGAAGTCCGCGAGTTCCGACCAGCCATCGCTAAACCGCCAAGAAGTAGACCAAACATAAAGCCGCGCAGCGAAGGCCGCGGCAACCACTGCATGGCGCGTATCACGACGGCCGGAGCCTTGTTCGTTGAGGCGACGACTGCGATCGCTTCTCCCTGAGAACGTGACTTCCAAGCTCCTCCCTTGATGCGTGAAAAAATTCGAGGACAGCGGGGACAAACTGCGCGAAATCTTGGGGTCCACGACTTGTCAGCCAATTTCCGTCGCGCACGACAGGTTGATCGAGCCAAATCCCTCCGGCGTTGACAACGTCGTCTCGTATGCCGGGCCAGGACGTAACGGTTCGTCCCCGAAGAAGTCCACTCGAGGCAAGCACCCACGGACCGTGGCAGAGGGTCGCGATGGGCTTACGCGCCGTTTCGAAGTCGCTCAAGAATTTCCGCGCGCGCTCCGACTGACGCAGCAAATCGGGATTGATGAACCCACCAGGTACAAACAATCCATCGAAATCTGCTTCGGCAGCTTCGTCAACGGTGAGGTCGGCACGCACCCTGTGGGCGGGCTCATGCAAGTTCACACCACGGATGCGGCCGCGGCGCAAAGACACAACTGTTACTTTTGCACCGGCCATTCGGAGCGCGTTGACAGGTATCGTGTACTCAGCCATTTCGAACCCGTCGGCCATCAACACTGCGATCTTTCGGTTTTTAATCTTCCGATCCTTGGTGACTTCCGCGATTGCTGTCATGTGCTTCTCCTCGGTCTCGCCAGTACTCACCCCAGTTCCCATCGAAGCAGGTCGAGGTACATAACGGCTATAGGCCGCGTCCAATTCGGGATCGTCGCCCAGATACTTGAGCAGCACCTGAAGGGCCATCAACAGCTCGGCTTCGGTGAAGCCGGGCGAGCGGGAATTTAGCGTGTTGAGGCTGGAAGGTGGCTCGTGGCGCTTGTGGGGTGTGCAGGGCGGCTTGGGCGGCTTTGGTGCCATCAGGCAGCGTGTCGCCGTCCAATGGCCTTCTCCTCGGCTGCGAGACAGTACACGCCCACCAGGGTCTGTCATCGATCATTGCCGCCGCCTGTGCTTGCTCCTACTCGTGAACGGCCTTGAGCCCCGCGTGGTGCAGAGGAGTTGCGACACGATTTGTTCAAATTCAAGGCCGGTCGTCCGGGATCCTGGCTTGAGGTCTCGGCCAGCTTCCCGCCAGGCTCTGCGGTCAGTGGAGGTGGGCAGGGGTCAATGGCGCTGAGAGCGACCCGGCGGCATCGACGTTTTGCTGCGGCATTCGCCTGGCTACAGACGGCGCCATCGCGTCGGTGTGCGGCGCTGGCGGGCTGGTCGTGGAGGGAGGGAACTAAGCTCACAATAGCTGATCCCAAGTATGAACCCGGGGCATCGGCAATGTCGCCGACGGAAAGATGGTGTGGTGTGATCGTTCATGCATTCTGGTGCATGGGAGCAGCGCAAGTCGACAGCTGCATCACTCTGCAAGTCGGTTGAGCGCTTCAGTGAGCCGGGGCTATCGGGAGAGACGGGCGCTTGCTAGCGTTCTCTCAAAAGAACTGGGAGAGCGCGGATGTCGTCCAAAAATGGGCATAGCCGGTTGCAGCCGGCACGAGCCGTTGCGGTGGCTGTTGGATTGATGGCTATCCCAGGATTTGCGGGCGCTGCCGATGTGACACCGTTCGCGGTTGCCCGACCGAAGGTGACCGGGCCCGTCCCCTCGACTCCGACCGACTACGCGGCCACCGTTGACGGGTTCGACGTCCAGCCGCCAGTGCCGTCCGGCTATGTCGAGGAGGAATTTTTCTTCTCGGGCACCGGGAGCCTCTACGAATACACGCCGACCGGGATTGAGGTCGTGACGCCTTGTCCTGAAAGTGCCGCGCTCGGCTGCACCAACATCCCGTACACGACTCGGATGATCGTGAAGCGGCCGGCGGATCCCAGCAGGTTCAGCGGCACCGTCGTGATCGAGCCGCTGAACCCAAGCGCCAACTACGACATCGCCGCGGTATGGGACCGCTCACTCGATTACTTCGTCCGCCGCGGTGACGTGTTCGTGGGATGGACCTCCAAGTCGGTGGTGGTGGACGCGCTGAAGGGCTGGAACCCGACGCGGTATGCCGATCTGAACTGGCCTTATCTGCCGTTTACACCCGGCGGCAACAGCGGCGTCTATGACGGCATCACCTTCGACGTCGCCGCGCAGATCGGCGCACTGTTCAAAACCAACGGACCGGACAGCCCCCTCCAGGGTTACCCGGTCAAGCATGTCATCGAAGCCGGCTTCTCCCAGGATGGGAGCTTTGCCTTCACGCAGGCAGACATCTTCCACAATCTCGAGCGCATGCCCGACGGCAGCATGATCTATGACGGCTACGTCCCAGGAGGAACG
The DNA here is from genome assembly GCA_963757115.1 of uncultured Alphaproteobacteria bacterium. Classification (GTDB taxonomy): domain Bacteria; phylum Pseudomonadota; class Alphaproteobacteria; order Acetobacterales; family Acetobacteraceae; genus CAVWQV01. The sequence goes on along the minus strand of CAVWQV010000018.1, from coordinate 19,641 downwards.
ACCGGGCCGAGCAACGTCAACTTCGGCCTGACCCCCGCCGGCGCGTTGCCGGCCAACGATCCGCGCCACCAGATGCAGCCGCGTGACGCGCCTGTGGTTCACATCAACACCGAAACTGAGATCGCCCTCGGTGCCGCGGCTGGGCTCGCCTATCGCCGTCCGGACAGTGATGCGCCGGAGGACCGGTATCGCCTCTGGGAAGTTCCGGGGGCGAGCCACGTCTCCAACGATTTCAGCGCACCCGTGATCACCTTGCAATTAGACCAGGCGGAGATCTCGAAGATAGCCGTCTCCGCTCTGCCACCACTTGGATGCGCTCACATGGAGTATGTCAACGGGCCAGTGACAGGCGTTCCCGGTGTGGTCGACCCGAACCCGTTTCCGTTCGCCTACGTGGCCAACGCGGCCTTTGCGGATCTGATGCAGTGGATCACGCGCTCGGTCCCGCCGCCGCGGGCGAACAGAATTGAGGTGACGGAGACGACACCCGCGCAGATCGTGCGCGACGAGAACGGCAATGCGCTTGGCGGGGTGCGCACTCCCTATCTTGATGTCCCGACAGGCGCCTATGTTCCCACAGATACCGCCGCCCACACGACGGCATTATCCGGGTTCTGCGTTCTTTATGGCTACAAAGTGCCGTTCGATGAGGCGACTTTGCAGTCGCTCTACCAGGATCGCACTGACTATGCTTTCGAGTTCGCGGCCGAGGCTTTGAAGGTGGTTCGGAAGCGCTTCTGGCTTGCGCCCGACGCGGAGGCGGCTGTGCAGAGCGCGGTGCGAGTTCAGGTGCCTTAGTTTGGCCAGAGCGCCGCAGAGAAGTTACGGTGACCGGATCGCGGGCGAGGCCTCGTAACTTCGCGCAGCTTACAATGGCGAGCACGCCGCGCCACCTGACCCAGGCCGCGATGGAGTGGCGCAGTTGCGTAGCCCATCTGCGGAACTCGCGCCGTGACTCGGCTTGGACGCTGTACCTGCCGCTCGCTCCGAACCAGGCGCACAGATCGATCACTGCCCCGCACCACGCCATGCACGGCCGGGATTGGCCGCTCCCGCGCTCGTCGGGATGCCCCAGCCCGCTCCGTAGGCACGATTTAACCTGGCGGCTTGCAGTTGCCATCCCGTCGGCCAACGGCGATTTGGTATTACGGGGACGCCCGCGGCCGGCGACGGGGAAGATCATCGCGACAACCGCCGAATAGACTTCTCCTTGTATGGAATGCCGACGCCTATCGAAGACCGCGGGCGCTGAGAGCCTGGCGAAAGGACCCGCTCAGGCCGTAGCCGGCGTCGGCGAGGACGCAGCCGAAGCGGAGCCCCGCGGCGCGCACGAAGGTGTCGAAATTTGCTGAAGCAACCTCATGCTTGCCCAATTGAGGTTATCTGGATACGCCGCCACCAGCGCCAGGTGAGCCCGAGCGCTGCTAGACCCTCCAGCCCACTTGCCGCGATCGCCCATTGGGCGCCGATCAGATCGGCCATCAAGCCGACATGGATGAAGCCGATGGGCCCGGTCCCGATGCACACCGACAGCACCCCGAGCATGCGACTACGCATCTCGGGCGGAGCGGCCAGGTAGATCAGCGTCGCCTGCATGATCGAGAAGCCCGCGCCGCCGAAGCCAGTCGCCAGCAGCGCCAAGCCCGCCAGCTGCGCATCCGGCGCAAAGGCGAACAACGTCAGCATCGCGCAATACGCGGCGATCCCGCCGACATAGGTGCAAGCGTAAAAGCGGGGGCGAACAAACAGGGCGATCAGCACCGCGCCAAAGAAAGCGCCGACGCCGTCGAGGCTGGCGAGGATACCGATACCCTTCGCGCCGAGATGCAGCCGGTCGTGTCCGACCACCGGAACCAGGCTGGTGAACGGCCAGGCGAAGACGTTGAAGATCACCGTGATGACGAGTGTCCCGACGAGGCTCGGGGTTCGCCGGACCAGCCGTAGCCCCTCCATCATGCGCGTGAGGACCGTACCAGAGCCCGTGACCTGCTGGCGGTTGCGGTATCTCACGCCAAAGGCGGACCAGAGCGCGGTCAAGTAGAGCAGCACGCTAAGCGCGAATACACCCGCGATGCCGACCTCACCAAGCAGCAACCCGCCCAGCGTCGGCCCGACCATCCGGCTCGCATTGTTCGCCCCGACATCGATGGACATTGCCGTGCCCATGGCCTCGGTGCCGACAACCTCGCCCAGCATGACCCGGCGAACCGGATTGTCGGTCGCCCAGCCGACGCCGTTGAGGAAGCTTGCGAGCGCGAGATGCCAAACTTCGAGTTGGCCCGTGTACGCGAGTCCCGCGAGCGTTGCCGAAGTTCCCATCATCAGCAGCACGACGGAGATGAGTGCGGTACGCCCGCTGGATGAGTTCCGCACCGGCGCCCAGGAACGCGCCCAGCAATCCCATCGGCAGCAGACGTAGCATGGTCAACATGGCAACGACGAAGGCCGAGCCGGTGCGCTCGTAGGCGAAGACCGCGACGGCCACGGTCTCCAGCCAGCGAACGACGAAGACCATGAGGCCGACATACCAAAGTCGCCAGAAGTCGCCGCTGTCGAATAGCCAGACCCGGCGGCGGCGCGGGGCCGGCTTGGCCCGTGCTTGCAGCACCTCTCAAACGATCTCCCAGGCGCCCGGCTTCTACCAAGCTTCTCGGAGATGGTGCCTTTGACGCCTAGCCCTTGCAATCACGGTCAGAGCGGAAAATGGCCAACCTTACAGCCTTCGGCTCCGCCCCTCTCAAACGCCGCATCCGCCCGCGCCGCGTCGGCCAGCCGCATGGTTCAACTCGCGGGAGATCTGAGTGCGACGCGGAGCAGCATCGTCGGCGCACGAGTGAGCCAGACCCGCTCGCATGTGCGTTGTAGGAGTGATCGACGTTCGTGTCGGTCACTGGATGGAGCAGGATCTGGAAATCGCTACTGCGGGTCGGCCCGCGCGCCTAAGCACGGTGACAACGAAGAACTTCAGCCCGGCGATCATCGAAGTCGACGCCCCGGCGCGCGCGGGCCGGCTCCGGCAGGAGGAAAAACATCAGTGCTCGAGCGGTGCACTGATAACGTAATTGGCCGGGTCGAGACCGGCGCGGCAACCCCTGCCACGTCAACAGACGGCCGGAGCAGAAGATCGACGCCGCGGTCGCGCTCATCATGGCGATTGCCCGCTGCTTGGCGACCCAATCGACACATTCTGTGTACGAGAGCCGGGGCCTCGTGTTCGTTTAGTGAAATGGCTCAGCAATGCCCCGACTCGGCCGGCTACAGCCGGTGAGGCGAGCTGACCACATCGGCCTCGGCAAGATCGAGAGCGACGCAAGAGTTCCCGGAAAAGCCAGAACTTCAGCCTGGGCGGACACGAACCCAGCGGAACCGGGAGACGCTTGCCGCCGCGAGGACCAGCAGGCCTACAACGCGCCCGCGACCACACCGGCCGGAGATCTGTTCACCGCGGCGCAGCTCCGCAAGACGCCAGCGATCTGGTCCGCGAGCTCTCCCAGCGCCCGGCTCATGCCCGCAACCGCGTCGGCAGGGGTGGGTGCGGCGGCGACGGTGACGGATTGCGCGCGGGTCGGCCTCGGATGGCCGCCGCCGTCACGGAGCGTCCAGTCGGCGTCGAGCACGACACCCCCAGAGGCCTCGGGCATAAAACGCTCGACCGTCACCGCAAGCTCCGCTGCCCCGGGCGGCGCCGGGTCCCCGGGCATTACCACCGAGCCGGTCGGCAGCCGCTGCCGGAGGTCTTCCGCGAGCACACCCTGCACCATGCCGTCGAGCGGCGCGGCCCAGCGGTGCTGGCCGGAGATGTCGAGGCGCCCCGGGCCGGCCTCACGAACCAGCGACAACCGATCCAGCGTTTCCGGCAGGACCACGTGCTGCACGGTGAAGGGCGCGCGCGGGCAGGCAGATCGCGCCGCCGGGCTGGTTGCGGGCGCCACCGCCGCCAGCTCGTAGAAGCGCGTCGGCGGGCTGGCGCAGGCGGGCGCCAGCAAGGCGAACAGGATGGCCAGGTGGGTGCGGAGGCTCACGGACCGCTCCTCCGCCCCACGAGCACGGCCGAGGGGTTCCGGTCCAGGAAGTCCGACAGCTCGCGCAAGGCTCGCGCCGTCCGTGTTATCTCGTGGAGAGTTTGGGGCAGCGTTTCGCTGTCGGGCGTGCTCGCGGCCGTGCCGCGCGCCGAAAGCAAGCTCTCCGCCGAGGCAAGCGAGGCCTGGGCTTCCCGCACAGTCTGGCGCAGCTCGTTCAGCACGGGCGGCACGTCGCGCTCCATATCGCGGGTGATCCGCTGCAGGTTCGCCGTCGAGCGGTCTACCTGTCGCAGCGTTTCGGCCAGCGCCGGCGAGCTGGTCAGGCGAGCAACAGAGCGGGAGATGTCCTCGAGGTTGTCGGCGATCCGTGGCAGCGGCATCGCGTTCACCTTCGCCACAACCTCGTCCATCTCCGAGATTATGCCTGCCACGCCGCCGCCCCCGGTGGTCGGGATCTCGGGCACCGGGCCATCGCCAAGCGCCGCTTCCGGCTGCCCTGGCACGAATAGCAAAGAAACCTGCTCGGAGCCGATCACCGGTGGAGACGACGACAGCTCGGCCCGCAGACCGCCGGCGATCAAGTGCCGAAGCATGTCGTCCATCTGGGTGCGCGGCTCACTCCAGGCGGCGCCGTTCGCCAACGTGATCCGGCGTGGCTCCAGCACGATCGTCGTGACCACCTCGAGGCGGCCCAATGCCGGGTCGTAGCGCAGGCTGCTGTCGGCCACGCTGCCAATGCGTTTGCCGCTCAGCGTGACCGGCGCCTCCGCCTGCGGCACGCCGCTCGCGTGGGGGAAGACCGCGCGATAGGCGATACCCTGCGTGCCTGGGGCGTTCTCCGCGGCGTCCTCGCTCCCGTAAAGCGTGAAGCGACGACCGGGCGTGGCGGCAGGGCCGTTCGGCGTGCCACCCGGCGTCTCGAACGCGATCGCACCCTCGACCAATGCGGGGATGGACTGGAACTGTAGGCTGGGGCCGCCGCTACTGGTCGAGAGGTGGATCGGCCCGGCTCGCCAGAACCGAGTGTCGGCGCCAACCAGCTTGGTATAGGGATCGTCGATAAAGGCCGAGATGTCGAACCCCTCGGGGCCCGTCATGCGGTAATCGACCACCTCACCCACCTTGATGCCGCGATGGTAGATCGGGGTTCCGCGTTGCACTGAGCCGAGCTGCTCCGCTAGCAGGGTCATTGTCGTACCCTGCTCGCCGTAACGGAGAACGGGTTCCTGTGACAAACCCTGATACTCGTCCTGTTTGTCCCCCGGGCGGGGATCGACGCCGATCGAGACGCCGCTGATCAAACTCTTGATGTCGGATAGATGCGAGAGGCTGAGGTCCTTGCCGATGATCCAGAACTGCGTGCCCGCACCCAAATGACCATCCATGTCCGGATCGAGACTGAGCTTGGCCGCTGCTCCCCTTCTTTGACCACGGGCTGGGCCTTTTCGCCGTTTTGGTCAGGCGGCCGTGCCGCTGCTGACCGGATCATCAGCTCAATCGGGCGTTTGTTGCCGATCGCGCTGTGCGGTCGGTGTTCGTTATAGTCTCTGCGCCAATCCTCTATCTTCCGGCGCGCGTCTTCAAGGCTCAGAAACCAGTGGGCATTCAGGCACTCGGCGCGGAACTTCCCGTTCAGGCTTTCAATGAAGGCATTGTCCGTCGGCTTGCCCGGTCGCGAGAAGTCCAGGACCACACCGCGCATGTAAGCCCACAGATCGAGTTCGCGGGAGACGAACTCGCTTCCTTGGTCGACCCTGATCGTCGTCGGCAAACCAATGTCGGCGCACACCTCGTCGAGCACGGCGACGACATCCAGTGCCTTGAAGCTGAAGCGCGGCACGATCGCCGGCGCGAACCGCGTGAAGGTGTCCACCACCGTCAGCACGCGCAACTTCCGTCCGGTCGCCAGCTGATCGTGCACGAAGTCCATCGCCCACGTCTCGTTCGCCTGCGTCCCGCACAGCGGTCTTCCCGCAGCTTCGCCTTCACCCGCCGTTTTGGCACCTTGTTCCTGAGCTGCAGGCCTGATTCGCGATACAGCCGATAGATTTTCTTGGCGTTCACCCGCCACCCTTCCCGTCGCAGTAGCACATGGATGCGCCGGTAGCCGTAGCGCACCCGCGTCTGCGCGATCTCGCGGATCCGTTTGCTGAGGCCGGCCTGTCGCCGCGGCGGCTCTTGTAGTGGTAGGTCGACGTGTCGGTCCGCAGCACCTCGCAGGCACGGCGGATCGAGACCTTCCAGGTGGCACGTGTGTCGTCCACCAGCTGCCGGCGGCGGCCAGGCCTCAGAGCTTTCGCGAGAGGACATCCTGCAGCATGGCTTTGTCCAGCGAAAGGTCGGCAACGATCTTCTTCAGCTTGCCATTCTCCTCCTCGAGCTGCTTCAGCCGCTTCATCTCCGATGGCATCAGCCCGGCGTATTTCTTGCGCCACGTATAGAACGTCGCCTCGCTGATCCCCGCCTTGCGGCAAACCTCGCCGATCGCCGTGCCCCCCTCGGCCTGGCGCAGAACGAAGGCGAACTGCGCCTCCGAAAACTTCGACCGCTTCATGCTTCTCCCTCGTGTTCCGGGCTCACCTCAAAACTGGAATCTTCCAGCTATCCGCGATCCAGAAAACGGGGAGCAGGTCAGGCCCGCATGTGCTTGAGGTCGGGCTCGACACGGACGTTCTCCACTTGCCCGACCTTGTAGCCCTCGAAGGTGACGTTGGTGTCGCCCGGGCGCAAATCCGCAATCACCGGGAACAGCACCTGCACCGTTGGGCCTCTCTGCGCCCAACTGCGTAGAGCCAGCCAACCCACGATGCCGAGGGCTGCCAGCGGGATCGCCCAGATCCAGCCGGGCCACCAGCCGCCCCCCTGCTCGGCCCGGCGTGGCGCGGCTCCGTGAGCGCTGGCCTGTGGCTGGCTTCCCGATGGTTCGCTCATTGCGGTTCCACAGCGTCCCACAACATCCGGGGATCGAACGCGCGGGAGGCAAACATGGTCAGCAGAACCACGGCGAGCAGCGCGGGCAGGCCAATTCCTACCTTCACGCTGGCGAGCTGCCCGAATTGCACCAGCGGCATGTAAACCACGACGGTGAACACATCCATGGTCGACCAGCGGCCCAGTTCATCGATAAAGCGGTAGAACCGCGTCTTGAATACCAAGTGCCGGGTCGAGCGCCGATAAACGGACAGACAGAACCACAGCATTCCGACGAGCTTGACGAACGGGATGGCAATACTGGTGGTGAACACGCATGCGGCGAGAAACCACAGATTGGCCCCGATCAGCTTGGAAACCGCCGAAGACAGCGTGTGCGCCGACCTGCCGGCGAACCAGTCGAGCACGCTGATCGGATACAGGTTGGCGACCGGGTAGAGTAGCAGCCCGGCGATCGTTAGGGCCAACGCCGCCCGCATCGCGTTCGGCTTGCCGCGCGACAGCCGGGCGCCGCAGCGCGGGCAGCGCTGTCCCTCGTATCCCGCCGGCACCAGCCTCTCGCAGGCGATGCAGCCGAACGCGTCCGCGCTGCCACTTGCGACCTCCGCGCCGATGTCGCGCCAGACGCGCCGGCGCTCAAGCGTGGCGCGGGTCGTCATGGCCATCAACGCGGCGCCGATGAAGCACCAGCCGCCAGGGCCTATTCGGACGTTGGCGAATGGGGCGAGGCGACTGTAGCCGATAGCGCAGCCAATCAGGAACACGTCCGGCATGGCCCACAGGTCAAGCTGCTCGGCATAGCGGAACGCCCACCCTGTCCAGTGAACTGGCCTGCGTAGCAACACCCAAGCCAGAGCAGCAGCCAGCAGCCCGAAGCGGAGGAACGGCAGGACGATGGCCAGTAGCGCCACGGCGATCGCCGTCGGAACCCAGCCCTGTTGCCACATCACTGCGATGCCGGAGGACAGGAAGGTCTGCCCGGCGAAGCCATCTCGCGAGAGGCTCATCAGCAGCAGGAGATTGCCGGGGACGAGCAGGAGTAGGGTGGCCAGTGCGCAAGCGAGGGCAGCACCTCGCGGCCGCCCCGCCGCGCGCTCAAGCACGCATCGACAGCGCCAGCATCGCAGATGACCGCGCGTGATCGGGGCCATCTCCTGTACCGCCCCGCAATCGGGGCAAGCGATGATACTGGACGCCACGGGACGTCGCGGCCTGATTGCTTCGCGTCTCGCCAGGTCAAGTAATCCGGAGCTCGAGGCTCCCACGACATCCTCCCTTGGATGAACTCTCAAACAACGTGGCCGGACATCTCGTGTTTTGCCGAGAGCTTACAATCAAAACGGGGTTTGCAGCGGAGCCGCCGGGGCATACGGTTCCCTGGTCAGGCTGGGCCGCAGCCGCGCGGGACGCCAGCGTCAGAAGACCTCTCTTGTCACGAACACCATCCGACGGGAGAGCCTCGCGACCGCCACGGCGACAAACAATAGGATCTTCGCGACCGGGGCAGCAGCGCCTCGGTAAAACTGAACAACCCGGCCGCGACCGATCTAGAAACGAAAGGCCAACATTTTGGAACCCGCAACACCAGAACCCGCACCACGGGGCATCTCACGATCATACAAGATGCTTTGCCTATGTCAGTTCAATGCGAGTCCGTAACGTTGGAACGGCGTGATCGCGGCGAGTCGGGCGGGATGCGCGCCGCCAGTCCCGCAGCGCTTCCTCCACATAGGGCAAAAGCTCGAACGTGAGCATAGCGCCCATTGTCGTGAAGGCGTAGGCGCTGCTCAGCGGCTCGCGCTTGACGGCGGACCGGCTTGGGCGGCTCGATGCGCAGGCCCAGGAGCGCGAGGAACTGCGGCCAGTGCAGCAGGGAGACGAAGGCGACTGCCATTAACGGCACGATCTCGAGGAAGCTGTGGACATGCTGCTCGATCGGCGTCACCTCGCGCGAGGTCACGGCATAGCTGACGGTCCCACATAGCGGTCGCCTCGTGCAGGAAGAAGGCGGCGATCATCGCGCTTCAACACCAGCGGGTCGATCTCGAGGAATAGGCCGGCGAGGACCGGAAAACCGGCTTCCGCTAGCATCAGCAGATGGATGATCGTCTCCTTAAGACCGGTGGTGTTCTCGATATCGGTGGCTGCGGTGGCACCACCAGTCGGCCATGCCGGCGGCCGTCCAGAGGGGCACGACAAAATATTGCAGGATGCCGCGCGTCAGCCGGCGTGCGTTAAGGCCGAGGTCATGCTTGTGCGGCGGCGAGACCCGGCCCTGGCGTGCCGCCCTGTAGGATCGGCGCCGCGCCATGTACCCTGCGCGCAAGACAGCGCGGCGGCCGAAACGGTGGCGAGGAAGTATGGTTTCGGGCTGAGTCTTGCCACTTGAGTTTTCCCTACGGCCCGGTCGCTCCGCGCAGGTCGCGCACCGTGTCGATCAACCTTGCAGCGCTTCGATCCTTCAGGCCAGACACGATCTCGCAGATGTGCTGCATCGTGCCGGGTGGAGCCACCGCTTCGCCGAGTTCCCGAAATTTCGCAACGGTATCGTCCCACGGCATGGGCCGGGCGTTGAAGCCGAGACATCGGTTCGAGGTATTTGCCCCAACCGAATCATCTCGTAGCCGGGCTTGAAGATATCGACATCGACCCGGCGGACGTTGCTTAAGCAGATGGCGTGCGCCTCACGCGGTTCGAGCAGGCCTCGAGGACTGGGTGCGAGTGTTCCTCCGGCATTGTAGCGCTTGAACGAGCAGCGGAGGACGCCGTCCAGATCCTCGCGCGCCAATCGATCTCAAACGGTTTCTCGAGGATGGCGTCGAGCCCGAGCGGACCTTCGAAATCGTGGAGCGGTCCCGTGATGCCGCGCCGCGCGAGGCGGACGTTATGCATGCACATGAAGCTGGCGGCCGCGGACGCTAGCCCCTTCCACTGCGACGCGCGTGTGTGTCCGTTATGCCCGCGCCGGCGGCCGCGGGCGCCAGCCCATGTACACCGTGGCCTTTCGGTGCGGTCGGGGCCAAAAATCTTGTCACGAACGCGTTGCGGGGGCGCACGGCCCGCGCAGGCTGAATATCCTCGTCGGCACGCCCGCCCCGGAAGCGGCGAACGGAGGGCGCCCTTGCCGCGTTGCGTCCGGGTTGACCCCCGGAGGAGCTCGCCGTGCACGCGCCGGATCGCAATTTCGACATCGAACTCAGGGTCAACGGCGGGCGGCACCGACTATCGGTGGATGCGCGTACAACGCTGCTGGATGCGCTGCGCGACCGGCTGCATCTGACCGGGACGAAGAAGGGCTGCGCCCTCGGCCAGTGCGGGGCCTGCACCGTCCTGCTGGACGGGGAGCGCATCGTCTCCTGCCTCACTTTGGCAGTGATGAGCCAGGGCAAGTCCGTCACCACCATCGAGGGACTGGCCGATGGCGACCGGCTGCACCCGGTCCAGGCCGCCTTCGTCGAGCATGACGCCTTCCAGTGCGGGTATTGCACGCCGGGGCAGATCATGTCGGCGGTGGGCCTGATCGAGGAAGGCCGCGCCGGATCGGATGAGGAGATCCGCGAGCAGATGAGCGGCAATATCTGCCGGTGTGGGGCCTACACTAACATCGTGGCCGCTATCCGCCAGGCCGCGCGGCAAGGAGACTGATCCATGCAGCCCTTCACCTATGCAAGGACCTCCGACTTGGCCGGCGCGGCGGCCGGGCCTTGCGCGGCGCCGAGTTCATCGCCGGCGGCACGGACATGCTGCAATTGCTGCACGAGCTGTCCGCCGGCCGGATGAGCTCGCCGACATCAACGCCTTGCCGCTCTGCCGGAATCGAGGAGACAGCGGATGGGTCGGTGCGATCGGCGCGCTGACCCGGCTGCAGGAAGCCGCGGACGCCGAAATCATCCGCGAACGCTTCACCGCGGTGGCGGAGGCGCTGGACGTCAGCGCCTCGCCCATGGTCCGGAACATGGCGACGGTCGGGGGTAACCTGTTGCAACGGACGCGCTGCCTGTATTTCCGCGACGTCGCGACGCCCTGCAACAAGCGCGAGCCGGGCAGCGGCTGTTCGGCCTGGGATGGCGAGAACCGCGTCAACGCCATTCTCGGTGGCACCGAGAGTGTTTCGCCGTGCACCCTTCGGATTTGCCCGTGGCACTAATCGCTGTGGACGCCGAGACGCTGATTCGGCCGGGCGAATGGCGAGGAGTTCCGCGTCCCGGTCGAGGCCTTCCACCGGCTGCCAGGCGACACGCCCGAGATCGAGACGGTGCTGCAGGCGGGCGACCTGGTCATCGCGATCCGCATCCCGCCCGAGGCAGCGGCGCGGCGGTCGCATTACGTGAAGGTCCGCGACCGCACGAGCTTTGCCTGGGCGCTCGCCTCCTGCGCCGTTTCGCTGCGGCAGGCGCGGACGGGACGGTGGAAGAATTGCGCGTTGCGGTGGGCGGTGTCGCCACGAAGCCCTGGCGACTGGCGCAAGTGGAGGATGCGCTGCGTCGGGCGCAGGCTGGAGCCGGGCGTCATCGAAGCCGCGGCCGCGCTGGCGGCGGACGGGGCCATGCCGCGCCCCGGCAACGCCTTCAAGGTTCCGCTGCTGAAACACACCGTCGCTCGCGCGCTGGGCGATCTCGGAGGCTTCGCATGAACGCCATCATCGGTCAGCCCGTCAGCCGGGTGGACGGCCCGGCCAAGGTGACCGGCGCGGCCACCTATGCGGCGGAGTTCGACCTTCCCGGTCTGGCCCATGCGGCGATGCGCTCAGCACCATCCCGCGCGGCCGGATCCGCCGGATCGACACGGTCGCGGCCAAGCGCGCGCCGGGCGTGCTCGCGGTGCTGACCCACGAGAACGCGCCGCGCCTGGCCTACAAGCAGATGGAGCAGCGACCGCAGGTGGACGCCAAGTCGGGCGAGCAACTGCATGTGCTGCAGGAGCCGGAGGTGCAATTCAACGGCCAGCCTGTCGCGCTCGTCGTCGCCGAGACGCTGGAACAGGCCACCCATGCGGCCGACCTCGTCCTGGTGGAATACGAACCAGCCGACGCGCGTACACGGTTCGAGGCCGCGCGCGAGCGTCCGCCCGAGCGAGGCAGACCATCAAGGGCGGCCGGCCCGGGCGATATCGCGCGCGGCGATGCGGAATGCCGCGTTGGACGCAGGCGCCAGTGCGCATCGAGGCGACCTACATCCATCCGCGCGAGCACCACAACCCGATCGAGCCGCACGCGACCATCGCGCATTGGGAAGGCGAGCACCTCACGCTCTACGACAAGACCCAATGGGTCGATAACGATCGCAAGGAGATCGCCTATATCTTCGACATCCCGGAGGAGCGCATCCGGGTTGTCTCGCCTTTCGTCGGCGGCGCGTTCGGCTCGGCGCTGCGGACCTGGCCGCATGTGACGCTCGCGGCACTCGGGGCGCAAAGCGGCCGGCCGGCCGGTGCGGCTGGAACTGACGCGGCGGCGAACTCTACACGGCGGTCGGCTTCCGCCCGCACTCGCAGCAGCACGTCGCCTTGGCGCCGACTCGGACGGGCGGCTTCAGGCGATGATCCATGACGTGACGCAGCAGGTCGCGCCGTACGAGGAGTATGCGGAGACGGTGCTCTCGCCCAGCACCCATCTCTATAGCTGCCCCAATCTCGCGGCCGGTATCGGCTGGTCGAGATGGACACGAACTCGCCCTGCCCGATGCGGGCGCCGGGTGTCGTAACGGGCGTGCTCGCCATCGAGATGGCGATGGACGAACTCGCCGTTTCGCTCGGCATGGATCCGGTGGAGCTGCGACTGCGCAACTTCGCCGAACGGGATGAGAACAAGGATCTCCCCTGGTCGAGCAAGGAGCTGCGCGCCTGCTACCGCATTGCGGCGGAACGCTTCGGCTGGGACAAGCGCCAGCCGCAGCCGGGCTCGATGCGCGACGGGCGGCATGCAGATCGGCTACGGGATGGCGACCGCGATCTACCATTCCGACCGCAGCGCCGGCCTCCGCCCGGATCACGCTGCTGGGCAACGGCACGGCGACGATCCGCAGCGCCTCGTCGGACATGGGGCCCGGCACCTACACCTCCATGACGCAGGTGGCCGCCGAAACGCTCGGCCTGCCCGTGGACAGGGTGCATTTCGAGCTGGGCGACACCAATCTGCCGTTCGCGCCCGTGCATGGCGGCTCCATCACGATGGCGAGTCTCGGCACCGCAATGGCCGCTGCCTGCCAGGGGGTTCAGCGTAAGCTCGCCGAGCTGGCGCGCGCCGCGACCCAGGGCCCGCTCGCCGGTTTGCCCGCCGACGCCATCATCGGCCGCGATGGCGGGCTGGCGCGCGCCGACGGCAGCGGCCCGGTGGTGCCCTATGCCGAGCTGCTGCGGCAACACAATCTCGGCTACCTGGACGCGGAGGATACTTCCGAGCCGGGCGACGGAGGCCGAAAAATTCTCCAGCGCAGCGTTCGGCGCCGTGTTCGTGGAGGTGCGGGTCGATCCGGCGCTGGGCACGGTGCGGGTGCCGCGCATCATCGGCGCCTATGACGTCGGTCGGGTGATTAACCCCAAGACTGGCGCGCAGCCAGTGCATCGGCGGCATGGTCGGCGGTATCGGCATGGGCTGCTGGAGGACGCGCGGAATGGGACCCGCGATTCGGCCGCGTGATGAACGCGAACCTCGCCGAATACCTCGTCCCGGTCTGCGCCGATGTGCAGGAACTGGAGGCGATCTTCGTGCCGGGCGACGACCGCAACTTCAATCCGCTGGGCGTGAAGGGGCTTGCGGAAGTCGCGATCTGCGGTGTCGCCCCGGCGATCGCCAATGCGGTGTTCCACGCAACCGGCCGGCGCATCCGCTCTTGCCGATCACGCCGGAGACCCTGCTGTCCTGACACCCCGACCGTTGCCGGAGAAGGACGGTGCGGCAGACCATCGCCGCCCTTCGCACTACCCGTATCACCCCTCCGAAATCGGCGGACGTGGTCGAGGCCTACGTTCAAGCCCTGGCGGACGGCGCAAATGCGGGAGAGCCTGCCTGTCGCTGTCCCAGGTGATCCCGTAACGTACATTAAACGCGGCCGAGAAGCCCGGTCAGCTGGCGCACGGCGATCGCCTCCAGCCCTTCCACTGCCGCCGAGATCTCGTGGGCAAGCGCGGGATCGACGATCCCGTGCGTGAGCCGGTCGAACTTGGCCTGGATCCGGTCCCAGCTCATCGGCTTGGTGTGGAATCCGCTGGTATCCGATTTCTCGCCAATTATCGTGCGGCCGTCGGCCAGCTTGATCGCCGTCCGCACCGGCATCTCGTCGGGATCGACGGGTGAAGTCGGGATCGGGCCGAACCTCCACCTTGCGCAGCAGGGTCTGCACGTCATCGCGCCCGATCCGCTCGGCCGAGAACTGCGCGGGCCAAACCTCCCCGTCGAGCAACGCGACGGCAACGAGGTATCGCAGGTTGTGGTCGGCCTGCTCCTTGATGCGGCATTCGTTCAAGGCCAGTGGCGTCGTATAGGTTAATCGGGCGCGCATCGTCGGCACTTCGAGGAGCCGCCCCTGGACCTAGTATGCGGTCGCGAGCGCGAGCAGGAAGTCGGCGCCGGCGGCACCCGCATATTCGGCTGCCGCCAGCACCGCTGCCGTATTGTCCGTGGGATGACAGACCTCGCCCTGGCGCGCGTAGTTGTCGAGAAAGTCGAGATAGCGGACGAGGCAGCCATTGTGGAACGCGGCGCGGTCCGGTGCCGCTGTCCGCCGCCGATGAGGGTGCAGGCCCCCTGGGCCCCGAGCTCCTCGACCACGCCGCGCATGGCCCGGATGGGTCCGGCAGGCAGCGCACCGATCGCGCAACCCATCGCATCCAGCACACAGCGCCGGAAATCTCCTGGCACGGCGAACGTTTTGCCGCAGCCCAGCGCGCGCGAGACCGTCCCGCCAGCGGGTCGGCGAGCACAACCGGGTCGCCTGCGCACATGTGCCCTGAGCAGGGACGGCGGCCGGCGCTTGCCGGATCCGGGCCGCGTGACGGAACACGAATTAGTGTCGCGGGCGCGGCCGCCGAACTGTCAGTCGTCAGGCGTTCGAAAAACCGGCTGCCCTACCGTGGATCGGTCTGGCGATCGCGCCAGAGAATGTTTGTCCCCGGTTGCTGATCGCTGCTCCAGTCAAGTCCAAGCCAAACTTTCTCCGCTCGGATTGTCGGGCCGAAGAAGCGCCGGTGTGGCGGACATTTCCGTCTCGGGCTTGATACTTCGTCAGCGCAACGAGCGCCGGAATCGCTCTCCGGAGAGCCGATTGTCTCCGGAGCTTGAAACTGCCCCGAACACCCCAAGCTTTAATTGGCTCAATTCGGACGCGTTTCTACCGGCCCGAGCGGCTCGATTTGGCATCCCCGCCGCTGGGGCGGTCGGGCCTGGACCGAACTGTTCCTCCTTCAGTCCAAAGTCGCTGACGCGGAGCGGGCTCACCAACCCCGTCCAGGTCTGACCGAGGTTGGCGGTTGGCCGAGCAGTTGTCGTGAGACCTCGTCGTACCCTCGAATGTTCCGACGAAGTCGGCCGGCCATTCCAATCCGTGTCGGCCGGGATGGCAGCGTCGGGCGCTGGATTGATCTCTCCATTTCGACGGCGCGACATTAGTTGGGTCAGGGCGTGCGTGCTCCTGAGCCTTTTTCTTGTGCGGTCAGCCGCTCGCGCATGATGCGCAGGTTCTGCGGCTCCCGCGCTACGTGATGCCGGCGCCGGGCCGTCCTCTAACTACAACCTGCGGCTGGAGCCGCGCGCCCCGCCGTATCACAGATACATCCTTCATTGCGCGCACGAACTCGCCCGCCCCGATACCCCATTTCGAGAACACGCCGATGGCTTTGGTAAAAGATATATCGACCGGATGAACCCGCTCGGCCGGCAGGATGTAGATACTTCCTGCCATTGGCGTCGGCGCCGAGGGGACAAGGACTGTGTACAGCCGTCCTCCAACTCCTCGACGATCAGCGCGGGGACGAGGGCCTCCTCAATCTCGACCAGCGCCGGTTGCAGGGTCTGCTCCTCGCTTTTGCCCGTCAGCCGCTTGGCCAGGCCACGGAGAAAGGTATAGCCGGGCATTTTATCGAACACTGCCTGCTCGAGCGCGTTCTTCGCCCTGAGGCCCGGGCCGGTGCGCACGACAACGCCGACGATGAACCAGATCGCCACGAGCAGGAGAATGGCGACGATGGCGCGGAATTGTTCCGCGGCCGGGATCCGGGATGCGAGCGGGTCGAGAAGCCTGAGCAGTCCACTGGTGGCCTTCGCCAGCAGCAGCACGGCGACATAGATCGGCAGGATGATCAGCAAGCCGCCGATGAGTGTGGTCTTGGTGAAATCCGCGAGCGTTTTCATTGCTGGACGTGGCCCCGGCGGAAGGCGACGACGCTTACGCGCGCCCTAATGACGTGTCGCAGAGCATCCTCAGCGAGATCTGAGATCTGAGATCTGAGGGCGGAGGGGGGTGTCATGTCTATGGCTTAACATCACCACGGCGGCTCATCCGCCACAATGTGCCGACCCCGCATCGATCGCACGGCGGGCGGTGTGCCCCACCACCAGCCTTCTTACGGGTGGCGTGACAACCAGTGCCGCCGCCGAGGACCGGCGCGACGAAGGCGGGCCACACGATCCACCACTTCTCCAGCCTCCCGGCCGCTGAAAGCGGTCATCGCCATACCTTTCCCAATATTGGAACTCAGTTCATTGTTTGCATCTTAGCGGCATGAGTGCGGCAAATTGACGGCCCATGACACTTACCGGGAGGCCCCAATGAGCACGGGCATCTCTCGCCGCGGCTCTCCAACCGGATCTTTAACGGCTACGACAACCTGGTCGATCACTGCTGCCACGCTTGGAACAAGCTCGTCGAGCAGCCCTGGACCATCATGTCGCTCGGACTGCGCGAATGGTTGCATGGGTTCTGATCAGCAAGTCCTAGCATAACAGGGTCCTTCGGTCGCTGCGCCGCGCGTTGTTTCATTGGTGGTTACGCCGCGTGTCGGCGAGGAAGCTATTGCAAATGCTGGGGAAGCAGCGATGAGCGATATCTACGACACCGACATCCTGGCGTGGTCCGAGCAGCAGGCTGCACGCCTGCGCGAGGTGGCGGCGACGACCGCGAGAATCTGAACGGGCCGGATTGGCCGCACATCATCGAGGAGATCGAGGCCGTCGGGCGCATGAGAGCTGCGCGCGTGCCGGTCGCAGTCTTGCAGGCGTTGCTGCACGATCCAAAGGCCGAGGCGTGGCCGTTGTAGCCCCATGTGGATCAATGGCGGGCGCGGAAGCGCGGCGGTTCCGGTTCGAGGCGGCCGACACGTTCACGCCGTCCATGCGGGATCGGCTCGATGTCGCCAGGATCTATGCCCGCGCGCTGCGCGCCTTGCCTGATACCCCCGAGCGCCTTCCATAGACTCGCGGTTTTCTCTTCTCCGACACGACCTCGCCGTGATTCGCTGTTTGGTGTTGAGCGACGGGAGGCAGGGAGGATGGGATTGGCGATCAGGCGCGATCGGCCTCCGGCTTCGTTGCGGATGTGGGCACGGCGGGCGCGCGATCCTCGCGCCGTGTCGCGGGCATTCGCCATCGCCAACGCGCTCGACGGCATGTCGCGCGCCGAGGCGGCGCGCGCTGCCGGGATGGAACGCCAGGCTCTGCGTGATGCCGTGGTTCGTTATAACGCGAAAGGCGTGGACGGCCTGAGCGACCGGCCGCGCGTGCGCCCCTCGCGTCTGACCGAGGGGCAGCAGGCGGCGTTGCGGGCGTTGATCCCTGCGCGGCCCCGATCCCGAGCGCGACGGCGTTTCGAGCTGGACGCGGGCGGACATCGCGGCGCTGATCGAGCGGCTGTTTGGCCATCGCTACCACATCTCCAGCCTGAGCAAGATCCTGCGAGCGCTGGGCTTCTCGCGACAAAAGACGCGGCCTTCGCATCCGAAGGCCGATCCAAAGGCCCGCATGCCCTGGCTTAAAAAAGAGCTCCCCGCAGCCCTGGCCCGGCTGGCAAACGCCCATCCGGACAAGCGAATCACCCTGTATTTCCAGGATGAGCCCGGTTCGGCCAGAAGGGGCGGGCCTGCCGTCGCGCGGCCCTGGCGCCCCGCATCTGCCGCACTATCGGGGCGAGGTAGGTCCGGGACTGGTCGAGGCCGCGAGGGTCGGGCGGCTTCACCGGGCAAGGTTCGATTTTCACGTCGTCCGGCAACATCGTGTCGGTGCCGCGAGCGCTGCTCAGTGGCTCCCGCGTGACGTCGGTTTTCACTAGGTCGGCCAAGTCCAAGTTGGTGCCGGTCAGGATGGCGCCGGACAGGTGGGCGTCGGTCAGGTCGGCGCCGTAAAGTCGGCTTTCCGAGAAATCAGCAAAGCGTAAAACTCGATCCCGCAGGAACACGCCCTCGATCGCGGCAAGCGCGGGTCGAGCGTCGATCTCTTGATGGCGGAGGTCGGCAAGGCGGAGGTCGGCGACTGCCTCCTGTTTCCAGACGTGTTCGATAGCGTGCGATGATCCACAGTCAGATAGCGACAACCCAAACCCCTACCTGATGGGCAGAAGACTGTATCAATGGGCTGTGAGACAATGACGCCAAGGGCACTAAACCAGTCGGATATTTTCGATGGAGAGGGATGTAATAATAAGTGTCCGTCCGGGAACATGGCGAGTGAGTTGAATCGCTTGTGATTATGGGCGACGCGATGCGGTTGGCAACACTCGTGGGATGTGGACGAATGAGAACCGCGCCCGCTACGATCGTCGTGGCCTGCGCTACCCGAGTGACCTGACCGACGAAGAGTGGGCGCTGATCGGGCCGCTGATCCCGCGATCGAAGCGCGGCGGTAACAAGCGGACAGTCGATGTCCGCGCCGTGGTGAACGGGGTGATGTATGTGCTGAGCACCGGCTGCCAGTGGGCCGCGCTGCCGAAGGACCTGCCGCCGCGCAGCACTGTCAACGACTATTTCCGGCGTTGGGATTGGGACGGCACGCTAGAGCGCATCCATCACGCGCTCTACGTTGCGTGTCGCGAGATTGCGGGGCGGCAGGCCAGTCCCACGGTAGCGATCATTGACAGCCAGAGCGTCAAGGGCGCGGAAAAAGGGGGCGCGCGGTTGATCCGCCGGGCTACGACGCCGGGAAGAAGACCAAGGGCAAGAAGCGGCACGTCCTGGTCGACACGCAAGGCCTGCTGATGCAGGCCGTCGTGCAAGCCGCCGACGTTCAGGATCGCGACGGCGGTGTGTGGCTGATGGGCGCCCTGTTCGGCCTGTATCCATTCTTGCTCAAGCTCTACGCCGACAGCGGCTACCAGGGCGCCAAATTCCGCGACGGCCTGGCCACCGCCTGCGCCCAGGTAAACCTTGAAATCGTGAAACGCTCCGACCTCCACAGCTTCGTTGTCCTGCCAAGACGATGGATCGTCGAACGCACCATCGCATGGCTCAACCGATGCCGCAGATTGGCCAAGGATTGGGAATGTCTCAATCGCTCCGGCCTTGCCTTCCTGAGATGGGCTTCCGTCCGCCTCATGCTACGAAAGCTCATGGCGACCTGCATCACAAGCGATGCGGCCCGCGCGCTGCTGAGTGAAATGCCGAGCGCGGACACCATGATGCCGACATTGCAGTTAGGCGAGGTCCAAGCCTTGTTGCCCGGGTTGCGACGAAAGAACCGCCTCGCCGTTGCCGCCCAAGTCCTCAA
>CAVWQV010000017.1:0-67123 GCA_963757115.1 uncultured Alphaproteobacteria bacterium | reverse complement strand
AGGATTTACGGAGGGTCCCCCCTCGGTCATCTCCTCGGCAATCGAAGCAACAAAGTAGACCGGTCCTCGCAGCTTGTGCCCCCCTGGACGAGCTTGCCCCCGCCGTGGATGAACGCGGCAATCGGCCCCTTCATGTCGCTTGTGCCCAATCCAAAGACCGTCCGTTCGCGATTTCGCCGCCCAACGGGCGTGCGTCCAGACTCCTCACCAGCGAGCGGGATCGTGTCGATGTGGCCGTCGATCACCAGCGCGGGGCCCTCGCCGGACCGACCCGTCCGATCAGGTTCCCGTACTGATCGACGTGAGGTCGTCAAAGCCGAGGCGGGTCATCTCCTGCGCGGCGATCTCGATCGCCCGCCTCTCGTTACCGGGCGTAGAGTCGGCCTGGATGATCGCTGACAGAACTGGTGACATTTATACCGCGAATCCACTTCCAGGCGCGGCGAGGACCTGGCCATCGACATATACGAGCTCACCGCGCCGCACCGTGGCGACGACCGCCCCGCGCAGCTCGAGGCCCTCCTGCACCGTCCACGGATGACGGTAGAGCAGATCGGCGGCTCGCAGTCGCCAGCGGCGATCGATGTCGACGATCGCCAGGTCGCCGTCAGAGGCACCGGGCAGCAGCGTTCCCTTACGTGGATAAAGGCCATAGAGACGTGCCGCCTGCGCGGAGGACAGCGTCACGAACCGCTCGAGCGCGATCCGCGACGGTGGACGCCCTCGCTTAGCAGCAGCGGGTAGCAGGTCTGGACCGCGGGGACACCGTCGCTGGCGTCCAGATCGAGACGACGTCCTTGAACTCCGGTGGATAGCCGGAGTGGTCGCTGATCACGTATTCGAGCGTACCGTTCAGGACCGCTCGCCAAAGCTGCTCAATCGTGGCGCGGCTCCGGCTCGGCGGCGAGAACCGACCCCACGGGCCGTGCTCGAAATAGGATCCTCGTCGATTGTGAGAAAGCCGATCTGCGCCTTGCCAACTACCCAGGGCGCCGCGGCGATTTCCGGCAGCGCGGCGGGCGTGTTGACATGCACGACGTGGAGTCGACACCCCGCCTCGCGGGCGAGGAAGATCGCGCGGTGGATCGCCTCGTACTCCTCGAATTCGTCGTGCACCGCGGCGTGGTCGCGCGCGGTAACGCGGCCCTCCGGATGGCGCGCTCGCGCCGGGGCCGAACGAGCTCCTCGGACTCGCAGTGCACCCCTAGCGGCAGCCCAAGGCGGGCGGCTCCCGCATCGCGTCAAACAGATGCCCAGTGTCACAGTACGGATAACCGGGGACGTCGATCATGAACGCCTTGAACGCGCGAGCACCGAGATCGCGCATCCCTCCATCTCGCCGACATTGCCGGGCACACAGCCGGCCCAGAGTGCGTAGTCAGTAATCGCCTTGACTGCGATGACCGGCATCCGCTGGCGAAAGCATCCGCGCTAACGGTGGCAGGCTCGTTCATGGCATGTCCAGTATGGTCGTGACACCGCCTGCGACCGCCGCGCGGCCTGCGTGAGGAAGTCCTCCCAGTGCTCCTGGCCCTGGTCACAAAAGTGAACGTGTGCGTCGAGAAGCCAGGAAAAACGTAAAGGCCGTGTGCGTCGAAGAGCAGCTCGCCGTCGAGACGGCTGGCGAGCGCCGCGATCCGACCGTCTTCGATTCCCACGTCAAGCCTCGACGTGCCGCCTCGGTCACGACTGTACCACCGCGAACGAGCTTCAAAGCAGCTGGCTGAGCGAGCTGCCCGCACCGGGCCGTCGCCTTCGAGAAACGGGACGATCTCGCGAACCGCCCGATGCAGCTCGCGAACTGGACCGGAGGCTCGCTCATGTCCCTGAGGTCGAGGGCCTGCGCGGCACCGGCGAGCTCGATCGCAGCCACCTCACGCGCAATCTCGACCGCGGCGAGGGCTTTGCGGGCGGCGACGGACGCCATCGACGTGGCCTCGACGTGATCGATCGCGATGAGTCGATTGCGGCAGGCGCAGCAATCGTCTTCAGCTCGGAGACCAGCGCGCAAGCGGCCGTGTTCAGACAGCATCCCGAAAGCGTCGGGATCGCGTGTCAGCCGCGGCGGCAGCCCGACATCGAATGAAGGATTGATGAGGTGGCTGATTCGACGTTGTGATAGCGCCGCAAGACGACCATCGAGATAGCCAGAGTGTCCATCGGGATTGCGAGTGGCTCGCCATGGAAGTTGCCCCAGAGAGGATCTCGCCATCGTCCACAAACAAGAGCGGGTTATCCCCTACCGAGGCGATCTCGATCTCGACGGCGGAGCGCGCATATCCGATCGCGTCGCGGATCGCCCCGTGGACCTGGGGGAGGCAGCGCAGGCAATATGGATCGATCACGCGACCGTGGTCGGTCAGCAGCCGGCTATCCGCCACTAGCTCGCGAAGGTGGGCCGCGGTCTCGATGGCGCCGGGGTGAGGCCTCGTTGCGATCAGCCGCTCGTCGAAGGCCTCCACGAATCCGCGAAGCGCCTGCAGCGTCATCGCGGCGACGATCTCGGTCCGTTCAAGAAGTCGCTGGGCCGACCGTATTGCGTCGAAGGCCCATGCCGCGGCGAACGAGCAATCGTTGGTGATCGCCACTCCCTCCTTCATCTCCGGTCTCAAAGGCAAGCTGACGATCTCGCTCGGCCCGCCGCATGTCGCCCCTCACGATTAGCTCGCCCTCTCCGATCAACGCGATCCCGATGTGCGCGTTCGGAATCAGATCCCCGGACGCCGACTGCGAACCCCGCACCGGCACGACTGGATGCCAGCGCCGGTTGAGGAGGTCGATCAGCCGCTCGACGATGACCCTGCGCACTGCTGGCGGCCCCTGAGCGTACTCCTGCGCCTTGACCAGCAATTGACCGCGCACAATGTGCTCGGGCGCTGGCTCCCCTAGCCCCTGTGCGTGCGAGCGTAGTGTGTTGGCTTGAACGCGCTGGATCGACTCAGGTCGCACTGCGGCGTTTGCGCTCGCCCCGTACCCGGTGTTGACCGCGTAGATCACCGCCCCGGCGTCTACAAGCCGCTCGAGCGTATCGCGGTGCTCAGCGATCCGGTTGCGGTCGAGAGCTCGACTTCGGCGCCGTCGTACACCACCGCTTCGTAGTCGTTCCACGAGAGACGATGCTCGCCAATGACGATCTTGCTGCTCACCTCAGTTGTCAGAAGAGGCGGCGAGGATGCTCAATGTCGCTGCTAGCGCATCGATGCCGCGCTCGAGCTCCTCCGGCGCGGTGTATTCCAGCGGCGAGTGGCTGATCCCGCCTCGACTTGGGACGAAGATCATCCCCATCGGGATCTTCGCGCCCAGCACCATCGCGTCGTGATAGGCGCCACTGGCCATCTCGATGAACGGAACATCGAGCTGTTCGCATGCCGTCCGCGCCGCACTCACTACGGTGCGTTGCACGCGGCGGGCTTGTCCTCGATGATCGTGGTGATCTCGTAGTCGACTCGCCGGCGTCGCGCGATCGCTTGCGCAGAGGCGACGAAATCGTCGACCACGCCCGTACGAGCCGCGCTGTCGTGGTCCCGGATATCGACCTGCAACGTGACTTCTCCCGGCACTAATGTTGATTGCCCCGGGCCGAGCCTCGACAACGCCTACCGTGCCGACGGTCGTGCCGCTGGGTGATCCGGCTCGCGAGTCGCTCGACCGCGAGAACGATCTCAGCCGCACAGGCCAGGGCGTCCCGCCGTGCGCCCATTGGGGTTGCGCCTGCGTGAGCGGCGCTTCCCGTCACCGACACGAGCAGGTCGTGCGGTGCGGCGATGTGCGTGACGACGCCGATCGGGAAGCCCCGTTCCTCGAGCACGTTCCCTTGCTCGATGTGCAGCTCGACAAACGCATATACGGCGGACGGGTCCAGCAACGCCTCGTCGATCCGGTCGGGATCGAGCCCGACGCTGCGCATCGCCTCCGCGATGGAGATTCCGGCGCGGTCCCCATTTCGTCAAGATCCGGGCGCGAGAGCATCCCCATCATCGCGCGGCTTCCAAGGCAGCCAGAGCCGAAGCGCGGCTCTTCGCCGGCAAAGCACACGACTTGAATTGACCGCACGGCTCGTATCCATCGGCACGGAGTCTTCGGATCGCCTCAATCCCTCCAAGCACTCCGAGCACACCGTCGTAGCGGCCGGCGTTCAGTGTCGTGTCGATGTGCGATCCGGTGAGCACCGCCGGGCGCCCGCTTCGTCCCCCACAAGGGTTCCCCAGAGGTTGCCGAACGAGTCGACTCTCACGCTCAAGCCGGCATCCGTCATCAACCCTGCGACGCGGTCGTTGCGGCCATGTATTCCGCGGTGAACACCTCCGCGTGATGCCCCCAGCGTCCGGATCCGAGTTAATCACTGCCAGTTGCTCGAACTGCTCAATGAGCTCAGTTGTCGCGCGTGCCGATGTCGCTGGCGTTAGAAGCCATCACGGACACTATCTTTGTAGAGCAGGTACTCGCCACCGACGCCGCGTCCGCAACGAACGATTGCGGGCAATAGGGCGCCATGTAGATGAAGTCGCCACACTGGACATGATGCTGATCTGAGCCAAGCAGGTACAGCCGCCGCCAGCTGTCATGTACAACCCATGCTCCTCGTCGTGCATCTCCACTTTCCGAGATCGACCCCAGGCTCAAAACGCATGCGAACCATCGTGAAATCATAGCGTGGGTCATCCTCGCCGATCAGCTCCGTTCGCCATAGTCCCGGCAGATACTCGACTTCCGTCATCTGGCTCGGTCGCCGGCGCCGCTGACTGGGTGTTCGAGCCTGCTGAAGGATTGGTACCGCCGCTTCATCCACAGTAGTCGGCCCGGCCATTAGAGGGGTTGCGCAGTTCAAACCCCTCGGCCGGGGGGAGATATGCAAAGCGGCCCTGGGACAGGAGCTGCTCCATCCCATCGATGCTGGTTGCCGCGCCGGCGAGGCCGTAGAGGAAATGCTCGAACCCCGGCGCAATTAGCGGGCGCCCCGGGGTACCCCCCGGTTCGAGCTCGACGAAGTATTGAGCGAATCTCGCGGGTATCCGGCGGGGAGTGACGAGTTTGAACACCTCTGCGCCGAAGCTCCGGCAGCGCGCTCGATGCGGTTGGACGCCGTGATCAGGTGGTACGCCACGCCCACAGCGCCCCGCGTACCGATGCTCGAACTGGGCGATTACGCTGCGCCCGAGCGCCTCTAGTTCCTTGGGTTCGCCCGCGACATCGGGCAACACCTCGGTGAACGCCTCGAAATAGCTGTCCGTCTCCTTGAAGGCCGTAATCCGGGCGCGCTTGCCGCCTTCCACCAGCACCTTGACCGTCCCATCCGGAAGCTTGAGCGGCTGCAGGATCGTCGAAACCGTGCCGACCCGATAGATGTCATCGGCCGAGGGATCGTTCTGTTCGGCGCTCTTCTGCGCGATCAGCAGGATCTGCTTGTCTTCCTTCATCACCGCTTCGAGCGCGCGGACGGATTTCTCGCGGCCCACGAACAGCGGGACGATCATGTGCGGAAACACGACGATGTCGCGAAGCGGCAGCACGGGCAGCACTTCGCCCGCGCCCAAGCTCACCTCGCACCGCCTCCGGCTCCGGGGCCTCTGGCTTGGAGCCCCCGGGGCGATCGGATTGCGTCATTGTTGACCTCCTTTAGGACAGTCGGAGCCTGGTTCGCCCGTCAGCGGCACGCGCCAGGCCCCATCGAGCACCCATCTCCGGGCTAGCCGCCCGCTCGGGTGATGGGCCGATATCGGCACGGGCACATCCGGCCACAAGGCCTTGAAAACCTCAGTCACCGGTCCGGCGACCGAGGATGCGAGGGTCAGGCGCTGGTTTCCGCCCGCTCCTTGCCATAGAGATAAAGCGGGTTGGCGCGGGATTCGGCTACTTCGCGGTTGATGACCACCTCCTCCACCCCGTCGAGGCCCGGCAGCTCGAACATGGTGGACAGCAAAATCGCCTCCATGATCGAGCGCAGGCCCGCGAGCCCCGTCTTGCGGGCGTCGCCCAGCGTCGCCACCGAGCGTAGCGCGTCCTCGGTAAAGGACAGCTTTACACCCTCCATCTCGAACAACCGGCCGCTACTCCCTGGAGCAGGGCGTTCTTCGGCTTGGTGAGGATTTCCACCAGCGCATTCTTCGTCCAGATCCTCGAGCGTGGCGACCACGGGGAAGCCGGCCGATGAACTCCGGTATCAGCCCGAACTTCAACAGATCCTCGGGCTCCACCTCGCGCAGGATCGCCCCCATGCGCCGCTCGTCAGGGCGCCCGGACCTCCGAGCCGTAGCCGATGCCCGAGCCCTTGCCGCGTGCGCCGATAATCCGCTCGAGACCCGGCGAACGCCCCACCGCAGATGAACAGGATGTTGGTGGTGTCGACCTGCAGGAATTCCTGCTGAGGGTGCTTTCTCCCGCCCTGGGGCGGCAGGAGGCGACCGTTCCCTCCATGATCTTGAGCAGCGCCTGCTGCACCCCTTCGCCAGCTCACATCCCGCGTGATCGAAGGATTGTCCGACTTGCGGCTGATCTTGTCGACCTCGTCGATATAGACGATGCCGCGCTGCGCCCGCTCGACGTTGTAGTCCGCCGATTGGAGGAGCTTGAGTATGATGTTCTCCACATCCTCGCCGACGTACCCCGCTTCCGTCAGTGTGGTGGCGTCCGCCATGGTGAACGGGACGTCCAGGATGCGCGCCAGGGTCTGGGCGAGCAGAGTTTTCCCCGAGCCGGTCGGGCCGACCAACAGGATGTTCGACTTGGCGATCTCGACGTCGTTGTTCTTCTGGCCGTGGGCAAGCCGCTTGTAGTGGTTGTGGACAGCGACGCTCGAGCACGCGCTTCGCATGGTCCTGGCCGATGACGTAGTCGTCCAGCACCTTGCAGATCTCACGCGGCGTCGGCACCCCGTCGCGAGACTTTACAAGATGCGTCTTGTGCTCCTCGCGGATGATGTCCATGCAAAGCTCGACGCACTCGTCGCAGATGAACACCGTCGGGCCGGCGATGAGCTTGCGAACCTCGTGCTGCGACTTGCCGCAAAACGAGCAATAGAGCGTGTTTTTCGAAAATTTTGGGGGCTTACCCATGGACACTCCTGCCCCGGCCGACCG
The DNA here is from genome assembly GCA_963757115.1 of uncultured Alphaproteobacteria bacterium. Lineage (GTDB taxonomy): Bacteria > Pseudomonadota > Alphaproteobacteria > Acetobacterales > Acetobacteraceae > CAVWQV01. Next base: position 60,047 of record CAVWQV010000017.1, on the reverse strand, counting down.
GGGACGTAACGGGCGAGCTAGCCCCCGCCGGAGGAGCCCGACAAGAACCCAGTCCGGCGAAGACGGGCGCGCCCTAAGGCGAGCTACGCCATAACAACACCCAAGCAAGGCCCGCGCCAGGACTAGCGGGCCGCTTGAACCCGATCAGGACCGACCGGACTCCTCCGCGGGGACCGGGCGGTTCTCGACAACCTGGTCGACAATCCCGAAATCCCGCGAACTCCTCGGCCGACATGTAGGTGTCGCGTTCAAGCTTCCGCTCGATTGCTTCGATGGGCTGGTGCGTATGGCGAACATAGATTTCGTTCAGCCGCTTGCGAAGCGTCAGGATTTCACGAGCCTGGATCTCGATGTCCGTCGCCTGACCCTGAGCGCCGCCGGAGGGCTGATGCACCATGACGCGGGCATTCGGTAACGCGAACCGCTTGCCCGCGGCTCCCGAGCAGAGCAGCAGCGAGCCCATGGACGCCGCCTGGCCGATGCAGACCGTGCTCACCGGGCTCCTTATGTATTGCATGGTGTCGTAGATCGCGAGGCCGGCCGAGACCACGCCGCCCGGACTGTTGATGTAAAAGGCGATGTCCTTGTTCGGGTTCTCCAACTCGAGAAACAGCAACTGGGCGCATATCAGCGCGCTCACCTGATCGAACACCGCCCCGGTCAGGAAGATGATCCGTTCCTTCAGAAGCCGCGAGTAGATGTCAAACGCTCGTTCGCCACGGGCCGTCTGTTCCACGACCATCGGCACCAACGTGTTGCCGTAGACTTCGACCGGGTCCCGATCGCGCATGTCGCCATCCTTTACACAGGCATTCACCAGGATAACATAGTTCGGCTTCGCGCCGCTTCTAGCCGGTCGTTCGGTGGGCGTCGGCCCGCTTTACACAAGCCAAGCTAACGCACGGTCAACGGATGGCGAATCCGGAGCGCCAAGCTGCTTTAGCCTTCCGGCCCCGTTTCGGCAGCTCCCTGATCGGCCACCGCCGCCTCGGTTGACGCCTGATCGGGCTCGCGAGCTGGCGGCTCGGATGGCAAGGACTGATCAGGGTCGCGCGCCAACTCCTCGGGCGTCACCGTCTGGTCGGTGACGTTGGCCAACTCGACCACATAATCGACTACCTTCTCCTCGAAGATCGGGCCGCGCAGGTTTTCTGCGAGCTGCGGGTTCTTGCGGAAGAACTCCATCACCTGCGTTTCCTGGCCCGGGTAGCGCATCGCCTCGGCACGCATTGCGCGGGTCATCTCGTCGGCGGTCACCGTGACGCCATTGCTTCGGCCGATCTCCGCCAACAACAGGCCGAGCCGCACCCGACGGTCGGCGATGGCGCGGTACTCGGCCCTCAGGTCCTCCTCGGTCTTGGCGGCATCCTCCGGGTCGAGCCGACCCTCCTTGCGGTCGGCCTCGATACGCTGCCAGATCTGGTCGAACTCGGCGTCCACCATGCTTTGGGGCGGGGTGAAGGTGGCCTTGGTAGCGAGCGCATCCAGCAACTGGCGCTTGAGTCGCAGCCGCGAAAGCTGCTGGTACTCGCGGGCCATTCGACCGCTGATCGCCTGGCGCAGATCGGCAAGGTTGTCGAACCCCATCTTTTCGCCGAAGGCGTCATCGAGCGCGGTGTCGAGGGGACGACGCAACTTCTTGGCCGTGACCTCGAATTCGGCCGCCTTGCCCGCAAGTTCCGCTACACCGTACTCGGCGGGGAAGGTCACGGAGATCGTCCGGGTTTCACCGGCGCGCATGCCTTCGAGCTGCTCGGTAAAGCCCGGAATGAAGCCGCCGCCGCCCACCACCACGTCCATATCGGTGGCCGTTCCGCCGGGAAACTCCACCCCGTCGACGGTGCCCTTGAAATCCACCGTCAAGGTCTCGTCCTTGGCGGCACCCCGATCCTCCTCGACGTCCTGGAGCTCGCGGTTGCGGGACGCGAGTTCGGCCAAGGCCTTGTCGACCAATTCGTCGGACACTTCCGCGTTGAGTTGGGTCAACCCGAGATCAGCAAAGTCGGGCATTGCGATCTCCGGCAACACCTCGAGCTCGACACGAAACTCGAGGTCTCGGGCGTCCCGGCCGACCATGTCGACACTTGTGACATTCACCTTGGGCTGCATCGCGGGGCGGAGGCCGCGATCGGAGATCACCTGCCGGGTCGCCTCGTCCACCGATTCCTGGAGCACCTCGGCGCTTACCGCATTGCCGAACCGCTGCCGCACGACCTGCATCGGAACCTTGCCCGGCCGGAAGCCCGGCAAGCGCAGGTTTTTCCCGAGATCGGTCAGCCGGGCCGTACGCCGCGTTTCGATCTCCGTGGCTGGGACCACCACGTCGTAGGCGCGCTTGAGCCCCTCAACGAGCGTCTCGGTAACCTGCATCGACCCGCATTCCCCAACTAGCAGCCGCACCTCTGGTGCGGGCGGAGGGACTTGAACCCCCACGGCTTGCGCCACCAGAACCTAAATCTGGCGTGTCTGCCAATTCCACCACGCCCGCCCTCACCGCCGATCCCCGCGGCAAAGGCCCACTTTGCGTGCGAGAGGCGGCGCTTTACCGCACGCCGCCCGACGCCACAAGCGGCGCGGCTCGCGCGCAGGATTGGCCGGACCTGACCGGTATCAGCGCCCCCAGCTTGGCGGTGCGGAGAATTGGGCCGTCGGAATGACGGCTAAGTAACGCGATCGAATGCGCCAGCCGCTACAGCGTAACAGCTTCGCGGCGAGGAGGGCAGCGGCATCCGCACTTTGCAGTCGGCCGAGCGATCATCAGCCACAATCGACACCAACGGGCGCGGAACCCGCGGCTACAGCATTGCCGCCGTCGACCGGGCGCTCGATCTGCTCGAGGCGTTGGTTCGAATCGGCCCCGCGCCACTGGCCGAGCTTGCCAAGGAAGCGGGGTGCACCAGAACCGCCGGGTTCCGCCTGCTCCGGACCATGGAGGCGCGGGGGTTCGCCATCCAGGACGAAGCGCGAGGGTCATGGCGACTTGGCGCGCGCTGGGGCGGCTTCGGCAACGCCGCCTCGTCCCAGGGCGCGCTCGCGGCCATCGCCCGGCCCGTCATGGCGGCACTCGGGAGCGCCTGCGGCGAAGCGGTCTATCTCCGGGTTCGCGACGGGGTCGAAGCCGAGACGGTCGCGGTGTATCGGCCGGACGGAGCGCTCCGCATCTACGCCGAGGTCGGTCGAAGGCGGCCCTTGCACGCGGGCCCAAGCCGGCTCCTGCTCGCCTACGCGCCAGAAGCCATTCAGCGACAGGTGTTCGGGCTGCGGTTGCCGCGGTTCACCCCATCCACCCGGATCGACCCTGCCTGGATCAAGGCCGATCTCGCGCGCATCGAAGCCCGTGGCTGGCTGCTGACCTCCGAGGAGGTGGAGCCCGGCGCCGTCGCCATCGCGGCACCGATCCGAGACGGCACGGGCACCGTGGCCGCTATTCTATTCATCGCGGCCCCTGCCTTGCGGCTCCGGCTGACGCGCGCCCGCGCCCTGCTTCCCAACCTGATGGAGTCTGCTCGCGAACTGTCGGCCGGGCTCGGCGCCGCGATCGAGGACCGCACGGAGACGGTGTCGTTGGTTCAACCGCTTAGCCGCCCCACGGTCCTGGGCCGCCGAGCAGGCTGATCCGACCGCGCCGCTCCTCGGCGGCTTCGATGACAGCCTCCACCGCCAGCCGGGGAAGCCGCCGCAAAAGGCCGCGCCGACGCGGCCGGAATACCCGCGACACCGCCCGCTCGCCGCCGAGCCGGCGCACTACGCCGTCGAGATCGCCGAATCCGTCCACAAGCCCGAGCGCCATCGCACGGTCGCCAAGAAACCAGCCACCATCGAACAACGCCGCTTCGTCGGCGCGGAGCCGGTCGCCGCGGCGGCTGCGCACCCAATCCTTGAAGCGCGCGTGCAGGTCGCCCATCACCGTCTTGACGAATGCCACGTCGTCGCCGCGCTCGGGGCTGAACGGGTCGAGCCGCGCCTTGTTGGTGCCCGCCGTGTACAGCCGGCGCTGCACGCCAAGCCGCTCGATCAGCTCGGTGAAGCCGAAGCCCCCTCCAACGACGCCGATGGAACCTACGACGCTCATGGGACTGGCTAGAATCTCGTCCGCCGCGCAGGCGAGCCAGTAGCCGCCGGACGCGCCGACCTCCTGGATCACCGCCGTCACCCGGGCGCCCACCTTGTCGGCATGGCGCCGGATCAACGTCGCGAGAAGGTCGGACTGCACCGGCGAACCGCCCGGACTGTCAATGTCGAGAACCACGTCGCCGCCCTTCCCGGCCGCGCGGAAAGCCCGCTCGATCAGCGGGGCGAACGCGCTGGCGTTCAGCGCCCCCGCTCGCGTCGCGATCAGCCCGTGCAGCTCGATGACGTTGACGCGGGGACGCTGCCAGAACCGGAGACGCATCGCTCAGCCTTTCGCCGCACCGAGGGTCGCGCGCGCGGCGGCCGCGCCGCTTAGCCATGCCCCGCCTACCGTGCCCGCCATGGTCGGATGCGTGGCCTCGCCGGCGAATATCAGCCGTCCATCGGCGAGCGGCTCGCCCAGCCGGCGGCGATCGGCGGCATGTCCCGGCCGCGCGTAGGCGTAGGCGCCCCCAAACAACGGATCACTACCCCATTCGGTGACCAGCGCGGGACCGGGCAGGAAGGCGCGGTCCACACGCGAGCCGAACAGCGATCGCAGCTCCCCCAGGGCGAAGTCCGCGGCGGCGGCCGGGCCGGCGCGGGTCAACTCCCACGCGGTCGACGCACCGATCCAGGCGCTCGCGAAATCGTAGCCCCAGGGCCAGAAACTGAATACCACGGCAGGATCGCCACTCCGCTCGAAGCGCTTGGACACGGACGCGAACGGAGGCAGGTCGAGCCGATCCGGGCCAGAGGCTCGGAGAACGACCTTGAGGGCGAGGCCCATCGGCAGACCGTGCAGGCAGTCTTGCACCATGGGGGGCAGGGCCGGCTCGAACGCGATCGATCCCCCCGACAGCACGCCCGTTGACACCGTGACGATGCACGACGCCGCGCGGATGGTGCCGCGCGGGGTGTCGACGGCCACCCCGCCCCCTGCTTCCTGCCACCGCAACCGGCGGACCGGCGTCTCGAGTTGGAGGCTATTCTCGGGCGGCGCCAACCGGCGCCGGACGAAGTCGCCGAGGCCACCGCCGATCAGGATATTGCCGCCTTCGAGCGCGTTGCTCTTCCAGTCGCGAAGGCTGAACTCGGCGGCTTCGGCCGCCCCGATCACTGGCCCCTCCCACGTCTCAACCGTCACCGCCCAGGGATCGTCTGGCAGGCTGCGGGCCACGGCGGCAAGGCTGAGGTCGGGCTGTCCCGGCGCAAGGAGTTGCTCGGCGGCGGCTTCGTAGCGATCCCACGCCGCTTCGTAGTCGGCCCGCTCGGCCTCCGAGGCGGGCCGGCCGCCAACGAACAGCCGGCGACGACGGATCGCGTCCGCATCGATCAAGGTTTCGCCCGCGTCCCGGGCGATCGGCACGAGCGGATTGTGCGCGGCGGAATGCAGCCAGATCGCGCCCATATCGAAATGCGCCCCGCCGAGCATGGGCGGGCGAACCGTCCAGGCGCGTCCGCCAATGCGGCTCGATGCTTCGAGCAAGGCGACGCTTCGGCCGTCCGCGCCGACCGCGGCCGCTGCCGCGAGGCCAGCGACGCCCGCCCCGATCACGACGACGTCTACGTAGGATGACATGCAGGCTCCGGTTCGACGCTCCGAAAAATCGGGTCGCCGAACCGATCAGGCAAGCCTCAGGCCGGGGTGTCGTGGTTCGAACCGGAGTCCTCGTCGATTTCCTCGACGACTTCCTCGACCGCCGAGCGATCGAGCTTCGCCGCCTGTTCGGCCAGCTTGTCGCCCTTGGCGTCGTCCCCCTTGGCGTATTCGTCCAACGCCTTTTCCGCTAAGTCGCGCGCCTTTTCGTGCTTGGGTTCGTCCGCCATGTGCTCCTCCATTTGTGGCAGGAAGCATGACGCCTCGGTGCAAGCTCCGGTTCCGCCTCGCCGGTTGCTTGACGGTTCACCCTGTCGAGGCACTACGCCTGTGACGGAGGTGCCGAGCACCCAAGCGGCCGGTTCGTCCAACCGGCCGGGGCAGCCCTTATCCTCACCCGGCCCTCTGTCCCGAAGAGAAGGGCCGAGTGAGGGGAAGCAAGACGCTTAAGCGAGCGTGAAGAACGGCACCTTCTGTCCGGTCTCACTCGCCTTGAACACGACCTTTACTCTCTGGCCGATCTTCAAAGCCGAGAAATCGCAGTCGGCGATGCCGGTCATCATCGTGGTGCCCTCGTCCAGGGTAACGTAGGCAATGGTATAGGGCGGGTTGGCCCGTTCCATCGTGCTGAACGAGTAGATGACGCCGGTACCCTTGGCCTCGAACCATTCGACGTTGCTGGACAGGGTAAACGGGGAAACGCCGCGAGGATAACTGAACACCTTGCCGGTGTCCTTGCAGCGGGTAAGCAGCAGCTTGCCTTCGTTGCAGCCGTCCCAGTACGGCTTGACCTCGGGGTTGGTGCCGGCCTCGCCGACGAAGCCGATCTTCGCTTCAGCCATGTATGCTTACTCCCGCTCGAGGATAACGGTGGCGCTGCCGTGCCGCGTCCCGAGCGATCCGCCCGTTCCGTGCGCCAGCACGAGGTTGGCGTTCGGAACCTGCACCGCCGGATTTGCCTCGCCGCGCGCTTGGCGCACCGCCTCGATGATCTTGGTGATGCCGCCGCGATTGGCCGGATGATTGCTGCACAACCCGCCGCCGTCGGTGTTGAACGGCAGCTTGCCCTGACCCGGCGATCAGGTTGCCGTCCTGGACGAACTTGCCGCCCTGCCCCTTCTCGCAGAAGCCAAGATCCTCGATCTGCATCAGCACCGTGATGGTGAAGCTGTCGTAGATGGAGGTGTACTTGATGTCCGACGGCCGCACGCCGGCCATCTCGAACGCGGCCGGTCCGGAGTACCGCGCGCCCGAATAGGTGAGATCCACCTGGCCGGCCATCTGCCCCTTAGTCGCCTCCCCGACCCCGATCACCTTGACCAGTGGACGCTTGAGGCTCTTGGCGATTTCCGGCTTTGTCACCACCAGCGCGCCCCCGCCGTCACTGATGACGCAGCAATCGAGCCGATGCAGCGGCGTCGAGACCATGGGCGAGTTCACCACGTCCGCGACCGTGACCACGTTGCGCAGCATCGCGTGCTCGTTGTGCTGCGCGTGATGCGAGGCAGCCACCTTGATCCATGCCAGCTGTTCGCTGGTCGTGCCGTACTGGTACATGTGGCGGGCCGCGCACATCGCGTACATGTTCACCACGGTGGGCCCGTAGGGGTATTCGAACATCATGTCAGGCTGCGCCGGGTTGCCGGCGCGCGCGGCCGTGCCGGTCGCCATCCCCTCGCTGCGCGGCCGGCCGGCCAGGGTGATCAGCGCGACGTTGCAGCGGCCGGCCTGGATCGCCTCCAGGGCGTGTCCGACCAGCATCTGATACGAGGAGCCGCCGATGTCCGTGGCGTCCACGTGGCGAAGCTTGAGGTTCAGGTAATCCGCCATGCTGAGCGGACCCATTCCCGGCGCGTCGCCAGCGCAGAAATAGCCGTCCACGTCATCCTTGGTGAGACCCGCGTCATCCAGCGCGCCCTTGGCGCACTCCGCATGCAGCTGCGCCACCGACTTATCGGTCGCCTTGCGCGTGGGGTGCTCCCAAGCACCGGCGATATAGCCCGCGCCTTTCAAACTCATTCGCAGCTCCTTTGTTTCCACCCGATGGTCGCGGTTGCGGCCGGCGACGCTCCGCACCAAGCGTGGTGCTGCCGCGCCCGGCGAGTATACCGATCAGTAATGGCCCGCCTAGTCCGGCACATACGCGGATACGAAACGACCAGGTTGCGACAACCTCGATCCAGGAGCGGCGTGAGCTGGCGACAAAGGGATGGCGAAAGGTTGATCCAACCGGCTCGGCTCGCGCGCGCGTCTCTCATTCTGTTATTCTTGGCGGGCTGCGCCGGCCAACCACCAGCTGCGGTTTGTCTCGCGCGGCGGACCGGCGGCGACACGGCCGTCATCATCGATCACGGTTGGCACACCGACATCGGCATCCCGGCCGATGAGATGTCGGGGCCGCTTTCCGTGTTCCGCAGCATTTTTCCGGGCGCCCGCTCGTTCGTGTTCAGCTACGGCAAGCGGACCTTCCTCACCGCGGCGCCTGACGACTGGTCCGAATACATCCTCGGGCCCATCCCCGGCCCGGCGGCGATCCTTGTGATCGGACTCTCGGTGCCGCCGGAAGCCGGCTATGAGCCCGGGGCTTCGGTCGTGCTTCCGTTGCCCGATGGGGGTGCCCAGGCGCTATCAGCGTTTCTTTGGCGGGAGCTCGCCAAGGACACCGAGGGCGGCCCGCGCCTGCTCGGCCGAGCCTGGCTGGATGGCGGACAGTTCTACGCGGCGAGCACGCCGGTACTCCCTTGCCCGAACCTGCAATCGCTGGAGCGCCGAGGCGCTTGCGGCTGCCGGAGTACCTCTGGACCCCACGGGCGTGATCCTGTCGGGCCAAGTCGTGGATCGTGCGCGAGCGGTCGCGCTTTGCGGGCTACGGGCGCCAGTCGCGGCGGCCGCCCGCCCGTAACGTGTCATCGGCAGGGTGGCAGGGACCCATCCGAGCAGACCGTCGCCCGCTTCTCGGGCACCACGATGACATGGGTGGTCGAAGGCGTGGACCCGCCGCTGCCGCCACTGCTGCTGCTGCAAGCCGCCACGGCGAGCACTATGAGCGCGGACAAGATGCGGTGACCTGACATTGCGGCTCCTAGCGGAAGTGCTGGCAGGCAGTGATCGACAATACAAGCGCACAAAAGAGCGGCGTGGCTCGCCTGCCCGCAACTACGCTACTACGGAGTGATTAAGGATTGCTAAGGATGACGGCCGTGACCGGCTCGCTTGACCTTGCGGCACGTGTTCGCCATAACCCGCGGCTTCCAGCTACCGACCGGGGTTACAACGATGTCCCGCCGCTGCCAGATCACGGGCAAGGGCGTGTTGACGGGCAACAACGTCAGTCACGCCAACAACAAGACCCGTCGCCGCTTCCTGCCGAACTTGCAGAGGGCGTCCTTGCTGTCCGACGCCCTAGGCGCGAACGTGTATATGCGCCTGTCGACCCGAGCCATCCGCACGGTCGAGCACAACGGCGGCATCGACGCTTTCCTGCTTGGTACGCCGAACCGCAAGCTGCCGGAAGCGGCCCAGGTCGTGAAGCGCCGCATCCTGCGCGCTCGCGCCAAGCGCGAGGCGGCAGCCGGCGGAGCCTGATCGCGGGCGCGCCACCGTGTAACCAGCTGGTCGCGGAGAGCGGATCATCGCGCTCCGTTTCGGGCCTGTCTCACGGCACGGAACGGGTGGTCCTCACACCACCAGCGCCGAGCGCTCCGCGGCCGCCATGCGCCACGCCATCTCGGCGTCCTCGTCGAACAGTTCGGTGAGCTTCTTCATCATCGTGCCACCCAGCTCCTCGGCGTCCACGATCGTCACGGCGCGGCGATAGTAGCGGGTCACGTCGTGGCCGATGCCGATCGCAATCAGCTCCACGAACTCGCGGCCTTCGATATCGCGGATCACCTCACGCAGGTGCTTCTCGAGGTAGTTGCCGGGATTAACCGACAAGGTGGAGTCGTCCACCGGCGCGCCGTCGCTGATCACCATGAGAATGCGCCGGTGCTCCGGCCGTGCCAGTAGGCGGCGATACGCCCAAAGCAGCGCCTCGCCGTCGATGTTCTCCTTGAGCAAACCTTCCCGCAGCATCAGCCCGAGATTTTTGCGCGCCCGACGCCAGGGTGCGTCGGCCGCCTTGTAGATGATATGTCGGAGGTCGTTCAGTCGACCCGGCGTGCGCGGCTTGCCGTCCTGCACCCATCGCTCCCGGCTCTGGCCGCCTTTCCAAGCGCGCGTGGTGAAGCCGAGCACCTCCACCTTGACAGCGCATCGCTCCAAAGTGCGGGCCAGTATGTCGCCGCACATAGCGGCCACCGTGATGGGCCGCCCGCGCATGGAACCTGAGTTGTCGATCAGCAGGGTGACGACGGTATCCCGGAACTCCATGTCGAGCTCGCGCTTGTAAGACAACGCCTGCATCGGGTTGACGACCACCCGCGACAACCGCCCGGCGTCGAGCAGCCCCTCCTCGAGATCGAACTCCCAGGCCCGCGTCTGCTGCGCGAGCAGCCGCCTCTGCAGGCTATTGGCGAGCTTGGAGATTACCCCCTGCAGATGCTGCAATTGCTGGTCGAGCTGTTGGCGTAGCCGGCTCAGTTCGTCCGGGATCGCAGAGATCCTCAGCGGACACTTCCTCGTCGAACGCCTTCGTGTACGGACGGTATGCCCCCTCGGCATCGGGAAGGTTGCGGTCGCGCCGCGGCTGTGGGCCCGCCCGGGCGGTCGTCGCCTTCCGCTGCCGCGGCGTCTTCCTCGGCGTCATCGCTGCCTTCGTCGTCCGCCGCTTCCCCTTCCATCTCCTCGGGCTGCGCGCCCAGCGTGCTTTCCGTTTCGGACTGGCTTTCGCTCGTGCCCTCCTGATTGTCTTGCGCGCTCGACTGTTCGGCGCCCTCCTCGCCCTGCTCGTCCTGGTCGTCCGCCTCGGCATCCGCCTCTGCCTCGGCCAGATCGAGCGCCGCGAGCAGGCGGCGTGCCGCGCGGGCGAAGGCGTTCTGATCCTCCTGACTGTGCCTGAGGTCGTCGAGGGCGAGCGCCGCGCTCTCGCCAAGTGAGTCGCGCCACAGATCGAGCACCCGGCGCGCCGCCTCAGGAGCCGCGTCTCCGGACATCTGCTCCCGCGCCAGCAGCGCCAGCGCGTGCTGGATCGGCAGCTGATCCTTCCGGGTCATGCGGTCGAAGCCCTCGGCCTCGCACTCATCAACCAGCCGAGCCCGCAGGTTGGCCGACACGCCCGCCATGTGGCGGGCACCGACGGTTTCCACGCGAGCCTGCTCGAGGGCGTCGTAGACGTCCTTCGCCTCACGCCGGGACGGGCTGCGGGCCGCGTGGACCACGTCATCGTGATGCCGCAACCGGAGCGCGATCGCGTCCGAGGCCCCCCGCAGCTTGGCGATTTCGGCTGGCGGCAAGGCCCGGGTCGGCAGTGGCAGCCTGGCCCGCTTGCCGGCGAGGCCCGATGGTCCGGGCTGGAAGTTCACCTGGACGTCCGGCACTTCGGCGATCGCGCGGAGAACCCCGGCCGTCGCGCGCTTGAACTCGTCCGCGCGGTTGTCCTTGCCGGCCCCGCTCATCGCCGCGTCAGCCGGCCTTGCGGGCCAGGGCGCCGGTCGGAATGTCCTCGTTGAAGCAGCGCTGGTAATACTCAGCCACCGTAGCGCGCTCCGCCTCGTCGCACTTGTTGAGGAAGGTCACCCGAAAGGCGAACCCGATGTCGCCGAAGATGCGCGCGTTCTCCGCCCAGGTGATGACGGTGCGGGGCGACATGACGGTGGAGATGTCGCCATTGATGAAACCGGCGCGCGTCAGATCCGCCAACGCCACCATGCTCTCGACCCGCTTGCGCGTTGCCGCGTCCGGGTTGCCATCCATTCCCAGCTTGGCAAGCACGATGGCCGTCTCCTGACCGTGCGGGAGGTAGTTCAGCGTGGCCACGATGTTCCAGCGGTCCATCTGCCCCTGATTGATCTGCTGCGTGCCGTGATACAGCCCCGTCGTGTCTCCAAGACCTACGGTGTTCGACGTCGAGAACAGGCGAAACGAGGGATGCGGCCGGATAACGCGGTTCTGATCGAGCAGGGTCAGTTTGCCTTCCACTTCAAGCACCCGCTGGATCACGAACATCACGTCCGGACGGCCCGCGTCGTATTCGTCGAACACGAGCGCGCAGGCGTGCTGCAACGCCCAGGGCAGGATGCCTTCGCGGAACTCGGTAACCTGCTTGCCGTCCTTCAGAACAATCGCGTCCTTGCCGATCAGGTCGATACGGCTGATGTGGCTGTCGAGGTTGACGCGGATGCACGGCCAATTCAGTCGCGCCGCGACTTGCTCGATGTGCGTCGACTTGCCAGTGCCGTGATAGCCCTGAATCATCACTCGCCGGTTGAACGTGATCCCGGCAACGATGGCCAGCGTGGTCTCCTTGTCGAATTGATAGGCGTCGTCGAGGTCCGGCACATGTTCGGTTCGCACCGAAAACGCCGGCACCTCCATGTCGGCGTCGATCCCGAACGTTTGCCGCGCCTGCACCGACGTGTCCGGCAGATTGATCGCAGACGTAGGACGAAGTTCGGCGAGGGTTGCGACCTTGTTCATCTAGCAGCGTGTCCCGTGGTGCGCCCGAGATAGTAGACCCGCCCGGCAGGGCGCAAAAGATGCCGGCTTCCTTGCACTACCCGGCGGCGGCGAAGCGCGGAGCGGCCAGCCGGTTGCGGACGGCGGCATAGGCCAGGTTAATCGCCTTCAGACGCTCTTCCGCCCCTCGGTCGCCGCCATTGGCGTCCGGGTGATGACGCTTGGCGAGTTCCTTATAGCGCGCCTTCACTTCGTCGAGCGTGGTCGGCCACGACAAGCCGAGTGCTGCGAGCGGTTCACGCAGTTCGGGCGGGGTAGGCGGCCCGCTCCCATGCCCTCCGCGCTTCGGGTCGCGATCCGAAAGTAAGTCCAGCGGGTCTCGCCGACCAAGTTCGGCCTCCCAGGACGCGGCTCCCAGCCGTCCCAGAGGCCAACTTGGCCGCTGCCAGGCGGTGTCGGCGCGAAGCTGGCGTTCGATCTCGCCCGGCGTCATGCCTTTGTAGAAATCCCAGGCCGCGTTGTAGGCCCGGACGTGCTCGAGGCAGAACCAGTGGTAATCGTCGAGGGTCGTGCGCGACTTGGGCGCGCGATACTCGCCGGGTTCGCAGCAGTCGGGCATGTCGCAATGCCGCCCCGGCGGCGCGGCCGGGTCGGGGGCATACGCCCTGCGTTTTGTGCCACGTCGCGTCATCCCTCGTTTATGTGCGTCGCGCGTCCTGCTTAGCAACCGCCCGCTTGGCGACCGCTCGGGATTATCCGATATCAGTCTCATGCAGTCGCGCACACAGCGGTTGGACGCCACGCTTCGCCAGGCATTCGCTCCAACCGAGCTTCGGATCACGGACGACAGCGCCCGTCACGCGGGCCATTCGGGCGCGCGTCCCGGCGGCGAGACCCACTACAACGTCGTGATCGTCTCAACGGCGTTCGCCGGGCATAGCCGGGTGGACCGGCACCGGATGGTCCAAGCTGCACTAGCGGCGGAGTTCGCGGCCGGGTTGCACGCTCTTTCCCTTACCTTGCGCACGCCCGAAGAGACGGCTTGAAAATAACCTCCTTGTGACTAACAGGCGTACACCGCGTCTGGCATGATCGCGCCGGTAGAAAACTGGGCGCGTTGTCGGAACATTTGGCCGAGACACTCTCTTTTAACGGAGACGTGCTTTTTTTCTAGCCACCTCTTCGATGGGAGATGTCAGGTGGTCAGTCGGCTAGTTAACCGCAACGTCGTGGCGGAGCGGGGACGCACAAGCATGCGGCTCGAGCCGGAACTCTGGGAGGCGCTCTACGAGATCTGCCAGCGCGAGCAACTTCCGGTAGGAGAGATCGTGCGCCGCGTGGAGGCCAAGGGCGGCCCAGGCGGCCGGACCAGCGCGGTGCGCGTCTTCGTGCTCGAGTATTTCCGCACGGCCGCCACCGAGCAAGGCCATACCGAAGCCGGCCACGGCGGCCGCGAGAAGCTGTACGAACCTGATTTCTCAGACTCCGCCGCGGCCTGAGCCTACCCGTTCGCGGCGGCCGTTCCGGCCGGGCGCATCGCGCGGCGACGCGACTGGCTCGGCTTGCTCGACCGGCAGGCGGATGCGAATGTCCCGCGCGGTTACGGCCGGCTAGGCCGAGGAACGCGCCCGCGCGAGGGATCCGGTATGGCGAAGATCAAGGTGAAGAACCCCATCGTCGAGCTCGACGGGGACGAGATGACCCGCATCATTTGGGGTTTCATCAAGGAGAAGCTGGTTCTTCCCTACCTTGATGTCGAATTGAAGTATTTTGATCTCGGCATCGAGTACCGCGATCAGACAGACGATCAGGTGACGGTACAAGCGGCCAACGCCATCAAGCAATACGGCGTCGGCGTGAAGTGCGCGACCATTACGCCGGACGAAGCGCGGGTCGAGGAGTTCAAGCTGAAGCGGATGTGGCGGAGCCCGAACGGGACCATCCGCAACATCTTGGACGGCACGATCTTCCGCGAGCCGATCATCTGCAGCAACGTCCCTCGCCTCGTGCCGCATTGGACCCGTCCGATCGTCATCGGTCGCCACGCCTACGGCGACATCTACCGCGCGGTGGAGACCAAGATCCCCGCCCCCGGCAAGGTAACGCTCACCTACCAGCCGGCGGGCGGCGGCACGCCCCAGATTTTGGAGGTGCACGACTTCAAGGGACCCGGCGTGGCGCTCGGCATGCACAACACCACGGCGTCCATCGAAGGGTTCGCGCGCGCTTCGTTCAACTACGGCCTGGCGCGCAAATACCCGGTCTACCTGTCGACCAAGAACACGATCCTCAAGGCCTACGATGGCGTGTTCAAAGACGTGTTCCAGGAGGTGTTCGACCACGAGTTCAAGGCTCGCTTTGCCAAGGAAGGGCTCACCTACGAGCACCGGCTGATCGACGACATGGTGGCGAGCGCGCTCAAGTGGTCGGGCGGCTATGTGTGGGCTTGCAAGAACTACGACGGCGACGTGGAGAGCGATATCGTGGCGCAGGGTTTCGGCAGCCTTGGCCTGATGACCAGCGTGCTGCTCAGTCCCGACGGCAAGACGGTGGAAAGCGAGGCGGCGCACGGCACCGTGACCCGCCACTATCGCGAGCACCAGAAAGGCCGCGAAACCTCCACCAACCCGATCGCCTCCATCTTCGCCTGGACGCGCGGCCTCGCCTATCGCGGCCGGTTCGACGGAACTCCGGAGGTGACGCGGTTCGCCGACACATTAGAGCGAGTGTGCGTCCAGACGGTCGAAAGCGGGTTCATGACAAAGGATCTCGCGCTGCTCGTCGGCCCCGAGCAGAAATGGCTGAACACCCAGGATTTCCTCTCCAAGCTCGACGAGAATCTGGACACCGCGATGAGCAAGCCGCTCGCGGCGGACTAGGCCGCATGGACGCGCGCTTGGAGCGTCCGATCTCAGAGCACGCGCCGCTGCCGCGGCGGGGATTCCTGATGACCGGCCTCATCGCCGGCTTTACCGCCGCCACGGCGCGAGCCGATGCGGCGCCGATCCACACGGATACTGTTGGGCTGCGGGCCGGGCAGGTCTCGATCCCCGTCACCGACGGGCAGTTGCCCGGCTATTCCGCCAAGCCGGACGGTGCCGGTCCTTTTCCGATCGTGCTGGTGAACGAGGAGATCTTCGGCGTCCACGAGTACATCAAGGATGTCTGCCGCCGACTGGCTAAACTGGGTTACCTCGCGGTGGCACCCGAATACTACGCCCGCCACGGCGACCTCGCCCAGATGACGGACGCCCAGCAGATCATCCGCGAGGTGATCTCGCGGACCCCGGATGCCGAGGTGCTCGCCGATCTCGATGCGGCCGCTCGATGGGCGGTAGCGAACGGCGGCGATCCGCGCCGGCTCGCGGTCATCGGCTTTTGCCGCGGGGGCCGGAACACCTGGCTCTACGCCGCCCACAATCCGGCGCTCAAGGCGGCCGTGGCGTTCTACGGCCCGGTCGGGGGACAGACCTCGCCCATCCAGCCGCAAACGGCTTTTGACGTCGCCGGGGCGCTCAAATGCCCGTTGCTCGGGCTCTATGGCGGAGCGGATACGAGCATTCCGGTCGATGCCGTGCAGCAAGCCGAGCAGAAGGCCAAGGCGGCCGGCAAGACGATCGAAATCGTGGTGTATCCGAACGCGCCGCACGGCTTTCACGCCGACTACCGGCCGAGCTACCGCCAGGACGACGCCGAGGACGCCTGGAAACGCGCGGTGGCCTGGCTCAAGCGATACGAGGTCGCGGAGCGGACCTGACCGACAGCCGCCCGCCAGTTAGAAGTCGAGCGCGAGCGCGCTTCTGATTGCTTCGAGCGCGGCATCGGCTCGCTGGCCCTCGGGGCCGCCGGCTTGCGCCAGGTCAGGGCGGCCGCCACCGCCCTTGCCGCCGACCGCGGTACTCGCAGCCCGCACCAAGTCGATCGCACTGAAGCGATTGGTCAGATCGGACGAGACCCCGACCACGATGGAGGCCTTACCCTCGGCGGTGGAGACCAGCGCCACAACACCGCTGCCGATCTGTTTGCCGATCGCCTCCGCCAAGCCCTTAAGCTCCCGGGGCGGCACGTCGCCCAGGTTGCGCGCGGCCAGCCGAACTCCGCCCACCTCCTCCACCGACGCCCCGTTCCCGCCCGTGGCGAGTTTGCGCTGCAGGTCGGCGACCTGCCCCGACAAGCGGCGGCGATCCTCGACCAGCGCCGTCACCCGCTCGGGCGTTTCCGCCGGGCTTGCACGCACCGCGCCGGCGATCTGATGCAGCCGCTGCTCGTTGGCCTCGACCAAGCCGAGTGCGGATTCGCCGGTCACGGCCTCGATCCGCCGCACCCCCGCACTCACGCCGCCTTCCGACACGACCTTGAACAGCCCGATATCGCCGGTACGACGCACATGCGTGCCACCGCAAAGCTCGATCGAGTAGGCGGCCTTGTTGCCGTCCCCCTCGCCCATCGAGACCACGCGCACCTCGTCGCCGTATTTCTCTCCGAACAAGGCCATCGCCCCGGTCTCGACGGCAGCCTCGGGGGTCATCAGCCGGGTCGTGACTTCCGAGTTTTCGCGAATGCGCGCGTTCACCTCGCGCTCCACTGAGCCAAGCTCCTCCCCGGTGATCGGGCGCGGCTGACTGATGTCGAAGCGGAGCCGGTCCGGGGCGTTGAGGCTGCCTTTCTGCTGCACATGCGGGCCGAGCTTGCGCCGCAGCGCCTCATGCAGCAGGTGCGTCGCACTGTGATGCGCCCGGATCGCCGTGCGCCGCGCGTGGTCGACGGCCGCAACCACCGGATCACCGACGTGCGCGGTTCCGCTCTCAACTCGGCCGAGATGAACGAACAGATCGCCGAGCTTCTTTTGCGTGTCGGTCACGACGATGCGTAGCCCCTCGGCGCCCTCGATCACGCCGGCATCGCCAACCTGCCCGCCGCTTTCCGCGTAGAACGGCGTCTGATTGAGCACCACGGCCACCTCGCTGCCCTGCCCGGCCTCCGCCACCGACGCGCCGCGCGAAACGATCGCGCCGATCTCGCCCTCCGCCTTCTCGGTGGCGTAGCCCAGAAACTCGGTCGCGCCGACCCGTTCGCGGATTTCGAACCACACGGTCTCGGTCGCCGCCTCGCCCGAGCCCGCCCAGGCGGCGCGCGCGCGCGCACGCTGCTCGGCCATCGCTGCGGCGAAACCTTCGGTGTCGACCGACCGGCCCTCGTCGCGGAGCGCGTCCTGCGTCAGGTCGAGCGGAAAACCATAGGTATCGTACAAGCGAAACGCGACCGCGCCGGGCAGCGCCTGGCGTTCGCCAAGGCGCTCGGTTTCCTCGGCTAGCAGATGGAGGCCGCGTTCCAGCATTTGCTTGAAACGGGTCTCCTCCAGCAGCAGCGTGTCGCGGGCGAGTGCTTCGGTCCGCACGAGCTCGGGGTAAGCCGCGCCCATCTGCCGCACCAAAGCCGGGACAAGCCGCCACATGATCGGCTCCCGAGCGCCCATCAGATGGGCGTGGCGCATCGCCCGGCGCATGATCCGGCGCAGCACGTAGCCGCGCCCCTCGTTCGAGGGCAGCACGCCATCGGCGATCAGAAAGGCGGAGCTCCGCAAATGATCCGCGATGACCCGGTGGCTCGCGCGGAACGGGCCGTCCGGCTCCTGCCCGGTCGCCTCGGCGGAGGCCAGGATCAAGGCGCGAAACGTGTCGGTGTCGTAGTTGTCGTGCTTGCCTTGCAGAATGGCGGCGGTGCGCTCGAGCCCCATGCCAGTGTCGATGGACGGCCGCGGCAACGGGACGCGCGTGCCGGGCGGGCCCTCGTCGAACTGCATGAACACGAGGTTCCAGATCTCCACGAACCGATCGCCGTCCGCGTCCGGGCTGCCGGGCGGCCCGCCCGGAACGTGCTCGCCGTGGTCATAGAAGATTTCCGAACACGGCCCGCATGGCCCGGTATCCCCCATGCGCCAGAAATTGTCGGCGGTCGGGATGCGGATAATCCGGCTCGGGGGTAGTCCGGCGGTCTGCTCCCAGATCCGCGCGGCGTCGTCGTCTTCGGAGAACACCGTGACGAGCAGGCGCTCCTTCGGCAGCCCGAACTCCCGCGTAACCAGCTCCCAGGCGAGTGGGATCGCCCGCTCCTTGAAATAGTCGCCGAAGCTGAAATTGCCGAGCATCTCGAAGAAAGTGTGGTGCCGCGCCGTGTAGCCCACGTTGTCGAGATCATTGTGCTTGCCGCCGGCGCGAACGCATTTCTGCGCCGTGGTCGCCCGGCTATAAGGCCGCCGCTCCTGGCCCGTGAACACGTTCTTGAACTGCACCATGCCGCTGTTGGTGAACAACAGCGTGGGATCGTTGCGGGGCACCAGCGGCGAGGACGGCACCACCT
This sequence comes from uncultured Alphaproteobacteria bacterium, assembly GCA_963757115.1. Taxonomy (GTDB): domain Bacteria; phylum Pseudomonadota; class Alphaproteobacteria; order Acetobacterales; family Acetobacteraceae; genus CAVWQV01. The sequence goes on along the minus strand of CAVWQV010000017.1, from coordinate 41,422 downwards.
CGTGGCCGTTGCGGGCGAAGTAGTCGAGGAAGGCGGCACGGATATCGTTGCTGCTGGCCATGAGGCGGCGATGGGTCCCGGATTGATCGCGACCGCATGACGTAACGCACACGACAGGCCGATGCCACCCCAGAGCCGCCCGGCGCCGGCTTCCGACCCTGATCCAACCCTCGTCAGGTGGGTAGAGGGCATTTTGCCCCCTCCCCGTCACGCTCGCGATAGAGTCAGTCGCGGCCGCTCAGGTCGCGACGATCTGGCCGGGCGTCACGCTTGTGACGCCGACCAGGGTAATGGTCGTCTGATCCGAAAGGGTGAGGACCGTGTTGCCGCCGCTCGTGGTGGACGTGTAGCCGTCCGCCCCGTAGCCGGACAGCAGAACCTTGTCGCTCGCGCCGAAGCCCGCGATGACGTCGGCATTGCCGGTTCCAGCGTGGCCCGAGAAGAACCCGAACACGTCACTGCCCGCACCACCGGTCGCGCTCAGCACACCCGTGCCGGCCACCACCGTATTATTGCCCGATCCGAGAACGAACTCATCGGTCCCGGCATTGCCGAACATGGTGTTGTCGCCGGTGGAGGTGCCGGACGTCAGTGTGACGTTGCCGCTGCCCGCGATAAACGTCCCGACCCCCGCGCCGGCGTACGTCAGATTAGTGCTGTCACCGCCGAACAGGGTATTGCCGCCCGCCGTGTTGCCGCCGGTGACGGTTTCACTTCCGGTGCCGGCAGCAAACAGCGCCCCACTCGTTCCGCCGTACGTCAGGTTGCCACCGGTGGAACCGAACAGAGTGGGACCGGTGGTGCCCCCATTGACCGTCGAGGCCTCGTTGGCCGCTCCGACAAACGTAATGTTGCCGGAGCCGCCTTGCACAAGCTTGTCACCGGCATTGCCGAAGATGGTCATGGCCCCGGCGCCGCCGTTGATCGTATCGGCACCAACCCCGGTGATGATGGTGCTGCTGCCCGCGCCGCCAACCACGCTGTTGGTGCCGGCGCTGAGGAACAGGGTGTTCCCGTCCCCGCTGCTGCCGAACACGGTCGATGTCGCCGGTGCCGCCGAAGATCGTGCTTGTGGAGCTCGCCCCTCCTTGCACGGTATCGGGCCCTTGATCGAGATAGACTTTGTTGTTGGCACCACTCAGCAGGGCAGTATTGCCGCCGCTGCCGAACACAATTGTATTGCCGCCGCCTGACCCGGTCACCGTGGTGCCGACGCCGTCATAGGCGCCCACGAGCGCGGTTTGGTTCGCACCGAGAGAAAGCGAACCGGCTACCGTGGCGGCGTCGACCACATACTGGTAGCCGAGTGCGGTGTAAGCTCGACGTGTCGGCTGTGTAGCCCACCGTCGACGCCGCCGGAATAACCACCTCGCCCGTGCTGCCGGACGGAACAGAGGCCGGGTTGGCGTCCGGCACAGTCGATAACGACCAGAGTGTGAGGTAAGGGGCCTACGACGCCTGCCGTATTGATAACGGTCGCGACGGTTTGTGCTTCGTTAAACGTCTCGTCCGTTGTGAAGTTGAGGACGGCGGGATCTCGCGCCGCCGTTCACTGTAGCGATTGCAACCTGACCGCCTGCCACGGCAGCTCTCCCTATGAGTTCGATGGGAAGCGCCTGCTACCAGAATGGCCGCCGTCTTGCAACCATACGTTGATGTGTATAGCCATATTTTCAGCCACTGGTGCGCGGCATTTCGCACATCTGCAGGCAACCATTCTTGAGATCGCGCGCAGCGCTTTCGCCAGTTCGGTCGAGACTACTGGCAGGCGAGGCACTCCTCGTAGTCGGTCGCCGCGCGGCTACAGCCGCCGCCAAGGGCGGGACCGAGAGGTCGTGGGCGGCGAGTGACAGAAACTCGGTCGGCCGCACCGCCTTCTCGCTTACCGCGTCGGCCCGCTGAATGGACAGGCTCCGGCAGTAGTAGAGCGACTTCAGCCCGCGCTTCCACGCCAGCATATGGATCTGGTGCAGGTCACGCTTGTGGACGTTCGCGGGGACGAACAAGTTTACCGACTGGCTTTGGCAGATGAACGGCGCACGGTCGGCGGCGTGCTCCACCACCCAGCGCTGGTCGAGCTCGAAGGCCGTCTTGTAGACCGCCTTCTCCTGTTCGGACAGGAACGGCAGGTGCTGCACGCTGCCCTTGTTGAGCGTGATTGAGGACCAGACGTCCTCATCGTCCCTTCCCTTCTCGGCGAGCAACGCCTGAAGGTGTCGGTTGCGCACGGTGAAACTGCCCGACAGCGTTTTTTGGAGGAACACGTTGGCCGCGATCGGCTCGATGCCGGGGCTGGCGTTGCCGGCGATGATGGAGATGGAAGCGGTCGGCGCCACCGCCAGCTTGTTCGAGAACCGCTCCTGAAGCCCGTACTCCTCGGCATCCGGGCAGGCCCCGCGCTCCGCCGCGAGCACGCGGGAGGCGTCGTCGGCGGCAGCGCGGATGTAGCCGAACATGCGCTTGTTCCACACCTTCGCGATCACGCTCTCGAACGGCACGTTTTGGGACTGGAGGAAGGAGTGAAAGCCCATTACGCCGAGCCCGACCGAGCGCTCGCGCATCGCCGAATACTTCGCCCGCTCCATGCCAGCGGGCGCGCGGTCGATGAAATCCTGCAACACGTTGTCGAGGAATCGCATCACGTCCTCGATGAACGTGGGATGATCCTTCCAATCGAACCAGGTCTCGAGGTTGAGCGAGGACAGGCAGCAAACGGCGGTCCGCTCCCGCCCATGCTGATCGGTCCCGGTAGGCAAGGTGATCTCGCTGCATAGATTGGAGGTCTTGACCTCGAGCCCGGCGAGCTTGTGGTGCACCGGAAGCGCCCGGTTCACGTGATCGCTGAACACGAGATACGGCTCGCCGGTCTCGATCCGCGCCAGCAGGATGCGAATCCAGAGCGCCCGGGCGGAAACCGTCCGCACCACGCTTTCATCCTTGGGCGACAGCAGCGCCCATGGCTCGTCCGCCTCCACCGCTCGCATGAACGCGTCCGGCACCAGGACGCCGTGATGGAGGTTGAGCGCCTTTCGGTTCGGGTCGCCCCCGGTCGGGCGACGGATCTCGATGAACTCCTCCACCTCCGGGTGCGAGACCGGCAAATAGACGGCGGCCGAACCGCGCCGGAGCGAGCCTTGCGAGATGGCAAGCGTCAGGCTGTCCATCACCCGGATGAACGGGATCACCCCCGAGGTCTTGCCGTTCTGCCCGACCTTCTCGCCGATGGAGCGCAGGTTACCCCAATAGCTGCCGATGCCGCCGCCCTTGGAGGCAAGCCACACGTTCTCGTTCCAAAGATCGACGATGCCGTCCAGGCTATCGGAAGCCTCGTTGAGGAAGCATGAGACGGGTAGGCCGCGTTTGGTCCCGCCATTGGACAGCACCGGGGTTGCCGGCATGAACCACAGCCGGCTCATGTAGTCGTAAATCCGCTGCGCGTGCGCCCGATCGTCGCCGTACGTGCTCGCCACCCGCGCGAATAGATCCTGGTAGCCTTCGCCCGGAAGTAGGTAGCGATCCCCCAAAGTGGCTCGCCCGAACTCGGTGATGAGCGTGTCGCGCGACCGGTCGACATGCACCTGATGGCGGCCCTCCACCTGCACCGCGTCGAGCATGTCGGCCCCTGCCCGCGTCATCGTCATCGCCATCCGCTCACTCCCGATTCCCTGGCCTTCACAATATGTGGGTGTGTTTCCGCTTGGCCAACGCAAAATGCGCCCCTCGCTCGGCAAGCCAGGCCTGTGGCAACCCTGCAACGAGCGGTTGGGCGGGGCGCGCGCGCTCGCACGTCCCCCATCGCTCCGGCGCTGCCGAGCGTTTATACTTCGATCGTGACGGGAGGAGGATCGCGCGGATGGCGATAAAGAAATTGCTGCTGCCCATCCCCGGCCCGGTCGGGGCGGAGGCGGCGTTGCAGACGGCCCTCACGGTGGCGCAGCTATGGGGGGCGCATCTAAGCGTGGTGCATGTCCGCACCGACGAGGCACGCGCGCAAGCAGTCCGCAAGGCGTTCGACGCCGCTCTTGCGGCGCGTGGTGTCGCGGCCGGCGGCCCCAATCCCGCCGGGCCCATCACCGCCAATTTCGCCTGGGTCACGAGCCGCGAAGCCGAGCAGGTCGTCTACGAAGCGCGGCTATCCGACCTGGTCGTGTTCCCGCATCCCGAGGCGGGTGAGGATCCCTCCTCGTCCGACATGTTGCATGCGGCGTTGTTCAATTCGGGCCGCCCGGTGCTGATCGCGCCGCACGAGGCGGCGTCCTCCATCGGCAAGCGCATATGCCTCGGGTGGAACGGCACGGCCAGTCCTCGTCCGCGCTCTACGTGCTGACGCCCTGGCTCCGCCGCGCCGAGGCGGTACGCATCCTCTCGGCCGAGAACTACCAGCGGCGCGGGCCGGCGGCGGGGGAGCTTGCAGACTACCTGGCACTCCACCGCATCAACGCCGATTGGGTCTCGTTTGCTCCGATCGGCGGCTCGGTAGGGGCCGGGCTGCTTGCGGCGGCGGCCGAGTTCGGTGCCGACCTGCTCGCGATGGGCGCCTACTCGCACTCGCGCTGGCGGCAGATGATCCTGGGCGGGGTGACACGGTACATACTCGCAAACGCCAAGCTTCCGGTGCTCATCAATTGCTAGACGCGCCCGGGCTGTCGGTCAGCTTGAGCCGCACCGTCACGACGGTTCCGCCTCCGAGTTCGGAAGCCGTCTCGCTACGGGCGCCGATCTGCCGGAGCAGCGAGCTCACGATGGTGCCGCCGAGCGTGCGAGCCGACGGCGGATCGGGGCCAATGCCGGCACCATCGTCCGCAATCACAATCCGAAGATCGTCGCCATCGCGATCAGCCCGTGCGATCACCTCGCCCACGGCCCCGTTCGGATAGGCGTGCCGAAGGGCGTTGGTCAGCAGTTCGTTCACGATAAGGCCGAGCGGAATCGCACGCTCGGCGTCGATTTCGATGTCTTCGCTCGCCTCACACCGGATCGGGATCGACGGACTGAGCGCGCCGACATAGCTGCAAATGTCGCCCAGCATCCGGCCGAACGCGACGTTGCGGAGATCGCGGCTCTGGAACAGCGCCCGATGCGCCTCGGCGATCGCCCGCACCCGGCTGATCGCAGCCTCGAAGGCGGCGGCCGCCTCGGCGTCGGCCGAGCGGGAGCGCTGCATCGAAAGCAGGCTCGCGACGAGCTGGAGGCTATTCTTGATTCGATGATCCGCTTCCCGCAGCAGAAGGTCCCGGGCGGCGAGCGCCCGTTCCAACTCGGTTTCGCGGCGGCTCCGCTCCACGGCGAGCCCGAGCAAATCGGCCGCGCGCTGAAGAAAGCCGATATCCGTCTCGAAAAACTTGTCGGGAAACTGGCTGTCCACCTCCAAAACGCCGAACGGCACGCCGTCCCCTTGGATAATGACGTTGACCGCCCCCTCGATCCCGTGGTCCAGCAGAAGCTGAGGTGTGCGGAATCTCTGCTCGGTGGTCAGATTGTTCGATATTACCGGTTCGGCGGTGCTTAGCGCGTAGCCGGCCGGGGAAAGGTCGTCCGCCCCGAGCCTGGCGTGCCCGACCACGCCATTGCGCCAGCCGCAACCCGCCCGCACGATGAATTCATGCTGTTCCGGCAGGTATTCGAGCACTTTCGCGAAGCGTGTACCCAGCCCCAAAGCGACCAACCGGGACCCTTCTTCAAGCAGCGGGTCAAGATCCCGCCCGCGGAACGCGGCCGTGCCAAGACTGGCCACCAAATCGCGGTGACGGGATCGACGGCCGAGTTCGGTCTCTTCCGCGTCCATGGTCCACCCGACCCTGCTTCGATTGTTGCTTCCGGCGAAGCATCCCCGACTAACAACCTTTGCCTTGGCATTGCAACAGAGGGTGAACGTACCCCCGGTCAGGCGGAAACGCCCTCGATAGGAGGCAATGCCGGGCGGCCGCGGATGAGGTCGGATGCCTTTTCCGCAATCATCATGGTCGACGCGTAGGTGTTGGCGGAGACCATGCTCGGCATCACGGACGCGTCGACCACCCGCAAAGCCTCCATTCCATGGACCCGGAGCTCATCGTCCACGACCGCCCCCGGGTCGCTGGCCGGCCCCATGCGTGCCGTGCCGGTCAGATGATAGGCGGTCGAGCCATAGCGCCGCGCGAAATCGAGTAGTTCGTCGTCTCGCTCGACGGCGGGGCCGGGCAAGTGTTCGCCGTCGAAATAGCGAGCGAGCGCCGGCGTCCGGAGCAGCCGGCGCGCGAGCTTGATGCCGCTCAGCAGAATGCGCTGATCCATCGGGTCGGATAGATAGTTGGGCTGGATCGCGGGATCGTCGAACGGGTCCGCCGAGCGGGCGCGCACATAACCCACGCTTTCCGGCCGATGCGGCCACACGCCGGCCGTCATGCCTGGAAAATCGTCGAGCTTGCCGAGATAGCCGTCCTTGTAGCTTGCCGGCGTGAACACGCCCTGCAGGTCCGCGCCGTCGAGGGCGTCGTTGGACTTCCAGAACCAATGCACCATCGAAGGGGCGACCGCGAGCATGCTCGGCCGACCCAGCGCCCAGCGGGCGACCTGCCCGGCAAGGCCGGCACCCGACGCCAGTTCGTTCACGGTACGCACCCCGCGCGCCCGCGCGACGATCCGGACGCCGTAGTGGTCGCGGAAGTTTTCCCCGACACCGCGCAGATCGTGGAGGACGGGCACGCCGATCGATTGAAGCAGAGCGGCCGGGCCGATCCCCGAAAGTTGCAGCAGTTTCGCCGTGTTCACCGTTCCGCTGCTTACGATCACCTCCCGGCGCGCCAGCACGGTCCGTTCGGTGCGACGATCGCGGTCATCGACGTAGCGCACGCCGATGGCGCGACGGCCCTCGAACAGGACCGCAGCGGCGCGCGCGTGGGTGCGAACGCTGACCCGCCCCGTTTCGCGCGCGGGCCGGAGAAAGGCCCGCGCCGCCGAATGGCGCCAACCGCGATGAATCGCGCGCTGGAAGTATCCCACGCCTTCCTGCCGGGCGCCGTTGTAGTCGGGGTTGCGCGGGATCCCCAACTGCACGGCACCTTCCATGAACGCCTCGCACACCGGATGGAACCAGTCCATGTCGGTGACGGGAAGCCGCCCGTCGCGGCCGTGGAAGCGCCGGTCGCCCGGGCCGATCCGGCGCTCGGTCCGATGGAAGTAGGGCAGCACGTCAACGTAGCCCCAGCCACGGTTGCCGCGCTGCGCCCAGGTGTCGAAATCGGCTCGCTGGCCACGATTGTAGATCATGCCGTTGACGGAACTCGAGCCTCCGAGGGTCCGGCCCTGAGTGGTCGGGATACGGCGGCCCGCCGACCCTGCGGACGGCTCGGTCTTGAACTGCCACGTGTAGCGCGGGTTGAAGAGCATCTTCATGAACCCGGCCGGCAGATGGATATAGGGGTGGCGGTCGGGCGGTCCGCATTCGAGCACGCACACCGTGACTTCCGGATCTTCGCTGAGGCGGGCCGCTAGGATGCACCCGGCAGCACCGGCGCCCACGATCACGTAATCAAACGTGTCGCTGGCCCCGTGTTCACCGTTAGCCTGCTCCATCGTGCCCGCCACGCGTTTCTCCGGCCTTGACCGCCCGTGTTCCGCAAGCAAAACCAGCGCCCCAAGGCTCCGTTCGAGAGCCGCCAGTGTCGAAGGAGACCGATCGTGGCCAATCCATCATCCGAAGTCGATAGCCGCGCCGACACCGGGGCGGGGGGCGAACTGCATCAGGTGGCGGGTGGCAATCACCCGGTCATGACGACCAATCAGGGCATCCCGGTTTCTGACGACCAGAACTCCCTGTCGATCGGCCCCCGCGGCCCGGTCCTGCTCGAAGATTTCATTCTTCGCGAGAAGATCACGCATTTCGATCATGAGCGCATCCCCGAGCGAGTGGTGCATGCCCGAGGGTCCGCGGCGCACGGCTACTTCGAGACCACGGCGTCGCTTTCGGACATCACGGTGGCGGACATCTTCCAGCGCCCCGGGGAGCGGACCCCCGTCTTCGTCCGCTTCTCGACGGTCGCCGGCAGCAAGGGCTCCATGGACCTTGCCCGCGACGTGCGCGGGTTCGCCGTGAAATTCTACACCAAGGAGGGCAACTGGGACCTGGTCGGGAACAACATTCCCGTGTTCTTCATCCAGGACGCGATCAAGTTCCCCGATGTGGTCCATGCCGTGAAGGACGAGCCCGACCGCGGCTTCCCGCAAGCGCAGAGCGCGCACGACACGTTCTGGGACTTCATCTCGCTGACGCCGGAAAGCATGCACATGGTCATGTGGCAGATGTCGGACCGGACCATCCCGCGCTCGTTCCGCATGATGGAAGGGTTCGGCGTCCACACCTTCCGACTGGTGAACCCGCAAGGCAAGTCAACCTTCGTCAAGTTCCACTGGCGGCCGAAGCTCGGCTCGCAGTCGGTCATCTGGGACGAGGCGCTCAAGATCAACGGGGCCGATCCGGACTTCCATCGCCGCGATCTTTGGGAGGCGATCGAGGCGGGCGACTACCCCGAGTGGGAGCTTGGGCTCCAGCTGTTTGACGACGCCTACGCCGAAAAGTTCGATTTCGACGTGCTGGACCCGACCAAGATCATCCCGGAAGAGGAAGTGCCGCTCCGGATCGTCGGGCGCCTCGTGCTAGACCGCAACCCGGACAATTTCTTCGCGGAAACCGAGCAGGTCGCGTTCTGCACGGCGGACGTGGTTCCGGGCATCGATTTCTCGGATGACCCGCTGTTGCAGGGCCGCAACTTCTCGTACCTGGACACGCAGCTGAAGCGGCTGGGCGGACCCAATTTCACTCAGATCCCGATCAACGCCCCGCGTTGCCCCGTGCACAACTTCCAGCGAGACGGGCACATGCAGATGCAGGTGCCGAAGGGCCGGGTGAACTACGAGCCGAACTCGCTATCGGCCGACGGTCCGCGCGAGGACCGCAAGCGCGGCTTCACCAGCTTCCCCGCCGATGGTGCAGGGGCAACGGCAGCGGGTCCGCTCCGAGACTTTTGCCGACCACTACAGCCAGGCGCGGCAGTTCTTCTTCAGCCAGACCAAGCCCGAGCAGGACCACATCGTCGCCGCCCTCACCTTCGAGCTGAGCAAGGTCGAGACGGCCGCGGTGCGGGTGAGGATGCTGGCCCGGCTCGCCAACATCGACGGTTCGCTATGCGAGCGGGTCGCCGCCGGCCTCGGCTATCGCGAACCGATCGAGCCGATCGCGCCCGGCGTCCCCGCCCGCACCGACCTCAAGCCCTCCCCGGCAACCAGCATCCTCGCCAAGGCGGTCAGGACGGTGAAAGGCCGGCGCATCGGCTGCCTGGTATCGGAGGGCGCCGACGCGGCGTTGGTCGAGAGCCTGCAAGCAGCCGTGAAGGCGGAGGGTGGGCAGTTCAAGCTGATCGCCCCGACGCTCGGCGGCGTCATGGGGAGCAACGGCAAGCCGATCCCGGCCGACTTCCAACTCGCGGGCGGACCGTCCGTGCTGTTTGACGCGGTGTGCTTGGTCGTCGCGGCCGACGGGGCGCCAAAGCTCGCGGCGGAGGCGGCCGCGGTAAGCTTCGTCCACGATGCGTTCGCCCACCTCAAGGTGATCGGCCACACCGTCGGCGCCGGTCCACTTCTCGATCAAGGCGGGGGTGCCGGAAAGCGAGCCCGGGATTGTGGCACTTCGAAGCTCGGGGGATGCCGCATCCTTTGTCGAGGCGGCCGCCGGAGGGCGGATCTGGGATCGGGAGCCCAAGGTCCGCATGGTGTTCTGAGGCTTCAGCGGGTCCGGCCCGCGCCGCCCGCGATTGACCGCGCGCGCCGGCCTGTCGTTCCATGCAGGCCGGCCGCAGCGCTTCCGCGGCCGATAAAGGGAGGATCGCATGCGCTATATTTGCGACGCGCCGGGCGGAAAAACCTGGTTCGGCCTCGAGACGGAAGCGGAAGCGGAAGCGGAATCCGGCATGATGCGTCACGCGGTCGAGAAGTACTACCGTCGCGAGCGCGAGAAGGCGAGCCAAAGCTTTCGGCCGAGATCCACGGTGTTTTTCGAGCAGGAAATCGGACTGAAGGATCATATCCAACGCGAGATGCCCTTGTTCCTGACATTGCGAGACGAGAACGGGGCGGGTCTGGTCACGGCCATGATCCCCTCGCCCGGACGCGAGGATCGCGGGTTCCGGTCCATCGTCGTTGGCCCTGGCAACGCCGATCCGTATCCGGCGCACGGCGAAGCGATCAAGGCGTTGGCCGAACATTTCGGCGTCGCCCTCGACCGGGCGCGCTGTTATCCTTACCGGTGATCGGACAGGGGAGACGCCGCGCATGGGACACACGCTCGAGGCGTTCGCCGCGGAATGTCACCGTATCCTCGCCGCAGATCCCGGGCCGGGCGGGCGCCAGAAGATCGTCGCGTTGCTGCAGGACGCGCTGCAGGACGCCGATTTCGTGTCCGCCAACCTCGGCGACGACGTGCCCGAGCGGAAGGTGATCTACGAGGACCCGGAGCTCGGCTTCTGCATCCTGGCGCACGTGAACCACGACGCAAGAAGCAGCAAGCCCCACGATCACGGCCCGAGCTGGGCGATTTACGGCCAGGCCAAGGGTGAGACGGTGATGACGGATTGGGAGTGTCTGGAGCGCCCGTCCGATGGCCGGCCCGGTCGCGCGCGCCGGATCCGGGATTACACTCTGAAGCCCGGAATGGCGTACCTTTATAATGAGGGCGCGTTGCACTCGCCGCGACGCGACGGCCCGACCTGGCTGATCCGGTTGGAAGGCACCAACATGGACCGGGTCAAGCGCGAGCCCTACGAGGCTGTTGGCTAGAGCACTTCGCTCCCTGCCTCTCTCGACCAAGCGTCGGAAGCGAGGACAATCCTCTCCCCGAACTCGGAGGAGAGGATTGGGTCAGGCGATCCCCGGCAGGCTCCTCGCCTGCTGACGCGTCAGCCCTCGGGCCGCAGCGGCAAAGTGACGAAGCGCCGCCCTTCCTTTCCGCTGATCAGGAACAGCACATACTGATCCTTCTGTGCCCGCCCGGCCGCGATCTTCCGCTGGACGTCCGCTGGCTCGCTGACCGGGTCGTTGCCGGCCCGGAGAATCACCTCGCCCGGAATGATGCCACGATCGGCCGCCGGGCTGTCTCCCGCAACATCCGTCACCACCACGCCTTTCTGGTCATCCGGAAGGCTGTACTTGGACCGCAGCGGACCGGTGATCGCAGACAATCGAAGGCCGGGGTCGTTAACCGTCCCGGCCACCGTTTGGACGCCCGAGTCTGCCTGATGATCCGATCCCGGCATCGGCGGGAATTCACCCACCACGGGCGAAATCGTCATGATATGGCCATCGCGCCAGACCGTCAGCTCGATCGGCTTGTCGAGGGGCGCCCTCGCGATGGAACGCCAAACCGCCCGTGAGTTGCGCGCCGTATCCCGGCCCACGCTCATGATGACGTCGCCCTCCTGCACCCCGGCGCGCTCCGCCGGCCCGCCGGCGTCGATCGCCGACACAATGGTGCCGCGCGGCACGGTAAGGCCGATCGCGCCCGCGATATCGGGGGTCACCGTCTGCATGCTGACCCCGAGCCATCCGGCGCGCACCCGGCCATAACGCAGCGTCTGGTCGATGATGAACTTTGCATCGTTGATCGGCAGCGCGAAGCTGATCCCGATGGAGCCGCTCTCGTCCGTCGGAGAGAAAATCGCCGTGTTGATCCCGACCACGAGCCCGTGCATGTCGAACAGCGGACCGCCGGAATTGCCGTGGTTGATCGCCGCGTCGGTCTGGATGAAGTCGTCGAATGGTGTGGCGCGAATGTCACGGTTAGCCCGCTGACAATGCCGGCGCTCACTGACCCCCCGAGCCCGAGAGGATTGCCGATCGCGATCACCGAATCACCCACCCGCACCGAGTCGCTGTCACCGAGCTTGACGGTAGGCAGCGGCTCGGGTGACTTAACTCTCAACACCGCCACGTCCGCCCGGCTCAGCTGACCCACGCGCGTCGCCGGCAGCGTGAGGTTGTTCTGCAAGGTTACGGTGATCTGTGACGCGTTCTCGACCACGTGGCGGTTGGTGATGACGATGCCGGACTTGTCGATGATGAAGCCGGAGCCGAAGCCACGCACCACCCTATACGCGGCCGGGGTCTCGTCCGTGCCCAGGTCCTGCGCCGAGCGCGACATCGGCATGCGGCTCATCGCGATGGTGGATACGTTGACGACGGCGGGCAGCACGGCCTCGATCAGGTCGGCCTAACTCATCGCGCCGGGCTCGGCTGCCGGGGCCGCCGGACCAAGCGGCCCTGCCGCCGCCAAAAAGATGCCGAGCACAAGCCCTACCAACCGGCGCATTGCCCCTCCTCCGCCTGCTCGCCACCGATATGGCGGGATTTTCCGGCCGTTCCAGCGGTGAACCGGTCGGCCCGCGTTCTAGGCATCCACCCGCCTCCCATGCTACCGGGGCAAGCCGTACCGTTCTTAAGGTAATTTAACCTTCAATGCAGCTTGACCCACGACTTGGCCGAGCCCCAAGCGGCCATCCAGAAAGGACGGGTTCGGATGGCCCGGACGCAGAACTCGCGGCGCTACGCATGGCGAACGGGACACTGAGGGCCGAGAACGACCGTCTCGCGAGCCTCGCCGACGCCAACGCCCAAAGCGCCCGGTTGCAGGCAGATCGCGCGGCAAACTTGCTGGCCTGGGCCGCGCGGAACGAGGCGACGTTGGCCGGACTGCACGATTTGACGTTCTGGCATCTCACGGCACCCGTTCGAGCCGGGTTGCGGATGATCGGCGGCACGCCTGGGCGCGAGCGCCGCCACCCGCTTCGACGCGCCGAGTGGGGCGAAACGGTCCGCAGTGCTCCGTGCTCCTCAAACGGACCGGACGCCATTTCAGGCGCACCGCTTCGCGTATTGTTTCCGGCATCAAGCCACCCCGCCGGGCCGCAACGGCGCTGGCGGCCGAAGCGGCGCCCGTTACGACCGACACCGTGTTCGGTCGCAAAGTCTGCTGCCCAGCCGCCGAAGTGCTTGCACCCTGCATGCTCATCATCGCCGAACTGAGCGTGCCGCAATGCGCAAAATACCGCGTCTGGCAAAAAAAGGAGCTGCTGGAAAGCGTCGGGTTTCACTGCACCGTGACGGACTGGCGGGACACCGGCGGCTCGTTATCAGCCCTGCAAGTCTGCGCCAAGGTGATCTTCTATCGCGCGCCCGCCACGCCGGAGGTGCTGGATCTGATCAAGGAGGCGCGTCGCCTCGGTGTGCCCAGCCTCTGGGAGGTCGACGACGCAATCTTCGACGAGGCCACCTACAGCAAAAACAAAAACCTCGAGACCCTCGATGATGCCACGCCGGGAAAACCTGCTGACCGGCGCTCGCCTCTATCGAACGGCGATGCTCGCCTGTGACGGCACGATCGCGTCCACCGTAGATCTTGCCGCGGCCATGAAGGATGCGGGTGCCGGCGAGACGCGGTCGTGGAGAATGCGCTCGACACGGAGACGCTCGAAGCTGCCAACACGTTGCGCGCCGGCCGCGTCCGGCGCGTCGAAATTGGTGCGCATCATCTACGGCTCGGGCACAAAGACGCATGACGCGGACTTCGCCGTCGCCGCGCCGGCGCTGGCCCGCTTGCTAGAGGCCCGGGCGGACGTCGTGCTGCACATCGTCGGCGAACTCACCATGCCGCCGATCCTGGACGGATTTGCTGATCGCATCGAGCGTTCGCCGCCCAAGGACTTTCGCACCTGGCTCGGCTTGCTGGCAGAGGCCGACATCGCGCTGGCGCCGCTCGAAGACACCGCCTTCAACGATGCCAAGAGCAACATCAAGTTCCTTGAAGCGGCCGTCCTCGGGGTGCCAAGCGTGTGCTCGCCCCGGGCCAACTTCCGCTCGGTCATCGCCGATGGCGAGACGGGGTTTCTTGTCGACGACGACTCGGCGTGGTTTCGCAGCGCTCGAGCGGCTGGCGGCGATCCGTCGCTCCGGACCCGGGTCGGCGAAGCCGCCCGCCGCGCCGCGCTGGCTCGCTACGCTCCGGCCGTCGTCGCGCGCGAGCAGATCGCGCCGCTGATGGCCGGGCTCGACCGCCGACCTCGACGCGGAGTGCGCATCCTCTGCGTCAACGTGTTCTTCTGGCCCCGCAGTTTCGGCGGCGCAACCATCGTCGCCGAAGAAACCGCCCGCCTCATGAACGCTCGGGACGATACCGAGGTCTACGTTTTCACCTCCCATCAGACCCGCCGGGAAGGCGATTACGGGCTGCGGCGATACGACCAGAACGGGATGCCCATCATCAGTGTCGCGCTGCCCGGAGCGCCCGACGGCATCGCGGCGTTCGACAACCCGGGGGTCGCCGACAAGTTCAGCGAAGTGCTGGCCGCCGTCGAGCCGGATGTGGTGCATGTCCACTCGGTACAGGGGATCGGACCAGCATCCTGCAATCATGCCGCGAGCGTTCGGTGCCGTACATCGTCACCGTGCACGATGCGTGGTGGCTGTGCGCTCGGCAGTTCATGGTCCGCGGTGACGGACGCTATTGCTTCCAGAAGAAGATCGACCTCAATCTCTGCCGCGCCTGCGTTCCCGAGGCGCCATTCCTGTCACAACGGCTGCAGTTGCTTTTGACGAGACTGCGCGACGCCGCACTCGTGCTGTCGCCGAGCCGGTCGCACGCGGCACTCTACGCCGCCAACGGCATCGACCCCGATCGTCTTCGGGTGCAGCCGAACGGCATCCGCATGCCGTCCGAACCTCGCCCGCTCCGTCCCCGCGGCGAGCGCCTGGTGCGGTTCGGCTATGTCGGGGGCACCCCGGCGATCAAAGGTTTCGAGCTGGTTCGTCGCGCGTTCGAGGAGCTGCCCCAGGCCAATTGGCAGCTGACGCTGATCGACAACACGCTCAATCTCGGATTTGCCTCCATCAAGACGGCCGATTGGCAGGTCAGAGGCGAGATCGTGGTGCGGCCCGCGTACCGGCAAGACGAGATGGACGAGTTCTTTTCCGCGATCGACGTCCTGCTGTTCCCGTCGCAGTGGCTTGAGAGTTTCGGCCTGACGGTGCGCGAAGCGCTGGCGCGGGATGTCTGGGTTATCGCGACCGATTGCGGCGGCCCCGTCGAGGATCTGCTGCAGGGCGTGAACGGCACGATCGTGCCGATGAACGGGCGGCATGAGGCGCTGCGTGACGCGGTCGCCGCGTTCCTCGAAGATCCCGACCGCCTCGCGGGATATCGCAACCCGCACAAGGACCGGCTCAGGACTTTCGCGATGCAGGCCGAGGAGCTGGCGAGCTTGTGCTCTGCGGTGGCCGCTGCCGGCGGCGGAGCGCTCGCGCCGCCTCCGTCGACAGCAATGCTCGAAGCGCTTCCCCGCGATCGCGGGTGAGCAGCAAGTATATCAGCTTCGTTCGCCAGGGCGGCGAACGTCGCGGCGTCGGCGCCCCGAGATGCTGGCTGATGAGCTGGGCCGGATAGTCCGTCGCTCGGGTCAGTACCTTCGGCCAGCGATCCGCCCAGAAGATGCGCATAGGATTGTCGCGCGCCAATTCGGCCTTGAGGAACGGCACCCCCGCGCGCTCGATCATGAACGCCCAATGGAGGTGCATGGGGTTGCTGGCAAACCATCGCCGGAGCCGATCATCACGCCCGTCCTCGAACACCGCCCCGCAGCAAAGCGCCTCCGCGCGGAACGCGGCGCTCAGGCCACGCTCGCCATGCAGCACGATTTCCGGCTTGCTCATGGCCTCGAACGGTTGGGCGAACACCCGCTGCACCGCCGGGCGGGCGAGCGCCTCGCCGGTGAGCCACACGAACCAGGACTGGAGGTGCCAGCCGCCTTGCTCACTGGCCACCATGCCCCAGGCATCGAAGCCTCGCTCGCGCATCGCCGCGAAGCGGGGACGAAGGTCGGAAAACGGGCCGAATACGCTATCGTTCGCCAACAGCACCTCGTCGGCGCCCTGCGCGCACCCCGCCCTAAGCAAATGCTGCCACGCACCGAAGTCGAGGCCGGCGTTCGGCCGCGCGTGCGCGAAGACACCGGCACGCTGCAGGGCCGCCGCATCGGCCGGTTCGAGTTGCGCCATGCCGGAGCAAGCCAGGTGCACCGTCCAACCGCACTCGGCCAGACGGGCGACGTATCGAAGCACGTACGGTGCGACTCGGCCGGACGGGTCGTAGTGCGCGAACAGGCAAACGGAGCGCGCGCCCATTGTCGTCATCTCCCATGCGGCAGGCCGGCGGCTGGTGCGCAGCGCGACAGTTCCGGCAACCCTGCAACCTGGTCTAGAAGAAGCGAACCGAGGCGCGAAAGGCAGTAGAGTGGATCAGCTTGCGGCACGTGCCGGCGACGGGTCGGAGGAGGCATTCGAGGCGCTGCTGGCGCCGGCGCTCGACCCGCTGTTCGCCCGCCCAAGCCGGATCGGTGTCGAGAGCGCGTGGTACGGACACGTGCCGTTCGCGCGCTGGATCGTGCGCGCCGCACGGCCTTCCGTGCTGGTCGAGCTCGGCGCCCATGCGGGAGTGTCATATGCGGCGTTCTGCGACGCCGTGCTGGCCGAAGGCCTTGCCACGCGTTGCTACGCCGTGGACACCTGGCGCGGGGACGACCATGCGGGCTTCTACGACGAAAGTGTGTTCGACGGACTGCGCGCCTTCCACGACGCGCGGTATGGCGGCTTTTCCCGGCTTCTGCGCTGCACCTTCGACGACGCCCTGCCCTTCATGGCGGACGGCTCGGTGGACTTGCTGCACATCGACGGCCGCCATCGGTACGAGGACGTTGCGCACGATTTCACCTCCTGGCGGCCGAAACTGTCCGAGCGGGCGTTGGTTCTGTTCCACGACACCAACGTGCGGGAGCGCGATTTCGGCGTTTGGCGCTTCTGGGACGAGCTGAAATCTTCGTATCCGAGCTTCGAGTTCCTTCACGCGCATGGGTTGGGCGTGCTTGCGTTCGGCAACGAGGCCCCCGCACTCGCCAAGGCGCTCTGCCGCCTGAACGCGCCGCATGACATCGGACTGATCCGGGATCGCTTCGCCCTGCTCGGGGAGCGCTGGGTGCTCGATTTCGAGTTCGGGAGAGAGCGCGGCGCACGCGCAGCGCTCGAAACCGCGCTGGCCGCGGCGGAGCGCAGGTTGCTCGAACCCCGGCCGAAGGCACCCGAGCCTCCTTCGCTGATGCCGGCCTTGGCCGAGGCGCGCAACCGCATCGCAGTGCTCGAACAAGACGCCGCTGAGCTGCGGTCGCGACTGGAGCAGACCGATGCTGCGCACCTTGCGGCGCAGCGGCAGGCCGAGGAGGCCGCGGCCGCCCATATCAGCGCCGAAGCGGCGTGGCGCGATCGCGCCGAGGCCGCGGAGGACGCCATCCGCCAGCTGCGGGTCGCCCTGGACGCGGCAGGCGCCGAGCGCGAGGAAGCCAGCCGTGCGTTGCGGGCGGCATCGGAGGAGATCCGCGCCGCCCAGACGACCACCGCTACGCTTTCCGCGACCCGGGCTACCCTGGAGGCGTCGCTGTCCAGGATGGAGGCCTCGCGGTCGTGGCGGCTCACCCGACCGCTGCGCTGGGCCCATGGCCTGATCGGCCGCACCCCCGACGGTGCTCCGCAAGCGAGCCCGCTCGAACTCCCCGCGGCCGATCCGGAAACGGTTCTGCGGCGGCAAGATGCAACGTCGATCGCCAGCGTCCATCCTCCCCCCGTCGTCATCTCCGAGCCGTCGGACACCGCGGAGACGCCGCCGCCCGCAATGGTGCCCGCCCTCCTCGCTCCATCGGAACCCGTCGATCCGCGCCCGCGCATCTTGTTCATCTCCGGCGAGTCCTCCACGCCTGGGCACCATTACCGCGTCCTCCACGCCATGGGCCTTGCCGAGGCGGCGGGTTGGCGAGCGGACTGGTCCGAGGTCGCACCGGTCGGACCGCACGTGCTTGCCGGAGCGCGGGTGGTCGTGCTGTGGCGCGTGCCCTGGAGCCCGCACGTGCAGGGCATCATCGGCGCATCCGGCGAGATCGGCGCGCATGTGCTGTACGACGTGGACGACCTCGTCTTTAAGCCGGAACTGGCGCGCATCGAGACGATCGACGGCATCCGCACGACCGATACGACCGAAAGCTCGGTCGCCTCGTTCTTTGCCATGATCAATCGCGCGCTCGACAAATGCGAGCTGACCCTTTGCACGACCGACGAACTGGCCGGGCAGATCCGCGGGATGGGCCGCTCCGCCGTGGTGCTGCCGAACGGGTTCGACCGGGCGAGCGAGGCACGGGCGCGCGCGGCTGTCCGGGCGCGACGCGCGGAGCCGGCGGACCTCGTGCGCATCGGATACGCGAGCGGTTCGCGCACCCACCAGCGGGACTTCGCCGTGGTCGCGCCCGCGCTCGTAGCCACGCTGCGGGCGCGGCCGGACGCGCGGCTCGTGCTGTTCCGCGACGGACGCAGCGGCGAAGGCGTCGTCCTCTTGCATGAGTTCCCCGAGTTGGCCGAGCTTACGGAGCAGATCGAGTGGCGGGACATGGTTCCGCTCCCCGATCTCCCGGCCGAGATGGCGCGGTTCGACATCAATCTTGCCCCGCTCGAAATCGACAACCCGTTCTGCGCCGCGAAAAGCGAGCTCAAGTATTTCGAGGCGGCGCTGGTCGACGTGCCCACGATCGCCTCGCCCACCGGCGCGCTGGGGCGGGCGATCCGGCCGGGTGAAACCGGGTTTTTTGCTTCCGCCGAGGACGAGTGGCGCGACTGCTTGCTACGCCTCATCGACGATGCCCCACTCCGTCGTCGGGTGGGCCGGAACGCTTACCACGACGCGCTTTGGCGCTTCGGCCCACGCCGACGGGAGGAAATCATGTCGGCGCTGCTGTCCGAACTCGGCGGCGGCCCGGACGGCGCGCGCACGTTCGAGCTCAAGCTGCGCCGCGGCGACCACCTCGGCCCGGGCCTGCCGCACATCCCGGAGGCGGAAACCCTGCTCGAGGTGGACGGGATGGGAGAAGCCGAAGTCACGGTGGCGATCCCGGTGCACAACTACGCCGATTTCGTGCTCGAAGCGCTCGAGTCGGTGCGGACACAGACGCTACGCCCGCTCGACCTGGTCGTGATCGACGACGCCTCTACCGACGATTCGGCAACCCTGATCCTGGACTGGGCGCGGCACCACGCCAATCGCTTCAACCGGCTGGTGGTGCGCCGCCACACGGCGAACGCGGGCCTCGGCTTCACGCGCAACAGCGGGTTCGCAGCTTCGGAGACGCCGTTCGTCCTGACGCTCGACGCGGACAACCGGCTGCACGCCGGATGCTGCGCCGCGCTGGTTGACCGGCTCCGAAGCAGCCGGGCGGCGTTCGTCTATCCGTCTCAGCGACAGTTCGGCGATAAGCATGCCGTATTCGGCGACACCCCCTACATGCCGAGCCGGTTGATCAACGGCAACTACATCGATGCGATGGCCTTGATCGCGAAATGGGCCTGGGCCGCCGCGGGCGGCTACGACCACGTTCGCTTCGGCTGGGAGGATTACGACTTCTGGTGTCGCCTCGCCGAACTCGGCCTGGGCGGCGAACACGTCCCCGAGGTGCTGGCAGACTACCGCGTGCACAAGGCGTCCATGCTCGCCCGCTCGACCGATCTTCGAGAGAACAAGCGCGCGCTCATCGCCGACATGCACCGCCGCCATCCCTGGTTGCGGATCCCGGAGCCCGGCTAGCCGCGCCCTTGCGGCCGGGCCGTTCCGACCCGATCATCGTCTTGAAGTCCCCGAAAGGATCGAGTGTGGCCACCAGCTTCAAGAGCACCGAGCGTTATATCGCGTCCCGCGACCTCGAAGTCGCGGTCAATGCCGCCGTCACGTTGCAGCGGCCGCTGCTCGTCAAGGGCGAGCCCGGCACCGGCAAGACCGTGCTGGCGCACGAGGTCGCGCAAGCGCTCGGGTATCCGCTGATTGAATGGCATATCAAGTCGACCACCAAGGCGCAGCAGGGGCTTTACGAGTACGACGCCGTATCCCGCCTGCGCGACGGCCAGCTCGGCGACGAGCGCGTGCACGACATCTCCAACTATATCGTGCGCGGCAAGCTATGGGATGCGTTCGAGAGCGAAACGCCGGTCGTCGTGCTGATCGACGAGGTCGACAAGGCTGACATCGAGTTTCCCAACGACTTGCTGCTCGAGCTCGATCGGATGCAGTTCTTCGTCTACGAGACTCGCAAGACGGTGACGGCGCGGCACAGGCCGATCGTGCTCATCACGTCCAACAACGAGAAGGAGCTGCCCGACGCCTTTCTCCGCCGCTGCTTCTTTCATTACATCAGCTTCCCCGACCGCCCGACCATGGAGCGCATCGTCCAGGCCCACTATCCCGACATCAAGCACGAGCTAGCGCGCGAGGCGCTCACCGTGTTCTTTCAAATCCGCGACGTGCCCGGCCTGAAGAAAAAACCCGCGACCTCCGAGTTGCTCGATTGGCTCAAGCTTCTGATGGTGGACGACCTCTCGCCCGAGGTGCTCCGCTCGCGTGATACCGCATGTTGTCATACCGCCGCTGCACGGCGCGCTGCTGAAGAACGAGCAGGACGTGCACCTGTTCGAGCGCCTCGCCTTTCTCGCGCGCCGCAAGGGCTAGGCGGTGTTTGCGGGGTTCATGTTCGCGCTGCGCAATGGCGGGGTTCCGGTGTCAATCACCGAATACCTCGCGTTTCTCGGCGCGATGCAGGCCGGGATCGCCGAGTACAATCTGGACGACTTCTATTACCTCGGCCGCTCGACATTGGTGAAGGACGAGCGCCACCTCGATCGGTTCGACCGCGTGTTCGGCGAGTTTTTCAAAGGATTGGAGCCGGTCGAGGGCGACGTGCCGCGCGAGCTTCCCGCCGACTGGCTGCGCAAAATGGCGGAGAAGCTGCTCACCGACGAGGAGAAGGCGCAGATCGAAGCGCTGGGCGGGTTCGAGAAGCTCATGGAAACGCTGCGGCAGCGCTTAGCCGAGCAGAAAGAGCGGCACCAGGGCGGCTCCAAGTGGATCGGCACCGCCGGCACTTCGCCGTTCGGCGCGTTTGGCTACAACCCCGAAGGCGTGCGCATCGGCCAGGACGAAAGCCGCCATCGGCGCGCCGTGAAGGTCTGGGACAAGCGCGAGTTCAAGGACCTCGACGACACGGTCGAGATCGGCACGCGCAACATCAAGCTCGCGTTGCGTCGGCTCCGCCGGTTTGCACGCCAGGGCGAGCCAACCGAGCTCGATCTGCCCGACACCATTCGCTCGACGGCAAACAACGCCGGCTCGCTCGACCTTAAGCTGGTTCCCGAGCGTCACAACAAGGTCAAGGTGCTGCTGTTCCTCGATATTGGCGGCTCGATGGACGACCACGTGCGCGTTTGCGAGGAACTGTTCTCTGCGGCCCGTGGCGAGTTCAAGCACCTCGAGTATTTCTACTTTCACAACTGCGTCTACGAACGGGTCTGGAAGAACAATCGCCGCCGGCAGGAAACCCAGCTCGGGACGTTGGAGCTGCTACGCACCTACGGGCCGGACTACAAGCTGATCTTCGTCGGCGACGCCGCCATGAGTCCGTATGAGATCCTGATGCAGGGCGGCTCGGTCGAGCACTGGAACGACGAGGCCGGGAGCGTTTGGCTGCACCGGCTCACCTCGCACTATCGCCGCTCGGCCTGGCTCAACCCGACGCCGGAGGACAGCTGGCACTACAGCCAGTCAACAGGCATCATCCGGCAAGCGATGGAGAACCGGATGTTTCCGCTCACCCTGGCGGGGCTGGAGGCCATGACCAAGGAGCTAAGCCGCTGAACAGGCGTGCGCCACGGAAAAAGACGCGTTGATGGCTTGCCTCGGTCAGGCTCGCTGCTGCGGCCCCGAGCTGGGGCCAGCGCCGCCAGTCCGCCGAATTCCTTACTTCCTCGGGTCGTCCGCCGAATTGGCGTAGACGATTTCGAAGGGTCCGTCGCCGTGCACTTGCACGACGGTCTCGCCAGCGGCCCAGGCGTAGTGGTTCATACCGGCAGGCATTGCAACAAAGCCGCCCGGGCCGAAGTCCTGGGCGTTCTTGCGGTCGAGCTTATCGCCCATGCCCGCATGGAACCTTCCTGAAATTATCGTGACGTTCTCGGTTGTCGGGTGGTGATGCGCTGGTATCTGATAGTTGGCCGGCATCTTGAGACGCACAACGTACGGCCCGGACGCGAACGGATTCCCAGACAATACGGCGATCTCCGCGCCCTTTGGAAACGCGGGCGGCGCGGGACCCCATTTGACAGCGTCGGATCCAGGAACGAGGTCGACCTGGGCGGGGTGAGCCGAGCCGACAAACCCGCCAGCCAGACCCACTGCCAGCGCA
Organism: uncultured Alphaproteobacteria bacterium; assembly: GCA_963757115.1. Classification (GTDB taxonomy): domain Bacteria; phylum Pseudomonadota; class Alphaproteobacteria; order Acetobacterales; family Acetobacteraceae; genus CAVWQV01. The sequence goes on along the minus strand of CAVWQV010000017.1, from coordinate 19,088 downwards.
AGCGACGTTAATCGCATGGATATCTCCCTGCTGGGGCCGCCGCTTCGTGGCGGTCGTGCCCGCCCAGCAGTGTGACATGGTTCGGTCCCGTCGCGCAATGGTCCGTTCTTAGAACGAAGTGCGGGCCCCGCTCGCCGGCCTATCTAGCTTCCCGCACCACGGGATTGCGCAATGTGCCGATGCCGGCGATCTCCACTTCTACGATATCTCCATGCCGCATGTCGGCGGTTTCGCCTTCCGTCCCCATCCAGATGACGTCGCCCGGATGCAGGGTGATGTAGCGGCTGATGGTAGCGATATAGCGCTCGACGCCGAAGATCATGTGATTGGTCGCAAACTCGATCAGTTCGCGACCGTTCAGCCGGATTTTCGTGACCAGATCGTCCAGCCGCACATCGGTTTCGATCCACGGCCCCATCGGCTTGAACGTGTCCGTGTTCTTGGCCCGCCACAACGTGCGGTCGCTCTTCTGCCAGCTCCGCTCGCTGACGTCGTTGCCAATAGTATAGCCGAGGACGTATGAAAGCGCGTCGGCTTCCGCCACGTTCTTGGCGGTGCGGCCGATCACCACGACCAGTTCGCCCTGGTACTGCACTTTATCGGTCGCGTCCGCCGGAATGACGATGGTCTCGCCGTGCGGGATCAGCGCGTTGTTCGCGCGATAGCCAACGTCGGGCTGGGTAGGCAGATGCGGCGGTTGCCCGATCTTCTCCGCAACCGCGCGGATATGCTCCTCGTAGTTAAGACCACAGGCGTAGAAGGTGCGCGGCACCACGGGCACGAGCAGTTTCACCTGCGCGAGCGGCACACTGCCCCCGTGACGCTCCCAGTGCGCGAACGGCGAGCCGGCAACCGGCTGGACCGTATCTTCCTCCACGATGCCGTAGCGGTCATCGCCGTCGGCCTCGAACCGAACCCAACGCATTGCGGCGACCCTCCCTCTATATGCCACCATCACAAGACAAGTGGCTGTTCTTGGCAATGGGAGGCAACTCGGACCATGACGTTGCGTTCCAGCGATGGCCATAGGACATATCCATGGGAGCGCTCGCCAAGTCGCGGGATCGCGTGCCGCCGCAGACGAACACGGTCATGGTGGACGCGGTCGTCTTCGACATGGACGGCACGCTGCTCGACACTGAAACAATCTATCGGGACGCTTTCATGGCTGCGGCAGTCTCGCTCGGCCTAGCCATCCCGCCCACTGTCTACGCCGGCTTGGTCGGCCTTGCCACGCGCGAGCGGGGCCCCGTGCTCCGCCAGCGATATGGTCGGGAGTTTCCCTGGGAAGCGTTGCGCGAGGCGTATTACCTGAAGCGCGCCGAGCGGGTCGGCGATGGCCTTCGCACCAAGCCGGGCGTGTCGCGGTTGCTGCACTATTTCGATCAGCTCAATCTCCGCAAGGCTGTTGCGACAACCGCATCGCGCAAGACAGCCGAGGCGCACCTCCAAGCGACGGCGCTATGGCACCGCTTCGACGCGGTCGTGACGCGCGACGACGTATCGCGAGGCAAACCCTACCCCGATGTGTTTGTGTCGGCGGCGCGCGAAATGAGCGTTTCACCGCGCCGTTGCCTCGCCCTCGAAAACTCCGAGCCCGGCATCGCCGGCGCGTGGCTTGCCGGCATGCTGCCCGTCATGGTGACGGACACCCTGGCACCGAACGACTCAGTCCGGGCGCGATCGGTTCGGATCGTGGCCGGTCTTGACGAGGTTCGCACGCTGCTCGGTGGCTGAGCTTTTCCGGTGGCAACGGAATCGAACTTGCCTCATTCTAATCGGGCCCGTGCGGTGACCCGCCCGGGACGGAGACGAAGTCGCGCCGCGCATGAGGATCACGATATTCGGGCTGTCCGTCAGCTCGACCTGGGGCAACGGGCACGCGACGCTTTGGCGAGGGCTAATCCGCGCACTGGCCGACCAGGGCCACCACGTCACGTTTTTTGAGCGCGACGTCCCATACTACGCCGCCAACCGCGACCTCCTCGCACTTCCCGCCGGTGGCCGACTGGTATTCTACGGCAATTGGGCCGATGTGCTGCCGACGGCACGCGCGGCGGTCGCGACGAGCGACGTCGGCATCGTGACGTCCTACTGCCCGGACGCGCTCGGCGCGGAGACCCTGCTTTGCGAGCATGCCGGCGTCGTGCGCTGCTTCTACGATCTCGATACGCCGGTGACGTTGTCTCGCTTGGCGCGCGGCGAGCCCGTCGACTATGTGGGACCGCACGGGCTGCGCGATTACCATCTCGCCCTCAGCTACACGGGCGGTCCGGCGCTCCGGCTGTTGCAGACCCGGCTGGGTGCCCGCAAATCGGTCCCGCTCTACGGCTCCGTCGATCCGGACGCGCACCGTCCGGCAGAACTCCGGCCCGGGTATCGCGCTCATCTTTCGTACATCGGCACCTACGCTGAGGACCGTCAGGCGGCGCTTGAGGCGTTGTTCGTCGAACCGGCCCGCCGCCTGCCGGGCGAGCGCTTCGTGATTGCCGGCGCACAGTATCCCCACAGCTTTCCCTGGACGGCCAACATCTTCTTTGTGCGCCACCTGCCCCCGGCGGAGCACCCGCCATTCTATGCCTCGTCGCGCCTCACCTTGAACGTGACGCGGCAGGCCATGGCGGCGATGGGTTGGTGCCCGTCCGGCCGGCTGTTCGAGGCCGCCGCTTGTGGTGCCCCGATCCTCAGCGATCGATGGCAAGGCCTGGAGGAGTTTCTCTCGCCGGGAAGCGAAATCCTGGCGGCGGACAACACCGAAGCGGCGCTTGCGGCACTGGCGCTGCCCGACGGCGAGTTGGTCGAGATCGCGGCCCGCGCCCGCGCGCGCGTGCTTGACGAGCACAGCGCAGCCCGGCGCGCGCGCGCGTTAGTGACAGCACTGGAGTCTCGCCTTGTCGAACGATACCATCAGCGAGGAGGCGTGAGATGTGGGGCATCGTTCCGGCGGCGGGGAATGGCACGCGCATCCAACCGCTGGCGTTTTCCAAGGAACTGCTACCAGTGGGAAGCTGGCTCGATCACGCCGGCGCCGAACGGCCGCGCGCCGTCAGCGAGTACCTGGTGGATCGCATGGTGCACGCGGGAGCCGGCAAGATCTGTTTCGTGATCTCTCCCGGAAAGTCCGACATCCTGCAATATTACGGCGGTTCCCTCGCCGGAGCGAGCATCGCCTATGTGGTGCAGGATCAGGCGGCGGGCTTGTGCGACGCCGTGTTTCGCGCGCTCCCGCTGATTGGCGCCGGACGAACCGGTGATCGTGGGGCTGCCTGACACGATCTGGTTCCCCGAGGACGCGCTTCGGCACCTGCCTGGAGACCGACTGTCCTTTCTATTGTTTCCGGTGCAACGTCCGGAGCTGTTCGACGCGGTGGAGACCGACGGCGCCGGGCGCGTGCTGCGCATCCAGGTGAAATCGGCGGATGCGGCCTCGCACTGGATTTGGGGCGCGTTCAAGATGCCGGGCGCCATCCTGCACCGCTTGCACGCGCTTTGGGTGCAGCGCCATCGCGCCGACGCGTTCATCGGCACTCTGGTGAATGCGTGGCTTGCCGCAGGTGGCGAGGCTTGGGGCGTGCGCGCCGGCGAAAGCTACGTCGATGTGGGGACGTTGCACGGCTATCGTGAAGCGATCGCGCTCCTGGAAGGGCGGCACGCATCACCGCTGCAGCCGCGCGCCGGGCGCGAATTGCCGGGGCCACGGCATGAGCGAGGCCTGGACGCCCGAGCGCATCCGGGCGCGGGCTGAAGCACTGGGGCCGTGGTTCCACAATCTTGACCTCAAGGGCGTCAGCACCGCCCCGGAGCACTTCCTGGGTGACTATCCAAGGATTAAGTGGCAACGCTTCGCGGGCGCGCTGCCGCAGGATCTCGCCGGCAGGTCAGTGCTCGATATCGGCTGCAATGGCGGGTTCTACGCCATGGAGATGAAGCGCCGTGGCGCGGCGCACGTGCTCGGCATCGACTTCGACGAAGACTATCTCGCGCAGGCCCGGTTCGCGGCCGAGGTGGAGGGGCTCGACATCGAGTTCCGCCGCTTGTCCGTCTACGACGTGGGCGCGCTCGGCCAGCGGTTCGATATCGTGTTCTTCATCGGCGTGCTCTATCACCTGCGCCATCCGCTGCTGGCGCTCGATCTCATCCACGAGCACGTAGCGCGCGATCTCCTAGTTTTCCAGTCGATGCAGCGCGGCAGCGACCGGGTGCTCGACTTCGAGCCCGACTACGAGTTCTGGCAAACCGACATCTTCGATGATCCGGGGTATCCCAAGCTGCACTTCATCGAGCGCGAGTATGCGCACGACCCGACCAATTGGTGGGCGCCGAACCGCGCCTGCTCGGAGGCAATGCTGCGCAGCGCTGGCTTCGCCGTGCTGAGCCATCCGGAGGACGAGGTGTTCATCTGCCGCCGCTCGGAACGTCCGATCGACGGCTACGGCGCGGTGTATCCGGCGCGGGGCAACGGAGCGGGCGGGTGATCGAAGCGGCGATGATCTGGAACGAGCCCAACAACAAGTCGCACTGGGATTTCGAAAACGATCCACGCTGGGCGGTGTTCGCCCGCATGGCGAGGCTTGCGGGCCAGGCGATCGCCGCGGAGCGCCCGGGCCTGCCGCGCGTGCTCGGCGGCATGTCGCCGATAGACCCCGATTTCGTGCGGCTGATGGCCAGCTACGGCGTGATGGAGGATCTCGACGGCGTCGCGGTGCACGGGTTTCCACTCGATTGGAACCATTGGACGATCGACGAGTGGCCGGAGAAAGTCGAAACGATCGCGGCGGCGACGCACCTGCCGGTCTGGGTTTCCGAAGTCGGCATTTCGAGCTTCGGCGCTGAGGAGGTGCAGGAATGGGGCCTGCGACGCAGCGCAGAACTGTTGATCGGGCGCTCGCCGCGCATCCACTGGTACAGTCTTTACGACCTTCCGGCCGCCTGGCCGGCCACGACGCGCCACAAGGAGGCGGAAGGCTCCTCCTACTACCGACATTTCCATATGGGGCTGCTTGACGAGCATGGGCGGCCGAAGCTGGCCGCGCATGCCTTCCCGGCGTTCACGCCCGCGCTAGGCATTTGTCAATGGTTCCATTTCGAGGACCATCGCCTGGAGGATGCCGTGCGTTGGCTGGGCGATCTCGGCGTCACCTACCTCCGCACAGGGCTGAGTTGGGCAGACTGGTTCCGCCCCGACGCGCTCCGGTGGTTCGACCGGCAGATGAAAGCGCTGGAGCCGTTCGATGTGACGTTGACGTTCTGCTTTACACCCGAGCACGAGGGAATTTGGGAGCACCACACCGCACCTCCGAAGCGGCCTGAGGCCTTCGCCGAATTCTGCGCCGCGATGATCCGCCGTTACGCGGGCTAGCTCCGATGTTGACCGTGCTGAGCGTGGGCTACTCGCTGGCCCCGGTCGGGCCGGACGCGGTTGGAGGGGCCGAGCAAGTGCTGGCGGCACTCGATGCCGCACTCGTCGCGCGCGGCTATCGCTCGATCGTGGTCGCCTGCGCCGGCTCGGCGGCGGCGGGCGAACTAGTGGTCGGCGCACCGGCACCGGCCGATCCGATCGACGAGCCGCAGAAGCGGGGTGCCCAGGCCGCGATGCGACATGCCGTTGCCGAGACGGTGCGACGTGAACCCGTCGATGTCGTGCACATGCACGGCATCGATTTCGAGGCCACCCTGCCGCCACCCGGGCCCCCAGCGCTCGCCACCCTTCATTTGCCACCAGACTGGTATCCGCAGCACGCGCTTGCGCCCACCCGGCCCGATACGTGGCTGAACTGCGTCTCGCTCGCCCAGCAGGCCGCCTGCCCGCCAAACGCGCGCTTGTTGTCGCCCATCATCAACGGGGTGGCGCTCGAGCAATTCGCGCGATCGGTCCATGCGCGGCGGAGTTTTGCGCTGATGCTCACGCGGATCTGTCCGGAGAAGGGCGTGCATCTCGCGTTGGACGCCGCGCGCCAGGCCGACGTTCCGTTGCTGATAGGCGGGACGGTGTTTCCCTATCCCGAGCATTCTGCGTATTTCGAGCAGGAGGTGCGCCCTCGGCTCGACGCGCGACGGCGCTTCCTTGGCCCGCTCGGCTTTCGGCGGAAGCGCCGGCTGCTGGCTGCGGCACGCTGCCTGCTAGTGCCGAGCCTCGCTCCGGAGACCAGCTCGCTCGTCGCCATGGAGGCGCTCGCCTCCGGCACGCCGGTGATTGCGTTTCCCGCCGGCGCGCTCCGCGAAATCGTCGAGCACGGTCGCACGGGCTACCTCGTTTCCAACGCAACCGAGATGGCGGACGCGATACGGCTCGCCGCCGGGATCGACCCCGCCACCTGCCGGACCGCCGCACGGACGCGCTTTTCGCAAGCGGCGATGGTGGAGGCCTACTTCGCCCGCTATGGCGCGCTGGCGCGGCGGACGGCAGCTTGACGACAAAAGCTGACGTGGCGCTCGTCGCCACGGATGCGGCGTTGGCCGGTCTGGAGCCGGAGTGGGATCGCTTGTGGGCGCGGACTCCGGAGGCGGGGCCGTTCCAGTCGCCTCGATGGCTGATGCCCTGGTGGCGCGGGTTTGGTACCGGGGCCCCTCGGGTCGCTACCTTGCGAGAGAACGGCGCCCTCGTGGGCGTGTTGCCGCTTTACGTGCTGGAGGAGCAGGAGGGGCGCAAACTGCTGCCGATGGGCGCTGGGCTGACCGACTATCAGGACGCGCTGCTCGCGCCGGAGGCGCCGCCGGACACGGCCCGCGTTCTGCTTGACGCGGCACTCCGCCACGCTGCCACGGACGCTGTGACCGCCTGCGACTTGATCGACGTGCCGCCGGATGCCTCGCTTCGCTCCGCGACCTCGCCGGCGGCGGCATGGCGTCAGACCGATCCCTGCCCCGTCCTCGATTTGCCGCCGAGCGTCGACGGGGTGCGCGGGTGCATTCCGGCGGCGACGCATCGCAAGCTGCGCATGAACCGGCATCGCGCCGAACGGGTCGGCGGCGCCACCATTGCCGTTGCAACAACCGAAAACCTGCCCACGCTGCTTGACGGCTTCTTCCGCCTCCATGAGGCGCGCTGGTCGGGCAACGGAGTGCTCGGCGATCCGCACGTACGCGCATTCCACCGCGAGGCGGCGCCGCTGCTGCTCGCCGCCGGCATCTTGCGGCTCCAGGCGTTGTCGCTGTGCGGACAGATGGCCGCCGCGTGCTATGCGCTGCTCGGGGGCAGCCAGCGCATTCTGTTCTATCTCAGCGGCTACGATACGGCGTTCGGGCATCAAAGCCCGGGAACGCTACTGCTGGGCGCGATGCTTGAGGAAGCCGTGCGCGAGGGTCGTCGCGAGGCACATTTCCTGCGTGGCGGCGAGCGCTACAAATACGCCTGGGGCGGACGCGACCGCATGAACGCGGCCTGCCATCTGGTGCCGGAATGACCAACGACGCGATCGCGGAGTGCCTGGCCGGGCGTCTCTCGCCCGAGATGGCGCTCGCGCGTCTGCTGCTTGCCGGCCAGTCGCCCGACGCGATCGCTGTCGGCCTCGAAGGCCGCGCCGGCTTGGCGGCAGACCGTCTGCGCGCCCTCCTCGCGACCAAGCGCGCGGAACTGCAGGAGCTCGAATCGGTGTTCGCCGAAGTGGGCCACGACGAGGCGGGTCTCGATGCGGTACGCTGCATGTTCGATCGCGCGGTCAGCCGGGCGCCCGAGGCCAGCGTCGCCGCCTACTCGCTCAACGATCCGGCGATACTGGCCGCCGCCACCGGCGAGCTGGTCGCGTGGCTCGACGCGGAGGGGCTGTTGCGCCCGGAATTCGACGTGGTTGATCTCGGCTGCGGCATCGGCCGGGTCTCGGCCGCGATCGCCCCGCGCGTGCGTTCCGTGCTCGGGGTGGACGTATCCCCGGCCATGATCGCCGAAGCCGACCGCCGCTGCGCCGCTGCGAATGTACGGTTCGCGATCGTGGAGGGAAGCGGCCTGCTCCCGGTTCCGCGCGGCTCGGCCGATGTGGTGCTCGCGGTCGACAGCTTCCCCTACCTGCTGCAAGCCGGTGTGGCGGAAGCGCATTTGCGCGACATCGCCGGTGTGCTGCGCCGCCAGGGCAGGCTCGCGATCCTCAATCTGTCCTATCGAAACGATCCGGCGCTCGACTCCGCGGACCTGGAGCGTTGGGCGCTCGACTACGACTTGCTGGTGGAGGTGGACGGCCTGGCCCCGTTCCGGCTCTGGGACGGGCGCGCGTTCGTGTTGCGAAAACCATGATCGACGACGTGGGCTCGCATTGGGTGCAAGCAATGCGTCGCGGCGCGTTCGAGGCCGCCCACGTCATCAGCGACCGGGTGCTTGCCAGCCGCGACCGCTCAGCCCGCGACGATCCGGCGCTGCCCTATCACTTGCGCTGGGTCTGGGACGGTGGCGACTTTGCGGGCCGGCACGTGCTGGTGCGCTGCTATCATGGCCTCGGCGATACCATCCAGTTCGCCCGGTTTCTCCCAGCGCTCCGCAAGCGGGCGGCCTCCGTCACGCTGGAGGTGCAGTCGGAGCTGCTCCGCCTGTTCGAGACGATGCCGGGCATCGATCGCCTCCTCCGGTTCCGGCCCGAAGCGCCGGGGGCGCCGGCCGAGCGCGATGTGGAAATCATGGAGCTTGCGCACGCGCTGCGGCTCGGCCCCGACGCAGCAAAGCCGCCCTACCTTGCGGCCCGCCCTGCGCTTTGTCGTGGCGACACGTTCAATGTCGGCCTGTGTTGGCAAGCAGGAGACTGGGATCCGGCGCGCTCCATTCCCCGTCTCGCACTTCAGGCGGCTTGCAACGTGCCGGGGGTTCGGCTCTGGAGCTTGCACCCCCGAAGCCTCCATGACGCGACCGAAGCGGCCTCCTTGTCGCAAGCGATCCCGCCCGGCGCGGATGTCAAGGCCACTGCCTCTGTGATCGCCGGGCTCGATCTCGTCGTTACGGTTGATACCATGATCGCCCATCTGGCCGGGGCGCTTGGCAAGCGCACGTGGCTCCTGCTGCGTCGTGAGTGCGACTGGCGGTGGATGGAACGGCGCCCGGATTTGCCCTGGTATCCGTCCATGCGGCTTTACCGGCAGGATGTGGACGGCAACTGGCAAGCCCCGCTCGAACGGGTCGCGTCTGACCTGCGGCTCAGGCGGTCGGAGGCGGAATGTTGACCGCAAGCACGCGGGCGTCCTCGTCAGTCAGGGCGACGATGCTACGGGACGCGGGAGCGATGTCGAAGCGGCGGAACAGGTCGAGCGGCACCGTCAGGAAGTGCGCGATGATCGATTTGATGACATCGCCGTGGCTGACGATCACCACGTTGCCGTCGGGATGAGCCTGCCGCAGGCGGACGATCGCGGCCACGCTGCGGGTCTGCACGGCGAGCATGGATTCGCCGCCCGGCACCTGTGCGGTGCTACGGAAACGCGTGAAGTCCGCCCACCCCGGCCAGGCGCGCAGCGAGTCGAAGGTGCGGCCGGTCCATTCCCCGAAGTCGATCTCGATCACGTCCGGGTCGATCGTCACCTCCACGTGGCAGCGCGCGGCAATAGGTGCAGCGGTCTCGCGCGTCCGCTCAAGCGGGCTCGAAACGATCGACTGGATTGGAATGGCGGACAACGCTTCCGCCACTGATTCGGCCTGCGCTCGCCCCCTCTCGCTCAAGGAATGCCCGACGGTCCGGCCGGCGAGCACGTGCCCGAGCAGGCCATAGTCGCCGTGCCGCACGAGGTGGAACGTGGTGGTGCCTGGCATGAGACCCGATCCTAGCGCGCCGCCTCGCCCCGGATGAAGGCCTCGGTTTGCAATCGCGCCTCATGGTCGGTGAACTGCTCGGGCGGGCTCTTCATGAAGTAGCTGGAGGGACCCGTCAGCGCGCCGCCGATCCCTCGGTCGAGCGCCAGCTTGGCGCAGCGTACGGCGTCGATCACCACGCCGGCGGAGTTGGGCGAGTCCCACACCTCAAGCTTAAGCTCGCAATTGATCGGCAGATCGCCGAACGACGTACCCTCCATGCGGATATAGCACCACTTGCGGTCCTCGAGCCACGGCACGTGATCGCTGGGCCCGACATGCGCGTCCGCGTCCGAGAGCGGCTGATCGAGCTGGCTGGTTACCGCCCGGGTCTTCGACAGCTTCTTCGACTGCAGCCGCTCGCGCTCCAGCATGTTCATGAAATCGGTGTTGCCGCCGAAATTGAGCTGATACGTCCTGTCCAGGCGCACGCCCCGCTCGCGGAACAGGTTGGTCAGAACGCGGTGCACGATCGTCGCCCCGACCTGCGACTTGATATCGTCACCAATGACCGGCAGCCGCTTGGCCGCGAACCGCGCCGCCCACGCCGGGTCGGATGCGATGAACACGGGAACGCAGTTGACGAACGCGCAACCGGCTGCGAGCGCCTGCTCGGCGTACCATTTCGTGGCCTGTTCCGACCCGACCGGGAGGTAGGACACGAGCACGTCCGCTTCTGCACGGCGGAGAGCGGCGCCGACATCCACCGGCGCCGTCGCCAACTCGGTCACCGCGCCGCGAACGTATTGGCCGATGCCGTCGAGCGTGGGGCCGCGCTGCACGGCAACCCGTGTCTTATCGACGGTGGCGAACACGGAGGTGTTGTTCGGCTCGGCGCCGATCGCCTCAGCAAGATCGTGCCCAACCTTTGGGGAAGCAACGTCGAACGCGGCGCAGAATGTAATGTCCCGCACATGGTAGCCGCCGAGGACCACGTTCATCAGTCCGGGCACGGGCCGATCGACGGCGGCGTCGCGGTAGTAGGTGACACCCTGGACCAAAGACGACGCGCAATTGCCAACCCCGACAATCGCGACGCGAACCTTTCCCAATGCGAACTCCTTCGCGGCGAATCGGAGCCGAACCCCCGACAACGCAGGTAAGTTCCCTACAGTTGCACGACCGCGTTCGCAGGGGAACCGCGCGTTCGGAGGGTGGTTATCCCGCTCAGCAATCGACGCATCGGAGGGAGGCGGAAGTGAGCCAAGGCGACACGACGACGGACCACGACTTCATCAGGGAGTGGGCGGAATCACGAGGCGGCCGCCCCACCCGTGTGCGGGGAACCGAAGGCAAGGACGGCTCAGGCATTCTCCGCTTCGACTTCGCCGAGCCGGACGAAAAGCTCGAGGAGATCTCATGGGACGAGTTCTTCGAAACCTTCGAGGATCGCGAGCTCGCACTGCTGTATCAGGACAAGACCGCTGACGGCCATACCAGCCGGTTTTTCAAGTTCATCCACCGTCGAGAAGGTGATGAGAGTGACGATGATCACCGGGCAACCGAGGGCGCCCGTGGCGGTTCTCATGGCTCGCGTCGGCAAGGCGGAAAGCCCGACCGAGGCGAAGACGGAGAGAAGAAATCAACCATGGCAACCAACACGCACCACAGCGGCACGGTCAAGGACCCCGAGCACGATGGTCGCCTGAAGGAGAACCGGGAATCGGGCCGGACCAAGGGCACCACGTCGGGCAGCGAGGCGCGTGCTCGCGAGCACGGCAACGAACCCGAGCAAGGCCGCGGCGGCGGCAGCCAATCGAGCTCCAGCAAGTCGAGCTCTGGCCGCTCCGAAGGCAGCCACTCTGGAGGCAGCCACTCGAAAGCCGGCGAGTCGGGCGGCCAGTCGAGCAAGCAGTCCGGCGGCGAGTTCAGATGACCTGAAGTCCCGCGAATACAAAGACGAGCAGGGCAACGTCCATCATCACACCCGGACCTATCAGGAGCAGCACGGCAAGGAGTAGCAGGCGTAAAGGGGGCGGCGAGGCCGTCGCCGCCCCCCTGGCCGCTGCGTACACTGACGAAAAGCGTCGCTTACAGGTCGGCGGCGCGGATCCAGACGGCGACCGCAACCGCGACTATGACGCCCAGCGCGATTACGAGTGGGCGGCCCGGAACAAGGTCTCGTGCTAGAAGGGTCCACAGCGCCAGCACGGCGAGGCCCACCGCGGCTCCCCCTACCAGGCTCGCTCGCCCGCGCGGCGTCTCGCGAGACACGTGGCGGGCTACTCGGCCGCGGTCAAACCTCGGGTCTCCTGCCTAACGAAGCGCCGGGAATAACCATTGAATACGTGGCCTAGCAGGCCGCGATCCAGATCAGATGTGCCGAACAGCCAATCCGCGATCGGATAGGTGAGGTTGAAATTCCGGGTCATCATCACCACAGGCGCATGATGCGCGATGTGATGGCGGCGGATCGTATTGACCAGCGGGATGCGCCGGACGATGTGATCATCCTTCACATGACAGCAGTAGTGGAACGCTTCGTAGTTCAGGTAAAGCGCAACGTTGGTCGCCACGAGCAGCCACGCGGCGTTCGGCAATCCGATCAGGTAAAGCGCGGCCGCCGGGAAAACGGACATCGCGATGAACGCCACGAGCGCATAGGGCGGGAAGAACACGATGCGGAAATCCCGCGCGGAATCGAAGCTCGGCTCAACGTCGGTGAAGAACTGATGGTGGGCGAGCGTATGGCGCCGATAGATCCCCATCAGCCCCGGCACCGGCCGATGCATGACGTATTTGTGGATCCACCACTCGAACACGTTCGCCAAGCAGAACGCGACCGGGATAAATCCACTCAAACCAGGCTGGCGCCGCGAGTTGACGCACGCAGTAGCAGATTGCGGCCGCCCCGATCGCCGCGATGAGGGCGACGTGCACCCAACCGCGATACGCCCGAGCGATGCGCGCGCGGAACTCATTACGGAATGCCTGCTGCCGCTGGCTCATGCGTCCGCTGGTCATCTTCGCGCTCCCTCTCGCGGCCGATTTTACTCGCGGGAAGGGGGAAGGGAAAGCGTCTCGCCTCCACCGCGTCCTCGTCCTACGCTTGCCTTAGCGCATTGAGGCCGGGAGGTGCCGTGCCCAGGGTCCTTGCCTTTCTCGCGGCCGCCGCTCTCGGACTGGCGGGCTGCGCCTACGATCCCCCGATGCGGGCCGATCACGCCGCCGCCGCTTACCGCAAGGATCTCACGGCATGTCAGTCGGCCGGCGACAAGGAAGCCTACCGGAAGGTGATGGCGCGCGGACCCTATTTTCTCACCTATCCCGTCTCCTTGCCCATCCTGGAGCGGGTCGAAACACGCAAATGCCTGGAAGGCAAAGGCTACCATTTGAAAGGCTGAGAGTGGACCCGGCCGAGGCGCTGATCGGCGAGATCGAACGCGACGCTCGCGAGGTCGGCAAGACCAGCGGGCGCCCTGTGCTGTCCGGGCGTGTACTGGACGCGATCCGCAAGGTTCCGCGCGACGCATTCGTGCGTGCGAACGACGCCGCGCACGCGTGGCAGAACCGTCCGCTATCGATCGGGCACGGGCAGACCATTTCGCAGCCGTTCATCGTGGCGCTGATGACCGACCTGCTCGATCTCGAACCCGGCGAGCGCGTGCTCGAGGTCGGCACCGGGTCCGGCTATCAAGCCGCCGTCCTGGCCACGCTCGGCGCGCGGGTGTTTTCCGTCGAGATCGTCCCAGCCCTCGCCAACGCCGTCCGGTCCCTGCTCGCTGAGCGCGGTTACACCCAAGTGGAGGTGCGCCTCGGTGATGGGTCGGAAGGCTGGCCGGAGCGGGCGCCGTTCGACGCCGCGATCGTCACGGCCGCCGCGAAGGCGGTGCCGCCAGCGCTGTTAGCGCAGCTTCGACCGGGCGGACGGATGATCGCTCCCGTGGGCGAACCGTGGGGCGGCCAGGAACTTGTGATGCTACGCAAGGGCGTCGACGGTGTGGTCTCATGCCAAAACCTGCTCGCGGTTTCCTTCGTGCCGCTTACCGGTGCGGGAGGCATTCCAGCCGGCGGCGGAACGGCTTGACTTCTGCGCGACACGGACGGTGGTGCTCATGCTGAGACAAGCTTTTCTCGCGGCCCTGGCCTCTTGCGCAGCGACCCTCGGCGCGGGAGTGGCGCAGGCACAGATCCACATCGCAACCGCGGGCCCGCAGACCGGGCATACGCCGCCTTCGGCCAGCAGATGACCGAAGGTGCCAAGCAGGCTGTGGCCGACATCAACAAGGCCGGGGGCGTGCTGGGCCAACAGCTCGTGCTTGACGTCGGCGATGACGCCTGCGACCCGCGTCAAGCGGTCTCCGTCGCGAACGACTTGGCCAGCAAGGGCGACAAGATGGTGGCCGGGCATTTCTGCTCGGGCAGCTCCATCCCGGCGAGCAAAGTCTACGCCGACGAAGGCATCCTTGAGATATCGCCCGCATCGACCAACCCGAAATACACCGACGATGGGAGCTGGAACACGTTCCGCGTGTGCGGCCGCGACGACCAGCAAGGTGATGTCGCCGGAAAGTACCTCGCCGACCACTATCGGGACGACAAGATCGCCATCCTCAACGACAACTCGGCCTACGGAAAGGGGCTGGCGGACGAGACCGCGAACTCTGCGAGCGGCGGGCGTGCAGCCGGCGCTCGAGGCGGCCTACACTCCCGGCGAGCGTGACTACTCGGCTTTGGTGAGCCGCCTCAAGGCAGTGGGCATCACCGTGATTTATGTGGGCGGCTACCACACGGAGTTGGGGCTCATCATCCGCCAGGCCAAGGAGCAGGGCATGAAGGCGACGCTGGTCGGCGGCGACGCGCTCGTTACCAATGAGTTCTGGCAGATCGCGGGCGACGCCGGAAACGGCACCATGATGACCTTCCCGGCCGACCCCCGGAAGCGTCCGACTGCGGCCAAGGTCGTCGAAGAATTCAAGGCGAAGAAGATCGACCCGGAGGGCTACGTCCTCTACACCTACGCAGCCGTGCAGATCTGGGCCGACGCCGCGACGAAGGCCGGCACGACCGACGCAAAGAAAGTTGCTGAGGTGATGAAATCGGACGGCCCCTGGCAGACCGTGCTTGGCCCGATCAGTTTCGACAAGAAGGGCGACGTCACCTCGTCCGACTACGTCTTCTACGTCTGGAAGAACGGCAGTTACGCGCAGATGTAGCCGTCACGGTTGCAGCCTGTAGAGAGTCACCTCCCGCTCCGTCCGGTCCTCTAGCTCGGTCGTAGTCGGCACTTGGTAGCGGGCAAAGGCGACCAGCCCCTCGCTGGGCAGGTACGCGCGGCCCGGGTCGGCGATCACCACTTCGGTGACCTGGGCCATCCTGCGCAGCCAAGGCAGAATATGCCCGGTCATCGGTGCCTCGTAGCAAACGTCGCCGCAAAGGAGGATATCCCAGCACGACGGTGATCCCACGATGTCGCACGCTGTAGCAGCGACGGAGACTTGGTTCACCGCCGCATTCAACCCGATCGCGGCGACGGCGAGAGGGTCCAGTTCGGCGGCTTCGGCGCGGGCCGCCCCGGCGCGGGCGGCAGCGATGGCCGCGATGCCCCCGCCGGCCGCAAAGTCGAGCACCCGCCGGCCGACGACGCTGGAGGGATTGTCCAGCACGTATCGCGCCAGCGCCTGACCGCCGGGCCAGGCAAAGGCCCAGAACGGCGGCTCAACGTCGTTGGCGGCCAACCACGCTTCCGTGGCCTGCCAGATCGGCGTGATCTCGCTCGCGAGATAAAGCTTGATCTCGGGAACCAATGGCGTGCTCCCGAGACGCGTATGGTCACGAATGAATGCCTCCCGGCGGGTCAAAGCCGGCCGACGAGCAAGGCCAGGGCGATCGCAAGGCCGGCCTCGCGGTTCGATTTGAACAGTCGGAGGCATGCAGCGGGGGAGTTGATGTCGATCAGCGCGACCTGCCGGGCGAACAGGGCGGCCGGCAGGGCGAGAGCTCCGTAGGACCAGCCCGAAAGGCCGGCGAGCCACCCCGCCCCGGCAAGCGCCAGGAGCGTCCCCGCGAAGCAGGCCGCAAGGAACGGTCTGGTGTGCTCGGACCAGAGCCGAGCCGTCGACTTTACCCCGACCAGGGCATCGTCCTCGCGGTCCTGGTGCGCGTAGATCGTGTCGAAGCCGAGATCCCAAAGCACGGCCGCGGCGTAGATCGCGGCCCAGGCGCCATCCAGCCGCGCCGCCGCCGCGGCGTAGCCGAGCGGGGCGCCAAAGCCGAAGGTGAAGCCCATCACCAACTGCGGCCACCACGTCACCCGCTTCGCCAGCGGATAGAATGCGACCAGCAGCAGCGATCCGGCCCCGAGTGCCTGGGCCAGCCGCGGCAGTTGCAGCAGAACCGCAAGTCCGCCCAGCAGCAAGACGATCAGGAACGCCAGCGCGCTTCGCGGCCGGACCGCCCCGGAGGCAAGCGGCCGCCCGGCCGTGCGGGCCACCTTGCGGTCGATATCGCGGTCCCATAGATCGTTGACCACGCAACCGGCGGCCCGCATCACGATACTCCCGATTGCGAACAGCAGGATGAGCCTCACGCTGGGCAAGGCCGGACGCCTCGCCAGCAAGATTCCCCATAGGCCTGGTATAAACAGCAGCCACACGCCGATGGGGCGGTCGAGACGCGCAAGGAGCACGTAGGGCGCCCAGGCGGCCGGCAACCGGGCAACCCAGCCCTCGGCAGCAATGTCTGTGTGGGTGGGCATCTGTGCTAGTCTCTCGAGTGGAATGCCCGGGTCAATCCGTTTGTTCGTCCAAGCGCCGCTCACCGAAGGGGCGGAGGTGGCGGCGAGCGCGGGCCAGGCGCACTATCTGCTTACCGTCATGCGACGGGCGAGCGGCGAGGTCGTCCGCGTCTTCAACGGCCTCGATGGGGAGTGGGAGGCGCGGATCACGGCAGTCGGGCGCGGCCGCGCCCTGTTGGTGGCCGACCGGCGAACCCGGCCCCAGATCGCCGAGCCCGATCTCTGGCTCGCTTTTGCTGCCCTCAAACGGGACGCGACCGATCTCGTCGTGCAGAAGGCGACGGAGCTAGGCGTTTCCACGATCGTTCCGGTCCTCACCGCCCGGACGCAGACCGATCGGGTGAACGGAGCCCGGCTGCTTACCATCGCAACGGAAGCAGCCGAGCAGTGCGAGCGGCTCACGGTTCCGCTTATCCAGCCGCCGCGGAGGCTTTCCACGCTGTTGACCGACTGGCCAGAGGGCATTCCGTTGTTTGCGGCACTGGAGCGGACCGACTCTCAGCGGCTTTGCCCGGTAGGCGAGGCGCGCCCCTGCGGGCTGCTCGTGGGCCCAGAAGGCGGCTTCACGGACGCGGAGCTTGACGCGATCCGCGCCCACCCTTTCTCTGTGCCGGTCACCCTGGGACCGCGCATCCTCCGGGCGGAGACCGCGTGCATCGTCGGTCTCGCCATCTTGCAGGCGCGCTGCTGAACGAACGGAAACGCTTGGAGGCCGATGTCGAACCCTGGAGACGCCGACGCGACGCCGATTACCTCCATCCGGCAGTTGGCGGACTACATTGCGACCGGTTGCAAGCCGCCGTCAGAGTTTCGCATCGGCACTGAACATGAGAAGTTCGGCTTTCGTCTTAGCGATTTGGCCCCCCCGCCTTATGAGCCCGACGGCATCGGCGCCCTGCTGGGGGGCATTGCCGCCGAAGGCGGGATTCCGATCGTGGATGAGGATCAACTGATCGGCGTGCGGCAGGGTGGCGCGTCGATCTCCCTCGAGCCCGCGGGTCAGCTCGAGCTGTCGGGCGCGCCACTGCTGAGCTTGCACGACACCAAGACGGAACTCGATGCGCATCTCGCGCAAGTAAGGCGGATCGGATCACGGCTTGGCCTTGGATTCGCACCGCTCGGCTTCCATCCGACAATGCGGCGCGACGAGATGCCCTGGATGCCCAAGGGCCGCTACGCCGTGATGCGGAACTACATGCCGACCGTGGGTTCCATGGGCCTCGACATGATGACCCGCACCTGCACGGTCCAGGTCAACCTCGACTTCTCCAGCGAGGACGACATGCGGCGCAAGCTCCGGGTCTCGCTCGCGCTCCAGCCGGTCGCCACGGCTCTGTTCGCCAACTCGCCGTTCACCGAAGGCCGGCCAAACGGGTTTCTGTCCTACCGCGCGCATGTATGGACCGACACGGACAACGACCGGTCCGGCATCCCATCTGTGCTGTTCGAGAAATCGTTTGGCTTCGAACGATATGCGGCGTGGCTGGTCGACGACGTGCCAATGTATTTCGTTCATCGAGATGGACGTTATGTCGACGTCGCCGGCCGGTCGTTCCGGCGATTTATGGAAGGTTGCGTCCCGGAACTGGCGGGAGAGACGGCGACAATCGGCGACTTCGCCGACCACATGACGACTGCGTTCACCGACGTGCGGCTCAAACGCTTCCTTGAAATGCGCGGGGCGGATGCCGGACGGCCGGACATGATGCTGGCGCAGTCGGCGTTCTGGGTCGGGCTATTATTAGATGATGACGCGCTCGCTGCGGCCGTCTCGTTGGTCAGCGGCCAAAGTTGGGCGGACACGGTGGCATTGCGTGACGCCGTCCCAAGGCTAGTCTCGACACGCCCTATCGGCGGGAACGTTGCGGCATCTTGCGGCAGAAGCGGTGGCGATTGCTGGCTCCGGGCTTCGATCGCGCAATCGGCAAAGTAGCGCCGGGCTCGACGAACCGGCTTTCTCGATCCACTGCACGAGATTGTCGCCGGCGGTCCAACGCAGGCGGAGTGGTGGCTGAAATGTTACCGTGGCGCATGGAATGGTCATGTCAACCCGATTTTTGAGGAAGCGTCCACGTAACTGCTCAGCGCGGTGGCGGCGTGTATAAAGTCTTGCCTTGCAACCATGTTACGGGCATATGGGTGCATGAACGTGAGTGCCGCTCAGCGGCTGCATGGGCATGCCATGATGCCAGGCTCTAGCGGACCGGTCACAGTTCGCTTGCGTCTCATCGGACAAATGGAAGCCTGGACTCTGACGAGCGAAAGCGTGTTGCCCGCCGGGCGGAAGACCCGGGCACTCCTCGCCGTTGTCGCACTTTCGGCACCGCGGCCTGCACTCCGGGGCCGCCTGGCAGAACTACTGTGGAGCCGCCGGCCGGAAGAACAAGCGCGGGCCTCGCTGCGCCAGGGGATTCACCGCTTGCTGGAGGCACTCTCGCCGGCCGGCGCGGAGACGCTGAACATCACGCGTGATCACCTCTCGCTCCGGCCCGGGACTGTGTGGATCGACGTGGAGGAAGTGATGCGGGCGACCACCGCCCATCCCGCGTCGCTGTCGCTGCTTGACGGCGATCTCCTGGAAGACCTGGA
>CAVWQV010000016.1:0-164462 GCA_963757115.1 uncultured Alphaproteobacteria bacterium | reverse complement strand
ACCCCGAACACGTCATTGCAGTGGGATCACAACTGAGCGCTTCTTCGAATCTGAGGAATCCTGGGCCAATGGCCGCCTGGCCTGGAGGCCGCCGGCGGCGTCGGCGCCGGTGCCGCCGGTACCGCCTTGGCCGCCGGCGCCGCCGTTGCCGATGAGTCCGGCGTGTCCGCCGTCGCCGCCGGTGCCGCCGGTGCTGCCGAGGCCGTCGTTGAGGCCGGCCACTCCGGTGGTCCCGGCACCGCCCATGCCGCTCGTCGCCGCCGTTGCCCAAGAACACCGCGTTGCCGCCGTCACCGCCGGTGCCGGCGTCGGCACCGCCCATGCCGCCGGTGACCTGGCTTGTCGCCGAGCAACAACCCGCCGGTACCGCCGACCCCGCCGGCCGCTCCGTCGGCACCGATGCCGCCGGTGCCGCCGTCGCCAATAAGCCCGGCATACCCGCCGGGTAGTCCGACGTCGCGGTCCACGCCGGTGACCCCACTCGCGCCGGTGCCGCCGTCGCCGAGCAGGAAGTCGCCGTCGCCGAGGTTGCCGAGGTCCCCGGAGTCCGCCCAGTATCGAGTCGTTGACCCCGGTGAAGTCGTCGACGCCGTTGCCGATCAGGTCGCGGCCGAACAAGTCGACGAACGGCTCGCCCATCACCGAGTCGAACTCGCTGCCCAGCGGGCTGGTGATCCAGGCCTGGTTGGCCGCCTCGACCTGCGCATCAAACCACGAGAGCGCATCGCCCAGCGCGGTGTCGAGCCCGGCAAGCGAATCCGGCGACGCGGCGAATCCGCCGCCGAGGCCGGCCAGCTCCAAAGCCGAGGTGGCGGCACTGCCCGCGTCGACTGCGCACCGGCGGTGTCGGACATCCGGCGAGCTGGCTGATCAGCGGATCGATGATCACATCGAACACGTCGGCTCTCGCCGTCGGTGCACCCAGCAGCGGAGCAGTCGCGACACCGGTCAACAGTGCGCCAACGAGCAGGCCGCTCACCGCCCGCTTGCGTCGGGCCTTCGTTTGCCAGGATCGGTTCCGAGGCTTTTCGCGCGTTGGCTTGGCCATCGACTGCCCCTACCCTGAGCTGAACCTAAGATCTGCTATTCGATTGATACTAAGACGAAACTGAGACTCATGCGCCGCAAACCGGGAAGATTTCGCAAAGCGGCCGGTCGGCGCCGGAGGCCGCCAGGTACTGAACACGAGCAAGTCTCGGTGTGTCGCAAGGGCCGCCGTTCAGTCGGCCTTAACATCTGCCTCAATGACAACTCGATTCACACTGGCAACTCACGTCACATGCCTGGCAGTGCTCGCGGGGGCGCCGTGCAGGGCTGCACCCCGCGGCCGGACGGTCCGCTGCCGGCCGCCGAGCGATTTTTTTCCGCGCTGGCCGTGGGCGACACCGCCCGCGCCGCGCAGATCACCGACAGCGAGGAACAGGCGCGTGAAACGCTGAACGCGGCGTGGGCCGGGCTGCAGGCCAGCCACCTTGACACGCAAGTCCTCGGTTCGAGGTACACCGAGGACACCGGCACCATCAGCTACCGCTACACCTGGCACCTACCCAAGAAACGAAACTGGACCTACGACGGTCAGCTGCAGATGGCCCGCTACGAAGGTCGCTGGCAGGTCCGCTGGAACACCACCGATCTGCACCCAAGGCTCGGCGAGCACCAGATGCTGGCTTTGCGGGCCGATCCGCCGCAGCGGGCCTCGATCAACGAGGTCGGCGGAACCGACGTGCTGGCGCCGGGCAACGTCTATCACTACGCGCTCGACGCCGGCAAGGCCGGACCGTATCTGATCGCGACGGCGCACGCGGTCGTCGATGCGCTGCGACCGTTCGACGACACCCTGGATCCGCAGCTGATCGCCGAGCAGGCCAGCGCGTCGGGCAAACCCTTCGGTTTGATCACGCTGCGCAAGGACGACAACGACCAGCTGGCTCCGCTGGTCCGCAACCTGCCCGGTGTGGTGATCACGCCGCAGGCAGATCTGCTGCCCACCGACGACCGGTTCGCGCCGGCCATTGTCAACGAGGTGAAAAAAGCCGTCCTCAGCGAACTCGACGGCCAGGCCGGCTGGCGGATCGTCAGCGTCAACCAGAACGGTGTCGACGTCGCGGTGCTCAACGAGGTCGAGCCATCACCGGCGCCGTCGGTGACGATCAGCCTGGACAGGACGGTGCAGAACGCCGCCCAGCACGCCGTCGACAACCAGGGCCGACAGTCGATGATCGTGGCGATCAGGCCGTCAAGCGGTGAAATCCTGGCCGTCGCCCAGAACGCGGCTGCCGATGCCAACGGCCCGGTGGCCACCACCGGGCTGTATCCGCCGGGCTCGACGTTCAAAGTGGTCACCGCCGGCGCGGCCATCGAACGTGACATGGCCACCCCGAACACCATGTTGGGCTGCCCCGGTCACATGGACATCGGGCAACGCAGCATTCCCAACTACGGCGGATTCGACCTGGGCGTGGTGCCGATGTCCCGCGCCTTCGCCAGCTCCTGCAACACCACCTTCGCCGAGTTGGCCAGCAGGATGCCGCCCCGCGGTCTGACAGCGACGGCCGCCCAGTACGGCGTCGGCCGCGACTACGACATCGACGGCATTCCGACAGTGACCGGTTCGGTGCCGCCGACGGTCGACGAGTCCGAGCGCACCGAGGACGGGTTCGGCCAGGGCAGAGTTCTGGTGAGTCCGTTCGGAATGGCCATGGTCGCGGCCACGGTGGCGGCCGGCCGAACCCCGGTGCCGCGGCTCATCGAAGGCCGCACCACCACCGTCACCGGCGACAACACCGACATCAGCGAGAAGATGCTCGACGGGCTGCGTCCGATGATGCGGTTGGTGGTGACCAACGGCACGGCCACCGACATCTCTGACTGCGGGGCGGTGTTCGGCAAGACCGGTGAAGCCGAATTCCCGGGTGGATCACACGCCTGGTTCGCCGGGTATCGGGGCGATCTGGCGTTCGCCGCGCTGATCGTGGGCGGCGGCGGCTCGGAGTACGCAGTCCGCATGTTGAAATTCATGCTGCAGCAGTTGCCTGGCGACTACCTGACCTGAATGGACCCGCCCGAGCAGGGATCGATGGCCCGCCTCCTCCTCAGGCCGGTGCCCGGCCTGCATCGTCGGCGAGCAGTACGCTGACCGCATGCCCGTTCGCACCGCGCTGTCGCCCGGCGTGCAGACCCCGACGCAGCCGGTGCCCGCGGCGATTCCGCGCCCGGAGTATGTCGGTAAGCCGACCGTGCGGGAAGGAACCGAGCCCTGGGTGCAGACCCCTGAGGTGATCGAGAAGATGCGCACCGCCGGGCGAATCGCGGCCGGCGCACTGGGCGAGGCGGGCAAAGCGGTCGCGCCCGGAGTGCCGACCGATCAGCTGGACCGGGTCGCGCATGACTACATGGTCAACCATGGCGCCTACCCGTCGACGCTGGGCTACAAGGGCTATCCGAAATCGTGCTGCACCTCGCTGAATGAGGTGATCTGCCACGGCATACCCGACTCGACGGTCATCGAGGACGGCGACATCGTCAACATCGACGTCACCGCCTACCTCGATGGCGTGCACGGCGACACCAACGCGACGTTCCTGGCCGGCAACGTCAGCGAGGAACACCGACTGCTGGTCGAACGCACCTACGAGGCCACCATGCGCGCGATCAACGCCGTGCGCCCCGGCCGCGCGCTGTCGATGATCGGCCGGGTCATCGAGTCATACGCGAACCGGTTCGGCTACAACGTCGTCCGCGACTTCACCGGCCACGGCATCGGCACCACCTTCCACAACGGCCTGGTCGTCCTTCACTACGACCAACCCGCGGTCCACACCATCCTCGAGCCGGGGATGACTTTCACCATCGAGCCGATGATCAACCTCGGAGCACTCGACTACGAGATCTGGGACGACGGCTGGACCGTCGTCACCAAAGATCGCAGATGGACCGCGCAGTTCGAGCACACCCTGCTGGTCACCGACTCCGGCGTCGAGATCCTGACGCTGCTGTGAGGCGTTTGGCACCAGCAGACGCAAAAGCCCCTTATTTCGGCCCGAAAAGGGGGCTTTTGCGTCTGCTCGCACTATGAACGGGGCGCTGCTGGTTGCCGGGACCAGTTCGGATGCCGGCAAATCCATGGTGGTGGCAGGCCTGTGCCGGTTGCTGACACGCAAAGGGCTTCGGGTCGCGCCGTTCAAGGCGCAGAACATGTCGAACAACTCGGTCGTCACCGTCGAAGGCGGCGAGATCGGCCGGGCCCAGGCGATGCAGGCGCGCGCCGCGGGGCTGCAGCCCAGCATCCGGTTCAATCCAATCCTGCTCAAACCCGACGGCGACCGGACTTCGCAGCTGGTGGTCCGCGGGCAGGTCGCCGAGTCGGTCACCGCCGCCGGTTACCTGGCTCACCGCGACCGGCTCGCGCAACTGGTCGTCGACGAGTTATGTGGTCTGCGTGCCGACTTCGACATGGTGATCTGCGAAGGTGCCGGCTCGCCGGCCGAAATCAACCTTCGCGCAACGGATGTGGCCAACATGGGGCTGGCCCGGGCGGCCAACCTGCCGGTGGTTCTGGTCGGTGACATCGACCGCGGCGGCCTGCTCGCGCATCTGTTCGGGACGGTCGCGGTGCTCGAACCGGCCGACCAGGCGCTCATTGCCGGCTTCATCGTCAACAAATTCCGCGGCGACCCGGAGCTGTTGACGCCCGGGCTGCAGCAGCTGGCAACGCTGACCGGCCGCCCGACCTACGGGGTCCTGCCCTACGCCGAGGAGCTCTGGCTCGACGCCGAGGATTCCGTCTCGGTGGTCACCAGCCGGGTGCTGGGCGCACCGCAGCGCCCGCTCGGCGCCCAGTGGTTGCGGGTGGCCGCAGTGCGGCTTCCGCGGATCTCCAACTCCACGGACGTCGAGGCGTTGGCCTGCGAGCCGGGCGTGCTGGTGCGCTGGGTCGCCGATCCCGCCGACCTGGCCGACGTCGACGTCATCGTGCTGCCGGGCAGCAAAGCGACGGTGGCCGACTTGCGCTGGCTTCGCGAGCGGGGGCTGGCTTCGGCCGTGATCGCGCACGCCGAAACCGGCCGTACCGTGCTGGGAATCTGCGGTGGCTTCCAGATGCTGTGCCGGACCATCGACGACCGGGTCGAGAGCCGGTGCGGACGGGTCGACGGCCTGGCACTGCTCGACGCCGACATCGTGTTCGGAGCAGCCAAAGTGTTGCGCCGCTGGCAAACTCCGCTGGCCGGCTACGAGATTCACCACGGCCTGGTGGCTCGCTGCTCGGAGTCGGGTTGGTTCGACGCCGAGGGAGTCCCGCAGGGCTACCAACGGGCCGCATTGTTCGGCACCCACTGGCACGGGTTGTTCGACAACAACGCGTTTCGGCGAAAGTGGTTGGCCGGTGCGGCGACCGCGGCACACCGGGACGGTTTCGTCGTCGCCGACGACATCGACGTCGCAGCCCGCCGCGATGATCAACTGGATCTGATGGCCGACTTATTGGCCGCCCATCTCGACGTCGCCGCCATCACCGACTTGGTGCAGCACGGACCGCCGCTGCGCCCCGCCGTCGTCTCCGCGCTGAGCACCTGAGCAATGGCGCCCGCGGCGAAAAGGATTCTGCGCGAGTTACATTCATGTTGCGAAAAAGTTGACGGCGCACCGCAGCCAGCGTCTTTAACTTCGGTAAGAGACTCGTCGAAACGGTGCGCAGAAACACGTCGATGGCGTAGCTTGCGGAAGTGCCTTCGACGATGATGACCACCGTCGACGGGTTCCCCATTCCGGTCAGTGTCACCGGCCCGGAAAACGGCTCCGTCGTGGTGCTGCTCGGGGCCGCTCAGCGGGCCCTCGCGGCCTACGACGCGGTCTGCGAGCGACTGCACACCGCGACGCTGCGGACACTGGTCGTCGGTCCCGACCCGCGGCTGACACCGAAATCGGTTGTCGGCATCCTCGACGCGCTGGACATCCAATGGGGGGTGCTGGTCGGCGACCGCACCGGCGCGGAAGTGGCCTGGGAGCTGGCCGCGACCAGACTGGACCGCTTCACCGGTTTGATCGCCATCGACCGCGGACACCCACGGGTCGCCGATCTTGCCGGCGTCGTCCGCGACGAAAACTGCCCGCCGGTGGAGGTCAACACCACCGCGCTGGTCGGCTCCCCGGCTGCGCGGGCGGTCGCTGATGCCAGCCAGCGGTTCGTTTACGCCGATTACCGGGTGGTCGAACTGCTCGCGCGCCGCAATGTGCACGAGTCGACCGCGCAACTGGCCGCCGAAATCGTGCTCCGCACCAGCACCTGGTAGCAACGATGCGTGGGGTCAAGCAGCACTAGACAGGTCAGGCCGGTGATCGGCGTGACTACTTATCTCGATCAGGCGCAGACCGGGATCTGGAATGTCCGCGCCAGTTTTCTGCCGGCCGTCTACTTCCATGGCGTCACGCTCGCCGGCGGGATCGCGGTGCTGCTGCCACCCCAACCAGTGGACGTCGACGTTGCGAACCGGGTGCTCGACAGGCTGGACGGTGTGGTGATCACCGGCGGCAAGGACATCGACCCGATGAGATACGGCCAAGTACCGCACCCGTCCACCGACCAGCCTGGCCCCGACCGCGACGCCTGGGAGTTCGCACTGCTCGGCGCGGCGCTGAACCGGAAACTGCCGGTGCTGGGCATCTGCCGCGGCGCGCAGGTCCTCAACGTCGCGCTCGGCGGAACCCTGCATCAGCACCTGCCTGAGGTCGTCGGTCAGGGCGGGCATCAGCTCGGCAACGCCGTGTTCGCCACCTTGCCGGTGCGAACGGTGCCCGGAACTCGGCTGGCGGGGCTGGTCGGGGAATCGGTGAACGCGAAGTGCTACCACCACCAGGCCATCGCCGGACTCGGCGAAGGTCTGGTGGTCAGCGGCTGGGGCGGCGATGGCGTGATCGAGGCGGTCGAACTCCCCGGCGACAGCTTCACCCTCGCCGTGCAATGGCATCCCGAAGAATCCCTCGACGACCTGCGGCTGTTCACCGCCATCGTCGATGCCGCCCGGTCGCACGAGCAGAACGCCACGACGTAACACCCAGCTCACCCCCGAAAAGTAATCAGCGGAATCGCTGTCTCCGCAGGGCTCGCCGCGCCGTGCATGCCGATCAGGCGCCCCACCTCCGGTGGCTCGTGGCCGCTGGCCAGCACCGCCGTGTCACCGACACAAGCGACGACGACGTCACCGATGCGCGCCAGGTGCTCGGGCCGGACGTCGCCGAAGAACCCCGCCGCCACCGCCTCGGCGCGGCTGTAGACCTCGGCTCGTCCGTCGAGCACCGATCGCCAGGCCGCCAGCACCTCAGCCGTCGCGCCGGGTTCGGTATGCAGGTAGCGCACCCGCGGATCACCGGCGACCATCCGGACACCGGCGGCCAGTCGCGGATCGGCGGCGATGTCGACGCGGGCCTCCGGCGGCACGTTGAGACCGCCGTGGTCGGCGGTGACCAGCAGCGCCGCGTCCGCCGGCAGCGCATCGACCAGCCGCGTCAGCAACGCATCGACGCCGGCCGCCGCGGCATGCCACTGCGGTGCGCCGATGCCGAACAGATGCGCTGCGGTGTCCAGCTCGGAGGTGTAGGCGTACACCAGCCCCGGCTTCGCAGCCAAGTCATCGCTGACCAGGCGGGCGTAGTCCTGACCGGGATTTGCTGTGTGGAACTGCGCGCCGCGGTAAGCCGCCTCGGTGAGGCCGCTACCAAGGAACTGCGCCGGCAGCAGGGCCCGGGTGCTGATGCCGGCGGCGGCCAACCGTTCGAACCACGTCTGCTCGGGTTGCCAGTGCGCGGGCGACGGGTTGTCGCGCCAGGCGATGTGGGTGAGCACCCGGTCGCTGCCGGGCACCTTGAGGGTGAAGCCCAGAATCCCGTGCCGGCCCGGTCGGGCGCCGGTGGTCAGCGACACCAGGCTGGTCGGCGTCGTCGCCGGAAAGGTGCAAGCCAGTTCGTCGAGCCGGCCGCTGTCACCGGCCAGCACCGACGCGAGCAGCGGTGCGTCACCGGTCATCTCCGGCAGCAGGTGGTAGCCCATCCCGTCGACAAGCAGGACCGCCACCCGACGCACATCGCCCAGCCTGTCGGTCAGCCGCAGCGCATCCGGAACGTTCAGGCCGTCGCGCACCCCGAGCAGAGCAGCGGCCGCCGGCAGGATGTCGCAGATCGAGGCGGGCACCCGGCCAGTGTGTCAGCCCCGCGCGCCCCAGAGTTCACGGCGATGTTATCCACCGAGCGGCGAACGTCCTATCACCGTGGGCTTGAAACCGTACTTAGGCACAACATTCAGGGAGGACCCGTTGCCGGCCAACCCCGCCATCGACAAGGGCGACGTCATCGGCATGCCGGCCGCGACCGCGGGCGCACTCATGGGGGCGCTTCCCAACCAGCCGGCCCCGGGGCCCATCACTCCTGCCGCCGGCAACAGGGCCTCTAGCTTCTCTTCTGCTATCCGACGCCCAGTAGGCGTGAAATCAAGATGGAGCGAAACCCGTATTCCGGAATCTCCTCGAAGTCGTTTTCAGCCATACTTGCCGCCGGTACCCCGGGCATGCCTAACGGCGGACTTCCCGCCATCATCGGTGCGGCACCCAGGCTGGTGCCTTGTAGCGCCGTCGCGGCAACCGGGCTGACCGTCGCCCCCGTTGCGGCCCAGCTCTGGGGCACCGACAACGCCCCGACCAGGCTCGCCCGGCCCATACCCGCCGACGCCGCAGCCGCGCCCAGGCCGGGGAAGCCCGCTGACCCCAGTGCGCCCGCCACCGGACCGACCGCCTCGCCCACCGCCGGCGCCAGCGCACTAGCCGCGTTACCAGCCGCCCCGCTGGCCGCCCCGAGGGCGCTGGTAGCCAGCATGGCATCGATGATTCCCGTCGGGTTAAACGGTCCGCCGGCGATAATTCCGTTGATCCCGGTATTGGTAACCAAATTGGAGTTGAGGAAGGACCCCAGGGCCGACGCATCCGTACCTCCAAGGAGATTCGCGATATCGGTAAGCTCTGATGAGGAATCCGTGGATGAGGTAAGCCCCTCCAGCCCGGAAAGCAGCCCGGACAGCGTCGACGCGTTGGTGGCGGCCGACGTGCCGCTGGCTTGGGTGACCGCGGCGGCTTGGCCGGTCAGCCCGGCCGGGTTGGCGGTGGACTGCGGCGTGGTGAACGGGGTCACCGTGGTTGCGGCCGCCGAGGTGCTGGCATAGCCATCCATTGCGGCGATGTCTTGGGCCCACATTGCGCCGTACTGGGCCTCGGTGGCCGCGATCGCCGGGGTGTTTTGGCCTAGCACGTTGGTTGTCACTAGCGAGGAAAGCTGAGCGCGGTTGGCTGCGATCACCGGTGGGGGGACCGTCATCGCGAACGCGGTCTCATAGGCGCTCGCGGCAGCCTTGGCCTGGGTGGCCGCCTGATTTGCCTGCGCGGCGGTGGCGTTCATCCACGCCACATAGGGTGTGGCGGCGGCCGCCATCGAGCCCGAGGCCGGACCTAGCCAGCTGCCGCTGGTCAGTCCTGAGATGACCGAGCCGTAGGAGGAGGCCGCCGAACTCAACATGGTGGCCAGCCCGTCCCAGGCCGCCGCAGCGGTCAGCATCGGCTCGGCGCCGGGACCGGAATACATCCGCGCGGAGTTGATCTCCGGCGGTAACATCGCAAAACCCATCACGACACCGGTTGGGTCGTGAATTGGCAGCCCACCGACCCGGTGCCGCCGCACACCTTCGCGGCGGCGCGCGCAGCGCGGATGATGGCTTGGTATTCGGTCTCCGACGACGCCAAGTCCCGAGCCTGTACGGTGGCTGCCTGCGCCTCGATGTCGCCGACTTGATAGGTGATTGTCATTGTGGCCGTTTGCCTAACGTGCGTGAACGGTTGGTTGGCTGGCGCATGCCGTGCGGCGGATAGCAGCACCGGCTCTGCCGGGCGGTAGGAGATGTCCTGCGAGGCTGTCCCATCGTGCGGGCCTCACGGGCTTGCATATCGAACCGGCCGGCCCTCATTCTTCAGAACTGGTGCGGATCGGTGCTGAGTTGTGCGCCCAGTTGTATGGCTTTCTGCCGCCTTGACGTGCTCGCCGGCGTCCAGGGGGCGTGCCATCACGACGGGGCGGAACCCGTACTTCGGCACAGGCCGGCGTCGGCGGAGCCCAACCACCGGTACCGCGGACCTGCCTGCCGGCCCACCTGCGGCCACCATCGGGGCGGCACCGGGGCCGGTACCCGGCAACGCCGCCGCGCCACGGCTGATTGTCGACTCGGTCGCGGGCCAGTTTGGCGGCACCGACAACGGCCCGACCGGGTTCGCCCGGCCCATCTCCGCCGACGGCGCCGCCGCGTGCAGGTCCGGGACGACCGCTGACCCCAGCGCGCCTGCCCCCGGACCGAGGCCCTGCCCTGCAGCCGGTACCAACCCGGCATCCCCGGCGCCCGAGTCGGCCGCCGGACCGGCCCCCTCGCCCACGGCCGGTGCCGACCCGCCGTCAGCCGGGTTTGAGTCCGCACCATCGCCATCCGCGCCACCGGCATCTGTGCCACCGTTCGCGGAGACCAGACCCGCTGCGGTAGACGCGAAGGCATACGGGGCTATCTCGCCGTTAGAGGTAAATGCGTTGGAGGTGTTGCTCGCTAAATTGCCGTTGAGGATCGTCCCGATTGGGTTCCCATTCGTCCCACTCAGGTCATTCAGAATTCCAGCGAACCCTGTCGTGAGGGTGTCCGACCCGGGCGTCGTGATCTGCAGCCCGGACAGCGTCGACGCGTTGGTGGCGGCCGACGTGCCGCTGGCTTGGGTGACCGCGGCGGCTTGGCCGGTCAGCCCGGCCGGGTTGGCGGTGGACTGCGGCGTGGTGAATGGGGTCACCGTGGTTGCGGCCGCCGAGGTGCTGGCATAGCCATCCATTGCGGCGATGTCTTGGGCCCACATTGCGCCGTACTGGGCCTCGGTGGCCGCGATCGCCGGGGTGTTTTGGCCTAGCACGTTGGTTGTCACTAGCGAGGAAAGCTGAGCGCGGTTGGCTGCGATCACCGGTGGGGGGACCGTCATCGCGAACGCGGTCTCATAGGCGCTCGCGGCAGTCTTGGCCTGGGTGGCCGCCTGATTTGCCTGCGCGGCGGTGGCGTTCATCCACGCCACATAGGGTGTGGCGGCGGCCGCCATCGAGCCCGAGGCCGGACCTAGCCAGCTGCCGCTGGTCAGTCCTGAGATGACCGAGCCGTAGGAGGAGGCCGCCGAACTCAACATGGTGGCCAGCCCGTCCCAGGCCGCCGCAGCGGTCAGCATCGGCTCGGCGCCGGGACCGGAATACATCCGCGCGGAGTTGATCTCCGGCGGTAACACCGCAAAATCCATCACTGAATCTCCGGCGCTCAGCGGGCCGCGACCGCGTTGGCGGCCTCTGTCGCCGCATACGAACCGGCGCTGGTCCGCAGGATGGTCACGAACATCTCATGAATCGCGCCAGCCTGGACGCTGACCGCCTGATACATCCGGGCGTGCGCGGCGAACTGTGCCGCCGTTAGCGCCGACACCTCATCGGCAGCGGCCGGCGCCACACCGGTCGTCGGCGCAGCCGCAGCCGCATTCTGGGTGGCCACCGCAGAGCCGATACCCTGCAAATTGCTCGCGGCCGCGGCTAGCATTTCCGGTTGTGCAGTAACGAATGACATGGATTCTCTCCTTCGCGAAAACAGACGGTGCTTGTCCGCCTTAAGCCCGGGAGAATGATGCGCTTCTGCATGCATGTTTGCTATCCGCTGACGACATTGACTATCCACTTTCCGTTGTCCGGCTGTCGATTTGAATGTCGTCCGACCCGCGCGTCAGATAGGCGTATCGCGATCGACTCGGTCGCAGTTAGGCGAAGCTTCCTCAGCACCGAGCCGATTCCATTGAGGCGCAGCGGCTTAGTGCGAGAGCCTAGGGCCGAACGTCGAAGACGGCCAATGTTTAAACAAACCATGTTCGCTCAAGGGTTGAGATCGACGAGCCAGCCGACGGATGGCGTTGCGAATGGATCAATTCGTGGCTGCGAGGGCGCGGCGTCGGGACTGGGAGGGGAGTTCGCCGAACCGGCGCGTGTAGCCCTGGGAAAAACGGCCCAGATGCGTAAAGCCAGCAGCAAGGGCTGCATCCGTAACGGACATTGCGTCAACCGGATCAGTGAGCAGACGGTGGGCAGCTTCCAGCCGCAGGTTGCGGACATGGGTGACCGGTGTGGTGCGCCAGTGGCGGCGGAACGCGCATTCCAAAGATCGGGCGCTGACGCCGGCGGCATCGGCGATGTCTGCCAGCCCAATGTCGTGAGCGAGGTTTCGCTTGATGTACCGATCCGCGCGAGGCAGGCAAGCCGGCAGATCATTTGACTCGACGACCGCATCGGCCGAATTCGGAAGTAAGTGCAGCATGGCTCTCACTAGATGCATGCTCGCGCTCCGGTCGATCGCACTCGAGCGCATACGGCCGTGCGTCGTGAGATCCCGCCATAAGAACTTGACTAGGTCATCGAGCGTGCCGGGCACTGGTTTAGCGGATTGGTCAAAGATGACCGGCTGTTCATCGCTGTCGGCGCTCGCCAGCCGATCAACGGGCCTGCGCGGAAGTTGGATGATCAGCTGGGTGGCATCGCCGCTCCATCGTTTGCCATAGGAAGTGCTGGGGTTTACCACATAAAAGCATCCTGGACCGATCGCCGCCCAGCCTTTGGTCGTGGTGACCTCGCACGTCCCTGCCAATGTCAGCTGCAGTAAATAGCAGTCGATCAACCCCGATGTGAAGACTTCGACATCACAGCCGTACGAAACTTCGAAGAAGGTGATGTAATCGAGCCGCGCCTGGCGAAGCGTGAAATCAAGTGTTCGCCGCTGGTCTAAGACCCGCAACGAGTGACGCCCAAACCGATCCTGCAGAATCGCCCGAGCCTCATCCGCTTCTTGTGTCCGCATGCTGATGCTAGATCCCGTGCCACGAGCTACTCGCATGTCAGCGCCTCGGCGCGATCGGGCAGAATTTGCGGCTCCGCAGGCCATCTCTCCTCGATCCGGCCGTAGTGCCAGACAAGCAGCGCCACAGCCCATGTCATGACGAACAGGCCGACGATGACAAAGCCGACGGCATTGAGGTTCAGAGCGCCGATCCAGTTCCAGAATCCGCCGCTCCAGCCGAGCTGATCGGCCAGCAGTCCCGCCAGTTCGACACTGCCGATGAGCAACGCGACAACCACCGACAGGCCGGTGACCACGATGTTGTAGTAAACCTTCCGGACCGGGTTGGAAAATGCCCAGCCGTAAGCGAAATTCATGAACGAGCCGTCGATGGTGTCCAGTAGGCACATGCCCGCGGCGAACAGCACGGGCAGACACAAGATTGCATACCAGGGTAGGCCGGCCGCGGCGCTGGTGCCCGCCAAGACCAGCAGCACGACCTCGGTGGCGGTGTCGAAGCCCA
Organism: uncultured Alphaproteobacteria bacterium; assembly: GCA_963757115.1. Classification (GTDB taxonomy): domain Bacteria; phylum Pseudomonadota; class Alphaproteobacteria; order Acetobacterales; family Acetobacteraceae; genus CAVWQV01. The sequence continues at coordinate 151,020 of CAVWQV010000016.1, read as the reverse complement.
ATCCGAACAACAACCCGACCGGATACATGTGCCAGGAGGCGGTGATTGATCTGGTGACGCGGCCGAGCACTCGGTTGAGTAATCCGCGGTTGTTCAAATGCTCTTCCAGCTCGGCCTCGTCGTAGCCGCCCTGGCGCATTCGTGCGAACACGCTCAGGATGCCGGCCAGGATGACGACGTTGATGATCGCGATCAGGTACAGGAACACACCCGAGACGGTCGTGCCGATCAGGCCGGTGTAGTGGTGCAGCGCCGACGAATCCTGTCCGACGGGGCCGACGACGGCCTTCAACCCGAACGACAGCAGCAGCGCCAGCCCGAAGACGACGGAGGAGTGGCCCAGCGAGAAAAAGAATCCGACGCCCAGCGGACGCCCGCCGTCGTTCATCAGCTTGCGGGTGGTGTTGTCGATGGCGGCGATGTGGTCGGCGTCGAACGCGTGCCGTAGTCCCAGCGTGTAGGCGGTCAGGCCGATGCCAATCCCGAATGTCTTACCGCCGAGGCTGAGGTGTGCGGGCTCAACCACCACAACCAGGGTGATCCAACCGATGAGGTGCAGCGCGACAATGACCGCGGCCATCGATGCCAGCCGCAAGAACTCGTCCGGCGTCAGCCCGCTCGGGGTTATCCACCGTGCCGACAACTGCCCGTCCCGGCGATCACCGAGCATGTCGCGTCCCCTCCGATTCGGAAAACTCCTGCCAAACAAACGGTAAAACACCGAACAAGCGTCTTGCGGCAGTTTCGCAGGATTGCTGCAAGCTCTTCGCAGGTGGTACTGCGAACCCGAGCAGTGATCGCAATAAAAGCGCAGCAGACGACAAGTTGGCGTGCCATCTGGTGCGATCACACCCATTCAGGCGCGATAATGGATCGGTGGCCAAGTCGTCGGCTCTGGATCCGGCCGTCATCGAGCGGATCGGTGAGCTGTTACGCGCCCTCGGCCTGCGACGGATGGCGTCGCGGATCGCGGTGCTCGCGGTGCTCGAGTCCGTCAGTGGTCATCTGTCGGTCGCCGAGATCGACCAGCGGTTGCGTGATTGCCTGCCTGTTGACGCGCAGCCCCCGGATTTGGCGACGATCTACCGGACCGTGACGACGCTGGTCGAGCAGGGCGTGCTGCACGCGCTGACCCTCGAAAACGGCGTCACTACCTACGGGTTGGCCGCAGATCCACACCATCACGCAGTGTGCATCCGATGCGGCTCGATCATCGAAGTGCCGGCGGGACAGTTGACTTCGGCGCTGGAGCACGCGATGGTGGGCAGTTCTTTCACCCTGTCGGAGCGGGCCGGTCTCACCTTGCACGGCCTGTGCCCGCAATGCCAGGGAACCGGGGATCAACCGGATCAGCGCTGAGCCGGGGCGGTCAGCCTGCCGTCTGGGGTCGTTCGGCAAAACCTAGGCGCAGGTGCTCGCTGTGGTAAACAGCCTCGTCCAGCAGTTGGGCGACGTGCCTGTCGTAAAGGCTGTAGACGATGCTGCGGCCGGATCGGGTGCCGGTAACCAGGCCGAGGTTGCGCAGCAGCCGCAGCTGATGAGAGACCGCCGAGTGCTCCATCCCGATCTCGTCGGCCAGCTCGGTCACCGGACGCGGCCCCTGCCGCAGCGTGGTCAGGATCAACAACCGGCTCGGGGTCGCCAACGCCTGCAGCGTGGTCGCCACCTGCGTGGCGGATGCGGCATCAAGCCGCGCGGCCGGTCGGGTGCGGCCCTCAACCCCATGTCCCATGCCTGATAATTTATCTCATCGAATCTCAGAGATGAAGAGCTGTTCATTCTGCATGTTCTCCGGTAGCCTGGAGCGAGTAAGTCAACGGAGGAAGGAAACGATCCAATGCCGCACCACGGGGACCACACCCAGAACACGCCGCAGTCTGACGAGCACGACCACGTCGAGCACGAGCATGCACACACCCATGCCGACGGGACCGAACACACTCACCCGCACGCCCACCCGGCGGGATCGGAGGAAAACCACGCCCATTCGCATCAGTGACTGACGGCTTCTTTGCGAACCTAGGGCCGCGCCAGCCGTTCATTGGTCACCAGAAGCTGGCGTGCGGTGGCGTCGGTTAGGGCCCGAACCTGTTCGGGTCCTAACCACCACATACCCGGCCCCAGTGAATCGCAACTTCGTTGCCGGCCGCCACATCGGGCACCGCGCTGTAATCGTCGGCCCAGACGTCGATTCGACGGACCGCCGGTTTGCTCAGGGTCAACGCGTGACCGTCCCAGTCAAGCTTTCGCGACAAGACTTCCGCACTGTCGCCGTCGCGGAAAAGTACTGCGCCGGAGGTGATACGACAGTTATCCAGGACGCTGAGCGGATGCTCGCCGAGGCCCCGGCCCAGCAACCGTGACCACGGGTACACCGCGAACACATGGAAGCAGTTGAACGGCTCGCGCCGCACGAACTCGATCACGACGAAGGCGACGAGGAAGATCCCCGCTAGCCATGCGCAGAGCCGGATGACGTCGTTGCCGAACCAGTCCTTCCGCTGCCCTTCTTCCAACACGTATTCAAGGCAGCCAAGTCCGATCGCCATGCTGACGATACCGCCCCAGTCGCCGCGGCGCAGACGCCCGAGCTGGGCCGGCGTGTCGTCGAGCCCGTACCAGATCATCGCGACGAGCACCGCACCGGGCAAAAGGTTGATGTAGAAAATCCACTGCCAGGAATAGGTTTCGGTGAGCCAGCCGCCGAGCGTCGGGCCGATCGCCGGCGCGAAGGTGGCCGAGAAGCCGAACAGCGCAGATCCGATCGCGCGCTTGGACACCGGCAGCTTGACCAGAAGAATGGTAAAGGCGAGCGGGATGAGCACACCGCCCGTGAAGCCCTGGCCGATCCGGAACAGGATCATCTGCTCCAGGTTCCGCGCCATTCCGCACAGCATGGAGAAGCCAAGGAACAGCACACAGCACACCAGCAGCAGACGCCGCATCCCGAACACCAGCGCGAGCCAGCCGGTCAGCGGGATGACGATGATCTCGGCGATCAGGTAGCCGGTCGAGATCCAGCTTCCCTCATCGAGCGACGCGCCGAGCGCGCCCTGAATGTCGGCCAGCGAGGAGTTGGTGATCTGGATGTCGAGCACCGCCATGAACGCGCCGAGCACGCCGCCCCCCACGGCGATCCAGTTGCGCAGCGGCACCCGCTCCGCCGCGGCCGGCAGCGGCGGAACGCCGGCGAGGCTCGCGGTGGCGCTCATTGGGCGCGCGCGACCGGCGTCGGGCTGGGCGATTGCGGGGCTTCGTTCACCAAGGTCTGCGGCACCCCTTCGGGGCGCGTGCGCGTGTCGACCGTGGCGTAGACCGACAAGCCCGGCCGCAGCTTCGCCAGGGTCGCGTTGTCCTCCGGGTCCAGCAGGATCTTCACCGGCACACGTTGCACGATCTTGGTAAAATTGCCCGTAGCGTTCTCGGGCGGCAGCAGCGCGAACTGCGCGCCGGAGCCGGGAGCCAGGCTGTCGATCCTGCCAGTCAGCGTAGCATCCGGCAGCATGTCGATCGCGATTGAGACGCGCTCGCCGCGCCACATGTCAGCGAGCTGCGTTTCCTTGTAGTTGGCGATGACATAGATCTCGCGCCCGACCGGCACGACATCCATCACGCGCGTCCCTGGCTGCGCGAGCTGACCCAGTCGCAAGCTGCGGTCGCCCACCGCGCCGTCAATCGGCGAAACGATGTTTGTGTACGATAGATTGAGTTCCGCCTGCTCGGTGACGGCCTGCGCGCGGGCGAGTGCTGCCACCGCCCTGGCGCGTTGCGCCTGCAGCACCTTCACCTGCTGTTGCGCCGCGGCGAAACCGTCCCGGCTGCGCGCGAGCGCCGCCGTGCGCGTCCGGATGTCGCTGTCGGCCTGCTGCGCACGCTGCACGGTGCCGTTGCCGGTCCGCATCAAGTCGGTGTAGCGCTGGTAGTCCGCACGCGCGAAATCGAGCGCGGCCTGGGCGGAGGCGATGTCGGTCTGTGATTGCTCGACCGCGGTGCGCTGCAACGCGATCTGAGCGTCGATATTGCTGATGTCCGCTTGCGCCGATGCGGTGTCCGCGCGCGCCTGATCGAGGGCGGCGCGGTAGTCCCGGTCATCAATGCGTGCCAGCACCTGGCCCGCCTTGACACGCTGGTTGTCCGTCACGAGCAGTTCCCGCACGTAACCCGACACGCGGGGGGCGATAGCAACCGCATCGGCGGCCGTATAGGCGTCGTCCGTCGTTTCCATGAAGCGGCCCACGGTCCACCAGCGATACAGGTAGAGCGATCCCGCCGCCGCCACCCCGAGCACCACCAGCAATATCAGCAGCCGCCGCAACGTCCGCCGCGGCCGCGCCGAGCGGGCGGGGGCGGAGAGGGGGCCCACATTCGATACTGCGGCGTCCGGCGCGCGGCTTCGTTCCAGAACTGGTTGCGATCCGTCCATCTCAGACCTTGACCTTCTTGTTTCGTGTCCCCGGCGCCGCCTCGCCGTTCCGGCAGCCCTCCCAACGCAGCAGAGCGTCGAGTTGTTCGGCGAGCGCGGCCTGCCCCTCCGGCCCCAACCGTCCGAAGAAGGCGTGCTGCGCCTCGTGCACGATGCGCCGTGCCTCAACCATCGCGGCCCGCCCCGCCGAAGTCAGGTCCACCCGGTTTGCGCGCGGATCGTGCGGATGCGGTTTACGTTCGACGTAGCCCTTGTCTTCCAGCAGGCGGAGGATGTTGGACAGGGTCATGCGATCGATGCTGCCGAAGCCGGCAATGCGGCTTTGCGACGGGGTCTCGCCTTGATGCGCGAGCCATGAGGTGATGGCCAGCACGACATACTGCATGTGGGTCAAGTCGACCGGCGCCAGCACCCGCTCCACCCGCCGCTGCCACGCGTGCAGCACGTGCCATAGGCGGAAGCCGAAGGAGTCCTGTGGCCGCGTCAGGCCATCAGCCGTGACTGGCACCCCATGATCAACGTGATCAGCCACGACAACTCCGGTCATCAACCCGGCCCCACAACGTAAGCTTACTTACAATCCGCACAAGGCTGAGGCAATAACAAAAAAGTGAGCGAGCACGCTTTAGTATGTTTCGGTTTCACAAGGTCTTTACCCGGCCCGCGCTACGTCTCCGCGCGGTTTTACATTCAAGGCTGTATTTAGATGGTAAATCTTGCCGGCTACAAGTTGACGTTCGACGACGAATTTAACTCATTGAATGCGGGCCTCCCAGGTACCAAAGGAACGCTTTGGGAAACGGAGAATTTCTACGGAGATCTTTCCACCGGCAACTCCGGCACCGTTAACCCCACGGCCACTCGGCCAGCCCGGATCGCAGTTCACTATTGCCAATGGCGTGCTGAACATGGCGATCACACCAACGTATTCGCCTTATCTCGACACCAACCCGAATGGTGTCCCCGGCGGCTTCTCGCAGGAATACGGCTACTTCGAGATGAACGCCAAGCTCACCGGCGTGAGCGGGTTCAGCGACGCGTTCTGGTTGATGCCGAACAGCGGGCCGTGGCCTCCGGAAATCGACATCGAGGAGCACCCCGGCTCCAACCACAACGAAGCCGACTTCACCAACCACGGGGGCGACATCAACACGCCGGTGAACAACTACAACATCTACAACGGGCCGGACTTTTCGGCGGGTTTTCACACCTACGGCCTGATGTGGACCCCGACCACCATCACCTGGTACTTCGACGGAACCCAGATCTACTCGTGCCCGACCGCCGGGAACGAGCAACAGCCGATGAACATCATTCTCTCGGCGTATGCCAACAAGGGCCTTGGATACGTGCCCGACGTGCAGCCTGGCACCTCGGACAACATGCAGGTCAATTGGGTGCACGTTTACTCGAACGACGGAGCCAATCCGGAGATCGCCGGGCAGGCGGGCTACCTGGACCACGATGGGTCGACCTCGCTGACCGCGACTCCCACACCGATACCGATACCGATACCGATACCGACACCCACACCGACACCGACACCGATACCGACACCCACGCCGACGCCTGTCACCGTCGGCAGTGGCCCGGACAACGTGGTACTGAAGATCAGTGAGAGTGCTTACGTTAACAATGATAGCACTTCCGATGCGGCAGGCGACGCACGCTTCGAAATGTTCGTCGACGGCAAGCAGCAGGGCGGGGTGTTCAACGCGGCCGCATCGCACAAGGCGGGCGCCGACCAACTCTACACCATCAAGGGCAGCTTCGGCGCCGGGCCGCACACGGTCGCGGTGCAGTTCCTCAACGACGCCTGGAACCCCGGCTCGCCCGACGCCCAGGGCTCGGTCGACCGCAACCTGTACGTCGACGGGGCCAGCTACGACGGAACCGACGCGCACCAAACGGCCAGCATGATGCGCAGCAGCACCAGTAGCCTCGCCATCCCGGCCTCCGCCACGCCCACCACCATGACGGTGATGGACGACAAGAGCGTCACCGCCAGCGTGCCGGTGATCACCAGCGGCACCGCCAGCTTCAAGGGCGCGCTCGACACCACGGTGAGCCAGTCGGTCGCCAACGGCACCGACACGGTCTCGTTCGACGCCCACGTGCTCTACGAGACCGTGATGCTCGGCTCGGGGACGCAGTCGTTCGTCTTCCACGCCCCCGTGGCGCTCAACCTCACGGGCGGCAGCGGGACCGACACGGTGGTCGCGGATTTCGGGGCCGCACCGCAACGTCTTCACCGCCGGCACCGGCTCGCTCGACGTGCACGGCGGCAGCGACGGCTCCACCTACTTCTTCCACGCCAACAGCGGCGCGATGAAGATCGAGGACTTCAACTTCAACGACGGCGACAGCCTGGGCGTCGACAAGGCCCTGCAGGGCGCCTTCAAATGCGCCAGCGACGGCCACGGCGGCTCCCTGCTCACCTTCGGCACCGCCGGCAGCATCGACCTCGTCGGCCACGCCGCCGTCACCGCGAGCAACATCGGCTGGGGCTGAACCGCGCGGTTCTCGCTCCGTCATTCCGGCCGTGGTGGCGAAGGTCATCCCGGCCGGAGCGGCGAGCGGCACCTCGGACACTAGTTGGATGTGGTGGCGCCCTCGATCACGGGACCGAAGCGCTGCCACATCCGACCATCCCAGCGTATGAGTTGGAGCTGCTGCAGCGGCCGACAGTTCGTGGGAGATGTGTTGACCGTATGCCAGGCAGCATTGTGGGGATCTCGACGTCACGGAGACTGGTCGCCTCCTTCATGATCCGCTCGCGTGTGAAGGTGCCCTGGCACTGCGTCAGCAGTTGCCGCAACGCGAGCGTCACCGTGTAGCCATAGGTGTAGTAGATAGCGTCGGGGTCCAGCGTTTGTCGCAGCGAGGATGAAGATGGCCGAATTGGAGCATCGCGTCTGCAGCGTATCCGAGCTGGCGGAAGGCGATATGCGCTCGGTGCAGTTGGGAGAACGCGCGATCCTGCTCGCCATGGTGGACGGTGTGTGCCACGCGGTCGGTGGCACCTGCCCACATGCCGGCGGGCCGCTGGCCGAGGGCGTGCTGCATCGGGGCATCGTGGTCTGCCCCTGGCACAAGGCCGCCTTCCGCGTTGCCACCGGCGCCCGACTGGAGCCGCCCGCCGTGGACGCGCTGCCCACGTTTCCGGTGCGGGTCGTGGGAGGGCAGGTGCTGGTCACGGTGGATGACGAGCCGGATCGGGTGGATCCTGTACCCGAGGTTCAAGGTGCCGACAGCCGCTGCTTTGTCATCGTCGGCGCTGGGGCGGCGGGCGCCGTTGCCGCGCAGGTGTTGCGGGAGGAGGGTTTTGCGGGCCGTGTGGTCATGATCGGCCGCGAAGACCGGCCGCCCTACGACCGCACCGTGCTTAGCAAATACGCGCTGTCCGGCCAGCAGGGCGGCGAGAAGTCGCCGCTCCAGGACGAAGCGTTCTACGCCCGACACGAGATCGAGCGCTGGGCGCGCGAGGTGGCCGGCCTGGATGCGGCCTCCCGCGTCCTCACCTTCGCCGATGGCGGGACGCTCGCCTATGACGCCGCGGTGGTCGCGACAGGTGGGGCGCCGCGCCCGTTCGAAGTGCCCGGCGCCGACCTCGCGAACGTGTTCCTCCTGCGCGCGGCCGCTGACGCCGAGCGGATTGCCGCCGCGGCGGCCGGAGCAAGTCGCGCCGTGGTCGTCGGTGGCGGGTTCATCGCGGTGGAGGCCGCAGCCAGCCTCCGCGAGCGGGGCCTGGAGGTAACGGTGGTGGCCCCCGCAGCCGAGCCGTTCGAACGCCAGCTCGGTCCCGAAATCGGGCGCGCGTTTCGCCGGTTGCACGAGCGCAAGGGCGTCCGGTTTCGGCTCGGGGAGGAGATAATCGCCGTCGAGGGCAGCTCGCGGGTGGAGCAGGTCGTGCTGCGGGACGGTTCGCACCTGCCGGCGGACCTCGTCGTCGCCGGCCTCGGCATCGCTCCTGCAACGGGCCTGCTGCGCGGCGTCGAGCGCCGGGAGGATGGCGGGGTAACGCGTCGATGCTCGACTGCGCGCGGCGGAGGCCCTGTACGCTGCGGGCGACATTGCGGGCTTCCCGCTGCTCGGGGACGGGCCGGCAGTGCGGGTCGAGCATTGGCGTGTTGCCGAACAGCACGGGCGGGTGGCCGCGCTCAACATGCTCGGCCGCCAGGTGGCCTACGACGCGGTGCCCTACTTCTGGACCATCCACTTCATGAAGCGCCTCGACTACATCGGGCACGCCGCGCAGTGGGACGAGATCGTCGTCGACGGTGACCTCGAGACGCCCGAGTTCACGGCGTACTACGTCCGGGACGGGCGCGTGGTCGCCCTCGCCGGGTGGGACCGTGACCGTCAGATGGCAGCGGCGATCCACTTGATGCAGGAGCGGCGCGACTGGACCCAGGCCGGCCTGCACGATGCCTTGCAGCGCTGGGCGTGAACCCAGCGCTTCCCGGTACACCAGCCGCTCGTTCACGGCGGCCGGGAGGTTAACCGTCGTTCGTGAGCTTGTAGCAATGAACGGCGGTGACGATTGAAACAGCCCTGCTAGCACCGAAGGCAGCTTGGCGAAGAAGGTCGGCTTGTCACGTCCGGACGGAGCCGTACTCCGTTGGGTCGGACATCACATCAGACGAAAGATGCCGGCCGCGCGTCTCCGGCAGCGCCAACAAGGCGAGAAACATCAGCGCGTAAGCGCCGATGGAGAAGACGCCGACCGCCGTTCCGAGCCCCATGCCGCCCGCCAGCGTGCCGATGAGGGCGGGAAACAAGGCGCCGCCCCCGCGCCCCGCGTTGTACACGAAGCCCTGCGCCGTGCCACGGATCGCGGTCGGAAACAGTTCGGTGAGAAACGAGCCCATCGGAGCGAACATGCCGTTGGAGAAGAAGCCGAGCGGAAAGCCGAGCACCAGCATCAATCCGTTCTCGATAGGCACAAGCGTGTAAAGCACGACCATCACCGACGCGACCACGGCGAAGGCCAGGAACGTCGCCTTGCGCCCGATGCGGTCCGCGAGCCACGCGCCCGTCAAGAACCCACAGAATGCGCCCAGGATCACCGCCGCGAGATAGCCACTGCTCCCAAGCACCGACAGGTGCCGCTCCGTGCGCAGGAAGGTCGGCAGCCACGTGCTCACGGCGTAGTAGCCGCCTTGTGCGCCCAACGTGAACAGGGAGGCGAGCAGGGTCGTGCGCAGGTATTCCGGTGCGAAGATCGATGACGCCTGGGCGAGCAGGCCGCCCTCACGCTTCGGCTCGGCGTGGAAGATGTCCGGCTCGGACACGTGGCGACGGACGAAGAACACCGACAAGGCGGGCAGGATGCCGGTCCAGAACAGCGCGCGCCAAGCGGTTTCGGGCGGCAGTAGTTGGAAGATGATGGCGAACACGATGGTCGCCGCCCCCCAGCCAACGGCCCAGCCACTCTGCACGGTCCCGACCGCGCGCCCACGGTATTCGGCGCGGATCACCTCCCCCATTAGAACGGAGCCGGCGGCCCATTCGCCGCCGAAACCGAGCCCCATTAAAGCGCGGCAAACAAACAGCTGACCGAAGCTGTTGGCAAAGCCGCTCAGGAACGTAAAGAAGGCGAACCAAAGGATGGTGACCTGCAGCATCCGCACGCGTCCGAAGCGGTCGGACAGGATGCCGGTGATCCAACCGCCGAACGCCGACAGGACCAGCGTGACGGTGGCCAGCAAGCCAGCCTGCGCAGCCGTGAAGTGCAGCACTGCGAACAAAGTAGGGATGACCAGCGCGTAAAGGTTGACGTCGAAACTATCGAGCGCCCAGCCGCCGAAGCACGCCCACAAGGTCCGCTTCTCGCGAGCCTGGAGATCGGTGATCCACATGACTATCAGCCCAACTCGATAAAGCGTTCGCCGAACACGTGATAGCTCTGGCGCTTGGGCTTTGCCGCGTCCTCCGCCAGCACGTAGCGTATCGAACTCCGCCCGCGACAGCTCCGCGGCAGCACGAAGCAGCGGATAAACTCGGTTTCCTCCCGCTCGGTAGTGGGCGCCAGCACCGGCTCGAAGCCGCGCTCGAGCCATGCCTCGCCGGGGCCGTAGGTGCTGGTTCGGCCATGCACCTCAATGCGGATTTCGCCGCGTCGGCAGCAGCGGATGCCCGGCCCCTGGTGGACATGCGTGTAGGCGATGCCGCCCGGGGGAAATGCGACGCGGTCCAGGCGCATGAGCCAGGAGAACCCGCCCGCCAGCTCGACCGGCTCGGCCAACTTGCACGTGGAGCTAGCACCCGGAGCGGCGGCGATCAGTCCGTCCCCGCCATGCTCGGCTGCGCCAAGCAGCTCCCAGCGCCATAGAGTGGCGCCGGCTTCGGTTGTGGTCAGCGCGATCTCATCCGAGCCGAGCCACGCCGAGTTTCCCGGCTGATGCTGAGCGCCGGTCGCGAACTCGACGGAGACCTCGCCCGCATGCACGAAGATCGCGCGATTGGTGGCGGGCAGATAGACCGGCGCGCAGGCTGGCGGCAGCACATCCTCGATCAACCGCAACAGGTGTTTCATGGGGCTTCCTGCAGCAATTCGCGCAACACGTACTCGGTGTGCGCACCGGCCGCCGGGCCGGGCCAGCTGACCACGCTTCCGGGCGGATCGCCGTCGAAGCGGATCGCCGGGCCAGGGTGCAAGGTGTGCCCGATCAGGTCGTCTTCCACCTCCAGCACCGCGCCGCGCGCCCGGAAATGCGGATCGCCCGCGCAGTCGGCTATGTCGTAGAGCCGCGAGCAGGGCACGTCGGCCGCTTCCAGCACCGCCTCCGCCTCGCGCGCCGGCCGCGTGCGCGTCCAGGCAGCGATGGCGGCGTCGAGCGGGGCGCGGTGGGTGCAGCGATCATAGTTGGTTGCAAAGCGCGGATCGGCTGCGAGGTCGCCCCGCCCAATCGCCGCCATCAGCCGGGCGAAGATGAGGTCCGAGTTGCCGGCGACGCACAACCATTTGCCGTCCGCGCACGGGTAGGTGTTGGTGGGCGAGGCGGTCGGGATCGCAGCGCCGACGGGCTGGCGGACGCGGCCGTCCAATGCGTATTCGGGCAGCATCCCTTCCATCAGACTGAAAACGGCGTCGACCAGGCTGACATCGATCACCCGCCCTTTGCCTGTGCCCGCCACGTCGCGTTGCCAAAGCGCCGACAACAGCCCGATCGCGGCATACATGCCGGCCAGGTCGTCACCGATCGAGATGCCGCAGCGCGGCGGGGGCAGGTCGGACACCCCCGGCGGGTGCGCCGTGACGTGCCGGATCCCGCCCATGGCCTCGCCGATCGCTCCGAAAGCCGGCTTGTCGCGGTAAGGCCCGTCCTGGCCGTAGCCCGAGATGCGGGCGATCACCAGGCGCGGGTTGACGCGATGAAGCTCGTCCGGCCCGAGCCCGAGCTTGTCGAGCCCGCCCGCGCGGAAGTTCTCCACCAGCACGTCGGCGCGGGCCGCGAGCTTCAGCGCCGTCGGGCGTTCGCGCTTCAGGTCGAGCTCGATCGACAGCTTGTTGCGACCGTGCACGCTGAACCAGACCGAGTGCCCGTCCACCTGCGCGCCCCAACCGCGCACGGGATCACCGCCGGGCGGCTCCACCTTGATGACCTCGGCCCCGAGATCGGCAAGGATGCGGGTGCAGAACGGGGCGGCGATGTAGTGCCCGAACTCGACCACCTTCAACCCGACAAGCGGGCCGGTTCGCCGCGGCGTTTTCATCCCGGACTTTTCCTCCACGTGCGCCGCAATCAAAGGGCCGCACCGGACTAGGCGCAAGCGGGGAGCTTTAACGTTTCGGCAACTGCATACGAACATACTAACCCGCACGGGCTATCGGCGCTCGCCGAACTCCCGTTTCCTCCCCGATCGAGCGGCATGGCCGCTCGCAACTCTGGGGGCGGCGCGCCCGCGTCGCCCCCGCCTTTTTCTCTGCGCGCTTTTCCGCTCAGATGCGCTCGGATCGGGCGGATCGCGCAGATCGGACGAGGTTGGGATGGATGACGAGCTGACAGCTTTGCTGGCGCGGGCTCTCGGGCTGGAGATCGCCCTGCGGGATCATCCCGAAGACGTCGCCGCTGCCGCGGCGATGGCGCGGGTGCAGGCCGGAAGCATCGCGTTCCCGACGGATCCCAGCGCGGAACCTTGGCCCCCCATGCAGGTCAAGCCCGCCCCATGAACGAGCTGCACTGGCTCGGCGCCGCCGAAGCGGCCGAGGCGATCGCATCCCGCCGGCTTTCGCCGGTAGAGCTGATGGATGCGCTGCTTGCGCGAATCGAGCGAACTCGACCCCACGCTGCACGCCTTCATACGCCTGGACGCCGAGGCGGCGCGCCAGGCGGCGCGCGAAGCGGAGGCCGCCATCGCGGCCGGACGCCCGCGCGGCCCGCTTCACGGCGTGCCAGTCGGGATCAAGGACATCATCGACGTCGCCGGCCTGCCGACGACCTGCCACTCGAAGATCCTGCTAGACAACGTCGCCCGCACCGACGCCATCGTCGTGTCGCGGCTGCGCGGGGCCGGCGCCATCGTGCTCGGCAAGTTGTCCACGCATGAGTTTGCCATCGGCGGTCCCTCCTTTGACCTGCCGTTCCCGCCGGCGCGCAATCCGTGGAACACCGACCATCATCCCGGCGGCTCGTCGTCGGGCTCGGGTGCGGGAGTGGCGGCAGGGTTGTTCCCCCTCGCACTCGGTACCGACACCGGTGGTTCCGTGCGCAATCCGGCAAGCGCCTGCGGCATCGTCGGCCTCAAGCCGACCTATGGACTCGTGTCTCGGCGCGGGGTGTTCCCGCTTTCCTTCACGCTCGACCATGTCGGGCCGATGACGCGCACGGTCGCGGACGCGGCGCTGCTGCTCGACGCCATCGCCGGCCATGACCCGGGCGACCCCGGCAGCGCGCCGGGACCGGCCGGCCGATTTGGGCGGCTGCTCGATCGCGGGGTGCGGGGCCTGCGAATTGGCTTCGTGCGACATTTTCACGAGACCGACATGCCCGCCGATCCCGAGGTCGGGGCCGCCCTGGAACAGGTGGCGAGAGCCTTCGCCGCCGACGGCGCGTCAGTCCGGCCCGTGACCCTGCCCCCGCTCGGCGAGTTCGCCGCCGTCAACCGCGTGATCCTGAACAGCGAGGCCTGGTCTATCCACGCCCCTTGGTTGCGCACGCGACCCGGCGACTACGGACAGCTCGGCCGCCAGCGTCTGATGGCCGGCGCGTTCATTCCGGCGGGAGACTACGTGGGCGCGCAGCGGCGGCGGGCCGAGATGATCGCGGCGATCGAGGACGCTTTCCACGACGTGGATATCCTGCTCTGCGCCAGCTCCATGGACCCGGCCAGCCGCATCGGGGACGCGGAGGAGACCGCGAGGACCTACCCGCGCCAGGCTCGGATGCCGTTCAACGTGACCGGGCACCCTGCGCTGGCGATGATGTCGGGGTTATCCCGGCACGGGCTGCCCTTGTCGGTGCAATTCGTTGGCCGTGCCTTCGAGGACGCGACCGTGCTGCGCGCCGCCGCCGGTTGGGAACGGCTGGGCGGCGGACCCAAGCGCCCGCCGCTGATCTAACGGGTTTTGACCGGCTCCGACGGGAGGGTTACTCTCCGGTAGCAGACCGACAGGGGAACGCAGCATGGCCGAAACGCTCGTCATTCGCGGCGGCACCGTCGTGGACGGGACCGGCGGGGCACCGTTCGAGGCGGACGTCGCGATCAGGGGCGACCGGATTGCCGCGATCGGCGCGGCGCTGCCCAAGGGTGACCGCGAGATGGACGCCCGGGGCAAGCTCGTGATCCCGGGCCTCGTCGACATCCACACCCACTACGATGCGCAAGTGACCTGGGCCAACCAGATCAGCCCCTCGTCGTGGAACGGCGTCACCACGGTGCTGATCGGCAATTGCGGCGTCGGCTTCGCGCCTTGCCTCCCGAACCAGCGCGATATGCTTGTCAAGCTGATGGAGGGGGTGGAGGACATCCCCGAGGTCGTGCTTACCGAGGGCCTGCCCTGGACTTGGCAGACCTTCCCCGAGTTCCTGAACACGCTGGACGCGCGCCGGTACGACTTGGACGTTGCGACGCAGGTGCCGCATTCGGCCGTGCGGGTCTACGTGATGGGCGAGCGCGGTGCGGACCGGGAGCCAGCCACCGAGGATGACCGCGCCCGCATGGCGGCGCTCGTTGCCGAAGGACTGCGCGCCGGCGCGCTCGGTTTTGCCACTTCCCGCACCATTGCCCACAAGACCCTGGCGGGCGACCACATTCCCACGCTCCGTGCGGCGGAAGCCGAGCTGGCGGCAATCGGGGCGGCAATGCGCGGCGTAGGCGCCGGCTGGATGCAGGTGATTTCGGATTTCGACGACCCCGAGCAGGAGTTCGGCATTCTGCGCCGCGTGCTCGAAGGCTCCGGCCGGCCGATGACCTTCTCGCTGCTGCAACGCGAGCAGCGCCCGACCCTGTGGCGCGAGCTGCTGGACAAGGTGGCGGAGGTCAACCGCGCCGGGTTCGACATGAAGGCACAGGTGATGGGCCGCCCGATCGGCGTCATGCTGGGCTTCGAGATTTCGCAGAACCCCTTCGTCGGCCGCCCGAGCTGGCAGGAGATCAAGGACCTGCCGTTCGCCGCCAAGCTCGCGAAGCTGCGCACGCCGGAGTTCCGCCGCCGCCTTCTCGCCGAACGAACGGCCGACGACGCGATGAGCCATCGCCTGAACACCTGGGACAAGATTTTCCCACTGAACGATCCGCCGGACTACGAGCCACCGCCGGAGGCAAGCGTCGCGGCCCGCGCCGCCCGCGAAGGGCGCGACCCGGAGGAGGTCGTCTACGACATGCTGCTGGAGAAGGACGGCCGCGCCATCCTGTACCGGCCGATCATCAACTACGCCGGCGGGACGCTTGATACGGTGAAGCTGATGATGGAGGACCCGAACACTTTGCTCGGCCTCGGCGACGGCGGAGCGCATGTCAGCATCATCTGCGACGCCAGCACCATGACTCACACCCTTACGCATTGGGCGCGCGACCGCACGCGCGGTGCGCGGCTGCCGCTCGAGTGGGTCGTGCGGCGGCTGAGCCGGGACAACGCCGCGGCGATCGGCCTGCACGACCGTGGCGTGCTCGCCCCGGGCTACAAGGCCGACATCAACGTGGTCGATTTCGACCGGCTGATGGTCCACGCGCCCGAGGTGCTCTACGACTTGCCGAGCGGTGGGCGGCGGCTGGTGCAGCGTACCGAGGGGTACGAAGCAACGATCGTTTCAGGCGTTCCCGTGTATCGCAACGGCGAGGCAACGGGTGACCTGCCGGGCCGTCTGGTGCGCGGGGCTAAGCAGGCCGAGGGAGTGCAGCGGGCGGCGGCGGAGTAAACACGGGCATTGGCCGGCCAACGCAAGGGTCTTTTCGGCTAGATCGAAGGCCAGTCGCCCTCGGCACCCAGCAGGATGCGGCCCACCGGCTCGAAGTTGGCGAGCCGGGCCTGGGTCTGTTGCGTAAGCGTGTGCATGTCGCGGAAACGCCGCTCGAACCCGCCTCCGGGGAATATCGCGTCCGACCCGGCTGCCTTGTAGGCGTAATCCGCCGCCCCCGACGCCGTTTCGATCGCGTGCAGCGCCGCGAGCCGCACCCGGAGCCGCTGGGCTAGAGGCAGCGGCGCCATCTCGTCGGCGACGTCCCAGGCTTCGCATAGCGCCGCGAGCAGGAAGGCCCGCGCGGCGGCAAGTCGTGCCTCGGTTTGCGCGAACTGCGTTTGCACGACGGCTGCTGTCGGCCAAGCGCGCGAGGCCGCGCGGCGTCTTTTCCCTCGCCAGGGCCCCGAACGCGTCCAGCATTCCGCGCGCGATCCCGAGTGCGACGGCCGCGGAACCCATTGTGTAGAGCCCGAACTGGCCGAAGGCGAACAACTTGCCGCGCAGTGTCCGGGCAGACGGGTCCTCCCGCGTGCCGCTGAATGCCTCGGGGACGAACAGCTCGCTCACCTCGTAGCTGTCGCTCGCCGTGCCGCGCAGGCCGATCGTGTTCCAATCGTCGATCAACCGCGCCTCGTGCGCGGGGAACATAAACGAACGGGTAACCTGATTGCCCGCCCGGTCGCGCCGCAGGCTGCCATCCGGCTCGCGCACCGGACCATGTGCGCCCATCCAGGCCGCGTGCCGGCAGCCACTGGCGAAGCGCCACCGGCCGGTGAGTAGGTAGCCGCCGGGGACCGCCCGTGCTTCCGACTGGTTGGGCGGCCCCCAGGCGGAGGTCGCGCGGGGGTCGCCGTATATCGCCCACGCCGCGTCCGGATGGAGGTAGGGCGCGAGCAACGTTCCGCTGCAGCCGGTGAACAAGCACCAGCCGACCGAGCCGTCGTGGCGACTGACCTCCTCGACGGCCTGCGCGCACTCCGACGGGTGCAGCTCGTCACCGTCAAAGGCATGCGCGAGAAACATCCGGAACAACCGCGCCTCGTGCAGCGCGTCCAGCACCGGGGCGACGATGCGGCGCTCGCGCTCGATCGCGTCGGCGTGCGCGGCGATGACGGGAGCGATGTCCCGGGCGCGCCCGGCCGCATCGCGACGGGAGATCTGGTTCACCTGCATCCCCGTTGTTTAGGCAACCGAGTAGACCACCGCCCTTCCGGCGCGGAAAGCCGTTCCCGCCGCGATCCGGCGCGGCTTATTCCAGCTCAATGCCCCGCATGGCTGCCCGAAAAATCCGGGGCGGTAAGGCCGGATGCCTCCAACTCCGCCACCAGCTCATGCTTCAAGCGCTCCAATCCTTCGGGCGTGCTAGCCTCCGCTCGAGCCACGAGCACGGCTTGCGTGTTGGAGGGACGCAACAGCCACCAGCCATCGGGCGTAAGCACGCGAACGCCGTCGATGCTCGCCACCTTGGCGCCCCTTGCCTTCAGCCGTGCCGCGACCTCGTCCACGACAGCGAATTTCCGCCGATCATCGCAATCGAACCGCAGCTCGGGCGTGTTGAGCACGTGTGGCAACGCATCGCGCACCGCAGACAAGGTGCCGTCCATGCGCGCGACGATGCCAAGCAGACGAACAGCGGCGTAGAGCGCGTCGTCGAAGCCGTACCAGCGGTCGGCGAAGAATATGTGGCCCGACATCTCGCCCCCGAGCGGCGCGCCGATCTCCGCCATCTTGGCCTTGATTAGGCTGTGGCCGGTCTTCCACATCAACGGCGTGCCGCCGGCGCGGGCGATCTCGTCGTATAGCACCTGGCTCGCCTTCACGTCGGCGATGATCGTCGCCCCGGGATGTTCACGCAGCACGTCGCGCCCGAGCACCACCATCAGCTGGTCGCCAAACAGGATCTGTCCCTTGTCGTCCACCACGCCGATACGATCGGCATCGCCGTCGAAGGCGATGCCAATATCGGCGCCGTGTTCGTGCACCGCCGCGATGATCTGCTCGAGGTTCTTCGGCACCGTCGGGTCCGGGTGATGCGCCGGGAAGCGGCCGTCGATGGCCGCGTTCAACACGAAGTGCTCGCCAGGCAGGCCGGCCACTAATTGCTGCAGCACCTCGCCGGCCGCGCCGTTGCCATTGTCCCAGACGACTTTCAGCAGTCGGTCCCCGCCGTCCCAGTCGGAAGCGAGCCGCGCCACGTAGTCGTGCCTCACATCCACCCGGCGGTCGGAGCCGGCCCCCTCCTCGACCACAGCACCGGCAGCCGCCATCTCGCCCAGGTGACGGATCTGCTCACCAAAGAACGGCTTGCGGCCGAGCATCATCTTGAAGCCGTTATAGTCCGGGGGGTTGTGGCTCCCGGTCACCATAACTCCGCCGGCGGTCTCCAGGGTAGTGGCGGCGAAGTAGAGCATGGGTGTGGGCCCGCGGCCGATGCGCACCACTTCCATGCCGCTCGCCTTCAGCCCGTCGACCAGAGGCGGTTCGAGGTCGGGGCTCGACAGCCGGCCGTCATAGCCCACCGCCACCGTCCTGCCCCGCTCGCCCGCGACGACGCTACCGAAGCAGCGACCGATGGCGAAGGCGTCCGCCGGATGAAGCGTCCGGCCGACGATGCCGCGGATGTCGTATTCGCGGAGCACGGTCGGGTCGAAGCGGTGCGAAAAAGGCATGGGCCTCGTACCCCTCTACGTTGCCGCCTACCCCCTACGTTGCCGCCTAAACGTACAGCTTGAGGAAGCTCCGCACGGCCGCGGCCATGTCCGGGCGCTTCAAGGCGAAGGCGATCTGCGCTTCAAGGAAGCCGACCTTGTCGCCGCAGTCAAATTCGCGCCCTTCGTAGCGCAACCCGTGAAACGGCGTGTTGCCGATCATCCGGGCCATGCCATCGGTCAGCTGCACCTCGTTGCCGGCGCCGCGCTCCATACGCGACAGATGCTGGATCACTTCCGGTAGCAGGATATAGCGGCCGATCACCGACAGATTGGAGGGCGCCAGCTTGGGATCGGGCTTTTCGACCAGCCCCACAACCTCGACCAGCTTCCCATCATCGTTGGCGGGATCGACAATCCCGTAGCGGTTGGTGTGCTCCGGCGGCACCTCGGCGATGGCGATGACGTTGCCGCCGGTACGGTCGTACACATCAACCAATTGCTGGAGGCAGGACCGCTCGGACAGCACCAGGACGTCCGGCAGGAGTACGGCAAACGGATCGTCGCCGATGAACGCGCGGGCGCACCAGATGGCGTGACCGAGGCCCAGCGGCTCCTGCTGGCGTACCGTGACGATGGACCCGGGCGCCACCGAAAGGTCGCGCAGCATCGCCAGTTCGGCTTGTTTCCCACGTTCCCGAAGGGTTTGCTCGAGCTCGAAGGCGATGTCGAAGTGCTCGACCAGCGCGGTCTTGCCCCGCCCCGTCACCATGCAGAACTGCTCGATGCCGGCGGACCGCGCCTCCTCCATCGCGTACTGGATCAGCGGCTTGTCGACGACCGGAAGCATCTCCTTGGCGATCGCCTTGGTCGCGGGCAGGAACCGCGTTCCGAGGCCCGCGACGGGCAGCACGGCTTTGCGCAATTTCTTGCTCACAATGGCACCTCTCGTTACGCAAACTGGTTGCAGCGGCGGTCGGCCTTTACACGCAGGCGAAGCAACGCTTCGTGCCACGCCCGGCCGCGCCCAACAACAGACGGTTCGCCGTGAACAATCCTTTAAGCACCACCGGTCCTGCTCCTTGAACCTTTGAGAAGCACGTCGCGCGCCTGGTTGATACGGGCGGCCAACCAGTCCGAGCCGCCATTGTCCGGATGCGCGGCGCGGATGAGGCGGACATAGGCTAGCTGGATCTCCACTTCCCCTGCGTCCGGGGCCAGGCCGAGCACCTCCAGCGCCTCGGCCCGGCTCATCGCGGATCCGCTCACCGGCCGACGGCCGGCCGGCCGGGCCGAGGCCGCGCGCCAAGCTGCCCAACGCTCGCGCAACAGCGGCAGCAACAGGCTCAAGGCGAAGAACGCGACCGGCCCTCGGCCGGACAGCACAAGGAGGGCGGTGAGGCTGAGCCCGGCCAGGGCGGCGATCCAGACCAGCAGCGACTTGACTGTGGCGACCGACGCGCGTTCGAAGGCACGCAGCCCGCCAAGCAGGAGCAGCAGGACGAGGCCGCCGAGGATGAGCCCGATCATGCGGGGCGCGCGCGATCAATCATCGGCCCATCCTCCCCGCCCTCCGCCGCCCGCTTCCTCTCCCGCGTCGAGGCCGCGCCGGAGCGGCAGGGCCGCTTCACCGCCAATCAAACCGAGGCGAAGGAAGAGATCGATCAATACCAAGTTGACGTTGAACTTGAAACGGTCGGTGTCGCGCACGGCATCGAGCACGCGCCCGACCGGCCACAACTCGAACCGCTCGACCTCGCCATCCGCCGCGCGGGGCACGAAGTCGGGCGGCAACTCTAGGTCGTAGCAATGGATCCGGTCGCGCCGTAGCCCTTCGGCCCGCTCCATGGCGTAGCGTATCCGCGCCACAGGCTTCGCCTGGCGCGCTAGGGAGACGGGGATCGCGGCTTCCTCCCCGGCCTCCTTCACCAGCGTCTCGAACGGGGTCATTCCGGCTGGAACGCCGCCCGCCGTGAGATGATCGAGCTTGCCGGGGTCGAGCGCCTTGTCGGCTGCCCGATAGGCCACCCAGAGATGCAGCCCCTCGGCACGGCGCACGAGACCGTTAAGATGCGCGCCCTCCGCCGCAATGCCGAGCATCGGCAAGGCGCCCCGGTCCACTTGCGTGAGCGCCGGCCCGTCAAGGTCGCCGCGCACGTCGAACGCCTCGCCCCGCCACCGGAACAGCCCGTCCTGGGCAAGGTCGGACGCGATCGCCGGGAGCGCCGCCGGGTCACTCAGCGTTACACCGTCAGGGCCGATCGTGATGGCAGAGAAACGCCGAAGCGCGTCCACGACGGGCGACGGAAGCCAGCCGACACGTGCCCCGGCCATCCAGAACGGCGTCCGGTCCGACGGCAGCCGGATGTTATGACAGGCTTCCAAGTGCCGCATGAAGCCGCTCACGCTGTTCACCCCGTCGCGTTTCCCAAGTCGACCTTCCACCTCGCGCCGCCTTTCTGCCCACTCTCCGTGCTCCGGCCGCTTGGGCCCGGTCGGTCTACACCTAGTCGGTTTTCCAGGTCGTCCACCAAGGTCGCCTTCCGCCTTTCCAACCCGCAATTGGCACGCCACATGGGCTTAATGCCTCCCGTATCTCTGGTGCAGTCGTCCGATGTCCATGCCCCCCGGCGGGCGCGACCCGGAGTTCGCACCATCGCCTCCCTGCTGCCGCATCTTTGGCCCGAAGCCGACACGAATGCGCGCGTCCGTCTTGCCTTCGCCGTTCTGCTTCTGGTGCTGGCCAAGGTCGCCACCGTGTACGTCTCCCATGCTCTACGGCCGGGCGGTCGACGCGCTAGCCCCCCATGGCGGCAATGTGGCGACGGTGCCGGTCGCGTTGATTGCCGGCTACGGGCTGGTCCGCCTCGCTTCGACGGGTTTCGCCGAATTGCGGGATGCGGTGTTCGCTTCCGTGCAGCAACGCACGGCTCGACGGCTGGCGCTACAAACCTTTCGCCATCTGCACCGCTTGTCGCTCCGCTTCCACCTCGACCGGCAGACGGGCGGGTTGTCGCGGGTGATCGAGCGCGGCCAGACCGGCATCCAGTCGGTGCTCCGGCTGGCAGTGTTCAACGTGATCCCGACCCTGCTCGAGCTCGTGATGGTAACCGCGATCGTTTGGCGGGTGTTCGACTGGCGATTCGCCCTGGTGACCTTCACCGGGGTCGCGAGCTATCTCGGCTTCACAGTGGGCTTCAGCAATCTTCGCGTGCGTTATCGACGCGCGATGAACGAGCTCGACACGGAAGCGCAGACCCGTGCCATCGACAGCCTGCTGAACTACGAGACCGTGAAATACTTCGGCAATGAGCGGTTCGAGATCGAACGCTTCGACGGGGCCCTGGCGAAGTATGAGCGGGCGGCGGTGCGCTCGCAGGTGTCGCTCAACATGCTCAACCTTGGCCAGTCGGCGATCGTCGCACTCGGGCTCGCAACCGTGATGCTGATGGCGGCCAATGAGGTTGCCGGCGGCAAGATGACGGTGGGCAAGTTCGTTTTGGTGAACACCTACCTGATGCAACTCTATCAGCCGCTCAACTTCCTGGGCTTTGTCTATCGGGAGATCAAGCAAGGCCTGGTCGACATGGAGAGCATGTTCCGGCTGATGGGGGTGGAGCAGGAAGTGTCCGACACACCGGGCGCCGCGCAGCTCGCCGCCCATCTGGCGGACGGGCCGGCCGGATCGGTGGTGTTCGACGAGGTCCGGTTCGGCTACCGGCCGGATCGCGAGATCCTTCGGGGCGTCAGCTTCGCCGTCGCCGCTGGCGGCAAGCTCGCCATCGTCGGGCCGACGGGCGCCGGCAAATCGACCATCGCCCGCCTGATCTTCCGCTTCTACGACGTGACGGAGGGGCGCGTCCTGGTGGATGGGCAGGACGTGCGCGATGTCCGGCAGGACAGCTTACGAGCGGCGATCGGGGTGGTGCCGCAGGACACCGTGCTGTTCAACGACACGATCCGCTACAACATTGCCTACGGCCGTCCGGGGGCTACACAGGCCGAGGTCGAACAGGCGGCGCGGGCCGCACAGGTGCACGACTTCGTTTCCCGCCTTCCCGACGGCTATGACACGCGCGTCGGGGAACGTGGGCTCAAGCTCTCGGGCGGGGAAAAGCAGCGCGTCGCGATTGCCCGCACCCTGCTCAAGGACCCGCGCATCCTGATCCTCGACGAGGCAACAAGCGCGCTCGACACGCACACCGAACAGGATATCCAGGCGGCGCTCCGGACGGTCGCCCGAAACCGCACTACGGTGGTGATCGCCCACCGGCTATCCACCGTGGTCGACGCCGACGAGATCATCTTGCTGGACGGGGGACGGGTGGTGGAGCGCGGCACGCACGCCGCCCTGCTCGCGAACCGCGGCCGTTACGCCCGCATGTGGAACGCGCAGGCCGCCGAGCAGGCGACCGAAATCGAGATGGCGGCGAATTGACCGGAGGAACACCATGACGGCCGAGCACACGGACCCGCCGACGGCCGATCTCCGTCAAGCCGGCGCGATCATCGACAAGGCGATCGAGTACATGGTCGGCCGGAACATCGGCCCCCTGGCGATCGCCTCCGCGTTGCTCGGCGGCTCGCTCACGCTGCTCGCGCGGAGCATGGACGATAGTGCTATACTGCGCATTCTGGAGAACGCGGCCGCCAGCGTCCGGGCGGGCGAGTTGCGGCACGAGGAGAACAGTCCAACACCGGGAGCAAAGCGATGAACGTCGCCGTCCTTGAGGCTACAGGCTACACGCCCGCCCCGACCGGTCTATTCGCGCGAAACGCCGACCCTGCGCCAGTTCCTCCGGGCGGCGCGTACCCAACGCAATCCTGATGTGGCCGGATTCCGCCTACGAAGAGGAAATCCTCGTGCTGCGGGCGCTCGGCCGGATGCAGATGGTGATCAACAAGCCCGAGGTGATCCACCACATTCTCGTCGACAACCCCGACAATTATCGGCGAACGCCCGCGTCCTACCGCATCCTGCGCCCGATCGCGGGTGAGGGTTTACTATTGAGTGAGGGTGAGGCCTGGCGCCACCAGCGGAGAACGATCGCACCGTCCCTGGCGCCGCGGGTTATCCCGTTGCTGGCCCGACACGTGGCCGCCGTCGCGCAGGAAAACGTGAGCGCCCTGCGCGCACGAACTGGGGAAAAGCTCGACCTGTTGCGGGCCATGCAGTTCGCAGCACTCGAGATCGCCGGCCGCTCAATGTTTTCACTGGAAACGAGCGCATTCGGGGCGGACATTCGCCAGATGCTGTTTGAGTTCGGGAAGAGCATGGCGCGGCCCCGCATGCTCGACATGTTTCTCCCGCGCGCGATTCCGACACCCCTGGACTTTCAGCGCCGACGGTTCCAGCGCCGCTGGATGGCGCTGGTCGACCGCATCATCGACGTGCGCCTCGCACGCGGGGAGGGAGACGGGCCGCGCGATCTGTTCGACCTGCTGCAACGCTCACGCGATCCGGAGACCGGAGCGGCGTTCACGCGCCCGCAGCTCCGCGATCAGGTGGCGACAATGATCATAGCCGGTCACGAAACCACGGCGATCACGCTGTTCTGGTCGCTCTACCTACTTGCCCACTCTCCGCGATGGCAGGCGGCAATCGCTGCGGAAACGCAGGGGTTGGATCTCGGTCCGGACGGTGCTGCCGAGGCTCTCGGAAAGCTTGTGCAAACGCGCGCGGTCGTCAACGAGGCGCTGCGGCTTTACCCGCCGGCATTCGCATTGGTTCGCGCGTCCAACGGCCCGGACCGCGCCGGCGATCTCTTCATTCCGAAGAACGTGGCGCTGATCATCGCGCCCTGGGTGCTGCATCGCCATCGCCGGCTGTGGCGGGATCCGGATACTTTCGACCCCGCCCGTTTCCTGCCGGGCGCACCCACGCCGCCCCGCTTCGCCTACATGCCGTTCGGCGCTGGGCCGCGGATCTGTGTGGGCGCGCAGTTCGCGCTTGCGGAAGCGACGCTCGTGACTCGCGGCGCTGGTCCAGGCATTCCACATCGGGCTCGACGGCGATCAGCCGGTGATGCCGACGCCTGTCATCACGCTCCAGCCCGATCGCGCCCCCGATTTCCTTCTGGCGGCCCGCGCCTAGACGCGAACTACGCCGGAGCGGATCGCCGGACCTAGTGGTCGGGCGGCTTCCGGAGCGTGTTTGTCAATCTTTTCTCGATCTCGTGACCGGGGTCACACAGTTCGGGGCAAGAGCCCGGCTATTTGCTGCGCACGATGAATGTCCAGAAGGACAGGAGAACTCAGATGCGCAAAACCCTCCTCGCCGCCGCCCTGCTTGGTTTCGGCCTGACCGCCGGGATCGCGTCAGTCCGGCCTGCCAACGACACCCTGCGGCTCGACAGCACCTACATCGTTGCCGCCGGCGTGCCCCAGGCCGTCTACGACAGCAGCCAGCCTCACCCCCAGTTCCTGGCGCAAGGAGTGCCGGGGTCGGTCTACCAGAGCGAGCAGCCCCATCCGCAGTTCGCTCAGGGTCTTCCGGCAGCCGTCTATGAAGGCAGCCAACCGAAACCCCGTCTTGCGCAAGGAATGCCGGCATCGGTCTACAAGAGCAGCCAGGCAAATCCGCAGCTCGCGCAGAACGTTCCGGCTGCCATCTACAAAAGCGGCCAGCCGCATCCCCGCTTCGAGTCCACGGCTAATTCCGCCGTGGGTTAGATAAGCGGACCTTGGGGTCGCGTGAGCTATCGCCCAACCTCGCGCGACCCCAACTCAGTTTGGGCATTCGGTTAGGCGTCAGATCTGCTTCGACGGCAGGCCGGCGCCCTTCCAGCCCGCTGCCAAACGGTTGCCCTCGAAGCCGCTCGAAACGTTGTAGACCGCCGGGAAACCGGCACCCTGCGCGGCCTCGGCAGCGGCTTGGCTGCGCGCCCCGCTGCGACAGATGAAGTAGAGGTGATGCCCCGGCGTCAGGCCCGCTTCATTCAGCCCGTCGAGAAAGCCCGGATTGCGCTCGGCGGGGAGAATTGCCAGGGCAGTAGCAACGTCTCCGAGCCGGTCGCGGCGGTGTCGGGGACGCCGACGGCGTGCCACTCGGCTTCGGTGCGGACATCCACCAGGCGGGCCTGCGGATCGCTCGTGAGCGCCTCCCAAGCGGCTTTGGGCGAGACATCTTCGACCATCTTGTTCTCCGGCTGCCTGTGCGTTATCGGCCATCGCACAGGGGGCGGGTGCGTTCAACCGCCATCGCCGCACCGGAGAAGCACGTGACCAATGCGTTTCTCGGCCGAGACGTGCGCGACGATCTCGCGGCGGCGATCGGCAATACGCCGCTCATCAGGCTGCGCCGCGCCTCGGAGGCGACTGGCTGCACCATCCTCGGCAAGGCCGAGTTCATGAACCCGGGCGGTTCGGTGAAGGACCGCGCCGGCCTCGCCATTATCCTCGACGCCGAACGGCGGGGCCTGCTCCGGCCAGGCGGCATCGTCGTCGAAGGCACGGCCGGCAACACCGGCATCGGCCTCACCCTGGTGGGCAACGCCCGCGGCTACCGTTCGGTCATCGTGATGCCGGAGACGCAAAGCCAGGAGAAGATCGACTTCCTCCGGATGATCGGCGCGGATCTGCGGCTGGTGCCCGCCAAGCCCTACCGGGACCCCGGCAACTACGTCCACCTATCGCGCCGGATGGCCGAGGAAATGGGCGCGGTATGGGCCAACCAGTTCGATAATCTGGCCAACCGGGACGGACACCGGGAGACGACCGGCCCGGAGATCTGGCGGCAGACCGGAGGAAGTGTGGACGCATTCACCTGCGCCTGCGGTACCGGGCGGCACGCTTGCGGGTGTATCGTTGGCCCTTAAGGCGCTGAAGCCGGCCGTTCGGATCGTGCTCGCCGACTGCGAGGGAAGCGGCCTCTACGGCTGGGTCAAGTGCAATGACCTCACGACGACCGGCAACTCCATTACGGAAGGCATCGGCCAGTCGCGCGTGACGGCCAACCTCGATGGCGTCGCGATCGACGATGCGACGCGCATTCCGGACGCCGAGGCGCTGGAGCAGATCTACGACGTGCTGATCCACGAGGGCCTTTCCGTCGGCACCTCGTCGGGCATCAACATCGCGGCCGCGGTCCGGGTCGCCCGCGACCTAGGCCCCGGTCACACCGTCGTCACCATCCTTTGCGATGGCGGCGCACGCTACGCGTCCAAGCTGTTCAACGTCCCGTTCCTGCGGGAGAAAGGCTTGCCGCTGCCGCCCTGGATGGCCTGATCGAGGCAACTCAGCGGGACGCCAAGGCCCGCATGAATGCGAGATTCCACCGGGCATAGCCGCGCTGCACCACCCCGAGCCGATCGCGCATCGCGCGGTGCGCGTCTCGGAGCCGGTGGAACGGAATCGACGGGTAAAGGTGGTGCTCGGCGTGGAACGGCATGTCCCACATCAGCAAGCGCGTTGCGCCATTGGTCAGCGTGGTGCGGGTGTTGGTCAGGCCGTTGCGGTCCAGCGTGCAGCCGGTGTGCTCCGCGAGGAGGTAGGCACGCAGGAACGGCTGGCCAAGGAGCTGCGGCCCGATCCAATAGACGAACGGGGCGGCCCAGCCGAACAGGACGGCAGACAGCACCGCGCCACCCCCCATCACGACGCTCATCGCGCGCACGCTAGCGATGACGCCCGCACGATCCCGCTCGCTCACATAGGGATAGCGGGACAGGTCGCCGCGCCAGCAGTCGCGCATCACGCGAAGCCGAAGCCGCCAATACGGGATCCCGGAGATGCGCAATAGGTATGAGGGGAGATCGGCGGGACTGGGTGCCGCCGTCAGCTCGGGGTCCAGCGCCCGGTCCTGCGTGTGGCGATGATGGGCGAGATGGAAGCAGGCGTAGAACTGTGCGTTCAGCAGCGACGGACAGGACGCGATCCAGCCGACGACCGTGTTGGCCCGGCGCGAAGCGAAGGCGGTGCGGTGCATGGTCTCGTGTACCGGCGCGAACAGGGCGGCCTGCACCAGGCCGAACGCCAGCATCGCAGGCACCAGCGCCAGCGGACCGGATGCGGCCACGAGCCACCCGGTCAACCCGAGCAGCCCGAGATGGACCGCCGCGCGGGCGGCGCCGCGCGCGTCCGACCGGACGCTGAACGACCGCAGTTCCGCGGGATTGAGCAGCCGCGCGGCCGTCACCGGACTAGCTCGGCGCCCATCGAGCGGATGACATCAAGCTCCT
This sequence comes from uncultured Alphaproteobacteria bacterium, assembly GCA_963757115.1. Taxonomy (GTDB): domain Bacteria; phylum Pseudomonadota; class Alphaproteobacteria; order Acetobacterales; family Acetobacteraceae; genus CAVWQV01. The sequence continues at coordinate 123,365 of CAVWQV010000016.1, read as the reverse complement.
CCAACCAGGCCATGGTAATTTTTCTCACAGATTTGCTCAAACTGCGCCCGCTGCAATCGGCTTCGCACCGTTGCGCGCTCGGGTATCCTCGCACAGTGGACCTCGGTCGGGCAAAGTGAGGCGGCATGACGGCGCCTTTGGACGAAATGGTGGACGGGCGGGGCGGATTGCGCCCGCATTGGCGCAACCTGCTCGGGGTGCTTACCGAACTCGGGCGTGAGACGCTCCTTGAACGGGCTACTCGACTGGATTGCGCATTCGAGGAGGAGGGTGCGGCCAGCGTGCTTCCCGGAGCGGAGGCCGAGCCGCGCCGCTGCGACCCGATCCCGCTGCCGCTCTCCGAGACCGAGTTCAGCACGATCGCCGCCGGGCTGGCCCAGCGCGCCCAGGTGTTCGAGGCGGTGCTGCGGGACGTGTACGGCCCGCAGCAGTTGCTCGCCGACGGCGCGCTGCCTCCGGCCCTCGTGTTCGCCAATCCAAGCTTCCTCCGCCCCTGCCGCGCCCCGGATGCGTTAGGCTTCGATCGCAAGCTCCGCTTTTATGCGGCCGATCTGGTCCGGCGCCCGGACGGGGTTTGGTGCGTGGTCGCGGACCACACGGGATGGGCGGACGGCGTCGCCGCCGCGATCGAGAACCGCCGGATGCTCGCCCGCATCGTCCCCGAGGTGTTCCACCCGCAGGCGGTGCGCCAGCTCCGCCCGTTCACGGAAGCCTGGGGGGACAGCCTGCAGCGCCTCGCGCCTTTGCCGGGGGCCGCCGCAGTCGCCCTGCTCACGCCTGGCCATTCCGACCCGGCCTGGTATGACCACGTGCTGCTTGCCCGCGCGCTCGGCTGCGAGCTCGTGGAAGGCGGCGACCTCACCGTGCGTAGCGGGGGCGTGTTCCTCAAGACCTTGCGCGGCCTCCAGCCGATCGGCGTGCTGCTCCGCGCCTTGCCTGGGCCAAAGCTCGATCCGCTCGAATTGGAGCCGGACGGAGCGGTCGCCGCCGGGTTGCTCGATGCAGCCCGCGCCGGCGCGATCGCGATCGTCAACCACCCCGGCACTGACCTTACCGAGGCGCCGGCATTCGGCCAGTTCCTCCCGGCGTTGGCCGTGCACCTGACCGGCGAGGCGCTGCTGCTGGACAGTCTCGAGACTCGATGGCTCGGGGAGCCCGGCGCTATCGAGGCGGTGCTCGCCAATCCGCGCGCCTGGGCCATTCGCTCCGCCAGCGAAAGCGGCACCGTCCCCGCCGCCCTAGGTGGGCTATCCCAGGGCGACCGAGAGCGCCTGCTTGGAGAAGTTGCTGCCGCGCCCTGGCGATACGCCGCCTCGCGGCCGGTCGCTCCCTCTTTGGCGCCCTGCGTCGGCCCGCACGGGCTCCTAGCCCGGCCGGTGGTGCTGCGCGTGTTCCTGATGTGCGATGGCGGGGAGTGGCAGCCGATGCAGGGCGGCCTCGTTCGCGCGCTGCCCGCCGAGGAGGAGATCGCCTGGCGTTTGCCCGACCGGGGCTTGGCCAAGGATCTCTGGGTGATGGCGGAAAGCGCGGGATCGATCGTCGGGCCCGGCTTCGCCGCCTTGCCGCCCATCCCCATCCGCCGCACGTCGGGCGATCTCCCGAGCCGGGCCGCGGACAATTTCTTCTGGCTCGGCCGGTATCTCGAACGCCTGGAAGGCTCCGCGCGATTGCAGCGCGCGGCGATCTCGCGGATCGCCCGCGCCGCGCCGACGCCGCGGGATATGGCGGAAGTCGCGGTGCTCGGCGATTGCCTGGCGGAGGCGCGCCTGATCGACGCGACAGTCGACAGTTCACTCGGCCCCGACGCGCTCACGAGCGCATTGCTTCAGGCGGCGCGCGACAAGGGCCGCACCGTCTGGCTGCTCGACCAGGTTTCGCGCATGACGAACCTGCTGCGAGACCGCCTCACCAGGGAGATGCACGGTCTTCTCAGCCGCGAATTGCGCGAGCTCGCCGAGACGCTGCGGCAGGTCCGAGAAGCGCCGGACGGCGCGGGCGTGGACGTGCTCGACCACGCGATGATCGCGGTGCTGCACTTTGCGGCGGCAGTGGCGGGGCTCGCGGCCGAGAACATGGTGCGCGGTGGCGGTCGGCTGTTCCTCGACCTCGGGCGCCGGATCGAGCGGGCGCAGTTGATTGCCGGCGAACTCGCCTGCGCGCTCGCCCAGCCGAGCCCGGCACTGCAGACCGGCCGGGTCGATCTCGCACTCCGGATCGGGCTCGAGCTCCGCAATTCGGTGATCACCTATCGAAGCCGGTACCTTGCCGTGCTCCAGCCCGCCCCGGCGCTCGATCTCATGCTGGCGGATGAGGGCAATCCGCGCGGCCTTGCCTACCAACTCGCCCAGGCGCGCGACCTCCTGGGCGAGATCGCCGGGGCGGCCGACAACCCCTTGGCGGCCGGCTTCGGCGACCTATTCGAGGAAACGCAAGCCATGGTCCGCTCGGTAGCGAATGCGGCCGACCAGAACGAGGCCGCAATCGAGCTCGCGCCGAAGCTGACCGTGCTCAAGCGCGCCATATCGGAGGTGTCGGACGAGGTCGCGCGCCGCTACTTCGCCCTGTTGCCCGCCGCACGCCCGGTTGGGCTCGGCGTCCGGCCCGCCCTCCTCGGTGCGGCGTGATCTACCGCGTGCGCCACGTCACGCGTTACGCTTATCGCAAGCCGGTCGATCTCGGGACCCATCTACTTCACCTGCTGCCACGTCCGCTGCCGTGGCAGCAGATCATCTCCTCCGAGATCGCCGCGATCCCGGCCGCCACCCGCCAGCGCGACGGACTCGATCATTTCGGCAACCGGATCACGTGGCTATTTGTCGACGTGCCGCATCCGACGTTCGAGATCACGGCGATCTCGAACGTCGGTGTGCAACTGCCTGACCCTCCGGCGCCGGTGGAAACTCCGCCCTGGGAGCAAGTCGCCGCCGACGCCAGGGCCGGGGGTGCCCACGGCTGGCGCGCGGCCGAGTTCCTGTTCGAAAGCCCGATGGCGGGAGCGGACGCCGACGCTGCGGCTTACGCCGCGGAGAGCTTCGGGCGCGGCAGGCCGGTGCTCGAAGGCTTGCTGGAGCTCAACCGGCGGATCCATGCCGACTTCAAGTTCCGCGCCGGCGTGACCACGCTCGCGACCCCGGTGAGCGAGATCATCAGCCGGCGAGAAGGCGTGTGCCAGGACTTCACGCACCTCATGGTATCGGCCTTGCGCGGCCTCGGCCTGCCGGCGCGATACGTCTCGGGTTACATCCGTACCTATCCGCCGCCCGGCATGGCGCGGCGGCTCGGCGCCGACCAGTCCCATGCCTGGGTCGGTTGCTGGCTTGGGCCCAAGCACGGCTGGATCGACCTTGACCCGACCAACGCTTTAATCGTGCGAGACGAGCACGTCGTGCTCGCCTGGGGGCGCGACTATAGCGACATCACCCCGATACGCGGCATGATCTGGGGCGGCGGCGAACACACCATGAGCGTCCGTGTGGACCTGGAGCCCGCCGAACCGGATCGTTGAGCGGGCGGGCGGACTGGTGCGCCAGCGGTTCGTATGATAGTGCGAGCTGATCGATGGGAGTTTGAAACAAATGCGTCTCGCCGCCGCCAGCCTCTTTGCCGCCCTGCTCGCAGCGCCGTTCCTTGCCTGGGGACAGACGACCACGCCGGCTCCCGCCGGACGACCGTCGACGCCAATGAGCACAACGCCTGCTCCCGCCCCGATGACCACGCCGTCGGCGAACATGGCGCGGCACGGGACGGCCGCGACCGCCCCGGCAGGCTTGCCCGACGAGGCCGGAGCCAAGCAGAAATGCGGGGCCGATCCCGTGGTGTGGGCCAACCCGAGTTCCAAGGTCTATCACACGACGGAGTCGCGCTATTACGGCAAGACCAAGAAGGGTTCCTACATGTGCCAGAAGGACGCCGACGCAGCGGGCTTTCATGCGTCGAAGTCGTCCGCGGCGCACACGAAGAAGGCGACATCCTCGTAAGCCCGGTCGCCCTCGCGTATTTCTGGCGTCACTGCCGGGCTTGATCCGACAGCAAGTTAGGTTCGGCCGGAACTCAGAACCCGAACATGTGGTCGAGCGAGAAACCGCCGGCGTCGTCCATCAGGCCGTGATAGCCGAATAGCCGGCACGTCGCGTCGCGGATCAGCAGATAGCCCCGCGCGCCGGCCCGCGCCAAATCCGCCGCATGGAACACCTGGTCGGGCCACACCGTCGCCGACCCCGAACAGGCAATTGCGAGCGAAGCCTCGGCTACGACTTGCCCCTCACCGTCATGCAGCAGCAAGGCCGTGCTCGACGAGGCGAGCCACGGCGCGGAAGCCGGATAGATCAGGACGGCGAAAGCGCGGCGCCGGCCCTCCCCGAGGCGCAGGAACAAGCGCGTGGACAGTCCGGGCGGCGGGCCGGAATAGGATTGCGGCTCGTCCTTGTAAGTCATGGGGGTGTTGAAGATGTGCGCCCCGAAGCTCGTCTCCGCCGCATGACCCGATCGGCGGTCCTCGTAGCGAACCAGCGCGTGCATCCAGCCATCCGCCGAGCCGCCCTCGCGGAAGTCGTAAACCAGCTCGGCATGGCCGCATCCCACGCCGGGCAAATTGTCGAACTCGACCGCGACATCGTGCGCGCGGGGCAGGCAGCCCAGGAACTTTTCCGCCACGCGCACACCGCGTTCGTCGAACACGTCGAGGCGGAGCGGCAAGGTTTCCTGCGTCTCCGCCATCGGCGTCGGCTGGACGATCGTGCAGAACCGGCCGCGGTCAAGTACGGGAAACGGCAGGAGGTAGCCGCGTCCCAGTCCGGGCGGCAGGCCCGGGATCGCCGGGTCCGGCCTTAAATCCGCTCGCTCGACGTTGACATGCGCGATCCGCGTGCGCTCGCCTCGCGAGACCTCGTAGCGAGGGCGGACCATGTGGCGACCCGCCAGCACTTCGACCTGCGCCGGCCAGCGGAGATTCGGCAGCAGATCGGACACGTTCACCGGCAACGTCGCGAACGGAGGGACGGGCTCGGAGACCGGCACCGGGCGCCCGGCACCCATCCGGTCGAGCGCAAGCGCCCCGGGCGGGATCGGCGTCGCGTGGCTATTCTGAACCCATAGGATAACCTGCTCATCGGCCCGGGGCGCCGGCAACCCGGCGTAGCGGTCCGAAGGCCAGGCGTTCGCATCGTGCGTGCAGGACAGGCTGGCGCCGTTCTCGGCGGCGTAGGTGTCCAGGGCATATTTCACCACGTCATGCCCGGCCACCCCGATGGCATGGAGGAAGATCTGGCCGGTGAAAGGAGGCAGCCCGAAGCGGGAGCGTACGTCGCGGCTATCGATCACGATGCTGCCGGGCCCCGAAGGTGCAGGTTCCTCCCAATCCGCGAGCGTCACCCCCGACCGGTCGAACAGCCGGAGCCAGAACCTCACTGCCTCGGCACCGTAGCCAGCCCAGTAGTTGGCGGTGGCGAGCCGGGTCGAGAGCCCGCCCTCGTCGCGGAAGAACACGAAGTTGGTGGCGAAGTTCAGCCGGTCGAGATAGCGCCGCGGATTGGTCAGCATGAACGCCGGCAACCGCGCCTCGTCCAGCGTAACGCTGACGGCGCCCTCCGGCAGCAAGCTCGCGATCCGCGCCACGACCCGCGCCGCATCGAACGCGGCCACCAGCACTGTGGTCTCGCCAGCGCGCTTGAGGGCAGTCAGAGGTAGCGCGGGCAGTCCGGCCCGGGGGCAACCCACCGCCAGTACGTCGTGAACGTAGACGCCGCGGGGCCGCGGCGCGTCCGGATAGAGCGCGAACAGCGGCTCGGCCAACCCGTCGGGATCGTAGAGGGCATACGAGCCCGCCTCGCGGAGCCGGGCGAACAGCCGGTCGAGCCCCGCCGCGGCGAGCGGATGGCTCAGCGCCTTGTAGAGCACGTTGCCGCCGGCCTGCTGGTCGAAGGTTTGTATCTGCAGCATCGCTGTCCCGGTGCTAGAAGCCGAGGCGCCGGCGCATCTCCGCAGCGGCCTCCGGCGTGTCGTCGAGCGGCTCGACGGGCCAATCCTCGTATCGGCCGGCAAAGGGGCGAACCCGCCCATCGGCGATCAGCCCCGACGTGAACAGGCCGATGCGACGACTTCGGCCGGGCAAAGCCGCAAGGAGCACAGGTGCCCGCGTCGCGACCGCTTCCGAGATCATCGAAATGCTATCGGTGGTGACCACGATCGCGTCCGCGCACCCGAGCAGGCCGAAATATGGATTGTCGCCGTTGCCGTCCCAAACGTAGGCGCCCAGCGGCGTCAGCGTGTCACGGAGCGCTTCGACCACAGCCGGGTCGGTCCGCCGCGACGGCGTAAGAGCCACGCCCACCCGGTCACGGCGCATCATCGTCCCGAGACCGGCGCCAAGCGCCGATCCGGCGGGGCCATCAAGCCGGAACCGCCCGTTGGTTCCGCCCACCAGCACGGCGACCAGCGGCCGGGGAAGATGGGCGAAGCGCGGTTCCCACGCCACCTTGGCCGCGGCAAGCCGTTCAGGCGTCGCCCGGTGCAGCGCCGTCCTGGTGACGACGACGTTCGGGCCGGTCAGCTCGTCATGCCGGTTGACCACCACGAGGTCGAACCGAGCCGGGTCCATCCGAGGATTCTGCACCTGCACCACGGTCCGGCCCCGGCGCCGCAGGGCGGCACCCACCGCGGCAGCCACCCCGCCGCAACCGATGGCGAGCTCCGGCCACGGGCGCGGCAGGCGGACGGCCGCAAGCGGCGCTGGCCACCAGGCGGCGGGGAACAGGCGCCAGGGCGCGCGAGGAACCAGAATCTGCCGCCCTGGTGCCAAACCGGCCGCCTCGGCCAAGCCCATCGCCTGCGCTTGCAGCCCGGCATACCCCTCGCTCAGAATCCACGAAGTCACCACGGGGTTGTCGGCGCGAGATGCGCGTCCGTCAATTCTCGACCGGAGTTAGGGCGGGGCTTGCGGCGAGCGCGTCCACGCGGACAGAGCGTCCCAGCAAGCTTTGCTCGATCTGCTGGATCAACTCTTCGGCGACGTCGCGCCATGCCGACCGCGGATCGCAAGTCGCCGGCTCTGCGACAGGAAGTGATACCAGCAGCGACCGGAGTGCTTCGGCGAGGCTGGCCGCATTCGGCTCGCAAAGGCGCGCCAACCGCTCGCCGCCGAGTTGCTCCGCCAAGCCGCCCACCCGCGTCGAGACCACTAATCGGCGTACGGCGATGGCGGCGGCAGCGACCCCGCTCTGGCTCGCTTCCGTGTGGGACAGTACCACGGCATCCGCCCAGGCAAGCAGATCGCCGATCTCGTCCTCGGGGACCCATCGGTTCTCGACCGACACGCCTGGAAGCGACCGCAGGCGGTCCAAGGTCGAACTTTCCGGACCGCAACCGACCACGCGCAAGGTGAACGGAACGACCGGACCGAGCAGGCTGATCGCGTCGGCGAGCAGGTCGAGTCCCTTGTAGGGAAGCAGGCGTCCGAACGACAGCAGGCGTGGTACCCCGCCATGACGGCCGGGAGACGGCGGCCGCGCGCCGAACACGAGCGGCGGGAGCGACGCCCTGAACAGCGGCTTGACCCCTCCCTCGGTTTGCAGCAACCCCTGCTGGCGTAGGCGGTCGGCGACGTGCCCGGTGAGCGCGACCAACGCGTCCGCCCGGCGCGCTTGCCTTCGCTGCAAAGCCATCTGGAACGGCCGTCCGTCGCCCGGGTGGGTGTCCGCGTCATGGATGACCACCACCGCGGGAATGCGCGCACGGCGGAGCGCACCCATCATGACGAGATCAAGCGGTGCCGGCATGGCGCAGATCGCCGCGTCCACCTCCAGGCGCCGCAGCCGCCGGGCCAACGGCTCGGTCAAGGCCGGCCACCGCGCCAGCCGGAATAGGAAGCCGCCAGCGCTCTCGTAGGTCCCGACCGGCAAGTCGCAATGGGGCGGTGCGGCAGCACGCAGGATCTCCGCTCCGGTCGAGAGCGACAGCACCACCCGGACCCCGCCCACCTGCCGTAGACCCTCGGCCAGATTGACGGCAACTCGCGGGCCAGCCCCGCGCCGGCCCCACTGCCAGACCAGGATCCTCACGGCACGGGGATGCCGATCGCCTGGAGCGCTTGCTCCAGCGACGCCGTCCCGAGCCGACGCTTGGCGGACGCGCGCGCCCGCGCCCCAAGTTCTGCTCGAGCCCCGGCGTCGTCAGCGAGCAGGCGAAGCCACGCGGCCGCTTCTCGGCAATCGGGTTCCGCCCATACCGCGCCCGGAGCTTCGAACACGCCCCGCGGATCGCGCGCGGGCACCAGCCGATACCCGACCAGGGCACTGTTCTCCTCGTCCATGAACTCGGTGCTGCCCGACCAGTTGGTGGCGACCACCGGCTTGCCCAGCAGCATCGCCTCGGCCGGCACCAGGCCGAAGCCCTCGCTCCGGTGCAGCGAAAGCACGATGTCGGCGCATTGCGTCAAGGCGTGGCTGTCTTGCACCGGAAACTCACGGGTTTCCAGCCGAATATTGGGCGCGTCCGCAATGGCATTTCGCACGCGTGCGAAGTCGGATGGAAAGTCGTGCGGGCTGCCGACCTTCAACACCAGCAGTCGGTCCGAGCGGGTCCCGAAGGCGGAGCGGAATGCCTCGATCGCGCCGAGCGGATTCTTGCGTTCCAGGGACGAAGCGAGACTGAACGAGACGAGCACGACGATCGCTGTTCCCGGAAGTCCGAAGGCCGCGCGATCGAGCGGGGCGGGGCGAGGCGGGGCGGCGGCGACCGGCGGTGTCACGACCCGTACCCGGCCAGGCAACAAACCCTCCAACGCGGCGGCGGTAAAGGCCGACAGCGTCCAGACCTCGTGAACGAACGGCGACCCGGCCCGCCATTCCGGCGGCAGGCTGGGCAGCTCCCAGGCCCAGTAGCCGATCAGCCGGCGCCCGCGCAGCGTGCCCCGCGGCAATCGCAGCAAGGCGAGCGGCAGGTAAGGCGCGTTGACATGGAGCAGCATCGGCGCGCCACGTGGAGGAATTGCGGGCCGGGGCTCGCCACTGGTGATGGCCGTCCCGACGTCGAGCGCCCAGCGTGGCACTGCGAGCTGGTCGAGACCCGCCAGCATCAGGCGCGCGACCTCGCCTAGTCCCGACGAGCGGGACAACTCGCCGCCTACGGCGACGCCGAGGGCCGCCGGCGGCGGCACCCGGTCCGGCCGTGGCGCGAGCAACGCGGTCGCGTTCACCAGGAGCCGTCGCCGGCCGTGTTGGGGAAACGCCCGCCAAAGGCGGTGCCACGGGCGAAGCGCCGGCGTTGGCTCGGGGGCCATCATGTGCGGCGTTACAGCACGGCTCGGTCGCTGCATCCATTCGCCCCAGCCGAACGTATACGGCACTTGTGGGACGTTGCCGCGCGCGGCGTGGTCGCCTTCGCCGGCTCGCTTTCACCGGCCCGCGATGTCAGGATAGAGTGGCATTTGTGACGGGTATGCCGATCGCGCAATCTCCCATGCCGCACTTCGAGGTTCGGATCGCCGCGCCCGATCTGGCGCCCTGGCTTGCGGGCAACACGGGTATCGCCGGCTTCACGACCTGCGACAGCGGCGTTTCCGGTCCGCACGTTCTTCTCCTGGCACTCACCCACGGCAACGAAATCGCCGGGGCGATCGTCCTCGATGCGCTGCTGCAACGGGGCATCCGCCCGCTGTGCGGGCGATTGACGATGGGCTTTGTCAATCTCGCCGCCTTCGGGCAATTCGATCCACGGCAGCCGACGCTGTCGCGCTTCGTCGACGAAGACATGAACCGGGTCTGGAGCCGGGACTTGTTGGACGGATCGCGGCGCTCCGTCGAACTCGACCGTGCCCGCGCGATCCGCCCGTTGCTCGACAGCGTGGCCGTCCTGGTCGACATCCACTCGATGCTGTGGCCCAGCGACCCGCTGATCTTGAGCGGCGGGTCCGACAAGGGGCGGCGGCTCGCGTTCGGCATGAACAGCCCCGAGTTGGTGGTCGCCGATGAAGGCCACGCCAGCGGCAGACGGATCATCGATTATGACCGGTTCGTCAATCCGGACAGCAGCGCCGCCGCCGTGCTGGTGGAGGCCGGCCAGCATTGGGAACCGGACACGGTGGAAACGGCGATGGCGAGCGTCACCGGGCTGTTGCGCTATCTCGGCATGGACCCGGCACGCCCGGCCGCCAACGCAGACCAGCAACGGCGGGGGCGCCGCTTCGCCGCCGTGACGGAGGTGGTGACGGCGACCACCGCCCAGTTCGCGTTCGTCCAACCGTTCCGTGGCGGGCAGGTGATCCGGGAACGGAACACCCTTATTGCGCTCGACGGGGCGGCCGAGATACGCACGCCGCACGACGACTGCCTTCTGGTGATGCCGAGCTTGCGCCCGAGCCGCGGCCACACGGCCGTGCGGCTGGCGCGCTTGATCCGCCCATAGTTCACGCTTCCGGCTCTCCCGGTATCGCAACGAACCCGAGCGTTTCGATCAACCCCGACACGTCCCGGACGGCAGCCTCGGCCATCGCCGGGTCCGTCCCTTTCGCCACGATGGCCACCCCGCTGGCACCCGGTCGGTAGTACGGGTAGCTGCCGAGATCGAGTGTGGGATAGCGCAACTGGATGGCTTCGAGCCCGGCCGCGATTGTGCCCTCGGCCAGCCCGGTCACGTGGACGGCGCGAGACGTAACCGGCGCGCCTCCCTTGAGCGAGGGTGCAAGCCACTCGAACATGGCCCGCATGACCTGCGGCACCCCCGCAAGCACGTGGACGTTGCCGATGGTAAAGCCCGGTGCGACTGACAGCTCGTTGTTGATCAGCCGCGCCCCGCGCGGCATGGTCGCCATGCGTTGCCGCGCGGCGTTGAACTCGCCCGGTCGGTAGCTCGCCTCCATCCGCTGCCATGCTTCCGGATGCGGCTCCCACGGAACCCCGAAGGCCCGTGCCACGCACTCACTGGTGATATCGTCGTGCGTCGGCCCGATGCCGCCCGTGGTGAACACGTGATCGAACTTGGCGCGGACCTCGTTCACGGTCGCGATAATCGTCTCCGCGACGTCCGGGATCACTCGCACTTCCCGCACGGGGATGCCTAGCGCGCCCAGCCGGGTCGCCAGGAACTGGATGTTGAGATCCTGGGTGCGGCCCGACAGCACCTCGTTGCCGATCACCAGGACGCAGGCGGTCGGGTTGCGCTCGCTCATCGCCCCTCTCCTTTCAGATAAAGTCCCGCAACAGCGGCACCAGCGGCTTGTCAGCGGGCGGCATCGCATGGTCGGCGAGCTTCTCCGGCCGCACCCAGGCGAGGGTCTGGCCCTCCCGCGCCCGAGGCTGACCTTTCCACCGCCGGCAAAGATAGAGCGGCATCAGCAGATGAAACCGTTCGTACGGATGCGAAGCGAAGGCGAAGGGGGCGAGGCAGGCCGTCGCGACGTCGATGCCGAGTTCCTCCTTGAGCTCGCGAATCAGCGCCTGCTCGGGGGTCTCGCCGGCGGCAAGCTTGCCGCCGGGAAACTCCCATAGGCCGGCCATCGGCTTGCCTTCCGGTCGGCGGGAAAGCAGCACGCGGCCGTCGGCGTCGATCAAGGCGCAGGCCGCCACGAGCACCACCGGCTTGCCCGCCGCCGCGTCCGGCGTTTGCGCGAGCCCGGCCTCCGGCGCGCCGAACAGGTCGTCGCGGGTTGCCTCGAAATGCCCCACATCCACCTCGCCGCCGCGCGCGAGAAAGTGCTTCCGCCCCTCGCCCACCTCCCGAAAGCCGATCCGTTTGAGAACCGCGGCGGATGCCGGATTGTCGATCGCCACCTCCGCTTGGATGCGATCGAGGTCGAGATTGGCGAACCCCCAGCGCGCCATCTTGCCCGCCGCCTCCGTCGCCACGCCGTGTCCCCAGAACCGCCGGCCCACCCAGTAGCCGAGCACGCCGCTCCGGTTTTCGCGCAGCATTCGCAGGCTGACGACGCCCACGAGGGTCTCCTGCTCGCCTTCCCGACCGGTGATCGCCAAGTTGTAGGCGTCCCCTGCCGCCAGTTCCCGGACAGTCGAGGCGATCCACTCATCGGCCAGGCTGCGGGGATATGGGAACGGCACCATCGCCAGCGTTCGTGTCACCTCCCAGTCATTGACCAACCGGTGCAGCAGTTCGGCATCGCCGGGCGTCAATGGCCGGAGCGTCAGGCGCTCGGTGCTGAGCGGCCTGAAGGCGGATTGAGGCTTGCCGGTGCGCGCGCGCTTCGGGCGGACCCGGCGCGGAGGCGCCTTGGCTGCTTCAACGCTCATCGCGGAGTCGGGGATGCACGGCGCCAAGGTGGCGCAGCACCCGCCCACCACGCAAGGCGGTCAGCAGCCTTTGCGGGCATCTCAGAGGAGCGTGGCCGCGGTGCCGCGCCGCATATCCCTGAGGCAGAACCGATCGCTCAGCTGCGATAGCTGCCGTTGATGTCGATGTAGCCGTGCGTGAGATCGCACGTCCACACGGTGGACCGGCCCCGGCCGAGGCCGAGATCGATGGCAATCTCCACCTCGCGGCCGCGCATGTGCTCGACCACGGGAGTCTCGTCGTAGCCCGGCACCACGGCACCCTCGCGGGCCATCCAGGTACCGCCGACGCCGACCGACAGCCGATCGCGGTCGGCCGGCTCGCCCGACTTGCCCACAGCCATCACGATCCGGCCCCAATTGGCGTCTTCGCCGGCGATCGCGGTCTTGACCAGGGGCGAGTTGGCGACCGCCATCGCGACCCGCTTGGCGGACTTGGCCGACACGGCGCCGCTGACGTCGATGCGCACCAGCTTTTGCGCCCCCTCGCCGTCGCGCACCACCTGGAGTGCCAGGTCGAGCAGCACTTCATCGAGCTTGGCGCGGAAATCGCGGAGGAACCGACCGGCTGCGTTGCTGCCGTCGCGAGACGGCACCCGGCCATGCTTCGCCTGCCCGGTCGCGAACAACAGCACGGTGTCGGAGGTGGACGTGTCGCTGTCCACGGTGGTCGCGTTGAAGCTTCCCTCCACTCCGCCGCGCAGCATGGTGTCGAGCAGATCGGCGGGCAGCTTGGCGTCCGTAAACACGAAGCTCAGCATGGTCGCCATGTCGGGCGCGATCATGCCGCTGCCCTTGGCGATGCCGGCAATGCGCACCTCGGCGTCGCCCAGGCGGGCGGTGCGGACGGACGCTTTTGGGAACGTGTCGGTGGTCATGATGCCGCGCGCCGCAGCGTCCCAGCCATCGTCGGCGAGTGCCCCGTGCAGGGCCGGCAGTGCGGCGGTCAGGCGCTCGTGCGGCAACACCTCGCCGATCACGCCCGTCGAGGCGAGCATCACCTCCCGTGGCTTGCAGCCGACTAACTTGGCGGCCGCGTCCGCCGTCGCCGCACAAGCCGCGCGGCCCGCCCGACCGGTAAATACGTTGGCATTGCCCGCATTGACGACCAGGGCGCGCGCGCGGCCGCCGCGCAGCGCCGCCTGGCACCAGTCGACCGGGGCGCCTGGGCACTGGTTGCGCGTGAACACCCCGGCCGCCGTCGTGCCGGGCGCGAACTCCGCCATCACGAGGTCGGTGCGGTTCTTGTAGCGGATGCCGGCCGCAGCCGCGCCCAGCCGTACGCCCGCGAGCGGCGCGATGTCGGCCATCGGCACCGCCAGCGGCGAGACCTGGGCGTCCATCGCGGGGCTCTATTTCTTGTCGGGAGCCGGAGCTGGCGCGACTACCGGCGGAGGCGAGGCGCCCGCCGTGGGCGGGGGCGCCGGTGTCGCGTTCCCTCCGGCCTTGGCCGACGCGGCGGGCGAGCCGTCTACGTTGAACTTCTCAACCGTGACCTCCGCGCGCGCTTGCTGCACCGCCTTCTGCACGCCTTCCTGGATCATCTTTTGGCGCAGCGAGTCGCGCGCCTGCTCGAAGGTGGGCGGCGCCGCCTGCCGCTTGTCCTCCACCTTGATGACGTGCCAGCCGAACTCCGTCTTGATCGGCTTGTCCGACACCTCGCCGGGCTTGAGGCTGAACGCGGCGGCCGAGAAGGCGGGGACCATCTCGTCCTTCTTGAACCAGCCGAGATCGCCCCCCTGCGCCGCGCCCGGGTCCTTGCTGTACTGCTTGGCGAGTGCTGCGAAATCGCCGCCCTTCTTCAGTTCGGCAATGATCTTCTTCGCTTCCTCCTCCGTCGGCACCAGGATGTGTGCCGCATGCACCTCCTCCTCGCCGGGCTTGCCCGCCATGTCGTGTTCGTAACGGGCGCGGAGGGCCTCGTCGCTGACCGTTGGGCCGACCTGGCGGGACAGCAACGCGTTCTGCAACGTCGCGTCCTCCGCCATCTCGAGCTGGTGCTGCACGGCGGGGTCCTTGTCGAGCCCGCTCTTGCGCGCCTCCGACACCAGCGCCTTCCGGTCGATCTGCTGATCAAGCAGCATGGGGAACAAGGTTTGCGGCGGGATGCTGCGCAACTGCTCGGGCAACGACTGCGCCGCCTGATTGAGGTCGCTCAGGTGGATCGGCTGGCCGTTCACCTTGGCAACGACCGGGTCCCCCTGGGGCGAGTTGGGCCCAGCACCGGTTGCCGTGGGAGCGGCGGATTGCGAGGGCGGACTCGGGTTCGACTGCGGGGGCGAGTTCAAGTTCTGCGCGAGCGCGGCGGCGGACAGGCCGCCCCCGATCGCGGTAGCGGCCCCGAGAAGTGTTAGGCGGCGGGCACGACCCGGATTTAGCGACATTGCAACCTCTGTCTCGGACGGGGCCGGAAGATGGCTGATGCTCGGCCGTCCCGCAAGGACGGGGGCCACCACGCGACGGCAGGGCGAACCGGCTCTCACCAGCGGTCACGCCGCCGTAATTGACCGGACACCACCCCGGTCCTATCTCAAACCGACCCCGCCAAGACGGGGAAGCCGCCGAGCCGTCCGCTCCGGAAGGATTTCATGTTCGCCAGCATTGCCCGCACCCTGTTCGGCACCGCCAACGACCGGTCGCTCAAAGCATATCAGCGGCGGGTGCCGCAGATCAATGCGCTGGAGCCGGCGGTGGCAGCGCTCAGCGACGAGGCACTCCGGGCCAAGACCGTGGAGTTCAGGGCGCGCCTCGCCGACGGTGCGACCTTGGACGAGCTGTTGCCCGAAGCCTTCGCCGTGGTGCGCGAGGCCGGCAAGCGCACGCTGGGCCAACGGCATTTCGACGTGCAGCTGATCGGCGGCATGGTGCTCCACGAGGGCAAGATCGCCGAGATGAAAACCGGTGAGGGCAAGACGCTGGTCGCGACCCTGCCGGTTTATCTCAACGCGCTGGCGGGAAACGGTGTTCACGTCGTCACCGTCAACGACTACCTCGCGGGGCGCGACGCGGAGTGGATGGGCCAGATCTACGGCTTCCTCGGCATGTCGGTCGGCGTCATCGTGCACGGGCTCGACGACGGGCAGCGCCGGGCCGCCTACGCCGCCGACATCACCTACGGCACCAACAACGAGTTCGGCTTCGACTACCTTCGCGACAACATGAAGTATCGCCTGGAGGACATGGTCCAGCGCGACTTCGCCTACGGCATCGTCGACGAGGTCGACAGCATCCTGATCGACGAGGCGCGCACGCCGCTCATCATCTCCGGCCCCGCCGAGGACAGTTCCGACCTTTACCGGCAGGTGGACGCGGTGGTGAAGGAGCTGGTGCAGGATCCCGAGACCTACGACAAGGACGAGAAGTTCAAGACCGTTTCCCTGACCGAGCCCGGCTCGGAGCGCGTCGAGGACATGCTGCGCGCCGCCGGGATCATCACCGAAGGCAATCTCTACGACATCTTCAACGTCTCCGTCGTGCATCACGTGCAGCAATCGTTGCGCGCGCACACGCTGTTTGCGCGCGATGTCGACTACATCGTGCGGCAGGACAAGATCGTCATCATCGACGAGTTCACCGGCCGCATGATGGAGGGCCGGCGGTATTCGGAGGGGTTGCACCAGGCGCTGGAAGCCAAGGAGCACGTCACGGTCCAGGCCGAGAACCAGACGCTCGCCTCGATCACCTTCCAGAACTATTTTCGCCTGTATCCGAAGCTCGCCGGCATGACCGGGACGGCGATGACCGAGGCGGACGAATTCGCCGAGATCTACAAGCTCGAAGTGATGGAGATACCGACCAACGTGGCGGTCGCGCGCGACGACGAGGACGACGAGGTATACCGCACGCCAGGGCGAGAAATACGACGCGCTCGCCAAGCTGATCGACGAAAGCCGCCATCGCGGTCAGCCGGTGCTGGTCGGCACCACGAGCATCGAAAAGAGCGAGGAGATCAGCGGCGTCCTCAAGCGCAAGCGCATCCCGCACGCGGTGCTGAACGCACGCTTCCACGAGCAGGAAGCGACCATCGTGGCGCAGGCCGGCGCGCCGGGCGCGATCACGATCGCCACCAACATGGCCGGTCGCGGGACCGATATCAAACTCGGCGGCAACGTCGAGATGCGGGTGAAGACCGAGCTTGCCAAGGTCGCCGATCCGGCCCTGCACGCCACCCGCGAGGCCGAAATCCGCGACGAGGTCGCCGCGGCGCACGAGAAGGTCAAGGAAGCGGGCGGGCTGTTCGTGATCGGCACCGAGCGGCACGAAAGCCGGCGCATCGACAACCAGCTGCGCGGCCGCTCCGGCCGCCAGGGCGATCCGGGCCGATCGCGCTTCTTCCTGTCGCTCGAAGACGACCTCATGCGCATCTTCGGCTCCGAGCGGATGGGCGGGATGCTGACCCGGCTCGGCCTCAAGGAAGGCGAGGCCATCGTCCATCCCTGGATCAACAAGGCGCTGGAGAAGGCGCAGAAGAAGGTCGAGGCGCGCAACTTCGACACCCGCAAGAACGTGCTCAAATACGATGACGTGATGAACAACCAGCGCCGCGAGGTGTACGCGCAGCGCAAGGAGTTCATGAAAGCTGCGGACGTGTTCGAAACGGTGAGCGAGATGCGCGCCGAGGTGATCGGCGGCATGGTCGCCCGCCGCATCCCCGAGAAGGCGTTTGCCGAGCAATGGGAACTCGGGGAACTCACGGAGGATGTGCGTCGGATCCTGAATCTGGATTTGCCGATCCGGCAATGGGGGGAGGAGGAGGGGATCGACGAGGCCGCAATCCGCGAGCGGATCGAGCGCGCGGCCGACTCGGCGATGGCTGCCAAGGCCGCCAATCTCGGCCCCGAGCTGATGCGGCTGATCGAGAAATCTTTGCTGCTGCAGGTGCTCGACGCCGTGTGGAAGGAACATCTCTACGCGCTCGATCACCTCCGCCAGGGCATCGGCTTGCGCGCCTACGGCCAGCGCGACCCGTTGAACGAGTACAAGGGCGAAGCCTTCGCGATGTTCAACGCGATGCTTGACGAGCTGAAGGAGCGGATCACGGCGATGCTCGCGCGCGTCGAATTGCAGCAGGAACGCCCACCCGAACCCGTGTTCCAGCCGCAAGCGATGTTCGAGAACCACCCCGAGCCGGAACCTATGCTGGCCGGCGCGGGTGGCCCCGATATGGCGCTGGAGATGGCAACCGCAGCGCCTCCGGTGCAGGTCTACGCGCAGCCCGTGCGGAGCGAGGCGATGGACCCGAACGACAGCGCCACGTGGCGCAGCACACCGCGCAACGCGCCCTGCCCGTGCGGGTCGGGGAAGAAGTACAAGCACTGCCACGGCCGGCTGAACTGAGTTCGGCGGCGCGCTGCACGGTTTATCGGAGATAGACCTTGGGCGCCGCCTCGTTGTCGAGGCATGCGCAAACGATGACCGCCGTCCAGAGCAGAAGTGAGAGTGCCCCCGCCCATTTGGCCGAGGTCGGCGTGGTGCCTTCTGCCGCGAGCGCGCGCAGGTAGCTCGTCCGATGAAACAACGCCGCATTGGCCACGCCCAAGGCCGTGAAGATCAGCTTCGGCGTGAAGTAACCGTGGCTGCCCACATGAACCGGATCGTACAGGAACAACGCGACGCCGGTGACGAACGTTATGCCGAAGGTGGCGTACAGCCACGGCAGCACGTTCTCGGCGAAGGCACGCAGTGGGATCGCGGAGCGGAACCCGAGCAGCCGCACATCGAGCAGCCCGATCGCGCCGAAAAAGCCCGCCATCGACAGAATGTGCAACAGGCGGATCAGGTGGTGAAAACGCTGCATCTGGAAGTGCAGCGCCCGGCTGTCCAGTGCCGTCAGTACCTCGAACGGGATGCGCAAAGCGGCAAGCGGATGACCGTCCATCACTCCAACTCGTTTTCGCCTCGGAAATTACCGGTCACGAGTTGATAATGCGAACAACTCGCGATATCAACCTGCCATGACCAGAGCACGGCATTGTCGGGGCGGTTGGCGCAACCTCGTCTGCGCGGGCCTAGGCTTCGGCCTTGTGGCGGGGGTCGGCTCGGCCGATGCCGCCGATCCGGTGACGCTGACCTTGCAGGGACATCGGTTCCAGCCGGACCACGCAGAGGTGCCCGCGGGCGAGCGCTTTCAAATCGTGGTGGAGAACCGGGACGACACGGCCGGGGAGTTCGAGAGCTACGAGATGAAGCTCGAGAAGATCGTCGCCCCCGGAAGCAGGATCACGGTCCGTGCCGGGCCGCTGCGTCCGGGCAGCTACAAGTTCTTCGACGACTACCACCCGGATACGGCGCAAGGGATGCTCACCGCCGTCGAGGCCCCGCCTTCGAAGCCGGGAGCGAAGTGACCATGCTCGCAAGTCTCATCATCGTGTTCCGCGAGGTGATCGAGGCCGGCCTGATCGTCGGCATCGTGCTCGCAGCTACCGAGGGGGTCGCGCACCGCGCTCGGTGGATCGCTGGCGGCGTCGCGGCAGGCGTGCTCGGATCGGCGCTGCTCGCCACCTTCGCCGGCGCCATATCGAACGCGCTGCTCGGCAACGGCCAGGAGGTGTTCAACGCGAGCGTCCTCCTGATCGCCGCCCTCATGCTTGGCTGGCATAACATCTGGATGGCGACCCACGGGCGGGAGCTCGCCGGGCAGATGCGAGCCCTCGGCCAAGCAGTCGGTGCCGGCGATCGCTCGCTCGGGGCGATGGCGGTGGTGGTGGCAATCGCCGTGCTGCGCGAGGGCTCGGAGGTGGTGCTGTTCCTGTACGGGATCGCCGCCTCATCACAGGCCGGCGCGTTCGGCTTACTTGGCGGTGGTTTGCTCGGCGCGCTGGCCGGTTGCTTGCTGTCATGGCTCCTGTATCGCGGCTTGGTCGCGATCCCGCTGTCGCGGCTGTTTGGCATAACGAGCTGGCTGCTGGCGTTCATCGCCGCGGGCATGGCGGGACAGGCAGCGGCCATCCTGGCGGGGGCCGACTTGATCCCAGCACTCGGTTTCCAGCTCTGGGATACCTCCGGCGTGCTCGCCGAGCACAGCATGGTCGGACGCGCGCTCCATGCCCTGCTTGGCTACTCCGACCGGCCGATGGGCGTGCAACTGCTCGTCTACCTCGTCGTGCTGGCGGGCTTGATGATCGGCGGCAGGCTGATCGGACGCAGCCCCCGGCTAGTCGCGTCGAGGCCCCCCGTCACGCAATGAGGTTATTTTACATGCGAAACGCTCTCGATGCAGCGGCCGCCGGGCTGATCCTGCTCGCCCCCGCGATCGGGTGGGCACGCGAATACCCGATCGGCGGGCCGGTTCATGCACACGACATGGAGATCGCCGCGAGCTACCTCGTCGGCATCGAGATGGCGCCGATGCCGCCCGGCATGGCAATGGGGCCGAACGCCGTGCACCTGGAAACCGACGTCCACGCCACGGCCGACAACGTGTACGGGTTCGCCGACGGTGCCTGGATCCCGTATCTGACGATCGCCTACACGCTCGAAAAACTCGGCACGGACTGGCACGCCACCGGCAAGATGCTGGCCATGACGGCGAAGGACGGCCCGCATTACGCCAACAACGTCGAGATGCACGGCCCTGGCCGCTACAAGGTGACGCTCACCTACACCTCGCCAGAATCAAACGGTTTCTATCACCATGTCGACAAGGAAACCGGCGTGCCCGGATGGTGGCAGCCGTTCACCGAGCAGTTCACGTTCAGCTATCCACAAAAGTAGAGCTAAATCCGCCGACCGGGATCCACCACGCGAGCACGAGTGCGATTGCTACGAGGCCGGCTCTGAAGGTGAAGGCAAGGCAATCCCCGCCTAAACGGGCGGGGTAGGAGAGCGCGATTGCGACCGGGTAGCGCCTCGACGGCGTCAGGAGGACGAAACGCCCCTCCCTTACGATGGAGCCGACCCGCCCTTTCCCGTCAGTCGAAGGTCAGCGTTGCTCTAGTCAACGTCGGCGACCCGCTTTTTCGCGCTGTTCACATGAGCAACACAGCCGTTTTCATCTGCTTTCGCTAGCGCAGCTTTTGCTTGATCCATCTCCTGCATGGCTGCTGCTTTTTTCGTCGCGCTCTTCGCGGAGTTCGACCATCGTCGATACCTCCGCCATCTGTTCGCTGCACGTCGCCGCCTGAGCCAATGGCGCAATCCCTAAAAGCATCGCCGCAGCGACCGGAATCACTCGGATCATCATGACCTCCCAACCTGGCTTTTGGACTGCCTGCGTGTCGAAACCGTTAGCATAGGCGCGTGACCGCCGAAAGCTTCCTTGGCGTCCCAGGGGTTGGCTGCCACCCCGTCGCGCCCGCCAACCCAGGAGCGCAAGTCACTGCGTACGCTCTGACTAGAAGCTCTGCCGCACGGCACGGGATTGATCCGACCGCGACGCCGTTTGGCCCGTCAGGCAGTCTGGGCAGGCTGGCTGGTGGTCACGCTGCGGCGTCGCGGCCCATTGCGAGGAATTTCTCCCGCCGCCGCGCCTTCAGCGTGGCGCCATCGAGTGGCATGAGTGGGGCCAGCGCCTCGGCGATCGCCCTGCCGACGGCTGCGATCGTAGCCTCCCGGTCGCGATGTGCGCCGCCGAGCGGCTCGGGGATGATCGCGTCCACCAGACGAAATCGCATCAGATCGTCGGCGGTGAGACGAAGCGCCTCCGCAGCGGTCGCCGCCTGGGTCGGATCGCGCCACAGGATGGAGGCGCAGCCTTCGGGCGAGATCACGGAATAAATCGCGTGCTCCAGCATCAAGATGCGGTCGCCCGCCGCCAAGGCGATGGCGCCGCCCGACCCGCCCTCGCCGATGACCGTGGCGACGATCGGCACCGGGGCTTCCAGGCAAGCCTCGATCGAGCGCGCGATCGCTTCCGCCTGACCCCGCGCCTCGGCTTCGACGCCCGGGAACGCCCCGGACGTGTCGACGAAACTGACCACGGGCAGGCCGAATCGGCCGGCAAGCTCGATCAGCCGCCGCGCCTTGCGGTAACCCTCCGGCCGCGCCATGCCGAAATTGTGGTGCACGCGGCTCTCGGTGTCCGTGCCCTTTTCCGTGCCAAGCACGACGACGGAGCGGCCTTGGAATCGCCCGAGGCCGCCCAAAACCGCCGCGTCGTCCGCAAACGCCCGGTCGCCCGCAAGGGGGGTGAAGTCGTCGATCAGCCCCGCTAGGTAGTCCCGCGCCTTCGGGCGGTCTGGATGCCGCGCAACCTGGGTCTTCTGCCAGGCGGTCAGCGAAGCGTATGTCGCCCGCAGCTGTTTGTCGGCCTTTTCGGTGAGAGTGGCGACCTCCTCGGCGATGTTGATCCCCTCCGGATCGGCGGCCGACATACGCCGGAGATCTTCGATTTTGCTTTCGAGCTCGGCGACCGGCCGCTCGAACTCCAGGAAGTGCTGCATGATGCCGGATTAGCACATCGCGGCACCGGAGAAACGCGTCGCGTGCGCGCGGCCGACGGAGAGATTGCGGCCGCAGGATTCACAATCCCTTTGCAAGTTGCGGATATGTTCTGCGGACCTGGATCGGTTCGGCCGCATGAGCACCCATTCGCTACCCCTGAACGGGCTCATACCGGCCGCCCCCCGGCCTGTCGGTCGGGCTGGCGGGTCGTTGTCTTCTCGTTCCACCTCGCTGCTCCGTTTGCTCGAGCTGCGTGACCTGGCCCTCGATCGCATCCAGCAGGGCTTATGCGTGTTCGACGGGCAGCAGCGACTGCTGCTGTTCAACCGACAATATGCCGAGATGTACGACCTCGATCCTTGCCAGCTCTGGATCGGCATGAGCCTTCGGGACGTGGTGGATCTGCGCTATGCGGCCGGAACCGGACCGGACATGCCGCCCGAGCAATACGCGGCGTGGCGCGAGCGCATCGGCGTCGCCGACAAGGTGACGGACACCGAAGTGACGTTGCGGAACGGCCGCGTCCACGCCATCCACCACGAGCCGACGTTCGGCAAAGGCTGGGTCGCCACGTTCGAGGACATCACGGAACGGCGGCGGGCCGAGGCCCACGTCAGGCACATGGCGCATCACGACGCCCTGACGGGCCTTCCCAATCGCGCACTCTTCACCGAGCGGCTGGATCGCACCTTGGCTCGCCTGCGCGGCGAAAGCAGGTTGGAGGATCACCGGCCGGCCCCGACCGGCGAGGAGTGGCTGATCGCCGTATTGTTCATCGACCTCGATCATTTCAAGGACGTGAACGACACCTTGGGCCACGCGGCGGGCGACGCGCTCCTGCGGCTCGTGGCCGAGCGCATCCGGCACTGCCTGCGGGCCGACGACACGCTCGCTCGCTTCGGGGGCGACGAGTTCGCGGTGCTTCTCGAGGACGGGGTCACGACGGAGGAACATGCAGCGGACGTGGCCCGGCGGGTCATCAGCGCCGTGTCGGCACCCTACGTGCTGGACGGGCACGAGGCGCTGATCGGCACGAGCGCCGGCATCACGCTCTGCGGCCGAGGCAATGAGGACACCGAGCCCGAGTTGCTGCTGCGGCAGGCCGACATGGCGCTGTACCGGGCCAAGACGAAGGGGCGCGGCAGCTACTGTTTCTTCCAGGAAGGAATGCATGCCGTTCTGCACCGGCGCAAGGAGATGGAGCGCGATCTGCGTCGGGCGTTGGCGAATGGCGAAGTAGACGTGCATTTCCAGCCGGTTATGACGCTGTCACCGCGGCGCCTCGTGGGGGTCGAGGCGCTGGCGCGCTGGCATCATCCGGAGTATGGCGCGGTGCCCCCCGCCGAGTTCATTCCTCTGGCGGAGAATGCCGGGCTGATCGGCCAACTCGGCGCCTCGATTCTCCGCGCAGCTTGCAAGCGAGCGGCCCAATGGAGCGGGTTGTTCCTGGCGGTCAATCTTTCGCCCGAACAGGTCCGCGAGCGAAGCCTTGTGGAACTGGTGCAGGCCGCGTTGACGGAAGCCGCACTGGCTCCAAGCCGGCTGGAGCTGGAAATTACCGAAGGCCTGCTGATGGACGAGACGGCCTCGACACTTTCAACACTGAGCCGCCTGCGTGCGCTCGGCGTCGGGATCGCTCTCGACGATTTCGGCACCGGTTACTCCAGCCTGAGCTATCTGCGCCGGTTCCCGTTCAGCAAAATCAAAGTCGATCGCAGCTTTGTGGCGAGCATGGCAGCCGATGCCGGAACCGCGGCGATCGTGCGGGCGGTGACGACCCTCGGCCATAGCCTGGCCATGCGGGTGAGCGCCGAGGGAATCGAGACCGACGCACAGTTCGAGCTTCTGCGCGCGATGGGATGCGACGAGGGGCAGGGCTACCTGCTGGGCCGCCCCTGCGTTGCCGAAGCCCTCGAGGCATCGTTGGCCCTGCACGGCGGCGAGTGCGGGAGCCGGATCGATCCTGCCGGCCGAGTTGATCCGGTCTGATCCCCCAGCCGCCAAGGCCCACGTTACTCCCGCGCGAGCGGGTGGTGTGTCTCCAGGAGGCGTTGCAGCCGTTCGGTCAGCACGTGCGTGTAGATTTGCGTCGTCGCGATGTCGGCGTGCCCAAGCAGCAGCTGTAGGCTGCGGAGATCGGCCCCGCGCGCGAGCAGATGCGAGGCGAAGGAGTGCCGCAGCACGTGCGGCGACACCCGTGCCGGATCGAGGCCGGCGTGCAGCGCCACTTGCTTCAGCAGCAGCGCGAAGCCTTGTCGGGTCATCGCCCGCCTCGGGTCGCGGCCCTCGAACAGCCAGCGCCCACTCCGCCCTGAAGCCGCCACGAGGGTGGCCGCCGCCTCGCGCGCTCGCGGCGACAGCGGGACAATGCGCTCCTTGCCTCCCTTGCCGCGGATCAGCAGCATCGCCGCCTCCCGCGCGAGCGCGGTGCGAGGCAGGGAAAGCAGCTCGGAGACGCGCATTCCGGTCGCGTAGAGGATCTCGAGCGCGGCCCTGGCCAGCAAGCCCTGCCGACCGGGCCGGTCGGCCGCGGCGGCGAGCAGCCCGTCCACCTCCGCTTCCGTGAGATACTTCGGCAATGGCGGTGCGAGCCGCGGAGCGTCGAGCAGCTGGGTGGGGTCGTCGCCTCTAACCTCTTCCCGGAGGAGAAAGCGATGGAACTGCCGCAGCGCCGACAGCCGACGCGCGCCGGTGCGCGCCGAAAGCCCGGCCTCGGCCAGCCCCGCTATGTAGCGCTGCAACGTCGTCGCATCGGCGCCAGCGCATGGCACACCGTGCGCCGAGGCAAACGCGGCGAAGTCGGCGAGGTCGGCCTGGTAGGCGGCGAGGGTGTTGCGCGCGGCCCCCCTTTCGGCCGCCAGCATCTCGAGGAACGCCTCGACGTGCCGATCCATCCCACCGCCGCTTCAGTGGTTTTGAAATTTGTCGTTGGGCAGCACCTTCTGCACCGGGTGCGGGTCCGGATGAGGCGGAAACGCGCCGATCGCCAGGATGGCGATGACGGCCACCACCAGTCCGACGGCGACAACGACAAGGAAGATGCGACTCATTGGGAATCGGCTCGACGGGCTGGGCGGGGCGATTTGGCCTCCGCGCTGGGGCGTGTGCTAGCGTTCGCGGAGATGACACGCAACACCGCCGTGAGGGCAACCGCGCCGTCACAGGACGCAATCGCCAGCCGGAGCATCGTGCTGGTCGGGCTGATGGGTGCCGGCAAGACCTCGATCGGCCGGCGGCTGGCCGCACGTATCGGTCTGCCTTTCCGCGACGCGGACGCCGAGATCGAGCAGGCGGCCGGCTGCAGCATCCCCGAGTTCTTCGCGCGCTACGGCGAGCAAGCGTTTCGCGACGGCGAGCGGCGGGTGATCCGCCGCCTGTTAGCCGACGGGCCGCTCGTGCTGGCGAGCGGCGGCGGCGCATTCATGGACCCGGAGACCCGTGCGGCGATCCGCAAGCAAGCGCTCTCCGTGTGGTTGCGATGCCGGCTGCCGACCTTGCTGCGTCGCGTTTCCGGACGCGACCACCGTCCGCTGCTGCACAGCGGTGATCCCGCCGAGATCCTGAGCCGCCTGATGGCGGTGCGGCACCCCACCTACGCCGAGGCCGACATCACGGTTGACTGCGGTGACGAGAGTGCCGAGGCGACCACTGCTCGCGTCCTGGCCGCCGTCCTCGCCTGGCGCGCGCCGAAACGGCTAACGGTGCGGCTTGCTTCGGCCGAGGACCGATGTGGTGATCGGCGAGGGAGTGCTGCGCCGCGCCGGGGCGCTTTTGGCGCCGCTGCTGCCGCAGAAGCGCGCCGTCGTGGTGAGCGATGCGAGTGTCGCACCACTCCACCTCGGCCCACTGCTCGAGGCGCTCGCCGTGACCGGCATCGACGCGCAATCCATCGTGGTGCCCTCGGGTGAAGGGTCGAAGAGCTTGGCGACCTACGGCACGCTGGTCGATCAGTTGCTCGATGCGCCCGTAGAGCGACGCACGACCGTGATTGCCCTCGGCGGCGGGGTGGTCGGTGACCTGGCGGGCTTCGCCGCCGCGACCACCTTGCGCGGCCTGCCGTTCGTGCAGGCGCCCACGACCCTACTGGCACAAGTGGATTTCGAGCGTGGGCGGCAAGACCGGGATCAACACCGTCCGGGGAAAGAACCTCGTCGGCGCGTTTCACCAGCCACGCATGGTGCTCGCGGACACCGCGACGTTGGCGACCCTGCCCCCGCGCGAGTTGCGAGCCGGTTATGCCGAGATCGTCAAGGCGGGGCTGATCGGCGACCGGGAGCTGTTCGAGTGGTGCGACGGGCACGCGACGGCGATCCTCGGGGGTGATGCGGCGGAACAGGCCGAGGCCGTCCATCGAGCTTGCGCGTTCAAGGCAGCCGTGGTGGGTGACGACGAGCGCGAAGAGCGACCGAGCGACGGCCGTGCGCTGCTCAATCTCGGCCACACATTCGGCCATGCGTTGGAAGCCGAGTACGGCTACGGCGGCGGCCTGCTGCATGGCGAGGGGGTGGCGGTCGGCCTAGGGCTTGCGTTCCGCCTGTCCGTCCGGCTTGGCTTCTGCCCCGAGGCGGAGGCCGAGCGGGTGGTGGCGCATGTCGCCCGAACCGGGTTGCCCGCCGAGCTTCGCTCGCTGGAACGCACGTTCTCCGCGGCCACGCTCATCGGGCACATGCGGCGCGATAAGAAAGTTACCGACGGACGCCTCCGATTTGTCCTGGCCCGCAGCATCGGCGATGCCTTCACCTCCGCCGACGTACCCGAGCAGGTCGTTACGGAGCTGCTGCGCGACGAAGGCTGCGCCGCGTAGCGCATTGGGCGCCGCTAGAGCGGCGGGTCCGTCCCGTCCTTCCCAACCATTACGAATTGCGCGGCCAGCGCGCCCTCGATTGCGACCTCGGCGCTGACGGAGACGTGTGCGCCCGGCTTGAGCGCCGCGTGGCTGCCGCGCTCCATCGCGACCACGGGTGCGTTGTCCGGAACGAGGACCGTCTGTTCGCCCCCCTTGTAGGTGATGTGCAGCGTCCGCCCGTCCGCCCCTGTGACCTCTCCCACTGTGCCGTTGGTCATGCTGCCTTCAGCCTCGTCGCCCCACGGCCTGTGCCCCTCGCCGGCGCCGCGCATGTCTTCTGCGAACACATGGACCTCCATCGCCCGCAGGGTTCCGCCCGCCCCGGGCAGCGCGGCAGTGCCAATGAAGGAGCCGGGCTTGATGGCGCTAAACGGCACCGGGGCGACCAACACCACGGGCGTATTGTCGGTGATGGCAACGTTCACCGTCTCGCCGTGCCGCGTGTCGACCTGAAGCGCATCCGCGGTCACGCCCTGGAGCACGCCGCGCAGATGCCGGATGGCGTTCGGCTGGGCAAGGGCGGCCGCCACGAGCGCGCCCGCGAGCAGGGGAGGCAGCAGGCAGCCCAGCGCCGCGTTCCGTAGCATAGCCGCTCGCATTGGTTCGCTCCTACCGGAGGCCGGCCCAGCATGGCACGCCCGCCCGCCTTCCTCACCTCTCCCGATTCGCCGCCTCAAACCAGGCGCAGGAAGAAGGCGGCCGTCATGCCGAAAGAGACCGTGATGATCGTGGCACGAACCCAGGGCGCCGGCAGGCGCCGCGCCAGGCGGGCGCCGACATAGCCTCCGACCGCCGCCGCGACCAGCATCGCCAAGGTTTCACGCCACCAAACCGCGCCCGCGACGACGAAGCAGATCACGGCGACACCGTTCATTGCACCCACCAGCAGAACCTTCGCTGGGTTGAGCGCCTTGAGCGGGGCACTGCTGAGCACCATCCAGATCGCCATCATCATGATCCCGACCGCTCCGCCGAAATAGCCGCCGTACACTGCTAGAACGAACTGCGTCGGCAGGACGGTGAGAGGACCGATCCGCATGCGCCGCCGCAAGGCCGCCCCCAGACGACTGCCGAAGGCGAAAGTGAGGGAGGCGAGCAACAGCAGCCATGGAACAACGACGCGGAAGGCTGCGTCGCTCGTCCCAAGCAGCAGTAGGGCGCCCGCCAGCCCTCCCGCGATGCTAACCGCGAGCATGGCCCCGAACGGCACGCCGCCGACCCGCACCAGGTCGCGCCGGAACGCCCACATGCTCGTCACCGCGCCCGGGAACAGCGCGACGGTGCTTGAAGCGTTGGCCGCCACCGGCGGCAGGCCAGCGAAGACCAGCGCGGGGAAGCTCACGAAAACTGCCGCCACCCGCGATCGCGTTCATCGCCCCGGCGACAAAGCCCGAGGCGGCGAGGAGGAGAAGGCTGGTCATACCCGCGGCCGCACCCCTCTGTGCCCCCCTCCCCCCCGAGGGAGAGAGAGTTCGGTTTCTCCTGTCTCCTGGAGGGGAAGGCTTGGGTGAGGGTGCTTCGGGTTACTTCGCCTTCGTCATCTGCCCGCGTATTTCCCCGGTCGGATTAGCGGCAGTATGGACGTTGGCGTACCACTTGCCGGCCTCGAGGTCGGCCATCTGCTGGTCGGTCAAGGTCGCGCTGCTCTTGAACGGGCTCGTCGGGTTGGTGCCCCAGGGGACGACTACCCCGGCATTTGCGCCGGGCTCAGCCGGGCCGTGAAAGTGCGCCATCGTCGCAGGGCCGGTCAGGTCCTGCCAGGTGGCGTTGTAGTCGAGCTTCTTGGTCGCGGTGTCGAGCGTCGCATCGACCGTTCCGGTGCCGGGCGTTGCTTTGGGCGGCACCTCGCTCGCGCCGTTCATCGTCGTGTGAAACTTCATCGTCTCGGCGCGTGCGCCCGGCGCCAGCAGCACGAAAGCGGCGGCAGCTAGCAGGATGGAACGGTTCATGGCGGAGCCTCCCAGTTTGTACGTGACGGGTTAAGTCCCGGTGGCAAGGTAGGGCTTTTCAAAGGAAACGCGATAGCTCAGACGTTGAATTGGAACAGCAGCACGTCGCCGTCGCGCACGACGTACTCCTTGCCTTCCACCCTCATCTTGCCCGCCTCCTTGGCACCCGCCTCGCCTCGGAGCGCCACGTAGTCTTCGTAGGCGATCGTCTCGCACGCGATGAAGCCGCGCTCGAAATCGCCGTGAATTGCGCCGGCCGCCTGCGGCGCCTTGGTGCCGCGCGTCACCGTCCAGGCGCGCGCCTCCTTCGGCCCGACGGTGAAATAGGTGAGCAAGCCGAGCAGGTCGTAGCCGGCCCGGATCACCCGATCCAGCCCGCTATCGTGGAGGTCCAGCCCTTCGAGAAACTCCGCCCGGTCGGCTTCGGCGAGCTGGCTTACCTCCGCCTCGATCGCCGCCGAGACGATCACAGCGCGCGCGCCCTCCGCGTCGGCGCGCGCCTGCACGCGGGCCGAATGGGCGTTGCCGCTCGCGGCCGACGCTTCCTCCACGTTGCAGACATAAAGCACGGGCTTGGTGGTCATCAGCTGCAGCCGCTTGGCGGCGTCGGCGTCCTCCGGCGGCACCGCGGTGCGCGCGGGCCGGCCAGCTTGCAGGGCGGCAAGGATCGGTTCGATCAGGGCCAGCTGCGCGGCGCTGTCCTTGTCGCCGCCGCGTGCGCGCTTCTGCAAGCCGACGGCGCGCTTTTCCAGACTGTCGAGGTCGGCGAGCATCAGCTCGGTTTCCACCGTCTCGGCGTCGCGGATCGGATCGACGCTGCCCTCCACGTGCGTCACGTCGGCGTCCTCGAAGCAGCGCAGCACATGGATGATGGCATCCACCTCGCGGATGTTGGCGAGGAACTGGTTGCCGAGGCCCTCACCCTTGGACGCTCCGCGAACCAGCCCCGCGATGTCCACGAATTCGAGGCTCGTCGGCACGATGCGGGCGGACTTGCCGATGACCGCAAGCGTCTCCAGCCGCGAATTGGGCACCGCAACCCGGCCGACGTTCGGCTCGATGGTGCAGAACGGGTAGTTCGCCGCCTGCGCCGCCGCGGTCGCGGTCAGAGCGTTGAACAAGGTGGACTTGCCCACATTGGGCAGCCCGACGATGCCGCAGTTGAAGCCCATCTAAGTTCCGTTCCGCGCTTCGAGCGCCACTTTGGTCATGAAATCCTCGGGCCGGTCCTCGGCTAGCAGCGGCGCGGCGTCCGCCACGGCGTCCAGCACGGCAACCAGCCAGTCCTTGTCGGCCTTGGCGAAGTCGCCGAGCACATGGCCCATGACCCGCTCCTTGGAGCCAGGGTGACCGATGCCGAGCCGAACCCGCCAGTAGTCCGGGGTTCCCAGGATGCGGTCCATGCTACGCAGCCCGTTGTGGCCGGCAGCACCGCCCCCCTGCTTCACCCGCACCTTCCCCGGTGCCAGGTCCAGTTCGTCATGGAACGCGGTGATGGCGGAGGGCGGAAGCTTGTAGAACCCGGCCGCCGCCTGCACGCTCAGACCCGAGTCGTTCATATAGGTGAGCGGCTTCAGCGCGAGGATTTTCTCCCCCGCAACGCTGCCCTCCGCCACCTGCCCTTTGAAGCGGTTGCGCCAGGGCGAGAACCCCCAGCGGTGCGCGATCACGTCGATCGCCATGAACCCGATGTTGTGGCGCTGACGCGCCATCCCCGGCTCCGGGTTGCCGAGCCCGACCCAGAGCCGCATGGGACACGCACTCCGTCGGGGACGATCAGCCCTTCTTGGCTGGCGCCTTGCCCGCGCCGGCCTTGCCGCCCGCCGCCGGCTTGGCGCCTGGAGCCGGGGCCGCGCCCCCGCCCGCCTCGGCGGCCGGCGCTTCGGCCATCTTGGTCGGCGGCGCCACGGTCGCGATCACGAAGTCCCGGTCGGTAATCACCGGACGCGCGCCTTCCGTGCCCTTGAGATCGTGCCAACGCACATTGTCATTGAGGTCCAGCGTTCCGAGGTCGGCGTTGAACCGCTCCGGCATGGTTTCGGGATCGGCATACACCTCGACCGAGTGGCGCACGATGTTCAGCACGCCGCCCCGCTTGAGGCCTGGGCTGATGCCCTCGTTCTCGAAATGCACCGCGACGGCGACCCGGATCGTCTCGCCAGGGGCAAGGCGCTGAAAATCAACGTGCTCGGGCGCGTCAGTGACCGGGTGGAACTGCACGTCGCGGATCAGCGCTCGCGAAGCGTCCCCGTTCAGCTTGATTTCGAACAAGCGCGAGCGCCAGCCACCCTGGCTAATCTCGCGCAGCACGGCGCGGGGATCGAGTGCGATCAAGCTCGGCTCCTGCTTGGCGCCGTAGACCACCGCCGGGATCTTGCCGGCCCGCCGCGTCGCCCGTGCCGCCCCTTTGCCGGCCCGGGGCCGTGCCTCGGCCTCGATGGTGACGAAGTTGGCCATCCGCCTCGCTCCTTGAATTCAAGATCGGCCAATGCCGAAAGCCGGCGCCTCAGGGGCGCCGGTGCGGCCGGCCGTTTAGCCGAACGGCAAGGGAAGGACAAGGGGGCGGCCCGGAACCATCGTCCGGCCGGCAAACCGTTACCCGGGCGGCGTCATCCGGCACATCGAGAGTGGCCAGACCTCGAGTAGCCGGGCGAAGCGCTTGATGGACGTTTCGGCGTGGACATGCGCTCCGTGAAACAGCACCGCCGCCACCAGCAACGCCGATAATACGCGTGTCTTGCGCCGTCTGACCGGCGGGGGCGGGCCGGCAAGGTACGCGATCAGCGCCGCGCCGCAGAGCCCGACCAGCCCGCCGACCAGCGTCTCGGGCAAAGAATGGAAGCCGAGCATCACGCGGGACGCCGCGAACACGCAGGCCGCCCCGGACGCGATCGCCAGGGTCAAGCCGAACGAGGCGCCCAACAACGCACAGATCCCGCCATACATCACCGCGGCAGCCGCCGTATGACCGCTCGGACTATGAATGTGGGCTGCCGGGATGAGAGCGCCACAGGCCCCGAACAGGAGCTTGAGCAGCAGCATCATGCCCAAAGTGCCGAGCACGCCCGCGAGCCACGCATATACGCCGCGGCGCCAGCCAATCAGCACGAGGGCCACGGAAACGGCCAGCGCGATCGGCAGCACCACGGCCTCATCGGCGAAATCGGTCAGGAATTCTCACGACGTGCTTGAAGCAGGAAAGCGACGCGGAAGCGAAGAAAAAGCGCCGGCCGAACAAATTGCGTCGAATGAGTTGCCGGCCGGGAGCCTTTCCGATTTGATCCCGTCATCGTTTTCGAAGAGGCGCGTTTTGCAAGCAACCGGGATTGTCACGTATCTCGCCCTGGCGCTTGGCCTAGGCTTGGCCGGCTGTAGCCATTCCGCCGCGCCGCGGGTCGCCGCGAGCGGAAGCCAGCCGCGCTCCGCCGCGGCCCCCGCGCCGACCCCCGAGATGGTCGACGGGATCTACAAGGGGCGGGCTTATCTTGAGGTCAGGTTGTCGCCCGCGTGCCCCGGCAGCAGCATCGGCCAGGTCGAGATCGGCGATCAGAAGCTCTATTTTGCCTACAAACCCGATACGATGTTCGTGGCGCCGGTGCAGCCCGACGGCACCCTCCATGCCACGAGCGGACCCTCCCTGCTGGACGGAACCCTCAAGCACGGCCGGCTCGTGTTCTTCGTCCGCACCTACGTCTGCTCTTCGGTATACGTCCTGCGCCGACGGCTGTAGCGACCGCTGCCGTCAGTCGGGGAAGCCCGCCAAGGCGCGAACCTCGGCGGGCGACCGCCCTTCCCGCCGGAGATCGTCCAGTGTACGGGCACCGTCGCGCTTGGCGAGACGCCGGCCGCGCACGTCGGTCAGCAACGCATGATGCGCGTAGGCCGGCGCGGGCCAGCCCATCAGCGCCTGCAATAGCCGATGAATGTCCGTCGCCGGCTTGAGATCGACACCCCGGGTCACGGTCGTGACACCTTGATGCGCGTCGTCGTGCGTGACGCAGAGATGATAGCTCGCCGCCACATCCTTGCGGGCCAGCACCACGTCGCCGAAGCGTGCGGGGTCGCACGCCACCCGTCCCTCGCCCTCCTCTTCGTATTCGAGCGGCCCGGGCACCGCCGCCATTGCCGCCGCCACGTCGAGCCGCAGCGCGTGCGGCACGCCCTGAGCGATGCGGCGGGCGCGCTCGGAAGCGGACAAACGTCGGCACGTCCCACCGTAACGCGGCGTACCGTCCGGGGTGTGCGGCGCCTCCACCGCATCGGCGATCTCGCGAAGGATCGTCGCGCGAGTGCAGAAGCAGGGATAAACCAGGGCGCGGGCTTCGAGCACGTCCAGTACACGGCGGTACTCGGGGAAATGGCGCGACTGCACACGCACCGGGCCGTCCCAGTCGATGCCGAGCCAGGCGATGTCGGCCTCGATCGCCGAGGTGTACTCGGCCCGGCTGCGGCCAGGGTCGATGTCCTCGATCCGCAGAAGGAAGCGCCCGCCCGCGCCGCGTGCCCGTCGCCAGGCGAACAAGGCGGCATGAGCATGCCCCAGATGCAGGCGACCCGTAGGGCTCGGCGCGAAACGGGTGACGACGGCCATGGCTACCGACGCTCACCGTGAGGCGCACGCGAGAAACCTCGCTGCTTGCACCGCAGTGACAGCCCGGTGAAATCGGCCGGGTCGCAGCGGTTGCACGACTTGCGGCTCTCATCGCGTTCTGCAATATACCGGCCGTTTTCGGCGGCGCACAAACCGTGGTGGCTGGCGATCGCACCGGCCTCCGTGCTAGCGCTCCCGCACGGAAGGAGCGGTGCGTGCCCGACGGCGGTCAACTTTTCCCCGCGCTCGTGCTGAACGCAGACTTCCGGCCGCTCTCCTATTTTCCGCTCTCCCTCTGGTCCTGGCAGGACGCCGTGAAGGCCGTGTTCCTGGATCGCGTTTCGGTGCTGAGCGAATACGAGACCGAGGTGCGGTCGCCCAGCCTCACGATGCGGCTGCCGAGCGTGATCGCGCTGAAGGACTACATCCCGTCGGCCCGGCGCCCGGCGTTCACGCGGTTCAATGTGTTCCTGCGGGATGCTTTCGCCTGTCAATACTGCAACGAGCGGCACCCGGCGCCCGATCTGACCTTCGATCACGTCGTTCCCCGTTCCCGCGGCGGGCGGACCACGTGGGAAAACGTCGTCACGGCCTGCGGCGAGTGCAACCTCCGCAAGGGCTCGCGCCTGCCGCGCGAGTGCGCGATGCATCCGCGCACCAGGCCTCGCCAGCCGACCACCTGGGAGCTGCAGGACAACGGCCGCGCGTTCCCGCCGAACTTCCTGCACGAAAGCTGGCGCGACTTCCTTTATTGGGACAGCGAGCTGGAAAGCTAGCCGACGCCCCCGCCTCAGCGAAGCCGGCTCAGCGAAGCTCGGGGAAGTCCTCCTCGCGGAATTCGGCCGCGGCCCTCGTGCCGGCGGCGGCGTTGCGTTCTTCCGTTTGCCGCAGTTCCACCCGGCGTATCTTGCCGGAGATGGTTTTCGGCAGGTCCGAGAACTCGATCCGCCGCACCCGCTTGAACGGCGACAGCCGCGACCGGCAATGCTGGAAAATCGCGAGCGCGGTCGCGCGGTCTGCCGCGGCGGCCTGCGTCAGGACAACGTACGCCTTGGGCACCGCGAGACGGATCGGGTCGGGGGCCGGCACCACGGCCGCCTCGGCGACGGCCTCGTGCTCGATCAGCACGCTTTCGAGCTCGAACGGGCTGATGCGATAGTCGGAGGCTTTGAACACGTCATCCGCGCGGCCCACGTAAGTCAGGTAGCCGTCGGCGTCCCGCGAGGCGACGTCCCCCGTGTGATAGAACCGCCCGGCAAGCGGCTCCACCAGGCCCGTCTCCGTCTGATAGCCGCGCATCAACGCGGCCGGCGCATCGTCGAGCGGAATGCTGATCTGGCCCTCGTCCGCGTCGGCGTCGTTGATGTCGAGCGTGTGGATGCGGTAGCCCGGCATGGGGCGGCCCATCGAGCCGGGCTTGATCGGCTGACCTGGCGAGTTGCCGACCTGCAAGGTGGTCTCGGTCTGGCCGTAGCCATCGCGCAGCTCCAATCCCCAGGCCGCCTTCACCCGCTCGAACACTTCGGGGTTCAGCGGCTCCCCGGCCGACAGCACCTCGCGCAGCGCCACCTTCCACGCCCGCATGTCCTCCTGGATCACCATGCGCCACACGGTCGGTGGCGCGCAGAGCGTAGTGACGCCGTACTGCGCCAACGCCTCCAGCAGCCCGCGCGCCGAAAATCGCGGCTGGTTCAGCACGAACACCGTCGCCCCTGCGAGCCACGGCGTGAAAACCGAGCTCCAGGCGTGCTTCGCCCAGCCCGGCGAGGATATGTTGAGATGCACGTCCCCCGGCTGGAGGCCGAGCCAGTACATCGTGGAAAGGTGCCCGGCCGCGTAGCTGCCGTGGCTATGCAGCACGAGCTTGGGCTTCGCCGTGGTCCCCGAGGTGAAATAAAGCAGCAGCGGGTCCGACGCGCGGGTCTCGCCGTCCGGAGCAAAATCGGCGCTCGCCTCCAGCAGCGTCGCGTAGCGGTGCCAGCCCGCCGGCGCGTCGCCGGTCGCGATGCGCGTGACCCCGGGTGCAAGACCCTCGATCTTCGGCGCGTCCGCGGCACCGATGACCAGGTGGCGCACGCGCCCGCGCGCAACGCGGTCCTCGAGGTCGCCCCGCGTCAGCAGGGTGGTCGCCGGGATCACCACCGCGCCGAGCTTCATCGCGGCCAGCAAAGTTTCCCAGAGCGGGAGGACGTTGCCGAGCATCAGCAGCATCCGGTCGCCGCGCTTGACGCCGAGCGCGCGCAGGCCGTTGGCGACCCGGTTGGACCGCTCGGACAGTTCGGCGAAGGTCAGGCTCGCCGCCCCCTCGCCGACGATGGTGATCGCGGGACGCCCTGCCGCATCGCCCTGCGCTAACTCCGCTTCGAACCAGTCGAGCGCCCAGTTGAAGCGGTCGAGTTGCGGCCAGCGGAACGCGCGGCACGCCCCGTCGTAGTCGGTGCGGTGGGCGAGGAGGAGGTCGCGCGCGGCCTTCAGCGCCTGCGTCGACATGCCGCTACTCCCGCGCTCTGGGTTTCGAGCCACCGGATAGACCGCACGAGAAATCCCGCCCCGGATCGAGCTCGGCATACATCGCCGCGACCTTCGCCCCGAGCGGCGTCGGCGCGCCGACCGCGGCGGCGGCCGCCTGCGACAGCCTCACGTCCTTCAGCATCAGCCCGGCCGCAAAGCCGGGCGCGTAGTCACGGTTGGATGGCGCGGCCGGCACCAGGCCGGGAGACGGGCAGTAGCTCGTGAGCGCCCAGCTCTGCCCCGAGGACTTGGACGCGATCTCGAACAGCTTGCGGTGGTCGAGCCCGAGCTTGGTCGCCAGCACCAGCCCCTCGGAAAGCCCGACCATGTTGATCGCCAGCATCATGTTATTGCAGATCTTCGCGGCCTGCCCGGCGCCCGACGGGCCGGCATGGACGATCGTCTTGCCCATTGCGCCCAGCAACGGCCTCGCCGCGCGCGAATCCCGCTTCCGACCCGCCCACCATGAAGGTGAGCGTGCCGGCCTGGGCGCCGCCGACACCGCCGGAAACCGGCGCATCCAGCATGTCGAGCCCGGCCGCCTCGGCCTCGGCAGCCACCTCGCGCGCGGTGTCGACGTCGATCGTCGAGCAGTCGATCAGCAGCGGCGCCGCGCCACCTTGCCGGGCGGCGTCGATCAGCCCGCCCTGCCCGCCCCAGACACTCCGCACGTGCTCGCCGGCGGGCAGCATGGTCACGATCACCTCGGCCCCGGCCGCCGCCTCCGATGCACTCCCGGCGCGTTCGCCCCCTGCCGCCACGAGCGCATCCAGCCCTGCCGGTGCCACATCGTAACCCCTGACCCGATGCCCGGCCTTGACCAGATTGGCCGCCATCGGCCCGCCCATGTTGCCGAGGCCGATGAAGGCGACCGCGGTCATGTCACAGCACCTCGAACACGTCGTACACGGGGCCTTCCGGCGGGCGATGGCCGGTGCCGACCGCGATCACCCGGGTAAGCCAGTCATAGGCCGGAGCGCCGGTCTCGAACACGACGGCGGTGCGGAAGTAGTAGGACGCGACATCGACCGGCTCGCCGCGCCCCATCCGTTCCAGCACCTCGGCCGGACCGTGGCGCAGCCCCCGATAGGTCATGCCGATGCGAGCACCGTCATGGGTTTGCAGCGGCAGCCGGACGTCGAGCACGAACGTTCCGTCCGGGCGCACCGTGATCCAGTCCGATCCGCCCTCCAGCACCGTGCCGCGCAGCCGTTCGCCTTCGAAGCGGCCGCCGGTGACGGGCACCAGCCGACGCTCGCCCGCCGGCGTCGCGCCCAACGATTGCGGCGGACCCGCCTGGAGCGTGATCGTGAAGATGTGCCGCGTCCTGATCTCGGCCATGCGCCCCTCCCGTGTTGGACCGGATGACAGCCGATCAGGGGCAGCGACACAAGCACGCAACGGTCGCCGGCCCTCCGGAAAGGGCGGCCCTTGTCGGACGAGGTTGTGGGAGGGAACATCGACCAAACGATGAATGGAGCTGCCCGATGCCGTTCCCCCTCGAGGCCAGCGACCCGTCGAGCCTTGGCTTCGCGCCCGGCGCGCTGGCTCAGCTCGACCGGTTGATCAATCGCCACATAGAGGAGGGCCGCTACCCGGGCGCGCAGATCGCCCTCGCCCGTCACGGCAAGCTCGCCTTGGCACGGTCCTACGGGGCGGCCAGCACCGAGCAACGGCGTGATGCCAGGGATGACGACCTGTTTCTAATGTTCTCCAACACCAAGGTCATCACCACGGCGGCGCTGTGGAGCCTGATGGAAGAGGGTCTCGTTTCCATCAACGACAAGGTTTCCGACCACCTCCCGGAGTTCGCCGCGCGCGGCAAGGGCGACATCACCTTGTTCCAGGTCGCGACGCACACAGCCGGTTTTCCATCCGGCAATTGCACTCGCAAATCATGGGCGGACCATGCGTTGATGCGCCGGGAAGTGTGCGACTTTTCGCTCGAATGGACGCCGGGCACCAAGCTGCAATACCACCCGCGCAGCGCCCATCTCACCATCGCCATGGTGATCGAGGCCGTCACGGGCCGCGACTTCCGCCAGGTGATCCGTGAGCGCGTCATCTCCCCGCTCGGTCTCGAGAACGAGATCATGGTCGGCGTGCCGCGCGCGCAGCAAGGACGCTGCGCCGACATCTACGCGCCCGAAGGCACCGAGGTGCGCGACAACAGCCCCGAGTTCCGCGAAGCCGGCCTGCCGCATGGTGGCGGCTTCGGGACCGCGCGGGGCATGGCGGCGTTCTACCAAATGCTGGCGCACAAGGGCCGGCTCAACGGCGTGCGCCTGTTCTCGCCACGCCTGATCGAGTTCGTTGCGCGCAATCACACGGGCGATATGCCCGACGTGTACATGTCGGACATCCCGATGCACCGTGGTATCGGCCCGCATGTGCGCGGTCTTGGCCCGCGCATCCGCGGCCTCGGCAGCCTCGCCCACCCCGACACGTTCGGCCACGGCGGCGTCGGCTCTTCCTATTGCTGGGCCGATCCGGCGAGCGGCGTGTCGTTCGCCTATCTCACCAACTATGTCGCCCCCGATCCGTGGCACTCCGCGCGGCTCGACCGGGTGAGCAACATCGTCCACGCGGCGATCGACTGATGGCGACCTACACCGCCGAGGTGGAGTGGGTGCTTCGGGCGGGCGAAGATTTCCGCGCCGGCCGCTACAGCCGCGGCCACACGCTGCGCTTCGACGGCGGCCTGTCTGTCCCCGCCTCGGCCTCGCCGCATGTCGTCGGCAAATGGGCGGTGAAGGAGGCGGTGGACCCTGAAGAAATGCTGGTTGCGGCGCTCTCGGACTGCCACATGCTCTCATTCCTGCATGTCGCTCGCCTCGCCGGGTTCGAGGCCACGGCCTACCGCGACCGCGCGGAAGGCGTAATGGCGGAGGTCGCACCCGGCCGGCAGGCGATCACGCACGTGATCCTCCGCCCGCGCATCGAGTGGGCGGCCAACGCGCCGGATCAGGCGACGCTCGAGCACCTGCACGACCAGGCGCACCAAGCCTGCTTCATCGCCAACTCAGTCAAAACCGAGGTGACAATCGGCTGACTTACGACGCTGGGGAGGCTGTCTGTCCCGCTACACCTCACCGTCGTGCGATCGTCGGCCAGTCACCGCGCGTCATTTGGACTGGCCGAGCAGGTCGAGCGCACGTCGGTATAGCGCATCATCCACGTGGCAGCCGAGCCAGTCTTCTCCGCGCGGCGGCTGCGGGCAGTACGGCACGCCGACCTCCTGGCTCACAACGGCATCGAGGACAGCCCGCATCGCATCGTCGTTGATCTTTCCCTCCGCGCCGAACAGCTGCAAATCCTGGTCGGGCTTGCGGTCGACCGCGGCGGCGGCGCGGATTGCCGACACGGGCGGCAGCCTTTGGTTTTCTGGGCAGCCGCTGCTTCGGTGCTCGGGCGCACCTGAGCAATCGCCCGGGGGCGAGAGATGACGAAAGATGGCTCGCGCGGACCGGTCCCCGTAGCGGTCGTGATAAGTCCGCATGAGTTCCATGAACGCCCGGATCGCATAAGCCGGGTCGTCAAACATCGCGTATCCGCGGCGGTCCGCTCCGGTCTGTCCCGGCCAGGCACCGTGAGAGCCCGGGCGTTTCACCGCCACGTAGTTGTTGTGACGCAGCGGAAAGGGAGCAGTGGCGGGTTCGAAACGCACCGGCGCAAAATCTGAATTGTTGCCCTGACGCGCTAGCAGCCCGTTGGCGACCCGCATCTCGGAAGATTGCGTTGCTGTGTTCTGCTGGCTTACCGCCGGCCCGACCGGCAGCAGCATCACCAGGGCAGCAATCATCCATCTGCTCGGACGCAACCTTGGACTAAGCATCATCTTCCCCCCTAGGCGAGCGCCGGCCGCAAATGGCTTGCTCTTCACGCGCTTGGGCAGCGGCGGGTTACAGTCGAGATCAATTGCGGCTGTGCGACACTTGCTGGCCACCGTCCAGCAACCGGACAGCGAAGCGCGTTCACACTTACGAGGGGTGCAAAGATGGTTAGCGCGCCTCAGCTTGCGCGTTGGCTAGGCGTCGATCTTACGGAACTTGTGCAACGACCTGATCTCGTCCGGTCGCTCGATCTCCGGGAACGTCGTCGACCAGTTGGTCCAGGACACCTCGCCCACATAGATGTCGCCGCGTGAATCGACTGCGATCCCGTGCGGTGCGAGGAAGTGTCCTGCATCCAGGCTCGCTTGCAGCCCGCCGATGCGCGCGATCCGCTTGCCGGTGTTATCGACGATGGTCAGCCGCGGCCCGAGATTGGGCACGTCGTGATTGACCGGCATCCCCGGCCCGAGCTCGCCGATATAGCACACCGGGCATCTGCCCGGCGGCATGTACAGTCCGCACGGCCGGTGCAGATTGTTCCACTGTGTCTCGTAACGCCCGTTACCGTCGAACACCTGGACGCGATGGTTCTCGCGGTCGGCCACGTACACCCAGCCGTCCGCGTCGCAGGTGATGTTATGAACGATGTTGAATTCGCCTGGATCGCTGCCCGGGGCCGCCCCATGAGAACAAGAGCCGCCCGTCCGGCGAGAAGCGATGCACGCGCGCGTTCCCGTACCCGTCGGACACGTAGACGTCGCCGTTCGGCGCCATCGCGGTGTGCGTGCAGCGATGGAACGGCTCCCCGCTCATGAACGGAGCCGGCCTGCCCGGCACCCCCAAGGTCAGCAACACCCGGCCATCGGGCGTGCATTGCTTGACCGAAAAATCGCCGTCGTCGGTAAGCCAAAGCGTGCCGTCGGGAGCGACATGCATTCCATGCGCGCGCGGGAACACGCCCTCGCCCCAGGCGCGGAGAAAGTTGCCGTCGCGATCGAACACGATCATCGGGTGTTCGCCGCGATTGAACACGTACACATTGTCGTCCGCATCGACCCCGACGGCGCCGACCTCCTTGAAGGACCAGCCGGGCGGCAGCTTGGCCCAGTTCTCCACGGGCTCGTAACGGTATTCGCCACTGCCGAGCGAAACGGTCGACGAGATACTTCTGGACATGGTGGAAACCTCCTCCCGCGCCGCAAGCTTCCCACGAACCCGACCGGCCGGCCAGCACGCTTCGACCGCCGCCGAAGCGTTCGGGCGTGACGGCGACGGTTGCCCGCCCCAGCTTTGACCGCGCCAGGAGAGGGAGCCAGACGATGCAGGACGATGCCGAGGGTGAGCATGTCTACATAGCCAGCGCGTCGACCAGGGCTGCGGCTGTTCCTGCGCTATCTCGCTCCGACGCGATCCGACACCGCCCCGCGCACCCCGGTTCTCTACGTGCACGGCGCGACATTTCCATCCGCCACTTCTGTGGCGTACCGTTTCGACGGTCATTCGTGGGCCGACGCGCTCCGCGCGGCCGGCTTTCCCGTGTGGGGCCTGGATTTCCAGGGCTTTGGCCTTTCCGACCGGTTCGCCGCAATGGACGAGCCGGCGGAGGCGGCGGGCGCGCTCGGCCGCGCCGGAGATGCAAGCGACCAGATCGAGCGCGCAGCCCGCTTCATCCTCCAACGTCATGCGGCGTCGAAGCTGTCTATTGTCGCGCATTCCTGGGGAACCATCGCGGCCGGCCGCTTCGCGACGCGCTGGCCCGACGCGGTCGAGCGGATGGTGTTCTTCGGCCCGATCACTCGGCGCGCCGGTCAGTCCAGCGCGCCACCGCTGCCGGCGTGGCGGCTGATCACGCCGCAAGACCAGTGGACCCGCTTCGTCGCCGACACGCCGGCCGGCGAGACGCCAGTGCTGCTGGCGCGGCACTTCCAAGCCTGGCGGGAAGCCTATCTCGATGGCGACCCGGCAAGCCGAACGCGCACCCCGCCCAGCGTGCAGACGCCGCTCGGCCCGATGCAGGACATCGCCGCCGCGCACGCGGGCGACCTTGCCTACGATCCCGGCGAAGTGAGAGCGCCTGTATGCATCGTCCGCGGGGCGTGGGACAGCCTTTGCACCGATGCCGACGCGACCTGGCTGTTCGACGCGCTCGCCGCGTCGCCGATCCGGCGTGACGTGAAAATCGCCCGCGCCGGCCACCTCATGCACTTGGAAGAGGGCCGCTACGCGCTTTACCGGGAAACTGAAACCTTCCTGCGCGGCGGCGACCTGCCTGGAAAATGAGCTATGTTCGTTCGTCGTCGTCGAGGTCCGCCCGTTCGCCAGCCGCAACACTATCCCGACGTGCCGGGAGTTGCCCGGACCCGGGGCCGCAAGTAACCATGGCGCCCGGTTGACAGGAGGCCCGCCATGAAGCTCGCCAGTTATCGCCGCGCGGACGGCACCGAAAGCTGGGGTGTCGTGGTCGGCTCCGGCATCGTCGACTGCAGCATCGAGGCGCCAACCCTGCGCCAGGCGCTCACCAAGCTCGACACGGTCAAGTTCGCCGACAAGGAGGGGCCGGACGTACAGCTCGCGGATGTTACGTTGCTGCCGCCGATTCCCGACCCCGAGAAGATCCTCTGCGTCGGCCTCAACTACACGAGCCACATCAAGGAAGGCGGCCGCGAGCCGCCGGAGAAGCCGATCATCTTCGTCCGCTTCCCCAATAGCCAAGTGGGCGACGGCCAGCCGCTAATCGCGCCGAAAGCGTCCGAAACCTTCGACTACGAGGGCGAACTCGCCGTTGTTATCGGCAAGACCTGCCGGCATGTCGCCAAGTCCGCCTGGCAAAGCGTGGTCGCCGGCTACGCCTGCTACAATGACGGCTCCGTCCGCGAATGGCAGCGTCACTCCGGCCAGTTCACGCCGGGCAAGAACTTCTATCACTCGGGCGCGTTCGGCCCCTTCCTCGTGACTGCGGACGAGATCGCCGACATCCGGGAAAGCACCTTGATGTGCCGGGTCAACGGCGAGGAACGCCAGCGCGCGCCGGTCAGCGATCTTTGCTTCGACATCCCGACCTTGATCGAATACTGCTCGACGTTCACCCAGCTCGAGCCAGGGGACGTGATCGTCACCGGCACCACGGGGGGCGTCGGGGCCTACTTCAAGCCGCCAAAATGGTTGAAGCCGGGCGACACGGTCGAAGTGGAAGTCACCGGGGTCGGCCTGCTACGCAATCCGGTGATCGCCGAAAGCTGAACACCCCTTCCGTTAAGCGGGCAGCGACCTCCGCCTCCCGCCCAGCCCAGGATCTCCATGCACGCCTACCGAACCCACGACTGCGGCGCGCTCCGGGCGGCCGATGCCGGCCAGATCGCACGCCTGTCGGGCTGGGTGCATAGCAAGCGGGACCATGGCGGGCTGTTGTTCATCGATCTCCGCGACCATTACGGCCTGACGCAATGCGTGTTCGCTGTGGGCAGCCCGGCCTTCGCCGCGGCCGATGCGCTCCGGGTCGAAAGCGTGATTACGGTGACGGGCGAGATCGTCCGGCGCGAGCCGGGGACCGTCAACCCGCGGCTACCAACGGGGGAGATCGAGCTCCGAGCGTCGGAACTCGTCGTGCAGTCGGCGGCCGAAGTGCTGCCGATGCAAGTTGCGGGGGACGAGCGCTACCCCGAGGAACTGCGGCTGCGTTATCGCTTCATCGACCTCCGCCGCGAGAAGCTCCACCGCAACATGGTGCTGCGCGCGGCGGTGATCGCCTCCATCCGCCGGCGCATGATCGAGCGGGGTTTCACCGAGTTCCAGACCCCGATCCTGACCGCCTCCAGTCCCGAGGGTGCGCGCGACTTCCTGGTTCCCGCCCGGCTGCATCCGGGCAAGTTCTACGCGCTGCCGCAAGCCCCGCAGCAGTTCAAGCAGCTCATCATGGTGGCGGGGTTCGACCGCTACTTCCAGATCGCCCCGTGCTTTCGCGACGAAG
Source organism: uncultured Alphaproteobacteria bacterium (assembly GCA_963757115.1). Taxonomy (GTDB): domain Bacteria; phylum Pseudomonadota; class Alphaproteobacteria; order Acetobacterales; family Acetobacteraceae; genus CAVWQV01. The sequence goes on along the minus strand of CAVWQV010000016.1, from coordinate 80,012 downwards.
CCTCCCGCGCCGACCGCTCCCCGGGCGAGTTCTACCAGCTCGATTTCGAAATGAGCTACGTGACCCAGGAGGACGTATTCGACACGATCGAGCCGGTCATCGCCGGCGTGTTCACTGAGTTCGGCGGCGGTCGCGCGGTGACTGAGCCGCCGTTCGTGCGCATCCCGTACGACACGGCCATGCTCGAGTTCGGGACGGACAAGCCTGACCTCCGCAACCCGCTCCGCATCACGGATGTCACGGAACACTTCGCAGGATCGGGCTTCGGTCTGTTCGCGCGCATCGCCGCCTCGGGCGGAGTGGTGCGCGCGATCCCGGCACCGGGCTGTGGGGGGCAGCCCCGGAGCTTTTTCGACAAGCTCAATGAATGGGCGCGCGCCGAGGGTGCGGGCGGCCTCGGCTATATCGTGTTCGACGCCGAGGGACCGAAAGGGCCGATCGCCCGCAACCTCGAAGCTGAGCGCGCCGAAGCGATCCGCAGCGCGTGCGGGCTTGCCGCCGGAGACGCCGTGTTCTTCGCCGCCGGCAAGAAGGATGAAGCGCCGCGTTTTGCCGGGTCGGTGCGCACTCGGCTCGGCCAGGAGCTCGATCTGCTCGAAAGCAATACGTTCCGCTTCTGCTGGATCACCGACTTCCCGATGTACGAGCTGAACGAGGAAACCGGCCAGGTGGACTTCAGCCACAACCCGTTCTCGATGCCGCAGGGCGGGATGGAGGCGCTCGAAACCCAGGACCCGCTCACCATCAAGGCGTTCCAGTACCGATATCGTCTGCAACGGGGTCGAGCTGTCCTCGGGTGCCATCCGTAATCACCGGCCAGACATCATGCTGCGCGCCTTCGCGATCGCCGGCTACGGGGCGGACGAGGTGGAGGCGCGGTTCGGCGGCATGTTGAACGCCTTCCGCTACGGCGCGCCGCCGCACGGCGGCTCGGCCCCCGGCATCGACCGCATTGTCATGCTGCTCGCTGATGAGCCTAACATCCGGGAGGTCATCCTGTTCCCGCTCAACCAGGGGGGCGAGGATCTGATGATGGGCGCCCCGGCCCCGGTGGCACCCGAGCGGCTGCGCGAGCTTTCGTTGCGTGTCGAGCTGGCGCCCAAGCCAAAACCGTGAGCGTCTGCCGCCTTATTAGCCGAAAGGTGAACGGAGAAGGCCGACGCACGCGCGGAATTGCATCGATGCAGGCGCGGGCTCCTGGCAGTGTGCGATCTGCCGCTTATGTCTGACCGGTTGTTCTTTGGAGACGCCCATGCGCTTCCCCGCCGCCGTTGCGGCCTTTTGCCTGCTCCTTGCGGGAACCTCGCACGCGACCGACCTCGCGGCGCACCGGGCGCTTTACAACCTGACCATGGACCCGGGCCGCTCGGGCGACATCGTCGCGGCAAGCGGCACCATGGGCTATGAGGTTACAGATGCGTGTGACGGCTGGGCCGTTCGGCAGCGGCTCGACATGACCGTTACCAACCACGACGGCCAGGACATCCAGATGGTGTCCGACTATGCCACATGGGAGTTGAAGGACGGGCTGGCGTTCCGGTTCCACATGAAGCAGATGACCGACAGCGCTGTCACCAGCGAAACCGACGGAGAAGCCAAGCTCGTGGCGAGTGGCGGCTCCGGCGAAGCCCACTACACGACCCCGGGGCAGGACGTGAAGCCGCTTCCGGCCGGCACGCTGTTCCCCATGGCGCACACAGAGGCGATCCTCGCTGCGGCGCGAAGCGGCAAGAAGTTCCTCAACATTCCGTTGTTCGACGGCACGGTCGATGGCGGCGCTCAGGACAGTTTTGTAACCGTAATCAAGTGGGACACCCCGGCGCAATCGAAATGGCCGGAGCTTTCCAGCCTCCCAAGCGCGCGAGTTCGCATCTCGTTCTTCGATCACGACAAGAATGCGCAGACCCCCGACTATCAGGTAGGGATGCGCTATTGGGAGAACGGCGTTGCGGACGGCCTGCAGATGGATTTTGGCGAGTTCGTGATGAACGGCGCCATGTCGGAGTTCACGCTGCAGCCGCATCGCTGCTGACCTCGCGGAGCGTTCCGCGGCGGCCGCAGGCTGCGCGGCACGGCTCTTGCCTGCGTAATTCTGGCTCCCACTATCGACGGAAAATCCCTTGAAACTTTTCAAGTGCCAGAAGTGCGGGCAAGTTCTGTATTTCGAGAACGTCCGATGCGAACGTTGCAATTCCCGCCTCGGCTATCTTCCGACGGACGTGCTGCTGTCCGCCCTCCAACCTGACGGCGAGGTCTGGCGACCGCTCGAGGCCAGCGACGACCCAGCGTATCGGTTCTGCGCCAATTCCGAGTGACGATGCCTGCAATTGGCTCATTCCGGCGGGTTCGCCGGCGCGCTACTGCACCGCGTGCCGCCACAACCGGACCGTTCCGAACCTTTCGTTGCCGGAGAACCTCGAACCCTGGCGTAGGCTCGAACTGGCCAAGCACCGCTTGTTTTACAGCTTGCTACGGCTCGGGCTGCCGCTCCGCGACCGGATTGAGGACCCAGCGCACGGGCTGGTGTTCGACTTCCTCGCCGACCCGCCCTCCGGCCCCAAGGTGATGACTGGCCATGATGACGGCGTAATCACCGTCGCACTCGCGGAAGCCGACGATGCCGAGCGGGAGCGACGGCGGGTTCTGATGCGCGAGCCGCTCCGCACGCTGCTCGGTCATTTCCGCCACGAGGTCGGGCATCACTTCTGGGACATTCTGATTTGCGACGGAGGCCGTCTTGAGGCCTGTCGCGCGCTGTTCGGCGACGATCGAGAAGACTACAACGCCGCATTGCGCCGGCACTACGCCGTGGGCGCGAGGGCGGACTGGCAGGAGCACTTCGTCAGCAGCTACGCGACCTCCCATCCGTGGGAGGACTGGGCCGAAACGTGGGCGCACTATCTCCACATCATCGACACCCTGGAGATGGCGCGCGCGTTCGGCATGAGCATCAGCCCGCGCGTCGACCCCGAGCATGAGTTGGCCGCCGAGGTCGACTTCGACCCGCACGAGCCGGGCAATTTCGGCCGGATCATCGACGCTTGGCTGCCGATGAGCTTCGCCATGAACAGCATGAACCGCTGCGTGGGCGCGGCCGACCTCTACCCGTTCATCCTGTCGCCGCCGGCGATCGAGAAGCTGGCCTTCGTTCACCAAACCGTGCACGCCGCCGACGACTAAGGACGCTTCTTCAGGGCCGCCCGGCCTAGTCGCCCTACTCCGCTGGAGCCCTACTCCGCTGGCGTGAGCTTGGCGTCCGCCGACTGCTCGAGCGCGGCCTCGTGCGGCATGACTAGCACCACCAGTACGCCGACCACCGCGACGCCGGCAATGACCAGCAGCCCGGCGCTGAAGCTGCCCGTGGCATCCTTCAACCAGCCCATCACAAACGGCCCTGCGAAGCCCGCGAGATTGCCGATGGAATTGATGACGGCGATCCCGGCTGCGGCCGCGGCGCCGCTCAGGAACGCGGTGGGCAGAATCCAAAATACCGGCAATACCGCGAAGACTTCCGAACGTGCCCACACACAAGGCGGCCATCTTCAGGGTGGGATCAGCGAGGAGCCCGGAGCCGCCGATGCCGATGGCGGCGATCGCGAGCGCCACCGCGGCATGGCCCTTACGCTCCATGGTGCGATCGGAGCGGCGGCCGTACCAGACCATGCCGATAGTGCCCACGACGTATGGCAAGGCGGCGACTAGGCCCGTTTGCAGGTTCGACAGGCCGAACGCCTTGATGATTTGCGGCAGCCAGTACGCTGTCCCGTAGTTCGTCGCGACGATGGCGAAGTAGACCGCGGAGAGACTCAACACTCGCGGGTTAAATATGGCCTTCCCGACGGTTATGCCATGCGCCCTGACGCGCGCCTCGGACTCGGCGGTGAGCCGGTTGGCCAGCCATTCGCGCTCGCCCGGCTCCAGCCACGTCGCCTCTGTCGGGCGGTCGGTCAGGTAGAAGAACACGACGAAGGCCAACACGACCGCGGGGACTGCTTCGATGATGAACAGCCACTGCCAGCCCTCAAGCCCGAGCGCACCGTGCATGTAGAGCAGGAAGCCGGACACGGGGGCGCCGATCACGGAGGAAAGCGGGATCGCCGCCATGAAGTAGCCCACGATACGGGCGCGATAGACAGCGGGGAACCAGAGCGTGAGATAGAAGATGATGCCAGGGAAGAACCCCGCCTCGGCGGCGCCCAGCAGGATGCGCACTCCGTAGAACGCATTCTCGTTGCCGAGCCCGGTCAGCCGGCCGAGCCACGGGATGCACGCCATCGCGCCCGACAGGATTCCCCAGGAGAGCATGATGCGGGCGATCCACTTGCGCGCGCCGAACCGCTCTAGGGCGAGATTTGAGGGCACCTCGAAGACGAAGTAGCTGAAAAAGAAAATCCCGGCGCCGAACCCATACGCAATGCTCGACAACCCGAGCGACTTATTCATTTCAAGCGCCGCAAACCCGACGTTCACGCGATCGAGATAGGCGACAAAGTAGCAAAGCATCAGGAAGGGCACGATCCGTCGCGTGACCTTCGCGATCGTGGTCTGTTCCAAGGCGCTCACTCCCTACCCACACCTTCGTTGATGCGACCCCTAACGGAGCCCGCCGATCCGGGCAACAGGGAGTTGAGCCCGAGCGCCACGTCCGCGGCTAAACCGATCGCGGGCCAAGCCCGGCCGTGACGACAGCTACTTTGTTGGGGAGAGGGTCGGTGACAGTCCCGGCCAGCCTAATGGCGCGGAACTTGCGTGCGAGGCCCGACGAACCGACGCCAAGCACGGCCGCTTGACCCCGGGAGGCGCGGCGCGCAGCGTAACTGTATGTTGCTTTATGCGCTCTACGAGGGGCGTAACCGATGCGAGGCTCGCTTTGGCAGATTGGCTTCGACAGATCGTACATGGCCCGCAAGGCGCTCGCGGGCGGCAAGCCCGGCGCGACGCACCACCTGACCGAAGCGCGGCAGGGAAAGTATCACTACGTGTACGGCCCCTACGCCGAGCCCGTCTTGCGCATTGAGCCCGGGGACGTGGTCGTGGCCGAGACGCACGATGCGTTCGAGGGGCGGCTCAAGACGGAGGCCGACCGGCCGAGTGACAAGCTGCAGGTGCCGTTCCTCAATCCGCAGAACGGCCCGATCGCCGTCGCGGGCGCCGAGAAGGGTGACGCGCTGTGCGTCCGCATCCTGTCCATCGTGCCTCGCGGCCCGCAGCCGGTCGGCACCACTGCGCTGATCACCGAGTTCGGCGGGCTGGTCGCGACCGGCAGCACGGCCCTGCTCAATCCACCGCTGCCCGAGCACGTCAAGAAGATGGAGGTGACGGAAGGGGGCATCCGCTTCAACAGCCGGATCACCCTGCCCTATGAGCCGTTCATCGGCACGCTCGGGGTGAGCCCCGAGATCGAGGCAGTCTCCTCGCTGCAACCCGACTATTGGGGCGGCAACATGGACCTGCCGGACGTCGCACCGGGCGCGGTCGTCTATTTCCCGGTCCACCACAAGGACGCCTATCTGTATCTGGGCGACTGCCACGCGACGCAGGGTGACGGCGAACTGTGCGGGGTCGCGGTCGAGATCCCGTCCACCACCACCGTGCAGATCGACCTGATCAAGAACTGGCCGCTCGCGTGGCCGCGGCTCGAGACCGAGCGGATGATCATGACGATCGGCAGCGCCCGCCCGCTCGAGGACGCGGCGCGCATCGCCTATCGCGAGCTCACCCGGTGGCTCGTGGCGGATTTCGGCTTCGACGAGATCGAGGCGTACTTCTTCTGACGCAGGCAGGCCGCGTGCGGCTCGGCAACATGGTCGATCCGAAATACACCGTGGGTGCGTCCGTGCTGAAAACCTACCTCGGTTAAGCGCGCAGGCAGCGGCCGGAGAGGCGGGGGAGCGAAATGGATCTGGGTTTGAAGGGCCGCAAGGCTCTGGTTACCGGCGCAACGAAGGGGATCGGGCGGGCGATCGCCGACACCCTCGCGGCGGAAGGGGCCTCGGTCGCGATTTGTGCCCGCAACCCCGGCGAGGTCGAGGCGGCGGTCGCCGCGTTGCGCGCGACCGGCGTGACGGCAACCGGGCGCGCGGTCGATGTCGGCGACGGAGCGGCGCTCGGAGCCTGGGTGGCGGACGCGGCCGGGGAACTTGGCGGGCTCGACATCGTGGTGCCGAATGTGAGCGCGCTCGCCATCGGCACGGACGAGGCGGCGTGGCAGAGCGAGTTCAACATCGACATGATGGGGACGGTGCGAGCGGTGAACGCGGCGATGCCATTTCTCGAAAAATCGGACGCCGCCTCCATCGTCATCGTCGCCTCGGTATCGGGCCGAGAGATCGACTTCGCGGCCGGCCCGTACGGCACGTTCAAGGCCGCCCTCATCCACTACGCCCAGGGCCTCGCCTACCACCTCGCGCCGAAGAACATCCGCGCCAACACGATCTCGCCCGGCAACACATACTTCGAGGGCGGCGTGTGGCACCGGGTGGAGCGCGACATGCCGGACCTGTACGCGTCGGCGCTCGCGCTCAACCCGACCGGACGCATGGGCAAGCCCGAGGAGATGGCGCGCGCCGCCGTGTTCCTCGCCAGCCCCGCAGCAAGCTTCATCAGCGGCACCAACCTCGTGGTTGACGGCGCGCTGACCCGCGGCGTCCAATTCTGAGCACGCAGCAAGCCAACACGCGGGTTTCCCTCTCCCGAACCGAAGCGGTTTCGGCTCGGTTGGGCGACGACCGATGATCGACGTCAAGCTCGCCTTCGACATCCTTGCATTCATGTCGGTGGTGGTGCTGATCGTGCTCGGCCTTGGCGTCATCGCCAGCATGATGGGCATTTTCAACTTCGCCCATGGCGAGTTCGTGCTGCTTGGCGCCTACACCGTTTATCTCGTGCGAGAGGCCGGCGCGCCAATCTGGGCCGGCATCGTCGCGGCCCCGCTCGTGCTCGCCCTGCTCGGCCTGATTCTAGAGCGCGTGGTGATCCGCCGATGGTATAAGGCGCCCATCATCGCGATGCTGGGCACGTTCGCGATCGGCCTCGTCATTCGGGAAACCGTGCGCGGCCTGCTCGGCGGCCACTACAAGACGGTGGAGGAGCCGATTTCCGGCGCGTTTGCGGTCGGAGGGCTCGAGTTCTCCTGGTGGCGGACGGTGATCATCGGGCTGACGCTCGTGGTGATCGCGGGGAGTTGGCTGTTGCTGACCCGGACGACCGTCGGGCTGCGCATCCGCGGCGCGCTCGAGAACCCGATGCTCGCGCGAAGCTGCGGCATTTCCACCTCGCGACTGTACGCGCTCACGTTCGCGTTCGGCGCGGCCCTCGCCGGGCTTGCGGGCGCCTTGATCGTTCCGCTGTATCAGCTTTCCGCGGATATCGGCACGCGCTTCCTGGTGCAGTCCTTCCTCTCCGTCATGCTGGGTGGCGTCGGGACTTTCAGCGGGCCGATCCTCGGCGCCGCGGCCGTGGGCGCGCTCGCGGCCGGCCTGCCCTGGGTCGTGATTCCCGTTCTCGCTGACCCGCTCGTGTTCGTGATCGCGCTCGCGATCGTGCGCTTCCGGCCGCAAGGCCTTATTGCCCAGGGGAAAACGTAATGCCGCATAACGCGCCTCGCGTCGGCCGACGCGGATGGCTCGCCGGTGCCTCGGCACTTGCCGCAAACGGTTGGATCGGCAGTGCGGCGACCGGGTGGCTGCTGGGCCCTGGCACTGCGCGCGCGGCCGACCCGATCAAGATGGGAATCGCGACGGACATAACGGGCGCGATCGCCCCCTCCGGCAACGCCGACTGGCAGGTGGCGCAGTTCACCGTGGAGCGGATCAATGCCGATGGCGGGATCGGCGGCCGACCCATCGAACTCCATCTTGAGGATACCGCGTCCGACCCGAAGATCGCCGTCGGCAACGTTCGGCGGCTGATCCAGGAGCACAAAGTGAACGTGGTGCTGGGCGGCATCACCAGCGCCATGCGGCAGGCGATCAAGGATCCGATCGTGAACCGCGGGCGCACGCTCTACATCTATCCGCAGCTCTACGAGGGGCAGGAATGCACGAAATATCTGTATTGCACCGGGCCGACCCCGGCGCAGCAGGTGGACGAGCTGATCCCCTATCTCATCAAGCAGAAAGGGCGGAAGCGCTTCGCCATGCCGTCGGCGAACTATGTGTGGCCGCAGCTACTCAACCGCTACACGCGCAAGGTGATAGAGGCCAACGGCGGCGAGGTGGTGTTCGAGGAAGTACTACCCGCTCGACCAGGCGGAATACTCCGCGACAATCAGCAAGATCACTGACGGCAAGGTTGATTGCGTGTTCAACACGATCATTCCGCCTGGCCTGCAGCCGTTCATGAAGCAGCTCTACGAGTTGGGCTTTCAGCGCAACGGCGGAGTGGTTACGTGCGTGTACCACGACGAGAACCTACTCAACTACCATCCGCCACAGGAGATGGCCGGGCTCTACAGCTGCCTCGACTACTTTCAGTCCGTCGACGACCCGTTCAGCCGGCAACTGCAAGAGGCGTACTCCAAGCGCTTTCCGGATACGAAGTATCTGTTCACCGCGGGCAGCGCCGCGACCGGCATGTATCGCGGCATCAAGCTCTACGAGGCGGCGGTCAAGGAAAACGGCGGCAAGCTCGGACGCGAGGACGTCGCCGCGACGCTGGACCACGCCAAGATCGCGCAAGGCCCGGGGGGCGGCGCCGAGATGGTGCCAGGCAAGATGCACTGCCGCATGAACATGTACATCGCCCAGTGCAAGGTGGACGGGGGCAAGACGCGCTATGACGTGATCAGCCGCTACGACCTGGTAGACCCCAAGGAGTGCTGATCCGTTGACGGAGGCCGCACCTCAGGCCGTCGCGCGCGTCCCCGCGCGCGACGATTGGGCGCCGCTGGCAACCGCGCGCGCTGCCGTTGATCGAGGCGACCGTGGCGGTGGTGCTGCTGCTCGTGCCGATCCTGCTCGGCGACCGGACCGAGCTGATAACGTTGGCGACCAACGTGCTGATCTTGTCGTTGCTCGCGATCAGCTTCGACCTGTGCTGGGGCTATTCGGGGATCATGAGCTTCGGCCAGGCGCTGTTCTTCGGCGTAGCGGGCTACGTCGTCGCCCTGGTCGGCCGCGACCTCGATTTCAGCGCGATCTGGGGCACGCTGCCGCTTGCGGTGCTGGTCGGCTTCGTGCTGGCCCTGTTGTTCGCGGGCTTCCTGCTGCTCGGGCGACGCACGCCGACGCCGATCTTCGTCGCCTTCGGCACGCTCACCGGATCCTACGCCGCCGAACGTCTGGTGTCCGGCTGGCAATACGTGGGCGCCGGCAACGGGCTGTCGTCCATCAAGCTGCTGCAGGCCGGTTCCTACGAGTTTGTGGAGGGGGTGCCATTCTACCTGCTGGTGCTCGGCCTGCTGGCGGTCGTCTACGTGGCGGCGCGGCTGATGGTGCGGTCGCAATTCGGGTTGGTGCTCGCGGGTTTGCGGCAGAACGAAGAGCGACTCGCCTTTTTCGGCTACCGCGTGCAGGTGTTCAAGGCGCTGGTGTTCGCGGTAGCCGGGGGATCGCGGGCCTCGCGGGCGCGCTCTACTCGTATCACCAGGGCTTCATCGGGCCGGGCAACATGGGCCCGGCGCTGTCCACGATGGCCGTGATCTACACGCTGCTGGGCGGGGCGGGGACACTGGTGGGGCCGGTGCTGGGGACCGCCTTCATCGAGGTGCTGAGCTACTGGCTTGCCGACATCGACGCGGTGCGGAGCATTTGGCCGATCATTCTCGGGCTCGTGCTGCTCGGGGTCGTGTTGTTCCAGCCTTCGGGGCTGCTCGGCTTGCTCGTCTCCGCCCGCGAGCGCATCGGCGGCTACGGCCCGCGCCGGCGTGGCTGAGCCGCTGCTCGCCGTCCGCGGTGCCTCGAAGCGCTTCGGCGCGCTGCTGGCGCTCGATGATGTCAGCCTTGAGGTGCAGCCCGGGACGTTCCACGGCCTGATCGGGCCGAACGGTTCGGGCAAAAGCACGCTGTTGAAGGCGATTGCGGGCGCTCACTTTGCCGATCGCGGCACCGTCTCGCTCGGGGGCGAGGACATCACCCGGGCGCTTCCTTACGAGCGGGCGCGACGGGGCCTCAGCCTCAAGTTCCAGATCACCGCGGTGCTGCCCGAGCTTTCGGTCTACGACAACGTGCTGCTGGCGCTGCAATCCGGCGAGCGGATCTTTGCCCTGCTCGGCTCCCGCTCGCGGCGTGCGTCCGATCGGACGGTATTGCAGTCGCTCGAACGCTTCCGCCTAGCCGGTCGAGCGCATGATCTCGCGGGTGAGCTCAGTCATGGCGAGCAGCAATGGCTGGAGATCGCGATGGCGCTCGCGCCCAAGCCGCGCCTCTTGCTGCTCGACGAACCGACCGGCGGCATGAGCCCGGAAGAGCGTCGCGCGACGGGCGATCTGTTGCGGCCGATCAAGGCGGAGTGCGCACTCGTCATCGTCGAGCACGACCTCGACTTCATCAAGAACATTTGCGACCGCCTGACCGTGCTCGACCAGGGCCGCGTGCTCGACGAGGGCACCGTGGAAGAAATCGAGCGTTCTCCCCGCGTACAGGAAGTGTATGTCAGCCGGCTCTGATCCCGCGCCGATCCTGGCGGTCGATCGCTTGTCCGCCGGCTACGGGCGAAGCCAGGTGCTGTTCGATCTCACTCTCGAGGTGCCGCAAACCGGCGCCGTCGCCATCTTGGGGCGCAATGGCGCGGGCAAGAGCACGTTGCTCAAGACTTTGGCGGGCGAGGTTCGCGCGCGCGGCGGCGAAATCCGCTTCGGCGGCGTCCGCATCGACGAGCAGCCCGCCGAGCGCCGGGCGCGCGGCGGCATGGGCTTCGTGCCGCAGGAGGACGCCGATCTTTGGCCGCCTGTCAGTACGCGAGAACCTGCTGCTCGGCGCGGGCGGTGGGCGCGGGCGGGACAGCATCGCGGAGGTGATCGACTTCTTCCCCAAACTCGGCCATCGGCTGGACCAGACCGCCGCCACCTTGTCGGGCGGCGAGCGCAAGATGCTTGCGATCGGTCGCGCGCTGCTCGGCCGACCGCGGCTCCTCATGCTTGACGAGCCGACGGAAGGTGTTTGGGTCGGCGTTATCGAAGAGATCGCGCATCGGCTGGAACAGCTTTGTGAGCGGATGGCCGTGCTCCTGGTGGAGCAGCACGTCTCGCTCGCTCTGCGCGTCGCCCGCCACGCTTATGTGATCGACCGCGGTGCTGTGGCGCTGGAAGGCACCGCGGAAACCGTGCGCGACGACCCGCGGCTGTTCCGCTTCCTCGCGCCATAGTCGCGCGCAATCACTTCCGTTGAGGGCCGGAACCGGTCGGCGCTCCGTGCGTGGTGTGCATCGGGCGTTCGCAGCGACGGGGAGAAGGCGACATGGAAGGTGCGGGCTTCGAGAGTCATTGGGATGCCGGTTTCTTTCGAAGCAAGGCGTCGCAGTGCCGTCAGCTGGCGTCGGCCATCCCTGATGCGGGGATTCGTGCAACGCTTGAGGAGATGGCAACCGACTTCGACTCGCAGGGCGATGTCGCGGCCGAAGCGGCGAAGTCTGTTTCCAAGCGCGTCGAGGGTCCAGGCTCGGATATCTGACGAGAGACGACGCGACTGTGATCTACGGATGGTTAACACGGGTCTAGCTCTCGGCTAAGAGCGAGTCGCTGGCACTCGGCGACTCCTTGCGTGCCAAGCACCAACGAGAGGAAGCGCCCAGTGAACATCGAATTCGATCCGCCTTCGTCGGCGGCGGTGTCTGTTTGCGTCCACCGCCATCGGTCTCGTGTCCGGGATCTTGGCCACAAGCTCTCCCGCCGCCGCGCAGGGAACGGCGTGTTCGGCCGGTGCGATTTCCGCTTTCAACGTTTCTGGCGTAACGATCGTCACTGCGACCGACGTTCCGGCGGCTACCCCCAACCCCGAATATTGCGACGTGATCGGCACGCTAAACACGAGCGGCCACGCGACCCCGCCGGGGTCGGCCGGGTTCGAGGTCCGGATGCCGGTCTCGTGGAATGGCAAGTTCCTGTTCTTCGGCGTGGGTGGGCTGGCTGGGCTCGACCTACGCCGATCTCGCCGCAAATCCGGTGGACGTCGCCGAAGCCTTAGGCAAGGGCTACGCGACCGCGATCACCGACACCGGCCATCAGGCGGGAGGCACCGACGCGAGCTGGGCACTGATCAAGCCGGGCGTGCCCGACCGCGCGAAGGTGGCCGACTACTATTATCGCGCAACGCACGAAGTGACGATCGCTGCCAAATCGCTGGTGTCGGCATTTTACAGCCAGGACATCAGCTACAGCTATTTCGACGGCTGCTCCAATGGGGGCCATCAAGCCACGACGGAAGCCGCCGACTATCCCGGCGACTACGACGGCATCATCGCGGGTGCGCCGTTCTTTGATGCGCGCGCCATCCTCCAAGGCACGCACTTCTACAAACAGCAATTCAGTTCACCGGCCGCGTTTCTTCCGGCGACCGTGCTGCCCGCCGTCGATAAGGCGATCGCGGCGAGCTGCGACGCCGCCGACGGGGTTGCCGATGGCCTGATCCAGAACCCCGGCGCGTGCTCGTTCGATGCGTCCACTTTGATCTGCGGGGCGGGCCAGACGACCGATTGCCTGACCGGGCAACAGGCGACAACCCTCAACGCATATTTCACCGCCCTCCGGGATGAGCAGGGCCGCTTGGTGCACACCGGCTACAGCGTGAGCAATCTCACTGGCGGTTTCGACAACTGGACCCTGGGCTTGGTGGCGCCGACGGACTTCACGGCGGCCGAGCCCTGGGGCAACGCGGGGTTTACCCCGTCCCCGATCGGCTGGCAGTTCGACGACCACTTCCTCAAGTTCCTGGTCGAGCAGGATCCGAACTTCCCGCTGCTCAGCTTCCCGGTAACCGCATCTGGCACGGTCGACGACCAGACGCTCGCGTTGTTCGACAGCCGGCTCGACGAGGTGTTCACCCCCTCGCGCGACGGCGGCTTCGCGGCCGGAGCACCCGCCTACGCTCCGTTCCTACAGCAACATCGGAAACTGTTGATCTACCACGGCTTCTCGGACAAGCCCTGTCGCCGTTCCGCACCATCAAACTCTACGAGCAGATGGCGGGACTGCTGCCGGGTGGCTACGGCGAGCTGAGCGCGGATGTGCGCTTGTTCCTGGTGCCTGGAATGCAGCATTGCGGCGGCGGGCCGGGGCCCAACCAATTCGATACGCTAACCGCGCTTGAGAACTGGGTCGAGAACGGCGTCGCTCCCGACGGGATCGTCGCATCGCACAATGCCGGCAACACTGCGACCGGCGCGGTCGACCGAACGATGCCGCTTTGTCCGTTCCCGGCCGAAGCAAAATACTCCGGCACCGGTGACGTCAACGATGCCGCGAACTGGTCCTGCACTTCAAATAAAGACCTCCTGACCGTCGGAACAAACGGCCAGCAGGCTGGTCTGCAGCAATAGGTTGAACGCCGTTCCTCCGCTCGTCGTCACGCTCACTCTCGATACGGCGGCGCAGCGGAGGTTCGACGAACTCCGGCAGCGGTTCTTTCCACCCGAGCGCTTGCATGTCGGCGCGCATGTCGACTCTGTTCCACGCGCTTCCGGGCGAGCAGGAACCGGCCGTGGCGCGGGCCCTGGCCGACGTTGCCGAGAGCACCCGGCCGTTCTCACTCGCGGTGTTGAACATTCGATTGCTGGGCCGCGGCGTCGCGTACGGCCTCACCGCGGCCGAGGCGGCACCGCTGCGGCGGCGGCTGGCGGCGTGCTTCGAGGGTTGGCTCACCGCGCAGGATCGCGGCGGCTGGTGGTTACACCTGACGGTGCAGAACAAGGTGGCCCCCGAGCTCGCCCGCGACACCCAGGCGCGGTTGCGTGGCGAACCCGTCCCCTCGCCGATCACCGCAACCGGGCTTGCACTCTGGCGCTACCGCGGCGGCCCGTGGGAGGCGATCACGACGTTACCCGTTCTCGCCCCTCACCTAAACTGGCCGTTGTTCGCGGTCACGGGAGCGGTCGCGTCCGGCGCTTGGTTCCGAAGTGGCAGGAGGGCGAGGCTCTCCTGACACGCGACCTAGCCTTGGCGTCGCTTTCGCAGGAAACCCGTGACTTGTTGGCATGAGCCCTGCTTAGATTCCACCGTCAACGGGAATCGGGGACGAAGCTATGTCAATGCGCCGGGTGGCCGCCGTACTTTTTCTCGCCCTCCTGCTTGGCGCGCTATCCGTTCGCAGGGTGCTGGCTGAGGACCAGACGATCAAGGTCGGCATCAACCTGGCGCTCACGGGCGCTGACTTGCACAGCGCCACGCTCATGTTGCACGGCGCGCAACTCGCGCTGGAGGACGCGACCCGGAGCAAGGCCGTCCCCGGCTATAATCTCGAAGCGGCGTCGTTCGACGACGCAACCGCCACCGCCGGCCAATACGACCCCGTGCAGGCGGCGACGAACGCCCGCAAGATGGTTTCCGATAGGCAGATCGTCGCTGCGATCGGCCCGCAGATGTCCGGCTCCGGAAAGGCGATGGCGCCGATCCTCAGCCAGGGCGACCTCGCCACCATCACACCCTCGTCCACCAACCCCGATCTCACCGACCCAAAATTCGCCATGCAGTACCGCCCCGCGGGCAAGCCGATCTATTTTCGCACGGTGACCACCGACGCCTTTCAAGGGCCGAACATGGCGAACTTCATGGCCCAAACGCTGCACATCAAGACGCTCTATGTGCTCGACGACAGCGGCGCCTACGGTGTGGGGCTGGCCGACGCGTTCCAGCGCCAGGCGGAGAAGGACGGGGTGAAGGTGCTCGGTCGTGACCGGCTGGACCCGAGGGCGTCCGACTACACTGCCGTGCTGACCAAGATCAAGTCGCTCAACCCGGAGGCACTCTATTTCGGCGGCGTGCTGCAAGCGGGCGTCAAGCTCGCCAAGCAGGCGTTCGACATCATCCCGAACGTCATCAAGGCGGGCGGTGACGGCGTCCTCGGGCCGGAAATGCTGACAGGGGCCGGATTTCCGGCGGCGGAGGGCTGGTACGCGACCAACGCTTCGCCGCATATGACGGATGACCCCAAGGCGGCAGCCTTCGTCAAGGAGTACAGGGCCAAGTTCGGCGAGGCGCCCGATGACTACGCGATCACATCGTACGACGCGGCGCTCGTGATCGTCGATTCCGTCAAGCGCGTGGTTGCGGCGAACAAGCCGGTGACGCACAGCACGGTGCGGGACGCGATCCAGTCGGCACAGGTGCCGACCATCCAGGGGGTGGTCGCCTTCGACGCCAACGGCGACATCAAGGACCGCACCGTCAGCGTGTTCCAGATCAGGAAGGACGATACGAAGCCGCTCGACGACATCTCGGCGCAGTATCACTTCGTCGGCGCCGCACCGCAGGTCTGACCCAGGGCGGCACTGGCCCCAGACAACGATGACCGCCCGTGACCTTTGGCTGCAGCAGACCATCAATGGCCTCAGCCTCGGCGCCATGTACGCGCTGCTGGCACTCGGCTTCACCCTGGTCTACGGCATCCTCGAGCTCATCAACTTCGCCCACTTCAACGTGTTCATGATCGGCTCCTTCGTGGCGATGTGGGTGCTGCAATCGTTCGGGCTCTCGGGGCAGGGCGTCCTGTTGACCGGACTGCCGCTCGCGGCCGCGCTGCTCGCTGCACTCCTCGCCGCCATGCTCGCGTCGGGTGCCCTCGGCATCGCGATCGAACGGCTGTCGCTCCGCCCGCTGCGGGGCGTGTCGGGGCCCGCTGCGATGATCACCACCATCGGCGTCTCGTACATCCTGTTCAATCTCGTGCTGCTCACTGTGGGTGCGGATAGCAAGAACTACCCCAACCCGCTGCCGCCGAAGCGATGGGCGATCGGAGGCGCCACCCTGGAGTTGCGGCAGGTGCTGATCTGGGCCGTCGCATTGCTGCTGATGCTCGGCTTGTGGGCGTTCGTGCAGCGCTCGCGCCTCGGCAAGGCGATGCGCGCGTCGGCGCAGGACCCGGAGGCCGCGCGCATGATGGGCGTGGATGTCGACCGGGTGATCGTCGTTGCGTTCTTTCTCGGCTCGGCACTCGCCGGCGCGGCCGGCATGATCTTCGGCCTCTACTACAATTTTACGAGTTTCATTATCGGCTTCACCGCCGGCCTACGGGCGTTCACCGCCGCCGTGCTGGGCGGCATCGGCAACGTACCGGGGGCGATGCTGGGGGGCGTGCTGGTCGGGCTCATCGAAGCGTTCGGCAGCCAGTTGATCGGTGCATCCTGGGCAGACGTGATCATCTTCTCCATTCTGGTGCTCGTGCTGGTGTTGAAACCGTCGGGCTTGCTTGGGCGTCTTGCGCCGACAAAATCCTAGCCGCCTTACGGCGCTACGGCCGCTGGCCGGCCTGTCGCGCGCGTTGCCGGAAACCAGGTGGCGCCAGCTCGCCGTCACGGCGGTCGCGTTGGCCGCCTTGTGCTTTCCGTTGTTGCATTCGAACGACGCTGACATCGATTTGCTCGCCAACGCGCTGGCGTTCGCGACCCTGGCTCTAGGGCTCAACATCGTGGTCGGCTTCGCCGGCCTGCTCGATCTCGGCTACGCCGCGTTCTTCGCGATCGGAGCCTACACATACGGCATTCTGAACTCGTTCCAATTGCAACCGGCGTGGAGCGACGCATGGGGCGTGGCCCAGGCGTTCGGCCTGGTCGCAAAGATGCCCGGCGAGGCGGGCGACCTCGTGCATTTCACGCTGTCGTTCTGGCTCGCCCTTCCGCTGGCCGCACTCGTCGCGGCAGGTTCGGGCGTGCTGTTCGGCTTTCCCACGTTGCGGCTGCGGGGCGACTATCTGGCGATCGTGACGCTCGGGTTCGGCGAGATCGTCCCGATCGTCGTGCGCAATCTGTCCGACGTCACCAACGGTGCCGCGGGCCTCAACGGCATTGCCGCCCCGCGGCTGCTCGGGTGGAGCTTCGGCGTGGACGCGGCGCCGTACTACTACGTCGCCCTGGCGCTGGTTGCATTGCTGGTGTTCGTCAGCGTGCGGCTGCGCGATTCGCGCGTCGGCCGGGCCTGGATGGCGATTCGCGACGACGAGATCGCCGCCGGCGCCATGGGCGTGAACCGGACGCGCTACAAGCTGCTGGCGTTCGCCATCGGCGCCGCGTTCGCCGGCATGACGGGCGTGTTCTACGTCGCCAAGCTGCAAACGGCCACGCCCGACATGTTCGGCTTTCCCGTGTCCGTTATGATCCTGGTGATGGTCGTGTTCGGCGGCATCGGCAGCGTGTGGGGCGTCGTCGTCGGGGCAATGTTTCTGCAGTTGCTGCAATCATGGTGGCTCGAGGATCTGACGGGCTGGCTGAACGCTGCTGGCCGGCTGGTCGGCAGCGTGTGGCTGGCGCATGTCGATCTCGTGCCGTCGATCGAGCTGATCTTCGGGTTTATCCTCGTGCTGATGATGCTGTATCGGCGCGAGGGCCTGATCCCGGCCCGCCGCCCGCCCACTGCACTCAGTGACCACGAGCAGGCCGCTTCCGTGCAGCGCGGCGACGACGAACTCACGCCGTTGTCGGGTCTCGGCGAAAGCCGGCCCAGTGGTGGGGTTTGCCTTGCCGTCGAGGGCATCACCGTCCGCTTCGGCGGCCTGGTGGCGTTGCATTCCGTTAGCCTCGAAGTGGAACAGGGCCGGACAGTCGCTGTGATCGGACCGAACGGCTCGGGCAAATCCACGCTGTTCAACGTGATTACCGGCCTGGTGCGCGCGGACCACGGCCACGTCCTGTTCGACGGCGAGCGGATCACTGACTTGCCCGAGCACGCGATCATCGCGAAAGGCATTGCGCGCACCTTCCAGAACATCCGGCTGTTCGCCAGCTTGTCCGTGATCCAGAACGTGCTGATCGGCCAGCACGCGCGGCTCGCCACGGGGCCGCTCGCCGCAATGCTCCGGCCGCGCTGGTCGCGACGGGAGGAAACCGAAGCGGAGGATTGGGGACGCGAAGTGCTGTCGATATTCGGCAACCGACTTCTGCCGCGCATCCATCATCAGGTCAGCGGGCTTTCCTACGCCAATCGCCGCCGCACGGAGATCGCCCGCGCCCTCGCCTCGCGACCGAAACTGCTGATGCTCGACGAGCCGACCGCCGGGATGAACCCGGCCGAAACGCTCGAGCTTGCGCGGCAGATCGGCTGGCTCAAGCGCCAGGGACTGACCGTGCTGCTGATCGAGCACAAGCTCGATGTCGTGACGCGGCTCGCCGACATGGTTTTCGTGCTGGACCACGGCGAGGTGATCGCGCGCGGCTCGCCGGACGAGGTGCGGCGGAACAAGGACGTGCTGCGGGCCTATCTCGGCCGCGCCACCGATCGCGCCGGCATCGGCACCGCCGATGGGGGCTGACCTGCTACTGGAGTTCCGCGAGGTCGACACCTTCTACGGCGACCTGCATGTGCTGAAAGGCGTGAGCTACACAGTTGCCCGCGGCGAGATCGTCAGCCTGCTCGGCGGCAACGCCAGCGGCAAATCGACCACTATGAAAACCATCATGGGCGTGGTGCGTCCCGCGCGCGGCAGGATCGTGTTCGACGGCATGGACATCGGACGCTTACCGACGCCGGATCGCGTGCGGCGCGGCATCGCCCCGGTTCTCGAAGGTCGCCGGCTGTTCCCGCGCATGACGGTGTTCGAGAACCTGGAGATGGGCGCCTATCTCCGCCCGCACGGCGCCGATTTCGAGCAGGATCTGGAGCGCGTCTACACGCTGTTCCCGCGCGTCAAGGCGCGGCGCGGCCAGCTTGCCGGAACGCTGTCGGGCGGCGAACAACAGATGGTGGCGATCGGCCGCGCATTGATGGCGCGCCCCCGGTTGATCTGCATGGATGAACCGTCGATGGGGCTGTCGCCGCTGTTGGTCGAGCAAACCTTCGACATCATCCAGGAAATCAATCGGCAGGGCACCTCCATCTTCATGGTGGAGCAGAACGCCAACATGGCGCTCCAGATCGCGCACCGCGCCTACGTACTGCAGACCGGGTCGGTCGTGCTATCCGGCACGGCAGCGGAGTTGCGTCGCGACCCGGCGATCCAGGAGGCGTATCTCGGCGAGATCGAGGTTGCGGAGGAGAGACCTCGTCGCGACCGGCCGTAGGCCGTACGTATAGGTTATGCGATTTACGTAGACCCTCACGACTGCTCCAATCTCGCCCATACAAACTCCGTTTCCGCGCCTTGGCCGAGCGACGCGGGATACCCGGCCAGATCGGGAGTAAACTCAAACAACATTGACAATCCACAACGACTGTCCTGTGCTGCCCGTAGCGAAGGCGTTTCTTTGAGTCCGACGGAGGGCTTAAAATGAAAATTCCGGCGGGGATGGCCGTTGCGGGCCTGCTGCTCCAATCGGGACCAGCTTTGATGACCGGTCACGGCAGACGCTCCGCTCTAGCCGCGATAACCGGGATCGTAATGATGACCTGGATGCCCGCAGGATCTTTTGCGCAGGTGATGGGCGGTATATGCAAGCCGGTCAGCGAGCGAACGGGGGAGGTGGGATGTCGGATCATTGCCCACCAGCCCCTTGGCGAACTGACGCAATCACAGCCATTCTGGCATCTGGACACCTATCCTGACCGCACCGTGGCCGAGGCAGCCAAAGGGCCGCACGGAACCGTGGTCGAGGCACTCGGCAAAATCTGGCTGCTCACAATCGAGGCTCCGGACTGGCACGCATCAGGTGCGGAACACGTGGCCGATATCGGCCCGCTTCCGATCACGCCAGGCGAGCGGTATTCGGCGCAGTACATGGAGGCCATCTTCGAGCCCGGGATGACAGCGCCCGAACACCATCATCCAGGCCCCGAAGCCTGGTATACGGCCGCGGGAGAAACGTGCCTCGAAACCTCGGAGGGCAAGAAGTATGTTGGGCGAGCCGGAGGCCCACCCGTGATCGTGCCGGGCGGCCCAGCAATGCATCTAACCGCGACGGGCACCGCGCAGCGACGGGCACTCGTGCTGATCCTTCACGAGACGGCCAAGCCTGCCGCGACCCCGGCCCCGGAGTGGAAGCCGAAAGGCTTGTGCAAGGGCTGATACCGAACGCTGGCGCCCTACGACGGGTCAGGCGAACGCTGGCATGACTTCCTCGGCGAAGATGCGGACCGAGCGCTCCAGCACCTCGGTCGGCACGCCGGGCATCTGCATTCGCAGGATGATTTCCGTGGCTCCTAAGGTGTCGATCAGCTCCCGCACGCGGTCCCTGGCAACCGCCGGATCACCGATGATGTAGCGGGACGCGAAGGTGCGGAAATCGACTTGCGCAGCATCAGTGACCAACTCACCGCTATCCTGACGGAGCGCACGCTCGCCGGATGCGGACTTTTTGCCGTAGAGGCCGAACAGGCCCATCACACCCGGAATGCCATATCGCTCCGCCTCCTGCGTCGTCTCCAGGATGAGGCCGTCCCTGATAACCGGCCACTCCACCGGCGTGTAGCCGGCCGCCGCTGCGGCGCCGCGGTAATGGGCAAAGTGCTCCTTTAGCTCGCCGACTGTGTGACGCGGCGAGGCGGTGACGGGCACGCCCCGCCGCGCGGCCCGCTCCAGGAGTTTCGGGCCGGACACGCCGTACCAAATCGGCAAAGTGACTTGGACCGGACGCGGGCGCAGCTTCTGCGACGGTATACGGATCAGCCGACCCTCAAATCCGATGTCGTCCGGAGTAGCCCAGGCGTGCTGCAGAAAATCGATGATCTCCTCGTGACGCCGGAACCGCTGGTCGTAGGCGATGCCGCGACCGGCGAACTCCTCGACAACGTAGCCTGGTGACGTGCCGAGCGTGAGCCGGCCCTCGCAGAGATTATCGAGCACTACCAGGTCTTCGAGGAGCTGCACGGGCGCGTACAGCGAACTGACGAGCACATTCGTCACCAGGCGCAGCCGCTTGGAAAGGCCCGCCGCCTTGGCCAGCACCGTCAGCGGGCTCGGCACCCATCCGTCCGGCTGGAAGTGGTGCTCGGTGACATGGAAACCTTCATAGCCGAGCTGCTCGATGCGCGGCACGAGCCGGTCCAGTTCGCGAAACGTGTCGAGATGGGCCGGTGTCGCTCCATCCGGCGCAACGAAGCTGAACATGATCGAGAATTTCACAGCTTTCTCCCCCAATGCGTCCTGCCCGACCGCGCAGTATATGGCGCAATCTTGCGTGCCGCGCCGCCTAGCTTGCGCGACGTGACGTTGGGCCCGGCGTCCCGGTAGGGCTCACATCGGGGCCGCGGTGAGACAGAGGCCCCAGGCTGCCGGCGCGCGGCGCGGCGCGCGGCGCCAACGAGCGCTATTTCTTTAACAGAGGACAGGCGCTCTCTGTTACCGATCGTGCCGCTTCGTCAGCCGGGATAGTGCGGACCAGCTTATAGAAGTCCCACGGACCCTTCGATTCCGAGGGCTTCTTGACCTCGAAGAGGTAAAAGTCGCGCATTACCCGGCCGTCGGCGCGGATCGTGACGTTGTGGCTCATGAAGTCGTTAACCGGCATCGCCCGCATTTTGTCCGCGACCGCCGGCCCGTCGAGCGTGCCTGCGGCCGCGACCGCCTTGAGGTAATGCGCGACGCTGCTATAGACGCCGGCCTGCACCATTGTCGGCATGCGGCCACCGGCGCGCTCGGCGAAGCGGCGGGAGAAGGTACGGGTTGCATCGTCCATGTCCCAGTAGAAGCTCTCGGTGAGCTTGAGTCCTTGCGCGACCTCGAGCCCGAGGCTGCGGACGTCGCTGATGAACACGAGCAAACCGGCGAGCGTCTGGCCGGATTGAGTGATACCAAACTCATGCGCCTGCTTGATCGAGTTGGTGGTATCGGTAGCCCCGTTGGCGAGCCCGATCACCTTCGCCCGCGAGGCCTGTGCCTGGACGAGGAAGGAGGAGAAGTCGGACGTATTGACGGGATGGACCGCCTCGCCGAGCACTTTTCCGCCGTTCGCACGCACGACCGCCATCGTGTCGTTGGCAAGCGCGTGGCCGAACGCATAGTCGGAGGTAAGGAAGAACCAGGTGTCGCCGCCCGCCTTCACGAGCGCCGAGCCGGTGCCGCGGCCGAGGGCGACGGTATCGAACGTCCAATGAAAGCCGAAGGGCGAACACGACTTGCCCGTGAGGTCGGAGGAACCGGGCCCGGAGAACAGCACGATTTTCTGCCGCTGCCTGGCGATCTCCTGCACGGCAAGCGCGACCGAGGAGAACGGCAGGTCGGCGATCACGTCAACCCCGCCCTTGTCGTACCACTGAGTCGCAATCGCCGAGCCGATATCGGCCTTGTTCTGATGGTCGGCGAAGGTCACCTCGATCTTCTTGCCGATTACGTTGCCGCCGGCATCCTCCGCCGCCATCTGCGCCGCGATCACCGAACCCTGCCCGGAGAGGTCGGCATTCATCCCGGTCTGGTCGTTGAGCACGCCGATGCGGACGACGTCGCCCGAGGCGTCAGCAGTTGCCATGCCGGCGAATAGAAATGCCAGCCACAGAGCAAGTCGCAGCACGAGTTTCATGACGATCCCTCACAGGCCTCACGTCGTCGGCGGTTTGCCCGCCGGCCGTTTCGGCGCCCCCCACAGAAGTCCAGCACCACTCGTTCTGGTCCACCACGCGCCACAAAGATAGTGCAGCACGCCTCTGCTCCGGATGAACAGGAACGAGACAGCGCGCCGATTGCCGACGTGCTATACGGTGTCGTCCTACGATCGCTGGCCAGTTCAATTGCGCTCCGCGGCGAGCGATGCGATGTTGGGCGGAGCGCCCTGCTTTCGGTGGCTTTCCACGTGTACGCGCGGCCATTCTGTGGATAACGGCGATGAACTCATTTCCAGGCGAGATTGGTCAATGCGGCGTTTGCCGGAGTGATCGGCGCGGCTTTCTCGGCCTCGGCGCAGAGGCGGGTAATCTGACCCGGTGCGACGAAGTGAAGATTGCCGCCCACGAGACGATCATGGACGCGTACGATCGAGTGCTGGCCGCACTGGACGCCAGGATCGAGCGAGCGAAGCTCAACCATGTAGATCTGGCGAACTACCCGTATCGCGACCGCGACGGCCGGCTCCGGACTGTGGATATATCTGGCCTCAGGGAAGATCTTCAGAGCCAGGAAGAAAAGGATGCGGGCCGTGCCGTTAGGAGGGTCGCCAGTTCTTGTGACAGCCGTTCCGCGGACGATGCTGCCGTCGCGGCAAAGGCCATATCAGATCTTGGCATTTCGTCGGTCCTCGCGACGCGCATGAAAAATAGCAGCTGGCCGGGTGATCCTTTCGGTTCGGGCCCGGAGACCCCTGTGCTCAGCGAAAATGCGCCAGCAATCCGTAACGATCGCTAGATCCCGCCGGGCAATGAGGGCCAGAGATTTCAGAGCAGGTATCGCCGCTCACGACGCGAGCGGTTCCAGGATCAGTCACCTCCGGTAGGGCATAGACCTAACCAGCATCTACAAGGCTGACCACCTACCGCCCCGCGCTGGCCGCGACCAGCACCAAGCCGTCCCGGATCTCGCATGGCACGGCTTCCAGCCCGTAGCCGACGCACGGGCCTGCCGTGCAGACGCCATCCTCGATGCGGAACGCGGCGCCGTGCGTTGAGCAGATGATGCGCGTGCCGTCCTGGCTCAGGAAGCGATCGGGCACCAGGTCGAGCGAGGTGCCGATATGCGGGCATACGTTCACATACACGAACACCGCCCCGGCCTGGCGCACAGCGAACAGGCCGGTGAAGCTGCCCGGCGGACCGGGGAACCCCTTGGCGCCCGCTTCGGGGATGTCCTGCACCCGGCAGAGCACGCGCGCGGGTTCGATCATTCGGCGCAAAGATGCACGACGCGCTGCCCGGTCCGGCCCGCGACGAGATCCGCGACGATTGCGCGATGGCAAATGCGATGATCCCGCTCGAAGCACAGGAGGCAAACGTGCGCGCCCCGGGCGGCATCGGTCGCCTCTCCCAGCGCCGCCTGCGCCCGATCTCCCGTCATGTGCGCGGCGAAGATGCTGCGCATCTTGGCAGGATTGCCGGCGCGCACGGCCTGCCGTCCCTCCTTCGGCGTGCCGAGCGCCTGGAGGTGAAGATAGCCGATCCCGCTCGCCAGGAGGCTGTTGGCGAGCAGGCGTTTGGAAAAGCCCGGCTTGCGCGAGGCGGCGACGGCGCGGACATCGATCAACAGCTCGACCTCGGCGGACGCGAGCGCCTGGAGCACCGACTGCTGGGTGGTTCCCTCGTAGCCGATCGTGCTCAGAACGGGGACCATCGATACCTCACTAGCTGGTGCCACCCCGAGGTGGCGAGGCGATGCAAGCAGCGAGGTAGGTCCGCATCAGTTCGCCAGCCAGTCCTCGATCAGATGCCAGGCGATGCTGTCGCCACGCGGCAGTTTGAAGTCGTGGGCGTCGGGGTCGCGGAGCTCGCCGCGCGTGAACCAGCGCGCGTCGGCCAACTCCGTCGGATCGATCGTGATGCGTTCGGTCAATGCCTCGCCGTAGAAGCCGAGCATGACGTTGGCGGGGAATGGCCAGGGCTGGCTCGAATGGTAGTGCACGGCACCCACCTCCACGCCCACCTCCTCGCGCACTTCGCGACGCACCGCCTCCTCCAGGCTCTCCCCCGGTTCCACGAACCCGGCCAAGGTGGAATACATCCTGGCGCGCGGAAAGCGGGTGGAGTGGCCGAGCAACGCCTGATCGCCTCGATGGATCAGCATGATGACGGCGGGATCGGTGCGCGGGAAATGCTGCGCCCCGCACCCTGTGCACCGCAGCATGTGCCCGGCGCTGTGCGGCTCGCAGCCGCTGCCGCAGACGCCGCAAAAGCGCGTCTTGGTGCGCCAGTGCATCATGCCGCGCGCGTGCGCGAGCACGGACGCATCCGTCTGTGCGAGCCGGCCGCCGCCGACCGCGCGCAGGTCCACGAAGCTGCCGAGCCCGGCAGGCAGCATTGGCAACGGGTCGTCGGCCTCGCTCATGTCGACGGCGAACACGGGGCGGTCGGCCAGCAAGCCAAGAAAGCACCACGGGCCGCCCGCGGCGTGGACCGCGCGCGCCGCTTCCCCGGTGAGGTAGATCGCCTCGACCGGCCCGCCTCCATCAGCCCCGCTGACCAGGCTGCGGCTCCGCCAAACCGGGACGAACAGCGATTGCGGGTCGGACAACGCACGACCGATCCATTCGGCGTCCTCGCGTCGCTCGGCGGCGCGTTGTAGCGGACTGCCGGCGTAAACGTTGGCGCGGCGGGCTAGAATCGAGAGACATGATCGACCGTGCCACGAGGAAACAACGGAAGCTAGGTCGCGTCCGCTGGCATAGACCGTGCATACCGGCGAGGTGAAACTCACCCAAGGTCGGCGCGGCAGGTGTTGCTCTTTCCACTCGCCCGAGTGATCCGAAAACAAGCTGCTTGATGCTCGCCATCGGAAAGCGCGTGCTCGGCACGGGCCCAAGCCTGATCGGCGTGGTCGTCCTGACATTCTTGCTGTCGCACGCGCTGCCGGGCGATCCCGCCGCCTATTTCGCTGGCCCGGCCGCCAACGCCGCGTCCATCGCCACCATCCGCCACGCGCTCGGCCTCGACCAGCCGCTGCTCCAGCAGTTCGTCCGATATGTTGCCGACTTGCTGCACGGCGATCTCGGCCGGTCCCTCACCACGGGCCAGCCGGTGCTGACGGATCTCCTGGAGCGGCTGCCAGCGTCGCTCGAGTTGTCGGCGTTCGCCCTGATCTTCGCGGTCGGCCTGGCAATTCCCTTGGGGGTGGCCGCCGCCATCCGCGCCAACGGTCCGGTGGATCACGCCTCCCGCGTCCTGGTGACGGTCTCCGCCGCGTTCCCCACCTTCTTCGTCGGCCTGCTACTGGTCTACGTGTTCTACTACCTGCTCGGGTGGGCGCCCGAACCGCTCGGGCGGCTCAATGAGATCGTTTATTCACCGCCCCCGCGCATCACGGGCGCCTATACGATCGACGCACTGATTGCAGGCGATTGGGTCGTGTTCCGCGCGGCACTCGCGCAGCTTGTGTTGCCCGCGATCTCGCTCGGCTTGTTCGCGCTTGCACCGCTTGCGCGCATCACGCGCGCCGCAATGGTGGAAACCCTCGGCAGCGACTTCGTCCGCACCGCGCGCGCGAACGGGCTGCCGTCCCGCAGGATCCTCGTCACCTACGCGTTCCGCAACGCCCTCCTGCCGGTCACCAGCGTGCTCGGCATGGTGTTCTCGTTCCTGCTCGGCTCCAACGTGCTGATCGAGCAGGTATTCGGCTGGCAGGGCGTCGGCGCGTACGCGGTTTCGGCCGTGATCGCGTCCGACTACGCCGCCGTGCAGGGCTTCGTGCTGATGATGGCGCTGTTGTACGTGCTGCTCAACCTGGTGGTGGACGTGTCGTCGACGCTGATCGATCCGCGCGCACGGCTCGAGGGTTGACCCGATGAGCTTTGCCACGGCGGCCCGCAACACGGGATACGCGTTCGGCGAGAACCGCCTGACACTCGTTGCCACCGTCATTCTTTTGCTGCTGGTGCTCTGCGCCCTGCTCGGCCCTTCGCTCGCGCCCTACGACCCGCTCGCCACCGACGCCGCCGCCAAGCTCACGCCGCCGAGCACCGCCCACCCGTTCGGCACCGATGCACTCGGTCGCGACATCCTGAGCCGCGTCATGGTGGCAGCGCGGCTCGACCTCGGAATGGCGGTGGCGGCGGTGTCGCTGTCCTTCCTGCTCGGCTTGGCGCTGGGCG
The DNA here is from genome assembly GCA_963757115.1 of uncultured Alphaproteobacteria bacterium. Taxonomy (GTDB): domain Bacteria; phylum Pseudomonadota; class Alphaproteobacteria; order Acetobacterales; family Acetobacteraceae; genus CAVWQV01. Next base: position 53,276 of record CAVWQV010000016.1, on the reverse strand, counting down.
CAGCGGCCGGTTACTTCGGCGGCTGGACGGACCGAGTGATCGGCCGCGCGATGGACACCATCATGGCGTTCCCATTGTTCGTCCTCGCCATGGGCATCGTCGCTGCACTCGGCAACAGCGTGCTCAACATCATCATCGCCACCATCATCATCAACCTGCCGTTCTATTGCCGGTTCGCCCGCGCCGAGGTGAACGTCCGGCGAGAGCTCGGCTACGTGGAGGCTGCCCGCATGGGCGGCAATCGCTCGCTACCCGTGCTCGCCAACCACATCATCCCGAACATCCTGCCGCCGATGATGGTGCAGGCCTCGCTCAACATGGGGTGGGCGATCCTGAACGCGGCGGGGTTGTCGTTCATCGGCCTCGGCGTGCGCCCGCCCACCCCGGAGTGGGGCATCATGGTCTCCGAAGGGGCGAGCTTCATCATCTCGGGCGAGTGGTGGGCGTTCATGTTTCCCGGCGCTGCGCTGGTGCTCGCGGTGTTCTGCTTCAACATGCTCGGCGACGGCTTGCGCGACCTCCTCGATCCGAGGAAGCGCGTGTGACGGCCCAGCTCGCCATCGACAAGCTTTCGCTTACATTCCGCACCCGGCACGGCGTGGTGCGCGCGCTCGAAGATGTCTCGCTCGCGGTCGGTCGTGGCGAGATCGTCGGCGTCGTAGGTGAAAGCGGCTCGGGCAAGTCGGTCACCGCCTATACCGTGATGGGCCTGCACGACCAGGCGGCGGAGATCACGCAAGGCCGCATCACGATGGGCGGCATCGATCTCCTGGCCGCGCGGCCCGAAACGCTGCGCGACCTCCGAGGCCGCGAGATGGCGATGATTTTTCAAAGCCCGCGCACGGCGCTCAACCCGATCCGCAAAGTCGGCCGGCAGATCGAGGACGTGTTGCGCGAGCACGCCAATCTTGCGAGCCGCGACCTGAAGCGGGCGGCGGTCGCGGCACTCGCGCGCGTCCATATCCCGGATGCCGAACGTCGCTACGGAGCCTACCCGTTCGAGCTCTCGGGAGGTATGTGCCAGCGCGTAATGATCGCGATGGCTCTTGCCTGCTCGCCTTCCGTCCTGATCGCCGACGAGCCGACAACCGGGCTCGACGTGACGACCCAGGCGGTCATCATGGAGCTGATCCGGGAAATGAGCCGGAGTGCCCGGATGTCCACGCTGCTCATCACCCATGACCTCGGCTTGGCGGGCGAGGACTGCGACCGCATCGCGGTGATGCACGCGGGCCACGTGGTGGAAGTCGCCCCAACCGAGATGCTGCTGAACCACCCGGCGCATCCCTACACGCGCCAATTGCTGGCTGCCACGCCGACGCCCGAGACGCGCATCGAAGCCATGTCGTCCATCCCCGGTCAGCTTCCCGATCTGCGGCGTGACCTGCCACCATGCCGGTTCAGCGAAAGATGCGAGCGGCGGCAGCCGGTCTGCGACCAGCCGCCCTTGCCATGGGCGGAGCTGGCGCCCGAACACGTCGTCCGTTGCCGCCTTCCGCTCCGATGATACCATTGCTCGAAGCCGAGGGACTGGCGAAGCACTACCCGGTCAAGAGTGCGAGGCGCGGCGCCAGACTGCACGCCGTAGACGACGTCGACCTCACCATCGCGCAAGGTGAAAGCGTCGGCCTCGTTGGGGAGTCGGGCTGCGGCAAGTCGACCATGGTGCGCCTGCTCGCCCGGCTGATCGATCCGACGCGCGGCCGGATCAAGCTGGAAGGCCGGGACCTGGCAGTGATCCCGCAATCGCGCTTCGTCTCGAGCGCCGATCGGCGGCGGATCCAGGTGGTGTTCCAGGACCCTACGGACAGTCTCAACCCGTCGTTCCGCGCGTTCCAGTCGATCGCGGACCCACTCAAGCGACTGCCCGGCCCGCGACGCGGTGCCGCGATCACGGACAGGGTGCGCCACGCCGCGACGCTGGTCGGGCTGCCTGAGGAGTTGCTGGGGCGCTATCCGCACCAGCTATCCGGGGGACAACGCGCCCGCGTCGGCATCGCGCGCGCGATCGTCGTCGAGCCTTCCTTGCTGATCCTCGACGAGCCGACTTCGGCGCTCGACGTCTCGGTGCAGGCCGTCATCTTGCGGCTCCTGGCCGACCTTCGGGACCGGCTCGGGATGAGCTATCTTTTCGTTTCGCACGATCTAAACGTCGTGCGCTTGTTGTGCTCGCGCGTGGTGGTGATGTATCTCGGCAAGGTGGTCGAGGTCGCGCCGACCGAGGCGCTGTTCACCGCACCCCGCCATCCCTACACGCGGGCGCTGGTCGCCGCGATCCCCGATCCGGCCCGCCGGGGCGAGACACGGCCACTGCTCGACGGCAGCCCGAAAAGCCCTATCGACCCGGATCCGAACGCGTGCCGCTTCTACGGTCGCTGTCCGAAGGGCACAGAACTCTGCACCAGAGTGATGCCGGAACTTCGGCCGGTTGGTGCGGATCACGCCGCCGCCTGCCACTTCGCGATAGACGAACGGGAGGGAAACGCTTGAGCAACGACAACGACATCTGCCGGATGGACGCCGTTTCATTGGCAGCCAAGGTCAAGGCCAAGGAGCTTTCGGCGGCGGAAGTGACCGAAGCGGTGCTGCGGCGCATGGACGCCCTCGAACCCCACATCCACGCCTTCTGCACGCCCACCCCCGAGGTGGCGCGCGCCGCCGCCAGGTCCGTTGACCGCAAGATCGCCGCCGGCGAGGACCCCGGGGCGCTGGCCGGCGTCCCGGTCGGCATCAAGGACCTCGTGGCGACCAAAGACATCCTGACCGTGATGGGCTCGCCCCTGTACCGTGACTTCGTGCCGGACGAGGACGACATCGCCGTCGAGCGACTGAAGGCCGCCGGAGCGATCATCATCGGCAAGACCAACGTGCCCGAGTTCGGCTACAGCGGCGTCGGCCACAATCCGGTGTTCCCCGCGACCCGCAATCCGTGGAACCTGCAGATGACATCGGGCGGCTCGAGCGCCGGATCAGGGGCGTCGGTGGCAACGGGCTTGGCCCCGTTCGCGATCGGCTCGGACGGCGGCGGGTCCATCCGCATCCCGTCGGCGCTCTGCGGACTGTACGGCATCAAGGCGTCCATGGGGCGCGTGGCGCTGTACCCCGGATGCCGCGACGAACGCTATCCTGGCGTGTCAAGCTGGGAATCGCTCGAGCATGTCGGGCCGATGAGCCGGACGGTCGCCGATTCGGCGCTGATGCTGAGCGTCATTACCGGCCCGGACCCGCGCGACCGCTATTCCATCCCCGCGGCCGACTTCGACTATCAGGCCGCCGCGCGGGAAGGCATCAAAGGCCTCCGCATCGCGTATAGCGAGGATTGGGGATACGCGCCCGTCGATCCCGAAGTGCGCCGTGTGGTGAGCGAGGCTGTCCGGGTATTCGAGACCGATCTCGGCTGCACGGTGGAGCGCGCCAATCCCGGCTGGGAGGACCCGTTCCCGCATTTCTGGACCTTGGTTGCAGGCGATACCGACCTGAGTGGGCTGCGCCGCATGATGCAGGGACGCGAACGGGAGATGTCGCCGCATCTCGTGGCCCTGCTGCAGCGCCCCTGGACCGCCGAGGAGTTCACCAGCGCCAAGATGATCCGGCAGATGGTCTGCAACCGGATGTGGCGCTTCATGGCCAACTACGACCTGCTGCTGACGCCGACGCTCGCGGTGCCGGCCTTCCCGCTTTACATGCAAGGACCCGAGATCATCGAAGGCCGCATGGTCACCTCGGGTGACTGGCTTTGCTTCACTTTCATCGGCAACCTGACGGGGCAGCCGGCGGCCAGCATCCCCGCCGGCTTCACCAAGGACGGCCTGCCGGTCGGGCTGCAGATCATCGGCCGGCACCTTGCGGACCGCACCGTGCTGGCCGCTTCGGGCGCGTTCGAGCAGGCCCGGCCCTGGGCGCAAATCTGGCCACCACTCGTCGGCGAGCTCGGCCTCTGACTGCTCGTTCACCACAAGAAAACTGGATCACACGGAATGAACTTCTACCGGGACCGCGTTCTCCCAGCGGCGCTGACGGCGCTCATTGCCCTGCCGGGCGCCGCCGCCATCGGGGCCGAACTGCCCAAGGACACGCTCGTCATCGTCTCGGAGATGGGTCCGAACGGCCTCGACACGATGGTGCCCACCGCGAACGACCATAGCCGCATGGTGGTCTGGCAGGCCTATGACCGCCTGGTCAGCCACGGCGAGAAGACGTTGCCGGACGGCACCAAGTCGTACGACGCCAAGGTGATCACGCCCGAACTGGCGGAAAGCTGGGACATCAGCCCCGACGGCCTCACCTACACATTCCATCTTCGCAAGGATGCGACGTTCCATGACGGCGCGCCGGTGACCGCGAAGGACGTGAAATGGTCGTTCGACCGCGCCGTCACCGCCGGCGGCTTTCCCGCGGTGCAGATGGCCGCGGGCGGCATGGTCAGGCCCGACCAGTTCTCGGTGCTCGACGATCACACGTTCCGACTGGTGCTCGACCGGCCGAACAAGCTCACCCTGCCGGACATGGCGGTGCCGGTGCCCGTGGTGATCAATTCGGAACTGGCGAAGAAGCACGCGACCGCCGCCGACCCGTGGGCATTCAACTGGGTGTCGAGCAATGATTGCGGCGGAGGCGCCTTCAAGATCGAAAGCTGGACGTCCGGCCAGCAGACGGTGTTCACGCGCTTCGACGGCTGGAAATCCGGCCCGTTGCCCAAGCTCCGGCGCGTCGTCTATCGCCAGATCGCGTCAGCCGGAACGCGCCGCGCGTTGCTGGAGAAGGGCGACGTCGATATGTCCGTCGGCCTGCCGCCGAAGGACTACGCCGAGCTTGCTCAGGAGGGAAAGGTCAAGGTGATCGGTGTCGCGATCCAGAACGACCTCGTGTTCCTCGACCTCAACGTAAAAATCCCGCCGTTCGACAATCCCAAGGTCCGCCAGGCGATGTCCTACGCGATGCCCTACAAGGAGATCATCTCCTCGGCGGTCTACGGGCGTGCCAAGCCGATGTTCGGGGGCAACCCGGACAAGCCGTACGATCCGACATGGCCGGTGCCGCTCAAGCATGGTCAGGACCTTGAGAAGGCCAAGCAACTGCTCACCGAGGCCGGTTTCCCGAACGGCTTCAAATCGACGATCTCGTTCGATCTCAGCCAGGCAACGGTGAGCGAGCCGACCGCCATCCTGATGCAGGAGGCGCTCGGCAAGATCGGCGTCGACGTCACTTTGGAGAAGGTTCCGGGTGCCAACTGGTTCGCGCAGATGGCCAGCAAGACGATGCCGATGGTCATCGGCGAGTTCTACGGCTGGCTCGACTATCCTGATTACTTTTTCTTCTGGAACTTCGACGGCGCCAACAACTCGGTGTTCGACACGGCGAACTACGTCAACCCGGCGCTCGACAAGGTGATCGACACTGCCCGCTTCACAGCCGATCCGGCGGTCTACAAGGCGAGCTTGCAGACGATGGTGGATACGGTGATGACGGACCTGCCCCGCATCCCGCTCTACAATCGCTTCGCCGACTACGCGATGCAGAAGAACGTGCAGGGCTTCGAATACTGGTTCCACGTCCACCCGGACTTCCGCAAGCTCTACAAGGAGTGAGCGCCGGAAGCGCCGCTCACGACGATGATTTCGGCCCTATGACGCCTGCAGTGGATGCGGTGGCGGCTTGGGACTTGCCGCGGTTGAGCCGCCTGCCGCCCGCTCGCGCCGCCATCTGCGCGCCACCCACCTCGAGCGCCGTGGCGACGAGAAGTGCGAGGCCGTTGGCGATCTGCTGGTTCGCGAACGACACGTTCATGATCGCAAGCCCGTTCTGCAGCACGCCAAGGAACAGCACCCCGAGCACGATGCCGAACACTGTCCCTCGGCCTCCGGCGAACGCGACGCCGCCCAGCAGTACGGCGGTCAATGCGCTGAGCTCGAATCCGACCCCGAGGCTGCCCGAGGGGGCGGCGTCGATGCGGGCTATCGTGATGATGCCGGCGAAACCGGCAGCCGCGCCGCTGGCGACGAATAGCAGGAGCGGGATGCGGCGGATGTCGATCCCGGAGAAATAGGCCGCTTCCTGGCTCACGCCGATGGCGTAGACGTGCCGGCCACCCGATGTGAACTTCAAGAATGCGCCGCCGATGATGCAGACCGCGGCGGCAATCCAGACGGGGATCGGCACAGCCAGGAAGCTGCCCGAGCCGAACTCGCAGAAGCCGGCGCCGAAGTCGTAGAACGTCTGAGGGGTTATCACGAAAGTCGCGCCACGCAGGATGGTAAGCATTCCCAGCGTGACGATCAGCGCCGAGAACCGAAGATAGGCGACCAGCACACCGTTGATGATCCCTGAAACCGCACCCAACGCGACGCCGGCGACCGATGCCCAGAGCGGACTCCAGTGCGACTGGGTCATGAGATAGCCGGCGGTAACGCCGCTGAAGCCCATCACCGATCCGACGGACAGGTCGACATAACCAGCGATCATCACGAGGCCGACCGCAACCGCGACAATGCACAGGGCGGCACTTTGCAGCGCGACGTTCACCAGATTGTCGGCGTTGAAGAAACCGTCGCCCTCAAGCGTGAAGAAGGCGAACATCACGATGAAAGCGGCCGACAGGGGAGCCGCGAAGATGAAGTCGGCGGCGCGGCCGTGCAGGTTCCTAAACACGGAGCTCTCCCACTACACTGTTGCCGGCGAGGCCGCTCTGCCCGCAGCATTGCCGAGGTGGGCAGCGTGGATCAGGTCGTCTTCTGTTAGTCTGTCTCGGCGGAACTCGGCGACCACCCTGCCCTCCTTCATTACCAGCGCACGATCGGCGAGCGCGACCACCTCCTCGTGGTCGGAAGAGACGAACAGCACGGCGCGCCCGTTCCTCCGCGCGGAGTTCAGAGAATGATCCTGTACAGCTCACTACGAGTGCCGATATCCACGCCTTGCGTCGGCTCGTTCATCATCAGAACGGCGATACGGCGGGCACTTTTGAGCCAGCGGCCGACGATCAGCTTTTGTTGAGTTCCGCCCGAAAGCTGCCGTCCGCGCCGGTGGGCGAGGTGCATGGGGAAGGACGTTTCCATCGCGGCCTCGGCGAACAGCCGCCGTTCCAGCCTCCAACGTCGGAAACCGAGCGTCGCCAGGCGTGAATAGCTTGGCAGCAGGACGTTGTCCTGTACCGTCGAGTTCGCCGAACAAGGCCTGCCGTAATCGGTCGGCGGGAACTAGGGCGATGCCCTCCGCAATCGCCCCGGCCGGGTTGCGCGGATCGACCGCGCGACCGTGCACCAGCACACGCCCGGCCACCGGTCGCCGCGATCCGAAAATGCTTTCAATGAACTCAGTGCGCCCCGACCCCAACGCGCCGAACAGTCCGACCACTTCTCCCGCGCCGACTTGCAGGTCGATCGGCCCGAAGCGGGCTCCGGTCAGTCCTTCCACCCTCAGCACGGGAACGCCGTCGCCAAGGTCTTGCCGAGCCTGATGTGACGCTCGCGCGCCCGCAATCGCAGTAACGATTGAGGCAGAATTGAGCTTCGCCACGGGCTGGCCGGCGAGCGTTACCCTGCCGTCGCGCAATACGGTGACGCGATCGGCGATCTCGAACACCTCGGCAAGCCGATGTGTGATGTAGATGATGTGCAGTCCCCTGGCCGCGCAGGGTACGCAGGCGATCAAAGATGACCTGCGCCTCGGTCTCCGTGAGTGCCGCCGTGGGTTCGTCCAGGATCAGGAGCTTCACGTCCGCGCGGTTGAGCGCCTTGGCGACCTCGACCAACTGGCGCGTGGCAAGCGGCAGCGACCCCAGGATCGCATCGGGATCGATTTCCGTCGAGCCGAGCAGGTTGTGAAGCAGGCTCGTCACGCGCGCGCGCTGAGCACCACGACGCACAAACCCCCATCGCGTCAGTTCGTCCCCAAGGAAGACGTTCTCGCAGACTGTGAGCGACGGGATCAAACTCATGTTCTGATAGATCACCGCTACCCCCGCTTCCATCGCGAGCTTGGGTGTGAGTGCGGCGAACACGCGATCACCGATCGCGATTTCACCCGCGTCCGGAGCCACTGCTCCCGATAGGCAGCGGATCAGCGTCGACTTTCCAGCACCATTTGGCCCGAGTAGCGCGTGCACCTCCCCGGCCTCGACCTTGAAGTCGACGTCAGAGAGCGCCGCGGCGCCGCCAAAGGCCTTGGAAAGCCCGCTGATTGCGACGGTCATGGCCCGCGCTGAGCGGATTCAGCTCGTGCTTAGTTGGGCAAGGTATTCATCGAGCAGCGCCGTGTCGTCGTGCATCAACAGCTTGACGGGCACGATCGCGTCTTCCTTCGAACCGCCGTTCGCAACGTCGATCGGGTGCTGCACAACGGCGGCAGCCAGATCGCGCACGGCCAACGCCGAGGAAGCGCGATACATCGATCCTTTCTTTATCAACGCGAGCGCCTGCTGAGCGCCGTCCTGACCGCCGATGAATATCTCAGGGTCGTTGGGGTCGTGGCCGCGATCGAGGAAAGCGCGGTAGGCGCCCAACGCGCCGTCATCGTTGAGGCCGACCACCACCTTGATGTTGGGATGCGCGGCAAGCACGGAGGTGGCAATCTGCAGGCCCGAAGCCGCATCGATCGCCTTCTGGTTGGCGACTACCTTTGAGTTTGGCACCAGCTCGGCCAGCGTCTCGTCCACCGCCTTGTCCCGCTCGCGGCTCAACTCGCCGCCCTCCGGATTGTTAAAGCGCAGGATTTCCGCCTTGCCGCCATGCACCTTGTTGATGAAGTCGGCGGCCGCGGTCGCGATAAGCTTACCGCTTTCGGTGTTGCCGAACAGCACGGAACTATCCTGGTTCTTCAGGTGCGTCGCGTAGCTTACCCAGGTGATGCCCTTCGATCGGGCTTTCGCGGCTAGTCTTTCGACCGAGGCCGGCTCCATGGGAAAGCAGCAGATGGCTTTGACGCCCTGCGAGATCCATGTCTCCAGGTTTGCGATCTGCGCGTCGAGCTTGCCATTGTCGGAGGTGTAGACCGCCGAAAGTCCGTGCGCGGCGGCGTAAACCGAGCCCCAGTGCTGGATATCGCTCACGTACGTTACGAAGCTGAAAGGGTGATCGAACCCCATTTTGGTAACCTTGTCGGCTGCCGCCGCGGTTTCGCCCGAGACGCCGAGCAGCCTGTAGGCGGCAACGCCCAGCGAGAGCCGTCGCCGCCGCGTTGAGAAAGCGCCGGCGGTTGAGGTCCCTTCCGGCTGGCACATCGCCGGTTCGCTCGTCATTTGCAGGGGCGGAACAGCTCATTGTTTCTCTCCTTGCTGAATCATCGACCTGCAACGGATGTGCCAAAGAGGCGGCTCGCCATCTGGACGGGGCCGCTTCGAGTTGTCCGGGTCACCCGCGTATCGGAGCGCCCACGCTGAGGATGCGTTCGGTTTCCGCCTGAAAGCGGTCGAACAGGTCGCCGGCGGGCACCGTCTTTGCCACCTCCTCGTGCCGGATGCAGTGGACCAGATGGCCGTCGCCAACCTGTTCCGCAGGCGGCACGCGAGCCTTGCAGGCATCGATCACGAACGGGCACCGGGACGCGAGGAAGCACCCTTGCGGGAGATTGACCGGGCTCGGGATCTCCCCGGCCAGGTTGACGTCGCCCGGCGGCCTCAGGCGAGGGTTGGGCAACAGCACCGACGACAACAGGCCAACGCTGTACGGATGCCGGGCTCGGCGAACAAGGTCGCCGCCGGCCCCTGCTCGACGATCATGCCGAGATACATCACCGCGATCCGGCGGCTGACGAAGCGCACGGTGCTGAGATCGTGGGAGATGAACAGGTAGGCCGTGCCGAACCTGCGCTGGATGTCCATCAGCAGCGCGATGATGTCGGCGCGGGCGGTGGGATCGAGGGCGGAGGTGGGCTCGTCCAGAATCACGAGCTTGGGCGCGTGATCATGGCGCGCGCAATACCCACGCGCTGCTGCTGGCCGCCGCTCAGCTCGGCCGGGTAGGAGCGTTGCATCCGCTGGCCCAGACCGACCAGATCGAGCGCCTCCGCCACGCGCTCGGCGCGTTCCGCAGGCCGAACGCCCAAGGCCACGAGCGGCTCGCCGACGCAGGCGCCAACCGACACACGCGGATCGAGCGCGTCGGCCGGCTCCTGGAACACGACCTGGATGAGCCCGCGCAGCGAGGCCGGTTGTTTCTTGCGGGCGGCGAGCAGGTCCGCGCCGTCGAACCGGATGCGGCCGGCGGAAATGTCGGTGAGCCCGAGGATGCATCGACCGACCGTTGTCTTGCCCGAACCGCTTTCCCCGACGATGCCGAGCGTCTCGCCGGGCTGAACGCTGAACGAGACGCCGTTCACCGCCTGCACCACTTTCCGCGTCCCGGCGATGGGGAAATGCTTGGTGAGACCACTAATCTCCAGGAGCGGCGTCATCGCACCACCGGGAAATGACACCGGACGAAGTGGCCGGGCGACAGCTCGCGTAATGCCGGACGGTCGGACTGGCAGCGTTCCTGCGCTCGGGGGCAACGAAGCAAATACGGGCAGGCGTGCGCGGAGGTCGCATCGCTCGGCCGCGGCTCGGGCCGGCTCCATAGAGTGCGGAGCCGCTGATTGTAGGAGAACGCCGTCATCAGCATGATGGTGTAGGGATGGGCGGGGTGGAAGAAGAAGTCGTCCCGTGCCGCTTGCTCCATGATCTCGCCATTGTAGATGACAGCGACCCGGTCGCAGAAATGCGCCGCGATGCCGATGTCGCGCGTGATGAACAGCATGGCGCTGCCCCGGTCGCGCGTGAGGCGACGCATCAGCTCGAGGATTTGCGCCTGCACCGTAACGTCGAGCCCGCTCGTTGCGTCGTCCGAGACGACGAACCGTGGCGAGCAGACGAGCGCCATCGCGATGACGATGCGCTGCGCCATGCCGCCGCTCATCTCGTGCGGAAACGCCGTCATCCGCCGCTCGGGGTCGGGGATCTGCACCGCACGAAGCATATCGAGTGCCATGGTGCGCGCCGCACGCCGCGACAGCTGCAGATGCACGCGCGCTACCGTGGCGATCTGCTCGCCTACCGTCAGCAGCGGGTTCAGCTCGGCGCGCGGGTTCGGCACGATCATCGCGACGTCGCGGCCGCGCATTTGCCTGAGTTCGGCCGGACGGAGCGTCATCAAATCCTGGCCGTCCAGCAGCACCTCGCCTGCGGCGATGCGGCCCGGCTCGGGCGGTAAGCGCAGGAGGCTGCGCGCCAGGGTCGTCTTGCCCGAACCCGACTCGCCGACCAGCCCGAAGATCTCCGCCGATGCGATCCCGAGATCGAGCTCGCGAACCGCCACCACCGCCGGACCACTCAGCGCCGGAAACTCGACGGTGAGCCCGCGCACGTCCACCAGGGTCTTGGCCGTGTGGCCGGCAGAGTGCAGCGCCGAAGCGACGTCCAACGCCGGCAACGCTAGCGCCCGATCCGCGGGTCAATCGCCACGTACAGCAGGTCCACGAGCAGATACACGACGAGCGAGAAGATCGCCGAGAACAACACGAAGCCGAGCACGGGGTAGATGTCCGAGTTGAGTACGCCTTGCACCGCGTATTGTCCGGCACCACCCCAGCTGAACACCAGTTCCACCAGTACGGCGCCGCCCAGCAGATAGCCGTACAGCACGCTGATGATGGTCACGATGGAAGGAAGCGCGTTGCGCAACGCGTGGCGGACCACCATCCGGTTGGGCAATCCGCACAGTACTTCGTAGCGGCTGAAATCGGATTGTAGCACGCGATCCATGGTGGACTGGGTCATCTTGAGGATCGGGCCTGCGTTGATCAGGCTGAGCGTCAATACCGGGAGGCAAAGATGGCTGAGTGCGGAGCCGAGCGCGTCCCAGTTTCTCGCCAGCACGCTGTCGATGATCAGCGACCCGGTCACCGTCGGAGGCGGCAGGATGGCCATGTCGAGCCTGCCCAACGGCGCCGGCACGATCTGCAGCAGCGTGTAGAACACGAAGATCAGCACGAGGGCGAGCCAGAAGTCCGGCAACGAGCCGGCGGTCAGGCCATAAAATCCGGCCAGGCGCCCGAGCACCCCCTTTTCGCCGAGTGCGGACGCCATTCCAAGCGGTACCCCGATCAGCACCGCGCCGATAAGCCCCAAGGTCACCAGTTCGAGCGTTGCCGGAAACCGTTGCAGCAGGTCTTCGAGCACCGGCCGCGTGGTCTGCCACGATGTGCCAAGGTCGCCATGCGCGAGGTTGACCAGGAAGTGCCAGAACTGGAGGGGCAACGCGTGATCGAGCCCGAGCTTGGTTCGCAACGCCGCGATCGAATTCGGCGCTGGCCATTGGGCCGAGCATCAGCACGGCGGGGTCGCCGGGCACCGACTTGATCAGCAGAAAGCTCACCAGCAGGATGCCCAGTAACTGGGGTGCGATGAACAGCACGCGCTGACCGAGGAAGGACAGCACCCGTCTCACGCCGCCTCCTCAGTCCGGCGATGCTGCCGCGCAGTCACGTCCCGCACCAGGCGGCGGAACTTCAGTGGGTCGGTGAACACCTCCACGCTCCCGCCGATGAGCGAGAAGCCGAACACGGTGAGTGCGAGGGCCAGCCCCGGAAACACGGACGGCCACCACTCGCCGGTGACGACGTTCTGAAACCCCGTCGCGATCATGCTGCCCCATTCGGGGCTCGGTGCCCGCACGCCCGCGCCCACGAAGCTCAGCCCGGCGGTCAAGAGGATGGACCAGCCGATGTTGACGGAAAGCTGGGCCATGGCCGGCCCCATCGCGTTTGGCAGGATATGCCGCCAGATGGTCTGCGCGTCCGACATCCCGGCCACCAGCGACGCTTCCACGAACCGCGTCTCGCGGATCGTCATCACTTGCGAACGCATCAGGCGCAGATAGATCGGGATGTTGACGAACGCGATCGCCAACACGACGGTCTGGATGCTTTGGCCGATGCTGGCGACGAGCGCGATGGCGAACACGAACACCGGAAATGCCTGCACGACATCGGCAAGCCGCATCACGAGATAGGCGGCCCAGGACCGGACGCCGCCGCTCCGACTGTAGTACCCGACCCAGGCGCCCAGCAGGCAGCCCACGGTGGCGGAGATCAGCGTTCCGAGGACGGCGATCGTGATATCGATGCGCGGGCCGTAGAGGCAGCGGGAGAACACGTCCATCCCGACCGCGTCCGTCCCTAGCCAATGGAGCGGGCTCGGCGGCTGCAGGAATTGCGATGGGTCCGCCTCGACCGGATCGTAGGGCGCGATCAGCGGCGCCAGCACGCCCGCCAGCACGGCGACTGCGACGATCACGTAACCTAGCGCGAAACCCGGCCGGGCGATCGCGACGCGGAGCGCCGTCCGGAGCCGGCCGGATATCCCTGTCGAACGCGGCGACGGCAACGGTGCTGCGCTCACACCATCACATCGCCGCCGTTCATGTTGAACGAAGCGCCGGTGTAGTAGGAGCCCTCGTCGGACGCGATCAGCACCAAGGTCGGCGCCACCTCCTCCACCTCGCCGTAACGTCCCAACGGCAGCTCCCGCAGCTTTCGCTCCTGCCACTCGGCGGACCCGACGCGCGTCATGTCGGTATTGATCGGCCCAGGGCAGATCGCGTTCACGGTGATGTTGTAGGGTGCCACTTCGTACGCGAGCGAGCGCGTGAACCCGAGCACGCCCGCCTTGGCCGCCGCGTAGTGCGTGAGCTCGCGGCCGCCCTTGTGCGCCAGTTGCGAGCTCGTGCTGATGATGCGGCCCCAACGGCGGGCCATCATGCCCGGAAGCACGACGCGGGTGCAGAGAAACACGCTCCGCAGATTGACCGCGATCATCTCGTCCCAGGTGGCGACCGGCATGTCGACCAGTTTGCAATGCGTGCTGATGCCCGCGTTGTTCACCAGCACGTCGACCTGCCCGAGCGCGCTTTCCGCCGCGCGGAGTGCCTTCGTGGCCGAGGCCTCGTCGGATACATCGGCGCCGAACGCGAGGCCCACGCGGCCGCTCTCTCGTATCTCGGCGGCAACCCGCTCGGCGTTCTCGGCCAGGCGATCGATCACGGCGACGTCGGCCCCCTCGCGGGCGAACGCGAGCGCAATGGCGCGGCCGATCCCGCGGCCGCCACCCGTCACGACGCACTTCTTGTCGGGCATCCGGTTCATCGCCGCTGGTCCTCCGTCCGATGTGTGCAAGCCGGTCAGGCGCGGCTGAAATCCTGGAAGCGCAGATTGTTCGAGGTGTAGTAGGTAAACCCCTTCAGCGCCTTTTTCCGGCCGAGCGCATATTTCGGATAGACAAGGAAGCCCCACGGGGCTTCCGTCATGACCGTCTTCTGCACCTGGTTGTAGATCTCCTTGCGCTTTCCGTCGTCCAGGATTTCCATGCCCTGCGCGATGAGCTTGTCCACCTCGGGGTTGGAGTAATTGCTGTAGTCGACGAAGCTCGTGGACGAGAAGTAGAGGCCGGTGGAGTAGCCGGGGTCCGGCGTCCAGGGCGAAGTCGAGGTAGAAGATGATGGGCTTCTGCCGCCGGCTGACGTTTTCGTAGAACACCCCGGCTGGCAGCTTATCGAGCACCGCCTCCACGCCGACGCGCCGCAGCGAGGTCTGGAAGATCAACGCGATCGGCTCCTGCACCGGGTTGCCCGCGTCGTAGCTGATCGACGTCTTGAAACCGCTACCGAAGTCCAGCCTGTTTCAGCAGCGATGCGGCCTTTTCCACGTTCTCGTCGTAGTCGAACAAGCTGTGGTCCACCATCGGGTAGCCTTCGGGGATGCAGGCGGTCTGCTTGGTGGCAAGTCCGTAGTCACACGGTCTTGATGATCTGCTCCCGTGGCAGGAGATAGTTCATCGCCTGCCGGACTTGAGGATTGTCGAACGGCGGCATCTTGGCGTTGAGTTCGAACCAGAGCGCATAGGACGACGACACCGCATCGAACGTCGCCACCGGCGAGGACTTAAGGGACAAGTATTCGCGGGGTGCAAGGAACTGGGCGATGTCCACCGCGCCTCCTTGCAGCAGCGACAGCCGGCTCGCCGATGACGGCACCTCGCGCATCACCACCGTGTCGAAGAACGGTTTGCCGCCGTAGTAGTCGGCACGGGCCTTGAACACCGCCTGCTGGCCGCGGACGATGTTCGCGATCTGATACGGACCAATCCCGCACTGTCGTTCTTGAGGAAATTGTTGCTCCAAGGATCGTCGCTCGTCGCGACCTGCTTCAGCTTGGCCTGATCGTAGATCGGTGCCGCGAGATTGCAGTGCAGTTTGAGAATGAGCGGCGTCGGTTTCGGCAGGACGAACGAGATGACCTGGGGCAACTCCACCTTGATCTGACCGGCATCGCTGACGCCGAGCATCCGCGCCATGAAGGTGCCGTTGCCCTTGCTGTTCAGCCGGCGCTCCCAGGAGTAGCGCACGTCTTCGGCGGTCAGGGCATTGCCCCAGTTGCTTTTTACCCCCTCGCGAAGCGTGAACGTGACGCGCTTTCCGTCCGAGGCGATCTCCCACTTCGTTGCCAGGCGCGGTTGCAGTGCCAAGCCGTTAGGCATTTCCGGATGCACGTCGATGTCCTCGCGCATCACATCCGGAAAGGCGGGGTCCGGGATCTTGGTGTACACGATCAGGTTGTCGTACCAGCGCCGCCGTCGAAATCGACCGTGCCGAGGCTGACGTCGTATTCTCCGTCGAGACCTTGCGGGGTCGCGGGGCTGGCGATCACCAAGGTTGTACTGGCGTCCGCGGCGTGCGCGCGTTCCTCGGGCAATGCACTGGCCGCCCCGATGGCGGCTGCCCCGCGCAGAAATCCTCGACGGTCGACGTTCATCTTCATGGCTGCGGCTCTCGCTGAAGAGGGAAGCA
Source organism: uncultured Alphaproteobacteria bacterium (assembly GCA_963757115.1). Lineage (GTDB taxonomy): Bacteria > Pseudomonadota > Alphaproteobacteria > Acetobacterales > Acetobacteraceae > CAVWQV01. Next base: position 37,461 of record CAVWQV010000016.1, on the reverse strand, counting down.
AACGTGCGGGAAAGGCGGCACCCGAGCAGCGATGCCGCTCAGACCATCACGTCCCCGCCATTCGGATTGAGAGAGGCGCCCGTGTGGTCCGACCCTTCATCGGACGCGAGCAGGACGGCGGTCGGCGCAATCTCGTCCACGGTGCCGAACCGTCCGAGCGGCAGCTCCGCCCGCTTCCGCGCCTTCCATTCCTCGGACAGTGCCGCCGACAGCTCGGTATCGATCGGACCAGGGCAGATCGCATTCGCGGTGATACCGAACTCCGCAACCTCGTACGCTAGCGACCGGGTGAACCCGAGAATGCCCGCCTTGGCGGCGCAGTAGTGCGCCATCTCGATCGCACCCTTGTGCGCAAGCTGTGAGCTGGTGCTGATGATGCGGCCCCAGCGCCGCGCAATCATGCCGGGCAACACCACGCGGGTGCACAGGAACACGCTGCGGAGGTTGACCGCGATCATCCGATCCCAGGCTTCCACGGACAGGTCGACGACCCGCCCGCTGTCGCCGATCCCGGCATTGTTGACCAGCACATCGACGCCACCGAGCATTTCGTCGGCCCGGCGCATCGCCGCGGTGGCGGAAGCCTCGTCGGCAACGTCCGCCGTCAGCGCGTGGCAATTTGGACCGATGGCCGCTGCCGTTTCCGCCGCGAGCGCCTCGTTTCGATCGACAATGACCACATTGGCGCCCTCCTGCGCGAAGGCCAGCACGATCGCGCGCCCGATCCCGCGCGCCCCGCCCGTCACGACGCACTTCTTGCCTTGCAACCGACCCATCGCAAGCTCCTGCCCGCGGATGCGATCTCCGCGCCCCTCTCCGTCGGTGCAAATCCTGCAAGCCGCGTGCCATCTGCACGCGACAGTAGTCGGGTTTCGCTTCGGCTGTTTCGCCACGCCCGCGAGGTTCATCGTGCACCGCCGTCCGCTTGCGGTGCAGACCGCGAGATGCTGAACGGCATCGATGAGCGGCCCGCTCCTTCGGTTTCTTGCCCTCTACGTCGCCTTGTTCGCGGCGTTCGGCGTTGCCTCGCCGTTTCTCCCGGCCCTGCTGTCGAGCGAGGGCTTGAGTTCAGGCGGCATCGGCGTGGTGCTCGCCGCAGGTACGGGAGTGCGCTTGCTCGCTGGGCCCGCGGGCGGGCGGTTCGCCGATCGCGCCGGCCAGCAGCGCGTCCTGTTCGGCTTGCTGGTCGCGGCCGCCGTCGTCGCACTCGGTTATGTTCCGGCGCGCGGCATCGCCGCGTTGCTGGTCGTCAGCGTACTGCACGCTTCAACTCTGGCGCCGATCGTCCCGATCGCAGACGCGCTGGCGATCGGCCAGACCGAGCGAGCCGGCGCGCGCTTCCGCTACGGCTGGGTGCGAGGCGCCGGCTCAGCGGCCTTCATCGGCGGCGCGATCCTGTCGGGGATCGCCGTCGGGCGGGCGGGCTTGCCGGTGATTGTGCTGCTGAACGCGGCCCTGCTCGGCGGGGCGGCGCTGACAGTGCTCGGGTTGCCACGCGCGCCATCCGAGCCCGCCGCCGACCGTCCTTCCACGGGCAGCGCTGGGTCGTTGCTCCGGCTGCCCGGATTCGCCCAACTCATGCTGGTGGCGGCGCTGGTGCAGGGAAGCCACGCGCTGCACGACGGCTTCGCTGTGATCCGCTGGCAAACTTCGGGGATCGGCCCGGAAGCAGCGGGGCTTCTGTGGTCAGAAGCGGTGGCGGCGGAAGTACTGGTGTTCGCCGGGATCGGCCCGGCGCTGCTCGACCGACTAGGGGTCAGTGGCGCCGCGATGCTGGCCGCCGCCGCCGGCGGGCTGCGCTGGAGCGTGATGGCCGCAACCGGCGCCTTGCCCGCGATGGCACTGGTGGAGCCCCTGCATGGCTTGACCTACGCGCTGCTGCATTTGGCGTGCATACGATCGCTTGCGCGTTTGGTGCCGCCTCAGCTCGCCGCGACGGCGCAGGCGTTCTACGGCACGGTAGCGGTCGGAGCGATGACGGCGCTGCTGACCCTCGCCTCCGGCCCGCTCTATGGCCGTTGGGGAGCCGCCGCGTTCTGGATCATGGCGATGCTATGCGTGGCTGCCCTCCCCTTGGCCGCCGGTCTTGGCCCGGCACCGCCGCGGATCGGTCGCCTATGGGGTTGTGGCGACCGGGGCAAACCATGATATGCAGGGCCGGGAGGTCGGCGGCGGACGGGCGTCTCGCCAACCCGGTCAGGTCCGGAAGGAAGCAGCCGCAACGAGTTTCCGCCCGGGTCGATTGTTCGGCCTCCCACCCGCGTTCACCACGAGAGGATGGCCGCTCGCGCGGTCAGGCGCACCCGCCCGCATGTCCGGCCTGTTTCAGGACGAGGCTTCCGTCGACGCTACGCCGTTGCCGCCCGCAACGGGGCCCGGCCTGTTCGGCGATGGTGTGCCGGCCCAATCCGACACGGCCATCACGGCCGCCCCCTACCGGGTATTAGCGCGCACCTACCGGCCGACCCGATTCGAAGACCTGATCGGGCAAGGCGCGACCGTCCGGATTCTCCGCAACGCCTTCGCAGCCGGCCGCGTTGCGCACGCCTTCATGCTGACCGGCGTGCGCGGCGTCGGTAAGACCACGACGGCGCGCATCATCGCCCGGGCGCTCAATTGCGTCGGCCCGGACGGCACGGGCGGCCCCACCGCCGACCCGTGCGGCGTTTGCGCGAACTGCACGGCCATCCTGGCGGACCGGCACCCCGATGTCGTCGAGATGGACGCGGCCTCGCGCACCGGGGTCGACGACGTGCGGGAAATCATCGAGGCAACCCGGTTCCGCCCGCTCCAGGCGCGGACCAAGGTGTTCGTAATCGATGAAGTCCACATGCTGTCGCGCAACGCCTTCAATGCGCTGCTAAAGACGCTGGAGGAACCGCCACCGCACGTGAAGTTCGTGTTCGCCACCACCGAGATCCGGAAGGTGCCGCTGACCGTGCTTTCCCGCTGCCAGCGCTTCGACCTGCGACGGGTTTCGGTTTCGGAGCTTTCGGCCCATTTCGGCCGGATCGCGGAGAAGGAAAGAGTTGCGGTCGCCCCCGAGGCGCTCGATCTCATTGCGCGCGCCGCCGACGGCTCGGTGCGCGATGGGCTTTCGCTGCTGGACCAAGCAATCGCGCAAGCGGGCGGCGAGCCCGTGGACAAGGTCTCAGTTGCCGACATGCTCGGCCTCGCCGACCGGCAGGACGTATTTGACCTCCTGGAAGCGGTGATGGCCGGACGCCCGGCAGAGGCGCTTGGCATCACGGAGCGGTCGCACGAGCGCGGCGCCGATCCCGGTGCGCTGCTGAGCGACCTGCTCGAACTGATCCACACCGTGACGCGCCTGCAGGCAATTCCCGAGCTGAAGGACAGCCGCGACCTCCCGGAAGCCGAGCGCACAAGGGGCGCCGAGTGGGCCGCGCGACTGTCCGTGCCCGTCCTGGGCGAGCCTGGCAGATGCTGCTGAAGGGCATCGGCGAAGTCGAAACAGCGCCCGACCGCCGGGCGGCGGCCGACATGGTGCTCATCCGCTTGTGCCATGTCGCCGACCTCCCGCCGCCCGGCGAGCTGGTCCGCACCCTGGCTGACAGCGCGCCTCCAGCGGCTTCGTCCTCGGCACCACAGGCGGGAAGCGGCGGAACCCGCGCAGTGGCAAACGGCCCCCCCGCGATGCGAGCCGCCCCGCAGGTAGAGGCCCGAGCTTCGCCGCGCGCGGACATCGCTCCCGCGCCGCAGGGAGACAGCGCGCCCCGGCTCGCCGGTTTTCGGGACGTGGTGGCGCTCATCGCCACGCGGCGCGAGCCGACCCTGCACAGCCATCTCGTCCATTCGGTGCATCTCGTGCGCTTCGCGCCGCCGGTGATCGAGCTGCGCCCCGAACCCGACTCACCCCGCGATCTCGCCCCCCGCTTGGCCGCCGCGCTGCTGGAAGCGACCGGCAGCCGCTGGACGATCGCGCTCTCGAGTGCGACAGGCGAGCGGACCTTGGCCGAGCAGGGCAACGCCGCCGACGCGGAGCGGCGCGCCTCCGCCGCCGATCATCCGCTGGTTCAGGCGATCCTGGCCGCGTTTCCCGGTGCGACCATCGAGGCAGTCGCAGATGGCCGGGCCGACGCTTACGGCCTGACCGATCCACCCGATATTCCGGCCTTCGCGCCGCCGGATGCCGAACCAGCCGACGACGAAACCCGTGGGAGACCGACGCATGAAGAACCTCGCCGGCCTGATGAAGCAGGCCTCGCAGATGCAGGCCAAGATGCAGGAGATGCAGGCGAAGCTCGAGACGCTCGAGCTCGAGGGCATTGCCGGGGCCGGCATGGTGACCGTCACGCTCAATGGCAAGGGCGAGCTCAAGGGGCTCAAAATCGACCCCAAGCTCGTCGACCCGGCGGAGACCGAGATGCTGGAAGATCTGATCGTTGCGGCCCACGCCGACGCCAAGGGCAAGATCGAAACGGTCGCCGCCGAGGAGATGAAGAGCGTCACCGGGGGCATGGACCTGCCGGCGGGACTGAAGCTGCCATTCTAGTCGCTGATCCTCAGGCAGTTTTCGGTGTTCGTGGGTCTAACGGCCGACGACCGACGACCGTCGACTGACCATGGGCGGCCCCGAAATTGAACGGCTGATCGCATTGCTCGCCAAACTCCCGGGATTCGGCCCGCGCAGCGCACGCCGGGCGGCGCTGCGGATGCTCCAGCAGCCCGATGGGTAATGGCGACCTTGGCGACGGCGCTCACGGACGCCGCGCGCGCGGTGCGGCCTTGTCGCGAGTGCGGCAATCTGGACAGCCGCGACCCCTGCTCGATCTGCGCCGATCCCGGACGCGATCGGAGCCTCGTTTGCGTGGTGGAAGGCGTGGGCGACCTTTGGGCGCTCGAACGCGCCGGCGTCCACCGGGGGCTGTATCACGTGCTCGGCGGCACGCTTTCGGCGCTAGCCGGGACCGGACCAGATGACCTCAACCTGCTCCCGCTGCTCGCCCGGCTGCGGTCCGGCGACGTGCGGGAGGTTATCCTCGCGCTGGGAGCCACCGTGGACGGGGCCACGACCGCGCATTGGCTGCACGACCGGCTGCGGCCCTTCGGTGTCGCGGTGACACGCGTGGGCCAGGGCGTGCCGATCGGCGGCGCGCTCGACGTGCTGGATGACGGCACCCTGGCCGCCGCACTCCGCGCGCGCCGGCCGGCATGAGCCTGAGCCGCCGAACGCTGATCCAGGCGGTCGGCCGCGCGGGGGGTGTCGCGGCGGCGTACCGGACGATGGCCGCGATGGGAGTGCTACCCGTGCCGGCAGCCTATGCGGGGCCGCCCGCGCTGCCGCCGGGGAACGGCGGGCGTGTCGTCGTGCTCGGCGCCGGCATCGCGGGGCTCGTGTCGGCCTGGGAGCTCGGTCGCGCGGGCTATGAAGTGAGCGTGCTGGAGGCGCGCACGCGGGCCGGCGGGCGCAACTGGTCGCTCCGCGCCGGCGACGAGATCCTGGAAACCGATAGCGTGCAGCACGTGCGCTGGGATACGGGCGAGCATCTTTATTTCAATCCCGGCCCGGCGCGCATCCCTTGGCACCACGAGGGCATTCTCGCCTACTGCCGCGAGCTCGGCGTCAAGCTTGAGGTGATCAGCAACGACAATCGCGGCGCGCTGATGCAGGACGACGCCGCGTTCGGCGGTCTGCCGCAGCGCAATCGTGCGGTGGTGAACGACGGTCGCGGCTACATCGCGGAACTAGCCGCCAAGGCGGTGGACCAAGCCCGGCTCACCGAGCCCGTGACGACGGAAGACCGGGAACGGCTGCGCGCGTTCCTCCGTGCGTGGGGTGCCCTCGACAAGGACCTCACGTATCGCGGTTCGACCCGCGCCGGGATCGCCGCGGCGACCGGCCTCGAGGAGGAAGGGGTAGCCGGCCAACCGCTCGACCTGCGCCAGCTCCTGCTGTCGGATTTCTGGCAGGGGCCGATGCAGTGGGGCGAATTCGCCAACCAGGCCGCGACCATGATGCAGCCGGTCGGCGGCATGGGAGTGATCGGCCAAACTTTTGGCCGCAAGCTTGGACCGGCCATCACATACGGAGCGGAAGTTACGGCGCTGCGGCGTACGGACGCAGGCGCCCGTGTCGAATGGAGGGACACGCGGACCGGCGTTGCGGCAGCGACCGAGGCGCCGGTGGTGATCTGCACCATCCCGTTTGCCGTGCTGCGCGGGATCGATGCCGACTTCGCGCCCGACACGCGGGCGGCAATGGCCGCCGTAGAGTACGTGCCGGCGGGGAAGGTTGCGTTCGAGGCCGCGACCCGGTTCTGGGAGATCGACCAGGGCATCTACGGCGGCATTTCCTGGACCAGCCGGCCTGCAACGCAGCTCTGGTATCCGAGTGCCGGCATCGGCGCGCGCAAGGGCATCCTGGTCGGCGCCTATATCTGGTCGGAGGATTTCGGCCACGCGTTCGCGGCGAAATCGCCCGATCAGCGGCTGGCCGACACCCTGGCCGATGACGAGGCGCTGCACCCCGGCTGCCGTCCCCTGTTGCGCAAGGGTGTGAGCGTGGCGTGGCCCAAGATCCCATACACGGGCGGCGCATGGGCGGAATGGACCCCCGAAGCTCGCGGCTCGGGCTACCGCCGCCTGATCGATGGCGACGGGCCGTTCCTGTTCGCCGGCGAGCACCTTTCGTACGTCAACGGTTGGCAGGAGGGTGCGGTGCGGTCCGCCCACGTCGCCTTGGCGCGAATGGCCGAGCGCATCGGCCGCGACGCCCACTAGCCCGTCGCCACCGGTCTGGTTTCCTTGCGCCGCGAAATGCGTGTCGCGTCGCCATCAGTGTGAATAAAACGGCTCTCTCCCCGGTCTGCACATCGAAGCAGCCCTAAGGGAGCACGAGATGACGAACGAAACCGACCTTTCCGATCCCGCAGATGACGCCCGCGAGCGCCCGAATGATCCGCACCGCCGCGGCCTTCTCAAGTGCATGGCATGGGCCGGCGCGGGTGTGCTCTGGACGGTCAGCGGCGGCGTTCCTCGCTCCCGGCTGATCGGAAGCGCCGCAGCCGATGCGGCGCACGCAGGCGGCTTCAGCTTCATGCAGATCAGCGACAGCCATATCGGCTTCAGCAATGCCCCGAATACGGATACGCCCGGCACGCTGCGTCAGGCGATTGGGATGGTTCGCGCACAGCAAGCCGGTTTCATGATTCACACCGGCGATGTCAGCCAACTATCCAAGAGCGCGCAGTTCGATACGGCCCAGCAGATCATCGGCGAGGCGCGGCTCGACACGCACTACGTGCCGGGCGAGCACGATGTTTTGGTGGATGACGGCAAACCGTTTTTCGAGCGCTTCACGCCGGGTGCGCCGCAAGGCTGGTACTGGTTCGACCAGAAGGGCGTACACTTCATCGGCCTCAACAACGTGCAGAACCTGAAGGCCGGCGGCCTCGGCAATCTCGGCGCCGAGCAGCTCGAATGGCTGTCCAAGGACGTCGCTTCACGTGCCGCCAGCACGCCGATCGTGGTGTTCGCCCACGTGCCTCTCTGGACAGTCAGCGCCGAATGGGGATGGGGCACGGACGACGGCGCGCAGGCCTTGTCGCTGCTGCGCCGCTTCGGTTCGGTGACGGTGCTCAACGGGCACATCCACCAGGTGATGCAGAAGGTGGAGGGGAACTGCGCCTTCCATACGGCCCGCTCCACCGCGTTTCCGCAGCCGGCGCCGGGCACCGCTGCGTCGCCCGGTCCCATGAAGGAGCTGCCGCCCGGTCGCCTGCTCTCCACGCTTGGTGTCACCAAAGTCAGCCGTATCGAGACGCAAACTCCGCTCGCCGTCGTCGATACGACGCTCGGCGCTTGATTATTGAAGGGAGACTTTCCATGACCCGAATCCAATTCGCGCCCCTGTTTGGCGCACTATTTCTGCTCGCCGCATCGCACGCCTTTGCAGCAACCGGAAAGGTTTCTATTGATAACTTCACTTTCAGTCCCGCGGAGATCGAGGTGGGCGTCGGCTCGAGCGTCACATGGACGAACAACGACGACATTCCCCACACGGTGACCGACGCCGACAATCCACGCACGCTCAAGTCGTCGCCGCTCGATACCGGTGAAAGCTACACGCGCAAGTTCGACAAGCCGGGCACCTATCGTTACTTTTGCTCCCTGCATCCGCATATGCAGGGCACGGTTGTCGTGCGATGAACGCTTGCCGTATCATCCGTGGCAAGGCCTTCGGGATGTTACGAGAAGCGCCGGCACGGCCCTGGTCTCGCAGGCCGGGACCGGCCAAGGCATCCGGATAGGAAACGACGCTGTGAGGTGGCGTCCCTTGAACGACATGGAGCGGAGTGCGGTTCTGCCAACTGCGGCGGAGTTCGAGCAGGTCGTGCTGCCGCACCTCGATGCTGCCCACAATCTAGCGCGGTGGCTGGTGAAGGATGCCGCCCTGGCTGAGGACATCGTGCAGGACGCGGTGGTGCGCGCATTAAGCTACTTCAGCACGTATCGCGGCGGCGACAACCGCGCCTGGCTGTTTCGCATCGTGCGCAACACGGCCTACAGCGCGATGACCGCACGAAAGCGGAACGGCACGACGAGCTTGGACGAAACGGGGGATGCCGACGGGGACGCCCCTGCCCACCAAGTCGCGGACCCGGGCGACGACCCGGAGGCGTCGCTTTCCCGCCGCGAAAGCTTTGCCCGTCTCGACGAAGCGCTGGCGGCACTTCCCCCCGAGCTGCGAGAATGCCTCGTGCTGCGCGAGATCGAGGAGCTTTCCTACAAAGAAGTCGCCCACATCACTGAGGTGCCGATCGGCACCGTCATGTCGCGGCTGTGGCGCGCGCGACAGGTCTTGATGCGCGGCCGGATCGAAGGAACGACGCCATGACGGGCGACACTTGCACCGAGATGCGTCTGCTGATCCAGGCTGACGTGGACGGCGAGCTGGCACCCGCAGAAGCGGCGCGGGTCGGCGCGCATGTCGAGCGGTGCCCCGCTTGCGCCGCGATGCAAGCGCAGCTCGCGGCACTTTCTGGACGCTTCCGCCGGGAGGTGCCCTATCACCACGCCTCCGAGGCGTTGCGGACGGCCGTGCGGGCCCGCGTGGCCGCCCTTGCGGCGCCCGCCCGGCGTCGCACCTGATGCACCGCCCGGCTTCTCCGGGCGCTCGATGGTGGACGCGGCTGCCCCGCCCGAGCCTGCGGGGAAGCGTACCTTTCGGCGCGGGCTTCGCGCTGGCCGCTTGCCTCGCGCTCGCGCTCTTGCCGCCACGCGCCGGGGGCGGGCTGCCGGACGACGTGGTCGCCGGCCACATCCGCGCGTTGCAGCCCGGCCACTTGATGGATGTCGCCTCCACGGACCAGCACACGGTCAAGCCGTGGTTCGACGGCCGGCTCGACTACGCGCCCCCGGTGAAGGATTTCAAGGCTGAGGGCTTTCCGCTTTCCGGGGGGCGGCTCGACTATCTCGCCGGCCGCCCGGTCGCGGCTCTTGTGTATCAGCGCCGCCAGCACCTCATCGACGTGTTCGTTCTGCCGAAGGTTGACGGCATCGAGCCTGCCGAGGGCAGCCGTAACGGCTACAACTTCCAGCGCTGGACCCAAGGCGGGATGGCGTTCTGGGCCGTCTCAGATGTCAGCGCGAAAGAACTGGCCGATTTCGTCCGCCTCTGGCAAACGAGTTGACCAAGCGAGCGCCTTGAGCGGACCGATAGGGTTAGACCAGAGACTGGCTCGCGAGCAGGGCGTAGAGCGCGGAGGCCAGCCCAAGAACGATGCCGCCCGTCATCAGCGCGCGGATGCTGGTGACGACCGATATCGAGGCGAGCACGATCGCAATTTGCAGCCCGCCGCTCGCGGTCTCCAGCCCGTGCGTGCGATGCAGAGCGTGATCCCGCGCGTGCTCCAACCCGTGCGCCTTCTCCGCGAGCTGCTCCATGCCGTCCGCTCCGGGCTCGGAGCGCATGCGGTCCGCGGCCTGGCGGGACGCCGCTGCGCGCTGCGCGATCGCGGCCTCGCTCGCGTTAGGAAAGCTGCCGAGCAGGTTCGCGGCCTCGTCGTAGATCGTGCGGCGAACTACCTTGGCCTGGTACTGGGTCCATGTGTCGCTCGCTGAACTCGGCAGCCACGGCGACGGCGATCCACAGATCGCCGCGCGCTCGGGCCGCCGCTGTCATGAGATGCGCCTTGAGCTTTGCGAACGCGTTCTCGATCGGGTTCAAGTCCGGCGGATACTGCGGCAGGTAGCGCAGGCTCGCACCCGCGTCTTCGCTCATGGCGCGGACGCCGGCACTCTTGTGTGCAGAGAGATTGTCCATGATGACGATGTCGTCCGGCCGCAACGTCGGTACCAGCAGTTGCTCGACGTAGTCCAGGAATGCGTCGCCGTTCATCGGCCCGTCGAGTACCCTCGGCGCGGTCATGCCCCTCAGCCGTAGCGCACCGCTGTTCGTCGTGGTCTGCCAATGTCCGCGCAGCACGGGCGCCGGCAGCGTTGCCCGCGTTTCGTCCGGCCACGCATGCGCGTCATCGTGGTCGAGGTGACGATCTCGTCGTTGAAGACCAGACTCTCTGGCTCAAGGTCCGGCTGAGCCACGAAGCATGCCTCGTAGCCGCGATGTGGTCGGCGAGATAGGCGACCTGAGCGCTCTTGCCGGCGAACTCGGTCAAGGCGAGCACCACGGCCAGCACGGCGATCACGACGGCCGCGCGCCGGGCCGCCGGCCCGATGTCGTGGCCGTGCTCTGCATGGCCCAAGTGCTCGATATGCTCGTGGGCTTCCTCGCCGCTCATGTTCACTCCGAAACGCTTCCTCGACGCGGGTTTCTTGTGCGGCGGCGGGCGCATGGGTGCAAGCCGGGCCGGCTTCGATTGGGATCGCTTCTTCTCGCGCCGCTTTAATGGACGATACACTTGGCGAGGCGCACGCTCCGGCGAGCCGAAAGCTTGCGCATCCGAGGAAGGAGCGACTCATGGCCAGAAGACTTTCCGCGGCAACCGCCGTTGCCACGGCAGCCGTCGTGCTTGCGCCGGTTCCTGGCCAGGCCGCCGACGCTTCACGCCACCACCATCATCATATCGACCGACGCAGCAACAACACCGGCGACGCGCAGGTCGATCGGCTCAATGAGGGGCAGCTTGACGCCAACTATCGCGGGCCGTGGCACTGGATGAACGGGCAGCCCCCACCGCCCGGAACGCCCTATGAACCGCTGCCGCCAGGATACCCGCCAATACCCAGCGCGGGATACGGGCCGCCCGGACCCGTCCCAAGCAGCGCGACGACGCGCTGAGCGGTCAGGAGTGGAGCAAACCGAGCAGCAGGTCGGTGACCCGCTCCGGCTGCTCCTGCTGCACCCAGTGACCGGCGCCGTCGACGAGATGGCAGCCGCGCATCCTGGTGCAGGCCGCGGTTTGCATCCGCTCGAGCGCGCCCGGGTTCTGGTAGACCCCCCAGTCGCTGCGTCCTCCGACGAACAGCGCCGGCACGTCGATCGTACGGCCGGCGAACAGAGCGAGCTCGTTCCGATGCGTGCCGTCGGTGCGGCACCGATACCATTGCAGCCCGCCTTGGAAACCGTTGCGGATGTACTCCCGGCTGTAGACCGCAAGCTCGCGGTCGGTGAGCCAAGCGCAGCCCGCCACTTGCTCCGGAGCCGGCATGTGCGGCGCGACCGTCTCCGGCATCGTCTTGCCGAGGTCCATGATGTAGTAGGTTGGCATCTTCGCCAGCTCCTCGGCAGACCAGGAAAGCAGCGGATGCGGGCGATTGCCGGTCCAGTCGGCGCTCTTGACGTGGAAGTACGCGCGTAGAAAATCGTGCACGCCTTGAGGGCATCGGCGCATGTCCCCGTCGGCTTCACGCGTCGAGTAGTACCATTGGTAATGTTTGCGCGGGCGAGCGAGTGCGGCGAGGGCCGCGTGGATGGCCGGGGACGGCGGCGCACCGAAAGGCGGCTCCGGCGGGCCGGCGAACGGGCCGCTCATGAGCGCCAGCGAACGGAACACGTCGGGCCGGATCAGCGCGCAGGCGGCGGCCACCGGGGCGCCGAAATCGTGACCGAAGATGCCGGCCACGTGGTCGTGGCCGAGCGCGCGCACCAGGGCGTACGCGTCCGTGGCGAGATTGAGCAACCGATAGGGGCCGAGATCGCCGTCATAGGCGGCGTCCCATCCCGTGGTGCGGCCGTAGCCGCGCTGGTCCGGCGCCACGACGTGAAAGCCAGCCGCGGCCAGCGGCGTCATGATCTTGCGCCACGAGTAGGCGATCTCCGGAAACCCGTGCAGCAACAGCAGACAAGGGCGGCGCGGCGTTTCGAAACCTGCTTCCAGCACGTGCACCGTCAGCCCGTTGACGTCGGGGACGAAGCGGGCACGGATGCCGGGCGGCAGGTCGGCGGAGTCCAGTGGTTCCATGGTGAAACTCCTCGCGTGCGGCCGTCCGTCTGGCGGCACGTCTCGATTGTGCCGCGTTCCCGCGCGAGGCGCCATGCGCCGTGGAGAAAGCTTCAGCCGGGCTGATCGACGAGGACGCGGGCCGGCCGGTCGAGCGCCGCAATGAGCGCAGGCAGCTCCTCGGCGGGACGCGGCGGACTTATGTAGTGGCCCTGCGCTTCCGTGCAGCGCGTCTGCGACAGGGCGGCGATCTGGCTTTCGTGCTCGATGCCCTCGGCCGTCGTGCTCATGTCGAGCCCCGCGCAAAGGTCGATCACGGCGCCCACGATGGCGGCGCTTTCCCGCGTGCGGCCGAGATTGGCGACGAACGAGCGGTCGATCTTCACCTTGTCGAACGGGAAGCGCTGCAGGTAGCTGAGCGAGGAATACCCGGTCCCGAAATCGTCCATGGCGATCGCAACGCCGAGTGCTTTCAGTCGGTGCAACGTTTCGAGCGTCGCTTCGGTGTCGTGCAGCATGGCCGTTTCGGTGATCTCGAGATCAAGCCGAGCGGGATCGAGGCCGGAGTGGCGGAGGGCGTCCGCCACCGTGTCGACCAGATCATCGCCGCTGAACTGGACGGCGGACAGGTTGACGGCAACCCGCAGCGCCCGCGGCCACCGCACCGCCTCCGCACAGGCCGTATGCAGCACCCAGGCCCCGATCGGGACGATGAGCCCCATCGCCTCGGCGTGGGGAATGAAGCGATCGGGCGGAACGAGGCCGCGCGTCGGATGCCGCCAGCGCAGGAGCGCCTCGAAGCCCCGCAACGTTCGCGCCGACACGCTGACCAACGGCTGGTACATCAGCTCGAACTCGCCGGCCTCCAGCGCTTGACGCAGATCGAGCTCCAGTGCCCGCCGCGCCTGCATCCGGTGGTTCATCTCGGGCTCGAAGAACCGATAGCGGCCACGCCCGTCGGCCTTGGCCCCGTACAAAGCCATGTCCGCGTTGCGGAGAAGCAGGTCGGCGTCGAGCCCGTCCTCCGGCGCCAGGGCGATGCCGACGCTCGTGCCGATCATCACGTGGTGCCCCTCGATCTCGAACGGTACGGCCATGGTCGCAATCAGGCGCTCGGCCAGCGTTCTCGCATTCGCGGGCTGGTCCAGGTTCGACTGGATGATGGCGAACTCGTCACCCCCTAGGCGAGCGACGGTGTCGGTCGGCCTCATCACCGCCCTTAACCGCTCGGTCACGGCCTGTAGCAGGGCATCGCCGACCGGGTGCCCGAGCGTGTCGTTGACGTCCTTGAAGTAGTCCAGATCGAGGCAGCAAATGGCGAAACCGTCGCCGCGCTTGGCACGTGCCAGCGCCTCCTCGAGGCGGATCCGGAACAGGGTCCGGTTGGGGAGATCGGTCAGCGCGTCGTGGTGCGCGAGATGGGCGATGCGCGCTTCCGCCTCGCGGCGCTCGGTCACGTCGATGGCGACGCCGATTGAACCGTTCGGTTTTCCTGCTTCGTCGTACTCGACGCGGGAGCGCGTCTCAATATGCCGAACACCCAGTTCGGGATGGTTGAAGCGGTATTCCAACCTGGAAATGGTGTGCTTTCCTGCGTATGTCGCGGCCAGGTCGGCACTCACTCTTTCCCGGTCTTCGTCAAGCCAGGTTGCAACCCAGTCGGCCACCGGGAGCGGCGCGTCGCTAGGCGGAAAGCCGTGCATCTGCCGGGTTTCCGACTCGCAATGGATCAGACCGGCCTTGTGCTCCATGCGGAAGCTGCCGATCCGTCCGATGTCGAGCGACAAGCGCAGCATTTCCCGGCTGGCTCGCAACTCGTCCTCGGCGGCCTTGCGGGCCGTGATATTAGTGACGATCGCAACCACGCGGCGCGGGCGCCCGGCGGCGTCGACGGCGGAAACCGAAGCCGCGAGCCGGCCCCAGATGATAGCGCCATCCGAGCGGCAGTATCGCTTCTCCGCCTCATAGGGCTGCCCCGTCTCGCATATCGCGAGCCATTGCTCTCTGGCGCTGGCCCGGTCGTCGGGGTGGGTCAGATCCTTGCGGGAGAGTGGTCCGAGCAGGTCGACCTCGCTCCAGCCGACCATTTCGCAGAACACGCGGTTGACCCGGACGAAGCGGCCGGTCGCGCAGTCGATCTCCGTCACCCCGGCCGCGGCGTTCTCCACGATCGTACGGAGTTCCCCTTCCCGCTCGGCCAACGTGAGCTGTGCACGCCTGCTTTCGGAGACGTCCTCGAGAGTGATGACCCAGCCTCCGTCCGGCAGGGTTTCCTCCGATCGCGCGAACGCCCGTCCATCGGCAAGGTCGAGCACGGCGCGGCTACCTTCTCGCGACGTAACGGCCTGGCACTGCGGGAACAGCTCGTGCAGCACGCCATTCGCGCTGCACGCGGCAACGAATTCGGCCGTCGTCATGCCAAGCCGCAAACTGTCCGGCCGCAAACCGAACAGCTCGAGAAACCGGCGATTGACGACCTGGAGCGATCCCCTGGCGTCGAACAACAGCAAGCCCTGGGTCATGTTGCTCAGCGCGGCATCAAAGCGTGCCGCCAGCGCGGCCGAATGCCGCTCCGCACTGAGCATCGCGAGCGTATCCGCGTGGTGCCGGCGCACGATGGAGCAGAGGCCCACGAGGTACAAGGCCAGCATGAACGAGAACAGGCGATACCAAGGCCCGAGCATGGGTGCGAGGGCGATCAACGGTACCAGCCAACCGCAGAGCAGGATGATGGTGAAACGCGGCGTCCCGGCGTTGCGGGAGGCGGTCCCGCTTGCGTTCGCGAACATCAACGTGAGCGCCAGGATGCGGACGAGCTCGTCGCCGCTCGCGGCCAGGCAGAGGCTGCACATGGCGGAGCTCGCCGCGACCCAGGCGAGCCCGACCGCCTGATACGGTGCGCGCCAGCGCAGCACCTCCGACGGCGTGGTCATGGGCAGTCGGCGAATGGGGAGCACGACCCAGGCGCGCGCCACCATGAGCAGCAGGAGGGTCGCCATGAGAACCGTGGGCCAGACACCGCCCACGCGCGCCATCGCGACGGCGCAGACGCAGATGCCGGTCAGGTGCGCGATCAGCAGCGAAGACACGCGCGTGTACAGCGGCCTGTACCGAGCGCGGCCTCGACCTCCTCCGGCAGCGCCGTCGCGGGCGCAAGCCGCCCCCACCCGGAGCGGCATAGCCGAATCAGCCACATTGACCGGCACCGGGGAACATGCCGCGATTATGCCGCGCAGAGGTGAGCGGGTTGTTAAGGCGGCCCCGCTACCCTCGAAACGGGCCGAAACGACGTCGTTGAGCGAAACGAATTTGCGAGGGCGGGCCTGCTTTCAGATACTATCAGAACCGTTCGTGCGCGCGGCGGCGGCCTTGGCTTCGATGCTGTCCCAGATCGCGCGCTCGAGTTGCACGCCGTCGAACTGCGCGACCTCCTGAATGCCCGTGGGCGAGGTAACGTTGATCTCGGTGAGGTAGTCTCCGATCACGTCGATGCCGACGAAGATCATGCCTTGCGCGCGGAGCGCCGGCCCGATCGCAGCACAGATTTCGCGGTCGCGGGCGGTCAGGGTGGTCCGTTCCGGGCGGCCGCCCACATGCATGTTGGACCGCGCCTCGCCCGTCGCCGGGACCCGGTTGATCGCGCCGAGCGGCTCTCCGTCCACCAGGATGATCCGTTTGTCCCCTTGCCGCACGGCGGGTTCGTAGCGCTGAAACATCAACGGCTCGCGCGACCGGGCGGAGTGCATCTCCAGCAGCGCCGACAGGTTCTCATCATCCGGCTTGATGCGGAACACGCCGGCCCCGCCGTTGCCGAACAGCGGCTTGACGATGATGTCCCGATGCTCGGCCCGGAACGCACGCACCGCCTCGGGATCCCAGGTCACCAGGGTCGGCGGCATCAAATCGGGAAAGTGCGTCACCAGGATTTTCTCGGGGGCGTTGCGGACGGCAGCCGGGTCGTTCACGACCAGCGTGCCCGGCTGAATGTGCTCCAGCATGTGCGTCGCCGTTATGTAGGCCATGTCGAACGGCGGATCCTGCCGCATCAGCACGACGTCCATGCCGCTGAGATCGAGCAGCACCGGCTCGCCGAACGCGAAATGGTCGCCGCGGATGCGGCGCACGCTGACCGGGCGCGCGCGGGCAAGCAATCGCTCCTCACGGCGCCCCGTTTCCCGCTTGGCACCTTCGCGCAGCGCCATATGCCGTACTTCGTAGTGCCACAGCAGGTGGCCTCGCGCTTGCGCCTCCAGCATCAATGCGAAGGTGGAATCGGCGTCGATGTTGATGAACTCGATCGGGTCCATCTGCACCGCGACCTTGAGTGAGCGCGTCATGTGTCCCTCGTGCTATTCTCACCAGCCTACCACCGGCCGTCCGTGATCAGGACTGCTCAGGGCAGGGGGCATCGGACATCCGGCGGCCGCCGGTCGGGCGGGAACCAGCGGTCCAGGTAGTAGACGTGTCCGTAGCGTTCCCACACATCGGCCGGCAAGCATTCGCGCCGGCCGGCGAGCGCCTGGGCCAGCCGGTTCTGCAACCGATAATCCTCCGGCCAGTCGGAGTAGCGCTGAAAATGCAGCTTGTGGAGAAAGATCAGGCCGAGCACGACGCAGAGCGCGGGGCCCGCACCTTCCATGACGAGCCGGCCCAGTCGGCTGCCCGCGAGGCGGACGTCCTCGGCCATGGCGACCACCGTCAGGTTCCAGAGCGGCACGGCAGGCAGCAACAGCCGACCGGTCGGGAGTGGCTTGCCCAGCACGCGCGCCGAAAGCCAGGTTGCGCCGAGCGCGCCGGCACTCGCCAGCAACAGCGTTGCCGCGCGCCGGCCAAAGCAGCGGAAACCGCCCACCAGCAGGACGGCGAGCCCGAGCAGGATCGCCAGGGCCGTGGCGGTAGACCAGGCATCAGGCACATACATCCGGGCGACCCCACGGACGGTCGCATCGAAGAATCCGGCGGTCGAGCCGTACAGCGGCAACCCCTCGCGCGAGACCCGAAGCAGGCCCGCGACGGGCACCAGGCCGAGCATCCCGAACACGACGGTTAGCACCGCCACGGAATGGCCGCCCCGTCCTCCCCCGAGTTCGCGGGTCCCGTCGCACCTTCGCGCAACAGCCGCCGCAGCGGAGAAACGCGGCGCTGCCGCGGCGCTCCGTGCCACGATGGCCATAATCACAAGGCTGCCCAGAAGCGCGTAGAGGATGACCAGGGTAGAAAACACGGTGAGGCTCGCCAGCAGGCAGGAGGCGAGCATCAGCGCCGGGCGTGGCCTGGGCCCGAAGAAATGCGCCACCAACCCGAACTGCACCAAGGAAGCGGCGATGCCGTAGCCACGTGCGAGCGCAAAGTAGTCCATGAGATAGGGTTGGAGCGCGCATAGCGCGAAGGCGAGCAGCTTGCAGCGCACCGCGCCGATCAGCTTTGCCGTGCTGTAAAGATACAACCCGCCCGCAAGCACATTCGGAATGCGAATGATGAACTCGGAATTGCCGAACATCCGCGTCGCCGCCCAGATCAGGATGCTGTTGAGCGGGTGGTCGTTGGCGTAGTCGAGCCGCGTGAAACCGAGCGGCGTGCGGCCGTAGAACAGGTAGCTCCACGACTCGTCCCAGGTCAGGTCGGAGGACGCCGCCTTGATGACGACGAAGGCGAAAACCAGCGTCAGCAAAGCGCGCAGGATCGCCGGGACCGCCCGCGCCGCCTCCGTCATCCTGGCACCCCGCCCGACGGGACGGCTAGCGGCCGGTCAGGATGCGCTCCACCAACTGCTTAACGGTGGGAATGAAACCGTTCGAGTAGAACGGGTCGGAGGCAAAACGGAACGCGTTGTGGCCGCTGAACATGAGGTTATGCTCGAGCGCCTCGGCCGAGTCGCTTTCATGCGCGACCGCTTGCAGCGTCTTCTGGATGCAGAAGCTGCGCGGGTCAGCCTTCTTGCCCGTGCTGTGGTCGGTGTCGTGCTGGCTCCAGTTGGAGAAGCGGCACTGGCTGAGGCAGCCCATGCAGGCTACCTGGTCGGCGACGATCTCGCGCGCCTTGTCCGGCGTTACAAAAATCAGCGTGCTGTCCGGGGTCCGGAGCGCCTCGGTGAACCCCTCCGCCTCCCAGGCCCGGGCGTGGGCAAGGTCGCCTGCCGTGACGTAGACGATGCGCTTGCGCGGCCCAACGCCGAACTGCGCGACGTGCTCGCCGACCGGCTCGTTGCTGTAGGCGATCTGCCGCTCGTTCCTGTGCCGCAGTTCCGCGATGAAGCCGTTATTGACGGCGCTCGAGAAGAACCCCGTGGGGCTGAACCGGTTCAGGAAGACGTCGCCTTCCTTGAGGGTCAGCAATCGCTGCTTCCAGGCCTGGCCGATCGGGCTTTCCTTGGTCAACAGCGGGCGGGTCCCGAACTGGAACGCCATCGGCCCGAGATCGCGGTTGTCGAGCCAATCCTGCCACTCCTCCAACCACCAGACGCCGCCCGCCATGATGATCGGCGTCTCGTGCAAACCGAACTCCCGCATCTGCCGCCGCAGGGCCAGCACCCGGGGGAACGGGTCTTCCGGCTTGGTCGGGTCTTCGCTGTTGGACAACCCGTTATGGCCGCCGGCCAGCCAAGGATCCTCGTAGACGACCCCGCCGAGCAACGAGGCCGCCTTGCTGTAGGCGCGCTTCCAAAGCGCGTTGAAGGCCCGAGCCGAGGAGACGATGGGATAATAGTGGACACCGAACCGCGCGGCGATGTCGGACAGCCGGTAGGGCATTCCGGCACCGCAGGTGATGCCGTGGATCAGCCCTTTGGCCTGCTCCAGCACTTCCGTGATGATGCGCTCGGCGGCGCCCATTTCCCAAAGGATGTTGGCATGGATGCGCCCTTTGCCGCTCGCCAGTTCGTAGGCCTGTCGGGCCTGCGCGACTGCGCCGCGGACCGAATAGCCAACCAGCTCCTCGTGCCGCTCCCGCCGTGTCCGACCGGAATAGGTTTGTGGGATGCGGCGGCCAGCGGCGTCGTAGCTGTCCGCGTTCACGGCACTGAACGTGCCGACCCCGCCCGCGAACGCCCAGTTGCCGGACGAAATGCCGTTGGAGATGGAGATCCCCTTGCCGCCCTCCACGACCGGCAGCACGTCGACGCCGCCCATGCGGATCGCGTTGATCAGCTTCATGGCCGCAGTCCCACTTCACAAGACCTTCTACTCGACGCTACTCGCCGATAGCAGGCTGAGGCTGGTCGATCGGGGCAGGTTGGGAGTTCGAACCGGTCGCGTCGCTCGCGTCCGCCCGGGCTTGGCCCCCACCTGGTCGGTGATGTCCGCCCCCGTCGCCTGGTCGACCACGCGCATGGAGAGTTTCACCTTGCCGCGCTCGTCGAAGCCGATCACCTTCACCTTCACCTGATCGCCCATGTTGACCACGTCGCTGGTCTTGCCGACGCGGCCCTGGGCCAACTCGCTGATATGCACCAAGCCATCACGCGAACCCAGGAAGTTCACGAACGCGCCGAAATCGGCCGTCTTAACCACCTTCCCGTTATAGATCGACCCCGATCTCCGGCTCGGCAACGATGCCCCGGATCCAGTCGATCGCCGATTGCGCCTGGCCTTGATCGGTGGCCGCGATCTTGATCGTGCCGTCGTCGTTGATGTCGATCTTGCAGCCGGTCTGCTCCACGATCTCGCGGATCACCTTGCCGCCGGTGCCGATCACCTCACGGATCTTCTCCTTGGGCACGTTCATCACCGTGATGCGGGGCGCGGTCGCCGCCACGTCCCCGCGGGCACCGGTAATGGCGCGCGCCATCTCGCCCAGGATGTGGACGCGGCCCTCACGCGCCTGGTCGAGTGCGATCCGCATGATCTCAGGCGTGATGGACGTGATCTTGATGTCCATCTGCAAGCTGGTCACGCCCTGCTCGGTCCCGGCGACCTTGAAGTCCATGTCGCCGAGACTGTCCTCGTCGCCGAGGATGTCCGACAGCACGGCGACGCCCCGGTCCTCCTTAATCAGCCCCATCGCGATGCCCGCGACCGGGCGCGCCAGCGGCACGCCGGCATCCATCAGCGCGAGCGAGCCGCCACACACGGAAGCCATCGAAGAGCTGCCATTGCTTTCGGTGATCTCGCTGACGATGCGGATCGTGTAGGGAAACTTCTCCTTGCCCGGCAGCACCGGATGGAGTGCCCGCCAAGCGAGCTTGCCGTGGCCGATCTCGCGCCGGCCCGGCGATCCCATGCGACCCGTCTCGCCCACCGAGTAGCGCGGGAAATTATAGTGCAGCATGAAGTTCTGCCGGTATTCGCCCTCGAGCGCGTCAATGACCTGCTCATCCTGCCCCGTGCCGAGCGTCGTTACGACCAGCGCCTGGGTTTCGCCGCGGGTGAACAGCGCCGAGCCGTGCGCGCGAGGCAGCACGCCTACCTCGGCAACGATCGGCCGCACGGTGCGCGTGTCGCGCCCGTCGATGCGCCGCCCGGTATCCAGGATGGCGTTGCGGACGATCTCGGCCTCCAGGTCCTTGAACAGGGCCTTCGCCTTGTCGGCCTCGACACCTTCGGCCGCGAGGCCGGCGAGCGCCTCCCGCTTCGCCGCGTCGATCCGCTCGTGTCGCGTTTGTTTGTGGCTCTCCTTGTAAGCCTCGGCCAGCGGCCCGCGCGCCAACGCCTCGACCCGGGCGCCGATGGCCCGCTGCTCCTCGGACGGCTCGGACAGCGGCCACGGGTCCTTGGCGGCCCGCTCGGCCAGCTCGATGATCGCCTGGATCACCGGCTGAAACGCCTGGTGGCCAAACGTCACCGCCCCCAGCATGACGTCCTCAGGCAGCTCCTGCGCCTCAAACTCCACCATAAGCACGCCCTCGGTCGTGCCCGCGACAACCAGCTCGAGCTGGGGTGTCTCCTTCTGCGCGGCGGTGGGGTTGAGGATGTAGCGCCCATCCTCGTAGCCGACGCGGGCGGCGCCGACCGGGCCGAAGAACGGAATACCGGAGAGCGTGAGGGCGGCCGAGCAGCCGATCATGGCGACCACGTCGGGGTCATTCTCCAGATCGTGGCTCAGCACGGTCGCCACGACCTGGACCTCGTTGCGGAAGCCTTCCGGGAACAGCGGACGGATCGGCCGGTCGATCAAGCGGCTGACCAGCACCTCCTTTTCGGAGGGCCGCCCCTCGCGCTTGAAGAAACCACCTGGGATCTTGCCGGCGGCGAACGCCTTTTCCTGATAGTCGACGGTGAGCGGGAAGAAATCCTGCCCAACCTTCGGCGTCCGGACGCCGACGGCCGTGCAAAGCACGATCGTGTCGCCGTAGCTCGCGAGCACCGCGCCATCCGCCTGGCGTGCGATCTTTCCGGTCTCGAGGACGAGCTTCCGACCGCCCCAATCGATTTCCTTACGGTAATAGTTAAACATCAGTGATCCTTCGGAATTCGCGCGTCCGAGCGGATGCCAATTCGACGATGCGAGGCTGCTGGTCGGGTACGGCGCCTCGGGCTGCATGGACGGGGCTGCGCGCTGGTGCAGCCACGGGCCATGCGGCCGGAGAGGCCGTCGTAGTCCCGAACCGTTGCCGGATCGACGATCATGGTCGGTCCGCCGCGGTCGCGGCGACGGGGGCGGGCCGCCCCCAAGCATCGCCCCACGCCACCATGGCGCGAGCGAGATGCCGGTGTTCGCCATATGGGAACGAGCGCCGGCCAAGCCAGGGGACTAGCGCCGCAGATTCAACCGCCCGATCAGGGCAGTGTAGCGGGCGTTGTCCTTGGCCTTCAGATAGTCGAGCAACCGGCGGCGCCGGCCGACCAGCATCAGCAAGCCGCGCCGGGAGTGGAAGTCCTTGGCGTGCGTCTTCAGGTGCTCGGTAAGATTGCCGATACGCTCGGAAAGCAGGGCCACCTGCACTTCCGGACTACCGGTGTCGGCGGCCTTGGTTGCGTATTCGGAGACGAGCGCCGTGCGGCGCTCCGCAGTGATCGACATCGACCAAACTCCAGTCGAGGGTGGAAGGAGCGCGTGGTCGCTTACAGCAGCCGTTCGGGCCTGAGCCATCCGTCTTGCAGCCGGCACAGTCCGATCACGCGGCTCCCCGCCATGGCGCGCGCCAATCCACCATCGGGATCGGCCGCCCCTGGAATGCGACCCATCAGCGCGACCAGGCTGATCGCCTGGCCATGCGAAAGGCCGAAGGCCTCCGCCTCGGTCAAGGCCAGCGCCGGGATGTCGGCCAGCGCGGTCGCGACCGGAAGCAAAAGGTCCGGGGTAGCCGGGCGGGTATCCTCCCCAGCGGCCAGTTTGTCCAGTGCGATCGCTTGCGTCTCCGTAAACGGCCCGACGCGCAGCCGCCGCAGGGCGGCGATATGGCCCAACGTTCCGCAAGCCCGCGCCAGATCGCGCGCGAGGCTGCGCATGTAGACGCCCTTGCCGGATTGCACCTCGAAGACCGCGCTGTCGTCGTCGAGGCGTTCCACAAGTTCGAAGCGATCGACCCGCGCCGGGCGTGGCACAAGCGCCGGGAGACGTCCTTCCCGCGCCATGTCGTAGGCCCGCTCGCCAGCAACCTTGATTGCCGAGTAGGCGGGCGGCGTCTGCATGATCGCACCGCGGAACGCCGCGAGCGACGCTTGGATGGCGGCGTCGGTCGGCCGCAAGGCGGACGTTGCCGTCACGCGTCCGTCGGCATCGTCCGTGTCGCGCGCTTCCCCGAAGCGCAGGGTGAAGCGATATAGCTTGGCGCCATCCATCACGTAGGGGACCGTCTTGGTGCCGGCCCCGAACGCAATCGGCAGCACGCCGGTCGCCAGTGGGTCGAGGGTGCCGCCGTGTCCAGCCTTCTGCGCCGCAAAAGCCCGGCGCACGCGGTTTACTACGTCGGTGCTGGTAACCCCCGGCGGCTTGTCGATGATGAGCCAGCCATCGAGCGGGCGGCCACGGCGGCGGCGCATCAACGCTCGTCGCCGTCACGGCCGGGCCCGGCCCGGCCATCCGCGGGCCGAACCGACGAGCGTTCCGTCGGAAACGCCGGGTCGGCAGCCCTGAACGCCGGGTCAAGCCCCGCCCATGACTGGCGCTTGGCTAACGTCCATGCTGGCAGGAACGCCGCCGGAATCGACGCTATCGCTGCTTCCCCAGATCCCGCTCCACTTCCGGCGAATGCAGCAAGCGGTCGATTTTGGCCGCGTGCTCGAGCGCCGTGTCGGGCTGGAATGTCAGATCGGGCGCGAACTTCAGCCGAAGCGCGTGCGCGACGTGGGCGCGGAGGAACGGTGTTGCGCGCCGGAGTGCGGGGAGCAGCGCGTCAACGTCGGACCGCCCGAGGCGGGCGACAAACGCCGTCGCACGCTTGAGGTCAGGGCCGATCCGCACTTCCGTCACGGTGATCTGCTCGCCCGTCAGGTCCGGATCACGGAACTCGGTGCGGGCGAACAGGCCGGACAGAACGTGGCGGATCTCCTCGGCCACGCGCAGCTGCCGCTGCGAGGGGCCGGCTTCGGCGGGAGCGTGCTTCTTCATGCCGGCACCAGTTCGGTTTCGTAGCACTCCACCACGTCGCCCTCCTGGAGGTCGTGGAAGTTGGCGAAGGACAGGCCGCATTCGTAGCCGCGCGCCACCTCGCGAACGTCGTCCTTGAAGCGCTTCAGCTGCGACAGCTCGCCCTGGTGGATCACCACGTTGTCGCGCAGCACGCGGACCCCGGCACCCCGCTTGACCAAGCCCTCGGTGATCATGCAGCCCGCAACCTTGCCGGTCTTGGTGATGTCGAACACCTTGCGCACTTCCGCGTAGCCAAGGAAGCGCTCCCGCGCCTTGGGCGCGACCTTGCCCTTGACCATCTTCTCGATGTCGTCAGCGACCTCGTAGATGATCGAGTAGTAGCGGATGTCGACGCCATCCCGGGCGGCGAGCTCGCGCGCCTGGCTGGTCGCCCGGACATTGAATGCGATCACCACCGCATTCGAGGCGCGGGCAAGCTGCACGTCGCTTTCGGTGATCTGGCCCACGGCGCTATGCAGCACGCGTACCCGCACCTCCTCGTGCGCGAGCTTGAGCACCGTCGCCGAAATCGCTTCGGCGCTGCCTTGCACGTCCGCCTTGATGACGACCGCCACCTCCTTCTGCTCGCCGGCGACGATGCGGGCGAGCATTTCGTCGAGGGTGCCGCGGGCGGCACTCTGCCCGGCCACGGCGGTCTCGCGCAGCTTGCGGCCGCGGAACTCGCTGATCTCGCGCGCCCGACTTTCCTGCTCGACCACGACCAAGGGCTCGCCTGCCGAGGGCACCCCGGTCAGGCCGAGCAGTTCCACCGGCGTGGAAGGCGTCGCGAACTTCTTCTGCTGCCCCTTGTCATCGAGCATGGCGCGCACGCGGCCCCATTCGGCCCCGGCCACCACGATGTCGCCCGTGAACAAGGTGCCCCGCTGGACCAGGACGGTCGCCACCGGGCCACGGCCGCGGTCGAGGCGGCTTTCGATCACGGTGCCCTCGGCCGACCGCTCCGGGTTGACCTTGAGATCGAGGAGTTCGGCTTGCAGCAGGATGGCTTCCTCGAGCTTGTCGAGCCCGGTGCGCTTGGTCGCCGACACCTCCACGTCCTGCGTCTCGCCGCCGAGCTTCTCCACGACGATATCGTAGCTCAGCAGCTCGTTGCGCACCCGGTCGGGGTTGGCGTCCGGCTTGTCCATCTTGTTGATGGCGATGATGATGGGCGCTCCCGCCGCCTTGGCGTGGCGGATGGCTTCCACGGTCTGCGGCATCACGCCGTCATCCGCCGCCACCACCAGCACCACGATGTCCGTGACGCTGGCGCCCCGCGCGCGCATGGAGGTGAACGCCTCGTGGCCCGGCGTGTCGATGAAGGTGATCTCGTCACCCGCCTCGGTGGTCACCTGATAGGCGCCGATGTGCTGGGTGATCCCGCCCGCCTCGCGACCGGCCACGTCCGTGGTGCGGAGTGCGTCGAGCAGGCTGGTCTTGCCGTGATCGACGTGGCCCATGATGGTCACCACCGGCGGGCGCGGCTCCAGCTCCTCCGCCTTGTCGACGGCACCCTCAAGCCCGATTTCGACATCGGATTCGGACACGCGGCGCGCGCGATGGCCGAATTCCTGCACCACGAGCTCGGCGGTGTCGGCGTCGAGCGACTGCGTCACGGTCGCCATCACGCCGAGCTTCATCAGGGCCTTGATGACGTCGGGCGTGCGCGCCGCCATGCGGTTGGCGAGCTCCTGGACGGTGATCGTTTCGGGCAGCACGACGTCCCGCACCACTCTCACCTGGTCGGAGCGCAGCCGCTCCAGCTCGGCCTGACGCCGCTCGCGCTCCCGCTGGCGTCGGACCGAGGCCAGGCTGCGGACGCGCTCGTCCTCGCCCTCGATGGCGGCCTGCACGTCGATGCGGCCGGCGCGTCGGCGGTCGTCCGCACCCTTCTTCGGCACCACCACGGCCGGCTTGCGCGCCGGCAGCATCATCCCGCCCACGCGGCGAACCGGCCGGGCTTCTTCGTCCTCCTCCGCCCGGCCCGTGCGCAACCGGAGCGTCTCGCTCGGTACGGCCGGAGCGGCGGGCGCCGACGCGGGCGGGCGACGACGCGCTTCCTCAGCGCGGTTTGCGGGAGGCGCCGGGGCGGCAGCCGCCGCCTCCATCGCGGCCTTGCGCGCCTCCTCCTCCGCCGCCTGTCGGGCGGCCTGCTCCGCTTCCGCTTTCGCCCGCGCCTCTTCCTCGGCGGCCTTTCTCGCCTCCTCCTCGGCGCGCTTCCGCGCTTCCTCCGCGGCCGACAGGATGGAGATCGTATCCTGCTCGCGCCGCTCGGCCTCGCGGCGGGCGTTTTCCCGCTGTTGATCGGCCAGCGCCCGCTGGCGCGCGGCAAGTTCGGTCGCCGTCAGCGCGCGGGCGGGGCTGGAGGGCTGGCGGTTGCCGCCCGCGGCCGAGCCGCGCCCGCCCGACCCCTGCAGGGGCCCTCGCGGGGCAGGAGCACCGCCGGGAACGGCGCCGCCGGACCCGGGCGCGGGTGCGGCGCCCGGTGCCGGCGCGCGCTTCTTGCGCACCTCGACCTGCACGACCTTGGAGCGACCGTGACTGAAACTTTGCCGGACGGACCCGGCATCCACGGTACGGCCGAGCTCCATCCGCCCTGCGGGGCGAAGCGAGAGTCGGCTCTTGCTCGTATCCTGATCGTTGCCTTCGCTCATTCACCCGCCCGTTTGTTCATCTCGCTTCCGGTGGCATCGCCTGCCGGAAATTGCAACCCGCCGCGCCCGGAGCGACCCGCCATAACTGGGTCATCCCCCGTCAAGCCGGCCAAGCGCCCGGCCTCGACGAGGAGCGTTTCTGCGAGCCGACCGGGCGCCACCGCCACATGCACGACCCGCTCTCTGCCGAACACGCGTCCCAGCATTGACGCCGGCAATGGCGCCAGAACCTGCGTATGCGGGGCGGCCCCAGAAAGAAAACGCGACCGTTCCTCAACGCTGCCATCCGATGCTTGCACGACAAGGACAGCGCGCCCGGAGCGAAGCCAATCCCGCGCCTTCTCCCATCCGGCCACCGCCTGACCCGCGCGCCGCGCTAGCCCGAGCAATTCGCTGATGCGCCGAACCAGAGCCGCCTGCAAAACCGATGTGAGGTCGGGCGGCACGGCGACCGGACCGCGCGCAGCCCGGGCAAAGCCCTTCGTCAACGTGCCCTGAGCGCGCGCCCGTTCTATCACATCCCGCCGCGCGCTCAACCAGATTCCCCGGCCGGGCAGCTTTGCCGCAAGATCAGGGACCAACACCCGTTCCGGGCCGAGCACGAAGCGGATCATGCGCTCCTTACCCTGTCGTTCGCGCGTGACGATGCACCGACGCAGCGGTCCAGCTTCTTCCGGCTCCAGCTCGCCGTCGGCGTCCGCCAGGTCATTTTCGCGTCGTCATCGGCCGCTTGCGTGGTCCCGGAGGCTTCCGCTTCGCCCTCGAACCAGTGCGCGCGAGCGGCCATGATGATCGCATTGGCAGTCGCCTCGTCCAAGGCGTCGGCACCGACGATCTCGACGAGCTCGTCAGAAGCGAGGTCGCCGAGATCATCCAACGTCTTGACGCCCTTCTCTCCCAGCGCCACCAACATGGCGGGGGACAGCTCCTCGAACGCCGCGATATCGTCACTCACGCCGAGCGCCACGCGTTTCTCGTTCAATTCGGTATCTCGCTGGTCCAGGAATGCCTGCGCGCGTCTGATCAGCTCGGCTGCGACGCTCTCGTCGAAGCCTTCGATGGAAGCCAGCTCGTCTTCCGGCACGAAGGCCAGTTCCTCCACCGTGGTGAAACCCTCCGTAACGAGCAATCCCGCGATCACGTCGTCAACGTCCAACGCTTCGACGAACAACCCGCTGCGCCGACGGAACTCCTCTTGCCGGCGCTCGCTTTCCTCCGCCTCGGTGAGAATGTCGATATCCCAGCGCGTGAGCTGGCTGCCGAGGCGCACGTTCTGCCCGCGCCTGCCAATTGCCAGCGACAACTGGTCGTCCGGCACCACCACTTCAACCCGGCCAGCCTCCTCGTCCATCACCACCTTCGTGACTTCGGCGGGTGCAAGCGCGTTCACCACAAACGTCGCCGCTTGCGGTGACCACGGGATGATGTCGATCTTCTCGCCCTGCAGTTCCTGCACCACGGCCTGCACGCGCGAGCCTCGCATGCCGACACAGGCGCCGACCGGATCGATGGACGAGTCACGGCTGATCACGGCCATCTTAGCGCGCGAGCCGGGATCGCGCGCTACCGCCTTGATCTCGATGATGCCGTCGTAGATCTCCGGCACTTCCTGGGCGAACAGCTTGGCGAGGAAGCCGGGATGGGTGCGGCTGAGGAAGATCTGCGGCCCGCGCGGCTCCTCGCGTACATCATAGATATAGGCGCGAACCCGGTCGCCGTTGCGGAAGCTTTCCCGCGGGATCAGCTCGTCGCGGCGCAGCAGCGCCTCCGCGCGGCCAAGCTCGACCATGAGATTACCGTACTCGGTGCGCTTGACCACGCCGTTGATGATCTCACCCACGCGATCCTTGTATTCGTCAAACTGCCGCTTGCGCTCATACTCGCGCACCCGCGACACGATCACCTGCTTGGCGGTCTGCGCGGCGATGCGGCCGAAATCGATCGGCGGCAAGGGATCGACAATGAACTCGCCGACGTTGATCTCCGGCTTGAACTTACGCGCGATGCGGACCGGGATCTGCGTTTCCTCGTTCTCCACCGTCGTACCCTCGGGCGGATCGACCACCTCCGTCCACCGCGACAGGCGCACGTCGCCGGTTCGCCGATCGATGGTGGCGCGGATGTCCTTCTCATGGCCGTATTTGGCGCGGCCAGCCTTCTGGATTGCCTGCTCCATCGCTTCCAGCACTTCCTCGCGGTCGATGGACTTCTCTCGGGCAACAGCGTCTGCCACCAACAGGAGCTCGGGGCGGGCGATAGCGGTATCCATGACGGGTATTCCCTCGATGGGTCGTCAGTTCGGGTGTCGATTGCCGGCGGTCGCGGCGATCAGCTCGTCTGTCAGCACCAAGCGCGCGCGGCGCAGCTGCAGCCGCGGCAGCTTCACCTCCGAGCCATCGTCTAGCCGCATCCAAGCGGTTTCGTGGTCAGCGCCGAGCACCATGCCGGAGAACCGCTTACGGCCCTCAATGGGCTCATCGACCTCCGCGCGCGCGCGGTGTCCGGCGAAGCGTCTCCAATCCTTCAACCGCGTGAGCGGCCGGTCAATCCCCGCTGAGCTGACCTCGAGTGTCCAGGCCCCGCCCATCGGGTCGGCAACATCGATTACGGTGCTGAGGGCTCGGCTGATCTCCTCGCAGTCCTCCACCGTGATTTGCGCGCCGTCCGCCCGGTCCGCCATGATCTGAACCGTCGGCCGGTCTTTTCCGGAAACCGCGATCCGCACGAGTTCATACCCCATGTCCTCAAGGGTGGATGTCACGATCGTGGCGAGCTTGGCTTCGAGGCCGGTGTGGATTGGCTGGTCAGGGTCCAAACAGAAAAGGCGGCCCGTTAAGGCCACCCCTCGTATTCGAGCGGATTGGAGATGCACGATTAGATAGTCTCCCGGCGCGATCATGACAAGACATTGCCGAGTTCCGCGGCAGAGCGGGATATGGCCGGTCCCGACCGCTTAGAGCGGCTCCCGCCGCCGGATTTCCTTGAAGCCGTAGCGGCAGTAGTGCGTCATGGGTAGCAAGTCCGCAGACTGCAGGTCACGGTTGGCGGCGAGGTAGAGGTCCTCGTTGAACTGCGTCGGCACGAACGCAGTCATCCGGGACTCCTCCCCCGTATCGGCGAGGGGGCCGAACAGCGGCGGGTCGGACCAACCGATCACCGGATCATCGGCCGACTTGATGTGCCGCCCGGTCGCGTCCACGGCGACCGACAGATCGATGCGGCCACCGAGTTCTCGGAGTTGCTGACGAAACGCCGGAAAGTAGAACTGCGGTGCCTCGGCGAATTGCCCGTAGTACCCGTCCCGGCCAATCCGGAAGTAGCGGGGCAGGTGTTCCGAGCGACCCGTATACGTGGCCTCGACGTCCGTGAGGCTCTCGGCCCCTTGCCATTTCCGCCGCGCCAGCTCCAGCAGCACGTCGTAGGAGCGATGATGGAAGTGCAAATGGACGAGCTTGGTCTTGAGCAAACCCGCGCCCGTGCGGGAAACCCCCACGTGGTTGCCGTGATCGACCCCCGCGAATGCACCCCTCGCGAAAAACACCTTGTGAAAGTCGAAATAGACAAAAAGGTCGGGAATGCGAGGGTGATTGGCGAACTGGTAGGGGACCTGGAGCACGCGCTCCTCTCCCGCCAGCGTCGCCAGGTATTCCAGGATTGATTCGCGCCTGACCGTCACCCCGTACGGCGTCTTCTTAGCCACGAATTCGTCGCAGTCGAGCAGGAGAAAGAAGTCGTAATCCGCCGACTTTTCCAGGTCATGGATGGTCGCGGCGAAGATGTCTGGTCGGTCGCGGTAGCTTTGCCGGGTCGTGTGGCTGTAATCGACGGTGATCCCGGCGGTCTTGAACCGCTCGAAGATGTCGCGCACCACCGGTGAGACGGACCCGTTGTCGAAGAGGAAAAGGTTCTCAAACCCGAACAGGTTGCCGTGATGGCAAATCCACGCTTCGAGAAGCCCGATCTCATCCTTTTGCATCATGAGGCAAGCGACGCGAGGAAGCCGGCCATCGCTCATCGTCAAGTCCGCATCCGCTTGTTAGAACTCCGTCCCTTCCCACTACTCGTAATAGCCGCCGCCAGCAAACGTTCCCCTTGAAAGCACGCGACGTCGCTACACCGGCCAGGCGTGCGGGACGTTGCGAGCCAGCCATTTGGCGACGCGCTGCGTTGACCGCGGCCGGTTGCTCCTGCGCCATCCAGTGCCCGGACTCGACCACCGCCTCCGTAAGGTCGCTGCAGGCTGCGCGCATCGGCGCGGCCAGGGGAGAATCGACGGTTTCGCACGTGAAATCGTACGCCCCGTGCAGGAACAGCACGGGAAGTGTCAGCCGTCCGCCGTGTGGCGCCTGACGCGCGTAGCTGACGTTGGCGGCCTCGTTCATGTACCACGCATCCGGCCCGAAGAAGCCATTGCGTTCGAGTGCCGCCGTGTAGCTTTCGAGGTCCTGCTCAGTGAGCACACCGGCGTCGCGCGGCAGGTCCGGCGCGCGACCCGCGCCGCCGAACCAGCCGCCTTCCCGCCGCACCAGGGCGGTGCGGGACGGCTTCCCTCTACCCTCCGGATTGCCGCGACGGAACAGCGCTTTGACCGTGGCGCGGACGTCCGTCTCGAACGCCTGGTGCGCCGCCGGGAAGCTCTCTTGGTAGAAAAGCTGGTATTCCCATTGGCCAGCAGGAAACTCGGCTTCCGGATAAACGTCGCGGTTCACCAGCGGGATGACGTTCGCCGGGCCGAAGCCGTCCGGGATGTAGGGCACGCACAGGTTGGCCACCCCCGCGCAGCGATCCGCGTGGTGGCTCGCGATGCTCCAAACCACCGGGCTGCCCCAGTCGTGGCCGACCCACACGGCGCGCTCGCGGCCAAGGGCGTCGATCAACTCCACCATGTCGCGGACGATGTGCTCGAGCGCGTAGTCCGCCTGCTGCCGATACACGCTTGAGCGGCCATAACCGCGCATGTCGGGGGCGATCGCCCGAAAGCCGAGGCCCGCGAAGACGGGCAATTGATGCCGCCAGCTGATCGACAACTCCGGCCAGCCGTGCACGAAGATGATCGAGCGGAGCGTCCGCCCGCCCGCAGGCGAGATAGAAGGTCGTGTGCCGGTCGGTGCGGACCACGTGCTCGGTCACCGGATAGCCCATGCCGCGTTCCTTTTCCCCGAGCACGAACCTATCAGGCGAGCGTCGCCGCGACTATCCGGCGAAGCGCGGGCAGCACCGTGGCGCCGAACCATTCGTTGCGCTTCTCCCAACCCGTGGTGCGCCAGGACGGGTGCGGTAGCGGGAAGTAGCGTGGGAGATACTGGGCGTAATCGCGGACGCGCTCGCCCATCCCCCCCGGTCCGAGCACGAAGGCCTGCGCGTAGCCCCCCACCAGCAAAGTGAGGCGGATCCCTGGCATCAGCGGCAGCAGCCGGGGATGCCACAGCGGCGCGCAGCGCTCCCGCGGCCCGACGTCGCCGCCTTGCGGGAGCCGCCCCGGATAACACAGCCCCATGGGCAGGATGGCGACGCGGCTCCCGTCGTAGAACGTGTCGCGGTCCACCCCCAGCCAGTCCCGTAGCCGGTCGCCCGACGGATCGTTGAACGGCGTCCCCGAGTTGTGCGCCTTGGTGCCAGGCGCTTGGCTGGTGATCAGCAGCCGCGCCGTCGTGGACACGCGCAGGATCGGGCGCGGCCCGAGCGGAAGGTCCGCGCAGGCCGGTACACGCGCGGGCCGACGCCACCGCCGCTTCGAGTGATCCCTCGCCCTGGCCCGCTTCCCCGGGAACCAGGGCTACGCCTGCGCGAACGCGCTCTTGAGCCACGCGGATGCCTCGTCGTTGGCCGCGGTGGCGCGATCCACCTTGCCCACCCACTGAAAAAACCCGTGGTTCATGCCGAGCCAGCGTTTGGCAGTGACGGGGACCCCGTCCGCTCGCAGCCGCTCGGCGTAGCGTTCGGCTTCGTCGCGCAGCACGTCGTACTCGGCGCTGTAGACCAGCGCGGGCGGCAAGCCGCGCAAGCTCGGCGTCCGCAGCGGCGAGACGAGCGGATCGGCGCCTTCCGACCGGTCGGCCAGGTAGTGGTCGAAATACCAGGCCATCCCCTTCGCCGTCAGGCCGTAACCTTCCGCGTTCTCCGCATAGGACGGCGTGCCCGGCTCGTAGTAGTCAGTGATCGGATAGATCAGCAGCTGCCCGCAGAGGTGCGGGCCGCCCTCGTCCCGTACGCGGATCGCGGTGACAGCGGCCATGTTGCCGCCGGCGCTGTCGCCGCCGACGGCGATGCGCCGCGGATCGGCATTCAGCTCATGCACGTGCTCGGCGGACCAGCGGGTCGCGTGCAGGCAGTCGTCGAGCCCGGCCGGGAACGGGTGCTCGGGCGCCAACCGATAATCGACGGAAACGACGACGCATCCCGCGCCGGCGCAAAGATTGCGGCACATGACGTCGTGCGTGTCGAGGCTGCACACCACGAAGCCGCTACCGTGGAAGAAAACCAAGAGCGGGAACGGCCCAACGCCGTGCTCGCCTGGCACTCCGTGCGGCGTGTAGACCCGAAGCCGGAGCGGCCCGCCCGGCCCGGGGATGCTGCGCTCAGCCACGCGGGCAACGGGCGGCACCCGCAACCCCTCGCGTGGGCGCTGCTCCATGCGCAGCCGTGCATCGGCAACGGAAAGCGTGTACGCCGGCGGTAAGCCGGCCATCGCGTCCAGGATTTCCTGGATTTGCGGGTCCACGGGCATCGTGTTCCTCCCAGCGTCATCAGGCCAGCTCGTAGTCGACTTCGGGCGTATAGACCGCCTGCTCCTTTCCCAGCCGCGAGCTAAACAAGGTGAAATGCTCGACGGCGACCGGCTCGGCGCGGAACAGATTGTTGGATTGGATGAAGCCCGCGAGCTTGGCTTCCGGCACGTTGTCCAGGCGGGCCAGGGTCACGTGCGGGGCGAAGCGCCGCCGTTCTGGTTCCACGCCCACCCGCTGCAGCGCCGTCTCGATCTTGTTCTGGAGGTGGTCGAGGGCCGGGTTGCGCTCCACCCCGGCCCAAAGCGAGACCGCGCGGCCGCCCTTGTCGAAGGTTCCGATGCCGCTCAAGCACAGCGTGAACGGGCGCGCGCGAAGGGCGAGCAGGGCCTCGTCGATCTCCTCGGCCCGATGCTTCGGCGTTTCCCCGATGAAGCGCAGGGTCAGGTGGTAGTTCTCAGGCGGCACCCAGCGCGCGCCAGGAACGCCGCCCGCGAGCATTCGCAGGCGCTGCTTGAGGGCCCAAGGCAAGTCGAGGGCGACGAACAGCCTCATCCGGCCGCCTCCGCCAGCAATTGCTCCACCTGCGGGAGAATGCGTGCGACTACGCGCCGGACCCCGGCGGGGTTGGGATGGAGCCCGTCCGCCTGGTTGAGCTCCCTCACCGTTGCAACGTCCTGCAGGAAGAACGGATCGTAGAGCACGCCCGGCCGCTTGCCGAGCCGGTCGAACACGGCGCGAAACGCCCGTCCGTAGTCGGAGCCGAAATTCGGCGGCGCGTACATGCCGGTTAACAGAACAGGAATGTGCCTGGCCGCGAGCGCGTCGAGGATGGCGCGGAGGTTGCCTTCCATTTCGGCGGGGTCGAGCCCGCGCAGCCCGTCATTGGCCCCGAGCTCGACGATGGCGGCGTCGGCGCCGTCCGCCAGCGCCCAATCGAGCCGCGCCCGGCCGCCGGCGGTGGTATCGCCCGAAACCGCGCCGTCGATGATCCTGACCTCGCGCCCCCGCGCTGCCAGTGCCGCCTGCAGCTGCGCCTCGAATCCGTCGGCATGGGCGAGCCCGTAGCCGGCCGAAAGGCTGTCGCCGAGCACCAGGAGGCGCACGGGCGCGGAGTGCGCGGCGCCGCCCCAGGCCAGGAGGCCCCCCATCAGCAGGAGGAGAAGCACGGTCGCTTTCCGCAACGCCCTGCGGGGACCATATGCAGCTGTGATGGACGCCATGCCCCCGCCGACACCTTCGCTCGCGCCGGAACCGCTTGTCCGGACGGAGGACCTATACCTGACCCTGCCCGCGGCGGCGGGGCCGGTCAACATTCTGCGCGGGGTGAACCTCGAGCTCGAGGCGGGCGAGGCGGTCGGTCTCGTCGGCCCCTCCGGCTCGGGCAAGACCAGCCTGCTGATGGTGCTGGCCGGGTTGGAACGACCCACGAGCGGCACCGTCCGCGTCGCCGGGCATGAACTATCGCGCATGGGGGAGGACGCGCTGGCGCGGCTTCGGCGCGAGGCCATCGGCATCATCTTCCAGGCGTTCCACCTGATCCCGGCGATGACCGCGCTTGAGAACGTGTCGGTGCCGCTCGAGCTCGCCGGCCGGCCGGACGCCGCCGACCGGCGGCCGCCAGCCTCCGAGCGGTCGGCCTCGCCCACCGCACGACCCATTTGCCCGGCCAGCTCTCGGGCGGCGAGCAGCAGCGGGTGGCGCTGGCCCGCGCCTTCGCCCCGAGCCCCGGTTTCTGCTCGCCGACGAGCCCACCGGCAACCTCGACCACGCGACGGGGGTAGCCGTCATGGACCTCCTGTTCGCCCTCCGCGCCCGGGCCGGCACCACCCTCCTGCTGATCACGCACGACCGGGGCCTCGCTGCGCGCTGCGACCGGCAGATAGGGATGGCCGACGGCCGCATAGCACTCCCGGCCATGGCTTGAGGCTGGCCGTTCGCCTGGCGGCCGCGCGAGCTGCGCGGCGGCGTTCGCGGCCTTCGCGTCGTGCTCGCCTGCCTAGCTCTCGGCGTCGCCGTGATCGGCGGGGTTGGCAGCCTGCGGGTCGCCATCGAACCAGGGCTCGACGCCGACGGGCGGCGCATCCTGGGCGGCGACCTCGAGATCGAGGGCGGCGCGCAGCCTTTGCCCTCGGCGCTCGGCGATTGGCTGCGCGCAAGAGGCGGCCGCACCTCCGCCGTCGTGCTGATGCGCTCCATGCTGGTAGCAGCGAGCGGCGAGCGCCAGCTGGTCGAGCTCAAGGCGGTAGACGACAACTGGCCGCTGGTGGGCTCGGCGACACCCCCGCCGTCATCGTTGGCGTTGCGGGACGGCCGCTTCGGCCTCGCCGCCGAACCTGTCGTGCTGGACCGGCTAGGGCTGCATGCGGGGGACCCGGTGCGCCTCGGCAACGCGAGCTTGCAGCTGCGCGCGGCACTGACGGTGGAGCCGGACCGCGTGGCCGGCCCCTCCCTGCTCGGGGCGCGCGCACTGATCCCGCTTGCGGCACTCCCCTCGACCGGGCTGATCGCGCCCGGGTCCATGGTGCAATATGCGCTGCGCGTTGTGCTGCCGCCGGGCTCGCCGTTGACCGCCGATGCGATCCGCGCGGCCTTCCCTGACCAGGGCTGGCGCATTCGCGGGCCGCGCGAGGCCGCTCCTGGGGTGGAGCGCTTCATTGAGCAGACGGCCTTGTTTATGAGCCTGGTCGGGCTGACTGCCTTGCTGGTCGGCGGCATCGGGGTCGCGAACGGCGTCCGCGCCTGGATCGAAGCGCGCGGGCGGACCATCGCCACCCTGCGCTGCCTGGGCGGCTCGGGGGCGCTCGTGTTCCAGGTTTGCCTGCTGCAGATTTTTGCCCTCGCCAGCCTTGGGGTCGCGATCGGCCTGGTCGCCGCCGCCGCCCTGCCGTACGTGCTCGCGGCCGTTCTCGCCGGCTCCTTGCCGGTGCCGCCCCGCCTCGGCCTGTTCCCGGGGCAGCTCGCGGAGGCCGCGGGGTTCGGGCTGCTTACTGCACTCGCCTTCTCGCTTTGGCCGCTCGGCCGCGTTCGGCACATCGGGGGCGCGGCCCTGTTCCGCGATGCGCTGCTGCCCGCACGCGCCCGGCCGGGCGCCGCCGTGATCGCTGCCAACGCCGCCGTCGCTGTGGCGCTGGTGGGGCTGACGGTTGCGACCGCGCCTGACCGACGGTTCGCACTCTGGTTCTTGCGCCGCCGCTGCCGGTGCCCTACTGCTGTTCCGTCTGGCCGGCGCCGGCCTCGTTGCTGCCGCGCGCGCCGTCCCCGGCCTCCCCTCGCCCGCCGCCCGGCTGGGGATCGCCAACCTGCACCGACCGGGTTCGGCAACCCCCTTGATGCTCGTCTCCGTCGGCCTTGGGCTGTCCACCCTCGCCGCCGTCGCCCTGATCCAGGGCAACGTCCAACAGCAAGTGCTCGAGCAGCTCCCGGCGAACGCGCCTTCGTTCTTCTTCGTCGACATTCAGGGTGACCAGATCGACCGCTTCGACGCGCTGACCCGTCACGCGCCGGGCGTTTCCTCCGTGCGGACCATGCCGAGCCTCCGCTCGCGGGTGGTCGCGGTGAACGGGGTGCCCGCCGAGCAAGTGCGGGCGACGCCCGAAACCCGCTGGGCGCTCCGCGGCGATCGCGGGCTGACCTACGCGGCCGAGCCGCCGGACGGGACGCATCTCGTCGCGGGCCAATGGTGGCCGGCAGACTACGACGGCCCGCCGCTCGTTTCCTTCGATGCCGGGCTCGCGAAAGGCTGGGGCGTGGGGCTCGGGGACGTGATCCGCGTCAACGTCCTTGGACGGGACATCGATCTCAAGATCGCCAGTTTGCGCGACATCGCGTGGCGCAGCCTGTCGCTCAACTTCACCATGGTAGCGAGCCCCGGACTGCTGGCGCACGCCCCGCACAGCTACATCGCGACTGTGCGGGCAACGCCGGCCGCGCAAGGCCCGCTGCTCCGTACGATCACCGACGCCCTGCCCAACGTCACCGGCATCCGGATCGAGGACATTCTGCGATCCGTGGCCGACCTGCTGGATCGCATCGCCACCGCACTGGCCGCCACCGGCTCGGTCACCCTGTTTGCCGGGGCGCTGGTGTTGGCCGGCGCGGTCGCGTCCGGACAGCAACGGCGGGTGCGCGAGGCGGTGGTGCTGAAGACGCTAGGCGCCACGCGCGCGCAGATCCGAACGGCATGGCTTATCGAGTTCGGCGGCCTCGGCC
>CAVWQV010000015.1:0-312810 GCA_963757115.1 uncultured Alphaproteobacteria bacterium | reverse complement strand
ACGGCGTTGATCCCGCTTTCGACACGTGGCTGACGACCGAGCGCGAAAGGCTGCGCGACCGGGCGCGGACCTTGGCCGAGGCGCTCCTCCGTGAGCAGGTCGAGCCGGAGGCAGCGATCCCGGCAGCGCAGCAGCTGCTTTCGATCGATCGGGCGCACGAAGGCGCGTGGCGCGCGCTGATGCGAGCGCACGCGGCACGCGGCGAGCGGGGTATGGCGATCCAGGCATACGAGAGGTGCCGGGCGGTTCTCGCCGACCTATTGGACGCGCCGCCATCCATCGAAACTCAGCGGCTGCTCGCGGAAATTCGCGGGGGCGGCAGCCGGGCCGCACTCAAGCCGCTGCCCTCCCCGGCGCCCGAGCCGGAGCGCGAGCCAGGGC
The DNA here is from genome assembly GCA_963757115.1 of uncultured Alphaproteobacteria bacterium. Lineage (GTDB taxonomy): Bacteria > Pseudomonadota > Alphaproteobacteria > Acetobacterales > Acetobacteraceae > CAVWQV01. The sequence continues at coordinate 312,429 of CAVWQV010000015.1, read as the reverse complement.
CGAAACCAGCCGCGAGCCGACCGGAACAGCGCCCGTCCCGCGGCGGCGCCCGGCTTGGGGTCATGCCGCTCAAACTCGTGGGCACCTCGGAGGAGGAAGCGCACCTCTCACCGGGGTTGGCGGACGAGATCACCACGGCACTCGCTCGCTTTCGCTGGATGTTCCTCGTATCGAGCAACTCTCTCGCGCGGTTCGCGGAGGGCACGCGCGACGAAGGCGAGATCGGTCGTACGTTCGGGCTCGACTTCCTGCTCGACGGCACCATCCAGAAGGTTAAAAGCCGGCTCCGCATCACGCTTCGGCTCTTGGACATACGCGCCGGCAACCAAGTGGTCTGGGCGCGGCGGTTCGACCGCCAGACCAATGACCTGCTTAGTCTCCAGGACGAGATCGCCGCCGAAGTCGTGGCCCAGATCGACCCGGAGATCCTTCTGATCGAGGCCAAGCGGGTCGCCGCCCGGCCGCCCCACGATCCGACCGCCTATGACCTGCTGTTACGCGCCATCCCGCTGATCGGCCGGATGGAGCGCGAGCCGTTCATCAAGGCGGGACAACTTCTGAAGCAGGCGATCGAGGCGGAACCCGACTACGCCAGCGTGCATGGCTGGTTCGCTTATTGGCACATCTTTTTCGTTGGCCAAGGTTGGGCCGAGAATGCGAGCGCCGCGCTCGAAGCCGCCGGGCAGCATGCCGAGCGTGCGGTGACGCTCGACCCGAGCGACGCGCGCGCCTTGACCACCGCCGGGCACGTGCGAGCTTTCCTGCATCACCGGCTGCGTGAGGCCGTGGCGCTGCACGAGCGGGCGCTGTCGGCGAACCCCAACCTCGCGATGGCCTGGAACTTATCGGGCGTCGCGCACGCCTATCTCGGCGACGCGGTGGAGGCGGAGCGGCGCATCACCCGCTACAAGAAATTGTCCCCGCTCGACCCGCACGCCTTTTTCTTCGACACGGCCTTCATCATCGTGGCGCTGCTCAAGCGCGACTACGAGTCCGCCGTCGCCTTTGGGCGCGCGGTCAGTGAGATGAACCCGGCCTTCTCGGCAGCCTGCAAGCCCTATTTGTCGGCGCTCGGCTATCTCGGGCAGCAACAGGAGGCGGCCGTGGTGATGCGCCGCCTCCTTTCGATCGAACCCGACTTCACCGTATGCCACTTTATGGAGACCAGCCCCTTCGAGCGCCCGGAAGATCGCGAACATTTCGCGGCCGGGCTTCGCCTGGCCGGCGTGCCCGAGGGCTCGCCGTAGCCTAGCTGTCCCGCGCAGGCCGGTCAGGCAGTGTCCCTTCAGGCGGCTTCCAGCACCTTATAGGTTGAGCTCTCGAACCCGGCGAAGGCGTCCAGAGCAGTGGTATCCGCAAAGGGGAGCAGCTGCATCAGGATCACGCCGGCGACGCGGCGCTTGGGATCGATCCAGAAGTAAGTATTGCCCAGGCCGGCCCAGGCCAAGCTACCCGCACTGCGCCCGGTGGGGGCCTCCGCCGAATTGATCATGAAGGCCGTGCTCCACTTTTTGGCCATCCCAGGAAAAAACTCGGCATCGAGCGAGCTAGCCTGGTCCACCGACTTGAGCATCGCAACATTGATGGTTCCCATCTGGTTCTGGCTCATCAGTGCCACCGTCTCCGGGCGCAACACCGGGGTGCCGCCCTCGGCCCGACCCTCGTGCAGGAAGAGTTGGCAGAACCTCATGTAATCAGACGCGGTCGAATAAAGCCCGCCACCGCCCATCTCGAATTCAGGATCCTGCGGCATCTCGAACTCGATCGGCTTGAGGGAGCCGTCCGGAAGACGTGCGTGCATCTGGACCAGCCGCGCGCGCTGCGACGGGCCGAGCTTGAAGACAGTGTCGCTCATGCCGAGCGGGCCGAAGATGTGCTCGCGGAAATACACGCCGAGCTTCTGGCCGCTTACGCGCTCGACCGCTTTACCCGCCCAGTCGATATTGATCCCATATTCCCAGCGGTCGCCCGGGTCGAAGGCGAGCGGAGTGCGGAGCGCGTCATTCTTGCAGCTGATCAGGCTGGGAAGCTTGGCCGACTTCTCATAGCGTCCGGTGTTTGCATTCCAGATGTCGTAGGTGAAGCCCGCCGTATGGGTCAGTAGCTGGCGCAGCGTGATCGGCCGCTTCGCCGGACGAAGCTTGGGAGCCCCGGATTGGTCGAAGCCCTCTAACACCTGCACATCGGCGAGTTCGGGCAGCACGCCGCTGATAGGCTGGTCAAGACTGAGCTTGCCCTGCTCCACCTGCTGCATGGCGGCAGTCGACGTAATCGCCTTCGTCATGGAGGCGATCCAGAACACCGAGTCCATCGTCATGTCGGCGCCACCCGGGGCGAGACTACGCTTTCCGAACGCACCCTGGTGGATGACGCGCTTGTCCGTTGCTGACAGAATGACGATCCCCGGGATCTGCTTCGCCTGCGCCATGTGCTGCAAGGCCGCGTCGACCGCAGCCGGGTTCGCCGGGCTGCCACTCTCGGCACCGGCCCGCCCCGATGCTCCCAACACGACGGCCGAGGCCGCGGCGCCGAGTACCGGCGTCGCGCCTGCTGATTTCAACCATTCTCGTTTCCCCTTGTGCCCTTGTTGTCGAGCTCGTTCGGGCGCGAGAACGTTACACACCTTTGCGTGTCGGCGCCAGCGACCGACCGACCCCGCCGTGGCTTTACGGCCAACGGGCCGGGTGGGTGCCGAGCGGGACGGCCGGGCGGTCCCAGCGTACGGGTGTTCTTTCCAGTTGCGCCGCGTGCCGCATCGCAGTCAGGGGGCCGAAGCCCGATGGAGATCGCTCGAGGAGGTCGGGGATCTCCGATAAATGCATCTCCGGGGCCGCAAGTCCGGCGGGGACGCGCCCGAGGGTTCGGAGCCAGTGCCCGGTGCGCGCCAGGGACACCCGCACGAGCCAGCTTCCGCCCTCGACCAACTGCCGCCGCATGGCGGCGAGTGCGCCGAACGCCATCAGATAGCCAGACGCATGATCCAGCACCTGCGCGGGGAGCGGCTTCGGCTCCGCGACACCGGCCGCCTCGGCTTCTGCGGCATTAAAGCCAGTTGCGGTCTGCACCAAGCTGTCGAAGCCTCGCCGCTCGGACCAAGGGCCTTGGTGGCCATAGGCCGACAGTGAGACGTAGACGAGGCCGGGCCGGAGCGCTGCCGCCTCCTCCGGTCCGAAGCCGAGCGCGCGCAATCCTCCCGGCCGATATCCCTCGACGAAAATGTCGGCCTCGCGCAGCAGATGCCGCAAGGTGTTCCGGGACGCCGGCTCGCGCAGGTCGAGTTGCGCGGACAGCTTGCCTCGTCCGGTATCCTCGACAGCCATGAACGGCAGATGCGGCGCGGAGACATGCAGCACGTCAGCCCCATGCGCGGCGAGCGTCCGGCCGCATACGGGTCCGGCGATCACCCGGGTCATCTCCAGCACCCGGATGCCCGAAAGTGGCCGGGCCGCCGCTAGTCGGCACGCGCGGAGGCGCTGCACCGATCTTCTCGATGCCGACGAGCGGTTGGGAAGCCAGCGCCGTGCTGTGCGGGTGGACATCCCACTCTTCGAAGCTGCGCATCCGCGAGCCGACCAGCCCTGCCTCCGCGAGCCGGTCCTCCAGCGCCTGCGCCGTCCAGCCCTCGAGCTTGCGCGCCACCGCCTCGCGCTCGTATTCGCAGCCGAGCAGCCGGAGCACGCCTTCCCGGTGGTGGGGAAAGTTCGTGTGCAGCCGGACCCAACCACCGTCCCCGCAACGGTAGGTGCCCGCGATGCGATCCCAGGGTTCGGCCGGTTCCTGACCCTCCAAGCGGATATAGCGCTCGGAGCGGGCCTCGGCGGCCGCGTGACGCATGTCCACGGCCACACGTTGCTCCTCGCCGGTGCGCCAAGACCAGAACACGGACGCGGCAAGCGCCGACGCGGCGATGCTGGCCTGGACGGCGGCTCCGACGGCGAACGAGGACGGCAGGACCGGGTCGGTCCCAGTCAGTTCGAGGAGTTCAAGGTGCTCGGCCGGCAGTCCGGCGTCCGCCCAGATCGAACCCAGTGCGCGTCTCGCAAGCACCCGCCCCACCTCGCCCTTGCGGGGGGCACGGTATCGCTCGGGGCGGCGATGTGGAACACCTCGTCAAGCAGACAGTGGTGGTTGCGAAGCTAGGCCGTCGCTACTTCCGCAAGCCGTTTTTCGAGGAACGCCGTCACGGCAATCTCCTCCGCCGTGAGGCCGGGCTGCTCTCCTTCGAGCACCTGTTCTGCCCTCGCCTTCAATCCGTCGAGCAGGCTGCCATCGAGATAGCCGTCGAAGATCGCCGGATGGATGTAGCACTTGCGGCAAATCGACGGCGTGTTGCCGAGCATCTTCGCCACGGCCTCGACCGCGCGCACGACGTTTTTCTTGGCCTTCGCCTGCGTGTCGAACACCTCAAGTTCCCGCAGGGCAAGCGCGGCGAGGTTGGTCGCGGCCCAGGTGCGGAAATCCTTGGCCGTGATGTCCTCGCCGGAGATCGCGTGAAGATAGTCGTTCACGTCCTCCGACCCGATCCCGTGCGGCGTGCCCTCCTCGTCGAGGTATTGAAACAGATCCTGACCCGGGAGGTCGCGGCAGCGCTGTACAATCCGCGCGAGTTTCCGGTCGGCCAGATCGATGTGGTGCTGGATACCGTGCTTGCCCCGAAAGTCGAAGGTGAGATGGCTTCCCGCGATCTTCACATGCCGGTTCCGGAGCGTGGTCAGTCCAAAACTCCGGTTTGTCCGCGCGTACTCTTCGTTCCCGACGCGGGCGAGAGTGGTTTCGAGAAGCCGCACCAGAGCGGCCAAGACCTTCTCGCGCGGCAAGCCGGGCCGTGACAAGTCAGCTGCCACACGTTCGCGAATGCGGGGCAACAGCCGGCCGAACTGGAGCATGCGGCTGTATTTCGTTTCGTCGCGGATCACCCGCCAGCGCGCGTGATAGCGATACTGCTTGCGCCCGCGCGCGTCCCGACCGACGGCTTGCAAATGACCATTCGGGATCCGGCTGATCCAGACATCCTTATAAGCGGGCGGGATCGCGAGCTTACGGATTCGTGCAAGCACAGTCTCATCGGTCACCCGCGAGCCATCCGGATTGAAGTAGGCGAAGCCGTTTTCGGCGGGCCGCCGCGTAATGCCGGGAGAGCGGTCGGTGACGTAGCGCAGTTTCGCCGCGCGAGCCGCCGCCACCGGATCAGCAAGATCCGGCGCGGCCTGCTCCTCGGCAGCGGTGGTAAAGGTCGTCATGGGCGATGCGCTAACGCTCCATGCCGCCGCGCGCTTCCCAGCTATGGCCCAAAAAACACCAGCTTAGCCGTCCCAGGAGGATATCTTCCCCGGTCAGGCTAGGCTGCCACCCGACAGGGCTGACACCTTGTTCTCCAGGCTTGCGGTCAGGGCCGGGCCACCGCCGTTGCTGAGCAGGCTACGGAAATCCGAGCGCTGCGTCGCGACCCGGCTGATGGAGCCCTCGGCCAGCACGTCCACCACCTTCCAACCCGCCGGCGTCTGCCGCAAGACATAAGACAGCACGACGGGCGTATCGTTCGGGGACACGATCCGGGTCGCGACCACCTGATCGCCGTTCGGCAGGCTTTGCTGGCCGGGGAGGGTTTCGATTGTCTGGCCCTTGTAGCTGTCGAAATTGGCGACGAAATTGGCAACCGTGTAGCGGCGGAAGGCGGCGGAAAGCGTAGCCTGCTGCTGCGGCGCCATGGTCGCCCAGTGCGGGCCGACCGAGACGCGGAGAATGGCGTCAAGATCGAACGTCCGGTCCACCGTCGGCTGCAACATGGCATAGCGCCGGGCAAAGGGGGTTGAGGCTCCTGCCTTCATTACCCCCAGAAGGCCGGCGTTGAAGGACTGGACCGCCGCCGCAGGCGATCCCGCCGACGCCAAACCATCCGCATAGGCCCTACGGCCGAGCAGTGGTGCCGCAGCCAACCCAAAAAGGCCGAAGCGGAGAGCGTCTCGCCGGCTAACAGAATTCTGAAACATGCCTCTTTACCTTCTCGCGTCAAACGACCATGCCGCAACGGCCACTGGCGTGCTGTGACCCCGGCCACTTGACTGTGCGAGTTGGCGACGATCCCCCAAGATACATCCGCCGCGGGCGTAAGCCACCCATGCAGGAACGGGCGAGCGCTCCAGTTTTGGGAACGCTCGCCCCTTTTAATTATAGAGCGCGGCCGATCCGGCCAATGATCCAACCGATGGCGCCTGCAACCAGCAATGCCATCACGGGCTGCTGCCGTACCTGCTCGCTCAGGGTCTCTAACCCGTCGCTCGCCGCGTCCTTGGCCTGGCCGTACTTCTGCTGAACCTGCCCGGCCACTTGATCGTACTTGCCTTCCGCCTGCGTCTTCGAGTCACCGGTTAGGCCGCCGACCGCGTCCTTCACTCGGCCGCCAAACTCCTGAGCGCCGCCTTCCAACTGGTCCCTCATGCCTCAAACTCCTTTGTTTCGACTTGATTCAACAGGCCAATTAGCCGGAGGTTGCATGACTGGCCTCGATGGGCGCGCGCCGGCCGGTTTCGCCGGTCAGTAGCCAATCGGCTCCTTGGTCACCGGTTCCCACCGGCCATTGTGCACCGCCACCATGTAGGATTTGTGGCTGCCGACCCGGACGCCTGGCCCGTAGCTAATGGGAGGCGCGCCGAACATGTCGTGATAGTCCTTGATGCTCTCCATGCCGCCAATGAAGCTGTCGAGGGTCAATTCCGGACCGGCGCGCTTCAGGCCCTCGGCAAGCAAATACGCGGCCGAGTAGCCAAGCTCCGCCGCCCAGTTAGGGTCTCGGCCGAACCGCGCCTTGTAGGCTTTCACAAACGCCTGGATGTCGGGGCGCGGGTCGTCGGGGTAGACGTAGAGCGCCGGCGTCATTGCCCGGAGCCCCTCGTTCGCATCGCCCGGCACACTCGCGACGTTGACGTCGTAGGTGGATGCCGGCCCCATCATTGGCACCTTCCAGCCGTTGGTCCGGGCATCGGAGATGATCAGATTGGTATCGCGCACGATGGTGGCGAGGAACACGAACTCGCATTTCGCGTCGTGCATCTTGGTCACCGACGCGCTGAAATCGGTGTCAGTCGGCCGGTGCGCAGCCTCTGCGGCCAGCGTCACGTTCATGGCTTTAAGCTGATCGCGGACGCCCGCCATCACGTCGCGGCCGAAATCCGTGTCCTGCCACAGCGCGCACACCACCTTCGGCTTCTCGTCCTCCATCACCTTCTTCACGCCGGCGCGCATCTGGTCGTAATACGATGCGTAGAGCCCGAACTTGAGACGGTTGTACGGCTCGAACATCGACCGTGCGGAGGTCAGCGGAAACATGTTCGGGACGCCCTTTTCAAGCTGCTCGGGCATCACCGCGTCGTTCATCGGTGTGCCGTCGTTGGCAATCAACAGGAACACGTTGTCGCGGTTGATCAGCTTGTTGGCGGCCTGTACCGAGCGCGGGACGTTGTACTGGTTGTCCTCGACAATGTATTTAATCTTGCGCCCGTTGATGCCGCCCTTGGCGTTGATCTCGTCGAACGCCATGCGGAGCGCGTTGGAGTTGTTCACCCCCCACATCGCAGTGACGCCCGAAAGGTCGGTGTAGGTTCCGACCACGATCTCGCTGGCAGTCACACCGCGCGTCGGTTCAGCCGCAAGCGCGGCCGACCCGGACGCCATCGCCGCAACAGCGGCCATCAGCCAACGACGCATTTGCTTGATTCCCTCCTCGCCATTGTCATTATCGTTACGGCCGGCTCTGATCCGGGGCGCCAACGACGTGCTGCCGAACCGTCATGCGTCCGCATACATTGTCTCAATCAGTTCGCTATACTTCTTGTTCACGAACGCACGCTTCAGCTTCAGCGTCGGCGTCAGTTCCGGATCTTCGGCCTCCAGCTTCTGCTCGATCAGACGAAATGCCTTCACCTGCTCCACGCGCGCGAACTTGGCATTCACCCGCTCGACCTCTGCCCCGATCAGCCGCAACACCGGCTCTGCGCGCGTCAGGCTCGCGAAGTTGGAGAACGGGACGGCCTGGTCCTGCGCCCACTTTTCCACATTCTCGTGGTCGATCATCACCAGACAGGAGAGAAACTTGCGCCGGTCGCCGATCACGATCGCGTCCGCGATGTAAGGGCTGAACTTGAGTTCGTTCTCGATCGCGGACGGGGTGACGTTTTTCCCACCCGCCGTTATGATGATGTCCTTCATGCGATCGGTGACACGCACGTAGCCGTCGTCGGCGCGGCCGACGTCGCCTGTATGGAGCCACCCGTCCCTGAGCGCGTCCGCGGTCTTCTCCGGATTGCTCCAGTAGCCGCTGAATATGTGCTCGCCGCGCAGCAGGATCTCGCCTTCGGCCGAGAAGGCGAGCTCGGTATGCGGGCACGGTTTGCCTACCCAGCCGGGGCGGATCGCGGTAGCCGGCATCGCGGTCGCGACGCCGCAGCACTCCGTCATGCCGTACACTTCCAGCATGTCGATCCCGAGCGCGAGATACCAGCGGATCAGGTCGGGCGCGATCGGCGCCGCGCCGACATAAGCGCGCCGCACGCGGTCAAGCCCAAGCTCGCGGCGAATGTTGCGAAGCATGGGGAGCGCCGCCCAGAAAGCCAGGCGTCGGACTAGCGGCACACCGCGCCCCGACAGGCGCGCGTCCACCAATCGCAGCCCGGCGCCGATCGCCCAATGATAGGCATGACGCTGCACGAAGGTCGCATCTCGCGCCCGAAGTGTAACGGCCGACTGCATCTTCTCCCAAATGCGCGGGACGGCGAGCGCGATGGTGGGCTGCACCTCACGCTGGTTCTCGAACAAGGTGTCGGCGTTCTCGATGTAGTTCGAGACCACCCCCGAGTAGAGCGACTGATACAGGCCCGCCACGCGCTCCGCGACGTGGCACATCGGCAGGAAGGCGAGCCGCTCGTCACCCTCGCGAAAGTCGAGTTGCGGCCCGAGGTTTACGAGCTGGAACAGGATATTGCGGTGAGTGAGCATGGCGCCCTTCGGGGGGCCCGTGGTGCCCGAGGTATAGACGAGGTTGGCCAGCTGCCCGTCCGAAACCGCGCCGACCAGCTGCTCCCATTCGCCCCCGTGCGCCGCGTCGTACTCGGCCCCGCGCGCCAGGAAAGCTTCGAAGCTTTCGCAGCCCGGCTCGTTCAGCTCGCGCAGACCCTTCATGTCGAATATCACGACGCGCTCGAGCGCCGGGCAGCGACTGCGCACCTGCAGCGCCTTGTCGAGCTGCTCCTCGTTCTCGACGAACACCACGCGCGCGCCGCTGTCGCGCAGGATGTGCTCGACCTGTCCCGGCGCGTCGGTGGGATAGATGCCCGACGAGATGCCACCGACGCCGAGCGCCCCGAGGTCGGCGTAGACCCATTCCGGGTTGGTTTCCGACAGCACGCAGGCGACGTCGCCGGGCCCGAAGCCGATGGCGCGCAGCCCCATCCCGGCCTGCCTCGCCCGGGCGGCGAGCTGCGCCCAGCTCACCTCTTTCCAGATGCCGCGATCCTTCTGCCGCAGGATCGTGCGCGACGGGCGCGTGCGCGCACGGTGCTCGAGCATGGAGGCGATGCTCGGCCCGATCGCCGCATCCTGTCGGACCGCCGGCCGCACGGCGGCTCGCTCCGTCACCGCCACAGCTTCTTCCGCTTCCAGCGGCGGCGCCCCCGCACCCCGACCTCCTTCTGGCCGAGATAGAATTCCTTGATGTCCTCTTTCTCCATCAGCCGCGCGCATGTGTCCTCCATCACGATGCGACCGACCTCGATCACATAGCCGTAGTCGGCGGTCTTCAGCGCGACGTGCGCGTTCTGCTCGACCAGCAGGATGGACACCCCACGCTCGCGATTGATGCGCGAGATGATGTCGAAGATCTGTGTCACCAAAATCGGCGACAGGCCGAGCGAAGGCTCGTCCAGGAGCAGGAGCTTGGGATTCCCCATCAGGGCGCGGCTGATCGCCAGCATCTGCTGCTCGCCACCCGACAGAAGGCCGGCGCGCTGGTGCTCGCGCTCCTTGAGGCGGGGGAAGTAGCCGAAACAGGCCTCGAGATCGCGCGCCACGTCGTCCCGATCACGCCGCGCGTAGGCGCCCATCATCAGGTTGTCGTGCACGCTGAGGAACGGGAACACTTCCCGCCCCTCCGGTGAATGGCAAAGGCCGAGGCGCATCACCCTATCGGGCGACAGACCAGCGATGTCCCGGCCCGCGAACGATATCTTGCCGCGCTCGGGGTCCATCACGCCCGAGATGGTCTTGAGGATCGTCGTCTTGCCGGCGCCGTTCGCGCCGAGCACGGTCACGATCTGCCCACGCCGAACGTCGAGCGTAACGCCGCGTATGGCCTGGATCGGGCCGTAGAACGTTTCGATGTTGGCGACCCGCAGCAGGGGGTCTGCCGCAGCTTCGCTCACGCGTCGCCGCCGATATAGGCCCGGATCACGTCGGGATTGGATTGCACCTCCGACGGCGTGCCGGTCGCCAGCACCCGGCCGTAGTTCAGGGCGATCACCCGGTCCGACACCGCCGACACAAGGCTCATGTCGTGCTCTACCATGATGACCGTGATACCGAGGTCCTTCTTGATGTCCTCGATCCAGAACCCCATCACCTCCGTTTCCTCCACGTTGAGGCCGGACGAAGGCTCGTCAAGCAGCAGGAGCTTGGGCTCGGTGCAGAGCGCGCGGCCGAGTTCGACAATTTTGCGCACGCCGTACGGCAGGTTGGCGATCACGGCATCGCGGTAGCGTTGCAGGTCGAGGAAGTCGATCACGTCCTCGACCCGTTCGCGGTGCGCGATCTCGGCGCGGCGAGTGGAGGGGAGATAGCGCGATCTGCGAGAGCCAGCTCACCGCCGAATGGCAGTGTCGCCCGATCAGCAAATTCTGCAGCACGCTTGCGTTGGCGAACAGCTCGATGTTCTGGAAGGTCCGCGCGATGCCGAGTTTGGCAATCCGGTGCGGCGCCAGACCGGTGATGTCGGCGCCGTCGAACACGAGCGTGCCGTGGGTCGGCGCGTAAATGCGACTGATCAGGTTGAAGATCGTGGTCTTGCCGGCGCCGTTTGGCCCGATGATGGCGAACACCTCGCCCGGCTCCACCGCGAAACTCACGTTGTCGACGGCGCGGATGCCGCCGAACTGGATCGCGATCTCCCGCGCCTGAAACAGGCTCATGGCGCAGGCCCGCCAGCTACGTCATGGGCGGACTTGATCCGGCTATCAGATGAAGGGAGACGGGCCATCACCGCAGCCGCTCCGACCGCGCGTACGCCTTTTGCCGCCGGAACACGCCGGCGCGGTGCAGCGGAAACTCCTGGAACCACTGCTTGATCTTGAGCCAGCGGCCATTGATCCCGCTCGGCTCGAACAGGATCACGATCACCAGGATGAGCCCAAATAGGGACGGCTCGAGTTCCGGCATCCTGCCGATCCCAAAAGGAAGATCGTCGCGCACGATCGCGATCGCCTGCGGCAGCAAGCGCACGAACAGCGCCCCCAGGATCGCGCCGCGCAGCGAGCCGAGGCCGCCCACGAACACGATGGTGACGAACGAAATGGACAGGAGAATGTCGAACGCGTCCGGCGCCAGATACCGGACGTAGTGGGCGAACAACGCCCCTGCTAGCCCAGTCATGCCGGCGCTGATCGCGAACGCGATCGTCTTATAAAGGGCCAAGTTGATGCCCATGCTCTGCGCCGAGATTTCGCTGTCCCGGATCGCCACCATCGCCCGCCCGATCGGAGCACGAAGCAGGTTCAGCGACACCCAGAGCACGAGCAGCAGCACCGCGAGCGACATGTAGTAGGTGCCCGTTGCGCCCTCGAGATTGACGCCGAGCAGCGTCGGCGTCGGTACCGCGAAGCCGTCGAACCCGCCGGTCACCGCCGTCCATTTCTGGAACACGGTGCCGACGATGCTGCCGAACGCGAGTGTAGCTATGGCGAGATAAAGTCCGCTCATGCGCAAGGTGGGAATGCCGATAACTACGCCCGCGAACGCGGTGAGCAGCCCCGAGGCAGGCAAGGTCAGCGCAAACGGCACGCCCTTGGCGAGCAGTACCCAACTCAGTGTACGCGCCAATCCCGAGGAACGCTGCATGGCCGAGGCTGACGAGGCCAGTGAACCCGGTCAGCAGCATCAGCCCGACGCCCGCGATGGCGAAAATGAACACCCCGCCGAGCTCGCCTACGTAGAACTCGCCCATAAATCCGGGAAGCAATAGCAGCACGATAAGCAGCAGCCCGTACCAGAACACGTCGCCGCGATGCCGCCAGGCCCTGAGATCCTGCTCGTAGCGCGTCTTGAACAGGTACCGCATTCTCAGACCCGCTTGCGGAGGTTCTGCGAGAACAGGCCGCCCGGGCGCAGGATCAGCACCGCGAGCAGTACGACGTTCGCCGTCACCTCTTGCGAGCCGGGCGGGAGGAAGTAGCCCGCAAGCTGCTCGACAATGCCGATAATGATGCCGCCGACCAGTGCGCCCGGGATACTACCGAACCCGCCCAACACCGCGGCGGCGAACGCCTTGAGGCCGAGAAAGCCCATGTTCACGTCGATCATCGACACCGGCGACAGCAGGATCCCGGCGACGGCGGCGACCCCGGCGCTGATCGCCCAGATGAGCGAGAACACCGTGCGCACCGGGATGCCCATGTAGTAAGCCGCGAGCTGGTTCTGCGAGGAGGCCTGCATCGCGATCCCGAGCCGGGTCCGGCTGAAAAAGAGGTAGAGCACCAGGCAAAGGATCACGGTCCCGACGATGATCGAGATGTTGTCCTGCCCGAGCACCAACCCGCCCACATGTACCGTCCGGTTGGTGAATGGCGTCTCGAACCCGACCGAATCGTAGCCCCAGGTGATGCCGGCAAAGGCGCGGAAGATGAAGCCGAGCCCCAAGGTCAGCATCACGACCGCGAATTGCGGCTGGCCGATGACGCGGCGCAGCACCACCGCGTCGAGGAGGAAGCCGAACAGGGCGGTAACGAGCACGGCAAGCAGCGCGCCAAGCCAGTAGTTGAGGCCGAGGCCGGTGATGAAGGTGAACGCCGCGAACCCGCCGAGCATCATGACGTCGCCCTGGGCGAAGTTCACCATCTCGGTCGCCTTGTAGATCAGCACGAAGCCGAGCGCGATCAGGCCGTAGATGCAGCCTGCGGCGGAGCCGTTGACCACGAGCTGCAGCAGACGCGCAGCACCCTCCAAGCGCCCCTCCCCCGCAGCGCTTGCTTAGTTTTTGCGCCGTTGCGTTCTTTTCCAGCATAATCTGGAGGTTCGCGGCGGGTCAATCGCATCCCGCCGGTCGGCGCAGTCAAGACCGGGCGCGAGGCCCGCTCAAAGCTTCATCGTTGTTGGCACGCCGACGGCATAGCGGCGCAATACGTCCATATCCGGGTCGCGGCCGAGCCCCGGGCCTTCGGGAACCGCGACGGCGCCCTGCTTGGCGAGCACCCATTCGCCGTACGGGCTCGCTTCGAGATCCATGAACAGCCGCTCGAACGGGGCGTCAGGCGCGAGGGCAGCGTTCAAGTGCAACGAGGCGAGCCAGCCCGGGCCGAAATACGCGCAATGGGGCACCAAGCGAACCGAGGAGGCACGGGCCAGCGCCGCGATCTCGATCACGGCCGTCACGCCGCCGATCTTGGTGACACTCGGCTGGGCGACGTCCAACGCCTCGGCTTCGAACAGCGAGCGGAAGTCGAACAAGCCGCTCGCGTTCTCCCCGGCCGCTGTCTTGACGCCGCCCTCGACGCGCACGCGCGCGAGCCCATCATGGTCCTCGGGTGGCCAGACCGGCTCCTCAAGCCAGTGCAAGTCGTACGGGTCGAAGCGCTCCGCCATGCCGATCGCCTGTTCGACGGTCCATGGGCAGTTGGTGTCGACCATCAACTTACGGTCGGGGCCGAGTGCGGCGCGCGCCGCCGCGACCGGCGCCACCTCGATCTCGTGCAGCTTGACGAGGCCGTAGCCCTCGCCGGCCGCGCGCTCGCAGGCTCGCGCGACCAGCGCCGGCTCGCCGTAACGCAGAAGGCTCGCATAGGCAGGACGCGGGGGCACCGGGGCGCCGCCGAGCATCCGAAACAGCGGCAGCCCCGCCACCTTGCCCGCAATGTCCCAGAGCGCGATGTCGATCGCGGAGATGCCATACAGATGCGGCCCGTTGCGGCCGAACAGGTGGAACTGTTGCAGCAGCCGGTGCGTGAGGCCGCGAATGTCGCGCGCGTCCTGCCCCAATACTGCCGGCCCGATCTGCGTGTCGATCGCCGCGCGGGTTGCCGGACAGCACGCGTGCCCGAACCCCTCGCCCCAGCCCTCGAGGCCGGTATCGGTCACGACGCGGACCCAGAGCGTTTCCAATGTCTGCCAGCCCATCCCGGCGAAAGCGGCTGGAGGGGCGCCGATGTCGAACGGCACGCGGGTGAGCCAAGTCTCGACGGTGGTGATCTTCATGAACCGCTCCCGCTCTCTTGTCCCGCGCCGCGCGAGATGCGCGCGGTCGGCCGCAGGTTAGGTTATCGCTCCCAGCGCGGGCCGAACACCCTTTGAAGCTGCCAGCGCGCCGCCCTGCGTCGGATCGAGCGCATCAGCCATTCCGTCCGGCGCCCTTAACCGTTATGAGGAGAAAGCACGGCCCGCGTATGAATTCACATGCCTGTTGTTTGCGCGACCACGATGACGACGGGCTCCGACGAAACCTCAATCCGCGACGAAGCGCCACGGGGCCGAATGGAGGGAACATGGACGACGCCAGCATCCTCGCCGAGAAGACCGGGAACCTGCCGTTCGATGCGGAGCTGCTCGACGGGTTGATGGACAAGAGCGGCATCGACGTGCTGCTCGCCTCAACCAAGCACAACGTGCAGTATCTGCTCGGTGGCCACCGCTCGGGCTTCTTCGACTACATGGACGCGATCGGTCTCAGTCGCTACCTGCCCCTCCTCGTGTATCCGAAGGGCAAGGCGGGCGACGCCGGTTATTTCGGCAACGCGCTCGAGAAGCACGAGGCGGAAAACGATCCTTTCTGGCCGCCCGTCGTTCAGCCGAGATTCATGCGCTCTCCGGACGTAGCGGAAGCGGCACTCTCGCATCTCCGCTCCCACGGCTTGGACCACGGCCGGATCGCCGTCGAGCAGGCTTTTCTGCCGATGGATGTCGCGGACGAACTGCGCCGCGGATTGCCGAACGTGGAGTTTGTGGACGCGACGCCGGTGCTCGAACGGCTGCGCGCGCGCAAATCGAAGCAGGAACTCGCCAAGCTCAAGGAAGCCTCTGAGCGCGTGGTCCAGTCGATGATGGCGATGATCTCCGCCCACGGCGCCGGCTCCACGAAGCGCGAGATGCAAGCGGCACTGCGCAAGGAGGAAGTGTCGCGTGGGCTGGTTTTCGAGTACGCGCTGATCACACTCGGTTCCAGCCATAATCGCGCGCGCTCCGACCAGGCGTGGCAGAAGGGCGAGGTTCTGTCGGTCGACTCCGGCGGCAACTATGAAGGCTACATCGGAGACCTTTGCCGCATGGGCGTGCTTGGGTGAACCGGACGCCGAACTCAACGACCTGCTCGCGGAGATCGAGGCGATCCAGCAGGCCGCACGGCGGCCGGTTCGCGCCGGCGCGATGGGGCGGGAAGTCTATGAGGCCGCAGAGGCGGCGCTGCGGGACTCACCCAACCGCCGGACGATCGACTTCCTTGCTCACGGCATGGGCCTCGTCAGCCATGAAATCCCGCACCTCACGAGCCGCGGTCCAGTGCCTTACCCCGGCGAGGACGCTGATCGGCCGCTGGAGGCCAACATGGTGCTTTCGATAGAAACCACGCTGATCCATCCGCGCCGTGGTTTCATCAAGCTTGAGGACACACTGGCCGTGACGGAAGGCGGGTACGACGCGTTCGGTGATGGTGGACGAGGCTGGAACCGCGGCAAAGCTTGAACCGCCTGCGATCCATCTACGCCAGCGACACTTTCCATGCGCGGGGCGCGAACGGGTCGCCGCAACACGCTTTGACCGACGCGGGCGGTTTTCCGCAGACCTTGCAGCGGAGCCGCAGCACGACCTGCGCGAGCGTCATTCGTTTGCCTCGCTCGTCGGCTACCTCCGAGAGAGGGACGCTGCGCGGGTAGGATCGGCACGGGCACTCGACGAGGAGGTGCCAGCCATCCAAATCCGCCAGCCGAGCCGCAAGGAGCGCAGGGCGGGTCGGGATGACGGGCGGCACCGGCGCAGTGTGACTTGAAAGCGGCCCCGAGAACAAGGAGAGAACGCGCCTCCTAGAGCATGGAGCCCGCCGGAGCGGCGCAGCCGTCCCGGTGCCGAGATGATGGCGTCCCCGGCGTGACTCGAACACGCGACACCAGGTTTCATCCCACTTCGGCTTTCGCCGCCGCCGACCGGCGTTCGTGGTCTGGACTATCCCTCCGCCGTGGTCCGCAAGGACGTGGTCCCCGAGGACGGTAGGCGCCGCCCGTCTAGTCTCTACACCTTCCCGGCTTGCGCCGGGCTTGGCTCGGGATCGGCATGGCGCAGGCGCCGAAGCTTTCCCCGACTTTGAGCGGATCCACTGCGGCGTTTCCGACCGCAGCGCCCAAACTAGGAAACCTGTGCTCTATCCGGCTGAGCTACGGGGACCCGGCGGGTTCATAGCGCACCCGGAGGATCGCTGGCTACCCCGCGATCACCGGGGAGGCTGTCCCGGGGCCCACGGCGCGGACCGACGCTGCTTCAGCGTCCGTTAACTTCGTCGGGCCAAAATGCTGCATTCAATCCACTCCGGCGGCAGGCATGAGCGGCTTCGTCAGCGGCATCAACTACAGCATCCTGTTCTCCAACAGCGGATCGGCCAGCGGCGTTTCGAGCATCCTGAGCACGCTCTATAGCGGTGCGAGCGCCGCCAGCGCCGGAACCGCGGTCTCCTCGGGCAATCCGATCCTCGACCTCAAGCTTGCTGAGCAGAACGAAACGAAGGACGTCGCACTGGAGGCCAAGGACCCGACCGTGGTCCGCGATCTCGCGGCCTTCACCAAGGGCGTCGCCAACGCCAAGGACATCAACACGGCGCTGCAGAACCCGAACGTGCTGAAGGTCCTGCTCACGGCAAACGGGCTCGGCGATCAGGTGCAATACCCCGCGCTGGCGAGCAAGGCGCTCCTCTCGGACCCGAGCGACCCGAATTCGCTCGTCAACCAGCTTTCCAACACCGCGTGGAAGACCGTCGCGCAGACCTACAATCTCGCCAGCAAGGGATTGGCTGGCCTGCAGGACCCGACCGTGCAGGCGCAGATCGCGAATGCCTATGAGCGAGTGACCTGGCTCAACTCGCTTGACCAAGCGACGCCGGGCCTGGCGCAGGCCATGCAATTCAAGCAGACGGCGAGCAAGATCGGCACGGTCGACGACATCCTCGGCGACGCGACGAACCGCGCCGTCGTCACGACCGCGCTCGGCATCCCGCAACAGATAGCGTTTCAGGATCTGGGCGCGCAGGAGCAGGCGATCACCAACCGTCTCGACATCAAGAAGCTGCAGGACCCGCAATTCGTCAACACGCTGACCGACCAATACCTTCTGCAAATGCAGCAGCAGAACCAGGGCAGCTCGACGCCGAGCCTCAGCGCGCTCTCCGTCCAGGCGAGCGGCCTCGTGGTGTGAGCGGAACGGCTCTTGCCGGGAAGGTGCCATCCAGCGCGCCGCCCGCCGGGCGGCTGATCGCGGCCATCGAGCGGCAGCGCACCGGCCGCCTGACGGACGCCGAGGAGCTTTACCGCGCAGTACTTGCCGACGACCCGGACAATCCCACGGCGCTCCGGCTCTACGGGCTGCTCCGCCTCGGCGACGGCCGGACGTCGGAGGCCTGCGCGTTGCTTTCGCGCGCCGCGGAGGTCGCCCCCGAACACGGCGGGGTCTGGCTCGCCCTCGCCCGCGCTCGGTTGCAAGCAGGAATGCCGGAGGCGGCGCTGGATGCCGCGTCGGTTGCTTGCTGCCTCGACCCCGATCAGGCCCAGGCACATTTCCTCCTAGGGACTGCGCTGAACGCTCTTGGCCGGCCGGTGGAGGCCGCCGCGGCGCTGCGCCGGGCCGTGTCGCTCGACCCAGCCAACGCTGCAGCCCTCCTTAATCTCGGCAACGCTTGCGCCGATCTCGACGCGCTGGAGGAAGCCGAGCGGTTCTGCCGCGCCGCCCTCAAGATCGACCCGACATTGGCCGAGGCGCATGCCAGCCTCGGTTTCATGCTCACTTCGCTCGGACGGTTGGATGAGGCGCTCGCGGCCTGCGAGGCTGCGATTGCGCTCCGGCCCGATTTCGCGCAGGCGCACTGGAACCGGGCCACCGCCTGCCTGCTCGGCGGCGATTTCCGCACCGGCTTCACCGAATACGAATGGCGCAAGCGGCACGACCGGTTCAGTCGCGATTTCCTCGACCTGCCCGGCCCCTTGTGGGCGGGCGAGGCGCTCGCCGGACGCACCATTCTGGTCCACGCCGAGCAGGGCCTCGGTGATACCATCCAGTTCAGCCGCTTTCTTCCGCTACTGGCCGAGCGCGGCGCCCGCGTGGCCCTCGCCTGCGATGCGCGGCTGATCCCCTTGTTGCGAACCTTGTCCGGTGTCGCGGAGGTGGTGGCGCGGGGCGGGACGCTCCCGCCTTACGATTGCTGGGTGGATCAGATGAGTCTGCCCCGGCTCTTCGGCCTCACGCCGGAAACGATACCCGCTCCCGGCGGCTATCTTTGCGCCGATGCGGACCGGGTGGCGGCGTGGCGCGCGGCGCTGCCGCCGGGACGCAAGGTCGGCCTGGTCTGGGCCGGCAACCCGCTCCACTCCAACGACCGCCGCCGCTCCTTGCCGCCTGCGCAACTCGCCCGGCTGCTGGGGGCAGCGCGCGGTTTCACGTTCGTGAGCCTGCAGGTCGGCCCGCGTGCTGCGGAGGCGGCGGGGCTCCCCGACTTTTCCGCGCACCTGACGGACTACGCTGCCACCGCCGCCCTGGTCGCGGCCCTCGATCTGATAGTCACCGTGGATACATCGGTGGCGCACCTCGCGGGGGCGCTCGGGGTCCCGACCTGGGTCATGCTGCCGTTCGCGCCCGACTGGCGCTGGATTTTGGGGCGCAACGACACGCCTTGGTACGCGTCGCTGCGCCTCGTGCGGCAGCAACGCCCTGGTGACTGGGATGGCGTGGTCGACGAGATCGTCCACCGCCTCGACCGCTTCGGCTGATCGCGTCTGATTCGCGTAAACGCCCGCTGCCGGCCCGTTCTGGCAGAATGAGGCTACCACGCCAGCAGCCGGGCGGCTTACACGGACAAACTGGCAAATAGCCTTGGCATTGCGGCGAGAGGGCGAACCGCAGATGCGTGCCGACGAGGTTCGGATCACTATCGGCCCCAATATGTCCGTCTCGGGTCTGTTGCTCGTGCCGGATCGGGCATCCCTGTGCTTCGTGATGGCGCATGGGGCCGGCGCCGGCATGCGGCATCCGTTCATGCAGGCCGTGGCAGACGGTCTTGCTGACCTCGGCGCCGCCACGCTCCGCTACCAGTTCCCCTACATGGAGCAGGGGTCGAAGCGGCCGGATCGGCCCGCGCTGGCCCATGTTGCGGTTCGGGCGGCCGTCGGGGAGGCCGTTCGACGGGTGCCGGGCCTTACCGTCTTTGCCGGTGGCAAGTCCTTCGGCGGACGCATGACATCGCAGGCACAGGCGGCAGCGCCGCTGCCCGGAGTACGCGGCCTGGTGTTCTTGGGCTTCCCGTTGCACCCGGCAGGAAAGCCTTCGGCGATGCGCGCGGATCATCTTGCCAGTATCCGAATTCCCACGCTTTTCGTGCAGGGAACGCGCGATGCGCTCGCCGACATGTCGCTCCTCGAGTCAACGGTAAAGCAGCTCGACCGGGCGACGCTCAGGCTCTTGGAGGGCGCAGATCACTCCTTCCACGTCCCAGCCAAGTCGGGGCGGACGGACCGGCAGGTTCTAGGGCAAGCGCTCGAGGAAGTGACGGCATGGGCACAATCGATCCGACAGTGACGCTCGGTGCCACTCCGAATTCGTGGAGGTGCGACTTGGCCGCTTCAACCACGATGGCAAGGGCATTCCGTCCCCGCAGGCAGCCGGCCAGCCGCAATAACCGTCAACCGTCAAGCACCGTGCCCACCGCGGTGTGCGGCAAGCCGAACGCGTCCGCCACGGCCGCGTAAACGATACGGCCGGCGTGGATGTTGAGCCCGGCGCGAAGGTTTGGGTCGTCCCGCAGGGCGCCCCGCCAGCCCTTGTCGGCCAGCGCCAGCACGAACGGCAGGGTGGCGTTGTTCAGAGCGAAGGTGGACGTGCGCGGCACCGCGCCCGGCATGTTGGTGACGCAGTAGTGCACCACCCCATGCTCGAGATAGGTGGGGGTCGCGTGCGTGGTCGGCCGGCTGGTCTCGAAGCAGCCGCCCTGGTCGATGGCGATGTCGACCAACACCGAGCCCGGGCGCATCCGCCGCACCATCTCGCGCGTCACCAGCTTGGGCGCCGCCGCGCCGGGAACCAGCACCGCCCCGATGACGAGGTCGGCATCCAGCACTGCGCGCTCGATCGCCTCCGTCGTCGCGTACAATGTCTGGGCCTGCGCTCCGAACTGGAGGTCGAGTTCCTTCAGGCGCGGCAGAGAGCGGTCGACGACGGCGACACTCGCTTCAAAACCGATCGCCACGCGCGCGGCGTTGGTGCCGGAAACGCCGCCGCCGAGCACCACCACCTTGCCCGCCGGCACGCCCGGCACGCCCCCGAGCAGGATGCCCGCACCACCCGCCTCCTTCTCGAGGCAGCGCGCGCCCACCTGCACCGACATGCGGCCGGCGACCTCGCTCATCGGTGCGAGCAGCGGCAGGCCGCCGCGCGCGTCGGTCACCGTCTCATACGCGATGCAGGTCGCCCCGGAACCGACCAGGCCATCCGTTTGCGGTCGGTCGGCGGCGAGATGCAGGTAGGTGAACAGCACCTGCCCAGGCCGGAGGCGGGCGATTTCGGGCGGCAGGGGCTCCTTGACCTTCACGATCATGTCCGCGGTCGCGAACACCTCCTCGGCGGTGTCGGCGATCACGGCGCCCGCGGCCCGGTAGGCATCGTCCGCGAAGCCGATGCCGGCAGCCGCGTCGTGCTCCACGACTACTTGGTGGCCATGAGCCACGACCTCGCGGACGCACGCGGGGACGAGGCCCACCCGATGTTCCAGCGTCTTGATTTCCCGGGGCACGCCGATGCGCACGCTGTCCATCCCTGATCTGCTGGACGGAGCCTAGCGTCGGCGCCTCGCCCCCGTCATCAATGTTCGTCCTGCTCGACGATGGAAACCTTGCCGTCCCGCTCGGCGACCGCATAGCGCACCTGTTCCAGTCGCTGCAGACCACGCTGCCGCGCGGCCGCCATCACGTCCTGCGGGGTAAGCCGCAAGCTCCGCATCCTGCTCTGGTTGAATTCACCCCGCTCGAAAATCACGATGGGCGTGCCGTCGATCAGCCGGCCGAACCAATCGAAGCGCGTTTTTAACTCGGACGCCGCAATATGCATCAGGCCGATGGTGAACACCGCACTTAAGGCGGCCACCATGCTGCGGTCGTCCCCGAGCACGGCGGTGATGGTGGTGCCGGCGAACAGGAACAGCACCACGAGATCGAACGGCGCCATCTGGCTCGCCGTGCGCCGGCCGATGAGGCGGACCGCGAACAGGAGCAGCCAGTAAGCCGCCGCGGCGCGTAGCACGACCGGCATGTCAGGGCGCCACGAACTGCGACCAGGTGACCCTAGGCCCGTCGCCCAAGCGCGCAGACAGGTCAACGGGGCCGATGCCGGTCGGCTGCAGCGCAAGCCGCACCAGCTCGTCGTCCTGGCCCGGCGCGACCATGTAGTCGAATCGCATTCCGCCGGCCTCGACCGTGCTGCGGTCGGGTATCGGTATACTTCGCTGATAGCCCATCGGCTCGACTAGGTTGGAGCTCAGCCTTAGCGATAATGGCAGCGCGTCCGCGCTTCGGTTCCGAAGATGCAGTGTGACCAGCGTGGCGGTACCGTTTCGTGCCACCGGCTCGTAATCCACCTGTAGCGCGCCGTCGCTGGACCGTGCACTTGCGTGGCTGAATGGCCCCCGGCCGAGGAGACCCCCAAGACATATCAGCACGAACAACAGCATGAAGCCGCGCCCGACCCAGGCCGTGCGAAGCCAGCTGTTCTCGAAATCCTCGTTGAAGCCAACCTCGAAGCCGTCGACCAGCGGATCCGCGCCGTGGACGGGGTCGTGTTTCGATTCATTGCTCGCCATGCCGAGTTAACGGCGGCGGCCAGCTTGGTTGCTGTGCTCGCGCCTCTATGAACGAGGCCGAACGCCCGAGGTCAGGCGGGCTCGTACTGCGCCCGGCGGCGGAGCACCTCGGCTGGCACGCGCGGCAACTGGAGAATGTCGGTCCCGAGCTCGTCCACGTGATTGCGGCCGACATAGGCCATCACCGTGTCCATCTCCTTGCGCAGTAGGGCGATGGCCTTGGAGGCACCGGCCTCGCCTGCCGCCGCCGTGCCGTACAGGGTGGCGCGGCCGGTGAGCACGGCCTTGGCGCCCAGGGCGCACGCCTTGACGATGTCCGCCCCGCGGCGAACGCCGCTATCCAGGATCACCGTCAGCCGGTCGCCGACCGCCGCCGCAATGTCCGGCAGGATCTCCAGCGTCGCGGGCGCGCTGTCGAGGTTGCGCCCTCCGTGATTGGACACGATCACCGCGTCGGCCCCCATCTCCGCGCAGCGCACGGCGTCGTCGACGCGCATCACGCCCTTGATCATCAGGGTGCCGGGCCAGATGTCCCGCAAGCGCGTGATGTCGTCCCAGCACAGCGTGTCGTTGCGCATTGCAGTCTTGTTGTTCGGGTCGCTCGTGATCGCGCGCTGGAACGCTTGCGGGTAGTTCTCGTGGCGCGGCATCCCCCCGCTGCGGAGATACTGGCCCATGGTGTTGAGCGTCCAACCCGGATGCAGCGCCATGTCGACTGCCGCGCGCGCGTTGATCTGGAACGGAAGGCCGAACCCGTTGCGGTTGTTGTATTCGCGGTTGGGCGCAACAGCAGTGTCCACGGTGAGCAGGAGCGCCTCCCAGCCTGCGCGATGCGCGCGCTTCACCAGCTCGTATGACAGGCTGCGGTCCCGCCACATGTAGAGCTGCATCCACAGCTGCCCGCCGGCCTTCTCGGCGATGGTTTCCATCGCCGTAATCGACCCGGTCGCCATCGCGAACGGGATGCCCGCCTTGGCCGCCGCTTTCGCCAGTTCGAGCTCGCCCTGATACCAGCACAGCCCGGCCGCGCCGGTAGGCGCGATCGCCATCGGCAGCGACAGCTTCTTGCCAAACAAGGTCGTTTCCGTCGTGCGCCCGGACACATC
Organism: uncultured Alphaproteobacteria bacterium; assembly: GCA_963757115.1. Lineage (GTDB taxonomy): Bacteria > Pseudomonadota > Alphaproteobacteria > Acetobacterales > Acetobacteraceae > CAVWQV01. The sequence goes on along the minus strand of CAVWQV010000015.1, from coordinate 289,038 downwards.
CACCAGCACATGCGGGCTGAACTTGAGCGCCTGGAAGGCCGCGCGATTGTCGCGGAGCGCGATCTCGTCCTCGGTACCCCGGTCGACGAACTCGAACACGCCCTTGGGCAGCCGACGGCGCGCCGCCAAGCGCAGGTCGGCGATGTTGTAGCAGCGTTCGAGGTTGGTCATGGAGGATCTTTCAGGCGATGGTCACGCCGCTGTCAACGAGGAGGATGGAGCCGGTGGTGCGCTTCGATTCGTCGGACGCGAGGTAAAGCGCCGCGTGTGCGACGTCCTCCGGCTCACCCAGCCCGAGCAGATGCGCGCTCGCAATCCTGGCCACCGCCGCGTTGCCTTCCATCAGCTTGACGACGCGATCGGTGCGCGTCACGGACGGCGCGATCGCGTTCACGCGCACCTTCTGCGGAGCGTAGGCGACGGCGAGCGAGCGGGTGATGGCGGCTACACCCCCTTTGGCCGCGGTGTAGCAGTCGCGCCCCGGGAACCCCATCAAGGCCACGTTGGACGCCATGTTGATAACAGAGCCGCCGCCTGACTTGATCAGCGCCGGAATGCCGAAGCGGCAGCCCAGGAATGTGCCGAACAGGTCGAGTTTGATCGCCCGCCAGAACTCCTCGAGCGGCGCGTCCACCGCCGTCGCGTCCTCGGGCGTCGAGCCACCGGCGTTATTGTAGAGCACGTCCATGTGGCCGAACCTGGCCACGCAGGCACTGATCGCGCCTTGCAGGCTGTCCGGCTCGGTCACGTCCGTCCGGATCGCGATAGCAGTGCCGCCCGCTTGCTCGATGGTGTGCGCCACCGCCTCGCCCTGTTCGGCATTGATCTCCGCGACGCACACCGCAGCGCCCTCGGCGGCGAACAACGTTGCGGCGGCCCGCCCGATGCCGGTCCCGGCCCCGGTGATGAAGGCGACCTTGCCATCAAGCCGCGCCATCGATGCCCTCCCTGAAGGCGGGGATGATGAAACCGAAGGTGCTGTTGTCAAGCAACACCGGCCGGTTCGCGTTCCAGCGGCCACTGCGCGGCGACGTGCGAGTGAAGCGGCACCGCCGGGAGACAGGCCGCTTGGTCCGGCTGCCGCCGTCCTTCCACGAGACGGCGATCAAGGCTGGTTGGGTAGCCACACCTCGATTGTGCCGCGTGAGGGCCGGGGCTGGTAGCTCGTGAAGTCCCGAACCGCCCAGTCGAGGTTACCCGCGGTCATGTGCGCGGCCACCTGACGCGCAACCGCCTCGTCCTCAGGATAGAAGTAGCGAATGTTCGGCCGGTTCGGCGTGTCCGGCACGCGCCGGGTCTCGACCGTGCCGGAATGGCCAGCAAGGCCGGCGGTCAACTGTCCGGCGATGGCTTCGGCGGGTGCCGACCCGGCCGGCACGTGGATCACGACGCGAGGGGCGCTCGGGCCGGCCGCCGCAGCGGCGGGAGCCGGCGCAGCGGCGGGAGCCGGCGCAGCGGTGGACGCGCGCGGGCGCGAGCGAGCCGCGGGGAACTGATCCAACAGCGTCCGCCGTTCGGGTTCCGCCAAGGTGGCGGGGTCGCGCCCCAAGTGGCGAAGGAAGCTTTCGAAATCCGAGGTCTCGGCCGCTTCACTCTGCGGGTCTGGCAACGACTCGGTAGGAGGTCGCGCGGGCGGCGGGGTTGCCGGAGGAGGTGAGGGCGGCAGCGGCATGGGCCGTTGCGGAACGGGCGGCAGCGGGCTCGGCGGCCCGGCTCGATCGTAGAACCCGCGCAGTCCAACGTACCCGCCCATCACCACGACGAGCATCGTCACCAGCGCTGCCAGTACGCGCCGGCCTGACCTTGGGTGCCACAACCACTGCCGCCCTGCATCGACCGGGAACGGGAGCGGGGGAAGCGGCGCGTTCGTTGGAATCCGGGGCGGCGGACGCGATCCCGCGCCGGCAGCACGATCGGACTGGCGCGCCAACGCTGCACGCAGCCCCGACAAATCTTCGCTCGCGAGCAGCGCCCGAAACGTCGGCCGACCAACGAACACCACGCGCAACGAGGGTCGACCGCTTTCGTTGAAGTACGGGCTCATCGCCTGCAGCGATCGCAACAGGTCGGGGTGCAGCGCTTCGGCCTGCTCAATCACCAGCACCACGCGCTTCTCTTGCAACGAGGACGGGGCAATGGCCTCCACCAGAAGCCGAGGGTCCTCCACGGCAGGCAACTCGCCGCTCGCCCCTCGCACGTCGACGAGCAGGCGGCGCAAGGTGAGCGGAGAGCCGAGCGGGTTGCCGACGCGGATTACCCGAACGCCGGGCCGTTTCGCCTCGGCGAGCAACGCGGCGGTGGCCGCTGCACGCTGCTTGTCGTTCTCCAGCAGCAATGCCGTGAATGGGCCACCGGTCTGGCCCGGCTGCGGGTCGCCCGGCGCCGCTGCGTCCGACGCAGACCGGGCGCCGACGATCGCTTCCGCTTCGATTGCCCCGCTCCCCGGCTACCGCGATCCAACCCAAATCACGAACGCGAAGAGGCGAGAGTGGTTCGCGTGATCGCTACCCCGACGCGGCACCCGGGGTGTTGGGCACGATCGCTTCCTGGTCCGGCCGCACGTCGCGCAGTACCTCCTCATGGATGTCCAGCACCTCGCCCATCCAGAGCGGATAGCGCACATGGTCGTCGAGCGGGTTCTCGGTGTTCGGATGGACGAGGATGGTGAGACCGTCGCGATTGAGCATCAGCCAGGGAACCAGCTTTGCAAACAACTCGACGCCGAACGCCACTTGATACATCGCGCGCACGTGCGGGCCGACCGGCTCGTCGCGCCACCGGCCCATCTGCACCCGAAATCGTTCGGCGATGGCGTCGCGCAGCTTGGCCGCGATCGGGCGCGTGGCGTCGTCGTAGTAAACATGCGCGTGATAGCCGGTGATCGCACTCGCGTCCTTCATGGGGTGATCCTTTCCGCGTGATACGCGCGGTCGTCAGCGAAGCGGCTCGAGTATGGAGACGTAGTTGGCGACCGCGGCACCCCCCATGTTGAACACACCTGCCCGGTCCGCCTTGGGGAGCTGCATCGCACCGGCTTCTCCGGCCAGTTGCATCGCGGTGATCGCGTGCATCGAAACGCCCGTTGCGCCGATCGGGTGGCCTTTCGCCTTCAACCCGCCGGACGGGTTGACGGGAAGCTTGCCGTCCTTCGCCGTCCAGCCCTCGAGGGCGGCGCGGGCGCCCTGCCCCGGCCCGGTCAGCCCCATCGCCTCGTATTCGATAAGTTCGGCAATGGTGAAGCAATCATGGCTTTCGACGAAGGACAGGTCCTCGAGCTTGAGGTCGGCCGCGGCGAGCGCCCTCCGCCACGCCTCGGCCGCTCCCTCGAACTGGGTGACGTCCCGCTTGCTGATCGGCAGGAAGTCGTTGACCTGCACGGCGGCGCGGAAGCGGATCGCCTTGCCGAGCGCGCGGGCAGTCTCCTCATCCGTCAGCACCAGCGCCGCCGCCCCGTCCGAGACCAGCGAGCAATCGGTGCGCTTGAGCGGCGGCGCGACGTACGGGTTCTTGTCCGACAAGAGTGCGGCAGAACGCGAAGCCGAGATCGCGCCGCATCTGCGCATAGGGGTTGTCCACCCCGTTCTTGTGGTTCTTGGCCGCGATCGCCGCGAGCGCGTCGGACTGGTCGCCGTGGCGTTGGAAATAGCGCTCGGCGATCCGCCCGAACACCCCGGCGAACCCTGCCGGTATGTCGCCCTCCTCGGCGCGGTAGCTGGCGCTGAGCAGGTTGTCCCCCACCTGCGGTGCCGGAGTTGCCGTCATCTTCTCGGCGCCCACCACGAGCGCGAACCGGCCTCGTCCCGAGAGCAGGAAATCGCGCGCGCCGTGCACGGCCGCGGAGCCCGATGCGCAGGCGTTCTCGTAGCGGGTGGCGGGCTTGAAGCGGAGCTCCGGCAAGTGCTGCAGCACGAGCGAGCTTGGGAAATCCTGCTTGGAAAATCCGTTGTTGAACAGGCTCACGAACACGCCGTCGATTTCACCCGGCGCGATGCCGGCATCGGCCACCGCGGCGCCCGCCACCTCGCCGATCAGCGCCTCGACGTCAGGCGCAGCACTCTTGCCGAACACCGAGTGCGCCCAGCCGACAATGCAAGCTTCCGTCATCTCGTCCTCCTGCTGATCGATATGGTAGCGCCGCCACAGGACGGGCGCCATCGGGTGCCGAGGTTCAAGTTGCTTGCACGGAACACCCAATAAACGGCTATGATCGCTTTGCATCCGAGCTGACATGGGCAGCGTGCCAAAGGACGAGCGCACCCCGACCTCCCGTTTCCAAGTGCTCGCGAGAGCGCCGCGCGGATTGGCGGCGGGTTTTGTGTTGCTGGCGGTGGCGGCCTGCTCCGGCGGGCATCACGACAGCCGGGTCTCGGGAAGTTACGCGACCCCCGGGCCGCCGGACGATCCCTGGGGGCCGTACGTGCGCGAGGCCTCGGCGCGCTTCGGAGTGCCGGAAACCTGGGTGCGGGAGGTGATGCGCCAGGAATCCGGCGGCAAGCAGTATCTCGGCGGCGGACTGACGACCTCGTCGGCCGGTGCCATGGGCCTGATGCAGGTCATGCCCGCCACGTATGACGGGCTGCGGCAACGCTATGGCTTGGGCGACGACCCCTACGATCCTCACGACAACATCATGGCCGGAACCGCCTACATCCGGGAGATGTACGACCGGTTCGGCGCGCCCAATTTCCTTGCCGCGTACAATGCCGGGCCCCGGCGGGTGGACGACTACCTGGCGAGCGGCAATCCTTTGCCTTCCGAGACGGTGAACTACGTCGCCTCGATCGGGCCAAGGATCGGGGGGCCGGCCTCGCCGCAAGGCAGTGTGGCCTACGCGGCGGCGGGCGCGTCCGTCCCCCGCTACCCGGTGCAGGTTGCCGATGCGATGCAGCCAATCGCCTCCCCGGGCGACCCAGGCGTGCCCGCGCCGCAGCTCGTCGCCAGGATGGAACCGATCGCTTCGGCGGGAGACCCGGGGGTTGGCGCACCGGGCGTCGCCCCCCGCATGGAGCCGATCGCGTCGCCCGGCGATCCCGGTATCCCGCCGGTCGTGGAGGCGGTCGCGCGAGCGCCGCTCGGCGCCCCTCTGACGGCCGTGCTGGCCCGGCTCCGGTCTGCGCCCACCCTCCCTTCCCGCTCGCCGCCGCCTGGTATTCTTACCCTGCCTGCCGCGGTACGCTCGGCCGGCGGCCCCGGCGGATACGGCATCCAAGTGGGAGCTTACGCCACCCCGGCCGAGGCGCGCGGGGCCGCCGAGGCGGCCCGCGCCTTCCTACGGGCCGCCGAGGCACGAAGCGCGGTCGGCAGAGCCGCAAAGCCCGACGGCAGCGTGCTGTTCCGCGCGCGCGTTCTCGGCCTGTCGCAGGAACGGGCGACCCACGCCTGCTCGGAGCTGCAGGCGAGCGGCCGGGCCTGCTTCGTCGTGCTGCCGGATGGGTTCTCGTAGCTCCGCCGAAACGGCGGCAAAGTGGTCAGTGGCGACCAGGATAGGCGTATAGATAGACCTGCGTCCCGGTCGGCCAGCCATACAGCCACGGATACTGCACGGGCGCATGCCATGGTTCCGCGGAGGCGTAGCCGGGCTCCTCGCTCTGGGCAAACGTCTCGGGGGCTTCGTCCGGCATAGCCGGCCGCTCGCGCCGCAGCCGCTCGAGCGCGAGTTCGAGCCGCTCGGACCGGGAGCGACGGCGGGCAGAAACGCTGGGGCGCGCCGGAGCGGGTCGCGCGGTCGCACCACGGTCGGCTTGCCGCGCCGGAGCGGACGACAGCGGCTCGGGAGGCGAGGCGGGCGCTTCGGCGGCGGGCGGCTTGGCGGCTTCCACAGGCTCCGGCGACGGTGGCCGCGGCGCTTGGACAATCGGCGCGGGCGACGCCGGTGCCGGCGGGTTGGCCTCCGCCACAATAGGAGTAGGGACCGTCCTCGGCCCGATTTCCGATCCGGCGGAGGCGTGCGGCGGTGGGCCGAGCGCTTGCAGCACGCCCGCGCCGCACGCCGCCGCCGTCAGAAGCACAGCCCAGAACTGCAGCAAGGGGCGGAACGAGCTCCGCCGCCGCTGAGTGCTCGGCCACCGATCCCATTTTGGGCCAGCTGATCGATCAGGCATCATGCCTGCATGTCCGGCAAATGCGGCCACTCTCGGGCGACCGTGTGGATATTTCAGCAAAGGTAGCGCGACGCTCCGATTTGCCCCGACCAACGGTACGCGACGCTCTTAATCGGCAGTCCAGCCGCCGTCCACCATCAGACTGCTTCCGGTCATGTACGCCGAAGCGTCGGATGCCAGAAATACCGCGGCGCCGGCCACGTCCTCGAGCTTGCCGAACCGGCCCAGCGGCGTGTGCGCCAGCAGCGGTGCGGCAAGCGCCTCGTTGTCGCGCAGACCAGCCGTCAGGTCCGTCTCGAAATACCCGGGGGCAATGGTGTTGACCCGCACACCTTTGCGCGCCCAATCGAGCGCCAACGCTCGCGTCAGCAACTCCACACCGCCCTTGCTCGCACAATACGGAATTGACCGGCGCAGCCCGACATGGCCGGCGACCGAGCTGACATTGATCACGGAACCGCCGCCCCGTTCGGCGATAAGGCCGCCCAGGTGCTTGCAGCACAAAAAGACGCCCGTCAGGTTCGTGTCGACGATGTGTTGCCATTCGGCAAGGCTCGTTCGCTCGATCCCCTTGTAGATCGGGTTCACCCCCGCGTTGTTCACCAGCACGTCAAGTTGCCCGCACGCCTGGAGAACGGCATCGCGGAGGGTCATCACATCCTCCTCCCGCGCCACATCGGCCGTGCGGGCCAGGACGTCATGGCCTTTCGCGTTCAGGTCCGCCGCCGCGGCGTCCAGCGTGGCCTGGCTGCGCCCGGTCAGCATCACGCGCGCGCCGTGTTTTGCGAGCCCTTCGGCGATGTAGCGGCCAATGCCGCGCCCTCCGCCGGTGACAACGGCCACCCGGCCGGTCAGATCGAACCAGCCGTCGTTGGGCGCCGTCACCAGTTCGCTCCATGTCGCGCGAGGCGCTGCGCAAGGCTCCATCGGTGCACTTCCGAAGGGCCGTCGTAGATGCGAAAGCCGCGGACCTCGCGAAAGATGCGTTCGACCAGGGTTTCGCCCGTAACCCCCTGCCCGCCGAGCACCTGCACCGAGCGGTCGGCCACGCGGTAGATCGCCTCGGAGCAGGCCACCTTGGCGAGGCTGCTTTCCGTCCCGCCGCGCTCGCCCTGATCGAGCACCCAGGCGGTGTGCCAGATCGCGAGGCGGCTCAAGCGGATGTCGATCTCGTTGTCCGCAAGCTGAAAGCCCACGCCTTCGTGCTCGATCAGCTTTCGGCCAAAGCCCTCGCGCCGGCGGGCATAATCGGTCGCGATCTCGTGCGCCCGCCGCGCCGCGCCGAGCCAGCGCATGCAGTGGGTCAGCCGGGCGGGCGCGAGACGCACCTGGGCGTAGCGGAAGCCTTTTCCGGGCTCGCCCAGTATGTCGCCCGCGGGAACGCGGACCTCGTTCAGCCGCACCACAGCGTGCCCACCGGGAAAGCCCTGGTCCATGCTGTCCATGGTGCGAACGATCTCGATCCCGGCCGTGTCCATGTCGGCCAGGAACATGGTTGCCGCGCCGTCCTCCGCGGCGGCCATGATGATGGCGAAACCTGCACCCTCCGCCCCAGTGATGAACCACTTGCTGCCCGTGATGACGTAGTGGTTGCCGTCCTTGACCGCCCGGGTGTTGAGCGCGGCCGGGTCCGACCCGGCACCCGGCGGGGGCTCCGTCATGCAGAAGCAGGAGCGGATCTCCCCGGCGGCGAGCGGGCGCAACCAGCGATCCTTTTGCTCGCGCGTCGCCACTGCCTCGAGCAGGTGCATGTTGCCCTCGTCGGGGGCAGCGATGTTCATCGCCAGCGGCCCAAGCAGCGAGTAGCCCGCTTCCTCGAATACGACAGCCTTGCCGACATGCGACAAGCCCAGGCCGCCGTATTCGGCGCCGACATGCGGCGCCACCAATCCATGCGTTGAAGCGCGGGCGACCAGCTCCTTCCGCAGCGCGTCCGTCGGACCGTGGCGCGTCTGCCGCCCGTCATTTTCGAGCGGCAAGATCTCATCGCGGATGAAGGCGCGGGTGCGTGCCTGCAGGTCACGAAGCTCCGGCGACAGCGAGAAATCCATTGCCAAGCTCCTTCAGAACGCGCGGTCGCGCGTGATCTCCATCGCGAACTCGAGCAAACCGTTGGCAAGCGCCGTCAAACCGGCGTAACGCGCCTCGGCCGTGACGCCCGAGCGAAAGCGGTGCCCGAGCTGGAGAAAGATCACGCTCGTCTTGAACATGCCAAGCGCGCGGTAGAAGCGGAAGTCGGACAGGTCCCGGCCGCTGAGCGCGGCGTAGCGCGCCACCGCGTCCTTTCGGGTGAGAAATCCGGGCTCGGCGGTCGGCATCTGCCCCATTTCGTGCAGCGCGGGCGGATCGCCAGGTTCCGTCCAATAGCTGATGGTGGTGCCGAGGTCGAATAGCGGGTCCCCTCGCGTGCCCTGATCCCAGTCCACCACGCCCACCGCCGACAGGTCGGACGGGTCCAGGATCATGTTGTCGAGCTTGAAATCGTTGTGCAGGAGGGTGGGCGGCCCGTCGGGAACGGCGTGCGCGTCGAGCCAGCCGCCAATCTCGTTGATCATGGGCGCGGAAACCTCGTCCTGGACCGCGACGCCGCGCTTGCGCCAACCCGCGATGGCGCGGGCGAGGAAACCTTGCGGCCGGCCGAGATCGCCGAGCCCGATTCGATCGAGATCCACGGCGTGCAGCGCCGCCATGGTCGACAGCACGACTTCCGACAGCCGCGACCCCGCCTCCGGCCGGCCGGCCAGTTCCGGCGGCAGCCGTTCCCGCACCGTCAGCCCTGAACGGAACTCGATAAGCTGGAACGGGATGCCGATAACCGAGCGGTCCTCACAGAGCAGCAGGCCTCGGGGGATGAACGAGAGCGCGTCGGCAAGGCGGCTGAGGATGCGATGCTCGCGCCCCATGTCGTAGGCTCCGGCGGGAAGATCGCCCGGCGGCGGACGCCGCAAGACGACCGGCTTGCCATCGACATGGATGAGGTAGTTCAGATTGGCGAGGCCGCCCCGGAACTGGCGCGGCTCAGGCGCCTGATCGAGTCGCAACCCGTTCGCGGCGAGATACTTCCCGACCGCCACCCAGTCGAGCGGCGTGCTTTCGGCTGCCGAGCGCACGTCCGCCAGCGGCTTATCGCCCACCGTTTGCTCCCTCCGCGACGGCGAAAGCGTGTGAGCCTTGGCCCCGAGCGTCAAGCGCCGAGCTACCCGCCGTGCTCGACTTCCAAGCATATCGGACCGCAATCGTGGGTTCCGCTCCGCAGCCTCGAGAAGTGGCGACAGCCGCGTCCAACGCTTTTAGTGCCCGACTCGCCTCACCTGTGGTATAGTTAACGTTCACCCGAGCACTGTGTTTGTTAAAGGCTGGATCGCGAGGGGACCGGACAAGGACGGTGTTAGCCGACCGTCAGGGTTTGCCGGTGTAAAATGTCCCGAACCTGGCGGTCTAAATCTTGCTATGTTCTCGGGACGGCATTTCTTAAGGTGTGAGGCGTTGTCATTGTTATGAGGGAAAGGATGCCTGTTCCCAAGCGATCGGCTCGCGAATCCATGCGACAGCAGAGCGCGGGCGTAGCACGAAGGCTTTACCGGCGGGCGGCTGAGGATCGGTGACAGGTCCGAACCCCTCAGCGTTGTAACCTTGTCACGTGGCCGCGAATTGCGCGGACGGAGTGACTCCATGCAGATGTTTGATGACGTCCTGACGGCCTACTCCAGAACCTACGAGACCCGCCGCGAAGCGGAGATGACGCTCGGCGAGTATCTCGAAGGCTGCCGCACGGATCCGTCCATGTACGCAAGCGCCCCCGAACGGCTGTTGTGGGCGATCGGCGAGCCGGAGATGGTGGACACCGCCAAGGACCCTCGGCTCGGCCGTATTTTCATGAACCGGACGATCCGCAGCTACCCTGCCTTTCCGGAATTCTTCGGCATGGAAGAGACGATCGAGCGGATCGTCGGGTTCTTTCGTCACGCCGCGCAAGGCCTCGAGGAACGCAAGCAGATCCTCTACCTTCTCGGCCCAGTCGGCGGCGGAAAGTCGTCACTGTCCGAGCGCCTCAAGGCGCTGATGGAGAAGCACCCGATCTACGTTTTGAAGGCTGGTAACCAGGTCAGCCCGGTGTTCGAAAGCCCGCTCGGCTTGTTCGACCCCGACACGATGGGCTCGGTGCTCGAAAGCCGCTTCGGCATTCCGCAGCGTCGGCTCACGCGCTTCATGTCGCCGTGGTGCATGAAGCGGCTGGACGAATTCGGCGGCGACATCTCGAAGTTCAAGGTGATCCGCGTCACTCCGTCGCGGCTGCGGCAGATCGCAGTCGCCAAAACCGAGCCGGGCGACGAGAACAACCAGGACATCTCTTCGCTGGTTGGCAAGGTCGACATCCGCAAGCTCGAGATGCACGCTCAGAACGACCCGGATGCTTACAGCTACTCGGGGGGGCTCAACCGGGCCAATCAGGGCATCCTCGAATTCGTCGAGATGTTCAAGGCGCCCATCAAGATGCTGCATCCCCTGCTGACGGCGACGCAGGAGGGCAACTACATCGGCACCGAGAACATCGGCGCGATCCCGTTCTCGGGCGTCATCATGGCGCACTCCAACGAGGCGGAGTGGCAGACCTTCAAGAACAACCGCAACAACGAAGCCTTCATCGACCGCATTTACGTCATCAAGGTGCCGTACTGCCTCCGGGTGACGGAAGAGCAGCGCATCTACGAGAAGCTGGTGCAAAGCTCCGAGCTGTCGGGCGCGCCGTGCGCCCCGGCGACCCTCGAGATGCTCGCCCGCTTCTCGGTGCTGTCGCGGCTACGCAAGCACGAGAACTCGACGATCTACACCAAAATGCGAGTGTATGACGGCGAGAGCCTCAAGGAGACTGACCCCCGCGCCCGCAGCATCCAGGAGTACCGCGACGCGGCGGGCGCAGACGAAGGCATGGACGGCATTTCCACCCGCTTCGCTTTCAAGGTGCTGGCCGCCACCTTCAACCACGACACGACCGAAGTGGCGGCGGATCCCGTGCACCTGATGTACGCGCTGGAGCAGGCGATCCGCCGCGAGCAACTGCCAGAGGAAACCGAGAAGCGTTACCTCGAGTTCATCAAGGGCGAGCTGGCCCCGCGCTACGCGGAGTTCATCGGCAATGAGATCCAGAAGGCGTATCTCGAATTCGTATCACGACTACGGACAGAATTTGTTCGACCGCTACGTCTCGTACGCGGACGCTTGGGTCGAGGATCAGGACTTCAAGGACCCCGACACCGGGCAGCTGCTGAGCCGTGAGATGCTCAACCAGGAGCTCACCAAGATCGAGAAGCCGGCGGGCATTGCCAACCCGAAGGATTTCCGCAACGAGGTAGTGAAGTTCAGCCTTCGCGCGCGAGCCAACAACAACGGCCGCAATCCGTCCTGGACCAGCTACGAGAAGATCAGGGACGTAATCGAACGCCGGATGTTCAGCCAGGTGGAAGAGCTGCTGCCGGTCATTAGCTTCGGATCGAAGAAGGACAGCGACACGGAGAAGAAGCACGAAGAGTTCGTCGAGCGCATGGCCACCCGGGGCTACACGGAGCGGCAGGTGCGCCGGTTGGTGGAATGGTACATGCGGGTCAAGCAGGCTGGCTAACCCGCACCGGAAGACCGGGCGGAGGACCCAAAACAAGGACGGGCGTGGTTAGATGCATATCGTGGATCGCCGCCTCAATCCCGGCGGAAAAAGCCTGGCCAACCGGCAGCGCTTCATGCGCCGTGCGAAGGCGGTGATCCGCAAGGCGGTGCACGAAGGCTCCGGCAACCGCAGCATCAAGGACGCCGATAAAGGGGGCGAAGTCTCGCTGCCGACGCAGAGCGTGCACGAGCCCACGTTCCGCCGCGCAAGCAAGGGCGGCCTCCGCGAGCATCTGTTGCCCGGCAACAAGGAATACGTCGAAGGCGACACGATCCCGCGCCCGCAAGGGGGTGGCGGCGGGTCGGGCTCGGAAGGCAGTCCGGACGGCGAGGGCCAGGACGATTTCCGGTTCGCCTTGTCCCAGGACGAATACGTCGACCTGTTCCTGGAGGACCTCGAACTACCGGATCTCGCGAAACGCCGCGTGGTCGACGCGGAAGCGCTCGACTGGTTCCGGGCCGGCTACTCCGTGACAGGGTCGCCCGCCAACCTTGCACTCAACCGTACCGTGCGGAACAGCCTTTCGCGCCGGATCGCCATGCGGCGGCCAAAAGCCGACGAAATCCACAAGCTTCGGGAAGAGATTGAGGCGCTGGAGCGGGACGGGTCGGATCACGAGCGCCTGCTCGCCGCTCGCGAAGAGCTCGAAGTCCTGCTCCGACGCAGCACGCTGATCCCCTATATCGATCCGATCGATGTGCGTTACCGACGGTTTGACTCGACTCCCGCGGCCGATCGCCAAGGCCGTCATGTTCTGCCTGATGGACGTGTCCGGCTCGATGACCGAGCACATGAAGGACCTCGCCAAACGCTTCTACGTGCTCCTCTACATTTTCCTGAGACGCAAGTACAAGCACGTCGACGTGGTGTTCATCCGGCACACGCATCAGGCGCAGGAAGTCGACGAGGACACCTTCTTCCACAGCCCCGAAACGGGCGGCACCGTGGTGTCCACCGCGCTCGAAGAGATGGTCCGCGTGGTGTCCGAGCGCTACCGCCCGGAAGACTGGAACATCTACGCGGCCCAAGCCTCGGATGGCGACAACACCTCGAGCGACAACGATCGCACGGCCGGGCTGCTGAACGCCTCCATTCTGCCGATCTGTCAGTACTACGCCTACCTCGAGGTGGGACGCGAAGGGGAGAACTTCCCCCCCGGGTTCATCCGGCGGGAGAGCGATCTCTGGCAAACCTATCAGGCGATCGTGCGCAGCGGGGCGCCGATGGCGATGCGCAAGGTGAACCATCGGCGGGACATCTACCCGGTGTTCCGCGAACTGTTCGCGCGCAAAACCGAGAAGGCGGAGGCTGACGGATCATGAGCGCCACAACCAAGGCAGGGCGGCTGCTCTACGAAGGTGCCGACTGGGATTTCGGCTCCATCCAGCGGATCTACGACGCGATCGAAACCATTGCGCTGCGCGATCTCGGCCTCGATCCTTACCCAAACCAGGTCGAGATCGTAAGCTCCGAGCAGATGCTCGACGCCTACTCCTCGATCGGAATGCCGCTGCTCTACAAGCACTGGTCGTTCGGCAAGCACTTCGCCCGCAACGAGGCGATGTACCGGGCTGGCATGCAGGGCCTCGCCTACGAAATGGTCATCAACTCCAACCCGTGCATCTCCTACAACATGGAGGAGAACACGGCGACGATGCAGGCGCTGGTGATCGCGCACGCAGCGTTCGGACACAATCATTTCTTCAAGAACAATTACCTGTTCCGGCAATGGACGGACGCGAACGGGATCCTGGACTATCTCGAGTTCGCCAAGAGCTATATTTCCTCCTGCGAGGAGCGCTACGGCGAGGCCGAGGTCGAGCGCGTGCTGGACGCGGCGCACGCGCTATGGAACCAGGGCGTCCACAAATATCCGCGTCGGCGCGTGGCGGACCTGGCCTCGGAAGAACGCAGGGAGCGCGAGCGGCGCGAGCACGAGCAGGCGATCTACAACGACCTTTGGCGTACGCTGCCCGCGAAGGAATCCGCAAAGCCGGACAACTCGTACGAGGAGCGCCGGCGCGCCCTGCTGCAACTCCCGCAGGAGAACATCCTCTACTTCCTGGAGAAAACCGCGCCCCGCCTGCAGCCATGGCAGCGCGAGATCCTGCGCATCGTGCGGCACGTCGCGCAGTATTTTTATCCGCAGGGTCAGACCAAGGTGATGAACGAGGGGTGCGCGACCTACGTGCACTACCGGATCATGAACCGCCTCTACGAGCAGGGTTCCATCAACGATGGCGCGCTGATGGAGTTCCTCCACTCGCACACCAACGTCGTGTTCCAGCCGCACTTCGACGACCGGCGATACAGCGGCATCAACCCATACGCGCTCGGCTTCGCCATGATGGAGGACATCGCCAACATCGCGACCAAGCCTGATGACGAGGACCGCGAGTGGTTTCCCGACATCGCCGGCGTCGGCGACGAGATGGCGGTGCTGCGGGACGTTTGGGCCAACTATCGCGACGAAAGCTTCATCCTGCAGTTCCTCAGCCCGCGGCTGATCCGGCGCTTCAAGCTGTTCGGTGTCGTCGATGACGCGAACGAGTCGACATTGCGGGTCGACGCCATCCACGACGAGCGGGGCTACCGTCGCATCCGGCAGTCGCTTGCCAGACAATACGACATCGCTTGGCTGTCGCCCGACATCCAAGTGGTAGACGTCAACCTCGCCGGCGACCGCAAGCTCATCCTGCATCACCGGGCGCTGAACCGCGTGCTGCTCGACGAGGGCGACCTCCGGCCGGTGCTCCAGCACCTCGCGGACCTCTGGGGCTACGACGTGCTGATCAAGGAGATCGACCCCAACGGCGGCGCGGTGATGAAGGAGCACACGGCCTCGCCCAGGCCGGGAATAGTGCGGGTCGAGCACAACTAAGTTCGGGGCTCGCTCGTCCGGCAGGCGCCACTCCTGTCCCGGACCTGGCCGGGTCTTGCGACGCGGCAGACGCTGTGGTGTTAGTGCCTCCCCTCGATCCAGGTGTTGCCGGGCCCATGCTGCCTAGGCCTCATGTTGTTTGGGTCCAGAGTAGCAGAGGCTTGTTCATGTCGGCTCCCACCTTTGACACTGTTGCGGGCATCATCTCGGAAACTTGCGACATCCCGCGCGAGAAGATCACGCCCGACAGCCACGCCATCAACGATCTTGGCATCGACAGCTTGGATTTCCTCGACGTCGCATTCGCCATCGACAAAGCCTTCGGCATCAAGATGCCGCTCGAGCAGTGGACGCAGGAGGTCAACGAGGGAAAGGTGTCGTCCGACCAGTATTTCGTGCTGAAGAACCTGAGCACGAACATCGACGGGCTGGTGGCGGCGAAGGCCGCCTGACCGCGGCTCGGGATGCAGCTCGAATACTTCCAGCTCGTCGATCGGATCACCGCCTTCGACTCCGACGCCCGCAGCATCAGTGTTTCCTGCCAGGTTCCCGACACTAGCCCCGTCTTCGAAGGGCACTTTCCGGGCCATCCGATCCTGCCCGGCGTGCTGATGATCGAAATGATCGCGCAAACGGGCGGATGGCTGGTCACGGGGTTGCTCCGGTTCACCCGCATGGCGTTCCTGGCGCAAGTCAAGGAGGCGAAGCTCCGTCAGTTTGTGACCCCCGGGCAGAGTTTGGACGTGGAAGCGCAACTTTTGCACGAGGGCTCGGGATACGCCGTCGCGAACGGACGTATCCGATGCGAGGGCAAGACGGTGGCGGAGGCCGCCACCACCTTCCGCGTGTTGCCATTCCCCAACGAGACCGCCCGGGCGGCGTTGCTGCAAGTCGCTCGCCGGATCGGTGCGCCGGCGGAGCTGTTCGATGGCTGATGGCCGAGACGTGCTGATTACCGGGATCGGGTTGGTTTCCAGCCTGGGCGAGGGACTAGACGCGCACTGGGCGGCGCTGGACCGGCCTGACGGGGTGCATCCGGTCGTGGACGCGGAGCGGTTCGCCCCGTTCACCGTCCACCCAATGACCCGCCTCGAGTTCGATCGGCAGATCCCGAAGAAGGGTGATCAGCGCCAAATGGAGGCCTGGCAACGGATCGGCACCTACGCCGCCGGCTTGGCCCTGGAGCAGGCTGGGCTGAAAGGCAATGTCGGGTTGCTGGAACGCACGGACATGATCGTCGCGGCCGGCGGCGGCGAGCGCGACTACGGGGTGGACACCGCGATCCTCTCCGCCCTGCCCCATGCCGAGCGCCCCGAAGTGCTGCTCAACGAGCGGTTGATGGCCGACCTTCGACCGACCTTGTTCCTCGCACAGTTATCCAACCTGCTCGCCGGCAACATCTCCGTCGTGCACGGGGTGGTCGGCTCGTCACGCACCTTCATGGGTGAAGAAGCGGCGGGCATTGATGCGGTGCGCATCGCATGTGCCCGAATTGCGGCCGGACAAGGGGACGTGATCCTGGTCGGCGGATCGTTCAACGCCGAGCGACCCGACCTCCTCCTGGAATTCGCGCTCGGGCGAATGCTCTTGCAGGACGAGTATGATCCGGTCTGGGCGAGGCAGGCAAAGGGTGGCGGAATTGTCCTCGGGTCGGTCGGCTGCTTCCTCGTGCTGGAAAGTCGCGATCACGCCGCCTCCCGCGGTGCTCGACCGTTGAGCCGGATCGTCGCCGTCGCGAGCGATGGTGGGCGGCGCACGCACGGCTCCGCCCGGACCACCGCCGTCCGCCAACTGGCCGCCATGCGGCCGTTGCTCGCGACAGAGGGTGTCGCCTGCATCTCCGGCGCGTCCGGCGCGCCCGAGCCGACCAGGGAGGAGCAGGCGTTCCTTGCCGAGACCGGGTTTCCGGTGCGTGCCGCAGGAACGGCGCTCGGGCACGGCCTGGAGCCTACCTTCCCCGCTTGCATCGCGCTTGCGACCGCCGCCTTGTCGCAGGGTAGGCTGTTCCCGCCGCTCGAGGCGACGGAGGCCCCCATGTCAGGCATGCTTCGGCAAGTGGTCATTTCGTGCTGGGGTCATTGGCGCGGCGAGGGTCTGGCTCTCGTTGAGGCCGTTTAGCGGAGGCGGAATGCCCGGTTCGCATCTTGATGCCAAACGGCGTCCGGTCGTGGTCGTGACCGGGATGGGCGTGCTGACGGCGCTCGGCGGTGGACAGGCCGACAACTGGGCAGCGCTGACCGGCGGACAGTCGGGCATCCGGCGCATCGCAAGGTTCCCGACCGAAGGGCTGCGGACGACTGTGGCAGGCACCGTGGACTTCGTGCCGCAGGAGGAGCCGACCGCGGCGGGCCTGACGGAGACGCTCGCAGGCCTCGTCATCGAGGAGGCCGTCATCGAGGCCGGCATCGGCCGTCCGGGCGATTTCCCGGGCCCGCTCTTCCTCGCCGTTCCGCCGGTCGAACTGGACTGGCCGCAGCGCCGGGTGCTCGCCGCTGCCAGCGGCGCCGGTGACGGCGTGACCTACAGCGACCTGCTTCGTGCGGGCAGCACGGGCGATTTCGAGCGGTGGCACCGCCGGTTCCTGTTCGGTTCCTTGGCCGCCAACCTGGCCGACCGGTTCGGCACGAAAGGCTCGCCGGTTTCGACGTCGACCGCGTGCGCGTCTGGCGGAACCGCGATCCAGCTCGGTGTGGAAGCCATCCGACGGGGCGAGACGGAAGCGGCGTTGTGCGCCGGCACCGACGCGTCCGTTACGCAGGAGTCGCTTATCCGCTTCTCGCTGCTATCGGCGCTATCCACCCGCAACGATCCACCCGCCTCCGCCGCCCGGCCGTTCTCGAAGGATCGGGACGGCTTCGTGATGGCCGAAGGGGCCGGAGCGCTCGTGCTGGAGAGCCTCGCGCACGCGAGCGCGCGGGGCGCCCGCATCCTGGGCGTGGTGGAAGGCTGCGGCGAGGCCGCCGACAGCTTCCACCGCACCCGTTCCAGCCCGGACGGCAAGCCGATCATCGCGTGCATCCGTCAGGCGATCGAAGACGCGGGCGTTGCGCCCGACGATGTCGGCTACGTCAATGCGCACGGCACCGGCACGCCGGAGAACGACAAGATGGAATGGCTCGGACTTTCCACCGTGTTCGGCGAGCGTGCGGGCCGGATCCCGGTGTCTTCGAACAAGTCCATGATCGGGCACACGCTGACGGCGGCCGGGGCGATCGAGGCGGTGTTCTCCATTCTCGCGATGCGGCACGGGCGGCTGCCGCCGACCATCAATTATGACATCCCGGACCCGGCGCTGCCGGTGGACTGCGTCCCCAACGTTGCGCGCGATACGAGCGTGACGCGGACGATCTCCAACTCGTTCGGCTTCGGCGGGCAGAACGTGTCGCTGGTGCTGGCGGCAGAACCGGGCTGACCCGCATCATGGCCGGGATACCCGCGCTCCAGTTGCTGGCCGAACGCGAGATCGCTCTTGTCGAGCGTGCTCCTCCCCCGCCGCCCGGCCCGGGGGAAGTGCAGCTGCGCATCAACACCGTGGCCCTCAACCATATCGACGTGTGGGGTTATCGGGGAATGGCTTTCGCCAAGCGGCAATTCCCGCTCACCGTGGGGGCGGAGGCAGCCGGCGAAATCGCGGCGCTCGGACCGGACGTGACCGGGATCACGGTCGGGCAGGTTGTGGTGCCCTACTCCGCGCTGACCTGCGGCGTCTGCCGGTTCTGCCGGCGCGGCCAGGACAATCTTTGCGAGAACCCCGAAGGCGTGCGCGGCTTTCACGTCGACGGATTTGCCCAGCGGCTCGTCAATCATCCGGCGCGCCTCGTCGTTGCAGTACCGGATGGGGTGGATGCCGCCCATGCGGCTTGCGTCCCGGTAGCGTATGCCACGGTCGAGCACATGCTGTTCGACAACGCCCAACTCGAACCGGGTGAAACGATCCTGGTCCACGCCGGCGGCTCGGGCATCGGCAGCATCGCCATCCGCATCGCCAAATCGCTGGGCTGCACCGTCATCACGACCGTCGGCAGCGACGGCAAGGCGGAGCGGGCGCAAGCGCTCGGGGCCGATCACGTCATCAACTATCGGACCGATCGCTTCGAGGGCGTGGTGCGCAAGCTCACGCGCAAGCGCGGCGTCGATGTGGTGTTTGAGCATGTCGGCGCCGAAACGTGGAACGGCTCGCTCCTGTCGCTTCGGCGCGGCGGCCGGCTGGTGTCGTGCGGCGCCACCTCCGGGCCGTCCGCGACTCTCAACCTGATGCAGCTGTTCCAGCAACAATACCGGATCACAGGCTCGTTCGGCGCCCCGCTGCACAGCCTCCGCAATGCGCTCGAACGCATTGCGTCCGGCGTGCTTCCGGTGATCGACACCCGCTATGACTTTGCCGATTTCCGCCTCGGCCTCGATCGGCTCGCGAGCCGGGACGTATTCGGCAAGATCCTGGTCACACTTTGAAGCGGGCCGCCCAGTGGGGCGACCGGCTGGTCGGGGCGCTCGTCAACGGCCTGTTCGGCCTGCTGCGCCGCGTCGACCCTGATCGCGCGTCCGATCTGTGCGGCGCCATCGCCCGGCGCTGCGGCCCGCTGCTTCCCGTCCACCGCCTAGGACGCGCCAATCTGCGGTCGGCGTTCCCCGAGCGGGACAGCGAGTGGATCGAGCAGACCTTACGTGGCGTGTGGGAAAACTTGGGCCGCGTCGCCGGCGAATACGTCCATCTCGGCAGGCTGTGGGACTACGAGGTCGGCCGGCCCGACACGGAGGGCCGGATCATCGTCGATGCCGCCGCTGTGCGGCTGTTCGAGGAGCTCGCCGCCGACGGCAAGCCGGCCCTGGCCTTTGCCGCCCATCTCGGCAACTGGGAGCTGCCGGCGGTGGCTGCGGCGGCGCACGGAATGCCGACCGCGGTGGTCTACCGGATGCCAAACAACCGCTCGGTCGCGGCGGCCATTACCCGAATCAGGCAGGGCCTCATGGGGCGGCTGATCCGCGGCCGCGCCGAGGCGGTGTTCGAGATGGCGGGCGCCCTGAACCAGGGCGAGCATCTCGGGATGCTGGTCGATCAGCACTGGTCGCGCGGCGTGGACGTGACGTTCTTCGGCCGGCGCTGCAAGGCGAACCCGACCCTGGCCCGCCTGGCACGGCAATACGACTGCCCCGTGGTGGGCGTGCGCGTGGTGCGCCTGCGTGAGCATCGCTTCCGCGTGGACGCCGTGGGTCCCCTCTCCCTCCCTCGCGACGCCGCCGGCCAGGTCGACATCCTAGGGACGATGCAGATGGTGACCGGCATCGTCGAGGGCTGGATCCGCGAACATCCCGAGCAATGGCTCTGGCTCCATCGCCGGTGGCGCCCATTGCCCCGTGGGATGGTGGGCAGGCCGTAGCGCACCTTCGGCACGCCCGTTTCTCTGGTTGAGCATTGATACTATGCGGCAGTTTCGCAGTCGGATTAACTTACAAACCTTTGCTCGTCGACGATCAGCGCACCTCCAGCCGCGTGGCGTTCCAGAACACCTGGAAGACGCAGCGCCGGCCCTCGTCGTCCAGATTCAGAAGGTTTTTGTAAGCCCCTCGAAATGGCCCCATACCGGAGCCGCACCCACTCGATGCTGCTGGAAGGGCTCTCGAGCATGGAAACGAGGAAGAACGAGCAGGCCTCGCGCCCGCCATGACGGACCGCACAAGAGCGCGCTGTAGCCCATCTCGGCGCCCCCGGCGGCGACCAGCGCGAGGGCGGTGTCGCGGATGATCTTGGCGGTTTGCAGCAGATCGAGGCGGGCGTTCAACAACCGATAAGACTATGGGCATCCCCGTAACCGGCGATGATTTTATCCCGTATAGCGGCAGCTCTGCCAGAACCTGCATCACTGAAGGCGAAGACGAAGAATGTCGTGGACCGTTCGCCGCAAAATGGATCGACGTCGTGCGCAATGCACTCGACCAGGACACCAGTATCGGAGACAAATCCAGAGGTCACGGACGCCCACCGACCCAACCCCTCAGTGGGATTGCCCGGCGGCGCGCCGACCACTGACTGAACGACCTGGCGCGCCTTCTCCGTGCAAGCGCTCACGGATATTGTATGAACATTGAAGTCATAGGCGAAGCCAGGAACTGCCCAAGCGGGGGAGATCGACAGAAGGAACGACAAGCCGGCACCCAGAGCAAACTCACGTACCATGAAAACCCTCCCTCGTGTTTCAAGCTAAAGATTTTGTTCTGGCTGAAGATCCCCAAACTCAGCCGACGCCATCGGGCCGCGATGCCATCAAAGCCTAGTTTTTGACGGGATTGCGCCCAGCACCGCAATCGGTGGTCTGAGGGTTACCAAAGGCCGCGCGTATCTGCTGCCGGATCACAGTCGCCCTGGCAGATCCTGCATCACTGAAAGCAAAGATAACCAGGGCAGAGCCAGGAATGTTGTTGCAGACAAAGTCAGGATAAGCAATGCACTGGACCATGACGCCAGTGTCTGGAACAAACCCGGACGCGACGGCAGCCGCCGAACCAAGATCCCCGGTGGGATTCCCCGGTGGTGCCCCGGTCACCGACTGGATAACTTGCCGCACCTGCGCCGCGCAGACGTCTACAGGGACCGCAAAATGGTCCCAAGTGTAGGCCCAACCAGGAACGGCGTGAGCGGCAGAACCTGCAAAGAATAGGAACAAGCCGAAAGCCAGAGTGAATGAACGCATCACGAAAGCCTCTCTATGTGCTTTTCTTTGCAGGAACAGCTTTAAACGGAACACCCCGTCAGGTTACATACAAAACGCGCCTCCAATGTTCAAACCCGCGTGTTGCCGAAACTCCATCACCATTATAATTCTTCGAGTATGACGGCGGTTAAAGCCGTCGCCCAACTGTCCAGCCGCGCCAGAACGGCGGCGCAGGGATTCGGTGACAGGCCCGGCGCCAGCGGATCCGACTTACTCCCGAGGCGCGTTACCCAAGATCGTCGTTCCCGGCGAAGCAGAGTTCGTCACCGCCGCAGCCTCCTCCTTGTTCCTCACCGGCTGCCAGCCGTCGGCGATCAGGCATGACCGGATCGCGCCGTCTCGCGCTTCCTCATTTCGGTCGTCCCATCGGTAAGCCGCAGGTGTCCAGCTGCCGGGCGTCGTCGTGCAGCTATACGTTCCGAACGTCGTGCTGCAGGTCGTTGTCGGCATCGTCGAATGTTCAGGCGAAACCTCGACCCGATACATGTCAGGGGGAAACTTAACAGAAGCCTGCTTTGTGCAATCCGCTTTCGCGGCCTGCAACTCTTCCGGCGTTCCGCCCGGCCTCGCCCAAATTTGCGCGCAGCCGAACAACGGCAAGCACGCGAGGAGAAGCGCCGTTCTGACGAGGTTGGGCATGCCTGCGGCTTTCGGAAAATGAACTTGCTGAAGCCGAGTGCTCTACCACCATCAACGCCCGCGAGGTGTGAGCCAGGTCACCGCTGCCAGCGCCGTGCTTTGATTGCAAGGGCGACATCGCCGCCGAAGGTCGGCAGGTCCAGTGCGAGCGTCCCGGCATCTGATCGCTCGCTGATCCGACCCCGCTCCGCGCCCTCAATCGTGTCCCATAACACCACCTCGTAGGCGCCATCCCGGAGGCCCGGAACCAGCACGCGCGCTGGAGCTTCCGTCTGACTGAGCCGCCCGTCGGGCAGGAACGGCCCGCGGCGGATCAGCCAAACGACGGCCTGAGCGTCGTCGCCACAGCCCAATGCGACGACGCCCGGCGTTTCCGCGCGCAATCGCCCGTTCAGCGGCGTGCGCCGGAAATGGGTCCAGTCCACGAGCGGCAGGAAGCGGGACAGCGCAGCCTGCGCGCGCCGCATCCCCGGTGTCAGCGCGTGCGGCCGGCGATTGGGCCAGCGCATCCCGCCGCCAACACCCCCCGAAGCCAAATGCGCCCATTGGATGTGGCGGAAATACTCGTCGTCGAACGCTTCGGGCAGCGTCTTGTGGTGGTCCTTAAAAGTGTGGATCGGCCCGTGCTCGGAATCGAAAAACGGCCGGCCGTCGTCGATGTGGCTCAGCGCATCCATCACCAGATTTCCCACCGCAATGGCGGGTGCCACCGTGTCCCGAGGGTCGTCGATCGTGCCCTCCTCGTAGAAATGCGAACTCGCGAAATCGAGGTTGCGATTGCGGAAGATCGGCTCGGTGATCCATGGCTTCCAGACGAGCTCCGGTCCGAACACGCTGACGCATTGCAAATGCGCCCGCCCGTGCAGCCGAGTCTCCAGTGCGCGCAGCCAGGGGCCGACATCGTCGATGTAGTCGGCGAAGCATGCCGGGGCGTTGTTCTCGCCGTGCGCTGGGTGCATCTCGTTGTAAATGTCCCAGGCGAACAGAGTGCCGCTGCCGCCCCAGCGCTCGGTCGCGAAGGCAAGACGCGCCTTCATCGCCGCCCGCGCGCCGGGATGCGTCAGCAGCTTGGTCCGGCTTGGGCAGGGGCCACCGTTCTTCATGTTCCAGGGATGCTTGCGCCAGCGGTTCCAGGTGAAGAACGTATCGAGCGGGGTCAGCAGGATGCGCAGTCCGATCTCGGTGCAGAGCGCGAACAGATCGTCCCAAAGCTGCACCATGCGCGGGTTCCAACACCCGACAGGCTTCTCGATGTAGCGCCAGTCCGTTTGCGCGTATTCGAGCATAAGGCGCAGCACAGTCACGCCGTGGTCGGCCAGCCAGCGCAGATGCCGCTCCACCCCGGCGAGATCGCGGCGACGATAGAGGCCGTTCAGCTCGAACCAGCTGACGGAATCGTTCTGCCCGATCGGGGTCCAGGCTTCGCCGTGCTCGGTCATGAAGTAGGGCGCGTCCGGCGCGCGGACGATCCAGGCCGGTCCTGTCAAGGCAGAACGTTAGGCTTCGTAGCAGCCGGCCTGTCGCGCCCGTTCGCGCACCAGCGCGAGCACCGTGGCACAGTTTGGCATCGCCTGGCCGACCATCGCGCCCAACTCGACGACCGCGCCGAGCAGGGCGTCGATCTCCATCGGACGGCCACGTTCGAGGTCCTGCAGCATGGAGGTCTTGTGCTCGCCAACCTCGGCCCCGCCCTCGATGCGCTTATCGACGTCGATCGCGAACCGGATGCCGAGCGCCTCCGCAACCGATTTCGCTTCCATCATCATGGCGCGGCACACGGCACGCAGCGCCGGCTCACCGGTGATCCGGTCGAGCGTAGCCATGGTCAGCGCGGACAGCGGGTTGAACGCCAGATTGCCCCATAGCTTGACCCAGATCTCGTCGCGAATGCGCGGCCGGACCGGCGCCTTCAGCCCCGCCGCGATCAGCGCCTTCGACAACGCCTCGGCGCGCGGCGAGCGCGTCCCGTCCGGCTCGCCAAGTGTGAAACGATCGCCGTAGGTGTGAGTGATCACGCCGGGCTCGCTCACCTCGGCGGCGGGATACACGACAGAGCCGATAACCTGCGAGGGCGGCAGGATGTCCCACAACCGCCCGCCCGGATCGACGCTTTCCACCCGCCGGTCGCGGAACGGGCCGTCCAGCCCGTAGAAATACCAGTAGGGCACGCCGTTGATGGCGGTCACCAGCACGCTGTCCGGCCCCATCATGCGCGCGATCTGCGGCGCGGCTGGAGGCAGCCCGTGCGCCTTGAGGGTAACGATGACGTAATCCTGCACGCCGGCCTCGGCCGCATCTGCGACGCAGCGAGGCCGGGCGGTGATGCGCTCGCCGCCCGCGACGACGGTGACGCCGTTTGCCTGCATCGCCGCGAGATGCGGGCCGCGCGCGATGAAAGTCACGTCCGAGCCGGCGCGCGCGAGACGCACTCCGAGCAGTCCCCCGATCGCGCCAGCTCCGAAAACCGCAATCTTCAACGAAGCGGCCTCAAGCCGACAATCCGAGCTTTTCCGCAAGCCCGATACGCTGCAGCTTGCCGGTAGCGCCCTTCGGGATTTCTCCCAGAAACACGATCCGCCGGGGCACCTTGAACGGCGCTAGCCGCTCGCTCATGAAGTCGCGCAAGACGTGGTCGCTCACCGTCGCGCCCTCGCGCAGCACGACGGCGGCGGCCACTTCCTCGCCGAGCTTCTCGTGCGGCACCGCGAATGTCAGACATTGCGCGACGGCGGGGTGGTCCATCAGCACCACGTCCACCTCGAGCGGGCTGATCTTCTCGCCGCCGCGGTTGATGATCTCCTTGAGCCGCCCGGTGAGCCGGAGATAGCCCGCCTCGTCCAGCACGCCCTGATCCCCGGTGCGGAACCAGCCTTCTGTGAAGGCGCGGGCGTTGGCGTCCGGGTTGTTCTCGTAGCCTTCAGTAACGTTTCGGCCGCGGATCACTACCTCACCAAGTCCACCGACCGGCAACAGTTGGCCCGCATCGTCCATGATGGCGATCTCGGGACCGGCGGCGATCCCGACCGAGCCGGGAAAGCGCGGGCGGGGCGGCAGGGGGTTGGATGCCATCTGGTGCGCGGCCTCCGTCATGCCGTACGCCTCGATGACCGGCACGCCGAAGGTTTCCTCGAGCGCGCCCATCACCTGCGGCGGCAAGGAGGACGAGGAAGAGCGCACGAACCGCAGCCGTCCGCGCCGGATGGCCTCCGCGTTGCGCCCTGCCAGGCCGAGGATCGCTTGATGCATGGTCGGCACTGCCGTGTACCAGCTTGGCCGCACCTCGTCGAACCAGCCGAAGAAGCGGAACGCATTGAAACCCGGCGTGCAGCTTACCGATGCACCCGCCGCCAGGCTCGATAGCGTCGCCGCGATCAGCCCGTGGATATGGAACAACGGCATGACATTGAGGCACACATCATCGGGCGTCAGCGCCAAGGTGTCGGCGATGTGGTATGCGGAAGCAGTAACGTTGATTTGTCGCAACGGCACGATCTTGGGGCGCGAGGTTGTCCCGGAGGTGTGCAGCACGAGGGCCACGTCGTCAGCTCCCGCCGGGCCGCCGGCACTCGGCGAGCCGGCGAGGGTGGGCGGCCCGCGCAGGACAAAGCCGCCGGCCGGACCGTCCGCTTCCGGGATCAACTCGACGATCGAGATGCCGCGCGCTTCGGCAACGGCGCGCGAGGGGGTTTCCATGCCTTGCTGGACGACGAGCGCCTTGGCGCCGAGGTCGCTCAGGTAGAAGTCGAACTCCTCGGCGCGGTACGCCGGGTTCAGCGGCGCGGTGGTCGCACCCGCGCCGATTGCCAGGAATGCCGCTGCCATCTCTGGCCCGTTCGGCAGCACGATCGCGACGCGATCGCCGCGCCCGATGCCCATGCCATTTAGGTCGTTGACGGTACGGCGTACCAGATCCCGCAGCCCATCGAAGGTCAGCGACGCGCGGCCGGGGGCGCCGATAGCGGGCGCCCCTGCCCCGCCTCGGCCGAGCAGATCCAGGATCGTGTCGGCGAGATAGTCGGTCATCTCCGGTCGTCCTTGTCAGCGCACCAGACCATGGTCAAGGTCATCGGAAGCCCCTGCGCGAGCTGCGCCATCATTATCGCGGACTCGCCTCCTCGAGGAAGGCGCGCAGCAGCCCGGCGCAGTTCCTGGCGTGCGAGAGCGGCAAGCCGTGTTTCGCTCTCCCAATTACGTGCAGCCGGGCATCGGGCAGCCGGGCCTTGAGGTCGGCCACCACAGCCACCGGGATGAACGGCGAGCTGTCCGGATGCAGCAGCAGCACCGGCTGCGACAGCTCCGCCAGGCGATCAGTCAAATCGGTGCCGACAAGTGCTTCGACGAGTTGGAGCACGGCTTGCGGGTGGGCCGCCCTTTGCTCGGCGTCGAACCATCGCCAAACCGCGTCAGGCACCCCATTGGCGAAGAAGCGACGCGCCATCATGTCGGCCGACCAGCCCGCCATGCCGCGTGCGTCAATCACCTCCTGCCAGTCGTGCAGCGATTGCAGGCGCGCGCCCACGTGTGCGCCGTTGCTCACAGTCACGGTAACGACGCGCCCGGGCGAACGCAGGGCGGCATTCAACACCACGGTCCCGCCGATCAACTCACCGACGAGGTGTGCGCGACCGACCCCTGCCGCGTCCATCACCGCGAGCAGGTCCTCGGCGAGCGTATCGAGCGAGGGGCGAGGGGCATTCTCGGGCCAGGTCGATTGGCCGTGGCCCCGCATGTCGAGCCGGAGGATGCGGTAGCGATCGACGAGCGAGGGCAGCCATTCCGCCCAGATGCCCTGGCTGGCGCCGATCCCGTGGTGGAACACGACGGTTTCCGGAGCCGACACCCATGGTGCGGCGAGGTCGGTCAGCTCGAAGGCCAGCGAGCAGTCGGGGCGCGCGAGTTTCGCCATAGCCATTCCCTCCGGCGGCCAGCAACGTGCAAGTGACCGGGAGCATCAGAGGCCCGAAGGGAGGACGCAAGTGACCCGACCGCGCACCAGCCCCGTGATGTCACGCCGCTCGGCGGTCCATAGTGCCGCCGGGCTCGCCGGCATCCTCGCCCTTGGCCGCCCGCCCGCCTTCGCGCAGGCAGCACCGAAGAAGCTCGTGTACGCGCACGCCGCCTCCGTGCCGGAACCCGGCGCCGTGGCGCAGGAATGGATGTGCCGAGAGATCACCGCGCGGTCCAATGGCGCGCTCGAGCTAGATTTCCAAGGAGGCACCTTGCTCACCAAGGAGGTCGAGGTGATCAACGCGGTGAAGGCCGGCACCATCGCGTTGGGCGATCCGGCCAGTGGCGCGGGCACCGTGTTCCCGGAGATGGCAGTGCTGTCCGTGCCCTATCTCGTAAGCAGCTACGAGCAATCATACCGGATGCTGGATGGCGCGATCGGCCGCAAGCTGGACCAGGGTTTCCAGCAGAAGTACGGCCTGAAGGTGTTGTTCTTCTACGACCACGGATTCCGCCATTTCTGGAACAACCGCCGGCCGGTCGAGGAGCCGCGCGACTTGCGCGGACTCAAGCTCCGGGTGCAGCCATCCACGATCTACAGCGACACCGTGAACGAGCTCGGCGGGGTCGCGGTGCCGATGTCCTTCTCCGAGGTCATCACCGCCGCCCGTCAGGGCGTGATCGACGGGGCGGATCTGCCGGTGGTCGACATGGTGCCGCGGCGCGCCTACGAGGTCTCGAGATACTACTCGCTGACCGGACACAACTACGTGCCGACGGTGAGTGTGATGAACCTTACCGCGTGGAACGACCTCAGGCCGGAGCAGCAGAAGCTGTTCCTCGACGTGGCCATGGAGGCGCAGGCGCGGGTGCGAAAGGCGACCGAAAGCGTCGACACGCTCGCCGCGGCCAAGGTGCAGCTCGAGGGGCACGGCATGACGGTGAATGCGCCCGACCGCGCCCCGTTCCGCAAAGTGGCGCAGGACAAGATCTGGCCGCAGTACCCGCGGCCTGAACCCGGAGCTCTGGGACCTGGTGGTCGCGACGCCGGCCTAGCGATGCGGGCCGCCCTCGCGCCACAAAATGCCCACCATTCGACGGCAAAGCGGACACAAGCGGGGCCTATCTCGATCTAATCGAGGACCACGACGGGATCGCCCGGGATGCTTTTTTCGAGTTCGTCTCACCAACCTGTGACGCCCGTAACAGCCGTGCCTGGAGCGTTGCCGCATCTTTCGCCCGTGTCGAACGGGAGGCCGCGATGAACCAGAGGATCTCCGCCAAGCGCAGCGTGACGCACATGATCGTGGGCGGCGCGGCGTTGCTGGGCGTTTGGGTCATCGCGGTGTCAGCACAGAGCGGAGCGGCCCGTGATCCGGGCGCTGTCCTCGTCTCGCCTGCGGCGATGCAGCAGGTGCTGCGCTGCCAACACTCGGAACGCGCCGACGGCGAATGCGCAGGCGTGCTGCATTTCAGGGACGCCTCACGCCCTGCCTCGACCCAGAAGACGCTTGCGGGCGAGCCTGCCGAGCACCGGCCCGAAATAGCCTAGCGCCGGCGCTGAGCGGCAACCGAACCCGCGGGTCGCGGCTCTCACGCCGACCCCTGACAGCGCCGCACGAGACTGGCATTTTCCGCCGGGCGTTTCGTTCGCCGGGAGGATCGGGTCATGGCACGCTTCGACGGCAAGGTGGTACTGATCAGCGGCGGCGCGCGCGGACAGGGTGCGGCCGAAGCGCGGATGCTGGTGGCAGAGGGCGCGCGCGTCGTGCTCGGCGACGTTCTGGAGGCCGAGGGGGAGCGCCTCGCCGCCGAACTCGGTCCGGCCGCCGTGTTCCTGCGGCATGACGTGACGTCGGAGGCCGACTGGGCGCGCGCAGTGCGCGCCGCCGAACAGCTGGGAGGCTTGCATGGCCTCGTCAACAACGCCGGCATCTATCGTCCCGCCACCCTGATGGAGACCGACGCCGCGCTTTACGAACAGCACACGCGCATCAACCAGTTCGGCTGCTTTCTCGGCATGAAGGCGGTGGTGCCCGCAATGCAGCAATCGGGCGGCGGCTCCATCGTGAATATCTCCTCCGTGGCCGGCCTGCAGGGCTCGCCCGGTGCGTTCGCCTACGCTGCCACGAAGTGGGCGTTGCGCGGGATGACCAAGTCGGCCGCCATCGACCTCGCGGCGCGCAAGATACGGGTGAATTCCGTGCATCCCGGCCCGATCGACACGGAGATGCTGAAAGTGCGGACGCCCGAGGAAAACGCGCAACGGCTGGAGCTGGTGCCGATGCGCCGGCAAGGTACGGCGGAGGAAGTGGCGCAGCTCGTGCTGTTCCTGCTCTCCGACGAGAGCGCGTACATCACCGGGGCGGAGATCGCCATCGACGGCGCGGCGTCGGCTTAGTCACCCCGTTTCGGGCCAATCGGGCCTCGACGACTTCACCCTCGATCCCGGTCCGCAAGGCGCTGATAGGCAAGCAGGTCGAGCACTGGCCCTGGTTTGCCAAGGCCGGTCAGTATGGCGTGCGCCTGGCCGCGATGGTGGGTCTGATGGTTGAACAAATGCGCCAGCGCCGGCGCCAGAGGCTGCTCGAATACCTCGGGGGTCGTGACGCGGCGGTAGCGGATCACGCCGGCCAGCTCGGCCTCGGTCAGACCGGTCACGTGGCCCTCGATGCGCCGATCCTCCGCCTCGCGCGCATCGCGCAACGCCGGCAAATCCTCGAACAGGATGGCGTCCAGCCGATCCGGCGCATCCCCCTGCCCGGTGATCCGTTGCATCCAGATCCGGTCGGTGACGAGCAGGTGATTGAGTGTGCCGTGCATCGAGCGGAAGAACGCGCCGCGATCGGCGCGATACTCGGGGTCGCTCAGCTCGGAGGCCGCATCGTAAAGACGCGCGTTTGCCCAGGCATTGTAGCGGGCCAGACTGTCGAAATGCGCTTTCATCGCGGATCCCTCCAACTGGGCGGAGAGTTGTTCCGGGCACGGTTTTGGTCAACATTGATAATGTTGATCAACATTCGGGAGCACGATGCCGCAACCGGTTGCTTTAGACGCCGAAACCGCGGCCCGCACGCTCGGCGTCGCGCGCGCCACGCTGTACGCCTACGTGAGCCGCGGCCTGATCGGCACCGAGCCGGACCCGGCCGATCCCCGTCGCAGCCTCTACCGCGCCGCTGACATCGAGCGCCTCCGGCAAAATAAGGCGCGTGGCCGCAAGCGGGAGGCGATCGCGGCAGCGGCGCTCGACTGGGGCGTGGGCGCGCTGCCTTCCCGCCTCACCCTCGTCGAGGCCGGACGACTGTTCTATCGCGGTCAGGAGGCGACCTCGCTCGCCCGCCGGGCCACGCTCGAGGAGGTTGCCTGTCTGCTCTGGGGGTGCGATGCGGGCGAGGACCCGTTCGCCGCACCCCCGCGGGCCGCGACGCCGCTGTTCGTTTCCCACCCGTTTCCGGCGCCGTCGGGCGGCGCGATCCTGAACCGGGAACCGGTGCGGCTGCGCGCCGACGGTGCCGCACTGCTGCGCGGCGTGGCGGCTTCCATGCTCGGCACTGGCCCGAACGGACGTCATATCCACCGGCAGTTCGCGCGCGCATGGCGGCTCGAGGAGGCGGGGGCGGAAATGGTCCGCGCCGCGCTGGTCCTGCTGGCCGACCATGAACTGAACGCCTCCACGTTTGCCGCCCGCGTGGTCGCCTCCACCGGCGCGTCGCTCACAGCGTGCGTGACGGCGGGGCTGGCTGCGTTGTCGGGCCCGCTGCACGGCGGTGCCACGCGCGCTCGCGGCCGCGTTGCTGGACGAAGTCGCGCGCGGAGATGACGCCCGGGCGGTGGTCGAAGCGCGCCTGCGGAGCGGCGGGCGGATCCCCGCCTTCGGCCACCCGCTCTACCCCGATGGCGACCCGCGCGCGGCGTTCTTGCTTCAGCTTCTGCCACCCGACCCGGCGCGCACCGCACTGATCGCCGCCGTCGAGGACATCGTTGGCCAGCGCCCCAACGTCGATTTCGCGCTCGCCGCGTCGGGCCGCGCATTCGGCTGGCCGGCGCAGGGCGGGTTCGCGCTGTTCGCGACGGCCCGTAGCGTCGGCTGGATCGCCCACGCGCTCGAGCAGAACACCGACGCGAGGCTGATCCGGCCGCGCGCCGCTTACGTCGGCATCCGCCCATCCGCTTGATCATCCAGCGCAAGGACGGCGAAAGACGCCAGCCAGTGCTCGCCCATATAGTCCCCGCGCACGTAAGGCAGTCCGGCCGCCAGATGCGCGGCCGCGGCGGCAAGTGCTGTGGGCCGGCGCACGTCGCCCTCGGCCAGCGTGGCCGCGAGTTCGCGCCAGCACCATGCGCGACTAAGGTTGAGCCCGTCGAGATGCACGATGCGACCGTCCGTCCGGTCGCTCGGCAGCGCGGGACGGAACAGGGTGGCGGGCTCGCCCTGGGCCAAGCGCGGCAGGAAGCGATCGAACCAAGAAGCGAACGCTTCCACCGGAAGCGCACGCCGCATGCATGTGGCCTCCATCAGTGCGGGTGAGAGGAAATCCTCCCCACTCGGTTCCCAGGCCTGGCAGTCCGCATCGTGGCCGTACCAAGCGAGGGCCTTGTCCCGCACCGCGAGCCCCAGGGCTTCGTCGCCCACGGTTTCCGCATAGTCGAGAGCGAGAGTAAGTGCGAAGGCCGAGCTGGCGTGCGTGCCCGCGCGGATCGGATACGTCGCCTTTGGCAACCAATCCCGAAACCGCGCGACAAACGCCAGGGTCAGGGGCTGCAGGATGGACGCCGCCGCGAGCTCGCCTCTGGTCAATTCGGCCGCCAGCATCAGCAGCCACGCCCAGCCGTACGGGCGCTCGAAGCCGCCCCGCAACGGACCTTGCAGATAGGCGCATTCCCCGGCGACCGCGTCTGGCGTGATCCTGGCGGCGAATACTCGGTCGATGCCCTGAGCGATCTCTGCTCGAGGGAACCGGCGGCGCAGCCGGGCCAGCAGCCAGAACCCGTGCACGCAGGAGTGCCAGTCGAAACTGCCGAAGAAGACCGGGTGCAGGGCGCGCGGGCCACGCAGGTCAGCGGGGCCCGTGAGCACCTGGTCAAGCTTGTTCGGGTATTCGCGCCCGACATGGCCGAACACCAGCGCGGCGTACTCCCGCGCAAGGGCTTCGGTCAGGACGAAAGGCGTCATATTCGGACTTTGCCAAGCCACCAGCGGCCGCGATAGCCTGCCGCATGGAATCCCGCATTGAGACGCGCGCCTCTGTGTGCCCGCATGATTGTCCCTCGACCTGTGCCCTGGAGGTCGAGGTGATCGGGGGCGAACGGGTCGGCGCAGTGCGCGGCGCGGCAGCGAACAGCTACACGGCGGGCGTTATCTGCGCCAAGGTCGCCCGCTACCGCGAGCGCATCCACCATCCAGACCGGCTCACCGAGCCCTTGCTGCGCACCGGCCCCAAAGGTGCGGGGCAGTTCCGCCCGATCGGCTGGGAGGAGGCGCTCGACCGGGTCGCGGACGCCTTTACCGCTGCGGCGGCGCGAGGCGGGGCGGAAGCCGTCTGGCCGTACTACTACGCGGGCACGATGGGGCTCGTGCAGCGCGACGGCATCAACCGACTGCGCCACGCCATGCGCTACTCGCGCCAGCAGCTCACCATCTGCACGTCGGTCTGCGAGGCGGGCTGGAGCGCGGGTGTCGGCCGCTACACCGGGCCTGACCCGCGCGAGATGGCGCAGTCGGACCTGCTGGTGATGTGGGGCGGGAACCCCGTCAATACGCAAGTCAACGTGATGCACCACGTCGCGCAGGCTCGAAAGCAGCGTGGTGCGAAGCTGGTGGTCGTCGACCCGTACCGCACCGCAACCGCTCAGGTCGCCGACATCCACTTGATGCTCCGTCCCGGCACCGATGGCGCGCTTGCCTGCGCGGTGATGCACGTGGCATTCCGCGACGGCTATGCCGACCGGGCCTACATGGCGCGCTACGCGGACTGCCCGGACGCGCTCGAAGCGCATCTCGCGACCCGCACGCCGGAATGGGCCGCCTCGATCACCGGGCTGTCGGTGGATGAGATCGAGGCGTTCGCGCACCTGTACGGGACAACGCCGCGCGCCTACATCCGCACCGGCTACGGCTTCACCAGGCTGCGCAACGGGGCCGCCGCGCTGCACGCCGTGACCTGCCTGCCGACCGTGACCGGGGCCTGGCAACACGAAGGCGGCGGCGCGTTCTGGAACAACCGAGGCGTCTACCATCTGGACAAGACCCTGATCGAGGGACTGGACGTCGTCGACCACCGGACGCGCGTGCTCGACATGAGCCGGATCGGCGCGGTGCTTATGGGCGAAGCCGACGCGCTCGCGGGCGGTCCCCCGGTCACCGCCATGCTCATTCAGAATCAGAACCCGCTGACGGTCGCACCCGACAGCAACCGGGTGCGCCGGGGTTTCGCGCGGGACGATCTGTTCGTCTGCGTCCACGAGCAGTTCATGACGGAAACCGCGCGCTGGGCGGACGTGGTGCTGCCGGCAACGATGTTCTTGGAACACGACGATCTGTATCAGGCAGGCGGCCACAGCCACCTCCAGATCGGTCCCAAACTAGTCGAGCCGCCCGGCGCGTGCCGCTCCAACCACGAGGTGATCGCGAGCCTCGCCGAGCGCCTCGGGGCGGAGCACCGCGGCTTCGGCATGACCGCCCTCGAGATCGTTGACGAAACCTTACGCACGTCCGGCTGGCCGGATGCGGCGACCTTGGTGGAGCGCCGATGGATTGACGCTCAGCCTTCGTTCGCCGCCTCGCACTTTCTCGAAGGCTTCGGGCATGCCGACAAGCGGTTTCATTTCGCGCCCGATTGGTCGCGCATCGGCCCCAACCACGCCGGAATGCCGAAGTTGCCGGACCATCTCGCGGTAATCGACGAAGCGGGTGCGGACCGACCGTTCCGGTTGGTGACCGCGCCCGCGCGCAACTTCCTCAATACGAGTTTTACGGAGACCCCGGGATCGCGCCGCCGCGAGGGCCGCCCGACCGCGCTTGTTCACCCGGATGCCGCCGCCTCGCTCGGCATCGTCGATGGCGGTCGCATCCGGCTCGGGAACGCACGCGGCACCGTCGTGCTGCACGCGCGGCTGTTCGACGGCGTGCAGCCGGGCGTGATCGTGGCCGAAAGCATCTGGCCGAGCGAATGCTTCGAGGGCGGTATCGGCATCAACGCCCTGACCAGCGACGAGCCGGCGCTGCCGCTGGGCGGGGCCGTGTTCCACGACACGGCCGTATGGATGAAAGCCGTGGCGGCCGAGGCGGCACTGCCCGAAGCCGCGGATTGAACCGCCCGATGAGCGAGCTGCTTGTTTCGAAACCGGCCAAGCACTGGTCTGTTCCGGCGGCGGGTGAAAGTTAGCGTCCGGGCGCGGCGACGTTAACCGTCTCTTCAACAATCCTTGCCTGGTCGCCGTCGCGGGTGAGAAGCGCCGAATAATATCCGTGGAACTGGGTGTTGCCCAGCTTGGCCTGCCACTCGCCGGCATCGAAAACCAGGTCGCCTTCGCGACGCGAGACGGTCCGCCGGACCGAGTAGTCGTGAAGCCCCATGTCGAGCACAAGTTGGATCTCACGGCGAATAGCGTCCCGGCCCTGAAAGATGCCGTTCGGCGTCACCCGGGTGGCATTTTCCGTGAACAGCGCGGCGATGGCATCGGCATCATGGTGATTGTAGGCGTCTGCAAACCGCCTCTGCACATCCTGATAGAGCTCCTCGATGCTTGCTGAACCGTCCTGCTGGGCCAGCGCTGGAGGTGTGACGCCAAGCGACATCCAAACCGCAACCGTGATCGAGCTTCGGATCATGTGTCTTCCCCCAACGGAGAACATCCCCGGCTCAATAAGCTGTGACTGCTATCGCCGCCTAGTCAACCGCTCGGAAAGCTCGTAGGGCCTCCTCGAGCCAAGCCGCCCTGTTGGCGAGAAAACAGGCGTCAGGGCGTGGCTCTGACCGGGAGGCCGCCGATGCAGGACGTGAAGGCGATCGCTTTCGACACCGGCGGCACCGTGCTCGACTGGCACAGCGGCATCCGCGACGCGCTCACCAGGGCAGGCGAGCGGCGCGGGCTCGCGCGGGACTGGGCCGCGATCACCAACGAGTATCGTCGGCGATCATTGCGACGGATGATCGACCAGGTGAGCCCGGGCTTCAACATCGACGACGTGCATCGCGAAATGCTCGACCAGCTCGCGACGGAGCATGACTTGAGCGCGCTCACGACGGATGACCGCGCCGGCATCGTGCGGCGTTGGCACACGCTCGACGCATGGCCCGACTTTCCCCCAGCCCTTGCGCATCTCCGGACGCGCTACCCCGTGGTGTCGTTCACCATCCTCAGCGTCGCCCTGATAATGGATACCGCACGCCGGAACGGCCTCACTTGGGACTGCGTGATCTCCTGCGAGATGCTCGACGTCTACAAAACCCGGCCGGAAGCCTACCAGCGCGCGGCAAAGCTCCTTCAGCTCGCGCCGAGCCAGATTCTCATGGTTGCTTGCCACAACTTCGATCTCGCCGCCGCGCAGCGGGAGGGATACCGCACGGCGTTCGTCAGGCGGCCGGACGAGTGGGGCGAAGCGGGGCCGCCCGACCCTGAGCCCCGGCCGGAAATCGACCTCGTGGTGCCGGGCTTTAACGAGCTGGCCGCCGCGTTGACGTCCTAGTGGCCGTCCGGGATCAAACCGGGTCGGGAGAGTCGTAATGGTGAGCGCCTTGCGCGGCTCGGAACGGCTGTGGTCGATCCGCAGGGCTTGCTGATTCAGGCGATCGTCCACGCCGCCGACTTGCAGGGATCGCGACGGTGGCGTGCTGCTGATGGCGTCACTGTTCGGACTTTATCGATTCCTGCCGACGCTCTCCGCCGACAGCGGATACAGGGCGCGAAGTTTCGCGACGAGCCGAGCGCTAAGCCGCGGTCGAAATAGCCGACTTCGCGCCGGGCTACGGAGCCGCAGACGCCCCCTATCCTGCGGGGCGATACTTACTCATTGCGGTGTTCGCGGAACGGAAGATATCGGGCATTCGTGACATCGAAACCAAGGGGGTGACCTTAAAATCCATCACCGTGCCGGTGCCAATCACCACCGACGCGAGCGCGGCGGCCGTGTCGTTGTCCGGCAGTTCAGCGAGCATCACAAACTCGGCAGTCCCCGCCACCATGAAATATCGGTCGATCTTTCCATTGAACAATGCGAGGGCGGCGCCAGACGCCTCTGTTCGGTCTTCGAACTTTTCAGCCATCCCTTTGAAGGCTGCGGCGGTATAGCAACCGGTCACCAAATACTGCGGCACTGTTTTCTCCTCACGAGGCGGAGGTGAAAGACCTCCAACGACCAACGCTACCCGTCGTTGGGGTGTAGAGACAAGTTGCGTAGCTGGCTTTGCCAAAGCCGTTCGCCAACAAGGGGGCAGCGGTGAAGCCGCAGCCGCTGGCGCACATGCGTTGCTGGCGAAGACGCCGTTTGCGACAAATCTGGAATGTCGTGGTTGCTGGCGGAGAATGGTCCGCGACGTTTGGAGACCAGACTGCGCACGGCTACTGGAGCAACAATCGTGGTGCTGCCGAAGCGTTGGATTGTCGAGCGCAAGGGGGGCTCAATCGCCGCCGAAGCCTCGTGAGAGATTGGGAGTGCCTCAATCGTCGCGCGCTCGCCTTCGTGCGGTGGGCATCCATCCGCCTCATGCTGCGAAAGCTCTGCCAGCACTCATGGTGATCTCGGATGGCCTGTTAGCCAGTCGGGTCAAGCACCCCCGGCCCGAACCTGACCGCAACGAGCCGGGCCAGGTGTCGAAAGGTGAACGGCTTTGTCAGGCACGGTATATCGTCGAACTCGGCCGTCAAACAGCTGTCCGAATAGCCGGTGAGGAAGGCGAACGGGATCCTCCTCGAGCGCAGGACGCGCGCCACCGGGAAGCTCTCCTCACCTGCCAGGTTGACGTCGAGCAATGCTCCTTCGAGGATTTCGTTGCTGGCTAGCGAAAGCGCATCCTCCAGGCAGGTTGCCGGTCCCACCACGTCGCAACCGCACTCACGCAACTGATCCACGATCATCTCGGCGACGATACTCGTGTCCTCCACCACCAGAATCCGCGCGCCATGATGGCGAACCGGCGGAACAGAGTAACCGTCAACCGGCATCGGACGACCCTTCAGAAATACAGCCCTGGAAAGCGAGGAAAGACCCCTGCACGCTTCGTGCCGGCTGCCGACCGGACTTGGCTGGAGGACGAGGCGGCCAACTCTTCACGCGCAGGAGACTTTCGGCGCGCCCGGCCCCGTGCAAGCCTTTGCCCGACACAGGCGAGCAACGGACATGACCGAACCGATCGATCCCGACCTCCTGCGACGTATGAATCTCTGGTGGCGGGCCGCCAACTATCTCTCGGTTGGTCAGGTCTACCTTCTCGATAATCCGCTGTTGCGCGAGCCGTTGCGCCTCGAGCACGTCAAGCCTCGGCTGCTCGGCCATTTCGGCACCGTGCCGGGGCTCAACTTCATCTACGTCCATCTCAACCGGCTGATCGCGCAGCACGATCTCGATATGGTGTTCGTGTGCGGCCCCGGTCACGGCGCACCCGGCGTCCTGGCCAACACTTGGCTTGAAGGCACCTACAGCGAGGTTTATCCCAACATCAGTCGGGACGCAGACGGGCTCGCGAAGTTCTTCCGCCAGTTCTCCTTTCCCGGCGGCATCCCAAGCCACTGCGCGCCAGAAACGCCCGGCTCCATCCATGAGGGAGGCGAACTCGGCTACGCGCTGTCCCACGCGTATGGCGCGGCGTTCGACAACCCCGACCTTATCGTCGCGTGCGTAATCGGCGATGGCGAAGCGGAAACGGGGCCGATGGCGACCTCCTGGCATTCCAACAAGTTCCTCAATCCGCGCACGGACGGTACGGTGCTGCCGATCCTCCATCTAAATGGCTACAAAATTGCTAATCCAACGATCCTCGCGCGGATAACCCCCGAGGAACTGCGGAAGTTGCTGGAGGGCTACGGGCATACCCCTTACTTCGTCGAGGGCGACGACCCCGCATCGTTGCACCGACAAATGGCGCAGGTACTGGACGAGGCACTCTCGCAGATCCGGGCGATCCGCCGAGGTCCCGAGGAGCGCCCGCGCTGGCCGATGATCGTCTTGCGCACCCCAAAGGGCTGGACCGGCCCCAAGGAAGTGGACGGCAAGCGCGTCGAGGGCTTCTGGCGGGCGCATCAGGTACCGGTCGACCATATGGAGAGGCCAGGGCATCTCGGCGTTCTCGACCAATGGCTGCGCAGCTATCGGCCGGACGAGCTGTTCGACGGCGAAGGCCGCCCGCTGCCCGCTATCACCTCGCTCGCGCCGAGCGGCCAGCGGCGCATGAGCGCCAATCCGCACGCCAACGGCGGCGAGCTGCGCCGCGACCTCAAGCTGCCGGAGTACCGGAACTATGGCGTCCCCGTCGAGCATCCCGGCGGCGCGGATGGTGAAGCGACGTTCGTGATGGGCGAGTACCCTGCGAGATGTGATCCGGCGCAATGCCGCCGAACGAAACTTCCGCCTGTTCGGACCGGATGAGACCGCATCCAATCGTCTGCAGGCGACATTCGAGGCGACTGACCGCGTCTGGGAAGCCGAGCTGCTCTCCTATGACGAACATCTCGCTCGCGACGGCCGTGTCATGGAAATCCTGAGCGAGCACACGTGCCAAGGCTGGCTCGAAGGCTACCTGCTCACCGGCCGCCACGGCCTGTTCAGTTGCTACGAAGCGTTCATTCACATCGTCGATTCGATGCTGAACCAGCATGCCAAATGGCTGAAAAGCAGCGACGAGATCCCTTGGCGCCGGCCGATCTCGTCATTGAACTACCTTCTCACCTCCCACGTGTGGCGGCAGGACCACAACGGGTTCAGCCACCAGGACCCGGGCTTCCTCGACTATGTGATGAACAAGAAGGCCGACACGATCCGCGTCTATCTGCCGCCGGATGCGAACACGCTGCTTTGGGTCACGCATCACTGCCTGCAGGGCTGGAACCGGATCAACGTCGTCGTTGCGGGCAAGCAACCAGCCCCACAATGGCTGTCGATGGAAGCGGCCGAGCGGCATTGCGCGGCCGGCATTGGCATTTGGGAATGGGCCAGTAACGATCAGGGCGGCGAGCCTGACGTGGTGATGGCCTGCGCCGGCGACGTTCCCACCTTGGAAACACTCGCCGCGGTCGATCTGTTACGCCAGCACCTGCCGGAGCTGCGAATTCGCGTCGTAAACGTGGTCGACCTGATGACTTTGATACCGGACTACGCGCACCCGCACGGGTTATCCGCGCACGACTTCGATGCCTTGTTCACCCGCGACAAGACCGTTGTGTTCGCATTTCACGGCTACCCGACCCTGATCCATCGCTTGACCTACAAGCGCACCAATCACGACAACTTTCACGTGCGCGGCTATCAGGAGGAGGGCACCACGACGACGCCGTTCGACATGGTGGTGCTGAATGGCCTCGACCGATTTCATTTGGTGGGCGTGGTCATTGACCGTCTGCCGCAGCTCGGCCCCGCCGCCGCCTACGCCAAGCAGGCGATCCGCGACAAGCTGCTCGCCCACCGGGAGTATATCGCCGCGCACGGCCGCGACTTGCCCGAGGTGGCGAACTGGCGCTGGCCGCAGCACACCGATTGATGCCGGACGCCGCCGGTCGCCCGATCCGGCCAGACCCGGACCGACGCGACCTGCGATGGGCGGGTTTATCTGGAGCCGCTGCGTAAAGCCCCGAATGGTGCGCCTACGCGCACCATGGTTGGGTGACGGCCTTCAGACTACCGCGATCTGTTCGCGGCGCAGCTGCACGGTGAGGGCTTCCACCGCACGCCCGACCCGGTCCAGCATTTCGTCGATCTCGGCTTCGGTGATGATCAGCGGGGGGCTGAAGCACATCGAGTCGCCGGCCACCACGCGGCCGATCACGCCATGCTCCTCCAACAGCTTGGTCAGCCGCGCGCCGACTTTGGCGGCCGGCGGGAAATTGGTGCGCTCGGCCTTGTCGGCGACGAACTCGACGGCGGCGATCAGACCGACACCGCGCACCTCGCCCACGAAGGGATGGTCGGCGAAGCGCTCCCGCAGCCCTTGTTGCAGGCGGGGACCGACCTGGCGAACGTGGTCGAGCATCTCCAGCTCGTCGTAGATCTTCAGCGTCTCCACCGCCACAGCGGCCGCAACGGGATGGCCCGAATAGGTGAAGCCGTGGCCGAACGTGCCGATGGCGTGGCTTTCCTGCGCGAGCGCCGCGAATACGCGGTCATTCACCAGCACCGCGCTGATCGGCAGGTAGGAGGACGACAACGCCTTGGCGCAGGTCATGATGTCGGGCACCACGTCGAGCGTCTGGGAGCCCCAATAGTTGCCTGTACGGAAGAATCCGCAGATCACCTCGTCGGCCACGAGGAGCACATCGTATTTGCGCAGCACGGCCTGGATCTTAGGAAAATAGCCGCGGGGCGGAACGATCACGCCCCCCGCGCCCATGACGGGCTCGGCCCACATGGCGGCCACCGTGTCGGGGCCCTCTGCAAGGATCAGCTTCTCGAGCTCGTCGGCGCAGCGGCTGGCGAACGCGTCCTCGCTCTCACCGGGTAGCGCCCCATGATAGAAATGGGGAGTGATCGTGTGAACGAACCCCGGCAACGGCACGTCGAACGAACGGTGGTTGGCAGGCAGGCCGGTGATCGACGC
This sequence comes from uncultured Alphaproteobacteria bacterium, assembly GCA_963757115.1. Classification (GTDB taxonomy): domain Bacteria; phylum Pseudomonadota; class Alphaproteobacteria; order Acetobacterales; family Acetobacteraceae; genus CAVWQV01. The sequence continues at coordinate 248,353 of CAVWQV010000015.1, read as the reverse complement.
GCTTGCGATGGTGATGCCGTGATAGCCCTTGACCCGGCCGATGATCTTCTTCTTCGCCGGCCGGCCCAGGGCGTTGTTCATGTACCAAACCATCTTGACCGCGCTGTCGTTCGCCTCCGAGCCCGAGTTGGCGAAGAACACCTTGCTCATTGGCAGCGGCGCGCGCGCCACCAGCATTTCGGCCAACTCGATCATCGGCTCGTGGGATTTGGCCGTGAAGGCGTGATAGAAGGGCAGCTTGCGCATCTGGTTCGCCGCAGCCTGCACCAGGCGCTCATTGTCGAAGCCGAGCGCCGCACACCACAGGCCCGCAACGCTCTCGATGTATTCGCGGCCGTTCTCGTCCCACACGCGCACGCCCTTGCCGCGACTGACGACCAACGGGCCGACTTCCAGGTGCGCCTGCAGATCCGTGTAGGGATGCAGGACGGTGGCGATGTCGCGGGCAGCGGCGGAGTTGGCGCGGGGCGGACTCATGAAAAATCCCTTCGGTCGGACAATGTGCCAATGGGCAGATGCATGAGTTTAGGCGCATCCGGCGCGAGTTGCACGCGCCGCGGCTCGTTCAGCCGATCGCGAACCGCGCGTAGCTGGCAAGCCCCGCCAAGCGCCGGTCGGCAGCCGGGAGCCAGTCCAAGGCCGCGGCGTCGACCGGGCTCGCCTTGGGCGCGAGGGCTGTCGTAATCGGCGGCGCCGGTTGCGAGGGCACCGGGCCGGCCTCCTCGACCGGACGTGCCGCTCGCGGCAGCGGGTTGGTCGGGCCCACGCCCAAGCTCCCCGCCACGTCGCGGGCGATTGCCTCGGGATCGATCCCGGTCAGCCGCTCGGCGATCGTGACGGCGGCGTTCAGCAGCACGCCGAGCGGACCGCCCGTGAGGGCGCTCACGACGAAGGAGCCGGCGATGCGGAGCCCTTCGGGGATCGTATCGCCGGTGACCGCCCGGTAGATTGTGCCGACCACCGGCAGATATTGCAGCGGGTTCAGCGCCGAAAGCACGTCATGGAAGCTCAGGCCACTGTCGCTGCCCTTCGCGTCCGGAGTTGCCGGCTTGCTTCCCTGAGCCGGCCCCACATTGCCCGTGGCGGGCGCGGGAAAATACGCGACGGGGGCCGTCGAAGCGTCCATCGGAAGCGCGCCTGCTGCTGCTGCCAGGCCGCTCCTGCAGCAATCGTGCCGTCAGCGGCTAGCCATCTGGCCGGCATCCGGGCGAACGACGAAGCAGGCGGATCGACGCGCCCGCGACCGGACGCCGCACGCATTTTGCGCTTGGGCAGCGGACAAGCCGGTCAGCTGAGCCCGCCAGGCGGGCCGACCGTGCAGCCAAACCTGCTCTACCCGAGCGTCTCCGTCCGCCAGCCGCTGCGCCAAGCCGGCGGCCTGGCGGGCAGCCCGCTCGCTCCCGAATGTCCCAACTTGGATGGCCCACGCTGCGCTAGCGTGCGGCGGGCGCGCCGCCGAAGGCGCGGGGGCGCGGGGCGGCAGGGTTACCGTGAGGGTCGCCGCCTGCACGGTCGGGATCAGGCTCAGCTCCCGCCGGCTCGCCACCAGCGTCGTCCGTGGCAAGCTGGGCACGTCCAGCTGCTCGAAACCCTGATCGAGCAAGGAGGCCATGTGGATGTCGCGCTCGGGATTGGACGCGGCGCCGAGCACGACCCCGATCAGCCGCACGCCGCCGCGTTGGGCGCTGGTGACCAGGTTGTGACCGGACGCTTCGGTGTAGCCGGTCTTCATTCCGTCGGCCCCGGGATAGGTTTGCAGCATACGATCGTGATTGAAGATCGTCCGGCCGTGGAACGCGAAGCTCGGTGCGCTGAAATAGCCATAATAGCTTGGGAAGTCGGTCACGATGCGGCGGGCGAGGATCGCGAGGTCGTGCGCCGTGCTCCACATATCGGGGTCGGGTAGACCCGACGCATTGCGGAACGTCGTGCGGCTCATGCCGAGCGCCCGGGCCCGCAACGTCATCATCTGGGCGAAGCGGTCCTCGTCTCCGCCGAGCAGCTCACCCAACGCGGACGCCGCGTCATTGGCGGATTTGGTCACGAGCCCAAGCAAGGCTTCCTCGACGGTGAGCCGGGTGAGCGGGGTGATGCCAAGTTTCGAGGGCGGCTGGGACGCGGCGTGGTAGGAGACAGGAACCACTTCGTCCATGGCGAGCCGCCGGTCACGCAACGCCTCGAAGAGCATGTATAGCGTCATCAGCTTCGTCAGGCTTGCCGGGTGACGCGGCTCCTCCTCGTTGACAGCCTCGAGGACGGAACCTGAGCCGGCGTCGATGACCATGGAGCTGTAGCGCGCCGAGCCGATCTGGGCGCGCGCGGCAGAAGGCGTGACGAGCAGCACGCCGAAGAGCATCACCGCAGCGCAGAGCGCGGCGAAAAAGCCGCGCCCGCCAGCCCGCCCGACGCTCATTGGACGCCTCCGACAATCGAATAGTCACGACTGTAGGCAGGCGCCGAAACGGCTGTCCAGCACAAAGTAGCCGTTTCCATCAGCAAATCTAACAGGTTAACGACCGTTCTTCCGGCCGCCGGACGGCTCAGCAGATCGCGCAGAGGTTTTGTGCGTTGCACAAAACCGGCTTGCACCGTGGCCCAAACGGCCCTAACTGGACGCGTGCTGCGGTGCAGCATAGAGTCACTTGTTCGGCGCCGAGCCGACAGGACCGTCACGCGCCGGTGATCGGCGACAGGAGAGAGGAAACTGAAGGCGATGAGCGTTACCACCGGGTCCACCGGATCAAAGAGCAAGGTCGTCGACGCAGTGACGGCCGCGAATGAGGCGACTGTAGCCGCGACCGCGCGGGCATACGAGCAGACGGCGGATCGAACGAGCGAGGGGCTGCGGGATTCGCGGGTCGAGGTGAAGCAGGGAATGGACAAGGCGATGCGGACAGCCGAGGAGCTGATGAGCTTCAGCCAGGGCAATCTCGAGGCGCTGATGAAGTCGGGCCAGATCTGGGCCGCCGGTGTGCAGGACATCTCGAAGCAGGTCGCCGCCAGCGCGCAGTCCTCGATCGAGCAGACGTTGTCGACGTTGCGCGCCATGACGGGCGTCAAGTCGCTCCGCGATGCGGTCGAGCTGCAAAGCAGCTTCGCACGCGCCGCGATCGAGAAGTCCGTGACCGAGTCCGGGCGCCTGACCGATGCTTCCATGAAGCTTGCCGAGCAGACCCTGGCGCCGCTGACTGCGCGCATGTCGCTGGCCGTGGAGAAGTACTCGCGCGCCTGAGGCGATTGTCGAGCTAACGGCGCAGCAGCGGACCCTTGCGGCTCGCGCGCGCCGTCCGGGGCCGGCCTTCGTCCTCCCCGAGGGCGGCCCTGCGAGGAGGGTCCGGACCCAGGTCCGGACCCTCCTTCCGCTTCTGACGTTATTCTGGCCCGCCCCCTATTCGTCCGGCTCGCGTCGCTTGGCAGGATGCCCTTTTAACGCGGCGGCAGGTTCCGATATGGTTTGCTCATCGGGCGAATGGCGGAGCGGGTCCTCGGCAGGCCGGGGGTGACGAGCGATGAGCGACAACGACAAACGCGGCAACGGAGAAGGTCCGAATACGGGCGTCGTGGTCAAGACGCGGCCGAAAACTCGCAAGCCCGCTATGTACAAGGTGTTGATGCTGAACGACGACTACACGCCGATGGAGTTTGTTGTTCACGTGCTGGAACGCTTTTTCCAGAAGACCCGCGAGGAGGCGACGCGGATCATGCTGCACGTGCATCGGCGAGGTGTGGGCGTGTGCGGCGTGTATACATACGAGGTTGCGGAAACCAAGGTGACGCAAGTGATGGACTTGGCGCGGCAGAACCAGCACCCTCTGCAATGCACGATCGAAAAAGAGTGACCTCGCAAGAGCGGCGGCCCGCGCCAACTACGACGGGACGCCGCCGTTCGCCGGATTGGGGGCCGCTGAGGGGACCCGAGGCGAACAGGCCGGATATCAGCGCGCAGGAGCGTCGAAACCATGCTTTCTCGTAATCTCGAACAAACGCTGCACCGCGCGCTATCCCTGGCCAGCGATCGCCGTCACGAGTACGCGACCCTCGAGCATCTGCTCCTCGGCTTGGCCGAGGACAGCGACGCGGCGACCGTATTGCGGGCCTGCGGCGTCGATCTCGACAAGCTGCGCAGCGATCTGTCTGAGTTCCTCGACAAGGACCTATCGGGCCTGACCACGGATCGCCCCGGTGACCCAAAGCCGACGGCAGGATTCCAGCGCGTCGTGCAACGCGCGGCGATCCATGTCCAATCATCCGGGCGCGACGAGGTGACGGGCGCCAATGTGCTCGTGGCGCTGTTCAGCGAGCGCGAAAGCCACGCCGTTTACTTCCTGCAGCTGCAAGACATGACCCGGCTCGATGCGGTGAACTTCATTAGCCACGGCATAGCCAAAGCGCCGGGGCGTTCCGCGCAGCGGCCAGTGACCGGCTCCGGCCCCAACGGCGGTTCGGAGGGCAACCACGAGCAGGAGCGGGACGAGAAGCCGAACCGGCGCAACCAGGACGCGCTCTCGAATTATTGCGTGAACCTCAACAAGAAGGCCATGGCGGGCAAGATCGACCCGCTGATCGGGCGCGAGAACGAAATCGAGCGCACCATCCAGATCCTGTGCCGGCGGACCAAGAACAATCCGCTGTATGTGGGTGACCCTGGGGTGGGCAAGACCGCCATTGCCGAGGGCCTGGCCAAGCGCATCGTCGAAGGCGACGTGCCGGAGGTGCTGGCCAAGTCCACGATCTACGCGCTCGACATGGGGGCGCTGTTGGCGGGCACCCGCTACCGCGGTGACTTCGAGGAGCGGCTGAAGGCCGTCGTCTCCGAGCTCGAGAACCAAACGGGTGCGATCCTCTTCATCGACGAGATCCACACGGTGATCGGCGCGGGTGCCACCAGCGGAGGGGCGATGGACGCCTCCAACCTGCTCAAGCCGGCGCTGGCTTCGGGAACCCTGCGCTGCATCGGCAGCACGACATACAAGGAGTTCCGGAACTACTTCGAGAAGGACCGCGCGCTGGTGCGCCGGTTCCAGAAGATCGACGTCAACGAGCCGAGCCTGGAGGACGCGGTGAAGATCCTGCGCGGCCTCAAGACCAACTACGAAAAGCACCACAAGGTGCGCTACACGGACGAGGCGATCCGGGCGGCGGTGGACCTGTCGGCCAAGTACATCAACGACCGCAAGCTGCCCGACAAGGCGATCGACGTAATCGATGAGGTCGGCGCGTCCCGGATGCTGCTGCCGGAGAACAAGCGCCGGAAGACCGTGACCTTGCGCGACGTCGAGGAGATCGTCGCCAAGATCGCGCGCATCCCGCCGAAGTCGGTGTCCGCCGACGACAAGGAAACCTTGCGCAACCTAGAGCGCGACCTCAAGGCGATGGTATTCGGCCAGGATAAGGCGATCGAGGCGCTGGCCGCGGCAATCAAACTGTCGCGCGCGGGGCTGCGCGAGCCCGAGAAGCCGATCGGCAACTACCTGTTCAGCGGCCCGACGGGCGTCGGCAAGACGGAGGTGGCGCGCCAGCTCGCCTCCACCCTGGGCATCGAGCTGATCCGCTTCGACATGTCGGAGTACATGGAGCGGCATTCGGTGTCGCGCCTGATCGGTGCCCCGCCGGGCTATGTCGGGTTCGATCAGGGCGGCCTGCTTACCAACTCGATCGACCAGCACCCGCATGCGGTGCTGCTGCTCGACGAGATCGAGAAGGCGCATCCCGACCTGTTCAACATCCTCCTGCAGGTGATGGACCACGGGAAGCTCACCGACCATAACGGCAAGACGGTCGATTTCCGTAACATCATCCTGATCATGACGACCAACGCAGGCGCCTCCGACATGGCCAAGGAGGCGATCGGCTTCGCGCGCGACCAGCGCGAGGGCGAGGACGACGAGGCGATCAAGCGCCTGTTCACCCCCGAGTTCCGCAACCGCCTGGACGCGGTGATCACCTTCGCCGGCCTCACGCCGGAGATCGTGGGTCGGGTGGTCGAGAAGTTCGTCATGCAGCTGGAAGCGCAGCTCGCGGACCGCAACGTGACGATCGAGCTCAGCTCGGCGGCCAAGGAGTGGCTGGCGGAGCGGGGCTACGACCGGCTCTACGGCGCCCGCCCGCTCGCCCGGGTGATCCAGGAGCACATCAAGAAGGCGCTGGCCGAGGAGTTGCTGTTCGGCAAGCTCGTGAAGGGCGGCGCGGTGAAGGTGACATTGAAGGACGGCAAGCTCGATTTCGAGCTGGTGGAAGCTGCGGTACCTGCGCTGCCGAAGCCGGACGACGAGGAGGGCGGCTCCGACAAGGAGCAGGAAGTCGTCGAGTAGCCTCGCCTTGCCGCTCGCCCCGAACGAGCCGATGCTCGTTTGGGGCGAGGAGGACGAACGATGCACGACCTGGTGATCCGCGGCGGGACCATCGTGGATGGCACAGGCGCTCCCGCCTACGCGGGCGATCTTGCGATTGAGGGCGGCCGGATCGCCCTCGTGGGCGGCAAGGCCGGGCATGGCCGGCGCGAGATCGACGCGGACGGCGCCCTCGTCACGCCGGGTTGGGTGGACGTCCATACGCACTATGACGGGCAGGCGACCTGGGATCCGGTGCTCGCCCCCTCCTCCTGGCACGGTGCCACCACGATCCTGTTCGGCAACTGCGGCGTCGGCTTCGCCCCGGTTCGCCGCCGGGACCGCGAGTGCCTGATCGATCTCATGGAAGGTGTCGAGGACATCCCGGGAATCGCGCTGGCCGAGGGCCTCCGCTGGGACTGGGAAAGCTTCCCCGAGTTCCTGGACGCGCTCGAGCGTCTGCCGCGCACCATCGACGTTGCCGCCCAGATCCCGCACCACCCGCTCCGCGTCTATGCGATGGGCGAGCGGGCGGTGCGCCGCGAGGCCGCGACGGCCGACGACATCGCGCTGATGCACCAGCTCGCGCTCGAGGGGCTCGAGGCGGGCGCGTTCGGCTTCACCACCTCGCGCACCGAGCAGCACCGCACGACATCGGGTGAGCTGGTGCCCGGCCGGCACGCCGAGGAGATCGAGTTGCTCGGCATCGGCCGCGCGCTGGGCGACGCGGGCGCAGGCGCGTTCGGCATGCTGAGCGACTTCGAGGACGAGGCGGCCGAGTTTGACTGGCTTACGCGCTTGGGCCGCGAAACCGGACGCCCGCTGTGGTTCTTGCTGACGGACCGCTCGGCCGACCCTGAGCGGTGGCGGCGACTGATGAACGCGGTGCGCCGCGCCCGAGCGGAAGGCGCCTCGCTGACCGCGCAGGTGGCGGGCCGCCCTGTCGGGGTGATTTTGGGCCTTCTCACGTCGCTCAACCCGTTCACCGCCAGCCCGAGCTTCGCTGAGCTGGCCGACTTGCTGCCCGCTGAGCGCCTAGCCCGGCTGCGCGATCCCGCGGTGCGGGCGGCGATCCTGAGCGAACCGCCCTCCGAGGCGCGGCTCGCCGTGCTGCCGCCGCTTCAGCGTCCGCTCGCTACCCGCTGGGATCGGATGTATGTGCTCGGCGACAATCCAGACTACGAGCCGGACCCGTCGCGCAGCATCGCAGCCATGGCGGCGCGCACCAATCAGAGCCCGGCCGAGTTCTGCTACGACTACCTGACCGGGGGTGACGGCGGCCGGATGCTGTTCTTCCCGGTCACCGGCTACGTCAACGGCGACCTCGAGCCGATCCGGGCCATGCTGACTGATCCAGACACCCTGCTCGGCCTCAGCGACGGCGGGGCGCACTGCGGCCAGATCTGCGACTCCAGCCTGCCGAGCTTCATGTTGACCCATTGGGTGCGCGACCGCGCGCGGGGACCCCGGCTGCCACTCGAGTTTGTGGTCAAGCGGCAAACCAGCGAGACCGCCGACTTCTTCGGCTTTCACGACCGGGGCCGGCTCGCGCCGGGCCTCAAGGCGGACGTGAACGTGATCGAGTTCGACCGCCTCCGCCTGCATCACCCCGAGCTGGTCCACGACCTCCCGGCCGGGGGCAAGCGGCTGGTTCAGCGGGTGGACGGCTACGCGGCGACCATAGTGGGCGGCGTGCCGATTTTCGAGCACGGGGAAGATACCGGCGCGCGCCCCGGCCGGCTGGTGCGCGCCGGAATGTAGTCAAGCCGCGCACCCCTAAGCCCGGCCCTCATCAGGAAAGGCCGGCTGAGGGAGGCTCAACGCCGCACCGAACGCATCAACGTGGCAAGTCCTTGCGCGCGCACCCTCCCGCGCCCGTGCAATGCCTGCACGAGTGCGGCCACCTGGCCGTGCCTTCCGGCGCTGCCGCCATTGACCCGATCCGCGAGCCTCAGATGGGGGCGGAAACGGCCGGTGCGGGCGCTCACCGTCTGGATTGTCGTCATCTCGAGCAAACCCTCGGTCCCTCGCGTTACCCCGAAGCCGCTTCGTCGCCGTCCGCCGAACGGCAAGCGCGGGTCGGCCGTGGGCACGATCAGGTCGTTTACCACGATGGAACCCGCCTTGACCCGCCCCGCGAAGGCGCACGCCTCAGAGTGGGGGCCGAACACGGCGGCGCCAAGCTCGTACGTGCTGGCGGATGCGGCGCGGAGTGCCGCCTCCATGTCGGGCACGGCGAGCAGGCCCATCACCGGGGCGAACACGTCGTCCGTTAGCCCGGCAATCGCGGGGGCGGCTCCCGCGAGCACGACCGGGCCGTCCCGTGCGAGGATCCGGATGCCGTTTGCGTCCGGGTCGTCAAGCACGCGGGCGACGCGCGCTCGCACGGCCTCCGCGATGGGCAGGCGACCAGCCCTCGGCAAGCGCTGGGCCAGCTCGCGTTCCAGCGTCGGGGCGTCCGCTTCTGTCACGAACACCCGGCGCGGCGCGATGCAGGTCTCTCCCCTGTTGAGCCGCAGGCCGTAGATCAGGCAGTCGGCAACCAGTCGGAGATCGGCACCCGGCAGCACGAAAACCGGATCGTTGCCGGAAAGCTCCATCGTGCTCGGCGTCAGGGTCGGCGCGGCCGCCGCCAGCACGCGCGCGCCGGTAGCCGCCGAGCCGGTGAGGAAAATCTTGTCAAACCCCGCCCGCACCGCGGCTTCCCCGGTCTCGGTCGAAGCATCGAGCACGTGCAGCAGGCCCTCTGGGAGCCCCGCCTCTCGGAGCAACGCCGCAAGCAGCACAACCGGCGGCGCGCGACCCGGGGCGGGCTTGACGCAAACAGCGTTGCCGGCCGCCAGAGCTTGCAGCAACTGCACGCCCGGCAGAAACAGTGGATAGTTGCCGGGCGCAAGCACCAGGACGACGCCAAACGGCTCGCGCCTGATCTCGGCCCGCACGCCCATCAGCCAGGCAGGCCGTCGTCCGACGGGGGCACGCGGCTTCAGGATGCGAGCGGCATGTCGCTCGAGAAAGCGCACGGCATCGAGCAGCGGCAACATCTCGGCCGCAACCGTCTCCTCATCGCTCCGTCCCCAGTCCATGCAGTCGAGCATCGACGCCATGTCCTGCGCCAGCAGCGGGCGCACCGCGCCAATGATGCGGGCCCGCATCATGACCGGGGTTTCGCGCCAGCGCCCCACGGCCGCGCGGGCCGCGTCCAATGCTGTGGTCACCGCACACTCAGTCATGCCATACCGTGACAAGTCGCCATCCGCACCCACATGCCCCGCGAGAAGAGCGACGCAAGGGCGAGGACCGCTAACAGAACATGAGCGTTAACCTTGCGACGCGAACAGGCGAGCGACGCCGGATCGGCATCATCGGCGCTGGGCCCGGCGGGCTTGCGACCGCGATGCTGCTCACACGGGCGGGTGCGGACGTAACGGTTTTCGAGCGCCTTCCCCGCGCGGGTGGCCGGTCCGCCACCATCGTAGCCCCCTCCGGGGACGGCGCCCGCCCGTTCCGTTTCGATATGGGGCCGACGTTCTTCCTGTATCCCCGGGTGCTGGCCGATATCTTCGCCGCGTGCGGCCGGACCCTGGAACGCGAGGTCGAACTGATCCGCCTCGATCCGCAATACCATCTGATTTTCGAGGCCGGGGGTGAGTTGGAGGCCACCGGGGACATGGCGCGTCTCGCCGAAGCGGTGGCGCGGCTTTGTCCCGAGGATGCCCGCGCCCTGCCCCGCTTCATGGCCGACAACCGGGCCAAGCTCGCGGCGTTCCGCCCAGCGCTTGAATCCTCGTTCGACAGCGTGCGCGCCTTCGCGACACCCGCCATGATACGCGCGTTGCCAAAACTGCGTCCGCATCGCACGGTGGACGGCGATCTCGCGACCTACTTCCGCGACCCGCGTGTGCGATTGGCGTTTTCGTTTCAAAGCAAATACCTCGGCATGTCGCCGTTCCAGTGTCCGAGTTTGTTCACCATTCTCGCGTTCATGGAGTACCAGTACGGTGTTTGGCACCCGCGGGGTGGCTGCGGCGCCGTGATGGACGCCATGGCGCGAAGTCGCGGCCGAGCAGGGCGCGGACATCCGGTTGGGCGAGCCGGTACAGGAGATCCTGTTCGAGGGACGGCGCGCTCAAGGTGTGCGGACCGCTTCTGGCGCGCATCGGTTCGACGCGCTGGTGGTGAACGCGGATTTCGCCAACACCATGCAGACCCTGGTGCCCGACCGGCTGCGGCCCGCCTGGTCCGACGCGCGAATCGCCCGCAAGAAGTTTTCCTGCTCCACGTTCATGCTTTATCTCGGGATCGAGGGGCGGCTGGATCACGTGGCGCATCACACGATCTATCTATCGAAGGACTATCGCCGAAACGTCCAGGAAATCGACACCGGCCTGTCGCCGCCACAGGAGCCCTCGTTCTATGTGCAGAACGCGAGCGTCACGGACGACACGCTGGCCCCACCCGGACATTCCACATTATATGTGCTGGTCCCGGTTGGAAACCTGACCGCCGACGGTGCGGAATGGCCGGAACTCCAGGCGCGTTACCGCCGTCTCACGCTCGACCGGCTCGCGCGCATCGGCATAACCGACATCGAGAGCCGAATCCGGTATGAGAAGATGCTTACCCCGGTAGGCTGGCGCGATGAGATGGCGATCCATCGAGGCGCAACCTTCAACCTCGCGCACTCGATGGGGCAGATGTTCCACATGCGGCCGCGCAACCGCTTCCGCGACATCCCCGGCATGTATCTCGTGGGCGGCGGCACGCACCCCGGGAGCGGGCTGCCGGTCATCTTCGAAAGCGCCAAGATCACGACGCGGTTGCTGGCAAATGATCTCGGCCTGCCCGCCTCTTCCAGCATCCCTCCCCCGAAGATTGCTGCGTGCGAGCCGGCGATGGAGGACGTGACTTGAGCGCGGCCCATCCCGTCGGCGTGATCGGCGGCGGCCTGGGCGGGCTCGCCGCAGCGTGCACGCTTGCCGGGCGGGGCCACCAAGTCGTTCTGTTCGAAAAGAACGAGTGGCTTGGCGGCAAGGCGGCAGTGCTCGAGGAGGGCGGGTACCGCTTCGACATGGGGCCGACCATCCTCACGGTACCCGACGTGCTCCGCCGCGTGTTCGACGAGTGCGGGGTCCGCATGGAAGACCGGCTCGACCTCCGCCGGCTTGACCCGCAATGGCGCTGCTTTTTCGACGACGGCACCGTGCTCGACCTGCACGACCACTTGGACGCAACGGCGCGCGCCATCGCCGAATACGCGCCGGGTAACGAGGACGGCTTCCGGTCCTTTATGCAGGTATCGGAGCGGCTGCACGGCATCTCGCAAAGGTTCTTTTTCTGGCGTTCGGTCGAGGGCTTGCGTGACACGATCGACGTGAAGAAGAACTTCGAGATCGGCACGTTGCGCGACGTGCTGGCGCTCCGCATGGGCGCCACCGTCGCGAGCACGATCCGCGGCAAAGTGCGTGACGGGCGCGTCGCCCAGATGCTGGATCATTTCGTCCAGTATGTCGGCTCGTCACCCTACGGCTCTCCGGCAGTGCTGTGCGGCATTGCCCATATGCAGACCCATGACGGTGTCTGGTACCCGATGGGCGGCACCCGCGCTGTGCCCGAAGCGCTCGCAAAGCTCGCCACCGAACGGGGTGTTGCAATCCGCACCGGCGTCGGCGTCTCGGAGATCCTGAGCGAAAGCGGGGCCGCTCGCGGCGTCGTGCTCGACACGGGTGAAACAGTGCCGCTTTCTGCCGTTGTATCCAACATGGATAGCGTCCGCACCTTCCGCGAGTTGGTCGGCGGCGAGCCCGCGCGGGCCTTCGGGCGGCGCTGGAAGCGCGAGCCAGCGTGTTCGGGCGTGGTGCTGTATCTTGGCCTCGATCGCGCCTACGAGCATTTGGCGCATCATTGCTTCGTGTTCTCACGCGACCCCGAAGAGGAGTTCGACTGGATCTATCGACGCGGTGAGCCGGCGCCGGACCCGACCTGCTATATTGCCGCCCCTGCGCGCACCGAGCCCGGGGTCGCTCCGCCGGGAGGCGAGGCCCTCTACATCCTGGTTCACACGCCCTGGCTCCGCTCGCATCACGACTGGGCCGCCATGCTGCCCCGTTACCGCCAGGTGATCCTCGACAAGCTCGCACGTTGTGCCGGGATGCCCGATCTTGCGGATCGGATCGTGTTCGAGCGTTGGCTGACGCCGCAGGACATCCACGACCGCTACCGCGTGCTCAACGGCGCGATCTACGGTCTTGCCAGCCACGGGCGTTTCACCGGAGCGTTCAAGCCCGGCAATCGCGCGCGCGATCTGCGAGGGCTGTACCTCGCGGGGGGCGCGGCGCATCCCGGGCCGGGGATGCCGATGGTGCTCATGTCCGGCTGGATCGCGGCGGATGCGCTCCATGCCGATAGCCGAAACTAGTCACCCGCGGCCCGGCCCGCTTTCGCACGCGGGAGAAAGAGGTTCGGGGAGAGCGTCGGGTGAGCGGCGACCCGGTCGCCCTGCGCTCGCAGCTCTTGGTCAGCGGTTTCACCCGCTACCTTCGCTGGTACGCGGCGCGGAACTTCCATGCCGTCCGCGTCGCTCGGTCCGGGCTGCCCGACGTTCCCGCCGGCCGGCCGCTGATCGTCTACAGTAACCACCCGTCCTGGTGGGACCCGGCGATCTACTTCCTGCTCGCCAAGCAGTACATGCCAGGCCATCGCTGCTTCGGGCCCATCGACGCGGCGGCGTTGATGCAATATCGCGTGTTCCGGCGGTTGGGGATCTTCGGCATCGAGCCCGGATCGCGCGGGGCTGCCCGCTTTCTCCAAGTCGGCCGGCGGGTGCTGGCCGAGCCGCGCCATGCGCTCTGGATCACCGCGGAGGGCGCATTCACCGACGCACGCGAGCGGCCGGTACGGCTGCGCCCGGGACTCGCGCACCTGGTTCGGGACGCGCCGACCGCGATGCTGCTGCCGCTCGCCTTGGAATACCCGTTCTGGAACGAGCGCAAGCCGGAGGCCCTGGCCCGCTTCGGCCCGCCGGTCGCAACCCTCGCCGGCCGCGATACCGCAGCGCTCACGGCCGAGCTTGCCGCCGCACTGGAAACCAGCATGGATGCGCTCGCGTCCGATGCGCGCCGGCGCGACCCCGCGTTGTTCATCACCCTGCAACGCGGCACGGTCGGGGTCGGCGGCCCCTATGATCTAGCGCGGCGCTTCGGCGCGCTGCTCACGGGGCGGCGCTTCGACCCGAGCCATCAGGGCGAGGGCCGTTGAACGCCTTGGCGCAGATCGGCCTGGCGATGGCAGCCTTCCCGCTCGCCCTCGCCGTGGCCAACCTTTTCGTCTACCGGGCGCCGCAGCGCCACCCGGGTCGCCCGGCCGTGTCCGTGCTGATCCCGGCGCGCAACGAGGAACGCAACATCGGCCCGTGCGTCGCGGCCGTGCTCGCGAGTGAAGGCGTCGACCTCGAATTGCTCGTGCTCGATGACCACTCGACCGATCGGACGCGCGCGATCCTCGACGGCGTCGCAGACCCGCGCCTCCAGGCGGTGCCGGGGCCGCCCTTGCCCGCTGGCTGGTCCGGGAAGCAACATGCCTGTGCAGCACTCGCCCGCCTCGCCCGGCACGAGCTCATGGTGTTTATGGACGCGGACGTCCGCATCACGCCCGACGCGCTGTCGCGGATGGCCGGCTTCATGGCGGAGAATGACATCGGCCTCGCCAGCGGCTTTCCGCGCGAGGTCGTGCGCGGCTGGTCCGAGCGGCTGCTCCTGCCGCTGATCCACTTCCTGCTGCTCGGCTACCTGCCGATGCTGGCGATGCGGCTGCTTTCCAGCCCGTCGCTGGGCGCGGGATGCGGTCAGCTCATGGTGGTCCGGCGCGGGGCGTACGATCGGGCGGGCGGCCATGGCTCGATCCGGACCTCACTGCACGACGGTATCACCCTGCCCCGCGCGTTCCGGCAGGCTGGGATAATGACGGGGTTGTTCGACGCCTCCCGCCTCGCGTCTTGCCGCATGTACGACAGCGCCGCCGCGGTCTGGGAAGGACTTGGCAAGAACGCGACGGAAGGGATGGCCAAGCCGGCCGCCCTGCCGGTCTGGACCGCCCTCCTTGCGGGCGGCCATGTCCTGCCGTTCGCGCTGTTGCTCGTTGCCCCGAGCGCGGTGGCGGCCCTTGCCGCCGCTTGCAGCTTGGGCCTGCGTCTGCTGCTCGCTTGGCGGTTCCGCCAGCCAGTGGCGAGCGCGCTCCTGCATCCCTTCGGCATTGCCGCCCTTCTCGTGGTCCAGTGGTCCGCCCTGCTGCGGGCGGCCCGCGGACGCCCAGCGACCTGGCGAGGCCGGACCTATCCCGCCCGATGAAACGCCGTGCTATCGTAGGGGAATGAACACCACCCTCCTCACGCGACGAACTGCCGCAAGCGGACGGGACGGCGTGTTCAGCCGGGTCTTCGCCGCGACACTCGCCTTCCTGCTGGTCGGCACGGGCGCGCACGCGGCCAATATCGAGATCACCGTAACCAACGTTCGCAACGATCACGGCAGCGTGCGGGCGCAGCTTTGTACCAAAGAGGATTTCCTCAGCCCACGATGCCCCTGGCGCGCCAGCGCCCCCGCCGCGAGCGGCCCGGTGACGGTCCGCATCACGGACGTGCCGCCGGGTGTGTACGCGGCGCAAGCGTTCCATGACGAGAACGACAACCACGAAATCGACCGCAATCTGATTGGAATCCCGACCGAGGGCATCGGCTTCTCGCGAGACGCACCGTTCCGCTTCGGCCCGCCGACCTTTGACGACGCCGCGATTCAGCTCGGCCCCGAGGGTAGCCGGATCGAACTGACCCTGCACTATTTCGACTGAAGACGGGGGAGGACAATGGAGTTCGAGCAGATCACCTACGAAGTGCGGGGCACAACCGCCATCGTCACCTTGAACCGGCCGGAGCGGCGCAACGCGCTCAGCCTCAAATTGCAACAAGAGCTTGCCGCTGCGCTGATGGAGGCGGACGAGCACGAGGCGGTACACTGCGTCGTGCTGCGCGGGGCCGGGCCGCATTTCTGCGCCGGCGCCGACCTTTCCGAATACAGCTCCGGACGCGGGCCGGACTACCGGGGCAGGACGGAAATCGACGACGACATCTGGCGGCTCGAGCAAGGCCAGCGACTGCGGATGACCCTGTTCGACATGCACAAGCCGGTAATCGCCATGGTGCAGGGCACCTGCATCGGCGTCGGCACCGGCATCATCGCGCTCTGCGACATGGTGCTGGTCGCCGAGGACGCGCGCATCGGCTTTCCGCCCGTGCGCGATCTCGGCACTCCGCCGGAGAACATGTGGCTGTACCTGTGCGGCCCGCAGTGGGCTAAGCGCCTGCTGCTGACGGGCGACAGCTTGACAGGCAAGGACGCCGCACAAATCGGCCTCGCGTTGAAAGCGGTCCCGCCCGACAAGCTGGAAGCCGAGACGATGCGCCTTGCGGACCGGCTGGGCCTGGTCGATCCGCACTTGCTTTCCGCCAACAAGCGGCTCGTCAATCTCGGCCTCGAATTGATGGGCGCCCGCACCATGCAGCGGGTCTGTTCGGAGATCGACGCGCGCGGCCATCAGGCGCCCAAGGCGCGGGCGTTCCGTGAGACGATGCGCGCGCACGGGGTCAAGCACGCCTTCCAGGAACGCGACCGCGCGTTCGGCTCCGGCTACGCCTCGGTCAACGGCCCCGATCCCGATTAGACAGGCCGGTCCAGCTCCCCAAGGTTAGAAGCGCCAGCCCTGAGAGCCCGACCAACTCGCGCGTGCTCGGGTTACTCCGCGGCAGCAAGCAATCGGCGGCGCGCGGCTCGGCGCTCCCCGGCCAGCGCCAGCAGCACCGTCGCTGCCATGAACACGGCGGACGCGCCAAACAGCCAACGCGGGTGGCCCTGGTCGATGATCCAGCCGAACAATGGCGGCCCTAGCATGCCGCCGAGGTTGAACCCGGTGGTGACGATCCCGAACACGCGCCCGGCCGCCTCGCGCGGCGCCGCCTCGCGGACCAGCATGTCGCGGGATGGCGAGATCACGCCGGAAAGGAAGCCCGCGAGCGCCATCACCACCACGATCAGAACCGGGCCGGGGCTGAGGACGGCCACCGCCAATACCAGTGCGGCGTTGACGGCAAAGCAACCGGCGGCGAACTCGCCGTGCCGACGAGTGCGGTCGGCGATGAAGCCACCCGCGAGCACGCCGAGCGCGCTCAGCAGCAGAAACGCCGTGAGCGCCAGATTGGCAGCCGACAAGCCGAGGCCGTAGCCGGTGCTGAACGCGCTGATGCCGAAGGATTGGATGCCGCCGCTCGACAGGCTGAGCATTGCGAAGAATGCCGTGAGGCTCAGCACGGTCGGTGTCAGCAAGCTACGAAGGCCGATCTGCGGGGCGGCGGCAGGGGTGCTCGGCCGCGCAACTGCGGGGCCATCCAGCCCGCGGGCAAAGCACAGCGGCACCGCGGCGGCGAAGCCGAGCGCGCCGGACAACATCAGCGCCGGGCCGATGCCCGCCAAGCGCACCGCCAACAGCACGAAACCCGGGGCGATCGCCCCGCCGAGATAGCCTGCGAAGGTGTGGACGGAGAACGCGCGGCCGATCCGGCTTTCTCCGATGCGCGCCGAAAGAATGGCGTAGTCCGATGGGTGATAGACACTGTTCGCTAGCCCCGCGAGCGCGGCGCTCACCAGGAGGAAGGGATAGGTCAGCACAAAGCCCAGCGAGGCGAAGGCTGCGCTGCCCAGGCAGAGCCCCGCGATCAGCACGCGCCGTGGTCCCCAGCGGTCGACGATGAAGCCCATCGGCGTCTGCGTGACCGCGGTGACGACGTTGAACACGGTCAGCGCGAGGCCGAGCTCCACGAACCCGACCCCGAGCTTGTCGCGGAGGAACGGGAACAACGGCGGTAGCACCAGGATGTGGAAATGGCTGATGAAGTGCGCGGCAGAGACGCGGAGCAGCGTGCCGCGCTCGCCCTTTTGCGCCTCTGCACCCTTCCCCAACCTGCCTGCAAGCGGGGGCAGCTCGCTTCCCTCTCTCCTTGTGGAAGGGGAGAGGGGCGGGGTGAGGGATCTTGCGAACATCGATGACCGCGAGCGTTACTCGGCCGCCTCCCGCTTCTGCGCCGCCGCGCGCCTGTCGATCTCGTTCTGCACCGCCACCTTGCCCTGCTCGAAAAAGATGGAATGGTTGTCTCTGGCGTAGTCGTAGCTCGCCCGCCGCAGTTCGCGGGAGCGCTGGAAATGGGGGTGAACGTAGCGGGCCATCAATTCGTAATGCCGCTTCGTCTCCGCCCAGTCGGCCCAGTTGTGCGCGAGTTCGAGGATTGCGCCGAACCCGCCGGAGCCCTCCTGCAGTCGCTCGATGTAGGCGATCGCGTCATCCGGGGTGCCGATGCAGGCCGAGCTGGTTTCGACAAGGTAGGTGTACGGATCGCCCGCGTCCGCCGGCACGATCGGGAAGGTGGAAATGTTGTTGAAGTAGTCGCAGAAAGCTTGGATGCCGTGCTGCACGTTCTGCCGGGCCTTCTCGCGCGTCTCGGCGATATGGAACAGGCTCACCAGCCGCCACTTGCTGCGGTCTGCGACGTGGCCGTGCTCGCGCGCCTGCTCCTCGGTACAGGCTCCAGTTGTTGGCGTGATGCTTCATGGCATCCGGACTGGTGCCACCGATCGACAGCATTCCAATGCCGTGACGCCCGGCCGCCAGCGCGCCGGCGGGTGAGCGAGCGGCGGCGACCGCCATCTCCATGACCGGCTGGGTATAGCAAGGTAGCTGCAGCCGAGCGTCTCGCAGCTCGTACCAGTCGGTCTTCTCGTTCACCGTCTCGCCGTGCAGCAGCTTGACCAGGGCGTCGAGCGACTGATTGATCCGCGGCCGCTGGTCCTCCGCGTTGATGCCGATCCGATACGCGTCCTGCACCAGGGCGCCCGGCCCCACGCCGAACATGACGCGCCCGCGCGTCATGTGATCGAGCTGCACCATGCGGTCGGCCAGGATGAACGGGTTGTGATAAGGCAAGGATACGACGCCGGTGCCGAGCCGGATGTGCCGGGTGCGTTCGGCCGCCGCGGCAATGAAAACCTCGGGCGAGGCGATGATCTCGAAGCCGCTCGAATGATGCTCGCCGACCCAGGCCTCCGAGTAGTTGAGGCGGTCCAAATGCTCGAGCAACTCCATGTCGCGGCCGATGGCGAGCGTCGGGTTCTCGTCGAGATTGTGGAACGGCGCCAGGAAGATGCCGCTACGAAGGTAGCTCGCGCCCATGCGGTGGTTTCCTTGTTTTCCAAGCGCATTCTACGCGGCCGGGGCGCCTACCGCTACCCCGCAGGCTACGGACTGGTGCGTCTTGCTACTTTCGCGTATGGCTGCCGTCCACCAGTTTCTGAAAGGGGCCGGACCGCATGACCATCCGTTTCGACGATCGCGTCGCCATCGTGACCGGCGCCGGGGCCGGGCTCGGCCGCGAGCACGCCAAGCTGTTGGCGAGCCGGGGGGCGAAGGTGGTGGTCAACGATCCGGGCGGAGCGGTGGACGGGCGCGGCACTGCCAGCGCGGTGGCCGACCAGGTGGTGGCCGAGATCAAGCAGGCGGGCGGCGAGGCCGTCGCAAGCTACGGCTCGGTCGCCGACGAGAAAGAAGCGGCCGGCATCATCCAGACCGCAATGGACACCTGGGGCCGGCTCGACATCCTGGTCGCCAACGCCGGCGTGTTGCGCGACAAGGCGTTCAACAACATGGAGATGGAGGATTTCGAGTTCGTGATGAAGGTGCACCTGATGGGCACCGTCTACACGACCAAGGCGGCTTGGCCGATCTTCCGCGACCGCAAATACGGCCGCGTCGTCGTCACCACCTCGGGCTCCGGCACCGTCGGCAATTTCGGCCAGAGCAACTATGGCGCGGCGAAGATGGCGATCAACGGCTTCATCAACTGCCTCCGCTTCGAGGGGGCCAAGTACAACATCATGCTGAACGCGATCTCGCCCTCGGCGAAGACGCGAATGACCGAGAATTCGATTCCGCCCGCGTTGCTCGAGTACATGCGACCCGAGTTGGTGTCGCCCGCCGTCGCGTATCTCGCGAGCGAGGAATGCAAGGTTTCGGGCGAAATCATCGCCGCCACCGCGGGCACCTACGCCCGGGTGCAGTATTTCATGACGGAGGGTGTCGCGTTCGACCCGGACCAGCCGGTGACGATCGAGATGATCCAGGAGAACTTCGAGCGCATCACCGACCTCGACACCGCCAAGCCGTCGCTCGGCATCATGGGCAATGTGGAGCGGCAACTGCGCGAGCTTGGCAAGATCAAGTAGGCGCCTTTTTTCCCGCACCGACCCGAAGGGAGGAGCGGGCGTTCGTCGTTGACGGCATGGCGGTTCAGCGCCCATTCCCGTCATCAACTTTCCTGGCAACGTACCCGAAAGCGGCCGTCGCGCTGCGGCCGGCAGGATACGGAGATGGGTGGGAAGCGGTCTGTCCGCTGTCCGGTCGGGGAGTGGAGGCGCCTCGCGTTGCTTTGAACTGTTGAGTGCTTCCCGCGACGCGCCCGACTCAGAAACAGGCAGTCTCCGTCTCATGCCTGATCCGTGCCGGACTTACGCCTTGGCTGCTTTCTGTGCAGCCTCGAATACATCGCGTGCGGACGTCGTACCCGCTACGTGCTCCGTACCCTCGACTCCGAGGTCCATCCATCCTGCATTCACGGCCTCAAACATTTCTTCGGCAGGGCCGGTGTGGCCCTTCGGGATGCCGAATTGCTCGAACGCCTCCGCCCACCCTGCACGCGGGACTGCAAAGGCTTTCACGTCGAGATTCAGGACTTCACCCAATTGCTCCGCGACTTCATCCGCGGTGACCATCGAGCCAAGCTCGACGACGCGCTGCCCTGACCACGCTGGCCCGGTCAAAAGGGTTGCGACCTCAGTGCCGATGTCGTTCGTCGCGACCATGGTCGATTTCCGGTTTGTCGGATTGTAGTAGACCGGTAGCGTTCCGCCCTGGGCGACCTGCAAGCCGTAGAGGAAGTTTTCGAAGAATCCACCTGCGCGTACAAATGCGATTGGCGAGATCAGATCCCGAAAACCTTGCTCAAGAAGCGACAAGGCCGTGATCATCCCGAGCCCGCTGGTTCTGTTCGCACCCATCGACGAAAGCGCAACCACTCGAGGCGGCGCTGCCTTGGTGAGCGCCTCGACATAGTTTGCAACCACGCCCTTGGCTTCTTTGTAATCAGGCGACGGCGCCCAGACTGCCGGCAACATGACGAACGCGCCTTCGACGCCTTTGAGCGCTTGCTCGATGGCTCGCGAATTCGTTCCAATCGCCCTCTACCAGTTCCACGCCCTGGTTCGCCCAGTTAGCCGCCTTCTCGCGACTGCGGACGAGCGCGCGTACTCCCTTGCCGTGCGCCAACAGATGTTCTGCCGTTGTGCCGCCAACTTTTCCCGTGATTCCCATTACTAAAAACATGCGTGTTCTCCTGGTCTAGAGGGACAGAGCACTGCGCCGTTGGTTCAGCGGATGAGCGGCAGAATGGCCCGGATTTGGGGATCTCGCGCGTAGAGGCCGCCCCATGTCATCCCGCCCAGAAGTAGGGAAATGATCTCCGGCGGCGACCCCAACTCACCAATGCGGACATGGGCGCAGATGGCACCTCCCAAAAAGCCCGTCACCAGGATCGCGCCGACGACGGCGGTGGCCGGGATGGCGTAAAGGATGGCGCAGGCGAGTATGATCGGACCCACGATACGGGTCAGGTCCATCGCGAACCCCGTTTCCTGCAATGTGCTCGCGATCTGTGCCGGCGCAAAAAGCTGAATAGTGCCGTCTGCCACCAGAGCGATAACGACAATCGCGCTCATGATCCGGCCGGCCCACACGCTGTGATGCAAGGCCATCGCTTCAGGCACGTGACGCAGGTTCATAGTTTCGGACACTTGTCATTCTCCGATGAGTGGGATGCCCATATTCAGGAGCTTACTGTTTCTCTCAGGCATGATAAACACCGAGAAACTGAACTCACCGTTCTCTCTTCGGTGAACAATGCCGAGGCACGAAGATGCAGAATCTCGAACCCATCCTCATTTTCATAACGATAGCGGAAATGGGGAGCTTCACCCACGCGGCCGATAGCCTGGGCATCCAAAAGGGGAGGGCCTCAACGGCAGTCAGGAAGCTGGAAGAAGATGTCGGTGTTAGGCTCCTGCACCGGACGACGCGCAGCGTGCAGTTGACGGAGGACGGACGCGCATTTCATGCCCGTGCCCGCGATCTGCTTGCTGAAGTGGATGACCTACACTCGATGTTCGCAGGCGATCGCGTGGCACTTCGCGGGCGTTTACGGGTCGATCTTCCGACCGAGGTGGCGCGCACAACGATCGTGCCGGCCTTGCCGGATTTCATGGCGACTCACCCCGAGTTGGAGCTGGAGGTGTCGAGTACGGATCGGCAGGTCGATCTGGTTCAAGAGGGGTTCGACTGTGTATTGCGACTTGGTCCTATCAGGGACGAGACACTGATTGCCCGCCCGCTAGGCTTATTGCGCATGGTCAACGCTGCCAGTCCCGCCTATCTAGCGCGCTATGGCGTCCCCCGATCGCTAGAAGATCTCCAGTGTCAGAAACATCGGACAGTTCATTTTTCGACGATGCTGGGCGCGAGACCCTACGGATGGGAATATCCGGACGGCGACAGCTACGCGACGCTTCAGTTGCCAGGTGCGCTACACGTCAACAGCGCGCAGACCTACGAAGCCGCTGCCCTCGCCGGCATTGGCCTAATTCAGGCGCCACTCTTGGGGATTGGCCGATACCTAGAGAGTGGAGCGCTTGTGGAGATCATCCCCGATTTTCGTCGCCGGGCGCTCGCCGTGTCCCTCGTCGTAGCACATCGGAGCAATCTGTCGCGCCGAGTCCGCGCATTCATGAAATGGATTGAAGATGTGCTGACGCCGTATCTGGAATAGCGAGACGAACATCGTCGCCCCGCCCCAAGGCAGCCAACGGGCAATCGAAACTAAGGGCCGCTCTCGGGACTTTTCGCTTTGCCCGGGAACGGCGAGCAGGGGCGCACAGCCGTCGACAGAGCAGATGTAACCTGATGTCCGCTCCCCGGCCCAATAGTGACGTTTTTGGAAATGCCTTTGGCTATCTCGTCCCCGTGGAGACCTGACTGACCCCTTCCCGCCCATAGCAACGTCACGATCGAATTCTTGGCGAAGGTCAGACCAAGTCCCGCGGCACCGAGACGTCCCACTCGCGGGAGCAAACTTCCTCGTCTGCATCCCACGCGCGCAGGCTCGCATGCAGCACGAAAGCGTCTCGCGTGCATGTCATGCGAACAGAGGTTTCGATCCGCGTCCGCCAGTCCGCGCGCGAGATCGCCTGCACCTGCCGCATGGAGCACTCGGCGCTCAGCGGGTCGTCGGGTGCGATGTGCGAGTCGAACCTGGCCTCGGTCCCCAGCTCCAGCCCGAGCCGGTCGATCCGCACCACACCGGGACGCGGCCGGCTGGTCGGCTCCGGGGCCGCACTCTCCGGCTCGGGCAGCGGCCGCAGTTCGTCGTCCGCTGGCTCGGGCGACCGCACCGGCAAGTCGAGCGTCCCTCCGTAGACCGTCACGGTCGCAACCTCCGGCGCTGGCCAGATCATCGGCCAATACGCCGTCGAGATCGCGACCCGCACGCGATGCCCGGCGCGAACGCAAAGCCCGCGTCGTTGAGCTGGATGCGCACCCGATAGCGCTGCCCCGGCACCAGTGCCGCCGGCGCTTCGTGGCTGTCGCGATGCGTCAGGTTCAGGATGCCGAAGCTCACGCGCAACGATGTGCCGTCCGGCCGCAAATCGCACAGCCGCACAGCGAGGTTTGCCAGCGGCTTGTCCGATGCCACATCGAGGGTGACGACCGGCGCACCCAGGATTTCCTTGCGGGCGGACAACGGTGCGCTATCGAACGTGAGCGAGCGTGCATCGTCCGCCTGTTGATCGCCCGCCTGGTCCGCCCCACGGCCGAACGGACACCAACTCCCGGCTTCGGCGCCCACCGTCTGCTCCGATCGCACGGGGCGCGGCGACAGCCCCGCATCGTCCGCACACAGGCCGTCATCGGCGAGGAAAAATCGATCGGGCGTAATGCCCGGCGGCGGCCACGCGCTGCGGCCACCCATCGTCCCGGCAGCTCCTCGTGGTACTTCGCGGGCGGCACGCTTTCCATCATCCAGGCGCGCAGCATCGGCTCTCGCATGAGGCCGTTGTCGATGCCCTTCAGCCAGTGGTCCCACCACCGCAGCGCTTCCTGCAGAAACCCTATTGCGGGGCCGGGCTTGGCGAAATGCGGGTAGGCGTGCGCCCACGGCCCGATCAGCCCCTTGCGCGGCACGCGCAGATGCTCGAGCAGGCGCGGAATGGTGTTGGTGTAGCCGTCGGTCCAGCCTCCCACCGCATAGACGGGGCACTGGATCGCACCGTAATCCTCGCACACCGAACCGTGCCGCCAGTAGGCGTCACGGCGCTGATGGCGCATCCATCGCTCGAGAAACAGCGGCTCGTTCTCCAGCCGTTGCTGCCACATCGCGCGCCAGCCATCGCCGACCAGGGCCGGGTCCGGCGGGCGAGCCATGCTGCCGAAGAAGAACGACGCCCAGCCGAACTTGGCCGTGAGCAGCGCTCCTCCCATCGCATGCACGTCATCGCGGAACCGATCGTCGGTCGAGCAAATCGTGATGACGGCCTTCAGCGCCGGCGGCCGTCGTGCCGCGACCTGCAATCCGTTGAACCCGCCCCAGGATATGCCGATCATGCCGACCGCGCCGCTGCACCAGGGCTGCGCGGCGATCCAGGCGATCAGGTGGAGCGCATCGTCCTGCTCCTGTCGCGCATATTCGTCGAACAGTAATCCGTCCGACTCTCCGCTGCCGCGAATGTCAACGCGCACGCTGGCGTAGCCGTGCCCGGCGAAATAGGGATGCGTGAGCGCGTCGCGCTCATAAGTGCCGTCGCGCTTGCGGTACGGCAGATATTCGAGGATCGCCGGCACCGGGTCGCGCTCGGCATCCTCCGGCAGCCAGATGCGCGCGGCCAGCCTCGTTCCGTCCGGCAGCGGGATCAGCACGTGCTCGATTTCGCGCACGCGGCGGGGGAACTCCGTTTTCACCACGGGCGCGGTCCGTCCTGCATTCGTGTCTACCAACCAGGGAGAACCTGACATGGCGTTGCCGACGCGCTTGGCAACTTCAACTCCGGCGGCGGCCGGAGAAGCCCCGCTTGACCACGCCGGTGGCGATAGCAACTCTAACGCCCTCGTTGAACTTGAGGCAGCTATGCCGAACGATGATGACGATCACCGCCTCCCGCCCGTCGGCCGGAGGCGTTTTATCGGGGCCACCGCGTCAACGGCAGCCTTGCCACTCGTCGGAGTTCCGCCTGCGGGGCAGGCCGCGCCCCGGTCGGCAGCGCCGAGCGACCCGCAGGCCGCGATTGATATGCGGCTGGCAGTGAACGGCGAGGTGCATCGGATCGGCCTCGATGTCCGCACCACCCTACTCGACGCGCTGCGCGACCACATCGGCCTGACCGGGTCCAAGAAGGGCTGCGATCACGGCCAGTGCGGCGCCTGCACCGTGCACGTCGATGGGCGGCGCGTCTTGTCGTGCCTGACGCTTGCGGTCGCGGTGCAGGGCCAGGAGATCACCACGATCGAGGGCTTGGCGCGCGCCGACGGTCCGCTGCATCCGATGCAGCAGGCCTTCATCGATCACGACGCCTTCCAGTGCGGCTACTGCACGCCCGGCCAGATCATGTCGGCGATCGGCTGCGTGAAGGAAGGCCACGCCGACCACGACGACGCGATCCGCGAATACATGAGCGGCAACCTCTGTCGCTGCGCCGCCTATCCGAACATCGTGGCAGCCGTTCGCCAGGCCAAAACCCAGATGGAGGGCTGAGCGATGCGGCCCTTCGTTTACGAACGCGCGCCCTCGGCCGAACGCGCCGCACAAGCGATCCAGGGCGCTCGACGCGATGCGCCGCTGGTGCAAGGCCGGTTGCCGGCCGAGTACATGGCTGGCGGCACGACACTGCTCGACCTCATGAAGCTCGACGTGATGCAGCCCGCCCGTGTGGTCGACATCAGCGAGCTCGGTAAGACCATGCAGTGCCATCACCAGTCACCGACCGAGGGCGTGAAGCTTGGCGCCCTGGCCAAGCATGTCGGCGGCGGCCGACCATCCGGAGATCATCAAGTCCTATCCGGTCCTCGCGCAGAGCCTCATGCTCGCGGCGAGCGCGCAACTTCGCAACATGGCGTCGCTCGGCGGCAACGTGCTGCAGCGGACCCGCTGCAACTACTTCCGCGACACGTCCTGGTCCGCCTGCAACAAGCGCAACCCGGGCTCGGGCTGCGCGGCGCTCGACGGCTTCAACCGACAGCATGCGGTGCTGGGCGTGCAGCGAAGACTGCATCGCCACCTACCCGGGCGACTTCGCGCAGGCCTTGATGGCGCTCGACGCCACGGTCGACATCGCGGGCCCGGCGGGTCCGCGCAGCATCGCCTTCGCGGCGCTGCACAAGCGGCCGGGCTCGACGCCGAACATCGAGACGAGCCTCGCACCGGGCGACGTCATCACCGGCTTCAACGTCGCCGGCCGGACCTTGGACGCGGCGGTCGCTCTACCTCAAGATCCGCGACCGCCAATCCTACGAGTTCGCACTCGCTTCCGCCGCGGTGGCGCTCGACATCGACGGGGGCACGGTCCGACAGGCCCGCATCGCGCTCGGCGGCGTCGCCACCGTGCCGTGGCGGGCGCGCGAGGCGGAAGCGGCGCTCGCCGGCAAGCCGCTCGACGAGACGACCGCGGCGGATGCGGCCGCGCATCGCCTTTGCGGGCGCCAAGCCGCGCCAGCACAACGCCTACAAGGTCGCGCTCGGCCAGAAGACGGTCGTGCGCGCCCTGCTGCAAGCCGCGACCTTGGAGGGCTGATCGATGGCCGACGCAGCGGCACCCGCCCCCAAGGCCAACATGGGGCAGCCGATCCCGCGCTATGACGCGCGAGCCAAAGTCACCGGCAACGGCGATCTACGCGTCCGACTTCGCGCTGCCCGATGTCGCCTACGCGTTCCTGGTCATCAGCCCGGATCGCCAAGGGCCGCATCAAGTCCTTCGACCTCAGGGAGGCACGCGCCCTGCCGGGCGTGCTCGACATCCTCACCCATGAGAACATTGGCGACGCGATCCGGCCGGTGAAATTCTTCACCGAAGGCGGGCCGGCCTCGAACTCGGTCGTGCCGCTCGGCTCGCCCGAGATCGCCTATGCAGGCCAGACCGATCGCGGTGGTGCTGGCCAACACCTACGAGGTGGCGCGGGACGCCGCGCACCGGGTCGTGGTCGACTACGAGGAGACAAGCCGTCGCGCGACCTTCGAGTCGCCCGGCGCAGTCGAACAGGAACTCGCGACGCCAGAACAAGAAGCACGACGACCCCAAAGTCGGCGATTTCGCGGCGGCTTTCGCCAGCCGCGCCGGTGAAGATCGACGCCAGCTATTCGACCCCGACCCAGCACCACAACCCGATCGAACTGTTCGCGACCCAATGCGTCCTGGAACGGCCCGCAGCTCACCGTCCATGAGCCGAGCCAGAACGTCTACGGCATCAAGAACGGCCTGGCGGCGCAACTCGGCATCGACGCCGAGCCGGATCCGGGTGGTCAGCCCGCTTCGTCGGCGGCGCCTTCGGCTCCAAGGGATCGCTCACCCAGCGCACCGCCATCGTCGCGGTCGCGGCGCGCAGGCTCGGCCGGCCCGTCAAGCTCGTGCCGACCCGCGAGCAAGGCTTTACGATCGCGACCTACCGGGCCGAGACGCGGCACGCGCATCAAGCTCGGCGCGACGCGCGACGGCAAGCTGCAGGCACTCAGCCATGAGGGCTTCGAGGTCACCTCGCGGCCCGACCCCTACGCGGTCGCCGGCACCGACGCTTCGACCCGCATGTACGCCTGCCCCAACGTCGCCAGCAACGTGACGATCGTCCGGGCCGACCGGTCGACGCCGGGCTTCATGCGGGCGCCCGCCGAGACGCCCTACTTCTTCGCGCTCGAAAGCGCGATGGACGAACTCGCCGTCGCGCTCGACATGGACCCGATCGAGCTGCGCCGCGTCAACGACACGCAGAAGGAGCCGATCAAGGGCCTGCCCTACACGAGCCGCGCGCTCGATGCCGTGCTTCGACCAAGCGGCGCGAGGCGTTCGGCTGGTCGAAGCGCGACGCCGCAGCCCGGCTCCATGCGCGACGGCGACTGGCTGGTCGGCTGGGGTTGCGCGACGTCGGCCTATCCGACCCAGATGGCGGCCGCCGACCGCCCGCGTCCGCCTGTTTCCGGACGGCACGGCACGGGTCGAGACCGCCGGCCACGAGATCGGCAACGGCATCTACACGGTCGCGGCCCAGACGGCCGCCGAGCGGCTCGGCTTGCCGGTCGAGAAGGTTTCGGTGCTGCTGGGCGACACGGATCTGCCGCCGGCACCGGTGGCGGGCGGATCGATCTCGACCGCGAGCGTCTGCTCGGTCGTCGCCCAGGCCTGCGACGCGATCCGGGCGAAGCTCGAGCAACGGATCGGAGCCCAGCCGCCGACCTCGTCGCCGCGCTGAAGGAACGCGGCTCGGGCGCCGTTCGAGGAATATGCCGAATGGCTGCCGCACGGCGCGCCGAAGGAGGGCGATGCAGATGCTCTGTACAAGGGCGCCGCGATGCCGATCGGCGGCGCCAAGCTGCCAGGACCGCATCCAGTTCGCCTTCGGGGCGCAATTCGTCGAGGTGCGGGTGCATGCGCGCACGCGCGAAATCCGCGTGCCCCGCATCGTCGGCGCGTTTGCGTCCGGCCGCATCATGAATCCCCGCACGGCCCGCAGCCAGTACATGGGCGGCATGATCTGGGGCATCGGCTCGGCGCTGCACGAGGAGACCGAGATCGACGCCAACGCGGCGCGTTACGTGAACACCAATCTCGCCGACTATCTCGTGCCGGTGAACGCCGACGTGGTCGACGTGCAGGTCATCATGGTTCCCGAGGAGGACAAGCTGGTCAATCCGCTCGGCATCAAGGGCATCGGCGAGATCGGCATCGTGGGCACATCGGCGGCGCTCGCCAACGCGATCTATCACGCCACGGGCCAGCGCCTGCGCGACCTGCCCCTGCGCATCGACAGCCTTGTTGCGGGTGTGTGATGAACTCCTGGAGCCTCGCCCCACCCTCTTCCGCTTGCGGGAGAGCGTGGGGCGAGAAGCAAACTCCAGACGGGCTACTGGAGAATGGCCCGGTTCTAGTCCTCTAGGATGAAGGTGACTTCCATCGTGACCCGGTATTCCGCGATCTTGCCGTTCGTCACACTCGCCTTCTGCTCGACCACGTGAAGGCCGGTGATGCCGCGCAGTGTCTTGCTCGCGCGCGTGATGCCCTCCTGGACCGCAGCATCGAAACTGGTCGGTGACGCGGCGGTAATCTTCGACACGCTTGCTACGGCCATTTTTTCCTCCGTTTAAACCTTCAGCGAACCGTCAGCCCGACATGGCGGTTGCTTGCGCGGGGCATGACGGCTTCTCCGGATCTCAGAGTGGCAGCCCTGGCGGCATTCAAGCCCCGGGCAGCTCCCACCTGACATCGCAGTTCGTGATCGTGTATTGATTGACGAAGAACTTCTGCAGCGGGTCGGTCGTCTCCTTGCGCTTCGAGCTTTCCCAGAAAGCCCGCATCGCGTCGTCGTTCTCCCAGACGCTTACGGAGTAGCCCGCGTCGGGATCGGCTTGGTCTCGGACGAGCCATTGGCTTACGAGCCCGGCCACCTTTCCGCGCGAAGCCATCGCTGCTTTGTATGCAGATTTGTAACTATCCCACTGGCCCGGGAGGATCTTGCCCCAGACGATCCGCATTTGCATTGTTGGTTTCCTCCTATTTGCAGTTTGGGAGGCGCGGCCTTGCCAGCGATTGAACATCCGCCCCGCTGCCTCAGCCAGACAGCTGCAAGCTACCTTAACACACGGTTGACGCCTCGCAACGGTTGCGCACGTGAGTACCCTCAAAGCGTCCGCCCGCCGTCCACCACGATCTTGGTTCCCGTACCTCGAACCGAGATGGGTGACGCAGGCCATGATCGCGCGGCCGACATCCTCCGCTTCGATCACCCGACGGAGCGGCGCGGTCGCCATGATCTTCTCGATTTGCTCCCGCCCACGGCCGGCGACGAAGTCCGTCGCGACCGGCCCCGGCGAGACGCACATGAACCTGATGTCCGGGCCGAGCGCGCGCGCGAGCGACATCGTCATCGTGTCGAGCGCCGCCTTCGCCGCACCGTAGGCGATGTTGCTGCCAGCGCCGTTAAAGGCGGCGACCGAGGACACGTTCACCACGACGGAGGGGGCCGCCGCACGCAGCGAGGGGAGCAAGGCGCGGATCACCGAGTAAGGCCCGCGCGCATTGGCGATCAGGACTTGGTCGAAGAACGCCTCGTCGAGCGCCTCGAGATCCGCGTGCGGAATAGGCCGCGTCATCCCCGCCGAGTTGACCAGCACATCGACCCGGCCATAGGCCTCGCGCACTGCATCGGCGAGGCGCCGGACCGAACCCGTATCGGTGAGCTCGAGCGGCAGCGCGCGATGCCCTTCGCCCGGCAGTTCGCCCCGTAACGCCTCGGCGCGCTGCTTTCCTTGATTGAAGCAGATCGCGACGGTGGCTCCGGCCGCGGCCAGCAACCGCACGGTCGCCGCACCGATCCCGTTGCTGCCGCCGGTCA
This sequence comes from uncultured Alphaproteobacteria bacterium, assembly GCA_963757115.1. Classification (GTDB taxonomy): domain Bacteria; phylum Pseudomonadota; class Alphaproteobacteria; order Acetobacterales; family Acetobacteraceae; genus CAVWQV01. The sequence goes on along the minus strand of CAVWQV010000015.1, from coordinate 218,237 downwards.
CCACCGCGATCTTGCCCGCCAGCTCCTGCTCGGCCATCTGCTTGCCCCCTCAGACTGCGAGGCGGAACGTCTCGCCGTCCCGCACGATGTGCCCGGCCGTGGCGCCCGCGAAATGCGTGCCGATCACCAGCACCGGGCGGTCCGCGAGCTGGCGGAACATCGACCATCGCGTCGCGATGCCTTGCGCGGCATCGCTGTCCGCGGCCGACGCCCAATCGGGCCGGGCGATCTGCACGGGATGGTGCATGAAATCGCCGGTGATCAGCGCTTCCTCGCCGCGCGATCGGATGCGCACGCTCACATGGCCCGGCGTGTGCCCGAACGTCGGCACGAGGCTGATCGCGTCATCGATTGCCGCGTCGGCCTCCACCAGATCGACGAGGCCCGCGTCATGCACCGGCTGCACCGAGTCCGCGATGACGAAGCGCATGTCCTCGCGGTCGGTCCGCGACCAGTGCTCGTACTCGGCCCGACCCATGAGGTAGCGGGCGTTGGGGAAGGTCGGCACCCAGCGTCCGCCCACCAGCATGGTGTTCCAGCCGACATGGTCGACATGGAGATGCGTGCACAGCACCATGTCGATCGAGTGGCGGGGATAGCCGGCGGCGGCAAGGTCTTCGAGGAACGAGCCTTGCAGCTTGTTCCAATGCGGTATGCGCCGGTTCTCCTTGTCGTTGCCGAGGCAGGTGTCCACCACCATGCGCCGGGTCGGCGTCTCCACCACCAGGGCGTGGATGCTCATGCGGAGCCGGCCTTCCTCATCGGCGAAGTGCGGCCGGAGCCAATCGATCGGCAGCACCTCCTCCTGCGTCGCCTGGGGCAGGATGAAGCGGGTGCCGCCCGTCATCTCCAGCTCGACGATCTTGGTGACGATCACGTCGCCGATCTTCCACTTCAACATGGCGTAGCCTTCCGAACCTGGGGCAGTTCGGAGGGAGCGGGCGCAACTGTCAAGGCGCTGCGCGGGTTTGCACCGCGAGGGCTTTGCGGCGTACCACGGACGCGATGGACCACGATCTCCGACAGCTGGCCGACCGGACGGTCGGCTCCTGGCTCGACTACCGGGAAGGCGAGGTCCGCAGCGACCGGGCGGCCGGGCGCAGGGCCGCAACCGGCGATATCCCGCTCCTGCAACGGCGCTTCACCGACTTCCAGGACAGCATGATCGGCCGCGCCAAGGCCTCCGTGCTGGCGCTGGGAGCGGAGCTGGCCGAGCGGGCGCGCGACCTGCAGCGCCAACTCGGCGATCTCGCCCGCGAGCGCGACGAGCATATCGGCGAGAAGCTGCGCGAGTGCCGCGAAGCGCGCCAGCAAACCCTGCAAGCCATGGAGCGCACCATCGGCCCGCGCTCGGCCCGCGCCACCGCGGCGGCACAAGCATTGGAGGAGGCCGAGCGCGCGCATCGCGCGATCCGCGCGGAGGTAGGCGGGCGCCCGCTTCGGCGCAGCCTGGTGCGGGTCTACCTGCCCCTGTTGGTGGCGCTTGCGCTGATCGAAGTACCCGTCAACCGGCTTGCCTTCGAGCTATTCTTCCAGGAGCAGCCTGCGTTCTCGCTGCTGCTGGCGCTGGCCGCCGGCCTCGTGTTGATGTTCTTCGCCCACCTCGTGGGCATGACCGTCCGGCGGTTGGACCAGCCACCGCCCGCGTTGCAGTTGCGCCGCGCCGCGGGCGGCACGCTGTTCCTGCTGATCGCCGGCAGCCTGATGTACGTGCTCGCCAGCATGCGCCAGCTTTACGTCCATCTCCTCGAGGCCGAGCAGGGCAGCCTGCAGCAGCAGGTCGAGCAGCTAACCGAGAGCGGGGCCGCCACCGCGATCGCGCGGGCCGCTTCCACCGACCTTGGAACCGCCGGCATCACGCTGCTCGTTATCAATCTCGCCTTGTTCGCCTTCGGCGCGGCAGCCTCGTTTCTCCGGCACGACCCGCACCCGGATTACGAAGGCGGTGTGGCGCGCCCAGCAGCGCGCGCGGCGGCGAGCCTCACGGCTGACCACGCGGTACGAGAGGGCCGCAGCGGCACAGGTGCGCGAGTTCGACCAGCGCCTAGCCGCACTTGACGCCATGATGCGGGAAACCCAGGCGAGCTTCGAGGCCCTCGCCGCACGCGAGGCGGCGCTCGGCCCGTTCTTCTCCGACATCGCAGCCCGCGTTGCCAACACGGTCCGCAACCGATCGCTGGCGTTCCTCGAGGGCGCGATGGGGGGACTTTCCGGCGCGGTGTCGAACGGGTCGGTGGCCGAAGTGCAGGCGCTTTCCGAACCCGAGATCATCGAGCGCATCGCGCCGGCCCAATCCGCTCGGCCATGAGCCGTTTCGCCGTCGTGGCGGTCCTGATCGCGGGCCTGCTCCGATCCGCTCCGGCGCTGGCCGCCCCGGACGATTTCTGCCAATACGGCCAAGCCACGGCGATGCTGCTGATCGACCGAACAACGGCGTTCGACGACACGGACCGATCGGTGTTTCTGGGCGCGCTCGACAGCCTGATGCTGCGGCTGCACGCCGGCGACCGGCTGGTCGCGTACACGATGACGGGCGCTTACACCGAAAGCCGCAAGGTGTTCGACCGCTGCAAGCCGGGCTGTCCGGACGAAAGCTTTCTCGGATCCCTTCTTGCCACCTGCCGCCCGGTGCTCGCGCGGGCGGAATACCGCGCATTCGTAACCGCGCTCGCGGCCGAGCTCGCCCGCCTGTTGCGTGAGCCCGAGGAGACCCGATTTTCCGACCTGTTCCGAACCGTAGCCGACCTGACCGCAACCTACGCCGGCGAGCAGGGCGCCAAGCCGTTGCGCGCAGGTGTTCATCTTCTCCGATCTTCTGGAGAACTCATCCTACCTTCCGGAGCGCGAGTTCCGCCGGCTGCCCGCATCAGACGTGCTGCGCCGGCTCGCCCAGGATGGCATCGAACCGCACCTGGCAGAGGCCCACGTTCGGGTGTTCGGCTTCGGGCGGGACGACACCCCTGCCCGGCCGCCGCTGCCCAACGACCAGCGGCAGCGCGTGCGTGACGTATGGCTGCGCTGGTTGCGTTCGGGTGGCGCTGAGGGCGTGGAGATCAGCTTTCGTTGAGACCGCGGGGGCAATGGGTGCGGCTTGCCGATACGGCAGGCGTGCCCAAGCGCGCTGGAGGTCCGGGCGGGAATCGAACCCACATTCGCGGATTTGCAGTCCGCTGCATCACCACTCTGCCACCGGACCTCGGGCAGGCTGCAGCTCGTAAGCCAAGGATTTAGCTGTGTTTGTGGCCCCCGCCTTCCTAGCAGGGTGTTCAGAGTTTATCCAGGGTGCGCCCGGTTTTTCTGGCTTACTGTCCCTCAGGTGACCCACGGTGACCCTCTTCCTGCTCGGGTCCTTGCGTAGGGTCACCTTTCAGGCCGCGGCGCGAACGGATCGCCCGGACAGGCGCGCACTTATCCCGCACCGATTTTGGGTCACCCTGGGGTCAGCTCGCGTTCGCTCCCGTCGCGCGGAATATGGGCACGCCCTCCACACGGTCCTCCAGTGCTGCCGCGCCCTCGCTCGGCAGCACCACGGCGTGGTTCAGGGCAGCGTCGATGTGCGAGGCGACATCCGGCCGCCATTGATCGTCGGCCATGATGTAGCGCACCGGCCGGCCGTTGATCCCGCCGTTGGCGTTGACACACTTGAAATACGCATCGGCCGCTTTGGCCGACGAACTGAAGTCGTCCGGACCGGTGACGCCGTTGATGGAGCCGATCGGAATTGGCTGGCCGGAAGCGGACTTGCCGTTATTCATCCCACAACTGGGCTCTGCGGCGCGCGCCGGTCCGCACGGGGCGAGCGTCAGGGCAAGCAGAACCCACAGGATAAGCGCAACAGGGCAGCCCCGGACGAAGCCGGGCAGCTTCCGCACTCTCGCCACTCTGACACCTCCCCAGGCGACTTTGTTCTTTGGACTTTGCTCTTTTGGACGGCGGCTCGGCTGCACCACGGCGCTCGGCATCGAAGGCGGGACCCGCTCTCGCAGCAGAGCGTGACACCCAGAACACAACGGTTCACCGACGGAACGGAGACTACGCTGGCACCAGCCGTTGTTCAACGGCCCGTCAGGGGTTTTGGCGAACGGCGGCCATCAAGGCTAGGCTGACGGGAGTTAAAGAACGACCAGTCACGGAGGAGCATGCCATGCCGACCACCGACGATCGCGCGGCCTCCGGGCCGGGCTTGGCCAAGCGAAGGAGCGTCAACGGCAGCCATGCCCGGCACGAGAATCCGATCCCGAACGCGAGCCGGATCGGCAATCTCGTGATGTCGAGCGTGATCGGCGGCACCAATCCCGGCACGCGCGAGCTGCCGCCCGCGCTTGAGGAACAGGTAAGGAATGTGTTCGCGCACATTCGCCACGACGTGGAGGCGGCGGGCGGCAGCGCCGAAAGCATCATCAAGATCACGTTCTGGGTGAAGGATCCGGCCAAGCAACGGGCGGCGCTCAACGACGAGTGGGTGCGCATGTTTCCCGACCCGGAGAGCCGGCCCGCGCGCCATACGCTGACACTGCCGCCGGACAGCCGCGCGCTGGTGCAAGCGGACTTCACTGCCGTCGTTTGAGGAGCGGAGCCAGGCCATGGCCGATATGGAGGCCTCGCCGATGAAGTTCGGCGTCGGGCAACCCGTGCGACGCTTCGAGGACAGCCGCCTGCTCACTGGGCGGGGCCGCTACCAGGACGATGTGGTGCTGCCGCGCCAGTGCTATGCCGTGTTCGTCCGCTCGCCGCACGCCCACGCCCGAATCGTTGCAATCGATACGGCGGCCGCGGCAGGCGCGCCCGGCGTGCTGGCGGTCTACACTGGCGCGGACTACGCCGCGGATGGGCTCGGGATGCCGAAGGCGGCCATGCCGCGCAAGAAAGCCGACGGTTCGCCGATGTTCGCCCCGCAACGTCCTGCCCTTGTCATCGATCGCGTCCGCTACGTCGGCGATCCGGTGGCAATGGTGATTGCCGACACCTTGGAGCGGGCGAAGGACGCCGCCGAGCTCGTCCTGATCGACTACGATCCGCTCCCATCGACCACATCGACGACCGACGCTGCGCGTCCGGGCGCACCGTGCGTGTGGGAGGAGAACGGCGACAACATCTCACACACGTTCGAGCGCGGCGACCGCGCCGCGACCGATGCCGCGTTCGCCCGCGCCGCGCATGTCGTGCGCCGCCGCTACGTGGTCACGCGCGTTCACGCGCAATACATGGAGCCGCGCGGCGCCGTCGGCGCGTACGACGCCTTCGAGGACCGCTACACGCTCTACGCCGACGTAAATTACCCACACCGCGTCCGCAACATGCTCGCCAATTCCGTGTTCAAGGTACCGGAAAGCAAGGTGCGCGTGGTGTGCCACGACGTCGGCGGCGGCTTCGGTGCCAAGGGCTGGCAGTATGTCGAGCATCGCCTCACGCTCTGGGCGGCGCGCAGGCTTGGCCGGCCAGTGAAATGGAAATGCGAGCGCTCGGAGGTCGTGCTCGCCGACGAGCACGGTAGAGACAATGTCGGCGAGATCGAGCTGGCCCTCGACACGGACGGCCGATTCCTCGGTGTCCGTCTTCGGATGCTTGCCAGTATCGGCGCGTATATCGCCTCCGACCGCCAGCTCCTGACGCCGTTCGGCCAGATCGTCACCTTGACGGGCGTCTACGACATCCCTGCGGCGCACGTGACGATCGACGCCGTGCTGTCGAACACCAATCCCACCGCCCCCTATCGCGGCGCCGGCCGCCCGGAGGCGATCTACCTCATCGAGCGTGTCATCGAGGACGCCGCGCGTGAGTTGGGCGTCGACCCGATCGAGTTCAGGCGGCGCAACGTGATCCGCCCGGAGCAGATGCCCTACAAAGCGCCGCTCGGACCGCTCTACGACTGCGGCGCATTCCTCAAGAACATGGATATCGCACTCGAGGCGTCCGACTACGCGGGCTTCGCTGCCCGCCGCGAGGCGTCGCGCTTCGCGGGCAAGCTGCGCGGCATCGCCCTGGTGAACGCGATCGAGCAGGCCGCCGGCCCGGTGCCGGAATACGCGGAAATCCGCTTCCAGCCGAGCGGCAGCGCGATGATGCTGCTCGGCACCAAGACGCACGGCCAGGGGCACGAAACCTCGTTCAAGCAGATCCTGCACGAGAAGCTCGGCATCGACCCGAACGAGGTGCATTTTATCGACGGAGACACCGACCGGGTCGCGTTCGGCATGGGCTCCAACGGCTCGCGCTCGATGGTGGTGGGCGGCACCGCGCTCGTGCTCGCTGCCACCAAGGTGATCGACAAGGGCAAGAAGATCGCGGCGCAGATGCTGGAAGCGGCGGTGGAGGACATCGTGTTTGCCGACGCGCGGTTCAGCGTCGTGGGAACCGATCGCGGCGTCACGCTGAAGCAGGTGGCGGTGGCCTCGTTCCAGCCGGCGCGCCTGCCCGCCGGCGTCGATCCCGGCCTGATCGAGAGCGCCACCTACGCGCCGGAGCAGGCGACCTACCCGAACGGCTGCCACGTATGCGAGGTCGAAGTCGATCCGGAGACCGGCAAGGTGAGCCTGGTCGGCTATCTCGTGGTGGACGACGTGGGCACTGTCGTGAACCCGCTCACGCTCGGCGGCCAAATTCACGGCGGCGTGGCGCAAGGCGTCGGCCAGATTCTGATGGAGGAGGTGGTCTACGACCAAAGCTCGGGCCAGCTGCTGACCGCCAGCTTCATGGACTACGCCATGCCGCGTGCCGATACGATGTGCAACGTGCGCATCCGCAGCAATCCGGTTCCGACCGCGACCAACTTGCTCGGCGTCAAGGGCGCAGGGGAAGCGGGCTGCGTGGGCGCGTTGCCGGCGGTGATGATCGCCATCATGCACGCGCTCGAGCCGCTGGGCGTGCGCGAGCTCGACATGCCGGCCACCAGCGAGCGGGTTTGGCGGGCGATGGCGGGCGCGCACGCGGGCACGCGGGGGGCGGATGCGACAGGAGGGGGATCGACATGACGGAGCTGCTTGCGGCGACCAGAGAGGCGTTGCTCAAGGTCGGCACGTCCACGCTTACCGGCGCGCTGTACCGACGCGGATTCCGCAACATGTTCATGCAGGACGTGAACCCTTTGCGCGCCGATCAGCCGCGCATGGTCGGGCTCGCCTTCACCATGCGGTTCATCCCGTCGCGCGAGGACAAGAACGGGCCACTCGCGAAAGGCCGCTCATCGGTGCAGCCGCAAGCGATGGAGCAATGCCCGCCCGGCCACGTGCTGGTCGTCGACTCGCGTGGCGACGCGCGCGCGGCTTCGGCAGGCGATCTGTATATCGGTCGGCTGAAGGCACGCGGATGTGCCGGCATCGTCACCGATGGCGGCCTGCGGGATTCGGAGGGCATCGGGCGCACCGGGCTGCCCGCCTACCTGAAGCGCCCGACCTCGCCGCCGAGCCCGATCATCCACCATCCCGTCGATCTCGGCTTGCCGATCGGCTGCGGCGGCGTGGCGGTGTACCCGGGCGACGTGATCGTGGGCGATTGCGACGGCGTCGTGGTGATCCCGCCGGACATCGCCGACGAGGTCGCCGAGGAGGCTTTGGCGACGACGTCCTACGACGAGTTCGCCGAGGAGGAAGTCGCCCGCGGACGCCCGCTCGCCGGGCTGTTTCCGGTCGCCGGCGAGGAGGCCAAACGGGACTTCGAGGCCTGGAAGAAGGCGCGACCGGCGCAGGGCTAATCGTTCTTTCAGGCTCGAGGCCGAAGGCCGCGAGATCGCGCCGGTTTTCAGCTGCTGGCCGAAGGCGCGTTGCCGATCACCATACACACGAGACGTTCTGGGCCACTTTCCTCAAGAGCATGCTTCGCCGCGGTCTGCGCGGGGTGAAGCTGGTGATCTCGGATGCGCATGAGGGGTTGAAGGCCGCGATCCGCCGCGTCGTCGGCGCCTCATGGCAGGGCTGCCGCGTTCACTGGATGCACATCGCACTGTCCTACGTGCCCAAGGTGCAGCAGAGCATGGTGTCGGCCGCCCTGCGCCAGGCGTTCATCCAGCCCGATCGCCCAAACGCCAGCCAGGCGCTGCCGACACGTCGCGACCAGTTGCGGGCGAAATGACCGAAGCTCGGCGCGTTCATCGACGAGAGCGAGGCCGAAGTGCTGGCGCGCCCGGATTTCCCGTCCAGCACCGCACCAAGATACACAGCACGAACCCGCTTGAACGGCTCAACAAGGAGGTCAACGGCGCGCCGATGTCGTCGGCATATTCCCCAACGAGGACGCCATCGTGCGCCTGATCGGCGCCGTGCTTCTCGAAGCAAACGAGGAATGGCAGCTCCAGCATCGCTACATGCAGACCGAAGCCATGGCTAAATTCACACCGCCGCTGATGGAAGCCATTGCCACGCAGACTCCCACCGTCGCCGCGTGATCCACGGCCACCTCATCCTACCCCAAATTTCCACCACCTTGACGGACGTGATCCGAGCTTTCGGGTAAACTGCGTTAGAAGTAGGGTTTCCGAACGGCGGCGAAGACCGTCGGCGACAAGGGGAGGAACCAACATGGAAATCAGTAAAGCGCTCGCCATAGCCTCAGTAACAGCAGTAGCGATGCTCGCCGGATTGGTGGTGGCTTCGGCTCCGGCGCTCGCCAAGGATGGGATGATGCAGGCGAGCATGGTGGCCTGCCCGTCCGACAAAACGGTCATCGGCGGCGTCAATGCCTGCGGCAAAATTTGGTCACTTGGGTCAGGGATGGCGACCCTGCAATCCGATGGCAAGCTGCATGTCGAGTTGCACGGGCTGGTGCTGAACGACGCGTCGGTCGGCAAACACAACGGCTCTCCAGACGGCGTGGACGCGGTGGCGATCGCCGTGGTGTGCGGTGGCGGAACGAGCGCCGCCGTGGCCGGGCAGGCCGAGCCAGTGCCGCTCTCTCAGAAAGGCGACGCGGACATCGACGCGCAGATTTCGATGCCCGCGCATTGTTTCGCTCCGGTGATCCTCGCGCGCGAACGCTACGAGGGAAAGATTGGCGGTTGGCTCGCTGCCACCGGATTCTGAGTTCGTCGCTTGCCCTCCCGCGTGATACGCGGGAGGGGGTGCGCCGCGTTTCACCCGTGCATGGCGGGCCGACAAAGGTACGGCCCTTGCCGCGCGAGAAACCACCGACTTCGCAGCAGCTCTCGCGCTAGCGCCTGCTCACCCCGTCCGAAGCGCTATCCACTGCGGATTTGATTCACTCAGGTGCTGGCCGCCCTGGCATGTCCTACCAGCTTACCGGGCGCCTGGCTTACTGCTCATCGCCGGCCCCGGGAGTGATCTTCTTCACAGCACCGCCAGTTAAGCTTCGATATAGGAACGAAGACCAGCCGAGCACGGCCGGGAACAGCCTCGGGAGTTAAGCATGAACAAGATCTGGGTCGGCACAGGCTTTGGATGGGTCGGAGATCCCGGCTTGTGGACGCCAAGCGGTGCCGCACAGGCAGGCGACAACCTCACAGTCGCTCAGGGCACACCCTTCCTCGGCGACGGCAGCTTCGGCAGTGCAACGGCAAGTACCCACATCGGTATCATCGGCGGTCTTTCTGCGCCGCCGGCCCTTTTGATGTGGAACGAGACCCTGAACAATGTCAGGATCGACAACGTCAGCGGGGTGACGGGGGACTACACAGCCTACGCCGGTCAGGTGGTGATGGTCGGGAACGTCACCATGAACGCCGAAACCGCCATCAACGCGGCGAGCAACGTGCCTCGCAGCGGCACGGCGATGACCGTGTGGCTCTCCCACGCGCACCTAACTAACCAGGGCACGCTCGCCGCCAATCCCTTCGCCAACCTGGACGTTGAGGCGAGCGCTGGCAGCCAGATCACGAACACGGGGCTGATCGCGGCCAACGGCGGTCACGTGACGGTTGACGCCAACGTCGTCGGGTCGGGCACCATCCTGTCGCAAGTCGGCTATCAGGAGGGTGGCGTGGTCGAGCTAGAGGGCTCGATCGGCAGCGGTCAGGTTGCGCGGCTGGAGTTCGGCCAGATCCAGGTCGATCACCCATCCAGCTTCTTAGCAACCGTGGATATGTCGGAAGGCGCGCTGGTGCTTGAGGGACTGAATGCGGCGAGTTGGATGACCACCGCTGGCGGGTCGGTGCTCGAACTCCTCAACTCGTCGGGTAGAGTGATCGACAAATTGAACATGGTGCCGCACCCGACCGAACAGCTTTACGTGTCGGCGGTATCAGATCCGACCCGCGGCATCGGCACGATGATCGGTGCGGGTCCGATCAGCACCGGCACTGTCCCCACAACGCACGGGGTCATCGCTCACCCGGCATAACGGGAGTCACAGCGACCTTACAGTAGGAGGTGACGCCTTTCGCGCTCTTGCGCGTCTCGATGTTCGCATGGTGGCGAAACTGCCAGCATCGGTGTGCTGAGGCCGCCCGAAGCCCGGTCACAGCGGCCGCGCAGGGCGTCGGTCTGCCGATCGAAATCGGCGCCGATCCGCTCCGCACTGGCCCGCCAGTGGCCGAGGACGCAGTCTCCCACTCGTAAGTGCCTGATATACCGTGCCGTCCCGCCGGTGAAGCGCGGATTTGCAGTCCGCTCCATCACACTCTGCCACCGGACCTGCCGGGAAGAGCGGGCCGGAACGGCGGGGCGGGTTATCGGGCGGCGGATCCGCATGGTCAAGCCCGTTCCCGCTCCGTCCCGAGGCTCACGAGGGGAGGCAGGCGACCGGCGCGTCGTTCCGGGGAGAGCCGAACTCCGGGCCGTGGCAATTGAGACACGGGCCCGCCTTCCCGCGCACGCTGCGGTCCGCCACCGGGGCGGGAGCTAGTGCGGACGCGCCCATTCTGTGACATCTAGGCATAGCTGCGTCGGAGGCACTATGGGGCGGAGACAGGGCTTGGGCAGGGCCTCGCTGCTTGCGTCGGTTGCATTGGGCTTGACGGCAGGCTACGCGACCACCGGCAGCGCCCAGGTCCTGCTCGAGCAGGGCTTTCCTACCGTCAATCTCGGTTATCAGTCGGACTACCTGCGCCGAGGCTCAGGATATGGCCAGCTCCCCGAGACCCCCAACCAGGCAGCGACCGCCCCCGGCGTCACCGTTCTGAGCCGGCCGCACCCGGAATACGACCCGCTCGGTCTCCGATTTGGCGACGTCTCCGTCAGAGCCGGTGCGACGGAAGGCATTGGCTACAACTTTAACCCGCTCGCCTTGTCCACGAGCCGGGGCAGCGGGTTTGTCGCCTCCCAGGCAGCGCTTAACGTCTCCAACGACCGCGAGAGAAGCGGTGTAAACGCAGGGATGACCGTCCAGGACCTGCACTACTTCGATCTGTCGGAGGTCAACCACACGGATTGGACCGCCATCATCGGTGGCCATTACGACCTGGAGCGCGGCCGGCTGGACGCCAGCTACTCGCACCTGAACCTGAACATCCTGCCGACCAGCATCGAGCACGGCCAGGAGCATGGCCAGAACCGTGGTGGTGCCTTACACGGACGATATCTTCCAGTTGCGCTACACGGTTCCCTTCGGGCGTTTACTCTCATACCGCAAGTATCCTATTCGATCTATCGCTTCGGCCAGTCCGTCGGCATCAACGGCACCCGGGAGCGAACGGGTTCGACGAGACCGTCAACAACCGCGACGAATTGTCGGTCGGGACGACCTTGGAATACGAGTTCTCTCCCGGACGCAATGCTCGTCTTGCTTGTTCGTGGCACGGAGGCCAATTTCACCGACAACCCGATCGGCGGTCCGAACCAAGACTTCAGCGACGTGCAGGTCCTGACCGGTCTCGACGTTCAGACCCAAGGCAAGTTTCGGTATCGCGCCCTCGTAGGCTACGAGGAGCGGAGCTACCGCGCCGCCGCGCTCAAAACTCAGAACACACCCAGTCTTTGAGGGACAAGTGATCTGGACGCCGACGGAGTTGACGACGGTGACCGGGACGGTCAGCCGGAAGAATCGAATACTTGGTGAATGGAGGCTTCGGTTCCAACAGCTTCATCTACACCACCGGTCGCGTGCAGGTCGATCATGAGATCCGGCGCAACCTCATCGGCACGGTATTCGGACAAATCCAGGATGCGTCCTATCAGGGCAACGGCGGAGAACGCCACGATCTATGATACCGGCTTCAACCTGAGCTTTCGGATCAATCGGCACTTATCGGTTGTGGGGAGCTACCAGTATCTAAACAGCGAGCGGCAACCCCAGTTACCGCGACAACGTTTTCCTTATGAGCGTTAGGGTTGACCTGTAATCCGAGCAACCGGTTGCTCCCCGCCGCCGAGGCCGAGCACGTCAGCCATCCCGTAAAGCCCGGGTGGCTTGCCCCAGAGCCACAGGGCGGCCCGCACCGCTCCGGTTGCGAACACGCGCCGATCGAACGCGCGATGCGTAAGCTCGATGTGCTCGCTGCTGGACGCGAACAGGAGCGTATGTTCGCCCACCACCTGGCCGCCGCGCAGGGAGGCGAAGCCGATCGCCCCCGTCGGGCGCGGCCCGGTGTTGCCATCACGGCCCCGTTGGGCCACATCCGAGAGCGCCGACGCCTCGCCCTTTCGCGACAGCCCGACCCAGGCCGATCGCCGTGCCGGAAGGCGCGTCCACTTTTTGCCGGTGGTGCATCTCGACGATCTCGGCGTCATAGATGCCACCCGGAAGCGCCGCACCCATCCGTTGCGCCAAGGCCAGGACGAGATTGACGCCAGGAGCAAAATTGGCTGCGTAGACATACCGGTATCTTTCGGCCGCTTGCGCGACCACCGCCTCGTCGCGGGCGGACAGACCCGGACGTCCCGAGCACCCAAGGTGTGCATTCGTCGGCAACGCTCGCGGCATGGCCCGCGCGGCATCGGCATGGGTGAAGTCGATCACCACGTCCAGACTCGGCGGCCAACTTGGCGCATATCGTCGAACAGCGGATACCGACCCGCTCGCACCCTCGGGACCCGCCGCGCGTCACCCCCTGAAACACCGCCTCCGCACGCGCCGACCTCCTCGACCAGCAGCCGCCCCATGCGCCCGGTCACGCCGGCGATACCGATACGAATCGATCTGTGGCTCCGACGTCCGTTGCGTGAATTTGAAGTAGGCGGCGGAGTTTACGAGCGCGGTTAGGAGGCCGGCAATCCGTGGTGAAGCTATTTCGGGAGCGCCCCGCAGGTGGCACTATAGGCGCCATGGGGCCCAGTCGATCCGGATATAGCTGTTGTTGTAGCGCCGAAAACCTTCGCCGCCAATCGGACGGGGCACAGCTTTCCTGGCTGGCGGGCTGTGTGTTGATCTCGGCGCTGGCAATTCTGACACAGGTCTCGCCTAGCGGCTATCTGTCCGGCGAGGACTCGTGGAAGCCCATGCGAGCCGCGCTGGACCTGCTTGGGGCATCCGAACCGTAACGAACTGTACGAGAGGATATTCTTCGCGCAGCATACGAAATTCCAGTATCCACCGACCAGTCTGCTGCCGCTCGAACTGCTCGATCGGTTCGGCGCTTTCCATCCACACGGCCTCAATGCGGCCGGCCTGATACTAACGGTTGCCAACGCGGCCGCCGTAGGCAGGCTAGCCGATCTGCTGCTGTCCCGGCCGATGCAACTTGAGGGGTCACGCCGCGCCACCATCGCCGCCCTGGCTGCGATGTCCGCGCTTGCGTTCTATCCCATAGTGCGGGGTCTGCAACTCGGACAAATACAGGTTTGGCTCAACCTGATGTTCACCGTCGCCTGCCTATTGCTGGCCCAGGCGCGCGAAACCTTAGCCGGCCTATTGATGGCCTTCGCTTCGGCCATAAAACCGCAGTTCGTGCCGCTTTTGGTGATCTCGATCTGTGCGTCGCCATCTGCGGTTTGCAACGGGATTTATGGCGGCGTTGGTCTGCGTGGGCGCGGCGTCATTGTGGCGCTATGGACTTCACAACCACATTACTTACGTTGGAGTGCTGGGCTTCATCGCCCGACGCGGCGAGTTGTTTTTCGCCAACAATTCCGTTAACGGCATTGCTAATCGTTTTGTGGGAAACGGAGATAACCTGCATTGGAACGGTGACGCCTTTGCGCCATACTCTTTGCCCGTCTATCTCTTAACCACGACGACCGGACTTGCCTTCATTATTGCCCCACTTCTGCTGCGTCCGAGCGCCGGAGACCATCTCGGTCGGATGCTCCATTTCTGTGTGGCCGTGCTGTGTCTGGTCATGGCGTCCCCGATCGCGTGGGAACATCACTACGGAATACTGCCGCCTATGTTCGTGGTCGCCGTCGCCAGCCTCCTCCGGACCTACCCTCAAAACAACCAGCGAATGCGACTGGCCCTGTTGGCGGTGGCTTGGCTCCTATCAGCGTGCAAACTCGATCCCTTGGTGAACAAGCTCAGTGACGGCGTCCTAAACCCGTTGCAGGCAACGAATTTCATTGGCGGCCTGATGCTTTTATTCCTGCTTGTGCTCGAAATGAAGGCGGACCGAAAAGCTGCTTTGCAGCTAACATCCACATCCCATGACCGGGACGACAGCCGCCTAGTGTGACCCCGCCCGTTGACCTGCCCGCTCCGGCGGCCGCCGGAGCGGCGCGGCAGATGCGCACACGATAGCACGCCTCATGCCGCGCCGCGACGGCTGGTCCGCTGGGCGGCTGGGGGAACCGCAAGCGGATCCGCCAACCAACGCCGCCCCGTCGAGTCCGGTTGCGTCACGCTTGCGAGACGGGCTTAACTCCGCGAGGACGCAAGGGACGCGAGCGATGGACGGGATCACCGATCGAGCGACGCTGCGAGACCATTTCGGCACAGTGAACCCACTTGCCGAACGGAAGGTGCTGGCGCGCCTCGACCGGCATGCGACAGCGTTCATTGGCCTTTCGCCTTTTCTGGTGCTAGCCACCGCCGACCAAGATGGACGGGTTGACGCCAGTCCCCGCGGCGACGCGCCGGGCTTCGTGCTAGTGCTCGACCCGGCGACCTTGCTGCTTCCCGACCGGCCGGGGAACAACCGGGTGGACAGCTTGGGCAACATCATCGCGCATCCGGGCGTCGGGCTGATCTTCTTCGTTCCCGGGATCGAGGAAACCCTGCGCGTGAACGGCCGCGCTTCCGTCACGACTGAACGGACGCAGCTAGCTCCAGCGGAAGCCCAGGGCAAGGTCCCGCGGACGGGATTGCTCATCGCGGTCGAGGAGGTGTTCTTTCATTGCGCCAAGGCACTGAAGCGCTCGAAGCTTTGGGATCCGTCGCGCCATATTGAGCGTGCCGCGTTTCCAACGCTCGGCCGCATCATCGCGGAGCAGACGGGCTCATGCGACGCCCGCGAAGCCGACCTCCGCATCGATGAGGGCTACCGCACCGGACTCTATTGAAGCGGCTTTACTGAACCGGAAAGCGCTGGAACTCCTTCGAGGCGGGCTGATCTTTATTTCTGGATAACGTCGCAGGATTTCAGGCATAATTAACTAATGCGCCTGATGATGCTCAGCATGTTGTCCTCGAACTCGCTTTCGGCGTTCTCGGCGAGCCTGGCCCAGGGCGGGATCAATCCGTCGTCCGGCATCAACGCCCCGTCGGGCGTGTCCCGGGTGCGCGCTGTGGAACTCGGGGCGCAGTCGACCGTAGCGCCTGCGCCGAAGCTGGTGCAGCCGGATACGGGCGGCACCGGCGCGCCGCCGAGCCGCTTATTGCCGCGCGGGTCGCTGCTGGACATGTCGGTTTGACGCTCGCCTGCGGGACGGCCCCGCTGGCGGGCTAGCCCCGCCAAGCCGACCGGATTCTCGCCCGGAACTCCTGCAGATTTGGGTTGAAGCCGCCCGGCAAAGGCCTCAAATTCGCAGGCAAATGCAGGAGCGCCCGCAGCCTCGAATTCGAGCGCCGGGTTCCCGACGGGGATACCCGGGATCGGCTGATCTGCGCCGAATGCGGCCACATTGCCTACGAGAATCCAAAGGTAGTGGTTGGTTCCGTGGTCGTTTTCGGCGGCACGGTGCTGATGTGCCGGCGCGCGATCGAGCCTCGGCGCGGGTTCTGGACGCTGCCGGCCGGCTATCTGGAGCTTGGCGAAACCGTCGAGGAAGGTGCAAGGCGCGAGGCGCTCGAGGAAGCCTGCGCGACCATAGCCCTGGACGGCATCCTCGGCGTCTACAGCATCAGCCGGATCGGCCAAGTGCAGGTGATCTTCCGCGCGAGGTTCGTGGGCTCGCCCGCGTTTGCACCCGGGGAGGAAAGCCTCGACGTGCGGCTGTTCCGACCGGAGGAAATCCGGGCCGACGAAGTCGCGTTTCCCTCCGTGCGCTGGGCGCTCGAGGCTTGGCAACGGTCCGGCACTCGTTCGCTCGGCGCCCCTGCAGGGAACCCCCAGCACGATGCGCGGGGCATGCGGGGTATCGAGGAGGGAGGTAGTGCCCTGTGATCAAGGGGCGCACGCTAGCGCTGGTAGCGGCGAGCCTTGGCTTGCTGGGGGCCAGTCCTGCCAAGCGCGCACCCGCACCGCTTCTCATTCCTGAATATAGCGACGATTTCGCAGCGACGCGCGCACCACCCCCGCAGCAGTCGGGCTATCAAGCCGCACCGATGCCGAATGACGAGGTGAGCGCCCCCGCAGCCGCCCCGAAAACCGGGACCCGCATCGGTCCGAAAATCTTCAATCAACGGGCCTTCAACGGCGGCCAGGGCTATGTTCCCGGCTCCACCATCGAGGGCCAGCAGGAACAGCGGCAAAAGCCGATCCCGGGACTGAACCTCGACATGCCCCTGCCATGACCCGCCTCTATTCGACCGGGAGGCAGCGCCGGGCCGCCTCCGGCGGCGGTCGCTAGCCGAGCAGGGAGGCTTTGTCGAGCAGCTGATCCGGCCCCAGGCGCAGACCTCCGGAAGCTCCGGGCGTCGAGCCCCGTTTCAGGCTGCGCGGCCCCCGTGAGAAGCGGGGACTATGGACTCCGGAAGCTTGGCGCGGGGACTTGGGCCTCCCCCAGATGCTCAAGGACGCTGTTCCGCAGTTTAAGGACGGTGCGCCGCCAGCCTGTACCCTCGCCGACTTGGCTGAAAGCCAGCCCCTCGCGCAGCAGTGCCGACAGCTCCGTCGCCCAGGCGTAAAGATCAATTCGTGTCAGCGGCGTTGCTCATTGCCCGTGCCGAGCCGCGTCAGCCCATGCCAGAGACGGAAACGGGCGTGATCTCGTACATCACGCGGACGTCCCCCGGCTGGTGCCACGGATATCTGTCCTGGCCGAGATACTTCTTTGCTAGCGAATCGATATGCTCGCCAGCGCCATCCTCGGTCACCCGGCTGACCGAGCCGCGCACCTGCACGTAGCGGTAGTCGTTGTCCGGGTCCACGATGGACAGCGCAACTTTCGAACCCTGCTCCATATTGCGCGCCTTGACCCGGCCCTTCGCCGTATTCACGCGCAGATGGCTGCCATCGTAGTCGAACCAGACCGGCGTTACCTGTGGCGAGCCGTCCGGCATCAGCGTCGCGAGATTGGCGATCGCCTTCTTGTCCTTGAACAGATCGGCGTATTTTTCGGGAACGTCGGCCATCAGATGCTCCGTGCCGGGCAATCCGGCCAAGCCAGACCTTGTGCCGCTCCGGCAAGGAGTCAACGCACGCGCGTCAGGGTGCGGCCGGCACCATGCGGCCGAGCGGGCGACCGGCGAAGAGGTGCACATGGAAATGCGGCACCTCCTGACCACCGTGCGCGCCCATGTTGGCGAGCATCCGGTAGCCCGGCGCCTCCATTCCCAGCGTCCGCGCGACTTCGCCGACCGCCCGGAAGAAGCCCGCGATCTCCTCGGCACTCGCGCTCGCACTGAAGTCGGCGAACGAACAATACGGGCCGCGCGGGATGACCAGCACGTGCACCGGCGCCTGCGGGCTGATGTCGTGAAAGGCGACCGCCCACTCGTTCTCAAACACCGTCCAACTCGGTAGCTCGCGACGCAGAATTTTCGCGAAGATGTTCTCGGGATCGTATGGCGGCAATCCGCTCACGGTCATGACCGTTCCTTTCCGGCGACCAGCTTCAGGGGATCTTCGACGTGCGCCGCCCCAAGGCAAGCGTCAGTCGGCGGGCGCGCGAGGCTTTTTCGGCGATCCCGCTCACGCCCTCACGCCGCTTCAGCTCCTCCCACACTTCTTCGGGGTGCAACTCGGCGTCCACCCACAGGACCATGAGATGGTAAAGCACGTCCGCACTTTCGGCGACGAGCGCCTCGCGACGCCCGCCCACCGCCTCGATCAGACATTCAACGGCCTCCTCGCCGAACTTCTGGGCGACCTTGGCGGTGCCGCGCGCCAGCAGCCGGGCGGAGTGACTGGTTTGCGGGTCGGCCGTGCGCCGCTCCCGCACGACCGCCCAGATCCGGTCGAGCACCTCCGCGCCCGACAAGGCAGGGGCACCATTGAGCTCGCCGGGTGCAGCCGCATCGAGCTTGGGCGCGCGCTTCTTCTTGGTCGGCTTTCCCATGCGCCCGTTCCTAACCGGCCCCGGGCGTCAGCCGCACCGGCAGGCGCGCGTCCCGGAGCGCGGACTTGACGTCGGCGATGGTGAACATGCCGAAGTGAAACACGCTCGCCGCGAGCAGCCCGGTTGCACCCGCGCGCGCTCCTTCCACGAAATGGGCAAGCGTGCCAACGCCGCCCGACGCGATCACCGGCACTCGAACGGCCCCGCAAGCCGCCCGCAGCAGGTCGAGGTCAAACCCTTCCCCGGTGCCGTCGCGATCCATGCTGGTGAGCAGGATCTCGCCTGCCCCGAAGCGCGCCATCTCCCGGCACCAGCCGACGGCGTCGATCCCCGTGGCGCGACGACCCCCATGGGTGAACACCTCCCAGGTGCCAGCCACGGTGCGTTTGGCGTCCACCGCCACCACCACGCATTGGCTGCCGAACTTCGCCGCGGCCTCCGCGACCAGATCCGGCCGGGCGATCGCAGCCGAGTTGATGCTGCACTTGTCGGCCCCAGCGAGCAGCAGCCGGCGCATGTCGTCGATGCTGCGGATCCCGCCGCCCACGGTCAACGGGAGGAAGATGCGGGAGGCGGTCCGGGCGACGACGTCGAGGATGGTCGCGCGGTTCTCGTGGCTCGCGGTGATGTCGAGGAAGCAAAGCTCGTCGGCCCCGGCGGCGTCATACACGGCCGCTTGCTCCACAGGGTCCCCCGCATCGCGCAGGTCGATGAAGTTCACTCCCTTCACGACCCGCCCAGCCTTGACGTCGAGACACGGAATAACACGCAGCTTCAGCACCTGCGGCACCTCCTGCAAGGGTTTACAAGCGCAACTCCGTCAGGGTGCAAGCACTAATCGCTGCCGGCCGCATCACGGCACACGCATGAAGGCGGGCCGTCGTCTGGATACCCTAGCGGTAGTTCCTGAGACTTCGACCATTCGACCCGGAGATCGGCTTTCCGGCCGCGGCAGAGCCAGACCGCGATCCCCGTCTCCTCCGGCAAGGCCCAGGGATCATCGAGCCAACCGACCTGCTCCACTTCGGCATAGGCGCGCAGCAGCGCCTCGCGCGTTCCGCCGACGCGCAGCACGATGCTGCCGTCATGCCCGCGCGGTCCCCACAGGAAATAGCTCTCGTGCGCACTGATCGCGGGCGGCAGGCCGAGAGGTGCACCGAACACATCGATGGCGGCCGCCTCGCCGTAGTTGCGGCCGAAGAACACGGCGTGCGCCCTGTCTTCCGGCGGGAGTTCCTCATAAGCACGCGCGACCGTCTCGGCCATCGCGCGCCAGCCAAACATGTCGGCGTAGATCTGGGGCAACGCGCCAGTGTTCGCCGTTCGCCCGTTGTGGGCACGATCCCGAGCCAGCCCTGGTAGCTGGCAAACGCAGGGACCGGGAGCACGGGGATCGCCAGCGGCGCCAGTGCCACCCCACCGAGCACCACTAACGACGCCAGGACGCCTCGGAGTGCGGGCCGAGCGACCCAGCTCTCCAGCGCGACTGCGCCGCCCGCGAACAGGAGCGGGTAGGCCCCGGCCACGTCGTACGGCCTGCCATGGGCGGTGATGGTTGCGGCAATCAGCAGAAGCCAACCAATTCCCACCCATCGGAGGTCGGCAAAACGACGCCACCCGAGAAAGGCGGCCAGCCCCGCAATCCAGACCGGCGCGCTTAAGGGTTCTAGCAGCAGCAATTGCTGCCCAAGGAAGCCGGCGAGCGAAAATCGCAGATTATTGGCGGCCAGCACTTGGCCATGCTCCAGAAAGGGCCAGCCATTGGCTGCCTGCCACGCAAGATTAGGCGCCGCGATCAGGGCGGCTAGCAACAGAGCGAGCCAGGGTCCGCGCTGCGCCAGCAGCCGGCGCTGCGGCGTCAGCAGCAATCCGCCGCCCAACGCGGCAAGCTGGAATGCGACGGTGTATTTCCAGAGAAAGGCGAGGCCCGCCCCCACACCGACGACCCACCACCAACCGGGTGCCGGATCGCGTTGCGCACGAATGATCGCGTACGAGCAACCGAGCCAAGCCAGCGGCTGGATCGTGTCGGTTACCAGGAGCAGGCCCATGGTCTGCAGCACGCCGGCGCCGAGCACGCACAACGCGGCGAGCCAAGTCGCGTAACGCCTGCCGCCGAGATAGCGCGCCGTCTCGGCGGTCAACGCGACGAGTGCCCCGGCGCTGCAAGCCGGGATGAGGCGCAGCGCGCGAAGCGATCCGCCCGATCCATCCCAGAAAAGGGCGGCTACGAGAGGGGTCAGAGGCGGCTGGTCGACGTAGCCCCAGGCGAGACGGCGGCCGCAAACGATGAAATAGAGCTCGTCACGGAACACGCCGTAGCGCCCGTTGACCCACAAGTGCAGCACCAGCGTCGCTATACCCAGCGCCAGGGCCGGATCGGCGGCCAGCGCGGCAAAGCGTCGTCGCGGCTGCATGGTGAAGAGCGGTCAGGCCGTCGACAACAGTGCCAAAGCGGTGGCTGGGTCGATCCGTCCGTCGTAGAGCGCACGCCCGACGATGACGCCCTCGACCGTCGGGGAGTCGGCCAACTCCGTGGCGCGCTTGAGCCTGCGCAGATCGTCAAGGCCGGCCACCCCGCCGCTGGCAATCACCGGGGTCGAGAGCTGCGCGGCCAGATCGAGGGTCTGCTCGAGATTAAGGCCCGCCATCGTGCCGTCACGGCCGATGTCGGTGTAGACGATGGCTGCCACTCCGGCGTCCTCGAAGCGGCGCGCGACGTCGAGCGCGCGCACGCCCGACGTTTCCGCCCAGCCGTCCGTCGCGACCAACCCGTCTCGGGCGTCGACGCCGACCACGATCTGGCCGGGAAACGATCGGCAAGCCTGGCGCACCAAGTCCGGCTGCTTGACCGCGGCGCTGCCGAGCACGACCCGGCGCACCCCGGCCCCGAGCCATCGCTCGACCGCCGCCATGTCGCGAATGCCGCCGCCGAGCTGCACCGGCACCCGAACGGAGCGAAGGATCGCCGCGACGGCGTCCTCGTTCACGGCGCGACCGGCGAACGCTCCGTTGAGATCGACAACGTGAAGCCAGCCGAACCCCGAATTCCTGCCAGGCCAGCGCCTGCGCGCCCGGGTCTGACGAATAGACGGTGCTTTGATCCATCTCCCCGCGCCGCAGCCTTACGCAGGCGCCATCCTTGAGATCGATTGCGGGATACAGCGTCAAGCCGGCCATCAAGCTTTGCGCCCGCGCGGGTGCAGCAGCTTGAAATAGTGGAACCCGCGCACCGTCTGGCCGGCGACACGAGCGTAGTGCGGGTGAGTGCCCCAATGCTCGAAACCGAGCGAACTCGTACAGGCTGATCGCGATATGCTGGGTTTCGCGCACGTCGAGGTTCAGCACCTGGTAGCCGAGCGCGCGCGCGCCCTCCTCAACCCGTTCGGTCAGCAGCCGCGCCAGCCCGTGCCCGCGCGCATAAGGCGCGATGAAGGAGTGCATGAGTTGGGCGGCGAAGGCCTGCGCCTCGTTGTTGCGGGGAGGGCGCACGAGCTGCGCCGAACCGACGATTATTCCGTCCAGCCGCGCGATGAACAGCTCGCGTTCCGGCACCAGGAGGAGGCCGCGGAAGTAGCTTTCGAGAGCGTGGCGGCCGGGCGGACTGACCCAGCCAAAGCCACCGCCCTCGATGATCGCCGAATGGGCTGCCTCGCACAGCGCGTTGAGGTCGTCATCGCTGAATGCCGTGGCGCGCTCCACCACGCGCGCAACGCCGGCGGAGCCGGCGGGCGGAAACCGGGTCGTCTCGGGCATTCAGGGCGACCAGCGGAGGAAGTTGCTCAAGATGCGGATGCCGACCTCCTGACTTTTCTCCACGTGGAACTGCGTCCCCGCCCGGTTGCCGCTTGCTACCATGGCCACGACCGGTCCGCCGTAATCCGCACATGCGATCGCCTCGTCCTCGGCCGCGCCGCGCAGACTGTAGCTGTGGACGAAGTAGACGTGCTCGCCCGGCCGCACGCCGGCGAGGAGCGGGTGGCTGTCGGCGGGGAAGTCGAGGGCGTTCCAACCCATCTGCGGCAGCCGGAGCCCGGGCGGGTCCATCGGCGCGATCTCGCCTCGTACCCAGCCGAAACCTTGCGTGACGGTGTGCTCCAAGCCGCGCTCGGCCATCAGTTGCATCCCGACGCAGATGCCGAGGAAAGGCGTGCCGGAGGCGGTGGCGCTCTCGATCGCGTCCCGCATTCCTTCGACCGCGGCCAGCCCTCGCGCGCAATCGGCAAAGGCACCCTGTCCCGGCAGCACGATACGGTCGGCGGCCGCCACCGTGTCCGGATCGGCCGTGACCGAGACGGAAGCGGCGAGGCCGGTCCGCTCGGCGGCCACCGCAAGTGCCCGGGACGCGGACGCCAGGTTGCCGCTCCCGTAGTCCACGACCGCAATCCTCACGGCAGCTCGCCCGGCGGCACGAAGGCGCCGATCAGGTCGGGGCGACGCTGGAGCAGCCGGGCGAGCGCCGCCTCACCGTCGGGCGCCACCAGCACCTGCGCCAGGGTATAGCCCTCGAAGTCGAGCGACCAGCGCAGCCAGTCGCGGCCGAACAGCCCCTGCGCGACCGCCAGGGCGATGAACACTGCGCCACCGACGGAGCCGCTCAACAGCAACAACACGATTACGAGGGCGGCGAGATCGAGTGCCGCAGGGATCCAGGCGCGGTGGGCGGCAAACCAAAACGGGCCGAAAAAGAACGCGCCCCAGCTCCACCCCTCGCGCACCAGCACGGGCGTGGCGGTGCCACGGAGATGCGCCGTCCAGACCTTCACAACGCACCCTTGGTTGAGGGCACGGCGTCCCCGATGCGGCCATCGGGCTCGACCGCCGCCCGGAGCGCCCGCGCTACGGCCTTGAAGCAGGCTTCGGCGACGTGGTGGGCGTTGCGGCCCGCCCGCTCCGTCACGTGCAATGTGACGAGCGCGTTGGTGGCGAAGGCGCGGAAGAACTCTTCGAACAGCTCCGTGTCCATTTCGCCGACCTTGGGCCGCTCGAAGCTGACCCTCCAGGCAAGGAACGGACGGCCGGAGATGTCGACGGCGGCTTCCGCCAGCGCCTCATCCATCGGCACGACGGCGTGGCCGAACCGGCGAATGCCGCGCTTGTCTCCGAGCGCCTCCGCGACCGCACGGCCGAGCACGATGCCGACATCCTCCGTCGTATGGTGGTAGTCGATATGCAGGTCACCGGTCGCGCGAACCGTGAGGTCGAGCAGTGCGTGCCGCGCCAGCGCGGTCAGCATGTGATCGAAGAAGCCGATTCCGGTCGTGACCTCGGCCCGGCCGGTGCCGTCGAGCGAAAGGCTGAGGGCAATATCGGTCTCGGCGGTCGTCCGCGTCAGGGTTGCGGTGCGCTCCATGGCAGAGAGATAGCCCGGAAGGCGGCCCTGCCTCAACGGCGACGGTTGCCCCACTGCCGGTTCCCGCTAGGGTGTGCGGCCCGCAACCTAGCCGAGGTTGAGCGCCGATGGGCGAGCCGACCGGACCCCTCAAGGGCATCACCGTCTTTGATCTCACGCGCGTGCTCGCCGGGCCGACCTGCGTGCAGATGCTGGCCGACCTCGGTGCCGACGTCATCAAGATCGAAAAGCCGGGGACGGGTGATGACACCCGCGGCTTCGCCCCTCCACACATGCCGGGGACGACCGAAAGCGCGTACTTCGTGGGCGTCAACCGCAACAAGCGCTCGGTGACGCTCGACATCGCGACCGAGGACGGCCAGGCAATCGCGCTCGACCTCATCGCGGGCTGCGACGTGTTGGCGGAAAACTTCAAGGTGGGCGCCCTCGCCCGCTACGGTCTGGGCTACGAGCAGTTGCACCGGCGGTTTCCGGGCCTGATCTACTGTTCGATCACCGGCTTCGGACAGACCGGCCCATACGCCCCGCGCCCCGGTTACGACAGCCTGATCCAGGCCATGGGCGGGGTGATGAGCCTGACCGGGGAGCCCGACGGCCTGCCGCAGAAGGTCGGCGTGCCGGTCGCCGACCTATTCGCCGGCCTGTACGGCTGCATCGGCATCCTCGCCGCGCTACGGCATCGCGAGCGGACCGGCCAGGGCCAGCAGATCGACATCGGAATGCTCGACGCGAGCCTCGCCTGGCTTGCCAATCAGGGGATGAATTATCTTGCGACGGGCGAAAACCCGCCCCGCCTCGGCAACCAGCACCCCAACATCGTGCCCTACCAGGTGTTCGCGACCGCGGACGGCTTCATGGTCCTCTCGATCGGCAACGACCCGACTTTCGCGCGGTTCTGCGAAGCCTTCGAACTGACCCACCTATCGCAAGATCCCCGCTTCGCCACCAACGGAGCTCGCGTGCAAAACCGCGCGCTGGTGACCGACACGCTCGCCCCGGTGCTGAAGCAGCACCCGACCGGTTGGTGGATCGAGCGGCTGGAGGCGCTCAAGATCGGCTGCGGGCCGATCAACACGTTGGCCGAGGTGTTCGCCGACCCTCAGATGCAGGCCCGTGAAGCGGTGGTCACGATGCCGCACGCCGCGAGCCCGGAAGGCGTCAAGGTGATCGCCAACCCCGTGCGGCTGTCGGAAACGCCGGCCGATTACCGCATCCCGCCGCCGCTGCTGGGCGAGCACACCGACATGGTCCTGCACGAGCGCCTGGGCCTGAGCGATGCCCGGCTCGCCGAGTTGCGAAGCAAGGGCGTGATCTGAGCCGACGTCGACGGCGCCGCTCCGGTTGCTCCCGGTAGCGAACGGAGCACGTCGGTGAGGTTCCGATCCCGACCGAAGTTCGGCGTTCTCGAATACAGCGAGACGGGCAATCTAGGAGACGAGATTCAGAGTATCGCGGCTCGGCGCTTTCTTCCCGCGGTGGATTACTACATCGATCGTGAACGCCTGGCGGAGTTCTACCCTGACTCAGGGGCGGTTTGGACGATCTTGAGCGGCTGGTTCATGCACCGGCCGGAAAACTGGCCGCCGTCCGAACACATCGTCCCACTGCTGATTTCGTTTCACATGTCGCCCAACCCGTCCATCCTGTCGGGCTTGCTGCCGCCAAAAGCCATGCTGTCCGCTCCGGCGATCAAGTACCTGCATGGATTTGGGCCGGTCGGCGCGCGTGACCTCGCAACGCTTGACCGGCTGCGAAAGGCGGGCGTGGACAGCTATTTCTCCGGCTGCCTCACGCTCACCCTCGAGCGGCCACCGGCAGAGTTCAACGAGGATCTCGTCGTGCTGTGCGACGTGCCTGAGCCGGTACGGCAGCACATCTCAGACCGGACGGGCAAGCGCATCGAGCACGTCAGCCACATCGACTTCGCCACCAAGGACCGGGAAGCACGGTTCGCGCAGGCGGAGCGGCTGCTGGCGCTTTACGCGCGCGCGAGCTGCGTTGTGACCACGCGGCTGCACTGCGCTCTGCCGTGCACCGCGATCGGCACGCCGGTGTTGCTGCTGGATACGGCGCCAGACCAGGAGCGGTTTTCGGGCCTCAACGATTTCACCCGGCATACGGCGGTCGAGGAGTTCCTTGCGGGCCGGGTGGAGTTCGACGTCAATCGGCCTGCTCCGAACCCCGATCGCCACCTGCCGTTTCGCGCCGCGCTGATCGATCGGGCGCGCGGATTTATCGACACCGCACGAAAACACCGGCGAGTTCCGGCCGATCCGCTGACCCCCGCCGACCGGCGGCACATCCTGGCTGCCACCCTGAGCCGAGTGAGCCAAGTGTGCTGGGAGCGAGACCGCCTGCTGGAGGAGCTGAACCGGAAGTACGATCGCCTCGTTCGGACGCATGAGGAAACGTTGCGGCTGCTCAATCAGCTCCGATGAGGCGCTGCAGCACGTCTGGCTGCAAGCACAGAGCGCGTGCCGCCGGCCGTGCCCGCGTCATCAGAGGGACGGTTACCCCCGCCGGAACGTCACCACCAGCACGTCGCGGAACGCCGGACGCGCGCTGTCCAACGGCTCCACGGGGGTGACGCCGTGGAACACCCGGTGGTCGTCTACAAGGGCCGCGTCGAGCGGGTCGGTGAGGGTGAAGCTGCCGAGCTGCTCGCCGGCAAGACTGTGTATGCTGGTCTCGCCGCTGCGGACGTTTTCGCGCCGCACCAGAAGCACGAGCACCTGGTCCACGCCGTCCCGGTGCATTCCTTCCGGCGTAGGCCGCCCCGCCTGGCCCGAACGGGCCTCGATGCGGAATTGGTGCACCTCTATGTGCCAGATCGTGACCTTCGTCAGCCGGTCGAACAGGTCGCGGCAGGTGCGCAGGATTGCCGTCATCGTCGGCCCAGCGCCGATGGATGGCGACACCGGCTGAAACCAGCGCTCGATGCCGCCATTCAGCGCGTTGTAGTCGCGGCTTTGGTAGTGCGGCTGGTGCGGCTTGCGGCTGACCACGTTCGACCCCGGCATCATGCCGAACGCCGCGTGACGGCGTTTGCGGTAACGCCCACCGTCGGCCATGTAGGTGTCGATCCCGAGGTCGTTCCAGCTCGCGGCGAAGGCTTCCCAATCGGCAAGGGAGCCGTGCTGCGCCAGGAGCGCTCGCATCGCCGGAGATTGCACGAAGGCGAACCCGCTTTCCCCGATTTCGCGGGTCAAAGCCTCGATGGACGGGCGTCATGGCTGCGCCGCCTCCCGCGCCACCGCGTCTTTGGAGTCGGCCGCTTCCGGCGAGGCAGTGGGCGCGGGCTTGGTAGCGGGCCGCTTGACAGCTGGCTGCGCCGCCACGCCGGCGATCGGCAGGGGCTGCGTGATTACCATTTGCTGGTGCGGATACGGGATCTCGATGCCGTGCTCGTCGAATCGTTGCTTCATGCGTCGGTTGAACTCGCGCTTGACCGACCAGCGGGCGAACGGCCCCACCCGGATGCGGGCCTTGACCACGATCGCGGAGTCGGCGAACCGGTCAAGGCCCCACACCTCCAGATCTTCGCGGATGTCCGCAGCCCAGGCCGGTTCGGCCCGCATTTCACGCACGATCTCCTGCATGACCGTTACCACCTCGTCGTAGTCGTCCTCGTAGGACACCTGCGCCTCGATCACCGCTTGACCAAAATCCCGCGTCATGTTCGTCACCGTTGTCACGGCGCTGAACGGGATGACGTGCACCGACCCGTCCTCCGAGCGGAGCCGGAGGGAGCGGATCGAAAGATACTCCACCACGCCGGTCAGCCCACCCGCGGTCACGACATCGCCGACCTGCATCGTGTTCTCGAGCAGCAGGAACAGGCCGGTGATGACGTCCTGCACAAGCTTCTGCGAGCCGAAGCCGATCGCGATGCCGAGCACGCCGGCCCCCGCGAGCAGCGGGGCAATGTTCACGCCGAGATCGCTCAGCACGGTCAGGCCGACCAGGATCAGAAGCCCGATCAACAGGCTCGTGCGAAGCAAGGGCAGCAGGGTGCGGAGCCGCGCCGAGCGCGCGCCGTTCGGATCGGCGCTCAGCCGGTCGAGCCGCCCCTGCACCGCGATGTTGGCCCACTCCCACACCATCAACCCCAGCAGGACGGTCACGGCGATGCTGCCGAACGAGGAAAGCAGCCGCTCTCCGGCGGAGCTGCCAAACCACGCGACGGTGCGGAAGCCCCAGGCCTGGAACAGCGCCAAGCCGGCGACGAGGTAGACCAGCCCCGTCACGACCCCGTGCACCGCCGGCGCATACGCGTGAAGCCGACGCTCGAGCGGGGTGCTCGGTTCGTCACCGAATTGCCGCCGGGCAAGGCGATCGACCGTGCCCAAAAGCACGATCAGAACGAGGCGGGTTACCAAGAGGATGGCCAGGGTGGCGGCGGTGAATTGCGTCAGGCGGGCCAGGCCGTTCGGCAGCTCCACCGCCCAAACGAGCCAGGTGGCGGCCAACAGGAACACCGCGATGACGTGCCAGTGGGACGCCACCCGGTTCCAAAGGAGGACGAACGCACCCGTCGAACCCCTTCGCGCGCGCAACCGGCGGGCAACCTTCTTGCGGCATTGCAACACGATCACGATCAGCATGACGTGCAGGATCAAGCTCACGAACTTGAGGAAGGCGTCGTGGCCTTCCTGGCCCACACCGAGCAGCACGCCGGCGGACGCGAAGGCGAACCCGAACACCGCCGGAATGGTCAGTCGCCAGGCCCAGCGCATCAGATAGGCCGCGGCGGCATCGGACAGACGCAGCAGCCGAAGCCGCGCGCTGTCCGGCGACAGCATCATGCGGATGACGCAGAGAACCGCGGCGCACGTCGCGTACGCGTCGACCATCAACAGCAGCATGGCGCGGACCAGGTCGCCGCCGCCGAGAGGGGTGCCCAGCAACACGTGGGTGATGATCAGGAAGCCTAGGATCGGCAGCAGGTCGAGCACGAGGCGCGCAAGCCCGAGCGGCAGCCGCCGCATGAACGTCAGCGCCGACGCGCGCCGTCGATGCCGAGCATCAGCACGGTCGAGGTCGGCTGCTCGGGACGCAGCCTTCGGCCCCTCCTCGTGCTCGTCCGCGTGTTCTTCTGTGTCCGCCTCCTCGGTTTCCGCGTGCACGGGAGCCAAACCAAGCAAGCGCCGTTGTGCCGGCCGCAAGGCGCGCCTCAGCGTCCACTCCGCGGCTACACCGGCCGCCATGATCGCGGCCAGGCGCCAAACGGCGTCGAGCAGCTGCCCGCGCTCTTCGGGATCGTGGGCAACGGTCGCGAAATCGTGCAAAACGTCGGGCGAGCGCCTGAATGCCACGATGGCCGCCCGGCTCTGGTGCGATAGTTGGTCAAAGAAGCCGGTCACCCCGAACAACGCCTGCGCGGCCAGGCCATTGGGTTGCAGCGACTGCGCGAGCGGGGTGGCTGGAGGCGCTGCCACCCGCGCGATCGTCTCGAGCGTGCTGATCAGCGCCGCCCGCTTCTTGTCGTCCTTCAGTACGTCAAGCGTTTGTTGCGCCTGCGCGGAGCTGACCGAAGCCGGCGCTGGCAAGGTGGGCCGCGACGCGGGAACCTGACCCACGGCGGGACCGATACCGGCCAGCACGAGCAACAAAGAAAGGACCCGGATCATCGCTGGGGGACCGAGCATAGCTCGGCGAGGGGGTCAACAAGCCGCGCGACGGCCGCAAATCCGGGTACGGCAAGGTGCGCAAAGGGAGGAGGCCACCTATGTCAAAGCCATGAGAACCGCCCTCACGGTGCTGCTCGTATTGATGATGCTGGGGACGCTCGGCGTCCTGTTCGCAGGAATGATCGGGCTGGTGCGCGGTGGCGGCGACCCGCAGCGGTCCAATGCGCTGATGCGCTGGCGAGTCCTGCTTCAGGCGGGAGCCCTCGTATTGTTCGCCATTTTGATGGGTCTACTGCGGTCGTGAACCCGGTTTGGTGGTTTGACAGCTTTCGGCCTCGCTGCCAGTTTCCGGCCCCTGTCGGCGGCAAGGGGCGCGCAGGCAGGCCGGTTTGAAAGCTGGCCAGCCGACCCGCGTCGCCATCGCGCCTGGTTCCTGGAAACGGCACGGTAACCATGAAGATACTGGTCCCGGTCAAGCGGGTGGTCGACTACAATGTGAAGGTCCGCGTGAAGTCCGACGGCAGCGGCGTCGAACTCGCGGGCGTCAAGATGTCGATGAACCCGTTCGACGAGATTGCGGTCGAGGAAGCCGTGCGGCTCAAGGAAAAGGGAACGGCAACCGAGATTGTGGCCGTGTCGATGGGCGTCGCCCAGTGCTCCGAGACGATCCGAACGGCGCTCGCGATGGGTGCGGATCGTGGCATCCTGGTCGAAACCGATGTCGAGTTGCAGCCGCTCGCAGTGGCCAAACTGCTCAAGGCCATCGTGGATAAGGAACAGCCGAAGCTCGTCATTCTCGGCAAGCAAGCGATCGACGACGACATGAACGCGACCGGGCAGATGCTCGCCGCTTTCCTCGGCTGGCCGCAGGGCACCTTCGCCAGCAAGGTGGCGATTGACGGCGAAGGTGTCACCGTCACTCGCGAGGTGGATGGTGGCCTTGAGACGGTCGCGCTGTCGCTCCCGGCGATTATCACCACCGATCTGCGCCTCAACGAACCCCGCTATGCCAGCCTTCCGAACATTATGAAGGCGCGCAAGAAACCAATCGAGAACGTCAAGCCTGCCGATCTCGGGATCGATCCGACGCCCCGGCTCACCGTGCTGAAGGTAACCGAGCCGCCGAAGCGACAAGCCGGAAAGAAGGTGGGCTCGGTGACGGAGCTGGTCGACAAGCTACGAAACGAAGCCAAGGTGATCTGACGTGACCGCTCTCGTCCTGCTCGACTACGACACTAACGGCATCAAGCAGCCCTCGCGCAGTGCGGTCGCCGCCGCGGCCAAGCTCGGCGAGGTTCACGCCCTGGTCGCGGGTACCGGCGTCGCGAACGCGGGGCAGGCTGCGGCGAAGCTGTCCGGCGTGGCCAAGGTGTTGGTGGCCGACGCGCCGGGCTTTGACCACGCGCTTGCGGAGCCGCTCGCGGCCTTGCTCGTCTCGCTTGCGCCGAACTACACCCATCTGCTCGCCGCGGCCACGGCGGTCGGCAAGAACGTCATGCCCCGGGTCGCCGCGCTACTGGACGCGCAGCCGATCAGCGACATCGCCGACGTGGTCGACGCGGACACGTTCGTCCGGCCGATCTACGCCGGCAACGCGCTTGCCACGGTGAAATCTTCCGACAAGATCAAGGTGATCACGGTGCGTGCCGCCAGCTTCGATCCGGTGCCGGCGGAGGGCGGCTCCGCCCAGGTGGAAAACGTCTCCCTCGCCGACCTGCCGAACAATTCGAAATTCGTTTCGGCCGAGCTCTCGAAGAGCGAACGGCCCGAACTGACGGCGGCCCGGGTGGTGATCTCCGGCGGGCGGGGGATGCAGAACGGCGACAACTTCAAGCTGATCGAGCCGATCGCCGACAAGCTCGGGGCGGCAGTAGGCGCGTCACGCGCTGCGGTGGACGCGGGCTTTGTGCCGAACGACTACCAGGTGGGGCAGACCGGCAAGATCGTGGCACCCGAGCTTTACGTCGCGGTAGGGATTTCCGGCGCTATTCAGCACTTCGCCGGCATGAAGGACAGCAAGGTCATCGTGGCGATCAACAAGGATGAGGAAGCCCCCATCTTCCAGGTGGCGGATTACGGCCTGGTCGCGGATTTGTTCAAAGCATTACCGGAACTTGCCAGCGAATTGGAGCGAACCTGAATGACCGTCGACGTGAAAGCGGCCCCTTCATCGGGGCCGTTGCTTTCTGAGGGCCCCGACATCTCCCGCGTCGGCGTGATCGGCGCCGGGCAGATGGGCAACGGCATCGCCCATGTGTGCGCGCTCGCCGGGCTGCCCGTCGTGCTCGTGGACGTCAGCGAGGCCGCGATCGAGAGGGCGATGGACACCATGGCGCGCAACATGGAGCGCCAGGTCAACCGTAAGATCGTCTCGCCCGAGGACCGGGACGCGGCGCTTGAGCGGATCACCACGGGGACCGACTACGCCTTGTTCAGCGCGAGCGACTTCGTGATCGAGGCGGCGACCGAGAAGGAGGAGGTCAAGCGCGCGATCTTCAAGTCGCTTACGCCGCATCTCGCCCCGCATTGCCTCCTGGCTTCCAACACCTCGTCCATCTCGATCACCCGGCTCGGTGCCAATTCCGATCGCCCCGAGAAGTTCATCGGAATGCACTTCATGAACCCGGTGCCGGTCATGAAGCTCGTGGAGGTGATCCGCGGCATCGCCACGGACGAGCCGACCTTCCAGGCCGTCATGGCGCTGGCCCGCCGGCTCAACAAGGTCACGGCGGTCGCCGAGGATTTTCCCGCATTCATCGTCAACCGCATCCTGGTGCCGATGATCAACGAGGCGGTGTATGCGCTCTACGAGGGGGTGGGCTCGGTTTCCGCGATCGACACCTCCATGAAGCTCGGGGCCAACCACCCGATGGGGCCGCTGGAGTTGGCCGACTTCATCGGGCTCGACACCTGCTTGTCCATCATGCAGGTGCTGTACGAGGGCCTGTCGGACAGCAAGTACCGCCCTTGCCCACTTCTGGTGAAGTATGTGGAAGCGGGCTGGCTTGGCCGCAAAACCGGACGCGGCTTCTACGACTACAGCCAGGACCCGCCGCGCCCGACCCGGTAGGCGCACTAGGTCGTGCCGACCCCAGCTTCCCCCGATACGGGGGCGCTCACATGAACACTGCATCGGGCGTCAACGTCGCCACCAGGATCGCCGCCGGCGACGACCGCACGCACTATGACGGTGTTGCGAGGACGCTGCACTGGCTGACGGCCGTGCTGGTCCTTGCGCAGTTTCTTCTGGCCGAGTTCTGGGAGCTGCCAGCAAAGGCCACCAAGCATGTGATGATCGTGACGCACATGTCTTTTGGCATTCTGCTGACGGCCGTGCTGATCGCTCGCATTTGCTGGCGGCTCATGCCGGGGCACCAAGTCCGGCCGGCGGATTCAGGCTGGGTAGAGCTGGCCTCGAAGTCGGCGCATTACGCGCTGTATGGTCTTTTGGTGTTGGAAGCGGTGCTCGGCTTTCTGTTCCGCTGGTCCGGTGGCGAGGCACTTAGCTTTTTCGGCTTGCTGATCCCGACGCCGTTCGCCGCCTTCTCGAAGCCTACCCACGAACTAATCGCCGAGGCGCACGACTGGACGGCCTGGGTCATCATCCTCCTCGCAGCCGGCCATGCCGCAGCCGCAATGTTCCATCATTTCGTCCTGCACGATGACGTGCTGTGGCGAATGCTCCCAGGTCGGGACGCGCGTTTCGAAGAGGTTCGGGCACCCTCGCCCGAGCGGGCAAGCCGTTCCTGATCATCCCGCGCCGGCAAGGTGTCCGAGTGGCGGAAAGACTTGCGCTTGCGCGCGTCACCCGAAATCTGAAACAACCGCTTGGCTCTGGGAGGAAACGAGGATGACGGGACGGGCGCTGGCTTGTGCGGTGCTTTCGATGCTTTGCGCGACCGCCGTGTTGCCGGCCGTGGCCCAGACCGCGCCGGGGGTGACCGCCACCGAGATCAAGATCGGACAGACCGCGCCGTTCAGCGGGCCGGCCAGCGCGTACAGCAAGATCGCCACTGCCGAGGCGGCCTACATCAAGATGATTAACGAGCAGGGCGGGGTGAACGGACGCAAGATCAATCTGATCCAACTCGACGACAGCTATAGTCCGCCCAAGACGATCGAACAGACGCGCAAGCTCGTGGAGCAGGAACAGGTCGCGATCATGTTCCAGACCATCGGCACGGCGCCCAACACCGCGATCCGCAAATACCTCAATCAGAAGAAAGTGCCGGATATCTGGCTCGGGTCCGGCGCGTCCCTGTTCGTCGATCCGGAGAATTACCCCTGGAGCATCCCGTTCCAGCCCAACTACCGCGTCGAAGGCCAGATGTACGGCAAGTATATTCTCGAACAGAAAGGTGAGGCGGCGAAGGTCTGCATCTTGTACCAGAACGACGATCTCGGCCGAGACTATCTGGCGGGCCTGAAGGACGTGTTCGGCGACAAGGCCGACAAGCTGATCGTTAAGGCACTCTCGTACGAAACGTCCGACCCGACGACCGACTCGCAGATCATCGAATTAAAACAGGCCGGCTGCGATGTGTTCGTCGAAGCGGTGACGCCGAAGTTCGGCGCGCTCGGCGTGCGTAAGGTCGCCGAACTGGACTGGCACCCGCTGCATATCGTTGATTCCAACGGCAGCACGGTTAAGCCCGTGCTCGAATCCGCGGGTCTCAAGAACGCCGTCGGGGTTGTAACCGCGTTCTACCTCAAGGACGCGACCGACCCACAATGGAAGGACGATCCCGGGGTTAAGGCGTTCTTCGCCTGGAAGGAAAAATACGCCCCCGAGAACGATGTGCAGGACGCCTCCACTTGGTACGGCTTCAACATGGCGGAAGCCCTGGTTTGGGTGTTGCAGAATGCCGGGAACGATCTGTCGCGCGGGAACATCCTGAAGACCGCGACGCACATGCACGACGTGAAGTTCTCGATGCTGCTGCCCGGCGTCACCGTCAGCACGAGCCCGACCGACTACCGCCCGCTGAAAAAGATGCGGCTCGCGAAATTCGACGGCACCCGCTACGAGCTGATCCCCGAGTAGCCCTCAGCACGACGCCCCGCGCTCCCTGGCGCTCAAGGGCCAGCGCGGGCGGGGAGCAACGTCGAGCGGATCGAGCAAACCGAGGCGGAAGCGTTCCAGCCCGGCCCACGCCACCATCACAGCGTTGTCGGTGCAAAGTCGCGGCGGAGGGGCCACGAACCGGAACCCTTCCGCGCCGGCCTCAGCCTCCAGCGCTTGGCGTATGGCAGTGTTTGCCGCGACCCCGCCCGCGACGACGAGCAACGTCCGCTGACCGAACGCACGCATGGCATTGCGGGCACGATCCGCTAGTACCGCGGCAACTGCCGATTGGAAGGAGGCGGCGATGTCGGCCGCGACCCGCCCGTCGAGCGCGCCCGCAGGCTGCCTCGCTACTTCTTGCGCTACTGCGGTTTTGAGCCCGGAGAAGCTGAAGTCGCAACCAGGCCGGCCCAGCATTGGACGCGGAAAAGCGTAGCGCCCGGAATCGCCGGAGGCGGCCAGCCGTTCGAGCGCCGGCCCGCCCGGCCAAGGCGAGCCCGAGCAACTTGGCCACCTTGTCGAACGCCTCGCCCGCCGCATCGTCCACCGTGCCGCCGAGCCGCCGGTGCGACCCTACCCCGTCCACGGCGATGCACTGGCAATGCCCGCCCGACACCAGCAGGAGCAGATAGGGAAACGGGGCGCCACCGGGGACAAGGCCCGGGAGCCGGGCGGTGAGCGCGTGCGCTTCGAGATGGTTTACCGCGACATACGGCAGTCCTTGGGCGATCGCGATGCCTTTGGCCGAACCCGCTACCCACGATGAGGCCGCCGATCAGGCCCGGGCCGGCCGTCGCCGCTACGCAGGCGAGGTCAGGATAGCCGACGCCTGCGTTCGCCATGACACGCCCGACCAGCGCCGGAAGGTGTGCCAGATGCGCGCGCGCGGCGATCTCGGGCACCACGCCGCCGAACGCCGCGTGCTCGCGCTCTTGGCTCAGCACGGCCTCGGCCAGCACGCGCCCGTCCGCGTCGAGCACGGCGGCGGCCGTCTCGTCGCACGATGTTTCGATGCCCAACACGGGGCCGGCCCGCATCGCCCTCGCCTTCCCTCAGCCTCCGGAGGGTAATAGGACGGAGCCATGACGAGCGCACCCTCCGCCGAGGCGACGCCCCCACCGGTCCGGGTCGGCACGCGCGGCTCGCCCCTCGCCCTCGTGCAGACCCGAGGCTTCCTCGATCGCCTCCGCTCCCATTGCGCGGCGACCGGGGCGCCCCAGGCCTTCGCCGAGCACCAGATCCGCACTACGGGGGACGCGGTCCAGGACCGGCCGCTCGCCGAACTCGGCGGCAAGGGCCTGTTCGCCAAGGAGATCCATGAGGCGCTGGCCGACGGGCGCATCGACCTGGCGGTGCACAGCCTCAAGGACCTGGAAACGGCCCTCCCCCCTGGCATCACGCTCGGCTGCGTCCTGGCGCGAGAGGACGCGCGGGACGCGCTGATCCTCGGGCCGGGATGCGCCGAACCCGATCCCGCCGACCCGCTCGGGGCATTGCCCGCGGGGGCGGTGATCGGCTCCTCATCGGTGCGCCGCCAGTCGCAGCTGCTCCATGCGCGGCCGGATCTTCGCACCCGCCTGCTGCGCGGCAACGTGCAGACCAGGCTGGCGCGCGTGGCTGGCGGGGACTACGCCGCCTCGCTGCTCGCGTTGGCGGGGCTCAAGCGGCTCGGGCTCGAGCGGCACGCTTCCGTCGTCCTCGATCCTGAAGCCATGGTCCCGTCCGCCTGCCAGGGTATCGTGGGGGTAACGGTGCGAGCGGCGGATCGGGCATTGCTCGAACTGCTCGCCGGCATCGAGGACGCGGATGCGAGGGCGGTCGCCGAAGCGGAGCGGGCGATGCTCGCCACGCTCGATGGCTCGTGCCGCACGCCGATTGGCGGCTACGCCCGGCTGCTGCCGACGGGCGAGCTGCTGTTGACCGGCCTCGTTGCCCGCGCCGACGGCTCGTTCCTGCTCAAGCAGAGCGCGCACGGTCCGCGCGCGGACGCGGCGCGGCTTGGGGCTGAGCTCGGGGCCGCACTGCGGGCGGCATCGCCGCCCGACATCTTTGCCTGACAGGCGCGACGGGGTGCTCGTCACCCGGCCCGAGCCCGGCGCGTCGGAGACCGCGGGGCGCGTGGCGGCGATGGGGCTGTCCCCGGTCGTCGCCCCCCTGCTGATGATCGAGCACCTGCCTTGCAAGCTTCCCGAGCCGACGGAGCTGAGCGCGGTTCTGGTAACGAGCGGCAACGCCGTCCCGGCGATCCCGCCGGGCTGGCATGGCGTCAGACTGTTCGCCGTGGGCGACGCGACCGCCCGGCAAGCACGGCACGCCGGCTTCGCTTCGGTGGAGAGCGCCGACGGCGACGGGGACGCGCTCGCCGCCCTCGTCGCACGCCGCTTGCCGCCCGGCGCGGGGCCGATATTGCTGGCGAGCGGCGAGGGACAGGGCGAAGCGCTGGCGGAAGCGTTGCGGGTGCGTGGTTTCGTTGTCACGCGCCGGGAGGTCTACGCCGCCCGCCCCGTGCCGAAGCTCCCTGATACGGCCCGCACGGTGCTCGAGAGCGGGTCGCTACGGGCGGCCTTGTTCTTCTCGGCGGAAACCGCGCGAGTTTTCATCCGCCTAGTCCGAGCGGCTGCGCTCGAAAGCCGGGCGGCCGAGGTGACGGCCGTGGCTATCGGACCCGCCGCCGGCATGGCATTAAGCGCCCTGCCATGGCACGCAATCCGAATCGCCGCGCGGCCCAACCAGGACCAGATGCTGGCAATGCTGCGATGAACGAAACCCCTGCCCTGCCGCCCCCCGATCCGCCGCCGGAAACCCCGGCGGCGCGACGGCGGCTCAACCCGGTTCCGGTGCTCTACGCCGCCGGCTTCCTCATCCTCGCCGCGGCCGTGATCTGGCTTTGGCAGAACCCGCCCCTGCGTTCGTCGCAGCCGCGGGTCGATCCGGCGCAGGTCGCCGCCCTCCAACAGCAGGTGCAAGGGCTAGAGCAGCGCCTCGGGCAGCTCGAGCACCGGCCCGTGCCCGCCGCACCCGACCTCAAGCCGATCGAGGCACGCCTTTCCGCTTTGGAGCACCGACAGGGCCCCGACCTCGCGCCCCTCGAGCAGCGGATGTCGGCGCTCGACGGCAAGACTTCCGCGCTTGACGGCAAGACCTCCGCGCTTGAAGGCAAAACTTCCGCGCTTGACGGCAAGGCCTCGGCGCTCGACGGCAAGACGGCCGAGCTTGGACAACGAATTGCCGCCCTCGAGGCGCGGCCGCAGGTTCCCGGCGATGTCGCGACACGGGTCGATCTCGCCAATCTGGCAACCCGCATCGACGCGCTGGCCGGACGGGAGGACCAGCTCGCTACGCGCCAGCAGAGTTTGGAAACCAATCTCGGCAACCGGGTGGACGCGGCGGACAATCGCATCGGCACCCTGCAGCATGAGGCCGCCGGCCTGTCGGGCCTTGCCGGCGAGGTGCAGGCGACCGGCAAGCGCGTGGATGCCGTCGAGAAAGAGGCCGGGCAGGTCTCGGGCCTCGCCGACAAGGCGTCCCGCATCGGCCGCCTCCAGGCGGCGCAGGCCGCACTCGAGGCTGGGCAACCCCTGGGTGACATTCCCGGCGCTCCGCCGTCGCTGACCCGGTTCGCGCAGGCGAAGCCGCCAACCGAAGCGGAGCTCCGCCTCAGCTTTCCGGCTGCCGCGCAGGCGGCGGAGGAAGCGAGCCGGCCCCCCACGGCCGGCCGACCCTTCCTCGATCGCGTGTGGACCCGCGCGCAGGACTTGGTGACGGTGCGCGAGGGCGACCGGGTGGTCGTCGGCGACCCGGCGGCCGGCGTGCTCGCCCGCGCCCGCCATGCGCTCGGCGCCGGCGACCTCGCGGGCGCGGTCGCCGCCCTCGATGACCTATCCGGCCCGGCGGCCGACGCCATGGCGGATTGGAAAGGGCGCGCAAGGGCGCTGCTCGATGCCCGCGCCGCGCTGGCTGGGTTGGCGGCCCACGCCTGATGCTCCGGGTCTTCGGCGTCCTCATCACCGCGGCGATCGTCGTCGCACTCGCCTGGGCGCTGGCCGGCCTGCCGGGGACGGTAAGCGCCGAGATCGGCGGCTACGCCTACGAGGCCCGCGCCTCCGTAACCGCACTCGGGCTCCTCGTGCTGTTCATCGTGCTGTATGGCGTGGTGCGTCTGATCGGCGTGTTGCTCGCCTCGCCGCGCACCGCACGCCGTTGGCGCCTCCAGCGGCGGCGGCACCAGGGCGACCTTGCGATCACGCGGACCCTGCTTGCTCTTGGCGCGGGCGAGGCCGGGGGGGCCCGACGCGAGGCCGCACGGTCGCGCAAGCTGCTGGGCGACACGCCGCAAACCTTGTTGCTTGCCGCCGAGGCGGGTCGCCTGGCCGGCCAGGAAAGTGAGGCGGAAGCCGCCTACCGGGTCCTGGCGGACCACCCTCAGGCCGCGTTCCTCGGCCTGCGCGGGTTGCTGCGGCAGGCGATCGCGCGGCAGGACTGGGACGAGGCGGCCGCCCTCGCGCGCCGGGCGGAACAGGCGCATCCGGGTGCCGCGTGGCTGCGCGCCGAGCGGCGGGAGCTCGCAACCCGCACCGGAGCGTGGTCGGAGGCGCTCGCGCTGTCAGACGCCGACCAGCCGACGGCGGGGCTTGCCGCTGCCGCAGCAGATGCGGAAGCAGACGGGGCGCGTGGGCTCCGGCTCGCCAAGCGCGCCTGGGAGGAAGACCCGGCGCTCACGGCGGCCGCACTCGCCTACGGCCGCCGGCTCCGGCAGATGGGGCGCTCCGACCGGGCGCTCGAGGTCGCGCGACGGACTTGGGCCCGTGCGCCGCATCCGGACCTCGTCGCGTTCGTCTGGGAGCCGCTCTCGGCCCCGAGCGACCGGCTCTATGAAGCGAAGCGCCTGGCTCAGGAGAACCCCGGCCACCCGGAAAGCCACTTGGCCGTGGCCCGCGCTGCCCTGGACGCCGGGCAGACGGAGGAGGCGCGCAAGGAAGCGGAAGCCGCGCGGGACAGCGGCTTCGATCAACGGCGGCTATGGACCCTGCTCGCTGACATTGCCGCCGCGGAAGGCGACGACGAGGCGCATCAGACGGCTCAGCGCGACGCGCTGCGCCGCGCCGCGCAGGCGCCCCCCGATCCGGGTTGGCGCTGCGAAGCGTGCGGGACTCAGCTTCCGGCCTGGCGCGCGGCCTGCCCGGCATGCGGGGCACTTGGCCGCGTCGCCTGGACCGCGGGTGCCGCGTTCACCGCACTCCCGGAGCGGCGGGAGGCCGAACGGGCTTGACCGCGAGCCAGTCGCTGTGACTAGACGAAGAACGAGCGTTGCAGGGCGGCGACGTTCACCAGCTCGACGGTTGAGTTATCGCTGAGCTTGAAGGTGGTGCTGCCGCCGCCGCTTTGTGCCGACGCTACCGCCGCGTCGGCCTCACCCGCTCCGTATCCCTGCAGCGCGATGTGGTCCGACCCGGGCGCGAAGTCGAACACGACCTCGGAGCCCGACGCATGGCCCGCGGAGAAGACGTATAGGTCGGCATTTCCGCCGCCCGCGATCGTGGCCGCGCCGGCCCCTGCGTAGACGGTGTTCAGGCCGGCGCCCAGCCACACCGTGTCGTTCGCTCCCGCATTGCCCACGAACATTGCGTCGTTCCCGTGCGCGGCCGAACCGATCAGGGTCTCGTTCCCGTGGCCGGCCGCGAGCACGTTGCCGCCCGTCGCGCTTGAGAACAGTTCGTCACCGTTGTTGCTGCCCGCCAAAGTCACCGTACCCGTCCCGGCACAAAGCAAATTATTGCCGCTACTGCCGCCGTAGAAGGCCCCGGAACTTCCGCCGCTGAACGCGTCCACCACACCGCTGCCGCCGACCACGGTGCTGGTACCGGAACCGCCAACAAACAAGAGCTGGCCGGTGCTACCGAAAACGACGGACCGGGCCTGCGCGCCGTTGCCGCCGAACACCGTGCTTGGGCCCGTCGACGCGCTCACGGTATCGGCGCCGGCGCCGGAAATGATCGTGCTGTGGCCGCTGCCGAGGTGGACACGGTCCTGGCCCGAGCCGGTGAAGATCTCGTCGTTGCCGGAAGTCGACTGCACCGTATCGGCGCCGCCGCCGCCAAACACCGTGTTGTTACCCGCTCCCGGAGCAAGTAGGTCGCCGACGTTGTTGGCAACCAAGAGGTCGTTGCCCGAGCCGCCCTTCGCTTGCTGGATCGTGACGCCGTGCGCAATGGTGTAGCCGCCGTGCACACCCTTCACGTATGACACCGCCCCGCCGCCGTCGGGCGTGTTGGCCAGCGAAGCCGCGTTCAGGTTTATGACCGCGTCCTTGCTGCCCAAATAGGAAATCGTGTTGGTGCCGCCCGCGTCCCAGATGCAGGCATAGCCGGTAGTGACGCCATCGTTCCCGGGGAGGTTGTACGTGTTGTTGCCGGTGTTGTAGCTCATGTTGGCGCCGTATTTGGCCTGCAGCGCAGCGATGTCGAACGCCATCGGCGTCCTCGCCGTGCCGTATTGCGTAGAGGCCGCCACACCGTTCGGTCCCGCCGGCCAACCGGTCACGTGAGACATCACGGTGTTGACCGACTGATTGAGGTTGTAGGTGCCGAGGTCCTGGGGGTTCTGCACTCCCGGAAACACCGGGCTCGCACCACCGCCTGTGTCATTCGGGTGCTTGAGGCCCAGCGCCTGACCGAGTTCACGGAGGATGGTGTTGAATCCATCGCCGCCGGTTTCCAGCGAGCCGCCAGCCGTACTGCTCCACGTCGTGGTCGACGCGATATTGAACACACCGAGGCCCGACGACGTTCCCAGGCCCGGCGGTATGAAGAACCCCAGCGAGGTGCTGCCGGCGCCGAAGTCGCTTAACATAATTCGTAGCGTCGCGGCGCTGGGCGACGTCGTCTGCGTGAAGGTGACATTCGCCACAGCGGAGAACGTGGCCAATGCGGCCTGCAGCTGACCGATCTCATAGCTGTTCCAGGCAACCGAGGTGTAAACGGTCCCCTGCCCGCTTGGGTCGTCCACGTTGGCGATCCCCGGATCGGCTACCGTTTGTCCCGCCGGGTAAAGATAGTAGGTAAAACTGTTTCCGGTCAGCTTGGTGCCCCAGTCAACACCCTGCACTGGATCGAACGCGGCCATCTCTCAAGTTTTCCTGTTTCTGCCGTGGATGGGATGCTGGCGGTTGGTGTGTGTTCGCCTCAGAAAGAGCCTCAACCAGCAACGAAAATGTCGTTCCTGATGATACGAGCTGAGCCGGGAGCGCCGCGCGGGATGACGTCGGGGTGCCGGGCCGGTCCGGGAGCCCCGAAACGACGTAGGATTGCCGGCGTTCGCCTCCACGGCACCGACCCCTTCAAGGTCAAACTCTCGGAAGCTGCCATTGACTTACGTTCCTGCGAATTTCTCCGCCCTCAGGGCAGCGAAACTCGATCGATGCGAGCCGCCGCCGGATGTATACATAGCCTAGGACCATTCTCAACTTAAAGTTGCTCCACCCGATGGATCCTGCCCAATCTGGGGAAGTGTCGCCTCGATGGCTGACAAATTCCCGCGGCCGGTCGGGCTCACGCCATGGGAGTTCGACCGGCCAACCGGGCCGCCCGTTCCGTCCGGTAGCCGGGGTGATGACCCCGCGCGTTCGCTGGGCTAAGACCCCCAACTCTGCGGGCGCAAAACAACCGGAGAGTGTGACGTGAGCCAGACTGTTCCGCTGCCAAATAGTCTTCGCGCGGGCCCGGATCGGCGCGGGCGGTTCGGCGAGTTTGGCGGCCGTTTCGTGGCGGAAACCCTGATGCCGCTCGTGCTTGAGGTGGAGCGCGCGTACGACGCGGCCCGCGCGGACGAGGCGTTCCGGCGCGAACTCGACCGCTATCTCGCCGACTATATCGGCCGCCCGAGCCCGCTCTGGTTTGCCGAACGCCTCACCGCGGAGCTCGGCGGCGCCAAAATCTATTTCAAGCGAGACGAGCTCAACCACACCGGGAGCCACAAGGCCAACAACTGCATGGGCCAGATTCTGCTGGCTCGTCGGATGGGCAAGACGCGGATCATCGCGGAAACCGGCGCGGGCCAGCATGGGGTCGCGACCGCCACGATGTGTGCGCTGTTCGGCCTGCCGTGCACCGTCTACATGGGGGCCGTGGACGTCGAGCGACAGGCGCCGAACGTGTTCCGCATGAAGCTGCTGGGCGCGGAGGTGAAGCCCGTCACCTCCGGCGCAGGAACCCTCAAGGACGCGATGAACGAGGCGATGCGCGACTGGGTCGCCAACGTCGCCAACACGTATTACCTGATCGGCACCGTCGCGGGCCCTCACCCGTACCCGCGCATGGTGCGCGACTTCCAGTCGGTGATCGGCGAGGAAGCGCGGGCGCAGATGCAGAAGGCGGAGGGACGGCTGCCCGACGCGGCGGTCGCCTGCATCGGCGGCGGCTCCAATGCGATGGGGCTGTTTCACCCGTTCCTGGATGATACTGTCCGTGCGCTTGATCGGCGTGGAGGCAGCCGGACGCGGGCTCGACACGCATGAGCACGCGGCAAGCCTCTCCCGCGGACGCCCCGGCGTGCTCCATGGCAACCGCACCTATCTGCTGCAGGACGAGGACGGGCAGATCCAGGAGGCGCACTCGATCAGCGCCGGGCTCGACTATCCAGGCATCGGCCCCGAGCATTCGTGGCTGCACGAGATCGAGCGGGTGGAATACGTGGCCGCGACCGATGCCGAGGCGCTCCAAGCGTTTCAGCTTTGCACGCGCACGGAGGGCATCATCCCGGCATTGGAGCCGGCGCATGCGCTCGCGCACGTGGCCAAGCTGGCTCCCGAGATGGACCGCGAGCAGATCATCCTGATGAATCTTTGCGGCCGGGGCGACAAGGACATCTTCACGGTGGCCGAGCACCTCGGGGTTCGGTTGTGAGCCGGATTGCCCGCCGCTTTGCTTCGCTACGGGCCGAGGCGGCGGGGCGCCCTGATCCCGTTCCTTGAGGCGTGGGACCCGGACGCCGCCACCTCCATGGCGCTGTTGCGCGGAATGCCAGCGGCCGGTGCCGACCTCATCGAGATCGGGATGCCGTTCACCGACCCGATGGCGGACGGGCCGACGATCCAGCTCGCCGGGCGCCGGGCGCTGAAGGCCGGAGCGACGCTCGGCCGCGCGCTCGCCATGGTGCGCGAGTTCCGCCGCGAAGACGACGAGACGCCGCTGGTGCTGATGGGCTATCTCAACCCGATCCTGTCCGTACGGGACCGAGCGGTTCTGTGAGGATGCGGCGGCGGCCGGCGTCGACGGGCTGATCGTGGTGGACCTGCCGACGGAAGAAGCCGACCTCTTGCTTCCGCTTGCGCGCGCATGCCGCCTCGACGTGATCCGCCTGGTGGCCCCGACCACCGACGACGCGCGGATGCCACTGGTGCTCGAAGGTAGTTCGGGCTTTGTTTATTATGTGAGCATCACCGGAATTACCGGCACCCGTAGCGCCACGACGGAGGACTTGGCCGCCAATCTCCCGCGCATCCGGCGCGTGTCCGATTTGCCGGTCGCGGTCGGCTTCGGCGTGCGAACGCCCGAACAAGCAGCCGCCGCGGTGCGCGTCGCGGACGCCGCCGTGGTCGCCTCGGCGCTGATCGATACGTTGGCGGCGAGCCTCGACGAGCAGGGCCGCGCTCGTTCGGACAGCGTGCGCCGAGTGCTCGATCAGGTGCGCGCGCTGGCGGACGGCGTGCGCGGCGCACGAGCGTGAGCGATCTCGCCGACCTCACCCTGACCGAAGCCGCCGAAGCGGTGCGATCAGGAGCGGCGACGTCCGTGCAACTGCTGGAAGCCTGTCTCGGCAACCACGAGCGCGCCAACGCCCGCGTCAACGCGACGATCTGGCTGGACCGTGAAGGCGCCTATGGCGCCGCCCAGGCCGCCGACGCCGCCGTGCGTGCGAAACAGCCGCTCGGGGCACTGCACGGCGTGCCGCTCGCCCACAAGGACATGTTCTATCAGGCAGGCAAGCACTGCACGTGCGGGTCGGTGATCCGCCGCGACTTCGTCCCCGATACCACGGCGACAGTGATTGCTCGCCTGGCCGCGGCCGGCGCTTACACGATCGCGGGC
The DNA here is from genome assembly GCA_963757115.1 of uncultured Alphaproteobacteria bacterium. Lineage (GTDB taxonomy): Bacteria > Pseudomonadota > Alphaproteobacteria > Acetobacterales > Acetobacteraceae > CAVWQV01. Next base: position 173,688 of record CAVWQV010000015.1, on the reverse strand, counting down.
TTGAATATGGCCGAGTTCGCGCAGAACCCGACCGGGCACAACGCCCATTACGGCGACTGCCACAATCCATGGAACTTTCCGTACGTGACCGGCGGTTCGTCCTCGGGGTCGGGTGCGTCGATAGCCGCCCGGTTCACCTACATGGCGCTCGGCTCGGACACCGGCGGCTCCGTTCGCCTGCCGGCGTCGGCGTGCGGCGTGACCGGGCTCAAGCCGACGCAAACGCGCGTGAGCCGCGCGGGCGTGATGCCGCTTTCGTTTTCGCACGACAATGTCGGGCCACTCGCCCGTACGGCGCGGGATTGCGCGCGGACGCTCGGCATCATCGCCGGCCGCGACGAACGCGACCCGACCAGCGCCCAGGTCGCGGTGCCGGATTACGAGGCGGCCCTGCACGGGGATGTGCGCGGCTTGCGGATCGGCGTTCCCGATAACTGCTTTCGCAACGACGCGGACGCCGAGATTCTTGCGGCTGTCGAGCAGGCCGTAGCGGTGCTCGCTGCACGGGGTGCCCGCGTCGTCCACTTGTCACTGCCGCTGATGGACGCGATCGCCGCGTATGGCGGTATCGTGTCCCGGGTGGAGGGTGCCGCAATCCACGCGCAATGGATGCGCGAGCGGCCTGCCGACTACGCGACGCATCTCAGCGCGCGCCTGTATCCCGGGTACGCCATTCCCGGCACCTACTACGTCGAAGCCCTGAGCCGTCGCGGGCCGATCCTCCAGGCATTCGCGGACGAGGTGTTCGGGCAAGTGGACGTGCTGGCGACGCCGACCATCCGCTCGCGTCTGCCGACGCTCGCGGAGACCGACATCGACCACGGGCCGCCCGGCACGGAGCACCGCTTCATGGCCATGTCGGCCTACACGCGGCCGTTCAACTATCTCGGCCTTCCCGCCGTGAGCGCGCCGTGCGGCTTCGACGGCAACGGCCTGCCGATCGGCTGGCAGATCGTCGGGCGGCCGTTCGGCGAGGCACGGGTGTTGCAGGCGGCAGATGCCTATCAGCGCGACACGGACTGGCATCGGCGGCGCCCGCCCGTGCTCGCGGAGGCGTCGGAGACGGTCGGGGCATGCGTGCGTCGCTCGGGCGGCGGGCTACCGCCGAATGACGCTCTGGACGCACGACATTCTCCTCGCCGCTCATCGTCTCTATAGCCGCGCGGGCTTTGCGCTCGTGCGCGCCGAGCCCCATAGAACCTGGGGCTGTGATCCGCTCGGAAGGGGAGCTGGCGCTACCCTGAATTCAACGGTCTCCCGCCTCGCGCGGCTACGCCGGCGGCGCGTCCGGCTTGCGGAGTTTCCCATCCGGGGTGCGTGGCTGATCCCGATGCTCGTCCGATTGATTGTCCACCGGCCGGCGTTGCAGGCTGCCTGGCGGCAACGCCGCGCGTTCGCCCGGCATGGTCCGGTCGGCCACGCGAACGATCTCGTCCTTCACGCCGGCTACCTTCTTGGCGGCGTCGTCTTTGTCGGTCATGCGCAATCTCCTGTGTCGCAACCGCCGAACCCAGCGACGGTTGCGCGGAACGGGGCGGCCCGCGTTTCGTTGGGCCGTGGCATCACTTACCGGCGGGACATATGGACGGCCCCAGCAACACAACCACCCTCCTTGCCGAACCGGAAGGCCTATTGGCCGCGCGGCTGATCGAACTCGCCGGCGCCGCGCCGGCCGGCCTCCTCTTCGTTGCCCGGAGCGAGACGCGGGCCGAGCGACTGCACCGCAGCGTGGTCGCGCTCGAGCCGGGCCTGCCGGTGTTGCTGCTGCCGGGCTGGGATTGCCTGCCCTATGACCGCATCGGCCCCTCGCGCCGCGCGATGGGCCTGCGCTTGGATGCCGTCCACCGGATTGCCGAGCACGTGGGCGGACCATTGCTGGTGATTGCCGGCGTGGAAGCGGCCATGCAGCGGCTGCCCCCGCCTGCCGCCTGGCGGTCAATCGCCCTCGCCACGGGCGAGGCGATCGACCCCGACGCGGTGACGCTTACTCTCCGCCAACTCGGCTATGCGCTTGAGGACGTGGTCGATCAGCCGGGCGAGGCGGCGAACCGCAATGCCGTGCTCGACATTTATCCCGCTGCCGGCTCCCGGCCGTACCGGGTCGAGCACGAGCACGGGCGGATCAGCGAGATCCGCGCCTACGATCCCGTTACGCAGCGTAGTCACGGCGTGGTCGCCAGCCTAACCCTCGGGCCGGCCTCGGAGCTGCCGCCGCCCGGAGAGGGAGCAGACTGGCACCCGCCGGGATCGGAGCACGCGTTGCCGGATCTTGTGCCTGACCTGGTGAGCCCCTTCGCGCTGCTGCCCGGTGCGGCGCTCGTGCTCGACCCCGAAGTGGAAACGTCCCGTGAGGAGCGCTTTGCCGACATCAGCGACGCGTTCGCGAGCCTGGCGGCGGAAACCGGCTCGAAGCGCCCGGCCTCGCCCCCCGCCGCGCTGTATCTCGACGAGGCCGCCTGGTCGGATGCTTGCCGGGGCCGGCGCGTCTTCCGGATCACCCACGCCGAGGACGCGGCGGAGGGCGGACCGGCGCCACGGCTTGAGGATTTGACGACGATACTGCGCGAGCGCGTCAAGGCGGGAGGACGGGTCGGGATTGCCGGTCCCGCCGGGCCGCGACGCACCCTGCTGCGGATGCTGGCCCGCCGCCCCGGCGTGTCGCCAACGCCCGTCGAGGGCTGGCTCGCATTGCGGGAACTCGCCGCCCGGTACGATCGGCCTGCTTCCCGGCCCGCTCGACGAAGGCTTCGCCGACCCGGAAGCGGACACGCTGGTGATCGCGCCCGCCGACCTGCTCGGCCCCTCGGCTGTGGGCGGTAGCTCGGGAGGAGAGGCGGTGCCGTTCACCGCCACGCTCGCGCCGGGCGATGCGGTGATCCACATGGAGCACGGTATGGGCAAGCTGCGGGGCATCGAAACGATCGAGGCGAATGACTGTCTCCGCCTCTCCTATGCAGGTGGCACCGGCTTGCTGGTTCGGGTCGAGGACCTCCACCAAGTCTGGCGCTATGGGGCCGACACGGGTTCGGTGACGCTCGACCGGCTGAACACGGAAAGCTGGGCCAAGCGCCGGGCCGCCATCGAGCGGGACATCGCGGCCACCGCTACGCGGCTGGTCGCGCTGGCGCGCGAGCGCGACGCAGCGGAAGCGCCCGCCATGCGGCCGGCTCGCGGCGCCTACGAGCGTTTCAACGCGCGGTTCACCTTCGCGCTCACTGTCGACCAGGCCGACACTATCCGGCTGGTCGAGCGCGACCTCGCCTCCGGCCGGCCGATGGACCGGTTGGTGTGCGGCGATGTCGGCTACGGCAAGACGGAAGTGGCCCTGCGCGCCGCGGCGGTCGCGGCCCTGTCGGGGCATCAGGTCGCGGTGGTGGCCCCGACCACGGTGCTGGTGCGCCAGCATCTCGAGACGTTCAGGCGCCGGTTCGCGGGTTTGGGGGTCAGGGTCGCCGCGCTGTCGCGGCTCACCCCGGCGGCCGAGGCGCGCGCGGTGCGCAAGGGCTTGGCCGACGGCAGCGTCCGGGTGGTTATCGGCACGCAAGCGGTCGCCGCCAAATCCGTGCAGTTCCAAGATCTCGGCCTCCTCGTCATCGACGAGGAGCAGCGGTTCGGCGTGCGGCAGAAGAACGGGCTCCGCGCACTCCGCGAGGGCGTTCACGTGTTGACGCTCACCGCGACCCCGATCCCGCGCACCTTGCAGGCCGCGCTCACCGGGTTGCAGCAGCTCAGCGTGCTCGCGACCCCCCCGGCGCGCCGCCAGCCGGTGCGCACCGTGCTGGAAGCGTTCGACCCGGTGGTCGTCACCCAGGCGCTGCAGCGCGAAGCGCGGCGCGGCGGCCAGAGCTTCGTGGTCTGCCCCCGCATCGAGGATCTGCCCGAGATGCGGGCGCGCATCGCGGCGCTCGTGCCGCACCTCTCGCTGGTCGAGGTGCATGGCGGCATGAAGCCGGAAGCGATGGACGAGGCGATGGTGCGCTTCGCCGGCGGTGACGGGGACGTCCTGCTGTCCACCAACATCATCGAGGCCGGGCTCGATGTGCCGCGCGCGAACACCATGCTCGTCTGGCACCCCGACCGCTTCGGTCTCGCACAACTGCATCAGCTCCGTGGCCGGGTCGGTCGCGGCAGGGCGCGGGGAGCGGTTTATCTGCTGACCGAGCCGGGCGCGCCGCTCGAGCCCGCGACAGAGGAGCGGCTGCAGGCGCTGGTGGAACACGACCGGCTCGGCGCGGGCTTCGCCATCAGCGCCCGCGACCTCGATCTGCGCGGCGCCGGCGACCTGCTGGGCGAGGACCAGGCCGGCCACGTGAAGTTGCTCGGCCTGGACCTGTACCGGCACATGCTGCGCCGGGCGCTCCGGCTCGCGCGCGGCGAAAGCGCCGAGGAGGACTGGGTGCCCGAGATCACGCTCGATCTGCCGGCGTATCTCCCACACGACTACGTGGAGGACGCCGGGCTGCGGGTCGAGCTGCACCGCCGGCTCACCGACGCCGTGCGCGTGGGCGACCAGGCCGGCATCGACCGGCTCGAGGAGGAGATAGAGGACCGCTTCGGGCCGATCCCTGATCCGGTCCGGCTGCTGCTGGAAGTCGCCCATCTGCGCACCGAATGCCGCCGGGCCGGGGTTGCGAAGCTGGACGCCGGCCCCGAGGCGGCGGCCGCGACCTTGCGCGACGACGCCCGCCCCCTGCGTCCCGACAAGCTGGAGCGCCGCGGGGAGCGCTGGGTGCTGCCGCGCCCGAGCGGCGGGGTCGCGGAGCGCATCGCCATCGCCGCCGAGCTGATCGACATGCTAGATGCGTGAGGCAGACGGGGGGAGAACGACATGCGCATCGCACCAACCGGCGGAACCCTCGGCGCCACCGTCGACGGCCTGGATCTCAGCCGCGCACTGACCGAGGACGAGTTCCGCACTGTTCTGCGCGCGCTCGGCGCGCATGGCGTGTTGTGCTTTCCGAAGCAAACGCTGGGCGTCGACGCCTTCGCCGCGTTCGGGGCTCGGTTCGGCGAACTCGAGATCAACGTCGCCAACCGTTTCCACGAGCCGGGCCATCCCGAGATGATGGTATTGTCCAACATCAAGCGCGACGGCAAGCCGATCGGCGCGGGGGATGCGGGCCAGGGATGGCACACCGACATGTCGTACAGCCACCAGATCGCGCTCGCCAACATCCTCCACGCGCAACGCGTGCCGACCCGCGACGGGCGTCCGCTCGGCGGCACGCAGTTCCTCAACATGCACGCGGCCTATGACGCGCTGCCGGCCGAGATCAAGACGCGGCTCGCCGGCCGCACCGCGACGCACGACTTCGCCAAGTTCTGGGACATGATGCGCGCCCGCCCCGGCAACACGCGCCCGCCGCTCACCGAGGAGCAGCGCCGCCGCAAGCCGCCGGTATCGCAGCCGATCTTCCGCACCCACCCGATCACCGGGCGCACCGTGCTGTATTGCAACCCGGGCTACGCGATCCGCATCGACGGCATGGAGGAGCGGGAAAGCGACGCCATGCTCGACTTCCTGTTCCGGCATCAGTCGGAGGAACGGTTCCTCCACGTCCACCACTGGACGGAAGGCGATGTGCTGATGTGGGACAACATCGGCACGACGCACAACGCGGTCGCCGATTACCGCGAGGACGAGCCGCGCTACATGCGCCGCGTGCAGGTGATGGCGACGTTGGATTACGGCGCGCTCGCAGCCTAGGCCCGAGAAGGGCAACCACCGTCAGAGCGGGCGGCGCATCATATCATCGATCCGCAAGGTTTATGGAACCTTCCGACGTCCACGCAGACGCCCCGGCGAACCCCTAACCGCGGCATCACGCCAGGGACCGTAGCGTCGGATCCCCCTCACAGCAGCACACATTGCCAGCTTTGTCACGTTCCATTACGGTAACGTAACCCGAAAATGGGTGCATGGAGGAAACAATGGGATTCATCCTCAAAGAGATGACGGGAACGGCGACGATACTCGCGTTCGCCAGCACTCTTGCGATGGCGGCCCCAGCAAAAGCCGACGAAATGCAGGTCTCTGGCACCTCGTTTTTTACCCAAGTGGAGGCACACTTTGTCCCTGAAGGGGGCAACCCGACCCGCGGCTTCGGGATCGAGAAACTCGTCGGCGCAGTGACCTCGCCCGGCTGGTTCGACGCAGTGCAGGAAACCGTCATTTTATCGTCGCACCTCGACCTAGCAGCGGGGCTAAGCGAGGACAAAGGCTCCTTGTTCTGGAGAAATGCCGACGGCACCCTGACTAGTTCCATTGTCGCCAAGGTCGCCTTCGCTACGGACGAAAAAGCCGGCGCGCCGAAAGGGACGTCTGAGGGCACGATCGAGTTCAACGGCGGGACAGGTCGGTTCGCAAACGTGCGTGGGCACGGCACGTTCAAGGGCGAATTCAGTGGAGTCAATGGCACCGTTCACTGGAGCGGGACGATCACCGGCTTCGAGAAGCGCGCATCGGCGCAGTAGCCGTGGTTCGTCAACGTGAGCGCCGGAGCGTCTTGATGCCGCGATGATCTGCTGAGGAGCGCCGGTCGCCTGCAAAAAGGCTGGGTAAGAGGCGTGTCCGGCTGTATCGTCACCAGCGACGCCGAAACCCGTTCTAAACCGGGCGATCTGGGAGAGAGACGATGACCGGCAAGATCAAGAACTGCCTCTGGTTCGACAAAGGCGAGGCGCGCAAGGCCGCGGAATTCTACGCGCAGCGTCTTCCCCGACAGCCATGTCGGCGCGGCGATGGCCGCGCCCGGCGACTTCCCCTCCGGCAACGCAAGGCGACGAACTGACCGTCGAGTTCACCGTGCTCGGCACGCCCTTCCTTGGGCTCAACGGCGGCCCAGCGTTCAAGCCGAACGAGGCGGTGTCCTTCATGGTCGAGACGCAGGACCAGGCCGAGACCGATCGCTATTGGGACGCGATTGTCGGCAATGGCGGCGCGGAAAGCGCGTGCGGCTGGTGCAAGGACCGCTGGGGCTTTTCCTGGCAGATCACGCCACGGCAGCTCATAGAAGCGATGGCGACTCCGGACAGGGCCGCCGCCAAGCGGGTGTTCGAGGCGATGATGACGATGCGGAAGATCGACGTGGCGAGGATCGAAGCGGCCCGGCGGGGCAAGGGCTGATGGCCGAGGCAACGGGCGCGAGCGGTGTTTCGACCAAGCGCGAAACTGTCGAGGCCGCGCTGCGGCTGCTCGCTCGCCACAAGCGCCAGGCCGGTGCGCGTGGCCTGTTTGGCCGCGTGCAGTGGGACGGCGATCTCGACGCCGAGCGTTGCGACGATCCTACCGGACTGCAGGCGGGGTGATTGTCACCGTCTTCTTCGAGAGTTCGGTCTGGATCGACCATCTCCGGGGCGCCGTCACGCCTGGAACGCGCGCTCTCCGCCCGCTGCTCGACGCTCGACCCCGACACAGGCGAGGATGACCCGGCGGAAATCCTGGTCGGCGACTTGGTGCTGCTGGAGGTGTTGCGAGGCATCGCCGACGGCCGGTCCTCCGCCCGCGCGATCCCCGGCCTGCTTGCATACAGGACCCCCCGATCCGTTCACGTCGCCATGTATCCGCCGTCCACGTTGTAAAGCGCCCCGCTGACATACGAGGCGCGGTCCGAGCAGAGCCAGACCACCATCTCGGCAATCTCCTCCGGCCGGCCCATGCGCTTGAACGGCACCTGCGCCAAGATCTGCTCGCCGCGTCGACGCATCGGCTCGCGGGTCATGTTAGTTTCGATGTAGCCGGGACACACCGCGTTCACCCGGATGCCGTTCTGCGCATATTCGAGTGCCGCTGTCTTGGTGAGGCCCGAGACGCCGTGCTTGCTCGCGACATAGCCGGAGGAGGTGGGCAAGCCGATCAGCCCCGCGATCGAGGCCGTGTTCACGATCGCACCCGACCCTTGCTCCAGCATCTGCGCGAGCTCGTGCTTCATGCAGAGCCACACGCCCGTGAGATTGATCGCGAGGACCTGCGCGAAGGCGTCCCTCCGACCATTCATGCGTCCGCTGGCCGGCGGCGCCCACGTAGTTGCCCGAGATGCCGGCGTTGTTGAACGCGCAGTCGAGCCGGCCGTAGGTGCCGACCACCTGCCGCACCATCGCAGCCACCTCGGTCGCTTGCGTCACGTCGGCCTGCACGAACGTCGCCTGCCCGCCGGCGGCGTTGATAGCCGCAATGGTCTCCTGTGCGATGAATTCCGACGGTATCGGCCACCGCGACCCGTGCTCCTTCCCGCGCCATCGCCAGCGCAGTCGCGCGCCCGATCCCGCCGCCGCCACCCGTCACGAGTGCAATCCGCCCGTCCAGTATCCCCGGCATCGCTGCAACCTCCCCCTCGTTGATCGGCGACCTACTCACCGGTAGTGTCGCACGCGCATCAAGCAGGCGAAAGGAGCGGCGAGCCGCGTCAGTGATGGGAAGCGAGCACACCGCGGCCGGCGCGGGAATGCGGGACGAGGTCGTGGCGTTCAAACGCGAGCGCATCCTCCAGGAGGCGGTGACGCTGTTCTACGAGCGCGGCTTCACCGCCACGACGCTCGACGACATCGCCCACGAACTCGGCGTAACCAAGCCGTTCATCTACAACCATTTCAAGAGCAAGACCGAGCTGCTGGCCGCAATCTGCCTGCCCACCATCCAGATGGCGGTGGAGGCCGCCGCCAACGCCGTGCGCTCAGGCGGCTCGGCGAGCGAGCGGCTCGAGCGCCTGATCGTCCAGTTCACCAAGGTGGTGCTGGTGCGCCAGCCGTTCATCGCCGTCTATTTCCGTGAGGAGAAGAGCCTGGAGCCGGCCGCGCTGTCCGAAATCAACGCGCATCGGCGCGAGTTCGACCGATGGTTGTCGCGACTGCTCGAGGAAGGCATTGCATCCGGCGAGTTCGAGGTCGAGGACGTCAATCTGACCTCGCTCGCCATGGGCGGCATGATCAGCTGGGCCTACACTTGGCACCGCCCCGGCGGCCGGCTGGATGTTGAGGCGCTCGGTCGGCGCATGGCCGATCTCGCGCTCCGGATGGCGGGCGCGTCGCCGGGCCGTCAATCCCGAGCAGCGAGCGGCGAGGCCTCGTAGCGCGCGAGCAGGTCGGCCGGGTCCCGGAACACGGCGACGCAGCCCGCGTCGCGCAGCGCTCCCTCCGACCACCCGCCGCACAGCACGCCGATCGTGCGGAGTTTGGCCTTCGCGGCGGCTTGGGCGTCATACGGCGTGTCGCCGACCACCATGACCTGCTCGGGACTGATCCCGTGCAGCCGCTTAAGCGCCGCCTCGAAGATGTCGGGGTGCGGCTTGCTTTTCTCGGCGTCGTCCGACGAGGTTTCCGTGTCGATCAGATCGTCGATCTGGGCCACCTCCTTGTATCTCTGCAGCTCGTCCTCTTTGGCCGACGACGCGAGCGCAATCTGCTTGCCGTCGGCCAGCAATCGCTCGAACAGCGCGCGCACCTGGGGGAACGCCTTGATCTGCGGCAGATAGCGTTCCTTCAGGATCGCGGCGCGATGCTTTTCCAGCGCTTCGCCTTTGGCCTGGATCTCATCCTCGCTGAGAAACACCGGCAGGAGCTGGTCTCCACCCTTGCCGATCTGCTGGCGGATCTCCTGAAAGCCGAACTCATGCCCAAAGTCCCGGAACGCGTCCTGCCAGGCGCGAGCATGGATATCAACGCTGTCGACCAGCGTGCCGTCCACGTCGAAGATCACGGCTTGCGGCATTGTTGGTCTCCGGGCGTTCACGCGCGTCAAGCGCACCTGGAAGGCAACGTCGGCCGCTCGCGAAGGTTGAGGGCGATCGCTAGCTGGTCTGATCGGCGCCGTGTCGGCCCAGCGTCATGTCCAGGTGCACGGGGCCGTGCAGCGTATTGGCGACCGGCGACCACATCAGCGCGTGCGCGATGAGGGCGCGGAGCGCTTCGGCCGGCGCATCCGCCTCAAAGTGGACCGTCACACGGATCAACTCGAAGCCGACCGACCGCGCATCCTCGCCGGGCGCTCCCCAGAACGGGCTCTTCTCGACGTCAACCTCGATCTCGAGCTCCAGCTTCTGGACCGCAATGCTTCCCGTCACGGCGCCGGCGTGGATGCGCGCGGCGAGGCAGGAGCCGAGTGCGGCCAACAAGGTTTCCGAGGGCGTCATTGCCTCACCCTCGGTTGCGGGCCCGAGCCGCTCCTCCACCTGCATGGGCGGCAGATTGCGCACGTAGCTCAGGTGTTGCAGCGCGCCCGATGACACCGTGCGGCAGCGCAAGGTCCGCTGCCGCCCGCCGCCTACCGAGCCGCCCGCTTCCTCATCGACCGTCGTCATGGCGCGCTAGTGTCCATCCCTGCTGTCATACTCGTCTTAGGCACGCGCGCATAAGGCGAGTTTGCTCCCCTCGAACCCAGTCCGGTAGAAGCGTTAATGACGGAACGCCGTGCATTTCCGCAAGGGAGAGCAATTGCTCGATTGGGACGACCTGCGGTTCTTCCTCGCGATCGCCCGCCACCGCACGCTTGCGGCCGCGGCCAAGGAGTTGCAAGTCACGCAATCCACGGTCGGCCGGCGGCTAGCTTCCCTGCAGGCGGGAATGGGCGTCCGATTGCTGCAGCGGACCGCGGACGGCTACGCGCTGACGCTCGCCGGTAAGCGCATCCTCGAACACGTCGAGCGCGTCGAGGCCGAAGCGCGGTCCGTGGAACACGCGGTGGCGGGTCACGACGTCCGGCTCGAGGGTCTGGTAAGGGTCAGCGCCTCGCAGTTGGTGACAACCCACCTCCTCGCATCCTGCTTCGCCGCCCTGCACGCCCGGCATCGCGGCATCCAGATCGAATCGCATCCGGTTCTCCCGGGCGAGCCGCTTGCTACGCATGATGCGGACATCTCGGTCCGTTTGAAGCGGTTCGAACACCACGAACTGGTTGCACGTAATATCGGTTCGATCGCCTTCGGCCTGTATGCCTGCGCCGACTACCTTGAACGCTCCGGGGTTCCTGACCTCGACGGCGGCTGCTCCGGCCATCAGCTGATTACATTGCTCGACGAGCAGGATTTTTCGGCGCAGTCCGGCTGGCTCGCTACGCACGCCGGGCGGGCGCAAGTCGTCCTGAAGGCCGACAGCTACGAGACGCAGCACTGGGCCGCGCACTCCGGCGGCGGCTTGGCCTTGCTGCCGCGCTTCCGCGCCGACCCGGAGCCTGCGTTTCGCCGCATCGCGACGCCCGCCCCGGTTCCTGCTTCCGAGATCTGGCTGGGCGTGCATCGAGAGAAGCGCACCACACCGCGCGTTCGTATCGTGCTCGACTTCATCGCGGAGGCTGTGCGCGCCCAAGCTGCGCGCCTCAGCCCTGAGGAGTTGGACGGCAGTACCGCCTGACGCCGGGTCGACCGAAGCGTTCCGTGGACTCCGGGTTGTCGTGCATTTATGCGCGCGGCATTGGCAAAACTGCTCCTCGCTCCATTCGGGCACGCCGCCCATATTCGCGTGGTCAGCAAAGGCCGGGTACGACGGGTGCGTCGCACTCGGCCTCTTACAGGCGGAACAAGCATCGAGGAGCGAGCATAATGGCTGAAGAAACCATCGTTGCCGTATACGATACTGCGGCTCACGCCGATGCTGCGGTGCAGGATCTGCGGGCGGCAAACGTTCCAGCGGACGCCATCAGCCGACATGCCGAAGCGACTGCCTTGGGCACCGGCACCGCGGCCGAGCCGGCGCCGGTCCGCGAAGGCTTCTGGCGCAGCTTGTTCGGAACCAACACGGCTTATGACCAGGATGCTTCGGTCTACGACCGCAGTCTGGCCGGGGGCTCCACGGTCGTGTCGGTGCGAGTTCTGGATCAGCATGTCGCAGGCGTCATGGACATTCTCGAGCGGCACAATCCGGTCGACATTGAGGACCGCGCAGCCAGCTATGGCGTCAGTCAGAAAACGACCGACGCGGGCAGTGCTGACGTTGCTGACGCGACGGCAGTTCCGGCCGCGAGCAGGCCAACACCGGCTGCCACGGGCGATCAAACCGCAACCGGGACCGTGACGGATGGTGGGACGATCGAACTCGCCGAAGAGCGGCTATCGGTCGGGAAGCGTGCCGTGAACCGCGGCACGACGCGCATTCGCCGGTATGTGGTCGAGACTCCCGTCCACGAACAGGTGGCTCTGCGCGACGAAAAGGTGTCGGTCGAACGCCGTCCGCTGGCCGACGCCCGCCCGGTTACCGGCGCCGACTTCACCGACAAGGTAGTCGAGGTCGCGGAGACGAGCGAAGAGGCGGTGGTCTCCAAGACCGCCCGGGTGAAGGAAGAGGTTGTCATCCGCAAGGATGCGACGGAGCGCACGGAGACGGTCAACGACACCGTTCGGCGTCAGGAAGTGGAGATCACCAACGAGCCCGACGTGGAGCGCATGACCGACCCTGCCACAACCGCCCCGATCGCAACCAAGCCGAAAATCTGACCTTATAGCGGCCCGGGGCGCGAAAGCCTCGGGCTACTTTTGGGAGGGCAGAATGTCCGAAACAGGCTATCCAAACCCGCCGGTTGCGGGGCCGACAACGACGGAGACGACCACCCTGCTGAGCGGCGGATCCCACACGCACCGCCGCATTTCCTGGGCCGCCATCTTCGGCGGGGTAATCATGGTCGTCGTCGTCCAGTTGCTGCTGAGCACGCTCGGCGCAGGCATTGGGCTCGGAACCGTAGATACGAACGCCGGGACGACGCCGGACGCCAGCAGCCTCGGATATGGCGCCGGCATTTGGTGGTTGATAAGCAGTTGCGTTGCCCTGCTCTTCGGCAGCTATGTCGCCGCGTGGCTAGCCGGTGTCGAGATCCGCTTCGACGGCGTGCTGCATGGGCTTATCACCTGGGGCATCGCCACCCTGCTTACGATATATCTGCTAACCTCGGCGATCGGCGGCATTATCGGCGGTGGCTTCTCGGCGCTTGGCGGGGCGGCCTCCGCGGCAGGAAGCAGTGTGAGCAGCGCGGCCAAGCCGATTGCTCAGGCGGCCGGCGTCACGCCCGACACGATGCACGACCAGGCACAGGCATTCCTGCAACCCACCAACCCGGACCCGGCCACCATGAGTCCGCAGGATGCGCAGAAGGAGGTGGCAAAGAATCTCGCCACCTATGCGCAAGGCGGCCCTGATGCTGCGGCAGCGAAGGAGCGCATCATCAACATCATGGCTGCGCAGATGAAGATCAGTCATGATGAAGCCGCCAAGCGCTTCGACGATGCACAGGCGAAGTTGCAGCAAGCCAAGGACAAAGCCGTGCAGAGCGCGAAGAACGCGGCTGACGCAAGCGCGGCAGCAGCATCTAAAACCTCGTTTGCCGCCTTCGGAGTACTACTGCTGGGCGGAATTGCTGCCGCGGTCGGCGGATCGCTTGCCGTGCAGCGCAGGCTAACGGTCTCGCAGCGCGTCGTGCGCTAGCGTTCAACGTTCTTAACCCGCGGCCTCTGCCGCAACTCTGGAGAACTGGCTCATGTCCATTATTGCCTGGGTGATCCTCGGCCTGATCGCTGGCTTCATCGCCAGCAAGATCGTCAACAAGGCCGGCGAGGGTGTCCTGCTCGACATCGTGCTGGGCGTTGTCGGCGCGATTGTCGGCGGCTTCCTGTTCACGACCTTCGGCGCGGCGCCGGTCACCGGCCTGAACGTCTATAGCCTGTTCGTGGCGGTCATCGGCGCGATCGTGGTGCTCGTCATCTATCACGCGATTGCGGGCCGAACCGCGGTGTAGCCGCGTCCGCCCGCGTCGCTGCGGAACGGGCGTCCAGTTGTTCTGGACGCCCGTTTTCGCGACCGATCGGCCGACGGGATCGAACGAAACTAGTAGTAGTAGGGAGCCCAAGGCCCCCACGGCCCCCACTCCATCTCCTGCATAGCGGCGTCCTCGATTCATCTCCGCCGTGAGTTGCCGTTCATCGGCAAGCCTCTTTTGAAACACCTCCTGACGGTAGGTCGCGTAAGCGGCATCATTGCCGGCGTATAGGCAGCCGCAGACCGTGGGATCAGCATAGATCCAGACCGTCTGCCCGTTCCGCACCTGGCGGACGAAGTGGTGGGCCGGCAGCCGATGCAGTGCGGCGACCCGCTCCGGTGTGTCCGCCGGGCGGAACTGAAAGCCCGCGGCGGCCAGTAGATCCTCCTTTTCAGCCACGCGCCCGCTGCATGCCGCTAGCGATGCGGCGAGCAGAACGCCGGCGGCCCGACCTAAACGCAACACCATTCTTCCTCCCGGCTGTGATTATGCTGGAACGGCGGCTTCAGCCCATGCGCCCCGCAATGCCGCCGCGGACATGTCGAGCATCGTGTCCGCGGCCGGGATGAAGCGTCCCATGGTGAGGAAGCCGTGGATCTGGTCGCCGAAGCGCACGCGGTTGACCCGAACGCCCTCCTGCTCGAGCCGCGCGGCATACAACTCGCCCTCGTCGCAAAGCGGGTCGTGGTACGCTGTGAACACGAGCGCCGGCGCGGTCCCGGCGAGGCTGGTGGCGCGCAACGGCGACGCCCTCCAGTCGAGCCTCTCCTGCTTGTCGTTGAGATACAGATCGATGAACCAGCGCATCCCCGGCGCGGTGAGCAAAAGCCCGGACATGGTGCGCTCGTAGGACGGATAACTCGCCCCCATGTCGGTCGCCGGATAGATCAGCAGCTGGAAACATAGCTTCGGCAACGCCCCGTCCCGCGCCATGAGCGCCATGACCGCGGCGAGATTGCCGCCCGCGCTGTCGCCGCCGACAGCGACACGCGCGGGGTCGATGCCGAGTGCGGTCGCCTGCTCCACCACCCAGCGCGTGGCGGCGGCGCTGTCGTCCACGGCGGCCGGGAAACGGTGTTCGGGCGCCAGCCGGTAGTGCACCGAGATCACGACGCAACGCGCGTCATTGGCAAGACGGCGGCAAACGCGGTCGTGGCTTTCGAGGTCGCCGATTACCCAGCCGCCGCCGTGGAAGTAGACCAGGGCGGGGGCACCCGTCGCGGGCGCGCCGATGCCGCGGTAGTAGCGCAGCGGGATGTCGCCGGCCGGTCCCGTTGCGGCGAGCGAGCGTATTCGGCGACCTCGGCCGGGTCGGGGCCGAACACCTCCCGGCCGCGCGCCATGTTCTCGCGCGCTTCGGCTACCGTGCTTTGCTCGAGCGGTGGGCGTCCGAGTTCGCGCAGCAGCTCGAGAACGCGCTGCGCGCCGGGGTCCATCGCCATCGTCATTCCTCCATCCAGGCCGTGATCGCCGCCGCAACCTCGGCTGGCTTGTCGAGCTCCGCAAGATGCCCTGCACCGTCGATCTCGACGATGCGCGTGGGCGCGCGGATCGCCCCCGCGAAGCGGTCCGCATAGCGAGCGAGGCATGACCCGATCCTGCGCACCCCAGATCAGCAGCGTGGGGGCCTCGATCAGCGGCAGCCGCCGCTCGATCCGCGTGTTGCCAAGCGGCCAAAGAAAGCGCGCTGCCGCCTCGTTAGCCCGGACCTGCTCGATCGGCCACTCGACCGAGTTGGCGCCCTCGGGCATAGCCTTCAGCGCGCGCCACTTCTCGGGGTCGGCGCACATCAGGCCGGGCACGTTGTCAGCGCGCTGCGCCCACGGATCGGTCGCGGGGTCGGTCTCGTCGAACAAGCCGAACGGGGCGATGAGCGCCAGCCTGCGCACGCTTTCGGGCCAGATCGCCGCGGCTTCGGCGGCAAGCGCAGCACCTACCGAACTTGCGGCGAGGTCGGCGCCAAGCAGATCCGCTTTCGCTAGAATCTGACGCATGGCGACCACCCAATCGAGCTGGGTGTCGAGCACCGAGTGACCGCGTTCGCCGCCCGGAAAACCCGGAAGCGAGGGAACGATCACCGTCCGCGAGTTCGCCAACTCGTCAAGAAATGGCACCCAGCGTGGGAGCCCGCCGAACCCGGCAAAGAAGCCGAGCTTCGGTCCGCTGCCGGCCCGCCAGACCCGGGTCGAAAATCCATTGACGTCAATCGTCGAGCTCTCGGGTTCGGCCACTGAGCACTCCTACTTCGCCGCCCGCCGGTCATGCGAGGCTTGTCCAGCATAGCGTATCGGCTGCCGAGTAGAAGCGGAGTGTTAGAGCGCGCTTGCGAACTGCGCGTCCTCCAGCGCCAATGCGCCGACGGCGCCGTACATCACCGTATGCGCGAGCGCCGACGCCTGCGGTAGCACGTGATCGGCGTAGAACCGTGCAGTCCCGAGCTTCGCTTGATAGAAACCGCCATCGGCATTGTCGCGCAGTGCGATTTTCTCGCGCGCGATGACCGCAGCGCGGCCCATCTGCCAGCCGCCGGCGGTCACGCCGAACAACTTGAGCAGCGGCACCGCGCCCGCGAGCACGGCGCGCGGATCGGTGGCGTAGGTTTCGCAAACCCAGCGCACGCAGCGCTCGAGCGCGGTAAGCGCTTCGGTCAGCTGGGCGCGGAGCGAAGCCAGTTCCTCGCCCTCGAGCGCTTCGGCAACCTGGCGCATGTCGGCCAGGATCGCGGCGGCGGCGCGCCCGCCGTCGCGGGCGATCTTGCGGCCGACCAAGTCGTTCGCCTGAATCCCGGTGGTGCCTTCGTAGATCGGCGTGATCCGGGCATCGCGCAGGTGTTGCGCGGCCCCGGTTTCCTCGATGAAGCCCATTCCCCCGTGAACCTGAACGCCGACCGAGGCGATCTCGACGGCGCTCTCCGTGCACCAGCCCTTCACCACCGGGATCAGCAGATCGACGACGGCTTGCGCGGTTGGGTCGTTCCGGGCCTCGTCCAGCTTGGCGGCGACGAAATAGGCCAGCGCCCGCATTGCTTCGGTGTGCGCCTTCATGCTCATCAGCATTCGCCGCACGTCGGGGTGGCGGATGATCGGCACCCGCCCGCCGCCCTGAACGCCGGCTTCCGTGCCCTGCACTCGTTCGCTTGCGTAGGAAACGGCAGCCTGTAGCGCGCGTTCGCTGAGGGCGACACCCTCGAGCCCCACGCCGAAGCGGGCAAGGTTCATCATCACGAACATGTATTCGAGGCCGCGATTCGCCTCGCCGACCAGATAGCCGATCGCACCTTCGCTGTCGCCGAACGCGAGCACCGCGGTGGGGCTCGCACGAATGCCGAGCTTGTGCTCGATCGACACGCACCGCACGTCGTTGCGCGGCCCGAGACTGCCGTCCGTGTTGACGAGGAACTTCGGCACTACGAAGAGCGATATGCCCTTCACGCCCTCGGGCGCGTCCTGCAATCGTGCCAATACGAGATGGACGATGTTCTCGGCCATATCGTGCTCGCCCCACGTAATGTAGATCTTCTGACCCTTGATCCGATAGTGATCGCCATCGGGTGTCGCGCGGGTGCGCACCGCCGAGAGATCGGAGCCGGCCTGTGGTTCGGTGAGGTTCATGGTGCCGGTCCAGGTACCCGCCACCATCTTCGGCAGGTAGAGTGCCTTCTGCGCCTCGGTGCCGCACAGGGCGATCGCCTCGATCGCCCCGCGCGTCAGTAATGGGCACAGCGAGAACGCGACGTTCGCGGCGTCCCACATTTCCTCGACCGCGGTTGCGACCAGCATGGGCAGGCCCTGGCCGCCATGCGCGGGATCGCAGGCGAGCGCGCCCCAACCGCCGGCAACGAACTGCCGGTAGGCGGCGCCGAAACCGTCGGGCGCCACGACGGCGCCGTCCTGCCAGCGGGCACCTTGCTTGTCGCCGGGCTGATTGAGCGGGGCGAGCACGTCGGCCGCGAAACGGGCCGCCTCGTCGAGGATGGCGTCGACCAGTTCGGGCGAGAGGTCCGCGTTCCCTTTCGGGAGTCCGATCATTTCATGCAGGACGAAACGGATATCGCGAAGAGGAGCGGCGTAGGTCATCGGCGTGCCTCCGCTCGCGCCGCCTCGGCAATCTGCTTGGCCGTCTCGCGCAGTGCAAATTTCTGTATCTTGCCGGTGGACGTCTTCGGGATGTCACGAAACACGAACAGGCGCGGCACCTTGTAGCCGGCGAGGTGCCCGCGGCAGAAGTTGCGCAGTTCCTCGGCGGTGGCACTCGTGCCCGGCTTGAGCTCGATGAAGGCGCAGGGCGTCTCGCCCCACTTCTCGTCCGGCGCGGCCACTACCGCAGCGCTCATCACCGCCGGATGCCAGTAGAGCGCCTCCTCGACCTCGATCGAGGAGATGTTCTCGCCGCCGCTGATGATGATGTCCTTGGAGCGGTCGCGGATCTTGGCGTAGCCGTCCGGATACATCACCGCGAGATCGCCGGTGTGGAACCAGCCGCCGGCGAACGCGGCTTCGGTGGCACCGGGGTTCTTGAGATAGCCCTTCATCGTGATGTTGCCGCGAAACATGATCTCGCCCATCGTTTCGCCGTCGCGCGGAACCGGCTGCATGGAGTCCGGATCGAGCACGGCAAGCGCCTCCTGCATCGGCACGCGCACGCCCTGCCGGCTGTTGAGGTCGGCGCGCCGTTCAATCGGCAGCGCCGCCCATTCCTCGTGCTTGGCGCACACTGAGGCCGGGCCGTAGACCTCCGTCAGACCGTAGACGTGGGTCAGCTCGATCCCCGCCTGCTCGGCACCTTCGATGAGCGCGGCCGGCGGCGACGCCCCGGCGACCTGGCCCGCGATCACGTGGTCGATCCCCGCCCGGAGCGCCGCGGGCGCGTTGACCAGTGTCGCGTAAACGATAGGCGCGCCGCACATGTGCGTCACACGCTCGCGCCGGATCGCCTCCCAGCACGCCTCCGCTTCCACCTTGCGCAGGCACACGTTGACGCCGGCGCGCTCCGCCACCGTCCAGGGGAACGTCCAGCCGTTGCAATGAAACATCGGCAAGGTCCAGAGATAGACCGGATGCTGCTTGATGCTCCAGTTCACGATATTTGACACGGCGTTCAGGTAGGCGCCGCGGTGGTGATACACGACGCCCTTCGGGTCGCCGGTGGTCCCCGACGTGTAGTTGAGGGCGATCGCGTCCCACTCGTCAGCAGGGTTGGACCAGGCGTATTCGGGATCGCCTTCCTCGAGGAAATCCTCGTAGGTTTTCTCCCCCAGCAGCGCGCCGCCGGGCGCTGCAAGGTCATCGATGTCGATCACCAGGGGCGGTTGCCTCCAACATCGCCAGCGCTTGCCCGACCGTCGCTGAATACTCACGATCGGTGAACAGCGCGCGTGCTCCGCCGTGGCGCAGCATGAAGGCGATGGTCGCCGCGTCGAGCCGGGTATTGAGCGCGTTCAGCACCGCCCCGCACATGGGCACACCGAAATGCGCCTCGTAGAGTGCCGGGATGTTAGGCGCGATCACCGCAACCGTGTCATTTTTGCCGATGCCGCGCCGTTCCAGCGCCGAGGCGAGCCGGCGGCAGCGGGCGTAGGTCTCCCGCCACGTCATGCGCCAGTCGCCATGAACCAATGAGGGGCGGTCCGGGTAGACAGCCGCAGCGCGTTCCAGGAAGGTGATCGGCGTTAGCGGCGCGTAGTTCGCTTCGTTGCGGTCGAGGCCGCTGAGATAGGCGCTGTTCATTGGTCCGCTTCCCTGGGGCGATAGGCAGGAGGCGAGTATGCCAGCACCCGTCCGGAAAATCAGGATCGGCATCGGGGGGTGGGTATTCGCGCCGTGGCGCGAGACGTTCTACCCGCCGGGCCTCCGTTCCGCGGAGTTCCTGCCCTATGCCAGCCGCCAGCTCAGTTCCATTGAGGTGAACGCCACGTTTTACCGGACGCAAACGGAGGCGACGTTCCGGGAATGGCGCGATGCGACGCCGGACCCGTTCGTGTTCGCCCTGAAGGGGCCGAGGGCGGCAACCCAGCCGCGCGACGCCGAGCGCGCGGGGACGGCCGTCAGCCGCTTCTTGGACTCGGGGATCACGGTGCTCGGCGCGAAGCTCGGCCCGATCGCATGGCAATTCCCGCCGACGCGCCGGTTCGACCGGAACGAGCTCGGATCGTTCCTGGCGCAACTTCCGCGCGAGCGGGAGGGCTGCGTGCTGCGCCACGCGATCGAGGCGACGCATGAGAGCTTCGACGCTCTCGAATGCACCGCCCTTATGCGCGAGCACGGCGTCGCCCGCGTGCTGCTCGGTCTCGGGGGCCAAACGGAGCCTGCCGACACCGCCGATTTTGTCTATGCCCGGCTGAAGGGGACCGTGGACGAAGAGGAGGCTGGGTTCAGCGCGGCCGATCTTGAGGCATGGGCCGGCCGCATCCGGGGCTGGGCCGAGCGACGGGACTGCTACGTTTACGTGATCTCGGGCGCCAAGCACCGCAATCCGGCAGCAGCGCGGGCGCTGATCGAGCGGATCGGAAGTTAGGCCGTTCGTCCGGACCAATAGTCCTGTGCGGTGTTTGCAAACGATCGACGACGGATAGCTTACGTCATCGCGGGACCGGAAGCCGGCGCCGCCCGCACTCTTTGTGGATCCTTAGCGCAAAAAGATTGCTGTATGATTTTTGGGTCAGAAAACTCGAGCTTGTGGTGCGCGACGCGGTCCAGCCTTCCGGCGGCTCGATCGTCGGTCTGGACCTTCAGCGTTCGGAAATACAGCCACTTTCATTTGCAACGAACCTTTAATTATAGAACCTCAAAGGCAGCGATCCAACGTCCGCCTCGCCATGCTGCTGATTGATGCATCTACAAGGAACGCTACCATCGCATGTCACCGAAGTAGAATGGACAACTCAAACCATTGCTGACTCCCCTCCGGTACAAACAAGGTCGAGCCCGCGATGAAGCTCGATGCCGCTCCCGTGTTCGCCTTTTGGAACGTTCGCTGGCGCTCCGCTTCGGCAAACGCCAGGTCCGGCGTGTGCGGAGTTACTCATCTACACACGCCATCAAGGACTTGTGGTCCGGCGTTCTTGAGCAGTTCTTCCGTTTCGATTCCGCGATGGACTGAGAACAGGAAGCGAAAACTGACTCCTGCGTCGTACGTCAGTTTGCGCAAGATCCCAATTTTGTTGCGGGCGTAACGAGTTCTGATCAGCGCGTCCGCACCCTGACGCGCGTCTGAGCACGGCAGCAGCCGAGTCCCATTGAGTAAGGATCGCGACCCGATTGAGCCCTGAGCGATAGGCGCTCAACGGATGGAGCCGTCATCCGATCGGGGTGGGGAAACTCAGAGCCCTGGGTTAGCCCGCGTCGTCGGGTATCGTCCGGGTGATGCCGGGCTGGGCCGAGAACTCCTCGAACCAGGCGGCCAGGTTCGTACGGCGTTCGCGCCAGGGTTCGGCCGCAAAGCGGAAGTCGAGGTAGCCGAGCGCGCAAGCCACGGTGATGGAGCCGATGTCGGGCACCCGGTGTGGCGGCTCGGCCTCCAGCAATGCGAGCGCGCGCTCGACGGCGGCCTGCTGCCGAGCCATCCAAGCGTCACGTGCATCTTCCCGCGGCTTGGCTTGCTCGCCGCGACGCCCGACGGCGGCGTCCAGGATGCCGTCGCCAAGGGCCTGGAGCTTCAGTGCCCGCCATCGCGCCGCACCCGAAGGGAACATTGCAGGCCCATCGCCCACGCTGTCGAGGTATTCGCAGATCACGGGGCTGTCGAACAGGGCGAGCCCGTCGTCGGTGACGAGGCACGGCACCTTGGACAGCGGATTGTCGGCCAGCAGGGAGGGCGGCGACTGGTGGGGGTTGGTGCGGACGCGCTCGATCTGGCCGTCGATGCCGCGGGTGATGGCGCAGGCCAGCACCTTGCGCACGAATGGGCTGGTGGGCGAGTAGTGCAGCTTCACGGCCGGTCCCCGGTATTGTGCTTAGAACTTGGCCCTAAAACTTATCCTTGCGCGCCCGCAGATCCGCGAAGGTGGCGGCGTCCGGGGCGCGGAGGAACGGGTTTTCCGCCAGCTCATCAGCCAAGCGCGAGGGGATGGTGGGCTTCCCGGCGGCGCGCAGGCGCTTGACCTGCTCGTAGCGCGCAGCAAGGGCTGCGTTCTCGGGCTCAACCGTGACCGCGAAGCGGGCGTTGCTTTCTGTGTATTCATGCCCGCAGCACACCAGCGCCTCACCGGGGAGCGCCGCCAGCTTGCGCAGGCTCGCGAACATTTCCCCTGGCGTGCCCTCGATCAGTCGCCCGCACCCGAGACTGAACAACGTGTCGCCGCTCAACAACACGGCCCCGTCCGGGAAGAAGAAGTTGATCTGGCCGCGCGTATGGCCCGGCGTGTCGATCACCCGCGCGCGAGCTTGGCCGAACTCCACCTCGTCGCCCTCAACCAGTGACTGGTCGAGCTTCGGTAACCGGTGCGCGTCCGCCTTGGCCCCGACCACGGCGCAGCCGAACCGCGCGCGCACCTCGTCGGTACCAGCGATGTGATCGGCGTGATGGTGTGTCAGGAGAATGAGATCGAGCCTGCCGCCGGCCGCTTCCAGGGCTCCGATGATCGCCTTGGCGTCGGCCGGGTCGACGATCCCGACGGCTCCGCTCGCCTCGTCGCGCAGCATCCACGCGTAATTGTCTGACAGAATTGGGACGGCGGTCGCGGTCACAGTCATAGGTAGATGTTAGGCCGGCTTCGGGTCGGCGGCAAACCCGAGGGCGTGTTATAGTCCCGCGATGGCTGGGGAAGCACATGCAACGGCGGAGTTCTACGGCACCCTGCGCGGCACCGTGGCTGGCCGGTTGCTGCGCGAACGCCTGCGCGTGCTGTGGCCAGAGCTGCGCGGGCAATCGGTGCTCGGCTGCGGTCATGCGACGCCGTACCTGCGCTTGTGGCGAGAGCAGGCGGCCCGTTGCGTCGCGCTGACGCCGGGCCCTGTCGTGGCGACGCGCTGGCCGGCGGGCGCGCCCAGCTTGTCCTGTGCTTCCGATGAGTGCGCCTTACCGTTCCCCGACCTGTTCTTCGACCGAGTCTTGCTCGTTCATGCGCTGGAAACGGCCGACAACGCGCGTGGCTTCCTTCGCGAGATCTGGCGGGTGCTGCGCGACGACGGCACGTTGCTCGTCGTGACGCCGAACCGGCGTGGCATGTGGGCTCATGCCGAAAGCACACCGTTCGGACACGGAGCGCCGTTCTCCGCCGGGCAGATCGGCCGCCTGCTGGCGGCTTCGCTGTTCCGGGTGGAGCGCCGTGACGTGGCGCTGTTCCTTCCGCCCACCAACCTGCGCCTGGTACTACGGGGCGCGCCGCTGATCGAGCGCGCCGGCCGGCGCGTCGCCCCGCGCTTGGCCGGGGTCACGATCACCGAGGCGGTGAAGGACCTCTACGGCGCGGTGCCCGCGGACGCGGTGCCCCGCCGCCGCCGGGTGCTGGCGGAGATGGCCTGAGCCCTCACGCCCGAGAGCGTCACGCTCCGAGAGCGTCATGCCCGACGCAACGCCGAGAGCCCGAGCAACAGCCAGCCTGCCATGAGCAGTGTGCCGCCCACCGGCGCCATCCCTGCTGAATGCAGTCCGCCCAGCGCTAGGAGGTAGAGGGCGCCGCAGAAGCCGAGCAGGCCGAGGCTGAACGCCGCGCCGGCGAGATGCACGGCCAGACCAGCCGCCCGCGCGGCCCAGACCCCGCACAGGACGAGCGCCAGCGCATGCCACAGCTGCATCTCAACGCCGCGTCGCACAATCGCGAGCGCCGCGGGTTCGAGGCCGCCGTGCGCGGCGTAGGCCGCCATGCCGACCCCCGTCATCCCCGCGAGTGATCCGAGCGCGATCCAAAGGCGGTACATGGCCGCCGATGTGGGTAGGTTGCGCCTGTTTCGCCATCGCCGAGCGCTTTATAGAGTTCGGCGAATGCCGCGCGGCGACTTGTTCCCTCAGATCGGGCCTTACGAGACCGGCTACCTGCCGCTGTCCGCCGGGCACGTGATGTACTGGGAACAGGTTGGCACACCGCGCGGGCGGCCGGCATTGTTCCTGCACGGCGGCCCCGGCGCGGGAGCAGGGGCGGTCCACCGCCGCTTCTTCGACCCCGATTTCTGGCGCGTGGTGATCTTCGACCAGCGCGGCGCGGGCCGTTCCCGGCCGCTCGGCAGTTTGGTCGACAACACCACGGCCGACCTCGTCGACGACATCGAGATCCTGCGGCGCCATCTCGGCATCGACCGCTGGCTGCTGTTCGGCGGGTCGTGGGGCTCGACCCTCGCACTCGCCTACGCCCAAGCCTATCCGGAGCGCGTCGCGGGCTGCGTGCTGCGCGGCGTGTTCCTGGGTCGGCCGGACGAGGTGCACTGGTTCCTGCACGGTGTGCGCGCCATCTTCCCGGACGCTCACGCCACCTTCGTCCGCTTTCTGCCCGAAACCGAGCGGGGCGACGTGCTCGGCTCCTATCTCCGCCGCCTCACCGACCCCGATCCGGCGGTGCATGGGCCGGCCGCGCGCGCGTGGTCGGTCTACGAAGGGTCGTGCAGTACCTTGCTGCCGAGCCCGGACACCGTCGCCTCGTTCGCGCAGGACCGCACTGCCCTCGGCCTCGCGCGCATCGAGGCCTGGTACTTCGCGCGCAATCTGTTCCTGCCGCCCGAGGGGCTGCTCGCGCACATGGGCCGGATCAGCCGCATTCCGGCCGAGATCGTGCAGGGCCGCTACGACATGGTGTGCCCGGCCTCCACCGCCTTTGAGCTGGCGGCGGCGTGGCCTGCCGCGCGACTGACTGTGGTGCCCGACGCCGGCCACTCGGCGCTTGAGCCGGGCGTTCGCCGCGCCCTGGTTGCCGCGGTGGAGCGCTTCCGCCAGGGCCGCTGACCCGCGGCTTGCCCTGTCGGGTATGCGGGCGATCAGCCCGCCCCGTGACGTTCGTCAGCCAGTGCCAGCTCCACCGCCTCGGCGATGGCGAACAGCCGCGCGTCGCCCATCGTTTCGCCCATCAGCATCAGCCCGACCGGGGGCTCGCCCGTGCCGTGGCACGGCAGGCTGATAGCGCAGCGGTCGAGGAAGTTGGCGTAGGCGGTGTTGCGGAGCAGCAGCAGGTTGATCCGGTTGTACTCCCGCTCGTCGTCCAGCTCGGCGATGCGCGGTGCAACCAGGGGGCAGGTCGGCATGAGCAGTGCGTCGAACGCTTGCGTCGCTTCGTCGAAGGCGGCCATCAGGCGGCGTCGGGCGGCAATCAACGTGATGTAGTCCGTAGCACTCTGCGCCGCGCCGTGGGCGATGCGCACGCGGATGCGCGGGTCGTACAGCGTCCCTTTGCTCGCCAGCAACTTGCGGTGCCAGGCATACGCCTCCGCCGACGCGAAGCCCCCCGTCGCGTTCACGCCGGGTAGTTCGTCGAACACGGGGAACGCCGTCTCGGTGATCCGGGCGCCGGCCGCCCGCAAGCGGGATACGGCGCGCTCGAAGGCGCGGGCGACGTGCGCATCCAGCCCGTCCAGCATCACGTTGGAAGGCAGGGCCAGCCGCAGCCCGGCGAGTGGCAGCGGCGCGGCTCGCTCGCGGCGCGCCGCCCGCCAGAAAGGCATCCACCACCCGGCAGCAGGCGACGGAGGGCGCGAGCGGGCCGACGGAGTCGAGGCTGGGTGCGAGTGGCAGCACGCCGTCGATCGGCACGCGCCGCGCGGTCGGCTTGTAGCCGACAATGCCGCAGAGTGCGGCCGGAATCCGGCACGAGCCGCCGGTGTCGGTGCCGAGTGCGGCCACCGCCATCCCGTCGGCGACAGACACCGCCGCGCCCGACGAGCTGCCGCCGGGAATGCGGGCGTTCGGACGGTCCCACGGGCAGAGCGGCGTGCCGTAATGCGGGTTGATCCCGAGCCCGGAGAACGCGAACTCGGTCATGTTGGTGCGGCCCACCGGCACGAACCCGGCGGCGAGCATGCGCTGCACCACCGGCGCGTGGGCGGCGGCGGGCGGCGCATCGTCGAGCGCGCGGGACCCGGCGCGCGTCGGCTCGCCCCGGATGTCGAACAGGTCTTTCAGGCTGATGGGGATGCCGGCCCACCGAGTGGGCGCGCGGCGGGCGCGGCGCAGCCGGTCCATCGCGTCCGCCGCCTCGCGAGCGCCCTCGGGATCGAGTGCGATGAACGTCCGGGCGCCCTCGCCGTCGGGATCGGTGGCCTGTTCGAGGCATCGCTCGACCAAGGCACGGGCGGTAACGCGCCCGGCCTCGAGCGCTTGGGCGTGGTCCTCGATGGTCCGCATGGGCGCTCCTTCCGGCGGGTCCGTGTCGGGGTGCTATACACACGAGCCAGCCGAAGGAGGAACCCATGCCGACCATCCCGGAAAAACCCGTTCTCCTTACCGGCGCCTCCGGCGCGCTCGGGCGGCAACTGGCCCGGGCTCTGGGCGCCGAAGGGTGGGCGTTGCGGCTTACCGACATCGCGCCGTTCCCCGACCCGCTGCCCGCCGGTGCCACCTTCGCCCGCGCGGACCTCAACGACGGCGTTGCGATCCTGCGGTTGGCGGAGGACTGCGGCGCAATCCTCCATTTCGGCGGCGTTTCGGTCGAGCGGCCGTTCGAGGAGGTGCTCGGCCCGAACATCCGGGGGCTTTTTCACGTGTACGAGGCGGCGCGGCGCGAGAGGGCGCGCGTGATATTCGCCTCGTCCAATCACGCCATCGGCTTTCACGAGCGAAGCGAGACGATCGACGCCGACTGCCAGTTTCTCCCCGACGGCTACTACGGCCTGTCAAAGGCGTATGGCGAGCTGATGGGCCGGCTCTATTGGTTCAAGCACGGGGTGGAGAGCGTCTCCGTCCGAATCGGCTCCTGTTTTCCGGAACCGGTAGACGCGCGGATGCTGGCGACGTGGCTGTCATACCCAGATCTCGCGCGGCTGATGATCCGGTGCGTCTTGGCCGAGTCGGTCGGTTGCGCCGTGGTTTGGGGCGCGTCGGCCAACGCGCGCATGACGTGGTGGGGGAAGGACGCGCGCGACGCGCTGGGCTGGGCGCCGCAGGATAGCGCCGATCCGTACGCCGGCCAGCTCGAGGGTAAGGTGAGCGACAGCCCGGTCGCCGAGCACTATCAGGGCGGCGGCTTCACCGCGATGGACAACACGCGCAAGAGCCCGGCGCCGCGACTGTTTCAGGGCGGAACGGCCCGACTCGGTACGGAGTAGCTCCGTTGATCCGGCTCCCGGCAACGCAGCCCGCGAACGCAGGGCGGCTCGGAGGCATCAATCATTGGTGATCCTGCCCTTGCTGGTGCGATCGGAGCGCGGCGAGCTAGTCTTCACCTGAAGGAACCTGCAGTCGCCGTAACTTCGTCGGGACAAGCAGGACAAACGGGAGGACGCAAAAATATGCGAAACGGCAAATGGCACTGCGCGGCAGTGCCGAAACCCTCATTTGCGCGGTGTTTCAAAATCGGCGGTTCGGTTGCAGCAGTTTTGATTACCGCTGCAACATTTGACTTGCGACCGGCCGCCGCGCAGACCTCGACAGCCCAGGACGCCGGGAATGCTTCCGGATCAGACTCGCCCGGTATCGTCAGGTCGGCAGCGTTTCCCGGCGTAACCTGCCAAGAACTCTCGGTCCCGATGCGTGACGGCACGTCGCTGAGTACGTTTCTGTATTTGCCCGATAGCCCGGGAAAGTACCCGGTCCTGATGATGCGGAACCCGTACGGGCGTGTTATCGGGACGCCATCAACCTG
The DNA here is from genome assembly GCA_963757115.1 of uncultured Alphaproteobacteria bacterium. Classification (GTDB taxonomy): domain Bacteria; phylum Pseudomonadota; class Alphaproteobacteria; order Acetobacterales; family Acetobacteraceae; genus CAVWQV01. The sequence continues at coordinate 146,233 of CAVWQV010000015.1, read as the reverse complement.
CTTCAATGATGCGCTTGGGGCCGCACTTATACCCTTCGCGCAGGATGGCTATGCGGGAGTCGTGCAGGAGGTACGCGGAACGTATACCTCCGAAGGCAGATACTATCCGGTGCAGCAGGAAGCGGATGACGGCTTCGATGCCATCGAATGGGCGGCTGCGCAGGACTGGTCGAATGGCAAGGTCGGGATGATGGGTCCATCCTATCTTGCGATCACCCAATGGCAGCCCGCAGGAAAAGCTCCGCCGCATCTTGTCGCGATCGCGCCGAGCATCATGGGCTCCGATCAGCACGACAACGTCCAATACGTGAACGCTGTTTTCGACCTGTGGCTCGGCTTGACTTGGCCCGGCACGACCATTCTGCCGGACCAGATCACCCGCGCCGGCCAAGCGAACGGCCTATCGGCGGACACAATCGCGCAGCAGGTTACCGACTGGACCAATCTCTACAATCAGAACATCACCTCAAACTGGGTCAAACAGCTCCCGCTTACGTCGTTCAGCGAGTATACCGAGTACGCGCCTTTTTATTACGATTGGCTTAGGCATCCGAACTATGACCGCTATTGGGCGCGGGTCGACACCAGTATACGTTACCCGGATATCCAAGTGCCGGCGTTGGTCAGCGGCGACTGGTACGATCCCTTCCAGATTGGCACGGTTCAGAATTTCCGGGGCATGAGGGCTTTCGGGGCAACTCCCGAGGCGCGTTCTGGCACCCGCCTGATCATGGGTGCCTACGGGCATTCGGGTAACAGCGGGACACCGACTTTCGGTGACGATACGCCCGACCCGTCCTTGACCAAGAACTTTTTCGACTACTGGCTCAAGGGCGTTCGGAATGGCGAGGATGCTTCACCCACGGTGAACCTTTACGTCTTGGTTCCACCGAACTCTGGCCAGACCGGAACCGGATTCTGGATCACCGGGAGCGATTTCCCGCTTCCGGGCACACAGCCACTTGACCTGTTTTTGACCAGCGGAGGTCACGCCAACACGCGCGAGGGCGACGGGAAATTGACGGATGCGGCCCAGGACTCGACGTCAGACTCCTTCGACTATGATCCCGCAAACCCGGTGCCGACGGTGGGAGGTAACATGTGCTGCGACACGACCCATCTGCCCGCCGGCGCTCAGGAACAGTCCTCTGTCGAGATGCGTGACGACGTGCTCGTCTATAGCGGTGATCCCGTCGAGCGGGACACGCCGGTGATCGGCATGGTCACGGCCAATTTCTGGGCGATTTCCTCGGCGCCTGACACCGACTTCACGGTCAAGCTCGTGGACGTTCATCCCGACGGCAACACTCACAACGTGTTGGACCGCATCGTGAGGGCACGCTATCGGAACGGCTCACGCCAGCCACCGCAGCTGATCGAGCCTGGGCAGGCTTACCAATACACACTCGATCTCGGCAACACCGCGACGATCATCCGGGCAGGACACCGGCTGCGGGTAGAGATCTCATCCTCCAACTTTCCGCACTTCGCCCGGAACCTGAATACTGCGGAAAATCCAAACTTCGGTTCACAGTACGCAACGGCGCACCAAACGATTTTGCACGACACAGCCCACCCGTCGTACTTGGCGTTGCCGGTCAACACTGGCGTGTCGATACCGAGTTCCGTTGTCGCGGCTTCGTCCCAATAGCTCCAGCTTGCTAGCTCAAATCAAGCAGAGCGCGCGCAGCTCCTGCCGCAGTTCGCGCGGCAGGGCGGCCGCGTCCTCGGCCGGCTCCCAGGCGAGGTCCGGCGGCGCGTCGCCGGGGGCGAGGTAGCGCCAGCCCTGGAACGGTTTGGTCGGGCGGCCAGCCACCGGCACTAGCGTCGGGTCCAAGATCAGCGCCGTGCAGCGGCTGGCGTCGTCCCAGCGATCCTCCGCGATTTCGAGCACGCGCTGGCGGACCAACATGGCACCGCTTACCACCCAGTACATGGAGCCGCCGTCGACCACTTCCGCCGCGCGCCGGGGAAAGTGGCGGGTGCGGTGCCGAAGCGGCGGAGCCTGAAGAGCGCGCTCGGCCTGGAATGCGCGGAGGTGCTCGACGTCGTGCGCGCCGACGGCGAGCTTGGTCAGGTGCAGCATACGAAGCATGTGGCAGGTATCGGACCGAAGCGGAAGCTTTCACGACCGAGTCGGCCCGTTGCCCGCGCACAATGTTGATCTCGCCCCCAACCGCGCCGCACAGTCGCGCCGTTGCAGGGCCGATCCGCGCCCCTCCTGGAGTTCGTTTCCATGTTCCGATCGGCAATCTTGCTACCTGCGCTGTTAGCGCTGCTATGGCCCGCCCTCGCCTCGGCCCAGGGCTCCGGCTCGGCGACTTTGGACGCGATCAAGCAGCGCGGTCAGCTGGTGTGCGGCGTCTCGACTGGGGTGCCCGGCTTCTCGCTGCCCGACAGCCACGGGGTGGAACGCGGGCTCGACGCCGATTCTTGCCGCGCCGTCGCGGCCGCGGCGCTGGGCGATGCAAGCAAGGTCAAGTTCGTCCCGCTCACCACCACGAACCGCTTCACCGCGCTGCAATCGGGCGAGGTGGATCGTGCTGATCCGCAGCACGACCTGGACCCTGGGGCGCGAAGCCAACCTTGGCCTCGAGTTCGCGTGGGTGAACTACTACGACGGCACAGGTTTTCTGGTGAAGCAGTCGGCCGGGGTGAAGTCGCCCAAGGAGCTGGACGGCGCCACCATCTGCGTGCAGCCCGGCACGAGCACCGAGCTCGCGATCAACGACTACTTCCGGCAGAACAATCTCAAGTTCACGCCGATCCTCATTCAGGACCTCACCGAGATTCAGGGTGCATTCCTGAGCGGCCGCTGCGACGCCTACTCGACCGATAGCTCCGCACTCGCGACTTTCCGCTTCACGCAGGGCTCCAAGGCGAACGACTTCGTGCTGTTGCCCGAGATCATCAGCAAGGAGCCGCTGGGGGCGATGGTGCGCAAGGGCGATGATAAATGGTTCGACGTGGTGCGCTGGACATTCATCGCGGCGCTGACCGCGGAGGAGAACGGTGTCACCAGCAAGAACGTCGACGAGATGACGAACAGCAATGCGCCCGACGTGCGCCGCCTCTTGGGCGTCGACGGCGACATGGGCAAGGCGCTCGGGCTCGACAACAAATGGGCGTTCAACGTCGTCAAGCAGGTCGGTAATTTCGGCGAGATCTGGGACCGCAACATCACCCCGCTCGGCGTGCAGCGCGGCATCAACAATCTTTGGAGCAAGGGCGGCCTGCAATACGCGCCGCCGATCCGCTAGGGATCACGCGCCTAGACGGGTCGCCAGATCCTCGATGTCCTTCGCGATCACCGTCCATTCGCCGTCGGCTTCGGTGTCGCGCGACTGGTGCGGGCCGTACTCGGTCGGGCGGGGAAAGAAGCCGGTCTGCAAGCCGAGCGCCTGGGCCGCCCGGAGGTCGGAGTTGTGCGCCGCGCACATCATCACCTCGCCCGAGTCGAGATCGAGGAGCCGACACACCCCGAGATAGGTTTCCGGGTCCGGCTTGAAATGCCCGAACAGGTCGGAGCCGAAGATCATGTCCCACGGCAGGCCGGCAGCCTTGGCCATCTCCAGCAGCAGCGACACGTTGCCGTTCGATAGCGGCCCGATGATGTAGCGCCGTTGCAAGCGCGCGAGACCCGCGACGGCATCCGGCCAGGGCCTCAGCCGGTGCCACCCGAGATTGATGTGGCAAAGGTCGTCCTCGTTAAGGCCCGTGATGCCGAACTCGGCGACCAGCCGGTCGAGCGATTCCCGGTGCAGAGTGTCGAGCGTCGCCCAGCCGCGCTCGCCCGAACGCACTCGCTGCATGGAAGGCTGATAAGCGGCGCGCCACGCGTCCACGAGCCGCGCCCAGTCCGCCTCGACACCCCGCGTCCGGCCAAAGGCGGACAGATCCTCGATGAGGCTGGTGCGCCAGTCCACCACCGTGCCGAACGTGTCGAACACCAGCGCCTTGAGCTCCGCCACTGCCGCCTCCCTCGTAGTGCCACGGAGGGAAGCCGGCGTGCCGTTGACCGTCAAGCGCGCGACGGTTCGGGCGGAGCTCAGAACAGCCCGAACAACCCGCGGAGGAAGCCGGGAGTAAGGGCGGAAAGCGGGTTGACGCTTACCTTGGGATCGTTCAGAGGGCCGCGCACCGTGTAGGACGCGGCGAACACCCCGCCGCCCTTCTCCGGGCTGAACAGGCGACCGACCAGCGGCACGTCGCCCAGCAGGGAATTGAAGAAGTAGGCCGGCACGATGGTGCCCTCGATATCGGCCACGTTGCTGCTGAGATCGACCCGCCCCTTTGCCGTGACGCCGAGCGACGGGTTGAACGCGCGTAATTGGCCGAGCTCGAGAGCGGTGTCGGTGAGCGTGAACGGCGCGATCAGCCGGGTGAACCCAAGCCCCGGTCCGCTCGCCGCCTGCACCAGCCCGTACAAGCTCATTGCCTGGAGCAAGCGTCCGAGCCCGTGCGGGTCGTGCACACGGAACCCGGTGATCTCGGCCGTGCCGGACAGGGGATGGTCTGTGCGGGTATCGTCGTAGCCGCCGGTCAAAGTGAGCCGGCCACCCCGCATCGTGCTCGTGAGGTCGAGACCGGCGAACAGTGCGCCCGTGTCGGAAGCGGTCGCGGTTAGCTCGCGCCTACTGGTGCCGGGAGTAAGGTCGAACCGGAACGGCTGCCCCGGGCTCGTCTGACCGTTAAGCGAAAGCCGCGCGAACAGTTTTCCGTCGTTGAGCGCGCTGGCGACGAGTCCCTGCCAATCGTGGCCGCCTGCCATGAATGCGCGCTCGAACCTCGCATCCAGCGACCAGGGGTGTAGAGCGGCTGCCGGAGAAGTCGGATCAGTGGCCGTTGTGGACGGCGGACGCCGGTGCGTCGAGATTGCGGAAAGGTCGATCGCGGGCCCGCTGAACGTGGCCGCGATGGGTTGCTGCCCGTCCGGGTTGGGGAAGCGCACGGTGCCCTGCGCTTGTGTCCGCCCCATCTTCAGACGATCGAAGCGCAGCAGGGCGACACGCCCGGCTACCGCCTCCGCCCCGCCTTGCACCGTAACGTCTTTGCCCTCCAGAGAGAGCTTGTCGATCGCGGTGAGCCGGTCGTGGTCGAGCGAGATTTTAGCGGACAGATGGGCTGGACTGCCCGCCGGTTTGCGCCAGCCGATCGGCGCGGCGCTCAGTTCAGCTTCCGTCAGATCGGCGTCGGTTTGCACGACCCCTTTGCCGTCCCGCCGTTCGGTCAACACCGCTTTGAGGTCGCCCGCCCCGGACAGCAATGGTCCCGGATCGACGCCGGCTGCCGCCATCTGCCGTGCGGTCGCCCGTCCCGACGCCGTGACCTTCTGTACGATTTGCGAGGGCGGCCCCGCGCGGAAATCCATCTCGACGGCGAGCTGCGTGGCGATCCCGGCCAGTAGCGCATCACCGCCGATCTTGAGGCCGTCGTTGGTCGCGTCGAAGTCGAGCTTGCCGGCGTCGAGGTCGCGGCCGACCACAAGGTCAGTCAGATGCGCGTCCGTCAGTCGGCCCTGCGCATGTATCACCACGTCGTCGATCTTGACCGTCTCCTCGAGCGGCAGCTGCACGCGCATTCTCACGCTTGCCTGACCACTCGGATCGCGCCCGGGGACAGGATGCTTGTCGAGCAGATGAAGCCGCGGCTGGCGGAGCAGCGCGAACGCGTCGGCGAGGCCGCCGGAGCTCTGGGCATCGATGACCGCGAACTGGTGCGGTCGCTCGATCCCGGTGATCCTGACCTTGCCGCCCCGGATAGCCAGCGGCGCGTGCGTCGCGTCGGTGCCCTGCAGGCCGCTGTCGGCGATGATCTCGAGCGTGTCGGGGTCGAGGATCTGCAGCTTTGCTTGCGCGCGCTCGATCGGTGGCACCGGCCGGAGCCACCAGATCGTGAGGTCCTCGCCCGAAACCGTGCCGGTGCTGCGGGTCAGGGTGATGGAGGATAGATCGGGCGGACCCGCGACCTGCACTTCCACGTGCGCATTGCGGGCCGTGCCGGATGAAATGTTCGCCGCGATCCATGCGCGCGCGCCGCCGCCGGTGCCTTCGGGCCAGAGCACGGGAAGGTCGGCGAAGGCGGCCTGATCCAGTTCAAGCGTGAAATTGGCCTGCAGCGATTGGTCCGTCCGCTGGCCTTCGCCGTGCGCTTGGACCTGCGACAGCGGGCCGCCGTCCCGCGCCCGCAGCCCGAAGCCGAGCTTGCGAACCGTCACGTGGTCCGGGCGCGCTTCCATGCTCAACGTGGCGCCGGAGAGCTGCAGATCGGACGAGCCGAGGCGCATCCGGCCCGCCTCCGCCAGCGCGTCGAGCGCGGCCGACTGGACGGCGAGTTCCGGGCCTAGCTCGGCACTTGCGGTTAGCGACACCGGCGCATCCATCGCGGCCAGGGGTGCCAACTTCGGAGCCGCCCGAGCCAGCGCGGCTGGCTGGACCGGGCCGAGGCTCGCATTGAGCCGCGTCTGTGTTCCCCCGGGCGCTAGCGCAGCCGACATCCGGAAACTGATGCGCTGATCGGCGACCGCGATCTCTGCGTCGCCCTGCCCTGAAACCCCGCCTCGGGGCGATCGGGCCAGCTCCAGCGTCAGCTTCGACAGCTGCCAATTCGTCCCGAGCTGCCGGTCGGCGACAAAGATCGACGCATTCCTGACGTGCAGCCGCCGGAGCTGGGCGACGATGGAGCGACGGAGATCGGCCCGGTCGCCGCCCGCGGGGCTCGCGAACTCTGCGACCAAGCGCTGCCATGCCGGCACCCCGGACGCCGCGGGTGCCGCCGCCTTGAGCGGCGCCGGGCTGCCGTCGTCAAGGCCGATCGCCCCGTCTGCCGCTCGTGCCAATTGAAGCCGTACATCGTCGAGTTCCAGGCTGCGCGGTCGCAGCCGCCCTAGCAGCAGCGCCCGCACCGACAGCGCGACGAAGCCGTGCGGGATCTCGGCGATCGGTACCCCGGCCGCGTCGGATGCTCTGACGTCGGCGAGCCGGATGTCGAGCGGCATGTCGAGGCCGCGCCGCCACCCTTCCCAGGCGATCGCCGCCGAGCCGATGGAGAGCCGGATCGGCGTCGCGTCATTCTCGGCGGCCGCTTCGAGCCGGTGAGCGAGCCAGGGGACATCCAACGGTCCCTGTGACAATCGCCACGCGAAAACGGCGAATACCGCGGCCGTGAGCACGGCGGCCATCACGACGAGGACCAGCATCCCGTGAGCGCAGCGGCCGGCGACCCGCGCCGCTTGACCGTTCAGGCTTCGCATGGCCAGCCTTCGCTCGCATGGTGGCGCGTTCCCTCGCATCGGTGACGGCTTGGCCTCGCCCGTTCGATCACGCGGCCGCCGCGCGGCTCGTTGCCCATTTCACGGCGGTGAAGAACACGACCTCCGCGCTCCTGGCCCGGCCCGGGTTCCGGCCCATGCTGGAGGCGATCGGCGGCAACTCCCCCTACCTCGCTGAACTCGCGGTCCGTGAAGCCGAAGCGCTGCAGGCATGTTTCGCGAACGGACCGGGTTCCGTTGTGGAAGGCGCGATCGAGCAGGCTCGGTCGCATCCGCCGACTGCGCCCCGCCGGGTGATCGCGTCGGTTTTGCGGGCCGGCAAGCGGCGCGTCGCGCTGGCGAGCGCGCTCGCCGACATCGGTGGCCTGTGGTCGCTCGAGGACGTGACGGCGGCGCTGAGCGATTACGCGGAAGCAGCGCTCGGCCTCGCCGTGGCGCACCTCCTGCGCACCGCCCATGACGCGGGGACGCTCAACCTCCCCGATCCCGCAGACCCCGCCAAATGCAGCGGCTTCACGGTGCTGGGCATGGGCAAGCTCGGCGCGCGCGAACTGAACTACTCGAGCGATGTCGACCTCGTCCTGCTGTACGATCCCGAAGCGGGAGTATACACGGGCGAGGCGGGCGGTCTTGGGGCGTGCTTCGTGCGGATCGCGCGCGACCTCGTGTTGCTGATGGATCGGCGCGACGCCGAAGGCTACGTGTTCCGCACCGATCTGCGGCTGCGTCCCGATCCCGCCGCGACCTCTCCGGCCGTCTCGTTGCCCGGCGCCGTCGGTTACTACGAAAGCATGGGCCAGAACTGGGAACGCGCGGCGATGATCAAGGCGCGGCCCATCGCGGGCGACCTCGCGACGGGGGCCGCATTCCTGCAAGCCATCCGGCCGTTCGTTTGGCGTCGCGGGCTCGACTTCGCGGCCGTCGCGGACATTCACGCGATGAAGCAGCGAATCAACGCGCACAAGGGCGGCGCCCTTGCCGATGGGCGCGATGCCGTGGCGCGCGTCGCCGGCCATAATCTCAAGCTCGGGGAAGGTGGCATCCGGGAGATCGAGTTCCTCGCACAAACCCTCCAGCTCGTCTGGGGCGGACGCGACCCGGCGCTGCGGGTTTCGACGACGCTCGATGCCCTGCGATTGCTTGCCCAGGCTGGCCACCTGACCAGTGCCGCGGCGGACGAGCTCGCTGAGGCCTACCGGTTCCTCCGCACGGCCGAGCACCGCCTGCAAATGATCGACGATCGCCAAACCCACGTGCTGCCGACCAGCGCCGACGGGCTGATGCGGCTTGCGCTGTTCCTGGGGTTCGCTGATGTCGCGGAGCTAGCCACCACCTTGCTCGACCATCTCAACCGCGTCCGCGCCCGCTATGCCGAGGTGTTCGAGCTTGTCCCGGATTTGCCGACCGGCGTGCCCGAGCCAGCGGGGCTCGATTTCTCCGGTGTGGACGAACCGCCCGAGGCGACCGCGGCCACCTTGCGGGAGATGGGGTTCGCCGATCTCAGCCGGATCACCGCCGCGGTGCGGGGCTGGCAAGCGGGGCGGGAGCGAGCGTTCAGGTCGGAGCGCGCCCGGGCGCTGATGCGGCGATTGCTGCCGGGCGTGCTGGCGGCGCTTGGCCGGGCACCGCAGCCAGATGTCGCGTTCGGCCGCTTTCAGGCGCTGCTAGCCGCTCTCCCCGCGGGCGTGCAGCTTCTCTCCATGATCGAGCGCAATCCGGCGCTGCTGCAGCGGCTTTCGGACGTGCTGGGGGCGGCCCCTGGCCTCGCCGACCATCTCGCCCGTTATCCGGCCTCGATCGAAGGCCTGCTTGCGCCCGAGGAACCGCCGAACGCGGCCGAACTGCTCAGCGCGCGGCTGGCTGGCGCCCGGCAGCTCGAGGAAACCATCGAGATTATCCGCCGCGCGGTCCGCGAGCAGGATTTCGCCCTGTCGGTTGCCACCATGGAAGGCCGGCTCGACGCGGATGCCGCGGGGCTCCAGCGCACCGAGTTGGCCGAGGCCGTCCTGGTTGCCTTGCTTCCCCGCGTGCTCCGCGACTTCTCCGAGCGTCACGGGCAGGTCCGTGGCGGGGAGATCAGCGTGGTGACGCTCGGCAAGGCGGGCGGGCGGGAGATGATGGCCGGCTCCGACCTTGACCTCCTGTTGGTGTACGATCATCCGCCGGACGTGACGGAAAGCCACGGCGCCCGCGTCATGCCGGCCAGTCAGTGGTTTATCCGCGCGGTCCAGGCGTTCGTCGCCGCGCTGACCGCGCCCGGCGCCGATGGCCCGCTCGCCCAGGTCGACATGCGGCTCAGGCCGTCGGGCCGTCAGGGACCGGTGGCCGTCTTCCTCCCTGCGTTCCGCCGCTATCACGCCGAAAGCGCCTGGACCTGGGAGCGAATGGCCCTCACCCGTGCGCGCGTGGTGGCCGGGGTGGGCGGCCTAGCACCCCGCGTCGATGCCGCGATCGCTGAGGCGTTGACCGGAGCAGCGGAGCCGGGCCGCATACTCGGCGACGCCGCGGCCATGCGCGCGCGCCTGGCGCGCGATCTGCCGCCAAAAGACATGTGGGACGTCAAGCATCGCGCGGGCGGCCAGATGGAGGTCGAGTTCATCGCGCAAGCCCTGCAACTGGTCCATGCCCGATCGGAACCCGGGGTTTGCGATCCGACCACGCGCGTCGCCTTGGGACGATTGGCGGACGCGGGCGTGCTACCGCGCCCGGATGCGGAGCGGCTGATCGAGGCGGATCATCTTTGGCGAACTATCCAAGGATTGTTGCGCATCACCGCCGGCCCCCGGCCGCCCGCGGTGCTGCCGGAAGCCTCGCTGCACGCCTTGCTCCGTGCGACGCGGTCGGTTGATTTCGCGGCACTCCGTACCACCATGGAACAAACGGCGCGCGAGGTGCGCGCGGCATTCATCCGACACGTGGGGGAGATCGAAGCATGAGCTTGGCGGAAGGCGATCAAGCACCGGCGTTTGAGATGCCGGCAACCGGAGGCCGGACGGCCAGTCTGGGGGCAATGGCGGGCAAGCCGTTCGTGCTCTACTTCTACCCCAAGGCCGACACGCCGGGCTGCACCAAGGAGGCGTGCGCATTCCAGGAAGCCTTGCCGCAGCTCGGCAAGATCGGCCTCGACGTGATCGGGGTGTCGCGCGACGCAATGCCTCCGATCGAAAAGTTCGCCGCCAAATACTCGCTGACCTTTCCGCTGGCCTCCGACGCGACGGGCGACGTGTCGGATGCCTACGGCACGTGGGTCGAGAAATCGATGTATGGCAAGAAATACATGGGACTGGACCGCGCGACGTTCCTGATCGACGCCGAGGGCAAGGTGGCGAGGATCTGGCGCAAGGTGAAGGTTGACGGCCACGCCGCCGCGGTCATGGAGGCGGCCAAGTCCCTGGGCTGACCGAACGCCACCTTGTCGTCGTGCGCGGGCTTGACCCGCGCACCGGTTCTTCGTCGGAGCGAGGTGGATAGGAGACCGATGTGCCGGCCGGTTCCGGCAATGATGAGACGGGGCTTAAGCCGCCCGGGGCATCGCGCTCGGCCTTCGCCGCACGGCGGCGGCGATCGCCACAGCGAGCGTGGTCGCGAGAACCCAGTGTGCCGGGCGTAAACCGTCCTCCCAATCGACTACGAAGTTCGCCGCGAACACCCGGCTCGCAGGAATGTGGGTCGCGACGGCGTACCACGCATACTCGATCCCGGCGGTGGCGCTGCAGGCGAAGCCGGCGATGGCGAGCAGAGGCGCCGGATGGCGCTGCGCTCCGGCCGGCAGCAGGCGCCACAGCAGCAGCCACACCAGCAGGCCTGCCATCAGGATGGCTTCGCCCACGTTCGCCTTAGATTGCAGCGCGGCATGGAACACCGCCAGCAAGCCGATGGGGTAGATCAGCCGGTGCAGCTGCTTCCAACGCTTGCCCATCCGGCGCACGGAAGCGTCCGTCGAGGTGACGCCGAGCGCGATCAGTCCGAGCAACGCCACGAACCCCACGGTCAGGTAGAATCGGTGGATTATTTCCCCGCCGACGTGAAGCAGTCGCCCGTCCTGATCGATCACATAAAGCGTCAGGTGTGTGAGGCCGTAAACCATCGCGGTGACGCCGACCATGCGTCGCACGACGGGCAGGTTGGGCCAATCGAGCACCGCGCGCAGCGGCGTGATGGCGAGCGAGATGAGGGCGAAGCGGATCGTCCAAAGCCCGGTCCAGTGGATCAGGGCATTCAGCTCGCGAGCGCCCAGGCTATGCGTGGCGAGCTGCACCGCCAGCACTGCGCCGGGCAGGAAGAGACAAGCGAACACGGCCAGTTTGAACGGCGACAGCCTGCCCGCCCGATCGCGCCACGGTCGCTTGACGCGGCGCCGGCCCGGCGACGGCGGCGATCTGCGCGCCCGTGCCGCTTGGCTCATCGCGGGGCGGCGCCCTCAGCCAAACCGGGGAGCATGGGGATGGAAATGCGCTGATAGTTCTCCGGTGTCTGAAACAGCGCCTTCGGCTGGGGGGCGTACACGACGGAGACGGCCTCGATGCGGCCGCCGCCATACCGCGGATCGTGCCCCTCGCCGCGCAGCACGAGGCCGTCTCGAGTGATGCAGGCCTGAGCCGTCCTGCCTTGCGGTGCCGTCACGTCCCACTCGGTGCAGGGTTCTCCAGCGACCTTCGCCTCGCCGCGACGGACGTACTTCAGGTCGGCGATACGCAGGAGGTCGCGCGCCGGGCTCTGATCGAAAGGAAATTCGAGGACGAGGTGCTGCTCCGGCATCACGACCATAGCCCGCGCCGCCGAAGGATCCACGATCAGGTAGCCTGCGAGGTCGGCGGGGTCGGCCCGGATGCGGCCGCTGGCGCTCAGATGCGCCCGAACCGCCATCGGCGGCCGGTTCGGCTTGCCTTGCACCTGATATTCGATGGTGGCGTCCCGCGTCGGGAAGAGGGTGGGTCGCTCCTCCGCCACGGCCCGTGGCGACGCCGCCAACGCCGCCATCAGCATGGTAGCCGCCAGCATGGTAGCCGCGCCCCTCACGGCCGCACCTCCTCCCTTGCGGTCTGACCCGCCAGAGCGCGGATTTCCGCCGCAAGCGCCTCGGGCTCGGGTGAGGTGATCCAGCATGCGGGCGCCTCGATGGCGGCGGCTAGTAAACACTTGTAATCCTCCCGCGGAACCTCCTCGGTGCCGAACTGGGCGAGATGGGTGGTGACGAACTGGGTATCCAGCAATCGGAAGCCGCCCAGGCGCAGCCGCGCCACGAGATGCACGAGCGCGATCTTGGAAGCGTCTGTCACGGTGCTGAACATGCTTTCGCCGAAGAACGTGCCGCCGAGGACCACCCCATAGAGGCCACCCACCAGCCGCCCGTCCTGTCGGCACTCCACCGAGTGCGCGTAGCCGAGGCGGTGCAGCTCGCCGAATAGCCGCTCGATCTGCGGATTGATCCAGGTGTCCTCGCGCCCGGGCGCGACGGCGGCGCACCCGGCGAGGGTCGCCGCGAAATCCTGATCGGCCGATACGACGAATCGCGGCGACAGCACCTTCCTTAACAGCCGGCGGGGGAGGTGGAAGCGGTCGAGCGGCAAGATGCCGCGCCGTTCCGGGTCCAGCCAGTAGAGCCGATCCCCGCGCCGCGTCTCTGCCATCGGAAACAGGCCGTGGCGATAGGCCCGCAGCATCAGTTCCGGCGTGATTTCCACGGCACGCCGTGACATCGATCCGTTGCGCCTATGAATGCCTGGCCCCTCGTCAGCCGCTAAATGTGCTCGGCGACGAACCGTTCAAGCCAGTGAATTGTGTATTCGCCGGCAATGAACGCCGGGTCATCGACCAAGCGCCGATGCAGCGGGATGGTGGTCGAGATGCCAACCACGGCGAACTCGTCGAGCGATCGCCGAAGCCGCGCGATGGCTTCCGGCCGTGTCGGGGCGTGAACAATCAGCTTGGCTACCATGCTGTCGTAATACGGCGGGACGACGTATCCGGCGTACAGCGCCGAATCCACCCGCACGCCGAGCCCGCCCGGCGCATGATAGGCCACGACGCGGCCCGGAGACGGTGCGAAGCTGTGTGGATCTTCCGCCGTGATGCGACATTCGATCGCGTGCCCGTCGAACCGCACATCCGCCTGGGCGAAGCCGAGGGGGGCCCCGCCGGCGACCCGGATCTGCTCGCGGACAAGGTCAATCCCGCAGAGCATTTCGGTGACGGGATGCTCTACTTGCAACCGTGTGTTCATTTCGATGAACGCGAATTGGCCGTCCTGATACAGAAACTCGAGCGTGCCGGCGTTGCGGTAGCCGAGCCGGCGCAGCGCCGCCGTAACGCTCGCGCCAAGCTCGTCCCGCACACGCGGCGTCAGCGCGGGTGAACCCGCTTCCTCCAGCAGCTTCTGGTGTCGCCGCTGAAGGCTGCAATCCCGTTCCCCGAGATGGACGACGCCGCCATGCACGTCGGCTACAACCTGAAACTCGATGTGGCGCGGCCGGTCGAGGTATTTCTCGATGTAGACGGCATCACTACTGAACGCTGCCCTCGCCTCGGCCCGCGCCAAACGGAACGCTTCCTCTAGGTCGTCCGGTGCGAGCGCCACCTTCATGCCCCGTCCCCCGCCCCCGGCGGCGGCCTTGACGAGCAACGGATAGCCGATCTCGGCGGCGACTCGCTTTGCCGTCGCGAGGTCGGGCACCACGCCGTCCGAGCCCGGCACCAGCGGCACCCCGAGCGAGGCCATGGCGGCCTTGGCGGCAACCTTGTTGCCCATCATGCGGATATGCGCCGGAGCCGGGCCGATGAAGGCAAGACCGTGCGCCTCCACCATCTCCGCGAAATCGGCATTCTCGCTGAGGAAGCCGTAGCCGGGATGGATCGCATCCGCCCCGGTGATGCTGGCGGCCGAAAGGATGGCGTGGATGTTGAGGTAGCTATTGCGGGCCTCGGCGGGACCGATGCACACGCTTTCGTCGGCGAGACGGACATGCATGGCCTCGGCGTCCGCGGTGGAATGGACGGCGACGGTGGCGATGCCGAGCTCGCGGCACGTTCGCTGGATGCGAAGCGCGATCTCGCCGCGGTTGGCGATCAGGATTTTGCTGATCATGCCCTATTCCAGGACCACGAGCACCTCGCCGTATTCGACCGGGCTGCCGGAGCCGACGAGGATCTGGCTGACAACGCCGGTCTTGGGCGCCTTGATCTGGTTGAAGGTCTTCATGGCTTCGATCAGCAACAAGGTTTGCCCGGCCGCGACCGACTGGCCGAGCGTGACGTAGGGCGGCAGGCTTGGTTCGGGCGACAGATAGGCGACACCCACCATCGGGCTCAGCACGGCGCCCGGATGCTTGCTGAGGTCGGCGACGGCTGCAGCTGCGGCCGGCAGCACCGTGGCCGCGTCGGCCGACGCGGGAGCCGCGACAGCGATCGTTGCCGGCGCGCGCGCCACCCGGATGCGGCTGTCCTTGTCCCCGATCTCGATCTCCGTCAGCCCGGTCTCGGTGAGGATGGCTGCCAGGGTGCGGATCGCTTCGGCATCGATGAAAGCGCGAACTCATGGGGTTCCCGCCAACAGATCGGCCATCGCGGTCATGGCCAGAGCGTAGCCGCGAATGCCGAGCCCGCAGATCACGCCTACTGCAGCCTTGGAAACGAAGGATACATGCCGGAATTCCTCGCGCCGGTGGATGTTCGACACGTGCACCTCGATCACTGGCAGGTCGGCCGCGAGCAGCGCGTCCATCAGCGCGACCGAAGTGTGGCTGTAGCCGCCCGGGTTGATAACGATCCCGGCCGCCCGGTCCCGGCACTCCTGCACCCAGGAGATCAGCTCGCCTTCGCCGTTGGTTTGACGAAAGTCGATCGCGAAGCCGAGCGCCTCGGCGGTTTCGGCGCAAAGCTGCTCGACATCGTCGAGTGTGGCGCTGCCATACACGTGCGGTTGACGCGTGCCGAGCATGTTGAGGTTCGGCCCGTTCAGGATCGCGATGAGCGGAAGGGGCGCCGGGTGGGTCATGTCCGTCGCGCCTAGCATGCCCCCGGGGAGCGGTTCAACGATCCCAGGGCATCGCGGCTGGGGCGCCTCAGGGCGTTATCTCGGCTTTCATGATCGTTTTCTCTTGCAGTGGGGGGAGGTGCGACCTATTTCGGTCCCCACGCAGCAACGCACGTGCCTCTGGCCCTAGTGGTTACGCAACGACGTCAAGCGTTCTGGCAATCGCTCTGGTCGCTGGTTCGTTCGACCGTTTCGTCAACTCCGCCCGTCGCCTTTCTCAGGCGGGCGCTTGTAGGGAGGCCCGGTGCGATGACGCCCAAAATCGCCCGTTTCCTTGCTGAGCAACAGCCGGCCACGCCGTGCTTGGTGCTGGACATCGACCGCGTGGAGGAAAACTTCCGCGAGTTGCGCCGTGTCCTGCCGTTGGCTCAGATCTATTACGCCGTGAAAGCCAACCCGGCACCTCCGGTGCTGGAGCGGCTGGTCAAGCTCGGCAGCCGCTTCGATGCCGCAAGCATCGAAGAGATCGAGTGTTGCCTTCGCGTCGGTGCCGACGCTGACGCGATCAGCTTCGGCAACACGATCAAGAAGCCCGGCGCGATCCGCCGCGCCCACGCGGCGGGGGTGAAGATGTTCGCCTTCGACTGCGCCGAGGAGCTTGAGAAGATCGCACGGCTGGCGCCGGGAGCGCGCGTCTACTGCCGCATCCTGGTGGAGAACGCCGGCGCGGACTGGCCGCTGTCGCGCAAGTTCGGCACTACGGTCGATAGCGCGCGCAGGCTGATGCTGCGCGCGGGGGAGCTTGGCCTCGATCCGTTCGGGCTGTCGTTCCACGTCGGCAGCCAGCAGACCAGCACGGCCGCGCACGAGGCGGCGATCGGTCGGGTTGCGATGCTGTTCACCGACCTCAAGAACGCCGGCGTGAACGTGCGGATGGTCAATCTCGGCGGCGGGTTTCCGACACGCTATCGCGACGACGTGCCCGAGATCGACGAGTTCGCGACGGCGATCATGGGGGCGATGGCCCAGCACTTTGGCAACGCGCTGCCCGAGTTGCTGATCGAGCCGGGCCGCTTCATCGTGGGCGATGCGGGCCTCGTCAGCTCGGAGGTGGTGCTCGTCTGCCGCAAGGCCGAGGACGACCCGGTGCGCTGGGTGTATCTCGACATCGGCCGGTTCGGCGGGTTGGCCGAAACGGAGGGCGAGGCGATCAAGTACAGCATTGCCACGCCGCACGATGGCGGGGTGATGGGTCCGGTCGCGATCGCCGGCCCGACCTGCGACGGCGCCGACATCCTGTATGAGAAGTCGAATTATCGCTTGCCGCTCGCGCTCGCATGTGGCGAGCGGGTGGAGCTTCTCTCCACAGGGGCCTACGTTTCGACGTACGCGAGCCAGGCGTTCAATGGCTTCGCGCCGTTGAGCGAGCACTACATCTGATCGTCCGGCCTGGCCGGGCAGGTGGCGGGGAGGAGCACGATGAGTGATTTCGTCGTCGTCGCCATTGACGGACGGGGTGTCGCGACGGCGACGCTCAACCGGCCGGAGATCGGCAACGCCTACAATGAGGACATGCTGGATGCGTTGGTCGCGGGCCTTGAACGGCTCGCGGCCGATGCGTCCGTCCGCTGCCTCGTGCTCCGCGGTGCCGGCAAGCACTTCCAGGCCGGCGCCG
The DNA here is from genome assembly GCA_963757115.1 of uncultured Alphaproteobacteria bacterium. GTDB lineage: Bacteria > Pseudomonadota > Alphaproteobacteria > Acetobacterales > Acetobacteraceae > CAVWQV01. The sequence goes on along the minus strand of CAVWQV010000015.1, from coordinate 129,316 downwards.
ACATCAACTGGCTCGGCGAAGTGGCGGGCTACGACGCCGAGCGCGGCTATAAGGCGGCGATGGCGACGACACGGGCCTGCGCGCTGCTCAACGAATTTCCGAAACCAACGATAGCGATCGTGCGCGGCGCCTGCTTCGGCGGCGGCTGCGGCATGGTGTGCTGCGCCGATGTGGCGTTCGCCACCCCAGACGCGACGTTCGGCTTGACGGAGGTGCGTGTGGGTGTCGCGCCGACACCGATTTCGACGCACATGGTCGACGCGATGGGCCTGCGCCACGCGCGGCGCTACGCACTCACCGGCGAGCGCTTCGACGCCGCCGAGGCGTGCCGCATCGGCCTGGTGCACGAGGTCGTGCCCGCCGAGCAGATCGAGGCCAGGCTCGCTGCCGTGCTGGATGCGGTGTTCCTCGGCGCGCCGGGTGCCATTGCCGCCACCAAGCGTTCCTTCCTCGGCGCGAACGGGATCACGCTCGACGCGCGCGAGATGTCCATGCTCGCGCATGAAAGCTGGACGCAACGCGCTTCGGCGGAAGGACGGGAAGGCACCGCAGCGTTTCGCGCGAAACGAACACCAGCGTGGTATCAACCGCCGCCGAGATAGCTCGCGGTAATGCGCGGGTCAGCGGCGAGTGTCGCGCTGTCGCCCTCGAGCACGATGCGGCCGCCCTCCAATACGTAGCCGCGCTCCGCGATCTGCAGCGCCGCGCGGGCGTTCTGCTCCACCAGCAAAATCGCCACCCCAGTCGCCCGCAAGGCGACGATAGCGCGGAAGACGTCGCGGACGATCAGCGGGGCGAGGCCGAGGCTCGGTTCGTCCAGCATCAGCACGGAGGGTGCCGCCATCAGGGCGCGCCCCATCGCCAACATCTGCCGCTCGCCGCCCGACAACGTCCCGGCGAGCTGGCGCCGGCGATCCCGCAGGCGCGGGAAAAGCGCATACACCTCATCGAGCGCGCCACCGGCGGCGCTCGCGCCCAGCCCTCGACGTCGCCAGAAGCCGAGCCGGAGATTGTCCTCGACCGGCAGGCTCGGAAACAACTCGCGCCTTTCCGGAACGAGGCTCAGCCCGGCGCGGACCCGATCCTCGATGCCGAGCCCCGCCAGGAGGCGCGCGCCGAGCCGGATCGAGCCGCTGGCCGGCAGAACGCCCATGACGGCGTTGAGCAGCGTGGTTTTTCCAGCGCCGTTCGGTCCGATCACGGTGACGATGCCGCCGGGAGCCACGCGCAGCGAGACGTCGTGCAGCGCTCTGACACCGTCATAGGCGGCCGACACGCGATCGAGTTCGATGGCGGCGTCGCTCACGGCGCGCCACCGAGATAGGCCTCGATCACCGCCGGATCTTGCCTGACCTGCTCGGGCGGCCCCTCCGCGAGCTTGGTGCCAAAATCCAGCACCACTACTCGATCGGCGAGGCGCATCACGAAATCCATGTCGTGCTCGACAAGCAGAATGCCGACGCCCGCCGCGCGCAACTGGCGCAGCAGGTCGGCGAGAGCGACGCGCTCCTCGTGGCGCAGGCCTGCCGCCGGTTCGTCCAGCAGCAGCGCCAGCGGGTCAAGGCACATGGCGCGCGCGATCTCGATCAGCCGCTGCTGGCCGAGCGCTAACGTCCGGGCCGGCCGGTGCGCCTCGTCTGCAAGGCCCACGCGCCGTAGCTGTTGGACGGCCTCGCCGAGCAGCACCGCCTCCTCGCGCCGGTCTAGCCGCAGCAAGCCGGTGAGCGCGCCCGCCGCCCCGCGCAGGTGAGCGCCGATCGCGACGTTTTCCTGTACCGTCATGGTGCCGACGAGCCGGGCGTGCTGAAAGCTGCGCGCGATGCCGAGACGGGCTGCGCTGGCAGGGTCGAACCCGGCGAGCGGGCGCCCGCCGAACCGGATCTCTCCGCCCGTTGGTCGGCCCACGCCGGTGAGCAGATCGAAGGTCGTGCTCTTGCCCGCGCCGTTCGGCCCGATGAGTGCGAGGATCTCTCCGGCAGCGAGCGTGAACGACACGTCGTTGACGGCGACCAAACCGCCGAACCTCTTGCGGAGCCGGACGGCTTCAAGAACGGGGGCGCCTCGATCCGGGAGCTTCCGATCGGGCAGCGTGCGGGAGGGCAGCGTCCGGGCTGGCAACGGCTCCGTCCGCGGGGTGGCTCCTAATCGCAAGCGGAGGCGCATTAGAGCGGGCCATAGGCCCTCCGGCGCCAGTTGCAAAATTGTAACAAGCAGCGCCCCGAACACGATCGTCTCGAAGCTGCCCTGCGCCCCGATCAACATCGGGAGCACCGTTTGCAGCCGATCGTTGAGGATCGTCACCAACGTGGCACCCAGCAGCGCGCCGCCGATATTCGCCGCGCCGCCGACCACCGCCATCAGGAGGTATTCGATGCCCGGCTCGAGCCCGAACGGCGTCGGGTTCACGGCGCGTTGCAGGCTCGCGTACAGCCATCCCGCCAATCCCGCGAGCGCGGCGGCGAACAGGAACGCCACCATGCGCGCGCGGCCAGTGCGGACGCCGAACGAGGCGGCAGCCGCGCCGTTGCGGAGCGCCCGGATCGCGCGTCCGCTCCGGCTGTCGAGCAGATTGCGGGTAAGCAGGGCCGCGACGGCGACGCCGATCCAGACCAGGGCGAAGAAGCGCCGGCTGTCCCCGAAGCTGACGCCAAGCAAGGCGGGCGCGGGCAAACCCGTCAGCCCGTCGTAGCGGCCTGTAAGGTCGAGGTTGCCGAACAGATAGGTGAGGCTGGCACTCCAGGCGATGGTTGCGAGCGCCAGATAGTGCCCCGACAACCGCAACGTGGCCGCTCCGATCACCAAGGCCGCGAGCAGGCTGGCGACGATGGCGGCGGGCAGTCCGAGCCAGGGCGACAGATCGGCTCGGGTGAGCAGCGCCGACGTGTAGGCGCCGAAGCCCATGAAGCTTGCCTGTCCGAACGACGTCATGCCGGCGACACCGGTCAGCACCACGAGCCCCAGCACCACGATGCTGGCAATGCCGATCGTGTTGAGCAGGTTGACCCAGAACAGCGGCAAGCCGGGCAGCCACGGGACGCAAAGCCATAGCCCGAACGCGCCGGCGCCCAGAATAGTGCGGCGGTTCAAGGCTCGTCGTCTTGCGTCGCCGCCCCGGCAAGCGAGCGCAGCAGCAGCACCGGGATGATCGCGCCGAACACGATCACCTCCTTGAACGCGCTGGCGTAGAACGAAGCGATCGACTCGCCGATGCCGACCGCAAGTGCGGCGAGCACCGCCAGCGGATAGCTTGCCAGCCCGCCCACGATCGCGGCGACGAAGCCCTTGAGCCCGATCACGAACCCGCTGTCGTAATACACAGTAGTCAGCGGAGCCATGAGCACGCCAGACAACGCGCCGACGAACCCGGCCAGCCCGAAGGCGATCTGGCCCGACTGGGCCGCCCCGATGCCGACCAGCCGGGCGCCGCGCCGGTTGATTGCCGTTGCCCGGAGCGCCTTGCCGTGCAAGGTCCGCCCGAAGAACAACGCGAGCGCCAGCATCAGCACGGCGGTAGCCCCGATGATCCAGATCGCCTGGGCGGGAACCAGCAACCCTCCCACGGCAAGCTCGCCCTCCGAGAAGGCATTGCCCCGGAAACCCTCGGGGCCGAAGAACACGAGCCCGAGGCCGACCATCGAGAGGTGCACGCCGACAGCTGCGATCAGCAACACCAGGTACGGAGCCCTCGCCAAGCGGCTGAAAAGCAATCCGGTAAAGCAGCGGACCCATCGGCGCCACCACCAGCAAGGAAAGCAGGGCCTCGGCGAGCGCACCGTCGTGACGGGGAGCTGCCCATGCGGTGAGCGCGAGAACCGCCAATGGCAGCGCGATCGTGCCGAGGACGATCCGAATCAAGCGCGCGCGGTCCAGTAATCGCCAGCTTTGCACCAAGCTCAGCACGCACGCGAGCGCGCCGAGGCCGCACAACAGAAACGCGCTGCCGGGCACGCGGCCGGCGTCGAGGCTCGCGTAACTCAGCGCGCCGAAGGCGACCAGCTCGCCCTGCGGGATGAACACGACGCGGGTGACGGTGAACACGAGCACGAGCGACAAGGCGAGCAGTGCGTAGATTGCGCCGTTGACGACCCCGTCCTGCACCAGGATGAGCAGGATGGAAGCGTCCATTGCGCCGCCGGCCGTTCAGTAGGTGCGGAACATGCGCTCGATCTCGGCCGGGTCGTCCGTTACCGACAAAGCGAGCGCAAGCAGGATGCGCGCCTTCTGCGGCGTGAGGTTGTCGGCGATCAGGAAGCCGGCCTCACGCATTCGGCTGGTGCGGAACGTCCGGCCGCTGCCCGCCCGCGTTGATTGCACCACGATCACGCCCGCCTTTGCCGCCTCCGACAGAGCCGTCATCTGCCCGGGAGGGACAAAGCCCGGCGCGAACCCTGCCGAAACGATCCCGCGCGCGCCGGCGGCCACGAACGCCTCGACCGCGACCGCGTCGGCCCCGGCGTAGGCGTAAGCGACGTCAACGCGCGGCAGCTCTTGAAGCGCTTGGACGTTGAACTCCGTGTTGGGTGCCGCGCGGCGCACCGGGCGGCGATAATACGCCACGGCGTCGCCGTCGGCGTGGCCGAGCACGCCGAAATCGGCCGTGCGAAAGGTTTGCAGCCGCAAGGTCGATGTCTTGGTCACGTCGCGCGCGGCCTGGATCTCGTCGTTGAGCAGCACCAGCACGCCCATCCCGCGCGACTCCGGGCTGGCCGCGACGCGGATCGCATTGACGAGGTTGAGCCCGGCATCGGTCGAAAGCGCGCTCGCGGGCCGCTGCGCGCCGACGACCACCACCGGAACCGAAACCTTCAATGTGAGGCTGAGAAAGTAGGCGGTTTCCTCCAGGGTCGCGGTGCCGTGGCCGATCACGATGCCGGCGAGGTCGGGATGCTCCTTCACGAGCGCGTCGCACAGCAACACAAGCTCGCGCCATTCGGCGAAGCCGATCGCCGGGCTGGGGACGTTGCGATACCGCACCGGCACCACGTCTGCGACCAGGCCCGTCTCGGGGAACCGGGCGAGGATCTCCTGGGCATGCATCATGCTGCCGGAAGCGGCGTATTCCTGCAGGTCGAGCGCGCTCTCGCCGAGCGAGGAGATCGTGCCCCCGGTGCCGATGAACGCGACCTTCGGTTTCGTCATGGCGTCAACCAGCACCTTGCCCGCGCCGAGGCTACGGGCCTCCGGCTCCACGATCAACAGCCGGAGCTGCTTACTTCATCCGTTCGCGCACAAGGGTAACGGAGCCGACCGGCGCGCCGTCCGCTTCCGCGATCCAGCAGCGTTCCCGCGCCGGATCATGCCGTTCGAGGAAATCGGCCGCAACGCGGGCGACAAACGCCTCGAACCTCGGGTCGCATCCCGCGCGTAAAGCGCGCGATGCCGGGAGATAACCCAACCGATGTCGCCCGGCCGGTGCGTCCGCAGGATGAGCGTGACACGCGCCCCGCTCATGCACACTCGTTCATGCTTGCGCGCCCGCGACCCGCTGCCACAGCGCGCGCGTCTCGGCCCCAGGGTCATCGGCAATGCTGCATTCGGCGTCGAGCACGAGGGTCGCCCGCCGGTCGAGCGAGTAGGCGGGCCACGGCGGAAGTGTCGCGTGCTGCGGGATGCCGGTCCGCGCGAACGCCGCCCAGCAGCCCGACATCGCCGCCCCGACTGCCGCCGCCGCCTCGGTGCGGTCGATCGCCGGCAGCGTATCGATCGTGTCGAAGGTGAACGGGACGTCGAAGGCGTGAGGCGATTTGAGCCGGCCCTCGAAGGATTTGGTTTCAAACGCAAAGGAATACATCCAGGTAGACGCGCCAGCCTGCCGCGACCGTCGATCCGCCATCAACAGTGAGCGGATGCGGAAGTTGGCGTCGGTCAACGCCGCGATGAGCCGCTCGGCCGGGCTCGCGTCAGGCAGCAAGCGCTCGTAGATTTCGACCGCGCGGTCGGTCTCGTCGCCGGCCACCTTGGCCACGGCCGCACGGAACTCGTCCGCGGTCAAGCTGCCGTTCCAGACGCGGTCGTCCTGTGCGAGGAACAACGAAGCCTCATCTTTCGTGTCACCCACCAGAAGCGGGATGTCGGCCGAAATCTCGGGCGCGTCAGGATCGAACGGCTGGCGCGGCACGACACCGCCGTCCACGACCGGGCCGAACGGATAGCGGTCGAGCAAGGGGAACGGCGACGGCCCGAGCGCCTGTTCGGCAGGGGCGATTGCGGCCCGCAATCGTGCGGCCGGCACGCTTTGCAGTTCACGAAAGCTTCCGCGTTCCAGTCCGAGTTCGCGGAGGACAAGCTCCGTCAGCCGCAATGCGCGGTCGCGGGTCCGCAGTCGAATGGCCGCGCCACTTTGCACGATCGCACGATGGAACAGGCCCCGCGCGGCCGGCATCGCCATCAGAGTGCTCACCTTCGCGCCGCCGCCCGACTCGCCAAATATCGTGACGTTGCCGGGGTCGCCGCCGAAGCTCTCGATGTTGTCGCGCACCCATTCGAGTGCAGCGAGCATGTCGAGCGTGCCGGCGTTGCCCGATGCCGCCCATTCGGAGCCGCCGACATCCGAAAGGTCGAGGAAGCCGAAGATGTTGAGCCGCTGATTGACGGTGACGACCACGACGTCGTGCCGGCTCGCTAGCCGCGTGCCGTCGAGCCGCGCGCTATTGGCCGAGCCAAACGAGAACGCGCCGCCGTGGAACCACACCATCACCGGCCGCCGCCCGCCATCGCGCAACGCCGGCGTCCAAAGGTTCAACGTCAGGCAATCCTCGGTTTCCGGCGTCGTGTCGGGCGGGCTCGCAAAATGCATCAGCTCCGCGCGGCGCTCAAAACCCGTCCGCGATTGCGGGGCCTGCCCGGCGTAGTCGAATGCTTCGCGCACGCCGCCCCAGGGAGCGGGCGGTCGCGGCGGCTTGAACCGATTGTCACCCGCTGTCGACGCGCCATACGGCACGGCCTTGAACGACGCGACTCCACCGCGCTAGCGAGCCCCGGATGCGGCCCGACCGGGTTTCAGCCTCGATGCCCATTCCTGTCCTCCCCCCCGGCGACGACCAATGCCGCGCCTCATCAGGAGCCAGCATGCCACGAGTTCGGGAACTGCGTTATGGCGCCTTCACAAGGGGAACCAACGCGAACCCAAGCGCCGCCGTGCAGGTTTGTCGCGCCCGAGGGCGAGGACGTGCAACTTGGCGGCTGATGCAGCGGCTCGAGGACAAAAGCTAAGAAGCCAAATCGTTTTGAGTGTTAACCGACCTCAGAGAGTACAGGAACTGTGTTCTCGATCGGCCGCAGCGTGGACGATCGCCTGCATCAGCAAGCCCTGCGTATCGACCAGGACATGCCGTTTCGCGCCCTTCATCTTATTGGCGGCAGCGTAGCCCGGCGGATCGATCGAGCGCCCCCTTTTTCCGCGCTTCTGACGCTCTGGCGTCGATGATCGCAGCCGTCGGGGTCGCTTCGTGTCCAGCCTGTTCACGGCAATGCACATACAGGGCGCGAATGGATGCGATCGAGTGTGCCGTCGTCGTCCCACCCCCGGAAGTAGTCGTTCACCGTGCTCTTCGGCGGCAGGTCCTTCGGCAGCGCAGCCCACTGGCAGCCCGTGCTGAGGACATCCATCACTCCGATTGACGATACCCCGCTCATCCACCGTCCGCTTGTTGCCGCCCCGCTTGGCCCGCGGGATCAGCGGCCCAACCAGCAACCACTCCGCATCCGTCATGTCGCTCGGGTAGCGCAACGCGCTGCGGTCATAGCGGGCGCTATGCTTATTCGTCCACGCGCGGCACCTCTCCAAGAGCTGCCGAAGATAGCCTCACAGCCGTTCCGAGCCGCGCAAGGCGCTCATCATAACCAACTCTCGCCAACTCAATTTGATCCCGGACTGACACTAAGCGTGGCCCAGCACGATGCCTTGTGTGGCCGGCGCTCCAGAAGCCAGATACATGTTTTGCAGCATCGTTCCAACGCCATGGTTATCGGTAAACGAAGTCATCGTTAGTTGTGCGTGGCTTTGAGGAATGATGTTCACTATGTCGATGGGAGTTCCTGAGGAGTTCAACAGCTCAACGAGCGAACTGTTAGGGATCGCCTTCCAACTTGAGGCTGCCAGCCCTTCCATCCGCACGTTACCAGCCGAAGCTGGCATATCGACGTAACCCAGGAACTGCGCTGGATCATCGAGCTGGACATTTCCTTGTCCAACGTGGATCGTCTCTCCCGCGCCTACTGATTTGCCCAATTCGATCGTTCCGCCGATTTGAGCGCTGGAAGTGGACCAAATATTCCCCGACCCTGCAAGGTCGGCATTAACAAGAATCGTTCCTCCGTTGGCGGTGATGTTGCCGTTATTTGCAAGCACCGCCCCAGTGCCGCCCTCAACATCCAGCGTCGTCCGTGGCCCGGCGGTCAGCCTTCCTTGATTAACAAGTTGAGAGTTGTTGTACAGCCAAACGGTCATTGCGTTGCCGACTGGCAACTGACTTACGGCATTGATGCTGCTCTGAGCATCCAATGTTACACGATCTGCGATAACAACTTGCCCTGAGTGCGGATCGGCGAAGGTGAAATTGCTAATTGATGTATTCTGAAATGTTTCATTCCACGTAAGTAGAATGGCCTGGTCACTCGTGGCGCTGGCGACGTTGATAGTGGTGTGGGCTGAAGGTGAGCCGAACGAGCTGTCGCCAACAAATGGAATGCCGTGCGAGACGTTCAACTGATCGCCCGGTTGCGGCGCTCCCCATGGGGTCCACATGTTGGGATCAGACAGCCAGCCATAGCCATAGCCGAGAAAGCTTTTATTCATTGTGGGCGTTCCCCTGATTTGGCTTTGTTCTAGACCCTTGGCCAGGCGGCAGGGTGTGAGCTATGTCACACACGCGCAACGAGAACCGGCTCGCCAACAAAACGACACAATGCCTGCAGCGCAGCCCGCCAGGCCGGTCCTTGGTGGCCCACCTCGTCCGTCGTGAAACTGCTCGCGTTAGGAAGGAAGCGAAATCAATCAGCGTGACAAATGCGGATTAAGGGAGCCGCGGCGAGGCTTGTCGCGAGAATTGCGGTCAAGCCAGGCAAGGACGTCCAAAGGAAGAGATCCGTTCGTCAAAGGCTAACCAGAAGACAATGAGCAGCCCCCATAACATCCCCGCTTAGCAGGAAGCCCCAAGGCCACCTCTCAGTGAAAATCGCCCCTTCGTTCACACTCCGGTGGACATGAATTTGGTCGAGGGATCGACGTCTCCAGATGCGGTGTCGAAATGCCGCTTTGCTTCCTCGAGCGATGCCATTGCGCTACACCGGGGGGGTTTATATTGGCGAGGCATTGAGCTTGTTGATGCCGGAGTGAAACTCCCCAGAACCGTCGTTTGAAAAATCCACAGTTGGCGTTTGATCCCGGGCTTTGATGGTGCGGTCTTCTCACGCGAGTGGAAGGAAGCACTATGGGCCAGATTCTGCACTGCAGCGCCACAACGAAGACGGCGGTCCGTCGAGCGATACAGCATAGTCAAGAGAGCCTGAGGACTCTCGCCAGGCGCTACGGCTTGGAGTTCGCAGCCCCAGCGGTTCACCCTCAACCCAATCCACCAAATGCCGGGACTAAAAAGGCCCGAACCGATTCTCAGTAGATGGAGCGCCGTAGGCCACTGCCTTGAACGAGGCTAAGCCGCGCCGATCGTGCCCCGGACGCCGCCCGATCGAGTTCAGCCTCGATGCTCATTCGTGTCCGCCCTCACGACGACGCCATGTCGCGTCTCTTCGGGAAGGCAGAGTGCCACCAGGGCGGGCGCCACGTCAGCGGGGCGGGGCAGCGCGGCGGCGTTCTCGCCGGGGAATGCCTGGCGCCGCAACCGGGTCGCGACCGGGCCGGGTTCAAACAGGTTCACGCGCAGTCGCGTCGTCCGCACCTCGTCGGCCCAGGTGAGTGCCAGGTGCGCGAGCGCCGCCTTGGTCGCGGCGTACGGTCCCCAGTAGGCGCCGGGCCGGCTCGCCCGCGCGTCGGTGAGGAACACGGCCCGGCCAGCCTCGGCATTCTGCAGCAAAGGTGCAGCGGTGCGGATCAGCCTGAGACCCGCGGTGAGATTGACGGCGACGAGGTCGGCCCAGTCCTCCGTCAGAATGTGCGGCACGGGCGTCAGCTTGCCGAGGATCGCGGCGGCGTGCACCAGCACGTCGAGCCGGCCGAACCGCTCGAACAGGCTCGGGCCGATCATGTCGATCTGCTCGCCTTCCCGCAGGTCGAGCGGCAGCAGGCTGGCTTGGCCGCCCGCCGCGCGGATGGCGTCGTCGGTTTCCTCAAGCCCGCCCTGCGTGCGGGCGGTGATGACGAGATGAGCGCCCAAACGCGCCAACTCGATCGCCGCGGCCGCGCCAATGCCTCGGCTCGCGCCCGTGACCAGCGCGACCCGGCCCTCGAGCGGGGCGGCCATCAGTTCTCGGTGAGCAAGCTGAGCTGGCGATCGGCGTTGTCAGCCATATCCGGCAGCGGGATCGGGTAGTCGCCGGTAAAACAGGCGTCGCAGTAGTGCGGAGTCGCGGCCACACGGCCGGATTTGCCGAGCGCCGAATAAAGGCCGTCCAACGAGACGAACGCCAGGCTGTCGGCACCGATCAGCTTCGCCATCTCGTCCACGTCGTGCACGGCCGCGAGCAGCTTGCCCCGCTCGGGCGTGTCGATGCCATAGAAGCAGGAATGCGTGGTGGGCGGCGAGGAAATGCGCATGTGCACCTCGGCCGCCCCGGCTGCGCGCACCATCTCGACGATCTTGCGGCTGGTGGTGCCGCGTACGATGCTGTCGTCCACCAGCACCACGCGCTGGCCAGCCAGCACGGCGCGATTGGCCGAATGCTTCAGCTTGACCCCAAGATTGCGAATGGTCTCGGTCGGCTCGATGAAGGTGCGGCCGACATAGTGGTTGCGGACGATGCCGAACTCGAACGGAATGCCGCTTTCCTGCGCGTAGCCCATCGCGGCGGGAACGCCGGAATCCGGCACCGGCACGATCACGTCAGCCGGCACGTGCGACTCGCGCGCCAGCTCCATGCCGATCCGCTTGCGCGCCTCGTAGACCGGCATGCCCTCCATGATGGAATCGGGCCGCGCGAAGTAGATGTACTCGAACACGCAGAACCGTTCGGGCTGCTTGCCGAACGGCCGGATGCTGTGCACGCCCTTGTCGTTGATGACGACGATCTCGCCGGGCTCCACGTCGCGGACGAACTCGGCCCCGATGATGTCGAGCGCGCAGGTCTCGCTCGCCAGCACCCAGCCGCTGCCGAGCCGTCCCAGGATCAGCGGCCGGACACCCAGCGGATCGCGCACGCCCATCAGCTGCCGGTCCGACAGCGCCACCAGCGAGTAGGCCCCGACCACCTGCTTCAGCGCGTCGATCAGCCGGTCCACCACCGTCGAGTAGAGGCTGATGGCGATGAGATGGACGAACACTTCGCTGTCGGTGGTGGACTGGAACAGGCAGCCGCGCCGCACCAGCGCCCGGCGCAGCACATGGGCGTTGGTGAGATTGCCGTTGTGGGCAACCGCGAAACCGCCGAACTCGAAATCCGCGTACAGCGGCTGCACGTTACGCAGCACGGTGTCGCCGGTTGTGGCGTATCGGTTGTGACCGACGGCGATCTCGCCCGGGAGCGAGGCGATCACCTTGGCGTCGCCGAAATTGTCCCCCACGAGCCCGAGGCCGCGATGCGAATGGAACCGCGCGCCGTCGAACGAGACGATGCCGGTCGCCTCCTGGCCGCGATGCTGGAGGGCATGGAGGCCGAGTGCGATGACCGCCGCCGCGTCCGGCACGTCCCACAAGCCGAGCACGCCGCACTCCTCGTGCAGCTTGTCGTCGTCATGCAGCGGATCGGCGACCATTCGACGTTCTCCTACTGCCGCTCGGCAGGCTTGTCGGTGGCGCGCCCGAGCGGCGCCAGGCGCGACAAGCCTTCCGCGGTGGTCTCGCGCCCGGCAGGCGGGGCCTGCAACTTGGGCCGATAGTCAGGCGGCACGCGCGCGGCGGCCCAGGCCGCACCGGCATAGGCGACCGGCAAACTGCGCGCATGGAGCACCGCGCCCGGCCAGCGGTCGATCGGAACTACGAGCCCAGCCGCGATATAAGCGAACACGACCAGCGCCGCACCCCTCAGCAATCCGAATAGCAGCCCAAACGTACGGTCCAATCCGCCAAGCGCCGAGCCCCGCACCAAGGCGCCGATCCAGTGCGATATCAGCAGCAGTATCAGCAAGGTCACGATGAACACGGCGGCAAAGGTGACGGGATCGACCAGGTCCGGCGCGCCAAGCCATTCCCGGAAGCGAGGACGGGCGAACGGAAAAGCCCAGATCGCCACCACCACCGCCCCGACCCAGGCCCCTACCCCCAGCACCTCGCGCACGAAGCCGCGCAGAAAGGCGAGCAGCGCCGAGACCGCGAGCACACCCAGCACCGCAAGGTCCACCCAGGTCACGCCTTCTGCTCCCCTGCCATCAGGGGGAAGTCGGGGACAGGCGTCACGGTTGCGCTCCGAATCGTTCGACAAGATCGGACAAGTGCCCCACCTCGTGCAGCCGCAGCCCGTCAGGCGCCGCGATCGTGCGGTTGCCGCGCGCGACCCGGCGCGGCAGGGACGCGGCGTCGAAGCCGAGCTTGGCCGCCTCCTTGAGCCGCGCCTCCGCCTGCGCCACCTGCCGCACCTCGCCGGATAGTCCGATCTCGCCGAAATACACCATCCCGGGACTGGTCGGCATGTCGGACGCGGCGGAAGCCAGCGCCGCAGCGACGGCGAGGTCCGCCGCAGGCTCGCCCACGCGCAGGCCGCCCGCCACGTTGAGGTATACGTCAGAGGCGTGGAGTCGGAGGCCGCAGCGGGTCTCCAGGACGGCCAGCAGCATCGATAGCCGCGCCGCATCCCAGCCCACCACCGCGCGCCGGCCGGAGCCGCCGGCGTTGGGGGCGAGCAGCGCCTGCACCTCGACCAGCACCGGCCGGGTGCCCTCGAGGCCTGCGAACACGGCGCTGCCGGAGATGTTGCCGCGCCGCTCGGCCAGGAACAGCGCCGACGGGTTCGGCACTTCGGCGAGCCCCGCCTCGCCCATCTCGAACACGCCGATCTCGTCCGTGGCGCCGAACCGGTTTTTGACACCTCGCAAGATCCGAAACTGATGGCCGCGGTCGCCTTCCAGGTAGAGCACGGCGTCCACCATGTGCTCGAGGACGCGCGGCCCGGCGATCGCGCCCTCCTTGGTGACGTGGCCCACCAGGGCGAGGGCGAAGCCTCGCGACTTGGCCAGCCGGATCAGCTCGAAGCTGCAAGCCCGCACCTGCCCGACGGTTCCGGGCGCGCTGTCGATGGTGTCGAGCCACATGGTCTGGATGCTGTCGATCACCACCAGCGCTGCGTCGCCCTCTCCTTCCAGGCTCTTGGCGATATCGCGGAGGTTGATCGCCGCGGCGAGCTCGAGGCGGGCATCCGCGAGGCCCAGCCGGCGTGCGCGCAGCCTGATCTGCTCGATCGCCTCCTCGCCCGAGATATACAGCACTCGTCGCCCCGCCCGCGCGAGCGACGCCGCCGCCTGCAGCATCAGGGTAGACTTGCCGATGCCGGGATCGCCGCCGACCAGCACGGCCGACGCCGCGACGAGACCGCCCCCCAGCACGCGGTCGAGTTCGGCGATGCCGATGGCACAGCGCGGCGGCGGGTCGGCGCTGCCCGCCAGGCCGACAAAGCTGACCGGCCGCCCCGCTCCCTTGCCAGCGGCGACGGGGCGGATTTCGGCCGGCTCCTCATGGATGGTGTTCCACTCGCCGCAGCTCTCGCACCGTCCCACCCAACGCCCGGTCACCGCGCCGCAGGCCTGGCAGACGTAGCGAGGCCCGGTTTTCGCCACCGCTAGTTCGACGCGCTCAGCATGGCGTGCGCGCCCGTGCTGAGCACGATCCTCCACGATCGGCTGCCTTTCCGGGCAAGATAGGCCCGGTGATGCAGGGCTGGCACCTTGGGATCGTCGCCCTCGCCGATCACGCGGGCGTCGATGCCCGCCGAGGCCAGCGCGCCCTCCACCGCCTTGTTGATGTCGGACGGCGCAGGCTCTTCCGCCATCACCGCGCAGGCCCCGTTGTCGCCGGAAATCACCACGAACTTGGCCTGCGGGGTGCTGGCGTCGAACACCTCCCCGGGCTGAGCTCCGAGGAACGCCTTCTGTCCCTCTTGGGGCAGCGGCGGCAAGCCCACGCCAGCCGCCCACTTTCGCAAGCCCTGCGCGTCGCCTACAAACGGGAGACAGGATTGCATGAACAGGCCGATGAGCTGATCGGGTTCGGCGGCGGCGGGCCGGGCCAACACCAGCGCCAGCACAACCGCCCCTAGCCGGGCCACCATTCGTCTCGTGTTCCCGAAGCTTGTGGGCGAGGGCGGCGCCGATCGCGCCGACACGTTCATCGCCGTAGCTCCATCTGGATCGGACCCTCCCGCAGGCCGTGGGTGAACTGCTCCACGAACGGATTGCCGCTGTGCATCAACGCCGACGCCGGCCCGTTCCAAACGATCTTGCCTCCCTGGATCATCGCCGCCTCGTCGCCGATGCGCCTGGCACTCGCCATGTCGTGCGTGATCGCCACGGCCGTGCTGCCGAGCCGCTTGACGCAATCTACGATCAGCCCGTCGATCACCGCGCCCATGATCGGATCGAGCCCAGTGGTCGGTTCATCGAAGAACATGATCTCCGGCTGTGCCGCGATCGCCCGCGCGAGGGCCACTCGTTTCTGCATCCCGCCCGACAGCTCCGCCGGATATAGCTCGCCCACGCTTGGGCCGAGTCCGACTTGCGCCAGCACCTCCATCGCCCGCTCGCGGGCCGACGCGCGCGACAGCCGGCGTTTTGCGAGAAGGCCGAACGCCACGTTCTCCCAAACCGGCAAGCTGTCGAACAACGCGCCGTTCTGGAACAGCATCCCGATCCGCGCCCGCGCCGCCACCGCATCGGCCCGGCGCATCCGCAGCACGTCCTTGCCGTCGATTTCGATCGCGCCGGCGTCGGCCTCGATAAGGCCGAGGATGCATTTGAGCAGCACCGACTTGCCGGACCCCGAGCCGCCGATCACCACCATGGACGTTTGCGGCGCGACGTCGAGGTCGATGCCGTTGAGCACCAGCTTGTCCCCGAACGCCTTGCGCAGCCCGCGCACCCTGATCTTCGGCGTCGCGGAACGCTGCGCGAGCGTGTTCATCGAGCGAAAAACATCTCGGTCAGCAGGTAGTCGAACGCAAGGATCAGCACGGACGCCGCGACCACGGCGGCCGTCGTCGCAGCACCCACGCCCTGCGCCCCGCCCCGGCTGTTATAGCCCTGAAAACATCCCATGAGCGTGATCAGAAAGCCGAACACAGCGGCCTTGGCGAGGCCGGAGACAACGTCGATCGTCTGCACGAAATCGAGGGTGTTGCGCAGATAGGTGGCGTCATTGAAGCCGAGCTTGGCCACCGCGATGATGTAGCCTCCGAGCACACCCAGGATGTCGGCCACGACGACGAGCAGCGGCAAGGCGATGGTGCCGGCGAGCAGCCGGGGTGCCACGAGGTATTTCATCGGATCGGTGGAAAGGGTCGTCAGAGCGTCCACCTGATCCGTCACGCGCATGGTGCCGATCTCGGCCGCCATCGCCGCGCCCACCCGCCCTGCCACCATCAGCCCGGCCAGCACGGGGCCAAGCTCGCGCGTGACCGACAACACGACCAGGCTGGCGATCGCGCCCTCGGCGGAGAAGCGGGCAAATCCCGTGTAGGATTGCAAGGCGAGCACCATGCCGGTGAACACAGCCGTGAGCGCCACGACCGGCAGGCTGTAAAAGCCGATCTCGAGCATCGCGCGGCCGAACATACGCCAGTAAAACGGCGGTCGGAGCAGGTGCGAGACGCCGGACAAAGTGAAGGCGGCGAGCCTGCCGGCGAACCGGCACGCATCGATGACCGCGCGGCCAATCGCGGCAACCAGATCGAGAAGGGCGTTCACGCGGCGCGATAGGTCCGCGCGAACCGCCGGCCCAGGGAGGTCAGCACCTCGTAGCCGTTCGTGCTCCCGGCTTCGGCCACCGTGTCGACCGAAATGCCGGGACCGATCAGCTCCAGAAAGCTGCCACGACCGATCTCCGGAAGATCGGTCACGTCGTAGGTGGTCAGGTCCATGGACACACGCCCTACCAGCGGGACGGCCCTGCCGTCAAAACAGGCGGCCCCGCGCCCGGAACGCGCACGGTGCCAGCCGTCGGCATAGCCTACCGGCACGGTCGCAATCCGGCTCGGCCGCTGGGCGCGCCACGTGCCGTTGTAGCCGACCGCCTCACCGGCAGCGATGCTGCGCACCTGCAGCACGGGGGCGAGCAGCCGGAGGACCGGCCGCATCGGGTTGGGTTGGCCGGGCGTCGGATTGATGCCGTACAGCGCCGCCCCCGGCCGGGCGAGGTCGGCCATGTAGTCCGGGCCGAGAAACATCCCGGACGAGTTGGCGATGCTGCGCGGGATCCCGGGGAACGCCACGCACGCCTCAGTGAAGCGCCGAAGTTGGGCCGCGTTGGCGGGATCGTGCGGAAGTTCGGACGACGCGAGATGCGTCAGGACGTAGCGGAGTGCGATGGGTCGAAGGCGGGCCGGTTCGGCCCGGAGTGCGGCGCATTCACCGGCATCGAGTCCGAGCCGCGACATCCCCGTGTCGATGTGCAGCAATGCCGGCAATCCTCGCCCGAGACGGCGCGCCTCGGCCGACCACGCATCGATCTCAGGGAGCGACCCGAGCACTGGCTGGATGTCGTGGGCAACGTAGGTGGCGGCGGCGCGGGGCTCGAGGCCGTTGAGTGTTGCGAGCATCGCGCCCGGGAGCAGGTCGCGGATCGCGAGCGCCTCGGGCAAAGTGGCGGTGAAGAAGTGGCGGCAGCCCTCGCCGTGCAGTCGCGCCGCGATGGGGCGTGCTCCGAGACCGTAGCCGTCCGCCTTGACGACGGCGGCGACCGCACCCCTCGGATGCCGGTCTCGCAACGAAAGCCAGTTAGCGGCGATGGCGTCGAGGTCTATTTCCAGCATCGCCGCGACGACCCAATCCTCTCCCCCACGCGGGAGAGCAGTCGAATTCCGTCTCTGCCGCTGGCGGGCCGGGGTGACGGCTCGTTCAATCTGCGTCCGAGTGTTGCAGGTCGAGATCAGCGAAGCGCGTGAACTCCGCCTCGAAGAACAGGCGGATCCCGCCCGTCGGACCATGCCGCTGCTTGGCGATGATGAGCTCGGCCTGATTGTGCACTGCGTCCATGTCGGTGGTCCACTTGGTCAGCGCGTCCTGGAACTTGCCCTCGGCCTCGAAGTTCATCTGCTTCGGCGCGCGCTGTGCCAGGTAGTATTCGTCACGATAGACGAACATCACCACGTCGGCGTCCTGCTCGATCGTGCCGGACTCGCGGAGGTCCGAAAGCTGCGGGCGCTTGTCCTCGCGGCTTTCTACTGCGCGGGACAGCTGCGACAACGCGAGCACCGGCACCGCAAGCTCCTTGGCAATCGCCTTGAGGCCCTGGGTGATCTGGCTGATTTCCAGCACCCGGTTCTCCGGGCGCGTCCCGGCCGACGGGCGCATGAGCTGGAGATAGTCCACCACCACCAAGTCTAAGCCGCGCGTGCGCTTGAGCCGCCGGCAGCGGGTCCGCATCGCCGAGAGGGTCAGCGCCGGGGTGTCGTCGATCTGGATCGGCAGTGCCGCGATCTGTCGGCTCACCTGGACGAACTTGTCGAACTCACGCTGGCCGATGTCGCCGCGGCGGATGCGGTCGCCGGAGATGCGCGCCTCTTCCGAGAGCAATCGGGTCGCGAGCTGTTCGGCGCTCATTTCGAGCGAGAACACGGCGACGCTACCCTTCGGCAACGCGTCAGGATCGACCCGCCGCGCATTCGCCACCATCGCCTGCGCGGCGCCGAACGCGATCTTGGTCGCCAGCGCCGTCTTTCCCATTCCCGGCCGTCCGGCCAGGATGATGAGGTCGGACGGATGCATCCCGCCCATCTTGGCGTCGAGATCGCGCAGCCCGGTCGCCAAGCCCGACACATGGCCCGACCGTTTGTGCGCCCGCTCCGCCCCGAGGATCGCTTCCGTCAACGCCTTTTCGAAGGTGATGAAGCCGCCGCTCGCACCGCCTTCGGTCGCCAAGGAAAACAATTGTTGCTCCGCGGCCTCGATCTGCCTGGGGCCGTCAAGCTCAGGGTCGGCGCCGAACGCGTTGTTCACCACCGTTTCGCCGACGTCGATCAACTGCCGCCGCAGCCACGAATCGTAGACCGTGCGGCCGTATTCGCCGGCGTTGATGATGCCGACCATCGCGCCAAGAAGCTGGACCAGATACGAAGTGCCGCCCACCTCGTCGAGCACACCCGCATGCTCGAACTCGGCCTTCAAGGTGACGGCGTCCGCTAGCTGGCCCGCTTCAACCCGCCGCGCGATTGCCTGGAAGATGCGCCCGTGGATCGGGTCGGCAAAATGCTCGGGGGCGAGAAACTCACTCACCCGCTCATAGGCGCGGTTATTGGCGAGCAGTGCCCCGAGCAGCGCTTGCTCGGCCTGCATGTTCGAGGGCGGCAGTCGCTGGGACAAGCCGAGCAGTGGCGAATTGAGACTGTTCATTGGACACGCAGGATACGCAGGTGAGGCCGTGCAATGCAGCCACTCCAGCCTGTGGACGGCTGTGGATCACGGGGGAGAAACTCAAGCGGCCGTGATCTCTGGCCACAGCCGATCGGCTCCGGCGCGGGCCATGTGCCGCCCGACGACAAGGTTCCAGGCCGCCTCGTTGCCCCACTCGTCACGCCAGGACCACAAGCGCTTGGTGATGAAGTGCAGATGGTGCTCGTACGTGAAGCCGATCGCGCCGTGCACCTGATGGGCGAGCCCGGCCGCAATGCCGGCCGCCTCGCCTGCCCGCGCCTTGGCGGCCGCGATCGGCAGCGGCCGGATGCCGTCCGCCACGGCTTCCGCCCCGAGATCGCTCGCCGCAACGGCGGCGGCAGCCTGCGTCGCCATGACGGCAAGGCTGTGCTGGATCGCCTGGAACTTGCCGATCGGACGGCCGAATTGCACGCGCTCCTGCGCGTATTGGGTGGTGGTGCTCACAAGTCGGGTCAGTGCGCCCGCGATCTGCAGGCTGCGCATCGCCGCACCCACGAGGCGGAGTTGCTCGGGTCCGACCCCGGCGGCGGCGGGACGCGCGTCGTCCGCCCCGATCGCTTCGGTGAAGTGCAGCGTATCCCGCGGCTCGCGGGCGACGTTCTCCGCTTCCGTCACAGCCAACGCGCCGGCCCGGACGAACGCGACCCATGGCGCACCCTCGTGCTCGGCCAGCACCGCGACGCCGATGCCGGACACGCGACCCCAGGGCACGCGGGTCGCCATCTCCTCGATGCGCCATCCGGAGCCGTCGCGGACGAGCCGCAGCCGGTCCCCGTGCGCCACCGGGGCCACGGTAAGCGGACCCTCCGGCACGGGGAACCCCGCACCGGCGAGCAGCCAGCTCGCCAGCATCGTTTCCGCGAGCGGCAAGGGCAACGTGTGCTCTCCCGCGATCCGCAGCAGCCCGAGCGCATCGGCGACGGCAACGCCGAACCCGCCCGCGGCCTCGGGCACCAGTGCGCGGGAAAGGCCGGCATCCTCCAGCGCGCGCCAAGCAGCTGCAGGCCAGATCGCCTTCTCGGCGTCGCGCAGCACCTCGCGCGTGCAGTGCTCGGCGAACAAGCGTCCCGCCATGTCGCGCAGCATGTCGCTCGTGGAGTCCATTGCCCTGCCTTCGCCTCCCGCTCGATGGCAGGCTAGCACCCGCGTTCGAGGAGGAAAGGGCGGGCATGGAAATCATCGAAGCAGTGGGCGCGAGCCGCATATTTGCCGCCGAGCTGTTCGAGGCTCTCCGGCGTGACGGAGCCGACGAACCGGGCGTGACCCGCGACCCGTACGGCGCCGGCGAGCAGCGGGCGCACGCAACCGTCGAGCAGACGGCACGCGAGCTCGGCCTCGACATCACGCGGGATGCAGCGGCTAACCTCTACATGACTTGGCCCGGGCGCGACCGCGCCGCCCCGCGCGTCATCATCGGCTCGCATCTCGATTCGGTGCCGCATGGCGGCAATTTCGACGGCGCGGCGGGGGTGGTCGCGGGGCTTGTGGCGGTGGATGCGCTGCGACGCCGCGGCTTCGCCCCGGCGCGCGATCTCACCGTCATGGCAATCCGCGCGGAGGAAAGCGTCTGGTTCGCCGTTTCCTACATCGGCAGCCGCGCCGCGCTCGGCGCCTTGCCCGATGGGGCGTTGCAGGCTCGCCGTCGCGACACGGAGCGCTCGCTCGAGATGCACATGCGCGAGTGTTGGCTGCGATCCCGGCGCGCTCCGGCCAGGGGCGGGGCACCTCGATCCGGCAATGATTGCGGCCTTTCTCGAACTCCACATCGAGCAGGCACCAAGCCTCGTCGAGGCTGGCAAACCTGTCGCGATCTGCACCGGCATCCCTGGGAACGTGCGCTTTCCGGACGTGCGCATCGAGGGTGCGGCCGACCATGTCGGTTTGCCGCGCCGCTTCCGCCGCGACGCCGCGCTCGCCGGGGCTGAGTTCTTCACCCGCTTGGACGCGGTATGGGCGGAGCACGACGCGAAGGGCGTCGCGATGGCCTGCACGGTCGGGCGCTTCTTTACCGATCCCGCGACCCACGGCATGACGGTCATCCCCGGCGCGTTTCGCTTCTCGCTCGACATGCGCGCCTACGACGAGGCGGTGCTCGCAGAGCTCGAGCGAAGCGCGGAAGCCATCATTGCGGATGTCGAGCGGCGTCGCTCCGTTCGCTTCCACGTCGGCGAACGGGCGCGCGCCGCCGTGGGGCACATGGACCCCACGATCATGGCCGAGCTCGCGCGGGGTGCGAGGTTGCTCGGACTGCCCACGATGCAGCTCGGCAGCCCGGCGTCGCACGACGCGGCGGCGTTCGCCACGGCCGGCGTCCCCGCTGGCATGCTGTTGGTCCGCAACCAGAACGGCAGCCACAACCCGCGCGAGGCGATGGAGATGGACGACTTTCTCCGCGCGACCACCCTGCTTGCCTGGTGGGCCGAGCAGCGGGTGCGGGACTGATGCGGCGAAGCAACCGAACCGCCACTGTTGCATTTGTGACGGAAGCAGCCGGCTTTTTGCCGGCGCGCGCAAGGGCACGGAGGAGAGGCAAATGGCGAAACAGAGCGGCCGGCAAAAGGAGATCGTCGGCCGGGTGATGCACGAGTTCAAGCACGGCGAGTTGGAGTCGGCCGGGCGTAAGGTGCGCAACCCGCGCCAGGCCATTGCGATCGGCCTCAGCGAAGCGGGTTCGTCCAACCGCAAGAGCCCGTCGGAGAACCGTAGAAGCCGCTCCCGTACCGAGACGGAAGGAGCGCAAAGGCGAGACAGCGCAGCAGCGCAAGGAAGGCCGCGGCAAGGCGGCCAGCGGGGCCCGGGCGCGGTCCGGCCCCGCTCGGGGCAAGCGAACGGCTACTGGCGATGGCGCGGGTTCGGGCAAGCGGGCCCGCAGTCGCGCCCCGCGCGGTGAGCCCACTCGGGCGCAGCTCTACGCCGAAGCGCAGCGACGCGGGATGCACGGCTGCTCACGCCTGAGCAAAGCCGATCTCGAGCAGGCGCTGCGCCAGAGCTAGCCGATCTTAGGCGCTTGCGGATACCGTCCCGGCTGGCCCATGACTTTCGCTCCAGCGGCAAGCCGCGGCGCCCAGGAGGCAACACGTGATCGAGCTTGTGATCGACCAGCACCGCAAGGACCTTGGCGGTTTCGCGGTCGGGCGCGTGCTGCCGTCGGCTCGGCGGCAGATGGTCGGGCCGTTCGTATTTTTCGACCACATGGGACCAGCCGAGTTCGCGCCCGGCCTGTCACGCAAAGTGGACGTCCGGCCGCACCCGCATATTGGGCTCTCGACCGTGACCTATCTGTTCGAGGGCGAAATCATGCATCGGGACAGCGTCGGCACGGTGCAGGCGATCCGTGCCGGGGAAGTCAACTGGATGACGGCGGGCAAAGGCATCGCCCACTCCGAACGCTTCGAGCGCGCGCGGCTGCAAGGCGACCGGCTGCACGGCATCCAGTCCTGGGTGGCGCTCCCGGAAGCGGACGAGGAGAGCGACCCCGGCTTCTCGCACCATGCCATGGAGGAGTTGCCGCTGCTCGACGAACGCGGAGTAGTGGCGCGCCTCGTCGCCGGCCGGGCGCTCGGCCTCGAGGCTCCCTCCCGTACCTTTTCGCCGATGTTCTACATCCACTGGACGCTGGACATTGGTGCGGTGGCGGAACTTCCGGCTGAATATCCCGAACGAGCCGCCTATGTCGCGACCGGCGAGGTGGAAGTGGGGAGCCGAACATTCGGGCCGGGGCAAATGCTGCTTTTCGCGCCCGGCGGGGCCGTCGCGGTCAAGGCGACCCGTCCCTCCATCGTGATGCTACTCGGCGGCGAGCCGATCGGGCCGCGGTATCTCGAATGGAATTTCGTTTCGTCCTCCCGCGAGCGGATCGAGCAGGCCAAGGCCGACTGGCGCGCCGGCCGCATCGCGCTGCCGCAATCCGATCACGACGAGTGGATCCCGCTTCCCGGCGACAGTCTGCCGGCCCCCGAGCCGATGTCCTAACCCAGATCCGACCCTGCCGACCTGCGCCGTCGGCCGCCTGGACCAAAACGTGGTGCTGACCGGGGCGGCCCGCTGCCATTGCCGCCCGGATATGACGAGTGAACGTGCTATACTGCTCCGCTTCGCCGTCGTCGGTTGATTTTCGGTCCGGCAACCAGCCGCCGGCTGTTGCAAGCCGCCGTCATGGCCGGCGGCGTCGTGCCCGTCTCCGCCGGGTTTGCCGGGATGCTGCTTGGTCCCTCCGTGATGGCGGACGGAGCGTACCCCGTCTCGGCCGACAGCCATGTCCGTTATCTGTCGGGCGTGCTCGCGGCACTTGGCGTCGCATTCTGGACCACGATCCCGGCCCTCGAGCGCCGCACGGGGCGCTTTCGGTTGCTCACCGCACTCGTGGTGGCTGGCGGCGTCGGCCGGCTCGTCAGCCTACTGACCGTCGGCGTCCCGTCGAGACCGATGCTGTTCGGCTTGGCCATGGAACTCGGAGTGACGCCAGCCCTCTGCTGGTGGCAGGCCTGCGTCGCCGCGCAGTGGCGCGCCGCTAGCTTTGCACCTCGTCCGTGAACACGCGAAAGCCCGTCAGCGGCGCCGATCCGAAGCTCGTTGAGATCGCCACGTCCGTCGCGTCTCGACCGCGCGCCATCAGGATGCGGCCAATGCGCGGGATATTGTGGCGCGCGTCGAAGGTGTACCAGCGGCCGCCAAGATAGACGTCGAACCAGGCGCTGAAATCGCCGGGGGCGTCGAGCGGCGGCACGCCGATGTCGCCGAGATAGCCGGTGCAATAGCGCGCCGGAATGTTCATGCAGCGGCAGAACGTGACCGCCAAATGCGCGAAATCCCGGCAGACGCCCCGCTTTTCCTGATACGCCTCCCAGGCGGTCCGCGTCGCGCGCGCATCCTGGTAGCCGAACGTGATGTGATTGTGCACGAAATCGCAGATCGCCTGCACTCGCTCCCACCCCGGCTTCGTACTGCCGAACAGCGACCACGCGGTGTCGGTCAGGCGGTCGGTCTCGCAATATCGGCTTCCGAGCAGGAAGACGAGCGCATCATCCGGCAAGTCTTCGACCGGGTGCTGCATGGCATTGGGCGCCGTGTCGTCCGGCAAGCCCGAATCGAGCACGATGAAATCGGTCGAGACTGTGAACTGCGCGGCCGGGGCCAACACGCGCGTGCAGATGTTGTCGAAATCGTCCTGGTAGATGCGCGTGGGTACCGGCGGATCATAGGAGATCACGCCCGGGGTCAGGAGGTCGCCCGCGCGCGACGGATGCACGCTGACCAGCAGCAGGATGGGCGTGGGCTGCGGGGGGGTGAAGCTCAACTCGTAGCCGGCGCGGATGTGCATGGGGGATCCTCGCTCGAAAAAATCAACCAGGAAGGCGGCGCGCAACCGGCTCGGTCGCGAGGTAGCCGTCAAGGCCGGGTTTCGGTTGCGTCTCGCCGTCGCCGCCCGGCCCCTGCTCAGGGACTGCAGGCGTCTCGTCCGAGTTCGTCCGTGACACTCACATCCACCGACATGCCGAGGCTGTCGGACGGAAAGCCGATCCAGCTGCCATGCAGCGGCACGGCCTGCCGAGGATCCCGTGCCACGGCCACCCGGATCAGGTCGCGACTGCCGAGAATGCCGTTGGTGGGGTCGAACTCCATCCAGCCGGCACCGGGCAGGTAGACCTGCACCCAGGCGTGGGTCGAGCCGCCTCCCCGCGCCCGGCCGCGCGAGGGCACGTGAAGGTAGCCCGTAACGAACCGCGCTGCGAAACCAAGTGAACGAACGGCTTCCATCATCAGGAGCGCGAAGTCCCGGCAGCTCCCGCTCCGCTGCTTGAGGGTCTGCCACGGCTCCTGGATCCCCATCTCGTTCCGGGCAACATAGGTGAAGTCGCGCTTGATCGTCCGCGCGATGCTGGACAAGAGCTCGTAGGTTGGCATCGCGTGCCCGCCGGGGATGAACTGCCGCGCCCAGCGGCTCAGCTCGTTGTTGCGGTCCGGATACTGCCGCTCGATCGAGCGCAGCAGGTCGGGCATGTCCTCCTGGTCGTAGCTGAACGGATAGCGTTCCGCATGCTCCGCGATCGGGAAGTCGAGCGCGTTGGCGGCCGAATGGTCGAGCCGGATCGTGCTCTCGAAGCAAAGCTCAGAGGCCCGCTTGGCGAACCGGGCGACGACCACGCAGTTGCCGAACACGTCGTGCATCCAGTGCAGGGAATGCGGCTCCGGGGTGATTTTTAGTTCGGCGTGGATCAGCCGCTGATCGTAGCTGTCCCTCGGACGGAACATGCCCCGGTGCTCGCCGAACGCGACCGGCTGCTTGTAGCGGTAGGTGGTCACGTGGCGCACGGTGAGCAGCGGCATGTCGCGATGTCCGGGATCGCATTGAGGGCAGAGCGGGTTGCGTCGTTAGCGGGTCGGTCTTGATAGCTCTATGCGAATAGCGTGCCGGTGTCAGTCCTCGCGGATCGGGCATCCGCGCCGCAGGCCTCGCGTTCCTTCCGCCGCCGCCCCGCCCCGGTGTAAGACCGGCCGATGACCCGTTCGCCCCGTCCGGACTTCCCTGCTCCCACGCTCATCACCACGACGAACGCCCTCGAAGAGCTTTGCGCCCGTTTGCGGCGCGAGGAATACGTCACGGTGGACACCGAGTTCATGCGTGAGCGCACCTATTGGCCTGAACTCTGTGTCGTCCAGCTCGCCGGCGCCGCCGACGTGGCCATCGTGGACGCGCAGGCGCCCGGGATCGACCTCACGCCGCTCGGCGGGCTGTTCTCGGATCCAGAGGTGGTCAAGGTGTTCCACGCCGCCCGGCAGGACAACGAGATCTTCGTGCTGCGCTTCGGCGCCGTGCCGGCCCCGCTGTTCGACACCCAGATCGCGGCCATGGTCGCGGGGTTCGGCGATCAGGTCGGATACGACTCCCTGGTCGCGGCGCTTACGGGCGGGCACGTCGACAAAGCGCACCGGTTCAGCGACTGGTCGGCGCGGCCGTTGTCGGCGGCCCAGATCGCCTACGCGGCGGCGGACGTGACGCATCTGCGCGGCGTGTACCGAGCGGCTCTGCGCGCGGCTCCGGGAGGAAGGCCGGCTCGAATGGGTGGCCGAGGAGATGGCGGCGCTGGCCGACCCCGCCACTTACCGGCCCGACCCGGAGGCGATGTGGGAGCGCCTGCGGCCGCGCACCGGCAATCGCCGGCTGCTTGGCGTGCTCCGGGCCGTCGCGGCGTGGCGCGAACGGGAAGCGCAGCGGGTGAACGTGCCTCGGCAGCGCGTGCTCAAGGACGAATCGCTGCTCGAGATTGCCGCGACCGCCCCCCGGACGCCCGACGAACTCGCCCGCGTGCGGGGCGTGGGTCGCGGCCTGGCGGAGGGCGAGGCGGGAGCGTCGTTGCTGGGAGCGATCGAGGCCGCGCGAGCGCTGCCGGACAGCGCGCTCCCGGAAGCGGCGCGCGGCAAGGACGGGCCACGCCCCTCGCCCGCGCTGGTCTCGCTGCTCAAGGTGCTGCTGGCGGCCCAATGCGAAACCCACGACGTGGCCCCGAAGCTCGTTGCCAACTCCGGACGACATCGAGCGGCTGGCAACGGAGGACGCCCCGGATATCCAGGCCCTGCACGGCTGGCGGCGCGAGGTGTTCGGGGAAAGCGCGCTGGCGTTGAAGCGCGGCGACCTCGACGCTCGGCGTGCAGGGCCGCCGGATCAAGCTGCTGAAATCGGCCTAGTCGAGCGGCCCGGCCGAGTTCATTGCGGCCACTGCCTCGATCGTGCTTTCGACCCCGAGAAGGCCGGCGAGGCGCTGAAGGCGCCGTTGCACCCCCTCCCCGGCATACACGCCGCGGGTCTCGTCCAGGTTGAGCACCAGCCGGCCGCCGGCGATCTCGAGGGTGGCGGCGGCGAGCAGATCGGGCGTGCCCGCGGAGAGCAGATAGGCGAGCCGCAACGCCCCGCCCAGGATTTCGGCACGCCGCGCGCTGACGGTGTCGAGCAGTGCCCGCGCCGGCTGACAGAACGCCGCATCGTCCGGCGCGTCGTAGCGGAGTGCCACCGCAAGTGCCAGGAACGCGCGGGCGTGGTGGTCGAGGCCGATGCCCGGCTGCCGGAACACCCGCAGGAAGGCCTGTTCCGCGCGGAACTCGGGATGATCGCGGCTGGCGATGTCGGACATCCAGCACGCCGTTTCGCGCAGCCGCGCGGCATCGTCTCCTTCGTGCGGGAACAGCGGCGCCGTCCAGGCCACGAGCAGCGGTGGCAGCCGGACGTCGCGGCCAAGCCGACGGGCGTAGTCGCGCCCGGCCGCGAGGAGCGGATCGAGGCCGCGGATCGACGGGGGCATCCGCCGCATGAACCAGCCTTCGCGCACTCCGTTGGCGCTGAATACCACACGGACCGGTGACGCTTCGCGGAGCAGCCGGCGCAGCACCGTCGCGGCAAAAGGCAGGTCGTCCATACGCCGGCGGGACATGGCCGGCAGCCGCTCGAGCACGCGGCGTCCAGCGGTGGCGATGAAGCCGGCGAACTCGCGCGCTTCCTCGCGCCCCATTTCGTAGTGATGCACCATCATCAGCGGATACTGGCTTTGCGCCATGCGGATCCGGGCGAGCGCGCGCCATGAGCCACCGACCAGATACAAATCGCGCCCCCGTGCCTCACCTAGCCACGGCACGGTCGCGAGGTCGGCCGCGACCACGTCGCGCGCGCGAGCGAGATCGCCGAGCGCGCGGTCTGCAAGCCGGATCACGCCGAGCGGCAGGGTGCGGGCCGGGCCGGGCATGCCGTCGTCGAGACGGACGAGTTCGAGCGAGCCGCCGCCGATGTCGGCGAGCACGCCGTCCGCGTCGGGGATGCCGCACAGCACGCCTGCCGCCGCAAGCTCGGCCTCCCCGGCGCCGGACAGCACCGTGATCGGCACTCCGGGCAGCCGATCCTGCAAGTGCCGCACGAAGTCCGGCCCGTTTTCGGCGTCGCGCACGGCCGCGGTCGCCAGCACTTCGACCGGCGACGCGCCCATCGCGCGCGCCACGGCATGGTAGCGCCGCATCACCGTGAGCGCCTGCGCCACCCCTTGCTCGTTGAGCCGGCCGGTCGCCTGCAAGCCTTGCCCCAGCCGGAGCACCGCCTTCTCGTTGAACACGACCAACGGGTTGCGCGCTTCGCCCTCGTAGACGACCAGGCGGACCGAATTCGACCCGAGGTCCACCACGGCACAGCGCGGCGCATCATTCCATGACGGGAGCGGCATCGGCTTAGTCCTGCAACACGCGATCCGGACGGCGATGCAGACGGACGGGGGAGGCCACCAAAGTGCCGTGCAGGGCGGAGCCGCGGCCCGACAGCGACGGGTTGGTCATGAAGTAGTCGTGCGCCGAAACCGGCTTGCGCCCTTCCGGCACGCGTTGCCAGGTTCCGTCCGCCGCCAGCTCCCAGGACTGCATGGTGTCCTTGAGGTTCACCACCATGATCTGGTCGAGCACCTGCGCGTGGACGGTCGGGTTGTGGATCGGCACCATCGATTTCGACTCGCCAATCCATGTTGCGCGCCATCCAGTCAGCCGAGCTGATGTACACGAGCGCATGCCGGTTCGGCAGATGATGGCCGTTGCCGAAGGCGAAAATCCGGCTGTGCTCGAGGAAGCGGCCGACAATCGACTTGACGCGGATGGTTTCCGACAAGCCGGGCACACCGGGCCTCAGGCAACAGATGCCGCGCACCACCAGCATGATCTTCACCCCGGCGCGCGAGGCCTCGTACAGCGCGTCGATCAGCGTCTCATCGACCAGGCTGTTCATCTTGAGCCAAATGGAGGCTGGCTTGCCGGCGCGGGCGAACTCGGCCTCGCGCCCAACCAGCTCCAACAGCACCTGACGGGTGGTGATCGGGCTAAATGCGAGCGCGTCCATCCGCTCGGGCCGAGCGTAGCCGGTCAGGAAGTTGAACAAGCGCGCTGAATCGCGCGTGAGCAGCGGGTCGGACGTGAAGAACGACAGGTCCGTGTAGATGCGAGCGGTCACCGGATGATAGTTGCCGGTGCCGAAATGCGCGTAGGACCGCACCGAGCCGCCTTCTCTGCGCACCACCAGCGACAGCTTGGCGTGCGTCTTCAACGCGGCAAAGCCGAACACCACCTGCACGCCGGCAGCTTCCAGGCTGCGCGCGAGCGTGATGTTGGCTTCCTCGTCGAAACGCGCGCGCAACTCGACGACGGCGGTCACCGCCTTGCCCGCTTCGGCCGCTTCAATCAGCGCCTTCACGATCGGGCTGTCGCGGCTAGTGCGATACAGCGTCTGTTTGACCGCGACCACATTCGGGTCCTGCGCCGCCTGGCGCAGGAACTGCACCACCACATCGAAGCTCTCGAACGGGTGGTGGACAATGATGTCCTTGGCGCGGATCGCGGCGAAGCAGTCCCCGCCGAAATCGCGGATGCGCTCGGGAAAGCGCGGAGTATAGGGCGGGAACAGCAGGTCGGGCCGGTCGTCGACGATGAGTTGCCGGACGTCAGCGATGCCCTGCAAGCCGCGCTGACAGATAGATCTCGTCGGATGTCGCGTCCACCTCGTCGGCCACGAGGTCGCGCAATCCCTGCGGCATGTCCGCGTCCATTGAGAGATGGATTGCGACGCCGCGGCGGCGGCGCTTCAACGCCGTCTCGTAGGAGCGCACAAGGTCCTCGGCTTCTTCCTCGAACTCGACATCCGTGTCGCGGATCAGCCGGAACAAGCCTTGCCCGTTGATGCGGAAACCGGGGAACAGCCGGTCCATGAACAGGGCGACGGTCGCTTCCAGCATGACGAAGCGGATCGGCTCGCCGCGCGCGCCGGGCAGGCGGACGAAGCGCCCGACCTGGCTCGGCAGGGGTATGAGGGCGCGCATGTGCTGCCCGTCATCCGTACGGGTCATGCGCAAGGCCATCACCAGGCCCATGTTGGGGATGAACGGAAACGGGTGCGCCGGATCAATCGCGAGCGGCGTCAGCACGGGGAACACTCGCTCCATGAACCATGCGTCCAGCCAGGCGACGTCGTCGTGGGACAGTGCCGTCGTTTCGCAAACCTCGATGCCGGCGGCGCGCAGCAAGTCGCGCAGCTCGCTCCACACGCGCTGCTGATCACTCAGCAGCGCTTCGGCACGGACGCGGATCTCGGCAAGTTGCTGGGCCGGCGTGCGGCCGTCGGGCGAGAGCGTGGCCAGCCCGGCCTTTGCCTGGCCGATTAGACCGGCGACGCGGACGGAGTAGAATTCGTCGAGATTGGACGCGCTGATGGAAACGAAGCGGACGCGCTCGAGCAGTGGGTGATGCGGATTCTCGGCCTCCTCGACGACGCGGTGGTTGAAGTCGAGCCAGGAGAGCTCGCGGTTGATGAACCGGGCCGGGCTGTCCGGCGGAATCGCCGGGGGCGGAAGTTCGGGCGCGGACACTGCAGGCGGCGCCGCGCGTTCCAGGGTCTCGAGAGCGTGATCCGGTCCGTTCATACGAGGTATCCTACCGGAGGTTGCCACGGTACGGCGAGCGCGTCCCGCCATGCGTGGGCCAACACAGACCTACGCGAGAGTTGGTCCGCTGGCGGCAACGCCTGACATGGGCGACCTCGGTCCGCAAGGAGACCGCGGCGTCCCGACGAAATGCTGGCTAGCCCTTGATGAACGCCAGCAGGTCGGCATTGATTGTGTCGGCCTGCGTGGTGGGCATGCCGTGCGGCAAATCCTTGTAGGTCTTGAGGATGCCGTTCTTCAGAAGTTCGGCCGACCGCGGCCCGGAAGCAGCGTAGGGTACGATCTGGTCGTCCTCGCTATGCATCACCAACACCGGGACGGCGATCTTCTTGAGATCGTCCGTGAAATCGGTCTGGGAAAAAGCGACGATGCCGTCGTAGTGCGCCTTGGCCCCGCCCATCATTCCCTGCCGCCACCAATTCTCGATGACGGCCTCCGAGGCCTTGGCGCCCGGGCGATTGAAGCCGTAGAACGGCCCGGTCGGCAGATCGCGATAGAATTGCGAACGATTGGCCGCGAGCTGCGCCTGCAGGCCGTCGAACACGTCCTTTGGGAGCCCCAGCGGATTGGCCTCCGTCTTCACCATGAGCGGCGGCACCGCGCTGATCAGCGCCGCCTTGGCGACGCCGGTCTCGCCGTGGCGTCCAAGGTAACGCGTGACCTCGCCGCCGCCGGTGGAGTGGCCGACGTGGATGGCATCCCGCAGGCCAAGATGCGCAGTCAGGGCTGCCAAGTCGTCGGCGTAGTGATCCATGTCGTGGCCATCGCCGGTTTGGCTCGAACGCCCGTGCCCGCGACGGTCATGGGCGACGACGCGATAGCCCCGATGCAGAAAGAACAGCATCTGCGCATCCCAATCGTCGGCCGACAGCGGCCAGCCGTGGCTGAACACGATCGGCTGGCCGGTCCCCCAATCCTTGTAGAAGATCTCCGTGCCGTCATTGGTCGTAATGGTGGGCATCGTGGGCTCCTGCGAGGTGGGCGGCTGCCGACTTACTCTCACTAGAGTAGGTCTCAGCTATTCCCGCAAGAGAACGATTAGTTTCGGGCCGGCGTCAAAGCTCCGGCCCTCGAGAGAGGCGGTCGTCGCCCATTTTGGGAGACGCCGCCTACTGAGAGTAAGTTGCCGCGCTTACGACGTTACACCCTGCGAAGCGCCACCGCTTCGCCACTAAGCGTTCGTGCCACCGTCAACGGTCAGATTCGCACCAGTGATATAGGAGGACTCCGGACCCGCAACGAACGCCACCAGAGCCGCGACATCGTCCACGCTGCCGTAGCGATTAAGTGCGGTGAGAGCCTTCTGTGGGACGGCCCAATCGCCCGCAGCGGGATTTAGCTCGGTATCGATCGGACCTGGCTGGATGTTATTGACCGTGATGCTCCGATCTCCCACCTCTCGTGCCAAACCTTGGGTAAACATCTTGATGGCGCCCTTCGTAGCTGCATAGGGGGCGAGGCCCGGGGTCATCATACGCTCCCCCACACACGACCCGATCATGATGATCCGGCCACCGTTGTTCATGTGTTTCAGCGCCGCCTGCGTCGCTATGAAAGTGCCGCGGACATTGATGTCGATCACGCGGTCCAATTCCTCCAGCGTGGCCTCCTCGAATTTTCTCGGAATGGCCGTACCGGCATTGTTCACAAGGATATCGAGACCACCGAACGTGGCGACCGCTCTTTCGATCGCGGCCTTGACGGCGGCGGCAGCGGGGGCGTCCGCCTGGATTGCAATCGCCTCCCCACCGGCGCGCTCGATGACTGCAACGACGGACGCGGCGGCGTCCGCGCCCTTCGCGTAAGTAATGGCTATCTTGGCTCCATCGGCGGCCAGACGCTTGGCGATCGCCGCGCCGATACCGCGTGAGCCGCCCGTGACGAGCGCAACTTTACCCTTGAGTTTCATCGACACCAAACTTCTCCTACCAAGTATTCGGGAGCGATCGGACCAGTAGTCCGCGGCTGTTTCCGGAGCAACGAGCCGCGACCCCTGCGAAGGTCTCTCAGGGCGCAGAACAGCGGCGCTGTTCCATGGCAAAGGCTCAGGTGCCCGATTGACGCGGTCGCGCGGCGATTTTTCCCTGAGCGGTCCGAT
This sequence comes from uncultured Alphaproteobacteria bacterium, assembly GCA_963757115.1. Classification (GTDB taxonomy): domain Bacteria; phylum Pseudomonadota; class Alphaproteobacteria; order Acetobacterales; family Acetobacteraceae; genus CAVWQV01. Next base: position 97,077 of record CAVWQV010000015.1, on the reverse strand, counting down.
CGGAGCGCCTGTTCGTCTGACACCTAGGTGCCTCTGGCGCAGGTGAAAAGGACTTTGTAAGTTGCGCCTATGCTTGTTAGGTATAGAAGGCCGCCATGGAACTACGGCATCTTCGTTACTTCGTCGCTGTCGCCGAGGCTGGAAGCCTGAAGCTCGCGGCGGAGAAGCGACTGCACACGGCGCAACCTTCGCTGAGCCGCCAGATCCGCGATCTTGAGCGTGAAGTTGGCGTCACTCTGCTGAACCGCAGCGTGCACGGGATCGAATTGACCGCCGCCGGTCGCGCCTTCCTAAAGCATGCTCGGCTTTCGCTCATGCAGGCGGAAGTCGCCGCGGAGGTCGCGCGGCGGGCGGCGGAGCCGACCAAGGCGACTTTTGCCGTCGGTTTCCTGACGGGGCAGGAAGTTGCCTGGCTAGCCCCCGCCACTCGCATCTTGAGCGACGAATTGTCCAACATCGAGATTAGAGTTTCGAGCGGGTTTTCGACGACGCTGGCCGACGATCTGGTCCGCGGAAAGATAGATATTGCGTTCATGCGTCCGGAACCGGAGTACCGATCTTGAGTACAAGTCTGGTGCTGAAGGAACCGCTGGTCGCCATCCTCCCAAATGATCATCCGCTCGCCGCGCGCAAAGCCATTGATCCGCACGACCTTATCGGAGAAACCTTCATCGGGATTTCCCAAATCCCTCGCGTGTTGCGCAGCGTCGTCAATGGATATCTCAAGCAATCGGGCGTCGAGATTGTTCCCCATCTCGAGATCGACAATTTTGCTATGGCGATTTCGTTAGTAACCTCGGAGCGCGGCGTTGCTCTGTTGCCGATATCCATAGACGACCACCTTCCCCCGTCCGTCGTAAGCCGTCGCCTCAAGGGCGTGCAACCGACCGTGGACCTGGTGGTTGGATTTCAAAGGACCAATGCGTCGCCGGTTCTAAGGAGCTTTCTATCCCGGATTGGTAGTTTAGGCAGCCGCAACTCGAGCAAGATCACCGCATGACCAATTGAGTGCGGCGCCGCACCGAGTACCGCTTCCGCCCGCTGGCGCTGATCGGTGGGTCCACCTCTGGTGAGAGTGGTTAAGACGCTCTCACCCACCAGAGGCGGGTTCGTTGCGCTCATGGCTGCCCTTCGCAGAGCCGCCGCTCGTGCCCGAACTTGCTACCCCAGCGCTCTCAATGGCTCCGCTCTTCCAGTTTCCTCCAGCCATCGGCAAAAGGAGAGGGCGGAGAGATCACCTGCTCGGGCGTCGGGCAAATAGGCATGGTAGCCGCGTGTCGGCAGTGTCACGCTCGGAAATGGCGCGACGAGACGGCCGGTTGCGAGATCGTCCGCCACGAGGGCAGTTGGCCCCATGGCCACACCCAGGCCATCCAATGCGGCCTGGAGCGTCAGATAGAAGTGGTCGAGCGTGAGCGACGCAATGGGCTCCAGGTCCGGCGCTCCTGCGGCGGCGAGCCAATCGGGCCAGACCCGCGGAAGCGTGGACGTATGAATCAACGTGTGTAACCGTAAGTGCGCGACTTCATTGAGCGGCAATCGCTCCCGCAGGGCCGGGCTGCATACCGGCAACCGGCGCTCCGTCAGGAATGGGTGACAGGTGTAGCCGTAGAACGTGTCCGGCCCGCCACGGATTATGACATCGTAGGGCTCGCTTAGGGCATCCACGGGCTCGGTGGAAGTGGAGAGCCGCACCTCGATCTCCGGGTGCCGGTCGCGAAACTGCGCCAGCCGAGGCAGCAGCCAGCGCAGGCTGAATGTAGCGAGCGCGTTGACGCGCAGTATGGCTGCAGGCGCCTTGCCTCCCCGCGCCTGATGCCGCTCCGCGGCGGCCGAGAGACGTTCGAGCGCGGGCCCGGTCTCATCCAGCAAGGCAACCCCTGTGGGGGTCAGCACAACGCGCCGGTTGAGTCGCCGGAACAGCGCCGGCGGCCCTAGCCAGTCCTCGAGGAGTCGGACATGGCGACTGATCGCGCCGTGTGTCACCCCCAGCTCCGCCGCGGCTTCCTTGAAGCTGCCGAGGCGAGCGGCCGCCTCGAAAGCACGTAGAGCGTTCAAGGGCGGCAGCGAGCGGCGACGCGTGTTCATTGCTCAGGTCACTTTGACTGACTTGAAACCTCAGCATTAGTCGTTTGTCGGCGCCATCCAGGCGCCACATGTTCCTGACTGTTGTTTTCCATCCGAGTGGCCGACCATGTTCGATACAACGCAGCCTCAAGCCCCAACTGATTCCGCGCCAGCTTTCCTCGCGCAAACGGAACGATCCGGATCTGGATCCGACATTTGGATTGAGGCCGGTCGCGCAATCGAGATGACGCATCGTGAGCCGGCGCCGATGAGCCAAGCGGTCCGGTTTGCCATTGCTGTCGCCCTGGTCGTGGCGGCAAAGCTCTGTTGGGCAGGGGCGCTGCCGTGACGAGCGATCAAGGCATCGAGCAGCCCCAGGCCGCCGCGTCTGCAGACCGGCCGCAAAGGTTTGCGTCCGCCCGGCGCACGCTTGCCGTCGCCGGGCTCGCGCATGCCCTGCATGACGGCTACACCGACCTGATCTACGTCCTGCTGCCCCTGTGGCAGACTGAATTCGGCTTGGGCTACGGAATGCTGGCAGCGCTCCGCGGACTCTATTCGGGCGTGATGGCGGCGCTCCAGGTTCCCGCTGGCCGGCTGGTCGAGAAGGTGGACGGGCGCATCGTTCTCGCTATTGGCACCGCACTGGCCGCCGCGGGTTACGCGCTCGCAGGATTTACGGGCAGCTTGGTGGGTCTGTGTGCAGCCTTGGCACTATCGGGCGCCGGATCGAGCACGCAGCATCCGATCGCGTCCGCGGCGGTTTCTCGAGCCTATGGAGCATCCTCGCGCGGCCCGCTGGGGACATACAACTTTACGGGAGATCTTGGGAAAGCGGCGATTCCAGCACTGACGTCGTTACTTCTGACCATGATGCCATGGCGCAGCGCGCTTTGGCTGCTCGCGGCGCTCGGCGTATCCGTCGCGGCCACAGTCCTCCTACTCATGCCGCCGATCACCCGGGCTGGCCGTTCGCAACCGCTTCGCTCGGAGGCCGGTCGAGCCCGTGGCGGCTTCTGGCTGTTGTTCGTGATCGGCGTGCTGGATACCGGCGTGAGAATGGGGTTGCTGACTTTCCTGCCATTCCTTTTGAAGGAGAAAGGTGCGTCCTTGCCGACGGTTGGTGTTGCCTTGGCAATGGTTTTTCTCGGCGGCGCGGCTGGCAAATTCGTCTGTGGGTGGCTCGGTGCCCGCGCCGGCGTTCTGCTGACTGTGCTCGCAACGGAAGGTGGAACCGCGGCATCTATCGTGGGGGTGCTGGTGCTGCCGCTTGCTCCCTTGTTCGTGCTGCTGCCGGTTTTAGGCCTCATGTTGAACGGCACATCGTCCGTGCTCTACGGCACAGTTCCGGAGTTCACGCCGCCAGAGCGGGCCGAACGCGCCTTTGCCCTGTTCTACACTGGCACAATCGGGTCGGGAGCAATCTCCCCCGTGTTGTACGGCGTGCTCGGTGACTGGGTCGGCATACATTGGGCGAGTGGGGCAACCGCGATCGTCGCGTTGACTATCTATCCGCTAGCGTTTGCACTTGCGCCGCGTCTTGCGGACGCCCGGAGGAATGAGCGCAACCAGCCGGACGACAGTCGCCACAGGTCCAACATTGCAATCACCTGAGGGGACTAGGAGACCTCGACTGCCCGAGGGCAAACTGCCGTCACATCACATTATATCCATCCAACCGGCCACTTGGTCGCCCTCATGCACGAGGGCGCGCCTTCCAGAGTAGCGAGCACCCGTGCGGCGATCGCACGGGTGACTGCGCCGCCCTTGCTCAGCGCCTCGCGGTCGAGCAGGGCAGCGGCCTCCCGCACCGCCCCCGCAGTGCGGGGCAATCGGCGTAGCAGCCACGCCTGCGTTTCGGCCGATACGGCCAGCTGTCGGGCCGACAGCAGTCGCGCGAGCAGCGCGCGCAGCAGTTCGTCCTCCGGTTCGCCGATGCGAACGGCAGCGGCACCACGGACCCGGCTCAGGAGATCGGGCAGGCGCAAAGCCCAGCGGGCGGGCGGCAAGCCGGGCGGCAAGCAGCACTGGCACGCCCTGCCTCCGCGGCCGCGTTCAGAACGATGAAGCAAAGCCTCCTCGTCGGCCGGGCGGTCGGCTTCGTCGATCGCCACACCGCCCCCGCGCGGCGGCTCGGGCAGGCCGAGCAGCAAGGGTGCGCCCTGCACAGACCCGCCGTGCCGCGCGGCCCAGATGCTGAGCAGGTGCGTCTTGCCACAGCCGGCATCGCCCCAGATCACCAGTCGCCCATCCGGCCAGCCCGGCGCGTCGCGCAGCCAAGCCAGCGCCTCCGCATTGGACGGCGCTTGAAGGAAGTCGGCCGAGGCGTAATCCGGCCGATCGGGGAACGGCAGCGGGAGCTGCGTCAAGGCTAGGGGCCGTGCGCGGGCGGGTCGAGGTAGAGCGGGCTTGCCAGGTAGCGCCGCAGCCAGAAGCGGCACAGCACGCCAATGGTTGCCGCCACCGGAACCGCCAGCATGATGCCGACAAAGCCGAACGCGGCACCGCCGGCGAACAAGGCGAATATCACCCAAACGGCGGGCAGCTCCACCCGGTCGCCGAGGAAGCGCGGGTAGATCACGTAGCCCTCCAGGATCTGCCCGATCACCAGCACGATGCCGACCATGATGACCCCGCGCCAGTTCGGGAACTGCGCGAGTGCCAGGCCGATCGCGCCCGCCCCGCCCGTAATGGACCCAACGTAGGGAATAAAGGACAGGATCCCCGCGGCCAGCCCGACGATCAGCCCGAGATCGAGCCCGACCAGGGAAAGCGCCGCCGCGTAATACAGGGCGAGGAACAGGCAGCACAGCGCCTGGCCGCGCACCCAGGCCGACAAGATGCGGTCGACTTCGCGCGATTGGGCACGCACCACCTCGGCGTAGCGGCGCGGCAGCCAGCTATCGACGCGGGTCACCACGCCGGGCCAGTCGCGCAGCAGGTAGAACGCGACCACCGGCGTCACCACGACGAGGCTCACCACGTTGAACAGGGCGACGCTGCCGCCAATGACCCGCGACAGCGCAGAAGCGAGAAAGCCGAGCATTGCGCCGGCCTGGCCGCCTACCAGGTCGCGCAGCTTGTCGTCGACCACGTCATGGCCGAAGCGATCCTGCAAGTGGCTGATGAGCTCGCGCGCCCAACCCTGGAGCAGGCTGATGTATTGCGGGATGCGCCCGAGCAGCAGGCCAATCTGCGAGAGGATGACGGGGTAGAGCAGCAAGACGAACAGCAACGCCGCGGCGAGCAGGCCCACGATCATCACCAGGGACGAAAGCCCGCGCGGCAGGCCCGCTCGGGTCAGTCGCGAGGCCGCCGGGTCGAGCACATAGGCAATCCCCGCGGCGGCGACGAACGGCATGAGGATCGAGGCGAACAGCTGGAGGGCGAGCCAAGCGGCAACGGCGAGCCCGACCAGCAGAGCGATCCGTTGGCCGCGCGTGGCGTGGCGCCGCAGCCGGGCGGGGGGCTCGGGCGACCGCGACAGCTCCGGCAGCGGCGGCGGCGCGATTTCGTTCATCGCACCCGGGCCGCCTTCCACACATACGCCGCGCCGGAGGCGAGCGTAGTCGCGGCGACGGCCCAGATCAGCGTGTCCAGCAGCATCGGCGCGCTCAAGCCGAACCCGCCCAGCAATAGGGCCAGCGCCACCAGCAGGATCTGCAGGGCGGTGTTGAGCTTGGAGACCAGCAGCGGGCGGATGGCCACCGAATGGCCGAGCACGGCGAGCACCACCACGCCGCCGACGATGATGACGTCGCGGAACACGACGAGGATGGCGAGCCAGTCGGGCAAGGCATTCACGGCCGCGAGCGTAACATACATCGTCACCAGAAGCGCCTTGTCGGCAACCGGGTCGAGGATGGCGCCGAGCGCGCTGCCGCCGCCCCGACGCGCCAGCCAGCCGTCCACTGCGTCCGACAGCCCGGCGGCCACGAACAGGAAGAAAGCCTCGGCGGTCCGATGCTGCAGCACCAGCCAGACGGCCAGCGGCACGGCGCAAAGCCGCGCGAACGTGATGATGTTGGGCAGCGTGATGAACGCGGCGGAGGCGCCGGCTTCCACCCGCGAGCCGTCAGGCATCGATCAGGCTCCCCGGCGCGTGCGGCCCCTCACCGATCGCTGCGTTTGCAGAGGCAACGGCGCTATGATTGTGTCCGCCGCCGAGCAACCGCCTCGCGCGATCCATGCTGTCCCCCTGCGCGAGGGCTTACCGTATCGAGGGCCGCCATGACCAGTGCCGAGCGGGATTCGCGGTCGGCCCGAGCGCCGGTAGAAAGACTGACATACCGCGCGTCCGGGGTGGACATTGAGGCCGGCGACGCCCTGGTGACGGCCATTGCTCCACTGGCGCGGGCCTCGGCCCGCCCGGGCGTTGTAGGCGGGCTCGGCGGCTTCGGCGCACTGTTCGACCTCAAGGCGGCGGGCTTTACCGATCCGGTGCTCGTCTCCACGACCGATGGCGTGGGCACTAAGCTGAAAATCGCGATCGAGACCGGCGGGCACGCGACGGTGGGCATCGATCTCGTGGCGATGTGTGTCAACGACCTGGTCGTGCAAGGCGCGGAACCCTTGTTCTTCCTCGACTACTTCGCGACCGCCCGCTTGTCCGTCGAGCAGGCGCGGGTGGTGATCGGCGGCATCGCCGAAGGTTGCCGACAGGCGGGCTGCGCACTGGTCGGCGGCGAGACGGCGGAGATGCCGGGGCTGTACGCGGCGGGCGACTACGACCTCGCCGGCTTCGCGGTCGGCGCGGCGGAGCGGGGCACCCTTCTGCCGAGCGGCGTGCAGCGGGACGATGCGGTGCTCGGGCTGGCGAGCTCCGGGGTGCATTCCAACGGGTTCTCCCTGGTGCGCCGGGTGGTTGCGGCGAGCGGCCTCGCCTGGGACGCCCCGGCGCCGTTTGCCGCCGACGCAGCGCTCGGCCCCGCGCTGTTGACCCCGACCCGCATCTACGTGAAGCCGCTGCTCGCGTTGCATCGGGCGGGGTTGCTGAAGGCGGCCGCGCACGTCACCGGCGGCGGCCTCGCGGGGAACCTTCCGCGCGTGCTTCCCTCCGGCACCGTCGCCGTCATCGACCGACCCTGGCCGGTGCCGCCGCGTGTTTCGCTGGCTCGCCGCGGCCGGGCGGGTTGACCCCGGCGAGATGCTGCGTGTGTTCAACTGCGGCATCGGCATGGCACTGGTGGTTGCCGATGCGGCGCGAGCGACGGCGTTGCTGCGAGACGCGGGCGAGACCGTGTTCCCGCTCGGCCAAATCGAGGCCGGCGCGGGGGCCGCGGCCGTGCGGTTCGACGCCGCCCCGGATTTCGCGTGACGAGGCGGGCGTGAAGCGCCGCGTGGCCGTCCTCATCAGCGGCCGGGGCTCCAACATGGCCGCGCTGATCGCGGCCTCGCGGCACCGTGCCTACCCCGCCGCCGTGGCGCTCGTGGTGTCCGACCGCCCGGACGCGGCGGGCCTGGTCGGCGCGGCCGATGCCGGCATCCCCGCGCTGGCCCTCGACCATCGCGCGTTCGGGCGCGATCGCGGCGCCCATGAAGCGGAAATCGACCGCTGCTTGCGGGAGGCGGGGATCGAGCTCGTCTGCCTTGCCGGCTACATGCGCGTGCTCACCCCGCTACTGGTGCGGCGCTGGGCCGGCCAAATGCTCAACATCCACCCGAGTTTGTTGCCGGCCTTCCCCGGCCTCGACACCCACGCGCGCGCCCTGGCCGCGGGGGTGAAGCTGCACGGCTGCACCGTCCACCTAGTCACGGAAGCGGTGGACGACGGCCCCATCCTGGCCCAGGCCGCGGTTCCCGTGCTGCCGGGCGACACCGCCGAGATGCTCGCCGCCCGCGTGCTGGCGCAGGAGCACCTGATCTACCCGGCCGCTTTGGCCGCGGTCGCGAGCGCCGACGAGGCGCGCTGGACTTCTAGCGACGCGGCGCTGCTCAACCCCTTGCCGGGCGGGGCTGGGCTGCCCTAAAAACCCGCGGCATCGGAGGGTTGAGCGCGACATGGCCGACCAGACCACCATCGCAACGGGCGCGGAAACCGAGGACGGGTTCGTGGCCGACCGGCAGCGGTTCTGGGACGGCTTCACGCGTTTCACCATGGGCGCAGTGGCCGTGGTGGTTGTATTGCTGCTGCTGCTCTGGATCTTCCTGGTGCTTTTATAGCGCGCCACCGCCAAGCCGGAACGCGATCTCCGCCAATCCGCAAGACCCGGCGGCTCAGGCCGGAGCTTGTCGTGGATCAGAGTTTGGAGCCGCCATCGACGCGGATTGTATCGCCGGTGATCCAGCGCGCGTCATCCGAAGCGAGGAAGGCCACGGCACCGGCGATGTCCTCCGGTTGGGCGATGCGCTTGAACGCCTGCATCGCCAGCGTGAAGTCGCGGCCGGCATCGGTGCGGGCAAAGCTCGACATATCGGTCTCGACTACGCCGGGTGCGACAGCGTTGACGCGGATGCCGCGCTCTCCCAGGGCGAAGGCGAAGTGCTTCACGAGCGTATCGATCGCACCCTTGGTTGCTGCATATGCCGACAGATTGCCGACCGAGGCGTGTGCCGCGAGCGACGAGAGCAGGACAACACTGCTGCCGCCACCCAGGATCGGCAGTAGTTGCTGGACGAGGAAGTACGGCGCGCGGACATTGACTGCGAACAGACTGTCGAAGTCCTCCACCGTGGTCTCCTCGATGGTTGCGGCTTTGGAAACACCGGCGTTGGCGACGACTATGTCGAGGCGCTCGCCGACCAAGCTGCGCACCCGTTGCGCAAGCATGTGCGGGCCGTCGGCGGCAGAGAGGTCGGCCGCAATGGCGTCGGCGCGGCCACCTGCACCCTTGATCTCGTCGACAACGCCCGCCGCCTCCCTCGCTCCCCGGCCGTAGTGAACCAGGACCTGCGCTCCGCCGCGGGCAAGGGCAAGGGCGCTCGCACGGCCGATGCCTCGCGATGCGCCAGTCACGAGAGCGGTTTTTCCGGCAAGGTTCCGCATGGGAGCGTGTCCTTCAGTGCTTGATTGCCAGGGCGCGTGGGTTAGTCGCCCGCAGACCCGGCAGGCGGTTCGAGCCGAGTAGGGTGACGCGAACGATCGAGCGAAGCGCCGTTGTCGCTCTACTGTTCGTTGCCCGGTTGATCGTCGCTCGCGTCGACCCGGTCCGGATAGAACGCGAGATAGTCTTTGATGGCCGTCACCGCGGCGAACGGCGCCTCGTAGCTCCAAGCAGCGTCGACCGCGCGCGGGCCGCCGGCCGGGATGCTGAAATACGCGCAGTCGCCCTTGTAGGGGCAATACGTCGTGCGGTCGGTGCGAACCAGCAACGCCATGTTCACATCCTGGCGCGGGACGTAAGAGACCGGCGGATAGCCCGCCTCGCGCAAGGTCAGGGCGTCGCGCGTGTCCGCGACCTCGCGGCCCGCGACAGACACCACGACCCGGTTCGGGTTAGGTTCGATGACGATCGAATGGTGCGGCCCCGGTATCTTGACCGGGCGTGCTGCGCTGGCTTGCTGTGACATGGGGTGCCTCGTTGCGGTGCCGGGCCGCGTGGTCTCGGACCTGTTCGACGGGCCCACCCGACAGCCGGCTTGACCGAACATCTATGCTTCGATGGCTCTGTCGAGAAGGACTTTGTAAGCTGCGGGGCATACCTACGAGGCATGGACGCGCGTGGAACTCCGGCACTTGCGGTACTTCGTTGCCGTCGCCGAGGAGGGCAGCCTTACGGTCGCGGCCGAGCGCAGGCTGCACACGGCACAGCCCTCGCTCAGCCGCCAGATCCGCGACCTGGAACGGGAAGTCGGCGTCGAACTTTTGCGGCGTGGCGCCCGCGGTGTGGAGCTGACCTCGGCCGGCCGTGTCTTTCTCGAGCACGTTCGTCTGGCACTCGCGCAAGTCGACGCCGCCAAGGAGGCGGCGAGACGCGCCGCCGGTCAGGGCAAGCAGGTGTTCGCAGTTGGCTTCCTGAGCGGCCATGAACTCGAGTGGCTGCCCGACACCATGCGGGTTCTGCGCGACGAGCTCCCGAACATCGAAATCACCATCTCCAGCAACCACTCGCCGGCGCTGGCGGAAGCGCTGCAGCGGGGCAAGCTCGACCTCGCTTTTCTGCGGCCAGAACGGGACACCTCCGACCTGATCTACAAGCTGCTGAGGTCGGAGCCCCTGATTGTCGTGATGCCGAGCGATCACCGGCTTGCGTCGCAAGATACGGTGGTAGCGCAGGACTTGGCGGGGGAAACATTTCTCGGGATGTCGGAGACGGCGCCCGTGCTGCGCTCGATTATTGCAGACTACCTGCGACGCTCCGGCGTGGACCTAACCCCCGCGCACGAGGTCGATTACCTTTCGATGGCGATTTCGTTGGTTGCGTCGACACGGGGCGTGGCCTTGCTGCCGAGCTACGCTGTCGATTTCCTGCCGCCGTCGGTCACCAGCCGCGGGTTGCGGGGTGAAGTGCCCTCAATCGACCTGGTGCTCGGCTATCACAAGGCGAACGCTTCGCCGCCTCTGCATTACTTTCTTTCCCGGGTGGAAGAGATGATCGATCGCCGCGCCAGGAAGTCCGGCCCCCTCGCCCAGCGACGGGTGCCTGAGCCACGGCTCGACACAATTCGCCGCTAAAGCAGCGCCGCCTCGCCATGGGCGGGGGCGCCGAGCTTGGCGAGCTTGCCGAGCAGCGCCGGCACGCCATCGACGCGCTTGTACAACCGGCGGCTTTCGGCCGCGGCGAACCCGCGCCCCACCGTCGCGTCCAGCAAAGCAAGCAAGGGCTGCGCCCAGCCGGCGACGTCGCAGATCAGGATCGGCTTGTCGTGCAGGCCGAGCTGGCGCCAGGTGATGATCTCGAACGTTTCGTCGAACGTCCCGAGGCCGCCGGGCATGGTCACGAAGGCGTCCGCGAGTTCGAACATGCGGGTCTTGCGGGCGTGCATGGTGTCCGTGACGATCAGTTCGGAAACGCCGGGATGCGCCACCTCCCGCCGGGTGAGAAAGTCCGGGATCACCCCGATCACCCGGCCGCCCGCCTTCAGCGCGGCGTCCGCAACCGCGCCCATCAGCCCGATGCGACCGCCGCCGAACACCAGGGTGCGGCCCGAACGGGCAAGCCCGTCCCCTAGCGAACTCGGCTGCCCGCCGGAAAGCCGGGTCGTCCCCCGGATTGGAGCCGCAAAAGACGGCAACGCTCTGAATGTCGGACATATTTATCCTCTTCGATGCGGCAGGGCGTCCGGCCCGACCAGGCTTGCCCTCACCCAGGTGCCATCCTGCACCCGATTGCCTGACGTGGGGTTAGCGGAAACGTGGAGTTCGCGAAAACAGAGCGAGCACCCCGATCGTGGCGCAAGGGCGGCACTATTGCGGCAGATTCGCCACGGCAACGGCGATCACGGCGGCGATCAGCCCCACCACGATGGCGCGGAGCGGGCTGGCGAGCCGGGGCGCGCGCATCGCACCCGGGAGCCGCTTCTTGCCCGTGATCATGGGCCGCACGAGGTCCTGCCCCTTGAACGCAGCGTAGGCGATCACCGCCAGGATATGCAGAACGACCAGGCCGAGGATCAGGTAGAAGTTGAACGAATGCACACTGCCCAGCCGGTCGCTCCACTGCTTGCCGACATAGGTCGCGAGCGGCCCGTCGACCATGTAGTCGTCGTCGGTGTTGGCGCACAGCCCCGTCGCCACCTGGACCACGAGCGCCAGCAGCATCAGCAGCACCATCCAGCCGCCGGCAGCGTTGTGGCCGATCTCCCGGTCCTCCTCGCGTCGCAGGATGTGGGTCAGATGCGAGAGGCCGGCGATCGGATCCTTGAGAAACGAGCCGAAACGGGCGGTGTCACTGCCGGCGAAACCCCAGACGAGGCGGAACAGCAGTGCGCCTAGCATGGTGTATCCCGACAGGAGATGCACCCGCATCCACCCGGCCTGGATGCTAACATAACTGATGATGATGAGAACGACGACGCCCCAATGGAACAGCCGGATCGGCGCATCCCACACCTTCATGGGGAGTCTCAGTCTTTGCTGCATCGGCGCGCCCTCGTGCATTCAACTGCGCGCTTATCTGCTGCCAAAGGGCCGACACGCCAGCCCACCCGGGCCGTCGCTCCCGCAATTGCGACCAGGGAGTTGCCGCACTAGACCTCAGGCCGCATGGCGATGAGCTTTTCCGATACGATCCACCTCGTGCTGGCACCTCCGCACCGGGCCGGCCGGCCGTTCATTGCGATGGGCGTGGTCGTCGTCGTGCTGGGATTGCTGTTCAGCTCATGGCTCGCCTGGCTCGGCGTCTTGTTCACGCTGTTCTGCTGTTTCTTCTTTCGTGATCCCGACCGGGTGCCGCCCGGGCGGGTCGGGGCGCTCCTGGCACCGGCGGACGGCCATGTGGTATCCATCCGCCCCGCCGCGCCGCCGCCGGAGCTCGGCCTCGGGCCGGCACCGCGCTGGCGCGTCGGCGTATTCCTGTCCCTGCTCGACGTGCACGTGAACCGGGTCCCGGCGGACGGGGTGGTGACGCGGATCAGTTACCGGCACGGCCGGTTCGTGAACGCGAGCCTCGACAAGGCGAGCGACGAGAACGAGCGCAACGCGATCGCCTTCCGCCTGCGCGACGGGCGAGACATTGCCGTTGTGCAGATCGCCGGGCTGATCGCGCGACGCATTGTTTGCGACCTCCGTGAGGGCGACGCGGTGCGCGCCGGAATGCGGCTCGGCATCATCCGGTTCGGCAGCCGGACCGACCTTTACCTTCCGGAAGGTGTGGCGCCCCTGGTCGCCGAGGGGCAGACCATGATCGGCGGGGAGACGGTCATTGCCGAGCTCGGTCCCGCGCGAGGATACCCTGCCGTTTGAACGATCCCGCGCCCCTGCCCGGCTCGCCCGTCCGGCGCTTTCGCGGGCATCTCCGACCGCGCCCGCGGCGGTCCCGGCCGCGCTACAAGGGCCCGTCGTTCAACCGCATCATCCCCAACCTCATGACCCTGCTCGGACTGTGCGCGGGCTTGACCGGAATGCGGTTCGCGCTGGAAGGCCGGTTCGGCCAGGCGGCGGTAGCCGTGGTGGTGGCGGGCTGCATCGACGGCCTCGACGGCCGGCTCGCCCGCTTGCTCCGGGCCACCACCCGGTTCGGCGCCGAGTTCGACAGCCTGACCGACTTCCTTTGCTTCGGGGTCGCGCCCGCCTTCATCATTTACCTATGGTCTCTGCAGGGCGCGCGGGGTTACGGCTTCGTCCCCTGCCTGTTCTTCACGGTGTGTATGGCGCTCCGGCTGGCACGGTTTAATGCCTCGCTCGACAGCGGCCCGCGCCCGGCGTACGCCTACAACTTCTTCACCGGCGTCCCCGCGCCTGCGGGTGCCGGCCTCGCGCTGTTTCCCTTGTTCCTTGGTCTGGAAGCGCATGGCGTGGGCTGGACCTGGCTGCTGGTCATCGCCCAGTCGGCCCTGTTCAACGCCCTGGTGCTCACAGGCTCGGCCGCGCTGCTGGTCTCCACTCTCCCGGTCTGGAGCTTCAAGAACTTCAAGGTGCCGGCGGAATACGTGCTCGCCGTGATGCTCGGCACCGGCACCTTCGCGGCCCTTCTGGTCGCCGACCCCTGGGCGGCGCTCGCCGCGGCCGGGCTGATCTATCTCGGGATGCTGCCGTTCAGCGTCCGCAGCTTCCACCGCCTCCGGCGCGAGGCGGAGGGAGACGATGTGTAGCGCGCCAACGCTTATCGCGACCGGGAACAAGACTTCCGGGAGCGCCCTACTGGCTGGTTTCCTTCGCTACTCGACCGGCGCCACGTTCTGCCCTAGCCTAGGCACTTCGCCTATGCAGCACGCGGCCTCACGGAGTAACGATGCCCAGCCTCAGCTACGCGGCGCCTTCGACGGTAGAGGAAGCCGTCAAACTCCTGGCCGGGGCGTCCGGCCTGGCCAAACCCCTATCCGGCGGCACCGACCTCCTCGTCCAGCTGCGCTCCGGCCGCGCCCGGCCCGAACTGATCGTCGACACGAAGAACATCCCGGGCTGCTCGGCGTGCGCGAGGACGAAAGCGGCTTCGTCATCGGCGCGGCGACGCCGGGCGCCGAGCTTGGCGAGCACGCGGCGCTGCGCGCGGCCTGGCCCGGCGTGGTCGAGGCGGCCAACCTGATCGGCTCGACGCAGGTCCAAGGCCGCGCCTCGCTCGCCGGCAATCTGTGCAACGCCTCGCCGGCCGCCGACAGCGTGCCGGCCCTGATCGCCGCGGTGCCACCTGCCGTCATCGCGGGCCCCGAACGGCACGCGCGAGGCTCCGGTCGAGACGATCCCGATCGGCCCGGGACGTAACCTCCCTCGCCAAGGGCGAGTTCGTTCTCGAGTTCCGCCTGCCGCGCGCCCGGCTCCGCACCGGCGACGCCTATCTGCGCTCGATCCCGCGCACCGAAATGGATATCGCCGTGGTCGGCGCGGGGTCAGCCTCACCCTCGACCGGGACGGGCGATCTGCGCAGCCGCCCGCGTCGCGCTCGGCGCGGTCGCGCCGACGCCGTGCTCGTGCCGGAAGCGGCGCCGCGCTGATCGGGCACGACGCTGGACGAGGCGGCGCTGGCCAGCCTGGACGCTGCGGCCCGTGCCGCCTGCACGCCGATCAGCGACAAGCGCGGCACCATCGACTACCGCATCAAGATCGCCGGCGTGCTCGCGCGCCGCGCCGCCGCCATCGCCTTCGACCGCGCCAAGGGACTGAACGGCGCGGGGAGACATGAACCGAATGAGCAAGCATCCACGTCACCGCCACCGTGAACGGCGATCCCGTCGAGTTCCTGACCGAGCCGCAGCACCACCCTGCTGGACGCGCTGCGCGACGAGCTTGCGCCTCACCGGCACCAAGGAAGGCTGCGGCTCGGGCGACTGCGGCGCCTGCAGCGTCATCGTCGACGGCCGGCTCGTCTGCTCCTGCCTGATGCTCGCCGCCGAGGCCGAGGGGCAGCGGATCGAGACCATCGAGGGCATGGCCGAGGGCGGCGAGCTGCATCCGCTGCAGCACAAGTTCCTCGAGCACGCCGCGCTGCAGTGCGGCTTCTGCACGCCGGGCCTGCTCGTCGCGGCCAAGGCGCTGCTCGACGCCAATCCCGACCCCAGCGAGAGCGAGACGCGCTACTGGCTCGCGGGCAACCTTTGCCGGTGCACCGGCTACGACAAGGTCATCCGCGCGGTGCTCGACGCCGCCGCCGAGATGCGAGGAGGAAGCCGTGGCATGACCGACGTCGGGAAGCCAAGGCCGACCTGCGCTGAAGGTCGTCGGCACCCGGCCGGTCCGTCCCGACGGCGTCGACAAGGTGACCGGCCGCGCCGCGTTCGGCGCCGACTTCGCCATGCCCGGCATGCTCGTGGGGCAAGATCAAGCGCAGCCCGCACGCGCACGCGCGCATCGTCTCGATCGACACCGCGCAGCGCGCGCGCTGCCCGGCGTGAAGGCGGTGGTCACGGCCGCCGACTTCCCGGACCTCGCCTCGGAGGAATGCGTGGGTCGGCGAGGGCGCCTCGAACCTGCGCGACCTGTCGCTCAACTGCATGGCGCGCGGCAAGGCGCTCTACGACGGCCACGCGGTCGCCGCCGTCGCCGCCATCTCGGCCGCGATCGCCGACGCGGCGCTCGACCTCATCGAGGTCCACTACGAGGTGCTGCCGCACGTCATCGACGTCGAGGAGGCGATGGCGGCCGGACGCGCCGCTGCTGCACGACCATCTCTTCACCGCAGGGCTTGGCGCACGACGCCCGCGCACGCCGTCCAACATCGCCAAGCGCGACCAGTTTCCGCGCGGCGACCTCGAGGCGGGCTTCGCCGACGCCGACGTGGTCGTCGAGGGCCGCTACGCCACCGGCGCCGGTGCACCAGGGCTACATCGAGCCGCACGCCTGCGTCGCCAGCTGGGGCGCCGACGGCCAGTGCCAGGTCTGGAGCTCGAGCCAGGGCCAGTTCATGGTCCGCACCTACTGCGCCAAGCTGCTGGGCTCGAGCTCTCCGACATCCGCGTCGATCGCCGGCCGAGATCGGCGGCGGCTTCGGCGGCAAGACCACTGGTCTATCTCGAGCCGCTGGCGCTCGCGCTCTCGCGCAAGTCCGGCGCGCCGGTGAAGATGGTGATGACGCCGCGAGGAGGTGTTCCGCGCCACCGGCCCCACCTCCGGCGGCGACGATCGAGGTGAAGCTCGGCGCCAAAAGGGACGGCACCATCACCGCCGCGCGAGGTGGTGCTGAAGTATCAGGCCGGCGCGTTCCCCGGCTCGCCGGTGCGGCCGGCTGCATGACCGCGCTCGCCTGCTACGACATCAAGAACTTCGCGATCACCGGCTACGACGTGGTCACCAACCGCCCGAAGGTCGCCGCCTATCGCGCGCCGGGCGCGCCGATCGCGGCCTTCGCGGTCGAAAGCGCGATCGACGAGCTCGCCCGCAAGCTCGGCATGGACCCGATCGCCTTGCGCCTGAAGAACGCGGCGCGCGACGGCATCAAGGCCGCCTATGGGCCGACCTTCCGCAACATCGGCTATGTCGAGACGCTCGAAGCGGCGCAGAAGCACCCGAACTACCAGGCCCCGCTCGGGCCGAACCAGGGCCGCGGCGTGGCGTCCGGCTTCTGGTTCAACGTCGGCGGCGAAAGCTCGGCGCGCGGTGCATATCGCCGAGGACGGCACCGCCGTCGTGGTCACCGGCAACCCCGACATCGGCGGCTCGCGCGCCTCGATGGCGATGATGGCGGCCGAGGTGCTCGGCATGCCGGTGGAGAAGTGCCGGCCCATCGTCGCCGATACCGCCTCGATCGGCTTCTCGCATGCTCACCGGCGGCACCGCACGACGTTCGCCACCGGCATGGCGGTGACGCAGGCGGCCGAGAAGGTCGTGCGAGATCCTCAAGCAGCGCGCGGCGCTGATCTGGGACATTCCGGTCGAGGCCGTCGAGTGGAAAGACGGCGCCGCCTACCCCGCCGGACCCAACGCGGGCAACTTCGAGCCGCTCAGCTTGCCGAGATCGCGATGAAGTCGGGGCGCACCGGCGGGCCGATCGGCGCCGAGGCATCGCTCAACGCGCAGGGCGCCGGGCCCGGCTTCGCCGCGCACATCTGCGACGTCGAGGTCGACCCCGAGACCGGCCAAGTCACCGTGCTGCGCTACACCGCCGCCCAGGACGTCGGTCGGGCCATCCACCCAGCCTACGTCGAGGGCCAGATCCAGGGCGGCGTCGCCCAGGGCATCGGCTGGGCGCTGAACGAGGAATACATCTACGACGATCGCGGCGTGATGGATAACCCGGGCTTCCTCGACTACCGGGTGCCGGTCGCCTCCGACCTGCCGATGATCGAGACGGTGATGGTCGAGGTGCCCAACCCGCGCCACCCGTTCGGCGCCAAGGGCGTCGGCGAGGTGCCGATCGTGCCGCCGCTGGCCGCCGTCGCCAACGCCGTCCGCGGCGCGATCGGCTTGCGGATGGCCAGCCTGCCGATCTCGCCGCCGAAGCTCCGCGCCGCGTTCGACGCGCGGGGATGACGCCGAGGCCTCTCAAGCAAGCCCTCCCCTTCTCTCGCTCGCGAGGGAAGGTCGGGAGGGCGATACATGCCTAAGGTCGTGATCTCGGGCTCCTCGCTCCGCGCTTATACCAACGGCGCGAGCGAGTTCGATGTGACGGCAACTACCTTCCGCCGCCTGGTCCGCGAACTGGAGGAACGGTTTCCCGGCCTCGGGCACCAGGTCGAGGAAGGCATGGCCATCGCCATTGACGGCACGATCTTTCAGGACGCCTACGCCGCGCCGATCGGCCCTGACAGCGAAGTGTATCTCATCCCCAAGATCGGCGGCGGATGATCCGTTCCTAACACGAAACGTGCTAACTGGCTGGGACGCGCTTCTTGGGGGAGCCCCCAATTATGTGGCCGAGCGGCGTCAATACGCTGATGTGGTCGCAGATCACCTTGCAAATCGCGAGCAGCGGCACGGCCAGCAGCGCCCCCATCACGCCCCACATCCAGTCCCAGAAGAACAACGACAGGATCACCAGCACGGGGTTGAGCGTGAAACGGGTGGCGATGAGCATCGGCGTCACCGTCTCGCCCTCGATCACGTGGACCATCAGATAGATCCCGGCCGGCAGCAGGGCCCACCAGATCGTGTCGTAGGTAAACAGCCCGACCGCGAAGAAAATCACAACCCCGCTGAACGGGCCGAGGATCGGGATGTAGTTCAGCAGAAACGCGAGCGTGCCCCAAAGCAGCGGATCGGGCAGGCCGCAGGCCCAGGTAGAAAGCCCGTTCGCGACCCCGACCAGGATGTTCATCACGGTGATCGTCGCAAGGTAGCCCGAGATGTTCTCTTCGACCTCGCTGCCGATCTCTACCACCCGCCGCTTGTCGCGGAACTTCGGCATGATCTCGACAAAGGACCGCAGCAACGTGTCCCCCGCCCAAAGCAGGAAGAAGAGGACGACCACGATCGTGAACAACTGACCGAGGAATGCCCGGGTGCCGGCCAGAACGGTCATTCCGACACCGCTCAACCCCGACGAGGCCGACGGCCGGCTGGCCGGCGCCGGTTGCGGAGCCTTGTTTTCCTGCTCCGCACCGGCTTGCGGTTGGCCGCCGCTAGCCTGCCCCATCAGATGCTCGATCTGCCGTGCGCCGCGTTCAAGGTATTGGATCGGCCCCTGCAGCGCCCCGAGCCTGTGCTGCAGCTTGGGCAGCGCCTCAGGAGCGCGGCTCACCCAGGTCGAGGCAGGAACCGATATGCCCGCCGCGATCCCGGCAACCACGCAGAACAGGGCAAGGATCAGCAGAAGCGAGGCGAGCGCCGAAGGCAGTCGCAACTTGTTGGTCAGAAAGCGCCTGGCCGGCTGGAGCAGGAGGTTCAACACGGCGGCCAGCACGAAAGGCAGCACGATCTCCTGCGCGAGATAAAGCGTGTAGAGCACCGCCAGGATGGCGATAACAAGAAGCGAGCCGGTCGCAGCATCGACCCGATGCGACCCGACTTCGGCTCTCGCCTGATCCTTACGCTGCGCGTTGGCGTCCGGGCTGTAGTCCTTCGCCAATCGCTCGCTCATAACACCCGAACGCGGCCGCCTCGCGCACGTTTCGTTGCCACGTCAGGCCTGCGGCAACCGGAGCACGAAACGCGCCCCGAGCACCCGGCCAGCTGCATCGCGCCGGTTCTCGGCGCTGATCCGGCCGCCCAGCGCCTCCACGATCTGCCGGCTGATAGAAAGACCAAGTCCCGAGTGCTGACCGAACCGCTCGCCTTGCGGACGTTCGGAATAGAAGCGATCGAAAATGTGCTCGCGCTTGCCTTCCGGGATGCCAGGACCGTCGTCCTCGACGCTGATCTCGACCGTCCCGCCGGTCTCCCGCGCGCGTAGCCCGATGCGGCCACGCTTCGGGCTGAACGAACGCGCGTTGCCAATCAGATTACGCAACACTTGTACTAGCCGGTCCTCCACCGCGGGCACGATAAGCTCCCCGGCCGGCGCGTCCAGCTCCAGGACCGGATCGTCCTCATCCCGTGTCGCCTCGTCGATCTCCTTGAGGGTCCGGAGAATGGGCGCGACGTCGACCGGCTCGGTCGCGATTCGGGAGAGTTCGGCATCGACCCTCGACGCGTCGCTGATGTCGCTTATGAGACGGTCGAGCCGCGTTACGTCGTCGCCGATGATGGCGAGCAGGCGCCGTTGCTGCCGGGGATCCTCGATCCGACGCAAGGTTTCGATCGCGCTGCGGATGGAGGAAAGCGGGTTCTTGATCTCGTGCGCGACGTCGGCGGCGAAGTGCTCGATCGCGTCCATCCGCGCCCACAGCGCGACGGCCGAGGCCTCGAGGGCGCTGGCCAGCGCGCCTACCTCGTCGGTGCGGCGGCTGAGCGCAGCCGGAACTACGCCGGCCCGTCCCTTGCCTTCCCGCATCTCGGCGGCGACACCCGCAAGACGCAGGATCGGTCGAGCTATCGTCAGCGAAAGATACCAGGACAGCATTACAGTCAAAATGAGCGCCAGCGAGAACAGGATCAGGATCGACACCCGCACGGTGAACAAGCTTTCGTCCACCTCGCGCGCTTCCCTGGTCAACAGGATGATGCCGACGGTGTGGCGGTTCCGCTCGACGGGCTCCGCCACCGTGACGAGCAGGCGGTCGTCGCGCGTCCGCCGAATGTACGGCGGCATCTCGCGGCTGTTGTCGTTGTTGGCGAGCCGCAGCTCCTCCTTGACGTCTGGCTGCCAGTCGGGACCGGCCGCACCCGGCGTGATATCCACCACGAGCGGCTGCTGCGTTTCATGCGGCAGCATCGCGAGCATCCGGTCGTAGGCCCAGCCGACGGCCGACAACAGCGGCCCGTGCGACGCTCGAGGCGGCAGCGGCTCGGTCGTGACATTCCCGCTCGCGCCGTCTCGCACCTGGGTGTCGGCGACGATAGCGCCATCGGGCGCGTAAAGCTTGGCCTGCGCGTTCGGCGTGGGCTCGGTCAGGCGCCGCAGCAGTGGGCGGGCGCGATCCGGTACCAGCTTCGGGTTATCGGCCCCTTCGTCGCGCACGGCGCTCTCGCCCAGCGCGCCGGCGTAGATCCGCGCCTGCTCGCGCAGAGCCGCAACCTCGGCCTCGAGCAGGCCATTCTGGTACTGATCGAGGTAAAGCAAGGTCGCCACCAGCAAAGCCAGCGGCAGGGCGTTGACCAGCAGGATGCGCCGAAGCAGCGGAGATACCAAATGGTGGCGGGCCCGGCGCGGGACCGCTCCCGCCTCCTCCCGCCCGGACGAGGAGCCCTGGTCCGCCCAACGCCCGGAACGCCGCAGCGGATCGGCGCCGGGGCGAGGGAGGCGATCCGTAATCTGATTCACGCCCGAGACCTCAGTGCTCCTTGTAACGATAGCCGATGCCGTACAGCGTTTCGATATAGTTGAAGCTGTCGTCGGCCGTGCGGAACTTCTTGCGCACCCGCTTGACGTGACTGTCGATCGTGCGGTCGTCGACGTAGATGTTCTCGCCGTAGGCCGCGTCGATCAGTTGATCGCGCGACTTCACCATGCCGGGCCGCGCCGCGAGCGCCTTGACCAGCAGGAACTCGGTCACGGTGAGCTGGATGTCCTGACCGCGCCACGTGCACTGGTGCTTGGTTTCGTCCAGCACCAGGTCGCCGCGGGCGATGATGCTGCCCGGCGAGGCGCCCGACCCCTCGGCCCGGCTTGCCTCGTTGCGTCGGAGCAGGGCGCGGATGCGCTCCAGCAGCAAGCGCTGGCTGAACGGCTTGGTGATGTAATCGTCGGCCCCCAGCCGCAGCCCCATCAGTTGGTCGACCTCTTCGTCCTTGCTGGTGAGGAAGATCACCGGCATGGCGCTACGCTGGCGCAGCCGCTGCAGCAGCTCCATCCCGTCCATCCGCGGCATCTTGATATCAAGCACCGCCAAATCCGCCGGGCGGGCGTTCAAACCCTGCAGCGCGCTTTCCCCGTCGGTGTAGGTGCGAACCTGGAAGCCCTCCTGCTCCAAGGTCATCGCAACGGACGTCAGGATGTTGCGGTCGTCGTCCACCAGCGCGATGGTCTGTTTCATGCTTTTTCTTTCGCCAAAGCCGTGCGGGATACCGCAGATGACGCTGTGGCCAAGCCATCCAAGCTCGCAATCTAGCCCCAGATTGTGGCGATTTGCAGACAGGACTTGAGGGGAGCATGGCAGACGAGGGTTCCATACTCCAAGCGCGACGATTGCTCCGGGCCGCGCGCGCGGCGACACTCGCGACGGCGGCGGCCGGCGGGCAGCCCTTCGCGTCCCTGGTCACGCCGGCGACCGCACCCGACCTTTCGCCGCTCCTATTCCTTTCGACCCTGTCCGAGCACACCCGTCATCTGCAAGCCGACCGGCGCTGCGCGTTGATGGTTGTCGGCGCGCCCGATTCCGCAAACCCCCAGACCGCGCCACGAGTGACGGTCACCGCCGTCGCCGAGCCCGAGCCCGACCCTGCCCTCAAGGCGCGCTGGCTGGCGGTGCACCCCTATGCGGAGCTCTACGCCGGTTTCGCCGACTTCGCCCTGTGGCGGCTGCGTCTTGGCGGCGCACTGCTCGTGGGCGGCTTCGCGCGGGCGACCCGGCTCCGCACCGCCGAGCTTGCCCCGGCACCGGAGGCGGTGGCGGCCATCGCCGCCGCCGAACCCTCCATCGTCGAGCACTGCAATCGCGACCACGCGGACGCGATGGGGCTGCTCGCCGGAAGTGGCGGCCGCTTGGCGCATGGTGGGTGTGGACGTGGACGGGTGCGATCTCGCACCTGCCGATCCCGAGACCGGCCCGGTTCGGCGGTTTGCCTGGCCGGCGCCGATCGCCTCGGCGGACGCGGCACGCGGGGCGCTGCTCGAGTTGCTCCGGGCCACCCGCGACAGCTGAGCGCCCCCACCGCATCCGGCTTTACGCTGGCGCGGCGACCGCCCTAGAACCATTTACGCGGGTGACGCCCGCAAGCCGGCCGCCTTGGGAGGACAAACCTTGACCCCTGTCGCAGACCATGGGTCCCGAGCGTCGCGTTCGGCAGCGGATGCGCTCGCGGGAACGGGTGTGCGCGCGCCTGGCCGGGTTCACGCCAATCTGGCCCCACCCGCCTTGATCGCAGCTGCGCTCCGGCGCGAGGAAGGCATCCTGTCCGCCGACGGCGCCCTCGTGGTCCGCACCGGCGCGCATACCGGCCGCTCGGTGCAGGACAAGTTTGTGGTCGACGAGCCCCAAACAACCGGCGACGTCTGGTGGGGACGTACGAACCGGAAACTGGCCCCAGCCAATTTCTCGGGGCTGAAGGCGCGCGTGCAGGCCTACCTGCAAGGCCGAGAGCTGTTTACGCAGGACCTCTACGCCGGGGCGCATCCGGCGCACCGGGTGCGCGTGCGTCTGGTGACCACGGGCGCCTGGCACGCGCTGTTCGCCCGCAACATGTTCATTCGCCCGCCGGAGCCCGACCTCCCCGGCTTCCAGCCCGATTACGTGATTCTCCATGCGCCCGATTTCCAGGCCGACCCCGCCATCGACGGCGTGCGCTCGGCCACCGCGATTGCGCTTTCCTTTGCTGAGCGGACGATCGTGATCGCGGGGACCGAGTACGCCGGCGAAATCAAGAAGTCGATCTTCACGGTGATGAACTGGATACTGCCGGAGCGCGGCGTGCTGCCGATGCATTGCAGCGCCAATCGCGGCCAGGCGGGCGACGTCGCGCTGTTCTTCGGCCTTTCCGGCACCGGCAAGACCACGTTGTCCTCCGATCCGAACCGCAAGCTGATCGGCGACGACGAGCATGGCTGGGGGCCGGACGGTGTGTTCAATTTCGAGGGCGGCTGCTACGCCAAGGTGATCAATCTCTCGCGCGAGGCGGAGCCGGAGATCTGGACCGCCACGCACCGGTTCGGCGCCGTGCTCGAGAACGTGGTCACCGACGAGCGTGGACAGCTCCGACTCTCGGATAAGTCGCTCACCGAGAATACCCGCTCCTGCTACCCCCTCGACTTCATCCCGAACGCGATTCCGGACGGGACTGGCGCGCAACCGCGCAACGTAATCATGCTCACGGCGGACGCCTTCGGCGTGCTACCGCCAATCGCCAAGCTTTCTCCGGCGCAGGCGATGTATCATTTCCTGAGCGGCTACACCGCCCGCGTCGCTGGCACAGAGAAAGGGCTTGGCGCCGAACCTCAGGCAACGTTCTCCACCTGCTTCGGTGCGCCGTTTCTGCCGCGACGGCCCGAAGTCTACGGCCGGATGCTCGCCTCCCTGATCGCTCAACACGGCGCCGATTGCTGGCTGGTCAACACCGGCTGGAGCGGCGGCCAATACGGCGTCGGCAAGCGCATGAGCATTCGCCACACGCGTGCCCTGCTCGGCGCGGCGCTGGACGGCTCGCTGACCAAGGGGCGGTTCCACGCCGAGCCATTCTTCGGCCTCGCGATCCCGGAGAGCCTCCCTGGGGTGCCCCCGGAGGTGCTGCAACCGCGCCGTTCCTGGACGGACCCGGACCAATACGACCAGGTGGCGCGCGAATTGGTTTCTCGGTTCGAACACAACTTTCGCCCCTTCCACGACGAGGTCGACGACGATGTACGCGCGGTGGCGATCCGCGCCGCCGCCTAGCAAGCGAGTCCCGCCATGTATGTCCCGCCCGCCTTCGCAGAGAGCCGCCCCGAGATCCTCGCCGCCGCGATGCGCGAAGCCGGGCTAGCGACGTTGGTGACGCTCGGTCGGACCGGCGGCATCGCGGCCAGCCATGCCCCCATGCTGCTCGAATCAGGCCCGGGGCCGCACGGCACGCTGCTCGGGCACATCGCGCGGGCCAACCCGCAATGGCGCGAGCCGGCTCCCGGGGTTGATGGGTTAGCAATCTTCACCGGGCCGGATTTCTACGTCACACCGGCTTGGTATCCGGCCAAGCAGGCGCACGGCCGGGTGGTTCCGACATGGGACTACGTCGCCGTCCACGCCAGCGGTCCCGTCGCCTTCTTTGACGACCCGGAACGACTGCACGACGTCGTGCGCCGGCTGACCGAGAAGTTCGAGCAGAAGCGGGCTCAGCCGTGGGCGGTCTCGGATGCGCCAGCCAAATACATCGACGGGATGCTCAAAGGCATCGTCGGCTTCGCACTCACGATTGAGCGCCTCGAAGGCAAATGGAAGCTGAGCCAGAACCGGGACGCGGCAGACCGGCAAGGGGTCGCACGCGGCCTCGCGGAAGAGGGCCGCTCCGATCTGGCTTCGTTGGTCGAGAGCAAGGATCCCGCCTGACATAGCTTGCCGGGCGTAACGGGGAGTGGAACGGTCGCAGTCTGTCCGAGGAGGGCTGCGCCGTGACCGAGTCGTTGCTGGACTGCTTCGTTTTGCCCCCGACGGCCGCGTTGCCGTTGTTCGCGGTGCGCGCGGACGGCCTGGCTTCCTTCCTCCAGACGCTTCCGGCGGAGCAGGCCGGCTTTCTTCGCGCGTCCGGCTTCACCGCGTCCGCACAGGAGCTGACGCTACTGCCGGGAGGCGACGGAGTGCGCGGCGCCGTGCTCGGGCTCGGCGAGGAGCGCGCTCCCGAAGCGTTCGGCGATCTCGCGTACCGGCTTCCCGCTGATCCGCGCTGGCGGTTGCAGTCGGGCGCGTTCGAGATGAGCGCGGCCGTGCTCGGCTACGCGCTCGGCGCCTATCGCTACACGGCGCTCAAGCCGCATAAGCGCCAACCCGCGAAGCTTGTGTTGCCCAGCGGATGCGAGCGCGCCGTTTCGGAAGCGCGCGCAATCGGCATGGCGCGCGATCTCATCAACACGCCGGCAAATTTGCTGGGGCCGGCCGAGCTTGCGCAATCAGCGATGGACTTAGCCGCCTCGTTCGGCGCCGACGCCGGATGCATCGAAGGCGAAGTGCTGGAGCGCGAGTATCCGGCGGTCGCCGCCGTGGGACGCGGCTCCGCACGCGCCCCGCGCGTCGCGCTGTTCCGCTGGCGCGGCTCGAAGGCGGCCGCGGACGCCCCGCACATCGCGCTCTGCGGCAAGGGCGTGTGTTTCGACAGCGGCGGGTACGACATCAAGCCGTCCGCCGGAATGCTGCGCATGAAGAAAGACATGGGTGGCGCTGCGGCCGTGCTTGGGATCGCGCGCGTGCTGATGGAAGCGGATCTGCCGATCCGGCTTTCGGTCCGCGTCGGCTGCGTCGAGAACAGTATTGGGGCCAACGCCATGCGGCCCTTGGACGTGCTTCGGACACGGCACGGCTTGACGGTCGAGGTCGGGAACACCGACGCCGAAGGACGGCTCGTGCTGTGCGACTTGTTGGCGGACGCCTCGGAAGAGGCGCCGGCTCTCCTGCTCGACTGCGCGACGCTTACCGGGGCGGCTCGGGTCGCCCTCGGGCCTGACCTGCCGGCGCTGTTCTGCAATGACGAGGCGTGGGCGCGGCATCTGCTCGAGGCCGGCATCGAAACGCATGATCCGTTGTGGCGCCTGCCGCTTTGGGATGGCTACGACCCATGGCTCGCCAGTCCGGTCGCGGATCTCAACAACGTTTCGTCCAAGCCGCTCGCCGGCGCCATCATTGCAGGCTTGTTCTTGCGCCGATTCGTCGCGGAGCACGTCAGTTGGGCCCACGTCGATCTATACGCCTGGAACGATCAAACCCGGCCCGGTCATCCGGAAGGCGGCGAGGGACAAGCTATCCGAGCGGTGTGCAGCGCCATTGAAAGAAGCATCGGCGCTGCGTAAATGCAGGAATCAATGCGGTAACGTGATTGGGACTGTTAGCGAACCGATTTTTACGCAACTTAGCCCCCATCTGCGGCTTCACTGCAAACCAAACCACGACTCGGAACGCAAACGGGGCGACGCGTTACGCAAAGTTAACTTTGCGGGTTGACAAAGGATAGCAAATGGCAACGACACCACAATCCGACCAGCTTGTTGGGGTTCTGCGCGACACAGTTGTGTCGCTGGTTCGGCGCGACGGCGCTGATCTGTCCGCGCGGCAGCTTGGCGTTTTCCTGACCTGTTACCTGAGCGAGGGGGCGCACACGGTGCGCGGTCTGGCCGCCGACCTGAACGTGTCGAAACCGGCGATTACTCGCGCGCTGGACCGACTAGGAGAATTGGACCTGGCGCGTCGCAAGGTGGATCCGATGGACCGGCGCAGCGTCCTCGTGCAACGGACCTTGAAGGGTGCGGCTTTCCTGCGTGATCTGCGCAGCATCATGAGCGAGGCGTCCAGCACCTCGCGCAAGGCGGCCGCCGGCCCGGCCGAGACGCACAGCGTTCGCAGGGCGGCGACGGGCTAAAACTCGAGTAGGAAAGTGGTCGGCGGGTCCGTCCTCGTGTTGAGGACGGACCCAACGACGCTTCACCGAGATGCTGATGGAGGCAATCACCTCCGACTCCCGGCGCGAGCATTGTCGTCCGTAATGTTCTTTCCACCGGCAGGCTGCCAAGCCGAGTGACGGCTCATTCCGGCGCGGAGTTCCGGTCATCCAGACCTCGCACTTAGCGCTGTTCGGCGCCGATGCGGGTGCGACAGATACGCGCTTTGCACGCGAGCGGGGCCCACGCCCTATCACGCCGGCCTGTCGTCAGCCGGGCGCGGCGATCTCGATCACAGCGTCAGCGGCGAAACAGCCGTCCGGCATCGCAAACACCGGATTGAGGTCAACGGAGGCGAGCGACGGCCCCGCCTGCGTCGCAAACACCGAAAGCCGCGCCAGCATCTCCGCCAGCGCCCGCACGTCGGCCGGTTTGCGCCCGCGCGCGCCCAGAAGCAGCGGCGCGCCCCGGATGGAGCGGATCATGCGCTCGGCCACGTCGGTGCCGAAGGGACAGCGGCGGAACACCACGTCACGCAGCACCTCGACGAACACGCCGCCGAGCCCGAACATCGCCATCGGGCCGAACACCGGGTCGCGATGAATGCCGAGAATGCATTCGACCCCGCCCCGAAGCTGCTTGGCGACCAGCACGCCATCGATACGTGCATCCGGTGCGGCGCGGCGGGCGCGGTCCGTCACGATCGCGAACCCGTCCCGCACGGCGGCGGCGTCGGCTATGTCGAGCAGCACACCGCCGATCTCCGACTTGTGCAGGATGTCGGGTGACAGAATCTTGAGCACGACGGGAAAGCCGAACCCTTCCGCTGCCGCTACGGCCTCCTCGGCGGTCGCGCAGGCGCGTTCGGGCGCCGAGGGGATACCGGCTTGCGCGAGCAAACGCTTCGCCTCGGCTTCGCTCGGTGTCGCGGCGGGAATAGCCACCGGGGGGACCGACGGCGGCGCGGCCTCCGGCTCGGCCGCGAAAGCCGAACCGTAGCGGCCCATCGCCGCGATCGCCGCCACCGCCCGCGTCGGGTCTTCGTGGACGATCCAGCCGTCCTGCTCGAACTCGCGCACGACCAACGGCGGCGCGATCACGGAGAGCACGTGCAGCCGGTCGGGAAAGCGGCGCACCACCTCGGCTAGCTTCTCCCGAAGCTCGGGACCGCGCGATGAGCTCGCGACCTGGCTGAAGAAGGCGAGCACGGAGCTGTACCCGCCTTCCTGCTCGAGCTCGCCGAAGAATCGGGTGATCAGCGACATGTCGTTCGACACCTGCGCCGTTGCGTCCACCGGGTTGCGGGTGGCGGCGAAGGAGACCAGGTCCTTCAATCTCGCCTGCGCAGCGGGAGGCATGGGCGGCATCGGTAGCCCGAGCTCGGCTGCGACGTCGCTGACGAGCACGCCCGCCCCGCCGCTCACGGTCAGCATGCCGAGCGTGTTGCGCACGGGATAGATCCGCCGGGTGGCGGTGTGCGCGATGTCCAGCAGTTCCTCGGTGTTGCGGGCGCGGATCACGCCGAACTCATCGAGCACCGCCTCCGTTACGGCGTCGTCGCCGGCGATGGACGCGGTGTGCGACTTCGCCGCCGCTGTACCAAGCGTGCTGCGGCCGACCTTCATCAGCACCACGGGCTTTCGCGCCGCCCGCGCCGCGGCGAGCGCGGCGACGAAGCTGTCCGACTCGCGGATGCCCTCCACATAGGCCGCGATCACGTCCGTCTCGGGGTGTTCGGCCATCCAGCCGATCACGTCGCCCACCGTGACGTCCGCCTCGTTGCCGGTCATGACGCACAGGGAGGCCCCGATTCCCCGGTTGCGAGCGATGGTGAAGACGTGGGTGCCGTAGGCTCCCGACTGGCTCGCGATCGCGATGCGACCGGGGATCGGCAGGCCGCTGTCGATGGATGCGGTGAAGGTGGCGTAGTAGCCGCTGCGGCCGTCGAACACGCCCAGGCAGTTGGGGCCGAGCAGCCGCACCCCGTGGCTGCGGGCTACCTCGACCATCCGGAGCTGCTCTGCCCCGCCCGCGTCATCGACCTCGGCAAATCCGGCGGTGAACACGATCGCCGCCTTGGTACCCTTGCGGCCCAGATCATCGACCGCCTGGACGGCGAGAGCGGCCGGCACCGCGATGATGGCGACCTCCGGCGTCTCGGGCAATTGCTCGACGGACGGGTATGCCCGGAGCCCCTGGATTTCGGCCCGGTTGGGGTTGACGGGCAGGATGCTGCCCCGAAAGCCGTGGGCGCGCATGTAGGCGATCGGCCGGCCGCCGATGCGCGCTGCGTCGGCCGACGCGCCGATGATGGCGATCGAGCGCGGCGCGATCAGCGGCGAAAGGCTGGCGAACCGCCCGGATGCGATGCTCGGGT
Source organism: uncultured Alphaproteobacteria bacterium (assembly GCA_963757115.1). Lineage (GTDB taxonomy): Bacteria > Pseudomonadota > Alphaproteobacteria > Acetobacterales > Acetobacteraceae > CAVWQV01. The sequence continues at coordinate 67,854 of CAVWQV010000015.1, read as the reverse complement.
CCATGCCGCGACGCTCCCCTGTCTGGTCGGAAGGCGGGGCTCTGCGGACCCGTCGCGGGCACTCTGCCATCCTCCTACATCAGAGAGAAAGCCCGCGTCCGACGGTAGTTTGAGGCTTCGCCTTGCCCCGGGTCAGGATTGCGCATTCGGGGCGAGCACCATGCAGTGCCCGAGCTTGCGGCAGGCCTCGATGGCCGCCTCCCGCGACAGCCCTCCCAGTCGGGCGCGGTAGAGCGTGCCCCGGCCGGCGTGGACCCCCGCGACGCTCGCGTGGGCCGCCCCGAGCGCCGCCTTTTCCCGCGCGATCCCGGTGGCGAGATGGGCCTGGCTTTCGCTGCCGAACGCGCCGACCTGCACGGCCCAACCGCCGCCCGCGCTCCCCCGGTGATACGGCGCAGTCTCGGCCAGCGCGGGCTGGATCAGGCTGAAGCCGTGATGCTTGCCGGCCGCCGAAGGGGCAGGCGGAAGCTCGGCCGCTGCCACCCGCGTCGGGGCATGGCCGGCAGCTGCGTAGCGCGCACCCCGGCCGCCGCGCCCGCCCCTGGCCGGTGCCGGGCGCGCGTCGGCGAACTGGGTGGATCGGCCGCCGTAGCGCAAGCCCGGCGGAATATCGATCGGCAGCTGGTTCATGGCGTACTGGTCGGCGGGCGAGCGGCTGACCGGGAACGAGTCCTGAATGTAGGGGCCGATCATCGAGACGTAGCGGCGCGTTTCGTCCGGCAGCGAACGTAAGTTGGCGAGATAGTCGTCGAGCCGCTTCGGCCCCGCATTGTATGCCGCAAGGAAGCCGGGCGAGCCGTATATGTCGTACATTTCCCGCAGATAGGCGGCGCCCGCCAGCACGTTGTTGTGCGGATCGTAGGCGTCATCGTCGAGGCCGTAGCGGAACCGCAGCTCATCGTAGGTTTCCGGCATGACCTGCATCAAACCCATGGCGCCGACCCGCGAGGTAATCAGGTGGCCGTTCTGGTAGATCTCGCCGCCCGACTCGACGCGCATGACCTCCCGGATCCAGCGCTCGGGCACATCGAAACGGACGGCCGCCTCCGATACGTACGGCCCCCACGGGTCCTCGGGCGTCCCTGGCGGACGGTAGCCGCCACGGGCATGGGCCTGATAGCGCTCCGCCTCCTGCGACTGGTCGATTGGCGGCGCATGGCCGGAACAGGCCGCAACCGCGGTGAGCAAGGCCACTCCGCCACACACTCGGAGAAACACAAGAGAGCGAGCACGGATCGCGAAGAACAGGTGCATCCGCGGAGGCCTCCGTCGTAGCGCGGCCGGAACAGGCCGGAGGTTACGGCGGCCTACGGGCCGTCGCTCAGGTGGGCACTAAGGAACTGCTGCTAAGTCGTTATCGCGGATCGGAGATCGGTGCAAGCATACATTGCCGAGTTGCGAATTTTCGTTGCGCGGCCGTCCGCGCGACGGCCCTGCGACGGCATTCGGGTTGCGATACCCGGGGCGATCGGTTATCGCGCCCGCCTGCATGACCTCTCTCGCTCAAACCCGGCTCGATCCTCGCGCGCGCGGCCCCGTGCTGGAGCTGACCGCGGACATGACCGTGTCCACCCGCACCCGCATGGCGGTCGTGGACGTGGTCGAAGGCTTCCGCCTGTTCCGCTTGAGCGTGGTGCTCGGCTGGTTGGACATACGGTTGCGCTATCGCGGCTCCGTGCTCGGCCCGTTCTGGCTGACGTTGTCCACCGCCGTGATGGTGGGCGCGCTGGGGTTCCTCTACGCGGCGCTGTTCAAGATGCAGCTGCACGACTACTTGCCCTTCCTCGCGCTTTCGCTGGTGTTGTGGAACTTCCTGGCGGCGATGGTGTCTGAGGGATGCGCGACTTTCACCGAGGCCGAAAGCACCATCCGCTCGATCCGGATGCCGTATGTGCTCTACGCACTGCGAGTCGCGGTGCGGAACGTGATCGTGCTGGCGCACAACATCGTGGTGATCGTCGGAGTGTTCGTGGTGCTGCGGGTCACGCCCCGGCCCGAAGCGCTGCTGGCGCTGCCCGGATTTGTGCTCTGGGCGGTGGACGCGATGGCAGCGATCCTGCTGCTTGGGGCGTTCTGCGCCCGCTTTCGCGACATCCCACCGATTGTGGCGAGCGTCATGCAGCTCGCCTTCTTCCTCAGCCCGATCCTATGGAAGCCGGAGCTGCTGGGACCGCGCGGGCGGTGGCTCCCGCTCAACCCGTTCTTCTCGCTGTTCGAGGTGGTGCGCGGCCCGCTGCTCGGCGAAGTGCCTTCGGGCTATACGGTGACCGTGCGCGCTGCTTTACAGCGGGCTGCTCTGCGCCGCGTCGTGGTGGCTGTTCGTTCGGGTGCGCGGCCGGTTGGCGTTCTGGGTATGACGGGCGCGGGCACCGCGCGGATCGACGTTTCCGGCGTGTCGGTGTTCTTCCCGTTGTATCACGGCGGCAGCCGAAGCCTGAAGAAGACGGTGTTCGCGGCGGCGTCGGGCCGCCTCGGGCAGGATGCACAGAACCGCGTCGTGGTGCAGGCGCTGCAGGACATCTCGTTCACGCTGTCGAGCGGCGATCGGCTTGGCCTGATCGGCGGCAACGGCGCAGGCAAGACCACGATGCTCCGCACGCTCGCCGGCATCTACGAGCCGGTGATCGGGCGGCTCCGCATCCAAGGCAGCCTCAACGCTCTGCTCGACCCTCAGCTCGGCATGAACCAGGGTCTTACCGGACGCGAGAACATCCGGCTGCGCGGCCAGTACAGTGGGCTGCCGAACTCGAGCCTGCGCCGGCTCGAGGAGAACGTGGCCGAGTTCGCCGAGCTCGGCGACTTCCTCGACTTGCCCGTCAGGATCTACAGCTCGGGCATGGTGGTCCGCCTCGCCTTCGCGCTCGCCACCGCGATCAGGCCGCAGATCCTGCTGATGGACGAATGGTTCCTGGCGGGCGATGCCGGGTTCCTGGAACGCGCCCGCGTGCGGCTCGAGGACATGGTGCGCGGCGCCGAGATCCTGGTGCTGTCCACCCATCTCGAGACGGCCGTGCGCGACTGGTGCACCCGCGCCCTATGGCTTGAGCACGGCAAGATCAAAGCCGAGGGACCGGCCATCGAAGTGCTCGAGGGCTATCTCGGCCGCCCGGTCGCCCCCAAGCCGATCGAGCCGGTTCCGGCTTGAAACCGCGGGCGGTAGGGTAACGTTTCCCTGCCATGCCCCAGGCGAAGGCGCGACCTGCCGCGCGTGATACCTCCATCGCGACCTATCGTGCCCGCCGCGACTTCGCGGCGACGCCGGAGCCCGCGCCGAACGCCGCCGCCCGCCGAATCGGCAGCACCGATCTTCGTCGTGCAGAAGCACGACGCGACCCGGCTCCACTATGATTTCCGGCTCGAGTACGGCGGCGTGCTGTGGAGCTGGGCGGTGCCGAAAGGCCCGTCCCTCGACCCCGCCGACAAGCGCTTGGCGGTGCGCACCGAGGACCATCCGATCGAATACGCCGATTTTGCTGGCGTTATCCCCAAGGGTCATTACGGCGCCGGTACCGTGGAGATCTGGGATCGCGGCACCTGGGAAGCGCAGGAGCTGCCGGACCCCGATCCGGCCCGGGCGCTCGACAAGGGCGAGCTCAAGATCGTGCTGCACGGCACGCGCCTCAACGGCGGCTTCGTGCTGGTGCGGCTCAAGCCTCGTCCCAAGGACCGCGCCGAGAACTGGCTGCTCATCAAGGAGCATGACGAGGCCGAAACCAAAGGCGCGGACGCGGAACGGCTCGAGCAGGAGATCGAGCCGCCACCGCTGAAGCAGCAGCCGGGCGTATGGACGGAAGAGGGCCGGCAGGAGCCGCCCGTGGCCGGTGCGGCGCTGCGGCCGATGCCGGCAGAGCTCGCCCCGCAGCTTGCAACATTCGTCGAAGAGCCGCCCGCGACACCGGGCTGGCTGAGCGAGCTCAAGTTCGACGGATACCGGCTACTCGCTTGGAAGGACGGCAGCACCGTCCGGTTGATGACCCGAAACGGGCACGACTGGACGCACCGGATGCCGACCTTGGCCCGTTCGATCGGACGGCTCGAGGTGGAGAGCGCCATCCTGGACGGGGAACTCGTTGCGTTGCGCGAGAGCGGCGTCTCGAGCTTCGCGCTGCTGCAGCAGGCGTTGTCCGAAAGCAACGACCGCAACTTGTTCTTCTACGCCTTCGACCTCCCGTATCTGAACGGCTGGGACTTGCGCGACTGCCGGCTCATCGATCGCAAGCGCGCGCTCGCGGGACTTTGCCAATGGCAAGGCGCACTGCGTTTCAGCGACCATTACGACGGTGAACTCGACGCGATGCAGCGGCAAGCATGCGAGCTCGGGTTGGAGGGCATCGTCTGCAAGCAGGCGGACGCGCCGTATCGTTCCGGCCGCAACAAGGCGTGGCTCAAGCTAAAATGCCCGGGACGCGAGGAGTTCATCGTGCTCGGCTTTACTCCACCCGCGGGTTCGCGCGTGGGGCTCGGCTCGCTCCATGTCGGCTATCGCGACCCGGACGGCGCCATGCAATACGCGGGTGGTGTGGGCACCGGGTTCAGCGACAAGGAGCTGATTGCGCTTCGCGAGCGCCTGGACCCGTTGGTCGGCCCTCCGCCGGCAAACCTGTACTATTCGGATGAGGCGCCGGACCGGCAGATTGCCTGGGTCCGGCCGGAGCTGGTTGTGGAGGTACAGTTCATCGGCTGGACGGGGGCGGGCCGCATCCGGCACGCCACCTATCTCGGTCTGCGCGAGGACAAGAAAGCCGACGAGGTGGTTCGGGCGATGGCCGACCCCGAGGCCAAGCGCAGGCTGGTGGGACGTCCCAGCCGGGGGAGCTCGATCGTCAAGGTGGCGCCGCCCGCCCGCAAGCCGTCCGGGGCGACGCGGCCCGTCCGCACGGCCGCCCCGGCCGAGGTTCGCGCGGCAGCTGGCCCGACCCACGTTCGCGCCACCGCCGCTCCGAAACGCGCTCGCGGAGGCGAGGTGATCGGCGACATGTCGATCACCCATGCCGACCGGGAGCTTTGGCCCGGCGTCACCAAACGCGACCTTGCGGAGTATTGGTTGGCCGTTGCACCGCAGGCGCTCCAGGAGATCGCCGGCCGCCCCTTGGCGCTGGTGCGCTGCCCCGAAGGCATCGCGGGCGAGCACTTCTTCCAGAAGCACGCCAAACCCGGGTTCCCGACGCAGATACGGGCCGGGCAGGTCGGGAAGGGACCGTATTTGGTGCTCGACGACGTGTCGGGCCTGCTCGCCTGCGCCCAGGTTTCGGCGATCGAGCTGCATGCCTGGGGGTCGCGCGAGCCGGACGCGGCACACCCCGACCGGGTCGTGTTCGACCTCGATCCCGGAGACGACGTGGCCTTCCCTGAGGTCGTACGCGCCGCCCATGAGGTGCGCGAGCGCCTCAAGCAGGCGGGCTTCGCCGCGTTCTGCCGCACGACGGGCGGCAAGGGATTGCACGTGGTGGCTCCCGTTGAGCCAAGGGCGGACTGGGACACGGCGCGCGCCTGGTGCCGGGCGTTCGCCGAAACGATGGCGGGCGACAGCCCCGAACGCTACGTGTCTCGGCTGCCGAAAGTCGAACGGCGCGGGAAGATTCTGGTCGATTGGCTGCGCAACGGTCTCGGCTCGACCGCGGTCGCCTCCCTATCGCCCCGGGCACGACCCGGTGCTACGGTCGCTACGCGGCTTGCTTGGCGGGAGGTGACGGACACGCTCGATCCGGCTGCCTTCACCCTCGCCACCGTGCCGCGGCGGCTCGAGAAGCAGCGTGCCGATCCTTGGAAAGGCTTCGAGGATAGCGCGCAGCCGATCCCGGAGGCTGCGGCCAACAAGCGGAGGCGATGATGGCGACACGACCTATCTGGCGCGGGCATCTCCGACTCGCCCTCGTCTCGTGCCCCGTCGCGCTGCACAATGCCACGGCACGAGCGGGGCAATCTCCGCTTCCACTTCATCAATCCGAAAACCGGCCATCGGGTGCGGATGATCACCTTGGACGCCGAGACCGACGAAGAGCTGTCGCGCAGCGATCTCGTGAAGGGGTACGAGTTCAAGAAGGACCACTACCTCATCATGAACAAGGAGGATTTCGACAGCGCGCGAGTGGAGAGTTCCTCGACCATAACGATCGAGAAGTTCGTCGACGCGGAATCGATCGACCCAATCTATTACGACAGCAGCTACTACCTGGTGCCGGACGGCGATGCCGGCCGCGACGTCTACGTTGTGCTACGCGAGGCGATTGCGGAGACCGGGCGGGTCGCGCTCTCCCGCGTGGTAATGGCTGGGCGCGAGCGGACCATCGCCATCATGCCGATGCAGAACGGGATGGTGGTCCATACGCTGCACGAGGAGCGCGACCTGAACAGCCCGAAGGAGCTGTTTGACGAGCTCCCGGCCGGCAAGCCGGACCCCGAGATGGTGAAACTTGCGACCCAGCTGGTTGATCGTCAGACCGGAAGTTACGATCCCGCAGATGTCGAGGATCGCTACGAGACCCGGCTGCGAGCGGTGATCGAGGCCAAGCTCAAGGGCGAGGGCCTCGAACCCGAGGCCGAAGAAGAGCCGGACCGCGGCAACGTGGTTGATTTGATGGCCGCGCTGAAGAAGAGCCTCGGGCAAACCACGGATAAGCCGAAGCCGCCGCCGAAAAAGGCAGCACCGAAGGCCGCTGCCGCCACCCCGGCGCGAAAGCCCGCCCGCAAGCGGGCTTGAGGTTGGGGTGAAGCCGGAGGCAACACAGCGGAGACCGTCCGCTACCGTCCACCGAGGCTTTCTTGTTTGGACCGGGTCGCTACACTCCCCCTACTTGTCGGGGGCAGTTGGATGAAAGCCGCACGGTCGCTGAGTACAGTGGCATTGATATGTGCGAGTGCCGGGTGCGTCTCCGAACCCGGAGTAAAGAGCAGCGGCGCTGACAGTTTCGTGGTAAATGCGCGGGCCCCGGCCAGCGATACTGGCTTGCTGCTGGTGCAGAACGCGGCTTTGGAAGAGGCGCGCGCTTTCTGCACCTCGCGCGGCAAGCGTTTCGAATCGCTCGGCGATCAAGTCGGCACGGACACATTCTCGAACGGGCTGACCTACTCCGTACGATTTCGTTGCCCCGACCCCGGCTCCCCGGAACTGCCCCGGCCGATGGTGAACCAACTGCCGGATGACCTGCTTTGAGAGCCGCTCGAGGCGGCCCGGGCTGCCGTCCGCGGCTTCCGCGGTTCTGACGGGAACGCGGGAAAACCGAGCCGCCTTCTCTATCAAGCAGCGGCTTCAGCTTCCGACGTTTCTCCTGGCCCTCGCGCTTTCGGTGAGCGCGGTGTTTGCCGTGCAGCTGATGTCGCAGTTCCGGTTTGTCACGGGCGACCGGCTCGACGGCCTCATCCAGATCAGCATTCTCGAACATTGGTTCAATGTCGTGCGCGGCCACGAGACGTGGGACACGACCGCCTACTTCTATCCGCACCCCGGCACGCTAGCCTACAATGACGGATACTTCCTGTACGGCCTCGCCTACGCGCTGTTTCGAGCTATCGGCTTCGATCCGTTCCTGGCCGCGGAGGCCGTTTTCATCACCTTGCGCGTGCTGGGGTTCGCAACGGCCTATCGGTTTGCCGTGCGCGGCCTCGGCCTCGGCCCGTTCTGGGCGATGCTCGGGGCCGCCCTGTTCACCTTGAGCATCAGCACGTTCCAGCAGTCCGCCCATTCGCAGATCCTGAGCGTGGCGCTGGCACCAAGTGCCGGGTTGCTGAGCCTATCGTTTCTTCGAGCACTGGAGCGCGGGCAGCAGCGTGCAGCCCTGGGCTGGGGCACCGCCTTGGCCGCGCTGACCGGGGCGTGGCTGCTGACCGCCTTCTATATGATATGGCTGCTGGCGTTCTTCGCCGCGGTGCTGTCAGGAGCGTCGCTGATCCTCCGCGCCGATCTCCGCGATCGCGCATTCATCGTCCTGCGGCGGGAGTGGAAGGTGGTGCTCGCGACCACCGTCGTTTTCGCGGCGGCATCCCTGCCCTTTCTCGCGCTCTACCTGCCCAAGGCACAACAGACGGGAATGCACAGCTTCGCGGCACTCCGCCCCTATCTCCCCACGCTTGGCGACACCATCCGGCTCGGGCCGGGCGACGTTCTGTTTGGCTGGGCAGACCGCTACCTAGGCCACGTCGATACGGCGGAGCGGATCGTCGGCTGGCCCCCGGTGCAGATCGGCTGTTTCCTCGCCGCAGCGCTCTCCTGGCGAAGGTGGCCCGCGGGGCGGCCCGTGATTGCGGCGATCGTAGCCGTCTACGTTCTCACGCTCACGTTCCATGGCGCGACCGGCTGGCGGCTCGTCTACCGCCTGGTCCCGGGAGCCAAGGCGATCCGCGTGGTGGCGCGGGCCTGGATCATGCTGGCGGGGCCTGTGCTGTGCGTCGTTCTGCTCTGGCTACAACGGGTGAGCGACACGCGGCCCGCTCTCGCCGCCGTGCTGGCATTGCTACTTGTGGCCGAACAGATCAGCACCGGCCCCAATGTCGCCAAGCTGGACCGGACGCATGAGCTTGGGCAGCTTGACGCTATATTGCCGCCACCGCCGGAATGCGGCGTTTTCGCGGTCTTGTCCGCCCGATCCGAAGACCCGGAGGAGGACACATCGCAACAGACATCGAGCGCCAACGCGAATGCGATGTTGATCGCCGAGGTTGCTCAAATCCGGACGATCAACGGCACCTCGACATTTCACCCACCGGACTGGGATGCGGCGGCCCCCAGCCAATCCAGCTATCTCCCTCGGCTCGCCGCCTATGCGCGGTCGCACGGGCTGGAGCGGGTCTGTGGCGCCGATCTTCGCACCGGGCGTTGGTACCGTGATCTGTCGGATTATCGGCCGATCCATCTCGTTGCGACCGGCGGACCATTATCGCTCCGCATGGGCGGGACCGGCGACGCGCTGCTCGGAGACGGTTGGTTCGCGCCGGAAGCATGGGGGCGCTGGGGCGGCCCAATCGCGTCGTTGCGCTTTCTGCCCCAGGGTGGCCGGGGGACGCTGCGCATGACGGTCTGGGCCGCCGCCGACGCGCCATCTCCGGCAAGACCACATCGCGTCCTGGTCTTGGCCAACGGTCACCCGGCGGCGATCTGGGCGGTCTCGGCGAACATCGGCGCGTATCAGCTCGTGCTGCAGCCGCCGGCCGACGCCAAGGATCCGTTCGAGGTCACGTTCGTCGATCAGGACGCGGCCAACCCGGTCGGCCATGACGGCGATACGGACAGCCGCAAGATCGGCCTCGGGCTGGTAGCCGTGCAACTGGATCGGATGTAACGCCGCACTGGCCATCACCAAACCACGGCTGAACGAGTGTCAGGCGCGCGGATCGCTCTCGGGCGACGGTCACGACCGCGCATTGCCGGAAGCGGCGTGCGAGCACAACGAGCCGACGCGGGTCCGCCGCGATCAACACGTGCTCCTCCGACCACGAGCCACGGAGTGCGCGGCCACGCCCATGCACGACCGGAAAACGTCGAGCGTGCATGAGCAGAGCGGTCTGCAGTCGTCGATTCCAGCCCGTCGGCCGGCGCCGACCGCGCGGGTTCCAGGCGGTGACGAAGGCCCCCGTCCTGCTTTCAAGTCGCTGAAGCAATCGGTCGCAAGCGGCCGAACGCCGCCCGATCCGCACCGCGACCTCGCCGGCTTCGTAGGAGGTGCGTCGGTAAGCGCCGAGCAGCGGGTGGGTCCGGGTCAGATCTCGCCCCGGCGTTCGGTGAACTCGACGTTGCGATGCACGTGAACGGACATAAGAACCCCGAACCCGGCCATGACGGTGATCATGGCCGATCCGCCGTGCGACACGAGGGGCAGCGGTACGCCGCCCACCGGGATCACCCCCGTCACCATGGCGACATTGACGAACACGTACAAGAAGAAGTTGCTGGCGATGCCGAGGGCCACGAGGCGGCCGAATTGGTTTTGGCAGCGGATTGCCATCAGCATGGCTCCGAGCGTGATCAACAGCAGCAGCCCAAGCAATGCCGCGCCGCCGACGAAGCCGAACTCCTCGCCCAGCATGGTGAAGATGAAGTCCGTCTGCTTTTCGGGCAGGAAGTTGAGGTGCCCCTGCGTGCCCTGCAGGAATCCTTTGCCCCACATCCCGCCCGCGCCCAAGGCGATCTTGGACTGGATGATGTTGTAGCCGGCGCCCAGCGGGTCGCTTTCCGGACTTAAAAAGGTGTCGATGCGGGCTCTCTGGTAGTCATGGAGGAAGCCGTAGGCCAGCTTGGCGGCAAACGGCAGGGGTGCCGCCACCAGCAGGAACATCCACCAGCGCACGCCCGCGCCGCAGAACACCGCCCCGCCGACGAGGGCGGTGATGACCGCCGTTCCGAGATTGGGTTCCTTCAGGATCAGCCCGACGGGTAGGAGCACCATCAGCACCGGCGGGAGCAGGAATAGTGGATTGCCGACCCGTTCGATGGTGGCGCGGTGGAACCAGGCGGCGAGCACCAGCACAAGCCCGAGCTTGGCAAGCTCGCTCGGCTGCAACTGCAGCCCGCCGAGCTCGATCCATCGCTGCGCCCCCTTGCCGACATGCCCCATTCGCTCGACGAGGATCAGCAGCCCGATCGACAAGCCGTAAACCGGCCAGGCGAGCCGGGCGATGAAGCGGATGTCGATCAGTGCAATGCTCAACATCAGCACGAGCCCGATCGCGAAACGGAGCGCGTGTCGGGCGGCGTAGGGTTCCGGTGAGCCGCCCGCGGCGCTGTAAAGCGCGACGTAGCCGACCCCGGCCAGCCCGCATAGCAGCAGCACGTAAAGCCAGCTGATCCGCCACAGCTTGCCGGACAGGCCGAGCGAGGTGTCCCGAAGCAGCCGGCGCTCCATCAGCGCGCCTCCGCAAGCCATTCTGGGCGGCCGCGCGATGCTCAGGTCCCGCCCTTGTCCGCCACTTGGTTCGCCGCGGGGCCGGGTGTCCGCGCCGGATCGCGGGTAAGCGTTTCCACCATAATGTCGCGCGCGACTGGTGCGGCGGCGGCAGCGCCCGCGTTGCCGTGCTCGACAACCACCGCCAGCGCGTAGCGCGGGCTGTCGTAGGGGGCGTAGGCGACGAACAGAGCGTGCGGCCGGAACTCCCACGGCAGCTTCTCTGATTTGAAGCCGTGCTCGCGCGCTTCCCGCGACACGCGCCGGACCTGCGAAGAGCCGGTCTTGCCGGCGAGCAATCCAAGGCGCGCCGGGATGCGTGCACCGGGCGCGGTGCCGCCCGCGTCGTTGACCACGGCCCGCATGCCGGCCCGCACTACTCCGAGCGCCTTCTCGGACAGCGCGAGCAGTGGCCAATGGTCGGGGTTCCCCTCGGGCTGCTCGCTGCCGCCGACCTTGCGCGTCAGGTGGGGCACGACGGCACGTCCGGTGGCGACGCGGGACGCGTAGGTGGCGAGCTGCAAGGGCGTTACCTGGATGTAGCCCTGGCCGATGCCACTCACCACCGTGTCGCCGAGGTTCCAGGGATGGCCCTTGGCGATGCGCCACGCCCGCGTCGGGATCAGGCCGGCGCGAGAGCCCGGCAGGTCCGTCGGCAGCGCGACGCCGAGGCCGAGCCGATTGGACATCGCGGCGATGTGGTCGATGCCGGTGCGTCGGGCCACATCGTAGAAGTAGACGTCGCAGCTGTGCTTGAGGCCGCCCAGCAGGTCGAGCGAGCCATGGCCGCCCTTGCGCCAGCAATGAAAGCGCGTGTTGCCGAGGTCGAGATAGCCGGGGCAGTTCACCCGGTCGGATGGGGTGATGGCGCGACTCTCGAGTGCCGCCAGCGCCACGGCCATCTTGAAGGTGGAGCCGGGCGCATAGAGACCGGCCGATGCTTTGTTGATGAGCGGAGCGCGCCGATTGCGGGTCCATTCGATCCATTGCGCCGACGATACGCCCGCGTCGAACAGGCTGGGATCGAAGGAGGGATTGGTGGCCATCGCCATGACTTCGCCGTTGCGGCAGTCCATCACCACGGCGCTGGCGCTTTCGTTGCCGAGGCGCGCGAGCACCACGTCCTGCAAGCCGGCGTCGATCGTGAGGGTCACGTCTTGACCGGGCACGCCCTCCTCGTGGTCGAGCTCGCGAATAGCGCGGCCGACGGCGTTGACTTCGAGCTCCACCACGCCCGCGCGGCCACGCAACGCAAGTTCCTGCGCCTTCTCCATCCCCGCGCGGCCGACCCGCACGCCCGGCAGCTCCAGCATCGGATCGTCGCCCATGTCGGCCTCGTTCGGCGGGGCCACGTAGCCGACGACATGGGCGAGCTTGTCGCCGAACGGATATTGGCGCGTGGTGCCCACGTCGATGACGATGCCGGGGAGATCGGGGGCGTTCACCTCGATGCGCGCCATCTCCTCCCAGTTCAGGAAATCGCTCACCACCACGGGGACGAACCGGCGATGACGGTGCAGCTCGCGCTCGATCCGGCCGCGCTCGTGGTCGGGCAGCGATAGCAGGCGCGCGAAGCTGTCGAGCGTCGCCGAAACGTCCTCGGTTTCCTCCGCGACCAGGAGGGCGCGCCAGTTCAGCCGGTTGCCCGCGACCACGACGCCCGCCCGGTCGAGGAGCCGGCCACGCGGCGGCGCGATCAGCCGCGCGCTGACGCGGTTCTCCTCCGCCAGGGTGGCGTAGCGCGCGCCCTCGAGCACCTGCACCTGATAGAGCTTGCCCACGAGCACGCCGAGCACCGTCACTTGGCCGCCCGCCAGCAGCAGCGCCCGCCGAGTGAAGAGCCCGGCTCGCGTCTCGCCATCGCCCTCCCGCACCCGCCATGGCCGACGCACCGGCTTGCGCATCAGGCGCGCTCCGGCGCGGCGAACGAGCCGTGCGCGCCGCCGAGCAATGCCCGCAAAGCGGGATAGACGGCGACGGTGAGCGCGCACTGGAACAGGGCTGGCGGCAGCGGAACGGCGCGCCATTGGAGGCCCGAGATCAGCGACCAGCCCAGTAGCGCGGCGCCGAGGGCCACGGCTCCGAATGCTGGCCACTCTAACAGCAGGCGTTCGGAGCGGAGCGTGCGGCGGGCGCGCCCGGCCAATCCTTGAACCATCAGCAAGGTCAGCACCCCGGCACCGAGCGGCGTGTAGCCGAGCAAGTCCCACAGAACGCCGACCGCGAAGACGAGCACCGGGGACAGGGCGGACGGATAGCGCAGCGACCAGAACCACACGGAGCCGAGCGTTACGGCGGGAAGCAGGGCGGCCTGCTTTGCCAAGCCCCAGGGCGCAGTTGCGGCCAGCATGAGCAGCACGGTGCTGCCAGCGGGGAAGCTCCCCCGCGCCGCCCGATCGAGGCGGCGGCCGATGGACGGGCGCGGGTGGATGACCGGGGCGCGGGCGGCGCGCTCCATGTCAGCGTACCCTGGGCCCGGGCCGCGCTGCCGCTTCGGGCGGTACCATGCCGCCCTGGCCGTAGTCGAAGATGCGCACGATCTCCAGCCGCCCGAGCTCTGCCGCCGGCACCACCTCCGGCACATGGGCGGCATTGTAGTGGACCACCCCCACCGGGAGATTGGCGGGAAACACGTTGGCCTCGGCGCTGGTCACGACCCGCTCGCCCTCCGCGGGCGGGCTCCCTTCGGTCCAGTCCAGCAGCCGGGGCCGGTCCCCGTTGGTGCCGGCGAGGATCGCTCTACCCCGGCTGCTCTCAAGGATCACCGGAACGCGGCTGTTGAGGTCGGTCAGGAGCAGGACCCGAGCGGTTCGGGCGCCCACCTCCGTCACGCGGCCGACCAGCCCGCGCTCGTCGAGCGCGATTTCGCCCTTGGCGATGGTGTGCCGCGGACCAAGCGAAACCAGCACGGCGCGCGCGTAAACCCCACCCGCTTCGTTCACCACGCGGGCGGTCACGTAGGAGGCGGCCGGGTCAGGAATCCAGTTGAGGTTGGCGTGCAGCCGCTGGTTTTCGGCGTCGAGCGCCAGCGCCACGGACTGCCAGCGCCGCAGGCGGTCGTTCTCATCGCGCAGCCGGGCGTTCTCGGCGCGAACGGCGACCAGGTCGTCCGCGTCGGCGAGGGTGTCCCGAAGCCGCGCGAGCGGCCCGGCCAGCGCCGCGTAGATCGGGGCGAGCGCGTCGGCAAGCCCGGTGCGCGCGCGTTCGGCGAGCAGGGCGTCCGCCTTGCCAAGCAGCATCAAGCCGAACGCCGCCATGCAGAGCACCGGCAGCGTCAGCTTCGACAAGGCCTGGCGTGTCGCGATCGACAGCCGGATCACGTGGGGCCCACCCCGCCCTTCCCGGGCGCAAATAGCCGAGTTCAATACATAGACGTAAGTACGTTGCGCAGCCGCTTCAGCTCCTCGAGCGCCCGGCCGGTGCCGAGGGCGACGCATTGCAATGGCTCCTCGGCGATCCCGACCGGTAAACCGGTTGCGTCGCGTAAAACCTGATCGAGCCGGAACAATAGCGCGCCGCCCCCGGTCAATACGATGCCTTTGTCAACAATGTCGGCGGCGAGCTCCGGCGGCGTATTCTCCAGCGCCACCTTCACCGCGTCGATGATCTGACCGATGGGATCGGCCATGCTTTCGGCGATCTGCCGCTGGCTGACCAGGATCTCGCGCGGCACCCCGGTCATCAGGTCGCGCCCCTTGACCTCCCGACACGGCCCCTCCGTCTCATCGTCCGGGGGACAAGCGGCTCCGATTTCCATCTTGATCCGCTCGGCGGAGGGCTCCCCGATCAGCAGGTTATGGTTGCGCCGGACGTAGCTGATGATGGCCTCGTCCATTTTGTCACCACCGACCCGGACGCTCCGGGCGAACACGATCCCGCCCAGCGAGATCACGGCGACCTCCGTGGTGCCGCCGCCGACATCGACCACCATCGAGCCGGACGGCTCAGTCACGGGCAGCCCGGCGCCGATCGCGGCAGCCATCGGCTCTTCGATCAGCAGGACCTTCCTTGCCCCCGCGCTCTCAGCGCTCTCCTGGATGGCGCGCCGCTCGACCGCGGTTGATCCGGACGGCACGCACACGACGATCATGGGCGAGGCGAACCCCCGCCGATTGTGCACTTTGCGGATGAAATGCTTGATCATCTCTTCCGCCACCTCGAAGTCTGCAATCACTCCGTCGCGGAGCGGGCGGATGGCGTGGATGTTCCCCGGGGTGCGGCCGAGCATCAGTTTGGCTTCGTCGCCGACGGCGATGACCTGCTTCTTGCCCCGAACATCGGCGATCGCGACCACGCTCGGCTCGGCGAGCACGATGCCCCGCCCCTTGACGTAGACCAGCGTGTTGGCAGTGCCGAGGTCGATCGCCATATCGGCGGACATGACGCCGAGCAACCGTGCAAACATACGCTGGTAACCTTCGCGATGCCGCGGAAGGCGGACGGCTTAGCCCGGCGCGCTATCGTACGTCCACAAACGTTGCAGTTTCGCAAACTGCCATGAATTTGCCGGAAGGGCCTTGGCCCCGACGGCGCCGAACTGCCGACCGGCGAGATCGGCGGCATCTGGTTCTCAGGCTTCCCGGCGCGTTTCGCGTATCACAATGCGCCGGAAAAGACCGAAACCGCGTTCAACGAACGCGGCTGGGCGGCGTTGTTTTGCCGCAATGCGCGGCAATAAGGCCGCTTCGCTCGATCGATGTTCTTGCGCCACCCGGAGCCGCTGAAGCAGCGGATTCCGCCCGATGAGAGGAGGATCTGACATGTCTCCCAAGGTCACCGCCATTGTTGTATTGGCCGGCCTCGGGCTCGGTACCGCCGGCTGCAGCGACCCTTACAGTCCGGGTCAGCGCGCGGTTGGCGGCGGCCTGATCGGCGGCGGAGCAGGCGCCGGCATCGGTGCCCTCGCGGGCGGCGGAAAGGGTGCCGCGATCGGGGGCCTCACCGGTGCCGCCCTGGGTGCGGGAACCGGGTATCTGACCACCCCGACGCCGCCGCCCCGCCGGGATTACTACTAGGGTCTGCGGGCCGCTTGGAGGCGGGGTCGATCGGGGGCAGGATACGGTGTTCGCGTTTAGGACAACCTATGCTCCGCCCTCGCTTGCTCTTTGCTCTGTCCGGTCTGGCACTGGCCGTCGGCGGCTGCGGCTATACGCCCAAGCAGCTCGGCATCACCGGGCCGGGTAGCGGTCAAACCCCGGTCGCTTCGCACGCCTCGGAAGCTGACATGGATTCGTATATCAGCGATCCTGGCCTGCCTGCCGGGTTCGGCGACCCGTACGCAACCTACAACTCGCCCGGGGAGGAGCCGAGGCGCTTCTTCGGCTACAACTGACCGGCTGCGGGAAGTAGCGCGAGGTGCTCGGCAGCGTCGCAGGAGGCGCACTCGGAATGCGAGATTCGAATGCGGGCACAGCGGCTGACCGGAGCGGCGGAGCTCCCACGCTCGGCCGCCCCGCTTAGGATAATCCGCGAGCCGCGGCCAACACTCAGCCCGGGTTAGGCCCGCTTGCGTCCGACAGTGGCAGCGGCACCCAGCGCCGCCCGTCCTGGCTTTGAATGAGCATGAGCACGGACTTGCGGTTCTGCTTGCGCACGGTGTCGACGCGAGCCTGCACGTCGGCCGGCGAGTTCACCGGCTGCTGCTGCACCTCAACGATGACGTCGCCTGGCTTTACCCCGCGATCGCCGGCGGTCCCGTTCGGCGCCACGTCGGTAATAACCACGCCCTTCTGGTCGTCACCGAGCTGATATTTGTCGCGCGCCGCCTGGTCGATGGGTGAAAGCTTGAGCCCAAGCCCGGAAATCTCCACCGGCCGGGCGCTGGGCGTGGCCGGCGCCTTGCTGTCGGCGGCCGCCACCTGTTGCTGGTCCTCGGGCAGTTCGCCGACCTTGGCTTGCACCGTCTGCTCGTGCCCGTCCCGCCAGACCGTCACGGGGACCGTCCTGGCCAATCACCGTCTCGGCGACGATGCGCGGCAGCGACCGCATCTCCTTCACATCCTGATTATTGAATTTGAGGATGATGTCGCCATTACGGATCTTTGCCTTGTCCGCCGGCCCGCCGTCATTAACTCCGGCAACCATGGCGCCGCTACTGTCGTGCAGGCCGAGGCTTTCGGCGATGTCGGGCGTCACCTGCTGGATCCGCACGCCAAGCCAGCCGCGCCGGGCATGCCCGTAATCCTTGAGCTGGGCCACCACGTTCTTTGCCATGTTGGCCGGGATCGAAAAGCCGATCCCGATGGAGCCGCCCGAAGGCGAATAGATGGCCGTGTTGATGCCGATGACGTCGCCGTTCATGTTGAACAGCGGGCCGCCGGAGTTGCCACGGTTGATCGCGGCGTCGGTCTGGATGAAGTCGTCGTACGGACCCTGGCGGATGTCACGGCCGCGCGCGGACACGATGCCGGCGGTGACGGACCCCCCGAGGCCGAACGGGTTGCCGATGGCCAGCACCCAATCGCCGACGCGCTCCGCGTCGCTGTCGCCGAACTTGACGGAGGGTAGAGGGTGGTCGGACTTCACCCGCAGTAGCGCGACATCGACCCGCTCGTCCTTGCCGATCAAGGTCGCTTTGAGTGAGGTGTTGTCCTGGAGGGTGACGGTGATCTCGTCGGCACCGTCGATCACGTGATTGTTGGTCACGATCAAGCCCGACGGGTCGACGATGAAGCCGGAGCCGAGCGACTGCATCTTGCGCTCCGGCGACGGGGGCCCCTGGTCGCCGCGCGGGCCGCCGGGGCGTCCGCCCGGATGATTGCGGTCGAGGAAATCCTTGAAGAACTGCTCAAAGGGAGAGCCCGGCGGGAACAGCGGGATCTCCGGTCCGTTCCCGCGCGCCACCTGCATCGAGGTGGACGACGAGATGTTCACCACCGCTGGCAGCAACTGCTGGGCAAGGTCGGCGAAGCTGTCGGGCGCGCCGCGTGCCTCGGCCGATTGAAGTGGCACAGCGGCCGCGAGCGGCACGGCGACCAGCGCGGAAAAGGCGAGCGCGGCGGCGCGGACGGATCGAAGAGGGGTCTGGACCATGGTCAAGCTTTCCTGGAGGCCGGCGCACGAACGATCGGCGGAGCCGCGAGCACTGCTCGGTCGGCAGGTGTGATATGGCCTGCGCGCACGCTGCCGCAATGCGCCCGACCGATCACGGAGTGGCGGGCGTCGGCGCAGACTGGAACAACTTGAGGAACGGGCTGTCCGGGGTCAACACCAAACGGGCGTTTCCGCTTCCGAACGCGTCCCGGTAGGCCTGCATTGTGCGCCAAGTACTCGAAGAACCCCGGGTCCTGCGTATAGGCTTGCGCATAGATCCGGCTGGCCCGTTCCTCTCCCTCGCCACGCAGCTTGTCAGCGGTCGCCCGCGCCTCGGCAAGCAGCACCGTTCGATCCCGCTCGGCGTTGGCACGGATGCGAGCTGAGGCTTCCGCACCTTCCGCGCGCGCCTGCCGCGCGACGCGCTCGCGCTCGGACTGCATTCGCGACAGGATCGCCTGCGTATTCTCCTCCGGGAGATCGGCCCGGCGAATGCGCACGTCCTCGACGGCGATCCCGAAGCCCTGCATTTCCTGGTTCACCTGGTCGCGGATGCTCGCCATGATGTCGGCACGGGCAGCCGACAGCACGTCCAGCAACTTGCGGTTGCCGAGCACCCGCCGCAGGGCGGAGGAGCCGACGGAATTGAGCCGCCCCTCGACGCCGGCGAGGTCGGGGCCGACCGCCTGATAAAAGCGCAGCGGGTCGGTGATGCGGAACATCGTGAAGCTGTCCACAATCAGCCGTCGTTGCTCGCCCAGTATCACCTCTTGGCTTGGCAGCTCAAAGATCAGCAGCCGCCGGCTGAACGGGATCAAGGTCTGCACGAATGGAATGCGCACGTGCAGCCCCGGCTTTTCGACCACCCGTACCGGCTGCCCGAGCTGCGTGATGAGCACCTGCTCGGTCGGGTCAACGGTGAACAGGCTGGCCAAGGCGAGCACCGCCAAGACGATGAGCGCAGCGGCACCCGCGATTGCGGGGCGGCTCATCGGGCCGCTCCGGTTTTGTCCGAGCTCCCGGCCTGCGGCGTTGACGGGGCGGGCGCTGCGGGCACCGCACGTTCGGGCGGATTCAAGGGTAGGAAAGGAACCAAGCCCTTAGAGTGTCGTCTACCACCAGAGTCGGCGAGCGGCTCAACACGTCCTGCATGGTTTCCAGGTACATGCGTCGCACCGTGATGTCCTTTGCGGCGTTATAGGCCGTCAGCACGCTGGTGAAACGCTGCGTTTGCCCGGTCGCCTCGGCGATGGAAGCCTGTCGTGCCCCGTCCGCCTCGGCCGTGATGCGGGCGGCGTCGCCACGGGCTCGCGGCACGATGTCATTGCGGTAGCCTTCTGCCTCGTTGCGCATCCGGTCGGCGTCGGTATTGGCACGTTGCACGTCGCGGAAGCTGTCGATCACGGCGCCTGGCGGATCGACCTTTTGCAGCTGCACCTGGGTGATCTCCACGCCCGCCCGATACGAGTCGAGCACCGTCTGCATCTCCTGCGTCACTTCCATCTCGATGCGCGCCCGCGCTTCGGTGAGCGCCGGTTGGATCGGCGTGCGGCCGATCACCTCCCGCATGGCGCTTTCCGCGACCGCCTTGATGACCAGGGAAGGACTACGCACGTCGAACAGGTAGGAGACCGCGTCCCGGACGCGCCAGAAAACCGCGAAGTTGATGTCGATGATGTTCTCGTCGCCGGTCAGCATCAGGCTTTCTTCCGGCACCTCGCGCACCGTGGTGTCGCCGACCCCCCCGGTGCCGGAGCCGTAGCCGATCTCGATGCGATTGATGCGCGTCACTGCCGGGCGGAGCACCGACTCGACCGGCCAGGGGATGTGGTAATTAAGTCCTGGGAGAGCCGTGCGGACGAAAGCGCCGAAGCGGAGCACCACGCCCTGCTCGTCCGGCTGCACTCGATAGAACCCGCTCGCGAGCCAGACCGCGACCAGGGCCGCAAACGCCAACGCCAATCCGCGCGCGCCACCGAACGCCCCGCCACCGCCGCCGCCGCCCGGCAGGATGCGGCGGATGAACGCCTGGGCGCGGGCGATCAGCTGCTCGAGGTCCGGAACCTGTCCGGGCCCGCGGAACCCGCCGGGGCCGCCGCCCCACGGGCCGCCCGGCCGTCGCCCTCCGTTGCCGCCCGATCCGGAGCCACGTCCGCCCGATCCGCCGGGCGAGCCCCAGGGATTCGGCCCGGACGGGCCGGATGGCCAGACCCGGGGGCCGTTGCTCGATGACATGGTTGGTCGGCTCTCCTGCGCGGGGACGCCGTTGGCGGATCGGGGTCGATGCGCCATATCGAGCGCAACGGGCGTCCGTCACCTTCGGCGACGGCGTTTTCCTCTCAGAACAGAAGGTTTGCAAGCGATGCCCGAGCCGCCCCCGACCGAGGACCGGCTGCGCGACGTTCTGCGCACCGTCCATGACCCCGTTTCCGGCAGCGACATCATCGCAGCCGGCTTGGTGGAGAGCGTCGAGGCGCGAGGTGGACTCGTGCATGTTTCCTTGCTGACCGAGCGCGCCCGTGCGGCGTCGATGGAACCCGTGCGCCGCGCCGCCGAGGCCGCTTTGGCGAGAACGCCGGGGGTGATGAACGCGGCCGTGGTGCTGACCACGCAGACTCCGGCAACCGCCCCGACGCGTTCCCCGGCCCCGCACCCACCTCCCCGTGGCCCCGCGTCCGCGCGGGGCGGAGCGGCCGCACCCCAGGCTTTGCTGCTTCCAGAGGTGGGCGCGATTGTCGCCGTGGCATCGGGCAAGGGAGGCGTCGGCAAGTCGACGGTGGCGGTGAACCTAGCCGTATCGCTGGCTCGGCAAGGCCGCCGCACCGGGCTGCTTGACGCCGATATCTACGGGCCGAGCCTGCCCCGCATGCTGGGCCTTAACCGCAAACCGCCGGTGCGCGGCGGTCGGATGCAGCCGATCGAAGCCTGGGGCCTCAGGGCGATGTCCATCGGCTTCCTCGTCGAGGAGGAAACGCCGATGATCTGGCGCGGCCCCATGGTGATGGGGGCGCTCGAGCAGATGATGCGGGACGTCGATTGGGGCGCGCTCGACGTATTGATCGTGGACATGCCTCCGGGCACCGGCGATGCCCAGCTGACTTTGTCGCAGCGCGTGGCGCTGACCGGGGCGGTTATCGTTTCCACGCCGCAGGACATCGCCCTGATCGACGCACGCCGCGGGGTGCGCATGTTCGAGAAGGTGCGCGTCCCCGTGCTTGGGCTGGTCGAGAACATGAGCGTGTTCTGCTGCCCCAATTGTGGCCACCGCGCCGAGATCTTCGGCCACGGCGGGGCGCGTCACGAGGCGCACCGGCTCGGCGCCGCGTTCCTGGGCGAAGTGCCGCTGCTGCTCGACGTGCGCACGGCGGGCGACGCCGGCACACCGATCACGGCCGCCGCCCCGGACAGCGATGGCGCCCGCGCCTTCGATGCGATCGCCCGCCGCGTTTGGGAGGTGGTCTCCGGCCGCGCCCCGTCATCGGGGCCGCGCATCGTGGTCGAATAGGCGAGTTAGGACAGGTCTGGACCACGGGCGTGACCTGGCTGCGGCGGGAAGCCGCCGAAGCCATGAGCGGTCGGACGGAAAGGTTAGGCTTCTTCGCTTTCCGTCCCTGACCTAGACGGATCGTAGTTGCGGAGGGCCGCGTCGATCTCGCCCCGGACGGGGATGCTCGTCTGCGTGCCGCGGCGGGTGCAGCACACACCGGCAGCAGCCGCGGCGCGATGCATCGCGTCCAGCAGGCTTGCGCCAGCATCCAGCGCCGCCGCCAGCACTCCAGCGAAGCAATCGCCCGCGGCCGTTGTGTCGAGCGGCTCCACTGGCAGCTCGGGCACTCGATAGAACCCCGATGCGGTAGCGACCTCCGCCCCTTCACCTCCGCGGGTACGGACCACGTCGACCCCGAGCGCCGACTGGAGCGAGGGGGCGTTCAAGCCGGAGCGCAACCGGCGCCCCAGCCAATCCGCCTCGTTCTCGTTGACGAGCAGCAAATCCACTGCGCGCAGTGCGTCGTTGGCGAGATCGCCTGCCGGTGCGAGGTTGAGGATCACCCGCGCCCCGCGCGCCCGCGCGCGCCGGATTAGTGCGGCGTTCTCGCCCGCGTCCGTCTCCATTTGCAGTAGCAGCGTCGTGTCCGGGCCGAGCAGCGCGTCCTCTACCTGTTCGGCCCGCGCGAAACGGTTGGCCCCGGAACCGACGCCGATGGCGTTGTTACCGCCACGGTCAACGAAGATCGCGGCGCAGCCGGTAACATCGTTGGACACCTCCACCACCCGCGAGACATCGACCCCCGCTTGCCGGAGGTGGCTCAGCGCGCCGGGCGCCAACACATCCTGTCCCACCGCACCCGCCATGACTACGGCCGCCCCGTCGCGCGCCGCGGCGAGCGCCTGGTTCGCCCCCTTGCCGCCCGGCTCGATGCGCACGGAAGGCGCAATCACGGTATCACCGGCACTCGGCAGAGAGGCGAGCGGGAAGATGAGATCGAGATTGACCGAGCCGAACACGACAATCATCGCCGCTCCTCCAGCGTTTGAAACCCAGCGTAGATTAGTCAGGGGTTTAGAGAGCCGACCAACTCCGCCCACTCCCGCTTCGAAATCCCGCTCTCCTCTTGGGTCACCGCCTCGCCGGCCAGCATTCGGCGCACGACCGACAGCATCCCCGCGGAAAGCGTCACCGCACCGAGCCGGTAGTCGAGGAAGGCGCGATACGCCGCCGGCACCCATGCCTCTATGACCGGCAACAACGCCTCGGCATAGGCGCGGATCTCGTATTGGGCGTGGGCGTCGGCGCGGAGCGAAAGGAAGCCGAGCAGGTTATGGAGATCGCTTTTCCAATACCACTGGGTATAGGCGTTGAGCGTCAGGTTCATTCGGGCAAGCTCGCGCGCCAGACCCTGGCGTGCGGCGTCGCGCGGCTCGCCCGCCTCGTCCTCATTCAGCATCAGCAGATAGTGGTCGTAGTTGCGCGCGGCGTCCGCCCGCAGCAGGTCGAGCACCTCCGCCGCCTCCGCCCCGTCCAGCACCGCCCCGCGGCCCTGGCGGTTGGTGGCCGACTGGACGGCCAGGTGCTCCGGCGCTGGCAGGTAGAACTCCCGGTCCATCACCGAGTAGCGGGCCGAGTCCTCGTTCACGTTCGCCATCCGGTGCCGGATCCACTGCCGGGCGACGAAGATCGGCAACTTCACGTGCAACTTGATTTCGCACATCTCGAACGGAGTTGAGTGGCGGTGACGCATCAGGTAGCGGATCAGCCCGGCGTCCTCCGACACCCGCTTGGTCCCCCGTCCGTAGGAGACCCGCGCCGCCTGCACGATCGCCCCATCGTCCCCCATGTAGTCGATCACCCGGATGAAGCCGTGATCGAGCACCGGGATCGGCCGGAACAGCATGCCTCCAGCGCGGCAACCGTCGGGCGGCGTGTTTCGTGCCGAACGCCGCGCTGCCCGGCGATATCCGCCAACTGTGCGTCCGTGAGGCTCATCGGATGCGACTCCATCTTCCGTTCGGCTGGGCGATTGCCTATATTCGGCATGCCGGCTTGCCGGCTATGGCGATAAACGGTGCGTGGAATAAACGTTGTGGACCCGGGGGCAGTGCCCGGCGCCTCCACCAAATCTGCCGAAGACGGTTCTTTCCTCCCTCCCGGGGGACCGATCCGCTTCTCTTCCCGTTGGGGGCGAAACAGGCTCGACACGCGTGGTAAAGACCCATCTTTTGCCCGGCATGGTTCCGCCGTTATCGGGCCGTACGACAAATGCCAATGACAACCATGAGGCATTCGCGGTCGCTGCTTAACCAGCAGTAACACGCGCGGTTCGGGGGGCACCGGGCAACAGAAGCCCCCCACTTGCTCCACAAGGCGTCCGCTCCAGGCTCGGATAATTTGCTGCCGGCAAGGCCGCGCGCTATGGGACCAACGGACGCTACAAGCTGAAAGCTGACCCATGGCCGAGGACGAGGCGCAGCACGCCGAGAGCCTGCTTCCCTATGGCGAATGGACCGATAACGCGCTCCGCGAAGTGGTCGCGAGCGCGATCAGCTACGTCGCCGAGCACGGGTTGCCCGGCGAGCACCACTTCTACATCACTTTCCGCACTGACCTGCCCGGCGTGGTGATCCCAGCACATATCCGGGCGCAGTACCCGGAGGTGATGACGATCATCCTTCAGCACCAGTTCTGGAACCTGAAGCTCGACCACGCCGCTCGCGCGTTCAGCGTCGGCCTGTCGTTCGGCGGTGTGGAAACGACCCTCGTGATCCCGCTCGCGGCGGTGACCGGCTTCGCCGACCCCGCTGTCCGCTTCGGCATGCAGTTCCGCGTCGCCGAGCAGACTACCGAAGCGACGGCCTCGGAGGCGGATACGGAAACCTCCGACCAGCCCGAGGAGGACAGCCCGGCCGCACCCGCCGAGCCGCAGATCGTCAGCCTGGACGCGTTCCGCCGCCGCACCCCGCCGCCCAAGAGCTGACCGGAGCCGGGACACCTCGCCAATGAACGCCTCCCTGCCGCGCCCCTCGGGGTTCGCCTATGCGCCGATGTTCCCGCTCGGCCCCGACCAGACGCCCTGGAAGAAGCTGCCGATCGAAGGGGTCCGCACCGCCCTCTGCGACGGCGAGACAATCCTGCGCATTCGCCCCGAAGCGTTGTCGGAGCTCGCATTCCAGGCGTTCCGCGACGTTTCGCATCTGCTGCGACCCGGACATCTGGCGCAGCTCCGCGCCATTCTTGACGACCCGGAAGCCTCGCCCAACGACCGGTTCGTGGCCCTCGACCTGCTCAAGAACGCCAACATCGCAGCGGGGGGCGTGTTGCCCATGTGCCAGGACACCGGCACAGCCATCGTATTCGGCAAGAAAGGCCAGGCCGTTTGGGTGGAGGGGAACGAGGAGGAGGCCCTGGCCTGGGGCGTCCACCGAACCTACACCGAAAGCAACCTGCGCTATTCGCAGATGGCGCCGCTGTCGATGTTCGAGGAGGTGAACACCGGCAACAACCTCCCCGTCCAGTTCGACATCATGGCGGCACCCGGCCCGGATCACGCCGACGAGTTCCACCTGATGTTCGTCGCCAAAGGCGGCGGCTCGGCGAACAAGACCTTCCTGTTCCAGCAGACCCGCGCGATCCTGTCGCCCGAGCGGCTGCTGCCGTTCCTGGAAACCAAGATCAAGACGCTCGGCACCTCCGCGTGCCCGCCCTACCATTTGGCAATCGTCATCGGCGGCACCTCGGCGGAAGCCACGGCCAAGACGGTCAAACTCGCCTCGACGCGATGGCTCGACACTTTGCCCACCACGGGAAGCCGCGCCGGCCACGCCATCCGGGACCTGGAGATGGAGCGGCAGGTTCTCGAACTGACCCGGACGCTCGGCATAGGGGCACAGTTTGGCGGCAAGTATTTCTGCCACGACGTCCGGGTGATCCGGCTGCCCCGGCACGGGGCGAGCCTGCCCGTCGGCATCGGCGTGTCCTGCAGCGCCGACCGCCAGGTCAAGGCCAAGATCACGCCGGACGGCGTGTTCCTCGAAGCGCTGGAAACCGAGCCGGCCCGCTTCCTGCCGGAGACGACCGAAGCGGAGGTCGGCCCGGAAGCCGTAGCAGTCGATCTCAACCAACCGATGGACGCGATCCGACGCCAGCTTTCGGCCCATCCGGTGCGAACCCGGCTTTCGCTCACCGGAACCATGGTGGTCGCCCGCGACATTGCTCACGCCAAGCTGCAGGAGCGGCTCGATCGCGGCGAGGGCCTGCCCGCCTACGTCAAGGACCACCCGGTTTACTACGCGGGACCGGCCAAAACCCCGGCCGGCTACGCCACCGGCAGCTTCGGCCCGACCACCGCCGGGCGGATGGACAGCTACGTCCAGGCGTTCCAGGCGGCGGGCGGCTCGCTGGTGATGCTGGCCAAGGGCAACCGCTCCCGCGCGGTGCGCGAAGCCTGCCGCGCACACGGCGGGTTCTATCTCGGCAGCGTGGGCGGCCCGGCGGCGCGACTTGCGCAGGACTGCATCCGCAAGGTGGAAGTTCTGGAATACCCCGAACTCGGCATGGAGGCGGTCTGGCGCATCGAGGTGGAGGAATTTCCCGCGTTCATCGTGATCGATGATAAGGGAAACGATTTCTACGAAGGCCTGGAGTGACATGCGCTTCACCGTCGACCGCCTCGACCACCTTGTGCTGAACGTCCGCGACGTGGAGATCACCGCCGCCTGGTATCAGCGCGTGCTGGGCATGGAGCGGGAGGATTTCGGGGCCGAGCGCCGCACCGCGCTCAAGTTCGGCGGGCAGAAGATCAACGTTCGCCCGGCGGAGACCGAACAGGACCAGTGGTTCACCGGTCGCACCATCGCCCCGGGCAGCGACGACCTTTGCTTCATCACCGCGGTCGGGCCCGATCAGGTCATCGCCCATCTCGGGGCATGCGGCGTCGCAATCGAGCGCGGGCCGGTCGAGACCTTGGGCGCCCTCGGCCCGATGCAGTCGGTGTATTGCCGCGACCCGGACGGCAACCTGATCGAGGTCGCCTCCTACCTCGAGGACTGACCGCGACAAATCTCACTGCCTTCGACTTCGACCTGCCGCCGGCGCTGATCGCCCAGTCGCCGGCCCGCCCGCGAGACGCCGCACGCCTGCTCCAGGTCGGGTCGGCGGGCCTCGCCGATCGGGTCGTGCGCGACCTGCCGGACCTACTGCGCCCGGGAGATATCCTGGTTGCCAATGATACCAAGGTGATCCCAGCCCAGTTGTCGGCGCGACGCGGCGCGGCACGGATCGGGCTGACGTTGGACCGCCCCCGGCCCGACGGCGCGTGGCACGCGCTGGCCCGCAACGCGCGCCGCCTCCGCGGCGGTGACGCGCTCGATATCGAGGGCGCCCCCGGGCTGACCGCCAGGGTCGAGGCGCTCGGACCGAACGGCACAGTGCTGCTCCGCTTCGCAATGCGCGATCAAGACGCGTCCCCGGATGACGGCCTGCCGGAAGCGCTCCGCCGCGCGGGCACCCTGGCGCTGCCACCCTACATCGCGCGCCCGAACGGTCCCGCTTCCACCGACCCCGCCGACTACCAGACGATCTTCGCCTGCAACGAAGGCGCTGTCGCCGCGCCCACCGCCGGCCTGCACTTCACCCCCACCCTGCTCCAAGCGCTCGCGCAGCAAGGCGTCGGGCGAGCGACGGTAACGCTGCATGTCGGCGCGGGGACGTTCCTCCCGGTTCGGACGGCCAAGGTCGAGGCGCATCGGATGCACCCGGAGCGAGGAGTAGTAACAGAAGAAGCCGCCCACGTGATCAACGCGGCGCGCGCGGCGGGAGGCCGGGTGGTGGCAGTCGGCACGACAAGCCTTCGCTTGCTCGAGACCGCTGCTGGCCCGGACGGCACGCTGCATCCCTTCCGGGGCGAGACCGAGTTGTTCATCCTTCCGGGCTTCCAGTTCCGCGGGGTGGACCTGCTGCTCACTAACTTCCATCTCCCTCGCTCGACGTTGTTCATGCTGGTGTGCGCGTTCGCCGGGACCGAACGGATGCGGGCGGCTTACGCACACGCGGTGGAGTTGGGATACCGATTCTATTCGTACGGGGACGCGTGCCTGCTGGAACGGTCGAATTTTGCCTGAGGATTTGTGAGCCGGGTCACATCCGCGCCCGCTTGCGCAACGTATGGAAGGCGGGCGTTGGCGATGCGGAGCTCCGGTCCGGAGCCAACGCAGATCAGGTTCAGAAATACATTAGCCGCAGCACGTTTAACGGACAGCACGATTACCCGACCGTCATCGCAGCGCACAGCCCCGGGCCGCCCCCCATCGGCCCGGGGCGTTTCCCGAATGCGCGTTACGTTTCGGCGCGCGGGTGCGCCCTTCGCCACACGTCGAGCAGCCGCGCCGCGTCCACCGACGTGTAGCGTTGCGTCGTCGACAGGCTGGCGTGCCCCAGCAATTCCTGAATGGAGCGCAGATCGGCGCCGCCAGCGAGCAGATGGGTCGCGAATGAATGGCGAAGCGCGTGCGGGGTTGCGTGCTCCGGCAGGCTGGTCAGCCGGCGGAAGTTGCGCATGACACGTTGCGCCACCGCCGCGTCCAATCGTTTACCGCGCACCCCGAGAAACAACGGCGCGCTTGGGTCCGGGCGGGGATGCTGCCGCAACCACGCGCCGATCGCATCGCGCACCGCGGGGAGCACGGGAACCAGCCGCTCCTTGCCTCCCTTGCCGCGGATTCGCAACGCCGCGGCCGATCCCGGCAACGGGGCGTCGCGCACGTCGAGCGAAAGCGCCTCCGCAATGCGCAGCCCGCAGCCGTAAAGCAGGGTGAAAAGCGCCGTGTCGCGCGCCTGGGTCGCCGCTCGATCGGCCAGATCGCCGATATCCCGCGCGACGGCCCGCGCCGCGTCCTGGGCGAGCGCCCTCGGCACTGGCGGGCTGACCCTTGGCCCGGATAGCAGGGCGAGGCCCGCGTTCTGGACGCCGTGACGCTTGGCCAGAAATCGGTAGAAGCTCTTGACGGCGGAGAGCTGGCGCGCCCGGCTGGCATTGATGAGGCCCGCTCCCGCCTGCGCCGCGAGCCAGGCGCGAAAATCCGCCGCTCGCAACCCGCTCAATGCCGCAATGTCGGGCTCACCGCCGAGATGCGTCGTCAGGAAGGCGAGAAACCCTGTGAGGTCCCGGCCATACGCTTCAACGGTTGCCGGGGACGCCCGCCGCTCGGCGGCGAGCCACTGGAGGAAGGCCAGCCGTGCGGTTTCGCCGGTCATGCAGCCCGGGCGAGTGCCACGCCGACTGCGCGGCCAAGGAAAGCGAGGGCGCCCGCACCCTGGCCCGGCTCGAGCACGGGCCGGTCGCGCGCCACTAGGGCCAGCAGCATGGGGGCCGTCGCCGGCACGCGCACCAGCGCGTCGTGCCGGGCCAGCCGAGCCGCCTCCGCATGGACGAGTGCCGCATCCTCGGGTGCCTCGCGGAAAACCACGTCGCGCCCGCCGGTGAGCTGCGCGACCGCGCCGTCCGGCAGCCGCCGCGCGTCCGGCCGATCGCCTTCGGCGCATAAGGCGGCGGCATCGACGCCGAGCAGGCCCGGCAGCTCGCCCGCCACGCAGTCCGCCGTGTCCGTCGTCCGCATCAAGGCGAGCACGGCATCGTGCACCCGCGCCGCCAGGCCCGCCGCGGCCCGGCTCGCGGCCAGGATGCGGTCCGCCCGCGCCACCGCGTCGGCCGCATGCCGACGCTCGGCCCGGACCATGGCGGCCATGTGGTCGGCCAGCGCCTCGCCATGTACGCGACAAGGCGGGGAGAGCGCGCGATAAAGCTCGGGATGCTCCGCGAGCCAGCTCGGATTGGCGCGCAGGAAAGCCGCCACATCAGCCGAATCGCAGCCAAGGCTCGAGATGGGGGCGGTCATGCCTGGGCGGCGGATGGCATCATGCGGGCGATCCAATTTGGCTGAAGAAGGCGAGGCGGGCAGACACTACAGGATGAGACGCACCGACCGGAAGCAAGCACGATGGTTGCCCGTGCTGCTGCCCTACCCCTTTGCCGGCCCTTTCGACTACACGGTGCCGCCCGAACTCGACCCGTGCCCCGGCGACGTGGTCGTCGTCCCGCTGAACCGGCGCGAGGAGGTCGGCGTCGTATGGGACGAGGCGGGCGACGACCAGGTGCCCGAGGACAAGCTAAAGCCGATCGCCGCGATCATCGACACGCCCCCTCTCCCCGAGGCGTCCCGGCGCTTTGTCGACTGGGTTGCCGCATACACCCTGTCGCCGCCGGGGTCGGTGATGGCAATGGCGCTCCGCGTGGTGCCCGCGCGGCCTCCGCCGCCGGCCTGGATCGCGCGACCCTGCGTCGCCGGCGCGCGCCTATCCGACGCCCGACGGAGAGTGCTCGCGCTACTCGCGGACGGACGTGGCCGGACCGCGGCCGAACTCGCCCGGGAGGCTCGCGTCGGCGCCGCGGTCATCAAGGGCATGGCGCAAGCCGGGATGCTGGAGCAAGCCGGAGGCGGGCACCCTCCCCCGTTCGCCCGGCCGTTGCCGGATCACCCGGGCCCGCCACTTTCGCCCGAGCAGGCGGACGCCGCCGCCGGGCTGGGGCAGGCGGTGGAGAGCGGCGGCTTTTCGGTGACCCTGCTCGACGGTGTCACCGGCTCAGGCAAGACGGAGGTATATTTCGACGCGATCGCCGCCGCCCTTCGCCGCGGCCGGCAAACGCTGGTGTTGCTGCCGGAGATCGCCCTTTCCTCACAGTGGCTGGACCGGTTCAGGCGCCGGTTCGGCGTCGCCCCTGCGGTCTGGCACTCGGACCTGTCTTCCCGCACGCGCCGGATCACCTGGCGGGCGGTGGCCGAAGGAGACGCCCCCGTCGTGGTTGGAGCGCGCTCGGCATTGTTCCTGCCGTTTCCCGACCTCGGCCTCGTGGTGGTGGACGAGGAGCACGAGACGGCGTTCAAGCAGGAGGACGGGGTGGTGTACCACGCCCGCGACCTCGCCGTGGTGCGCGCCCGGCTGTCGGCGGCGCCCGCCGGTACTCGTGTCGGCCACACCCAGCCTCGAAACCATCGCCAATGTAGAGGCAGGCCGATACCGGCGCCTGACGCTGCATGCCCGGCACGCGGGCGCTGCCTTGCCGGCGGTTCGTGCCCTCGACCTGCGAGCGATGCCGCCCGAGCGCGGCAAGTTTCTCTCGCCGCCGCTGATCGAGGCCGTCGGCGAAACCCTGAGCCGGGGGGAGCAGGCAATGCTGTTTCTCAACCGGCGCGGCTACGCCCCGCTCACGCTGTGCCGCCATTGCGGCCACCGGATGGAGTGCCCGAACTGCACCGCGTGGCTGGTTGAGCATCGCGTGCGCCGACAGCTGCAGTGCCACCATTGCGGCCACACGGTGCCGATCCCGCCCGAATGCCCGGCCTGCGGTGCGGCCCACAGCCTGACGCCCGTCGGACCTGGCGTGGAACGCATCACCGAGGAAGCGACGGAGCGCTTTCCCGACGCGCGCCGGCTGGTGATGGCAAGCGACACGATCCCCGGTCCGCATGCCGCCGCCGCCGCCGCCCATGCGGTCGAAACGCGGGCAGTGGACCTCATCATCGGAACGCAGATCGTCGCCAAGGGCTGGCACTTCCCGCACCTCACGCTGGTTGGCGTGGTGGACGCGGACCTCGGCCTTGCGGGCGGCGACCTCCGCGCCGCCGAGCGGACGGTGCAGCTCCTGCACCAAGTGGCTGGCCGCGCCGGGCGGGCCGAGGCCCCGGGGCTTGTGCTGCTGCAAACATTCAGCCCGGAGCATCCCGTGATGCAGGCCCTCGCGGCAGGTGACCTGCAGGCGTTCATGGCCCGGGAGGCGGCGCAGCGCCGACCCGGCCATTGGCCGCCCTACGGACGGCTCGCCGCCTTGATCGTCAGCGCCGATGCCGCCGAACAGGCCGACGCGCTCGCGCGCGACCTCGGCCGCGCAGCACCGCACGGGGCCGGGGTGACGGTGCTCGGCCCCGCACCCGCGCCCTTGGCGCTGTTGCGCGGCCGGCATCGCCGCCGTCTGCTGCTCAAGACACGGCGGGACATTGCGGTGCAGCCGATCCTGCGCGCCTGGCTCGCGCAGGTGCCCGTGCCGCGCGGCGCGCGGGTGGATGTGGACGTCGATCCCGTTTCCTTCATCTGACCTGTATTTCCTCTGATTTGCGCCTTCATCGCGCGAGCCCCGCGAGTTGCGCAGGGCCGGACCCCATGCTATTCGCGCCGCGCCGGGCCTCCGGGGCCGGATCCGGATAATGATGCGCGGCCGGCTTCCAAATGATCGGAAGCGCCGCTTCTTGATGTGAATTGGAACCAGCGATCGTGGCCTCCGGCGCGACCACAATCTCCACCGGCGGCGGCTTGGCCGACCGCTACGCCGCCGCGCTCTACGACCATGCCGGCGAGAACAAGGCATTGGATGCGACCGTGGCCGAGATGGAGGGCTTAGGGCAACTCATCGCTGCCAGCGCAGATTTCCGCCGGTTGATCCAGAGTCCGCTGATCGACGTGCATCAGGCGAGCCGGGCAGCGCGCGCCGTGCTGGAGGCCGAGGGCTTCTCGAAGATCGTGCAGGATTTCGTGGGCGTCGTCACCGCCAATCGCCGCCTGCGCGACCTGCCGGCCATTGTGCAAGCGTTCGCGGCGCTGGTGGCGCGCAAGCGCGGCGTCATCACCGCCGACGTCGCGTCGGCGCATCCGTTGACCGACATCCAGCGTCAACAGTTGCGCGCCCGCCTGATCGAAGCCGGCTACAGCAACGTCAACATTGTCGAGAACGTGCAGCCCGACCTTCTGGGCGGGCTGATCGTCCGGATCGGCGCCCGCCTGTACGACACCAGCCTCAAGTCCCGCCTGCAGCGACTGCAGTACGCCATGAAGGGAGCCGCCTGATGGAGATCCGCCCAGCCGAGATCTCGGAGATCCTGAAGAAGCAGATCGCGTCGTTCGATACGGAAGCCAACGTCGCCGAGACCGGGCAGGTGCTGAGCGTTGGTGACGGGATCGCGCGCGTGTTCGGGCTGCAGAACTGCATGTCGGGCGAAATGGTGGAGTTCCCCGGCGCCGGCCTGCGCGGCATGGCACTCAATCTCGAAACCGACAACGTCGGCGTCGTGATCTTCGGTGACGACAGGCAGATCCGCGAGGGTGACACGGTTGCGCGCACCGGCGCCATCGTTGACGTGCCGGTCGGCGACGCGCTGCTCGGGCGCGTGGTGGACGGGCTCGGCACTCCGATCGACGGCAAGGGGCCGCTGGTCGGCACCGAGCGCCGTCGCGTCGAAGTGAAGGCGCCCGGCATTATCCCGCGCAAGTCGGTGCATGAGCCGATGCAGACCGGGCTAAAGGCGATTGACGCGCTGATCCCGGTCGGCCGCGGCCAGCGCGAGCTCATCATCGGCGACCGGCAGACGGGCAAGACGGCCGTTATCATTGACACCATTATCAACCAGAAGGGCATCAACGCCGGGACCGAAGAGGGAAAGAAGCTCTACTGCATCTACGTCGCGATCGGTCAGAAGCGCTCCACTGTGGCACAGCTGGTCAATGCGCTCGAAGAGAACGGCGCGATGCAGTACTCGATCGTGGTCGCCGCCACCGCGTCCGATCCCGCACCCATGCAGTTCCTTGCTCCCTACACGGGCTGCACCATGGGCGAGTTCTTCCGCGACAACGGCCGTCATGCGGTGATCTTCTACGACGATCTCTCGAAGCAGGCGGTGGCGTACCGGCAGATGTCGCTCCTGCTGCGCCGCCCGCCGGGGCGCGAGGCGTATCCCGGCGACGTGTTCTACCTCCACTCCCGCTTGCTCGAGCGAGCGGCCAAGATGTCGGACGCGATGGGAGCGGGCAGCCTGACCGCGCTGCCGGTGATCGAGACGCAAGCCGGCGACGTTTCGGCCTACATCCCGACCAACGTTATCTCCATCACCGACGGACAAATCTTCCTCGAAACCGAGCTGTTCTTTCGCGGCATCCGCCCCGCCGTGAACGTCGGCATCAGCGTCTCGCGCGTGGGGTCGGCGGCGCAGATCAAGGCGATGAAGCAGGTTGCCGGCCGCATCAAGCTCGAGCTTGCGCAGTATCGCGAGATGGCCGCGTTCGCGCAGTTCGCTTCCGACCTCGACGCCTCCACGCAGAGATTGCTGGCGCGCGGCGCGCGGCTGACCGAGCTTCTTAAGCAGCCGCAATACCATCCACTGCCGATCGAAGAGCAGGTTGTGTCGTTGTTCGCCGGCACGCGCGGCTATCTCGACGGCATCGAGGTGGGCAAGGTCGGCCCGTTCGAGAACCAGATGATGTCCGAACTGAAGTCGCGCGAGCCCGGCATCCTTGAGGCCATCCGCAACGACCGCGAGCTCAAGCCGGAAACCGAAAAGTCGCTCTCGGCGTTCATGGACGGATTCGCGAAGAGCTTCGCATGATGCGCCACACCTCCAATGGGTGAAGCGCGATGCCCAGCCTGAAAGACCTCCGCACGCGCATCAATAGCGTGAAGTCGACGCAGAAGATCACGAGCGCGATGAAGATGGTCGCCGCATCCAAGCTGCGGCGAGCCCAGTCGCAGGCCGAAGCGGCGCGGCCGTACGCCGAGCGGATGGAGCGGATGCTGGCGGCACTCGCTGCCTCCGTGCGCGGCAGCCCGACCGCGCCCCGGATGCTGGTCGGCACCGGCCGCGACAACGTGCACCTCGTCATCGCGGTCACCGGAGATCGCGGACTCGCGGGCGCGTTCAACGCCAGCATCGGACGCGCCGCGCGCAACCTCGCGCGCCGGCTAGAGGCCGAGGGCAAGACCGTCAAGATCCTCGCGGTGGGCCGCAAGGGCCGCGACTATCTCCGTCGTGAAATGGCGGACAGCATCGTGGGCGACCTCACCTACGCCGGCAAGAAGCGGATCGAGTTCAGCGACGCGCAGGAGATCGCCGACCGCGTCACCGCCATGCTGATGGCGGGCGAGATCGACGTCGCCACCATCGTCTACAACCGCTTTCACTCGGTGATCTCGCAGATCGTCACCGAAACCCAGCTCGTGCCGCTGCCGTCGCCCGAAGGCGAGACCGAGCAGCCCGAATTGGGTGGCGCCCGCGCCGCCTACGAGTTCGAACCGGACGAGGAAACCATCCTTGCGCGGCTTCTCCCGCAGAACCTGGCCATCCAGATCTACCGCGCGCAGCTTGAAAGTGCGGCCGGTTTCTACGGCGCGCAGATGACCGCGATGGACAATGCGACGCGCAACGCTGGCGACATGATCAAACGGCTGACGCTCAACTACAACCGCGCGCGGCAGGCGAACATTACCCGCGAGCTGATCGAGATCATCTCCGGCGCGGAAGCGCTTTGACCCGCCTCTCGTCATTGCCGGGGCGGTTGGCAACAAGGAACGCATAATGGCTAGCAACATCGTCGGGCGCATCATTCAGGTACTCGGCGCGGTCGTGGACGTGCAGTTCGAGGGCGACCTTCCGTTTATCCGGAACGCGCTCCACACCAAAATGCAGGATCACACGCTCGTGCTGGAGGTGGCGCTAGAGCTGGGTGAGCGGACCGTCCGCTGCATCGCGATGGACAGCACGGATGGCTTGACCCGTGGGCAGGAGGTCGTCGACACGGGCGGGCCGATCTCCATGCCGGTCGGCCCCGAGACCCTCGGGCGCATCATGAACGTGATCGGCGAGCCGATCGACGAGCGCGGGCCGGTCAACACCAAGCTGCATTACCCGATTCACCGCGAGGCGCCCAACTTCGAGGAGCAGGCGACGTCGGCCGAAATCCTTGTCACCGGCATCAAAGTGGTGGACCTGCTGGCCCCCTATCTGAAGGGCGGCAAGATCGGACTGTTCGGTGGCGCGGGCGTCGGCAAGACCGTGATCATCCAGGAGCTGATCAACAACATCGCCAAGGCGCACGGCGGCGTGTCGGTGTTTGCCGGCGTAGGTGAGCGCACGCGCGAGGGCAACGACCTCTATCATGAGATGGTCGATGCCGGCGTCATCAAGCTCGGCGACAACACGACGGACGGTTCCAAGGTCGCGCTCGTGTACGGGCAGATGAACGAGCCGCCGGGTGCCCGCGCGCGCGTCGGACTTTCCGGCCTCACCGTCGCCGAGTATTTCCGCGACGAGGAAGGCCAGGACGTGTTGTTCTTCGTGGACAACATCTTCCGCTTTACCCAGGCAGGCGCCGAAGTGTCCGCACTCCTCGGCCGCATTCCCTCGGCCGTGGGCTACCAGCCGACGCTTGCCACCGACATGGGCGCGCTGCAGGAGCGCATCACGTCCACCAACAAGGGCTCCATCACGTCCGTCCAGGCGATCTACGTGCCGGCGGACGACCTGACCGACCCGGCACCCGCGACGTCGTTCGCCCATCTTGATGCGACGACAGTGCTGTCGCGCTCCATCGCCGAGCTTGGCATCTATCCGGCGGTCGATCCGCTCGAACTCGACCTCGCGCTCGCTCGACGCGCGGATCGTCGGCGAGGAGCACTACAACGTCGCCCGCGAGGTGCAGCGCATCCTGCAAACCTACAAGTCGCTGCAGGACATCATTGCCATCCTCGGAATGGATGAGCTCTCCGAGGAGGACAAGCTGGTGGTTGCGCGCGCGCGCAAAATCCAGCGTTTCCTGTCGCAGCCGTTCCACGTCGCCGAGGTGTTCACCGGCTTCCCCGGGATCTTTGTCCCCGTCGCGGACACGATCCGCAGTTTCAAGGCAATCGTTTCCGGCGAATATGACCACTTGCCGGAAGCCGCTTTCTACATGGTGGGCACCATCGAAGACGCGGTGAAGAAGGGCGAAAGCCTCAAGACGGCGGCCTGACAGTGACCTAAGCACTTCGCTTCCGTCCCGCGCCCGAGGCAGTGGGGCGGACGAAATCCGCCGGTCGGAGTGAAATAACCATGCCCGTTGCGCTCGAAATTGTCAGCCCCGAGAGGCTGCTTCTGTCACGGCCCGTCGATATGGTCGTAATACCCGCCGCGGAAGGCGAGATGGGTGTGCTCCCCAATCACGCGCCGATGATCGTGCTGCTGCGCGGCGGCACGATCCGGCTTTATGAA
Source organism: uncultured Alphaproteobacteria bacterium (assembly GCA_963757115.1). Taxonomy (GTDB): domain Bacteria; phylum Pseudomonadota; class Alphaproteobacteria; order Acetobacterales; family Acetobacteraceae; genus CAVWQV01. Next base: position 31,390 of record CAVWQV010000015.1, on the reverse strand, counting down.
GGCAACCAAGTCACCACGCGCCTCTATGTCACGGGAGGGTTCGCGGAGGTCACGCCCGAACGCTGCACCGTGCTAGCCAACGAGGCGGTGCCGGTGGCCGAGGTGTCGCGCGCGGAAGGCGAGCGGCGGCTGCGCGATGCGGAAGCCGCCTACGCCGCCGCCGACAAGGCCGATGTCCCGGCGCTCGACGCCGCGATGGACCGGATGCAGTCGGCGCGGGCCATGATCGAGGCGTCTGAAGCCGCCTGAGCCCCCTGCTGCATTTCGGCAACACGCGGCCGCTGCGGGCCGCCCGGAGCCACGCGGGGTTTCACCGCCGCCGCAACTGATGGCAAGATCTACTGTTAACACGCTCACTGAACGCCCGGCCGTAACTATGCACTCGGACTCAGCATGAAACACTGGCGCATCGAAGATGTCGCCTGGGACCGGTTCGATCCGACCAAGGTAGACCCGCAGACCGTGACCCTGGTGAAGGCCGCAGCCATGGTGGAGCGGAACGGCACCGACTACGCGCGCTACCTGCATGGCGTGTTCGGCGACGACCCGGACTTTCGGCAGGCGGCCGATAACTGGGCCGTCGAGGAAGTCCAGCACGGGGATGCCCTAGGCCGTTGGGCCACGCTCGCGGATCCCGCATGGGACTACGCGGCGGCGTTCGACCGCTATCGGTCCGGCTACCAAATCGACGTGGCCGCGGGCGCTTCCATTCGTGGCTCGCGCAGCGGCGAGTTGATCGCGCGCTGCATCGTTGAAACCGGAACGTCGAGCTACTACAGCGCTCTGGCTGACGCGACCGGAGAGCCCGTTCTGCAGCAGATCTGCCGATTGATCGCAAGCGACGAGTTTCGCCACTTCAAATTGTTCTACGACCATCTGCGCCGTTACCTGACCCGCGAGCAGATCGGCCTGCTACGCCGCTTGCGGATCGCCGCCGGGCGGGTGGGCGAGACGGAGGACGACGAGCTCGCCTTCGCCTTTCATTGCAGCAACGACCCCGAGGGCGCCCCGTACCGAGCACGCTCGCTGCCGCGCGGCCTACCTGTCCGGGGCGATGGCGCTTTACCGGTTCCGCCATCTCGAACGCGGCATGGGCATGATCTTCAAGGCGGTTGGCCTGCCGCCACGCGGCCGGCTATCCGACGCGGCGACCCGGGTCGCCTGGCGGACGATGCAGTGGCGCCGGCGCCGGTTCGCGGCGCTGCAGCCGCGCGCGAACGGCGGGGCCTCGCCGATCGACCCCGCGGAGACCCCGGTTCCGGCCTGAGCATCCTCACGCGATTTTACGTGCGTGCAGGATTACTGTAGTCCCGCGCAGCGGGAAGGGCTTTCTCGTATGGATCTGCAGAAAGACGAACACCGTCCGCTTCGCGCTTGGCGCTGGGGCCGGCTGTTGTTGCTGTTGCCGTTCATCGCAATGCTTTGGGTGCCCTCGTACAACCGGATCGAACCCAGCGTCTTTGGCGTCCCGTTTTTCTATTGGTATCAGCTGCTCTGGGTCGTGTTGTGCGCCGGCCTGTGCCTGATCATCTACCGGATCGAAAGCTGATCCGGCCATGAACTGGACCGCGCTGGCAGTTTTCGTCGCGTTGTTCCTGTTCGTGACGGGGCTCGGCTTCTTCGCCGCCCGCTGGCGCCGGGGCGACCTTGATCTATTGCACGAATGGGGTTTGGGCGGCCGCCGCTTCGGCACCTTCGTGACGTGGTTCCTGCTCGGGGGGGACCTCTACACCGCCTATACCTTCATCGCAGTGCCCGCGTTGATGTTCGGCGCCGGTGCGCTCGGCTTTTTCGCCGTGCCCTACACGGTCATGGTCTACCCGATTCTATACCTCGTGTTCCCGCGCTTGTGGACCGTCGCGCACCGGCACGGCTTCGTCACCGCCGCGGATTTCGTGCGGGGCCGCTTCGGCAATCGGTGGCTCGCACTCGCGGTCGCCCTGACCGGGCTGCTCGCGACCATGCCCTACATCGCGTTGCAGCTCGTCGGGATGCAGGTCGTCATCGGCGCTTTGGGCGTGGAGACCAGCGGCTTCGTGGGCGACCTGCCGCTCATCATCGCCTTCGTCATCCTGGCCGCGTTTACCTACTCGAGCGGGTTGCGGGCGCCGGCCCTGATCGCGGTGGTCAAGGACGTGCTGATCTATATCACCGTCATCGCCGCGGTGATCGCGGTTCCGGCCGAGCTCGGCGGCTATGGGGCGATCTTTGCCAAGGTGCCCGCGGCCAAGCAGCTGCTCGCCGCGCCGCCGGCCGGCTCGCTAGGCTCGTTCAGCTCCTACGCCACCCTCGCCCTCGGCTCGGCGCTCGCCTTGTTCCTGTACCCGCACGCTATCACCGGCATCCTGTCGTCCTCGAGCGCCCGCGTGATCCGGCGCAATGCCGCGATCCTGCCGGCCTACTCGCTGGTGCTCGGCCTGATTGCCCTGCTCGGCTTCATGGCGATCGCCTACGGCGTTCAGCAGGACGCCTCAGTTCGCCGCGGGCTTCAAGCGTTACGGCAACAACTTCGCGATCCCGGCGCTGATCCTGAAGGCTTTCCCGAGCTGGTTCGTCGGCGTCGCGTTCGCCGCCATCGCGATCGGCGCGCTCGTCCCGGCGGCCATCATGTCGATCGCTACGGCCAACCTGTTCACCCGCAACATCTACCGCGAGTTCATCAATCCCGGTTGCTCGGCCGCGGAGGAAAGCCGCGTCGCCAAGATCACGTCGCTGGTGGTCAAGTCGGGGGCGCTCGTCTTCATCTTCGCGCTCGACCTGCCTTATGCGTTGCAGCTGCAGCTGCTCGGTGGCGTATGGATGATCCAGATCCTGCCCTCGGTGGTGCTGGCGCTCTACACGCGCCTGTTCCACGGCTGGGGCCTGCTGATCGGCTGGGCGGTCGGGACCGGGCTCGGCACCTGGATGGCCTGGACGCTCGGCTTTAAGGCCGCGATCTATCCATTGACGTTGTTCGGCACGACGGTGCCCTGCTACATCGCGCTTTCCTCGCTTCTCGTGAACATCGTCGTTGCGGCGGCGCTTTCGGTGATTCTCAATGCGACCGCTTCCGACCGGCACAAAGACCGGACCGTGGCTGAGGACTACGCCTGACCCGCGCCTGAACGCCGGGCCGCCCGCGGCCGCGCTCGCGGCGAGCACCCGTCAGAAGCTCCTGTTCGGCTTGCTCTGCCTGGTCTGGGGCACCAACTGGCTTGCGCTAAAGGTCGGCACCGGCGCGGTTCCGCCCGGCTTTTTTTCCGGGACGCGGTGGACGATCGCGGGGCTGCTGCTGCTCGCCTGGCGCTGGTGGCGGGGTGCTGACAACCGGGTCAATCCGCGCTTCCTCGCGCGCCTGATGGGCGTGGCGCTGCTGATGGTGGCGCTGAACGCACTGATCCAGAATTACGGGCTTCGGCTGGTTAGCAGCGGCCTTGCCGCGGTGATCAGCTCTGCGCTTACGCCCATCGCGCTGCTCGGATTTGGCGTCATGCTCGGGCAAGAACGGTTCACCAAGCGTCAGGGGCTGGCAATCGCTCTCGGCATTTGCGGGATCCTGCTGCTGTTCGGCCCGAAGGCGGTCCGCGGCGGCCTCGATGGACGCGAACTGCTCGGGGCCGTCGGCGTGATCGTAGGGTGCCTTTGCTACTCCCTCGGCTCCGTGCTCTGCCGGCCGCTGATGCGCGCCATGGGCCCGGCACAGGTCGCCACGATGACCAATCTGCTGGGCGGACTCACGCTGTTGGCGGGCTCCATTCCCTTTGAGCCGGGAGCGGTGCAAGCGATGCGGCTGGACTGGGGCTGGAGCGCGTGGGCGTCCTGGTTATTCCTGCTAGGCCCGGGCTCCCTCGGCGGGACAATCATCTACTTCATCCTGGTGCGCGATTGGGGGGCGGGCCGCACGGGCACCTACGCCTTCGTTACACCAGTAATTTCCGTACTGCTTGGCGTGCTGGTATTGGGCGAACGGGTGGACATCGCCGACGCGGCCGGAATGCTGGTCATGCTGGCCGCTGCCGGACTTGCGCTGAGGCGTAAATGACACCGTGCAAGGCGCGCGTGCGGCGCTAAGCTAGGCCACGGCACGGCGTTGCGGGAACCCAGTACCGCGCCATCTGTTGCATGCGTCACCATGCCTCGAGGAGAGATCGAATGAAGCGACCGATGCGCTGGGCCATGCTCGGCTCAACCCTGGCTCTGGCGCCGCTGGCAGCCTGCAGCACGGCCGACAAGGCAGCGACTACGGTGGAGTCCGCAGCGCAGGCTCAGGTCAATCCGACATTGTCGACAACCGACACGAACTTCATCAATCAGGCGGCCGCCGGCGGTCTCGCTGAGGTGCAGTTGGGCGAGCTGGCTGCGAAGAAAGGCAGTCCAGCAGTTCGCCGCTTTGGCGAACAGATGGTGCGGGATCACACGCCGGTGAATCAGGAGCTCATGCAGCTCGCGCACTCAAAGCAGATCTCGCCGTCCACGACATTGGACGCGCCGCACCAGCAAACCTACGACACTCTCAATGGACTGCACGGCCGGGCGTTCAACCAGCAGTATCTGCAGGGCCAGGTGACGGATCATCAGGACCAGCTCACTCTGTTCCAGACCGAAGCGCAGAGCGGCACCGATCCGCAGGTCAAGTCGTTCGCAGCGAGCCACGTCGGGTTGCTCCAGGAGCATCTGCAGGAAGCGCAGCGCTTGGAGTTGGCCCCGAGCGGAACTCGGCACCACAAGACGCAGACCCAGTCGTAGTACAGACCAGGTCGTAGGACCCGGGACGGAGCGGGCGTGCAGCGCGCCCGCTCCGTGCGGCAGTCCGGCTCTCACTGCTGTCCGTAATGTTCCGGACGAACCGTGCTCAGCTTCGCGTTCGGCACCAGAAACGCCGCTACGGCCACGCCGTCCCGATCGCCGCCGGTCCACCTCCCGTCGGCAACGGCTCGCCCTTCGTCAGGACGCCATTCTCCCAGCGGAACACCGACAGGTTCCGCTCCACCATGTTCTCGACCAGGATCGTGCGGCCGTCGCGGGAGAACGCGATGCCTTGGCTCCACTTGCCAATCGGCGCTTCCGCGACCAAACGGGGCGTCTGATCCTCCAGCGCGAACAGGACAAAACGGCCCTCCGTCCCGAGGAAAGTCGAGGTCGCGGGCTTGGTGGTGCCGTTCTGACAGCCCACGGCGAGATAGGCTCCGTCGGGCGAAAACTTTACCCCCTCGGGGCCGCTCGGCACGGTGATGAACGCGACGGTGCGGAACGGCTGCTTGGTGAGGTCGATCAGGCTCACGCTGTCGGCGTCCCCATCGCCACGCCCCATGTTGGAGACCGCGGCCAGCGTGCCGCTGGCGTTGACGTCCAAGGTGTAAGGCCGCAGCCCGGCCGTGATCGGGCGCGGATCGATCGTAACGTTGGAACCGTCGATGCGCAGCACGCTAACCATGCTGTCGCCGTCGCGCGAGAGCAGCGCCGTCTTCCCGTCCGGCAGCACCGCTATCCCGCTCGGACCCGCTTTTGGGTTGCCGAGGTCGAGCTTGCCAGCGGCGGTGAGCGTCTTGCCATTGACGGTGAACAACGAAACGGTGCCCTCCGGTACGGTTGGCGACCAGGGCGAGTTTCATGTCGGGGGTGAAGCGCACGGTGGTCGCCCCCGCCCCGGCCCGGAGCGACTGGATCACCTTGGGCGGCGAACCAGCGAGATCGATTACGGAAACCCGATCGTCGGGCGCGATCCCGCCGGGGCCCGCCGCCTCCGCCTTGGTCGCCGAGGTGACCACCGCCCAGCTTTCGTCGGGCGCTACTGCGACCGCCGTCGGAGGGCCGACCACGCTGCCGGGAGCCTCCGCGGTGCCGATGACCTTGGGTGGGTAGTCGGCCAAGCTGATGATCGCGACCGTGTCGGCGACGGCATTCTTGGGTGTGACCTGCTTGCCGTCGTCGAGCACGGTGTGCGCGTCGTTGGAGACGACGGCGATCTCGGCCCGCGCTCCGGCTGGCGCGAGCATCAGTAGCGCGCAACCAGCGGCGCGCAGCAGCCACAGAACCATCCGCTCGACCTCTTCATTATCGGAAGGCTAGAGCGGACGGCCGTTGCGGGGAAGTGGCCGACCGGCGTTCAGGAGCGCCGGCTCGTATGGGTATGGTGGCTGTCCCGCTCGCCGCCCCCACCGGAAGTGCGACTGTCTCGCGTGTTGGTCGGCGCGCCGGGAGGTGGCGGCGTACCCGCTTTCGGGCCACCACCCTTGTGTCCGGTGTCCTGATGGTTCTTGCCAGGATGCTCGCGATCCTGATGGCTGCTGCCAGGGCCGCCGAAGCGCTCGGTATCGGGGTTCTTCGACATGATCAACGGTCCTGCTGGTGACCCTTGTTGGTGGTGTTCTGCTTGATCGCACCCTGCCGACCTTGCTCGGCCAGATTGCGCTCCTGCGGGCGGTAGCCGGGCGGCGGGTTGACTTCCTCCGGCGCTTCGGATGCGCCGCCGGGACCCTTGTTCGAGCGCTGCTCAGGCGGGACGGGAGGTGGATGTGCGGACATTGCGGTTCTCCTTTCCCGGAGCGAACGGCGCAGGAGCCATGCGGTTCGCGGGCTTTGACGCCGGCAGCCGTCCCATGCACTCACCGATCATCATGAGCCCAACCGCGCAGCCGAGCCCGCCGTCTGCCGCCCGAGGCTGGAGCCTGGTCGCCGCCATCGCTTGCGTGACCACGTTCGGCGTCAGCATCGGCCAAGGCAGCCCTCTGCTTTCGCTGACACTGGAGCAGCGGGGCGTGGACGCCACCCTGAACGGAATGAACGCAGGTGCCGGGTTCGTGGGCGTCATGCTCGGCCCGCTGCTGATGCCGCGCGGCGTCCGGCTGCTCGGCGTGCGCCGCTTCCTCCTGGCCTGCCTCGCTTGCGACATCGTTGCCGTGCCGCTGCTCCGGGCCTTCGATTCGATGGCAGCCTGGTTCGCCATTCGCATCCTCCTGGGCGTCATCGGCTCCAGCATGTTCGCCGCGAGCGAGGCGTGGATCATCCAGCTGGCCGGGACTGCGGCGCGCGGCCGGGTGCTCGGGCTTTATGCGGCGGCGCTGTCGGGCGGACTAGGGGTTGGCCCGCTGCTGCTGACGCTCACCGGCATCGCGGGCTGGCCTCCGTTCCTGCTCAACGCCGCGATCACGAGCTTGGCCGCTCTGCCCTTGCTTACCTTGGGCGGCGCCCCGGACACGCTCGGGCAGCGGCCTGGCGGTGCGGGCGGCGGCCCGCTCCGCATCTTCGTAAGGGCGCCATTGATCGTCGGAACGGTGGCGATGTTTGCCCTCTACGAACAGGCCCTGCTGACCTTACTGCCGGTCTGGGGCATGCGGAGCGGGCTTGGCGCGGCGACGTCTTCCGCGTGCCTGTCCGCGGTGTTCTTCGGTTCCATCGCTATGCAATGGCCGATCGGCGTGCTGTCCGATCGGGTGCGGCGCGTAACCGTGCTGCGAGGCTGCGCCGCCGTGGGGCTCGCGGGCGCCCTGCTCCTCGCGCTCGCCCCGCTACCGACGTGGGGCCTCTGGGCTTTGCTCTTTGTCTGGGGCGGCATCGCGGCCGGCATCTACCCGGTGGCGTTAGGCATGGCCGGAGACCGCTTCGCGGGCCCCGCAATGGTCGCGGCGAACGCCGCAATCATCATGGCCTATGGCCTGGGCTCCCTCGGCGGCCCTTCACTCGGCGGCATGGCGATGGATTGGCGCAACCCTGACGGCCTGCTTGGGATGTTGGTGGCGGTGTTTGCCGTGTTCCTGCTCTTCACCTTGCTCGCCAGGAGCGGGCCTCCCCGGCGCGCCCGCGGCGTTGCGCATGGGAATGGGACCGGCGAGCATCGTCGATAACGAGGGAGGAAATCGGATGACCGAGCGAGGCGACGACCGGCTGCGGGGCAAGGTGGCCATCGTGACGGGGGCCGGTTCGCGCGGCGAGGGCATCGGCAACGGACGGGCGACGGCCGTGCTGCTAGCCCGACACGGCGCGCGGGTAACCGTGCTCGACCAGGAGGAAGCGTGGGCTGAACGCACCGCGGAAATGATCCGGGGCGAAAGCGGCGAATGCCAGGTGATGCGGGCGGACGTAACGGAACCCGCGCAGTGCGAAGCCGCGGTGCGGGGCACGACCGAACGCTGGGGCCGGCTCGACATCCTGGTCAACAATGTCGGTATCCTCGGTCCGCGCGGCACCGCCGTCGACGTGGATCCGGCGGCCTGGGACCAGGCCATGCGGGTCAATCTCACATCCATGGTGTTGATGGCTAAATACGCTATCCCCGCGATGGCGCAGGCGGGCGGGGGCGCGATCGTGAACCTGTCGTCGTTCGCCGGGATGTTCGGCGGCTTTCCCGACCTGTTCTACCCGACGTCCAAGGGTGCGGTGATCAATCTCACCCGCGCGATGGCGGCCCACCACGCGCATGAGGGTATCCGGGTCAACTGCGTCGCCCCCGGCGCGGTCTACACGCCGATGGTGCAGGTGGGCGCCCCGGGCGATACGCCGATGGATGAGGAAACCCGGGCCGCCCGGCGCGACCGCTCGCTGCTCAAGACGGAAGGCACCGGCTGGGACATCGGCAACGCCGTGCTCTACCTCGTGAGCGAGGAAGCGCGCTGGGTCACCGGCATCGTGCTGCCGGTCGACGCCGGCACGTCGGCCGCCCCGACCGCGGCGGGGTACCGGCTGACCGCCCGCTAAAGCCCGAGCTGCGATAAACCCGGGTGATCGGCTGGGCGTGGGCCCAGCGGCCAGTGGAACAGGCGGTCGGCCGCCGCAATCGGCACGTCGTTGATCGAGGCCTCGCGTCGACGCATCAGGCCGTTGCCGTCAAACGCCCATTGCTCGTTGCCGTGGCTTCGGAACCAGCGTCCCCCATCGTCGTGCCACTCGTAGGCGAACCGCACGGCGATACGATCTCCGGTGAACGCCCACACCTCCTTGATCAGTCGATAGTCGAGCTCCATCGCCCATTTGCGCCGCAAGAACTCCACGACCGCGGGCCGGCCAACAAGAAACTCGGCGCGGTTTCGCCACCATGTGTCGGGCGTGTAGGCCAACGCCACGCGCTCGGGGTCGCGGGTGTTCCAGGCGTCCTCCGCCTTGCGCGCCTTTGCCGCGGCGGTCTCGGCGGAGAACGGGGGAAACGGCGGACGGGGTGCAACGGCATCGGTCAATCTCGGGTCTCCCTGCCCAGCACAGCGAGTTGAGCGTGCAAGCGCGCGTTTTCGGCTTCCAGCGCCGCAACCTTCTGCTGGAGCGAGGCGAGCGCTCCTGCGACTTCGTCCGCGTCGATCTTCTGCGGGATGTGCTGGGAACAGTTGACGTCCCATGCCTCCACCCGGAACAGGATGGCCTGCTCGGGCCGCGCCCGATAGCCCTCCGGCATGAGTTGCGCGATCAGCGCGGGATCGTCGTCGACGACGCGGGCTCGGCCCCAAAGCTTAATGCGGCGCCGGTGCGCGTAGTCCATCAGGAACAGAAACGCCCTGTCGTTCTCGGCGAGATTCCCGGTCGTGACGTATTGCCGATTTCCCAGGCAAAGTCGGCGAAGCCGAGCGTCGTGTCGTCCACCAGCCGGATGAAGCCTTTCGGACCGCCCCGGTGCTGCGCGTATGGCTGACCTCGTGCAGTGGCGGTGGCCAGATAGGCGGTATCGACCTCGGAGAGAAACCGCGACCAAGTCGGGTGTGATCGCCGTACGGAAGCCGCCCCTTGCCTCCACCTTGGCGAAGGCGTCACGGGAACCGCGGCGGGCCTGCACCGCCTTGACCGCGGGCGTGAAGGCGACATCGCTCGAAACCTGCAACGACATGGATGCGCTCCCGACGAAGGCCCGGCCGTACATCGCCCCAGGCGGGCAGTAATTGATTGCCCTGTAGGCCGCGGTTAATCTGGCCGCTCAGCAATTCATTGCTGCAGGATCGGAAATAATCCTGGGCCGCCCGCCTGCGGGCTCATTGCCCTCAATCACCGGAAATGCCGGCATGATCGACCGCCTCGAAACCGTCCAGGCGTTTGTCGCGGTTTGCGACGCGAAGGGCTTTGCCCCTGCTGCACGCAAGCTCGGATTGTCGGCCCCGGCGGTGACCCGCCTGGTGGCAAGCCTTGAGGACCGGATCGGCGTGCGGTTGCTGCAACGGACCACCCGTTCGGTAAAGCAGACCGACGCCGGCGCACGCTTCCTAGAGCACGCCCGGCGCATCCTCGCCGAGGTGGACGAAGCCGAACGCGTCGGCGCAGAGCGAACGAGCCGAGCCGGGCGGCCGGCTCGTGGTCTCGGCACCGCTCCTGTTCGGGCGGATGCACGTCGCACCCATGCTCTCCCGGTTCCTCGACCTTTATCCGCTGGTCCGTGCCGAGCTGGAATTGTCGGACCGGTTCGTCCACCTCGTCGAGGACGGGATCGATGTTGCCATCCGCATCGGGGAGCTCGCCGACTCGGGGCTGATCGCGAAGCGAGTCGGTGAAACCCGACGGATGTTGGTGGCAAGCCCGGGCTACCTAGCGGCGCATGGCGAGCCGGCACGTCCCGAGGCGCTCGCAGGTCACGACCTCATCGCGTTCCGACCCATGACGCCCACGCGGGAATGGCGCTTTATCGATCCGCGCGGTGGGGCTGCTTTGGCCGTGGCGGTGGAACCTCGCTTCGCGACCAACAGCGGCGAGGCCGCGATCGAACACGCCCGCCAAGGTGGAGGTATCACGAGCGCGCTTTCCTATCAGGTCGATGCAGCGCTCAAAGCGGGCGATCTCGTTGAGGTGCTGGGGGCGTTCGGCCCGCCCGCCGTCCCGATCCAGGCCGTGTTTCCCACTGCCCGCCTGCTGTCGAGTACGCTGCGCGCCTTTTTGTCGCTGGCCGAGCAGGCCGCTTCGGAGTGGTGCTTCGGCCAACGATCCTGAGCGCCGCCTTCCCAGGCTGGCGTATCCTCCGTAACGTCCGGGCGTGCCTCGCTCTTCGCCCCAGGCCGTTTGCGCCATCATCCCGGCGCTCGACGAAGCAGGGGCGATCGGCCCAACTGTGGCGAGCTTGCCGCGCGAGTGGGTCGGCACCGTGCTCGTCGTGGATGGCGGCAGCCAGGACGCCACTGTCGCTGAAGCCCGCACTGCCGGGGCGGAGGTGCTGACCGACGTCGGCCGCGGCTACGGCCGTGCCTGCGCCGCAGGTGCGGAGCGCGCGCGCAGCTTGGAGGCAACGGTCGCGCTGTTCCTGGATGGCGACGGGGCGGACGCGGCGGACGAAGCTGGCCGTATCGTGGCGCCCGTGCTCGACGGGCGGGCGGATTTCGTGCTCGCGACGCGCACGCGCGGGCAACGGGAGCGGGGCAGCATGGGCGCCCACCAGGTGTTCGCCGGCCTCCTCATTGGGCGGGCGATCGGCCTCCTGAGCGGCGTGCGCTACACCGATATGTGCGCCTTCCGGGCGATCCGGCTGGATGCGCTGGCGCGGCTCGGGATGCGCGAAATGACCTACGGTTGGAACCTCGAGATGCAGATGCGCGCCGCCCACGCGGGATTGCGCATCCAGGAAGTTCCGCTTCCCTATCGCCGCCGCATCGCCGGCAGGAGCAAGGTATCCGGCAATCTCCGTGGCACGGTGCGCGCCGGCGCGCGGATCACGCAAACCCTGCTGCGTGTCGCCGTCGAGCTGCGGCGCGACGCTTGACGTCGCCCGCTACGGGAGCGCGGGCCGGCCCGCCGCCCCGCGCACGCGCGGCAGGAGCATCAGGTCCCAGGGGCTCGGCATTTCGCCGACCGGCACATGCACGAGTGCCGGAGCATTGCGCTCGAACGCATCCCGCACCGCGCGCTCGAGTTCGGCGGCGTCGCGCGCGCGGAACGCCGCAACGCCGAAACTTTCGGCAAACCGGACGAAGTCGGGGTTGGCGAGGTCGGACGCCACCTGCCGGTTGCCGTAGGCCAGCGCTTGGATGCGCCGCACGTTGCCGAACGCGCCGTCGTCGAATACCACGACCACGACGGGGAGCTTGTGCCGCACCGCGGTCGCGAGCTCGCCTGCTTGATACAGAAAGCCGCCATCGCCGGCGATCGCCAGCACGCGCCGCTCCGGCAGCGCCGCCTGCGCCCCGAGCGCCGCCCCAAAACCCCACCCGAGATTGTCCTGGTAGCCCGGCGAAAGATAAGTGCGGGCGTGCGCGACCGGGAACGCGAGGCGGGTGACGAAACCGACCTGAGTCACCTCCTCGACGAATACACCGTCTTCCGGCAGCGCCGCCCGGAGTGCGCGGACGAACCCGAGCTGCGGCTCAAGGCGAGCCAGCTTGTCGGCAAACCAGGCGCGCACCGACCCGAGGTCCCGCGGCGGCCGAGGGCGGCGCGGCAGCGCAGCAAGCAGGGCGCGAAGCGTGGATGCCGCGTCGCCCACGAGCGAAACGGCCGGCGGGCGCAGCCGGCCAGGCTCGTCCGCATCGATGTCGAGCCGCACCACCGGGAGCCCGTCATCAACGCCCCAGTGTGCTTGCTGCCAGTAAAGCCGTGTGCCGACGGCGAGAACCGCATCGGCTTCCGCCCATAGCCGGTGCCCCTCCGGCAACGAAACGGCGAGCCGGTGGCCAGTGGGGATCGCGCCACGGCCGCGGCGAAACGTGGACACCGGGGCTTCCAGCGCCTCGGCCACCGCTTGTAGTTCCGCCCCCGCGCCGAGCGCGCCCCCGCCGGCGACGATGATCGGCCGCTCCGCCCGGCCGAGGATCTCCGCCGCCCGCTCAATCGCCGTCTCGTCCACCGGCGGCGGTTCCGGCGGTGCTAGGGCGGGGAAATTCACCGGCCCGGCTGCTCCCCACACATCGAGCGCGCATTCGACCGCCACCGGTCCGGGGCGGCCTCCCGTCGCCGCGCCGAGGGCAGAGGCAACAGCACCGGGCGCCTCATGCGGTGCCCGGATACGGGCGGCATGCTTCGTGACGTGTTCCAGCAAGCCTAGCTGGTCAGGTATCTCGTGGAGGTGACCGTAACCGCGGTCGATGGCGAAGGAGGGCACCTGGCCGACCAGCGCCAGCACCGGCGCGTTCATGCCCAATGCGGTGAGCAGGGCGGCGCCCGCGTTGAGCACGCCCGGCCCTGGCACCACGGCGAAAGCCTGCGGTCGGGCGGTCACCAGGGCAGCGCCCAAGGCCATGTAGCCGGCAGTCTGCTCATGCCGCGCATGAAGCACGCGAAACCCGTCGCCCGCCCGCACCGCCGCGTCCAGCAGAGGATCATTATGCACGCCGGGCAGGGTGTAGAGCGTGTCGATCCCGTGCCGGACCAGGGTCTCGATTGCCGCTTCCGCAGCCGTCATCCGCCCCATGGTGGTTCCTTGACACCGTTCGCAGCGCCACCCTACACCCAGTCACAATGTCGGGAGGAAGCATTATGATTTGTGCTGCCCGCCGATGGGCGCTGGTGGCCGCGCTGGTTGCGTCCGCAACCGTAGCCGGCGCCGCCGAACCCATCCGGATCGGCCTTACACTCGCCCAGACTGGCCCGGCAGCCTCGCTCGGCATTCCCCAGCGCAACACCGTCCCCCTGCTGCCGACCGTCATCGGCGGGCGCCCGGTGGAGTACACGCTGCTCGACGACGGCGGCGATGCCACGCGCGCGGTCGCCAACACGCGCAAGCTGATCGATGAAGACCACGTTGACGTGGTGATCGGCCCGTCGACCACCCCGACGTCGCTCGCGATGATCGACGTGGTGGCGGACAAGCAGATCCCGGCGATCTCGCTTGGCGCCTCAGCGAAGATCATCGATCCGCCCGGAGGCGCGCGAGCCTGGGTGTTCAAGACACCGCAGAACGACAGCCTGATGGCCGACGCCGTCGCCGACCAAATGGCGCGCGACGGCATCAAAACGGCTGCGTTCATCGGCTTCAACGATGCCTATGGCGACGGTTGGCTCTCGGAAGCGACGCGCGCCTTCGACGCCAAGGGGATCAAGCTCGTCGACACCGAACGCTATGCCCGGGCCGACACATCCGTTACCGGGCAGGTGCTCAAGGTGCTTGCGAGCAAGCCTTCCGCAGTGCTGATCGCAGCGGCCGGCACGCCGGCGGTGCTCCCCGAGCGGACATTGAAGGAGCGCGGCTACACTGGCGCGATCTATCAGACGCACGGCGTCGCCACCGCCGACTTCCTGCGGGTCGGCGGCAAGGACGTCGAAGGCACCATCTTTCCGGTTGGCCCGGTCCTCGTCGCCTCACAACTGTCCGACGACAATCCGATCAAGCCGGTCGCGCTCCGCTACCAGCACGAGTACGAGGCGAAATACGGGCCGGGCTCGATGGCTACGTTCGGGGCGCATCTCTACGATGCGAGCCTATTGCTGCAAGCAGCCATCCCGGCCGCGCTGGCGAAAGGCGAGCCGGGTACTCCGGCGTTCCGCTCCGCGCTGCGCGACGCGCTCGAAGGACTGCACGAGATTGTGCTGACCCAGGGCGTGGCCGACATGTCGCCAACCAATCACAACGGCTTCGACAAGCGGGCACGCGTGATGGTGAAGGTCCACGACGGCGGATGGCTGCTGATCCGGTGATGCGGCGGAGCGCTGACGCGCCTCTCAGCGTTTGTGCAGCGCGTCTGGCTTGTGGACGGCCTCCTTGCCGCTCTTGTCGCTCTTCACGAGGTACTCGGGGTCTTCCCTGCTCGCTTTGGCGACATGGCCCTTCACGTGGGTGGTCCCCGTTACCTTCTTCTCGACGACGCCGTGGGTTTCTCCCTGCGACGTGTTCCACGTCACCTTGTCGCCGGGCTTGAGTTTGTCGGCCATCGCTCGCTCCGTTGCTGAGACCGAGGCCAGCAACTCACTTGCGACGCGATCGTTGCACGGCGGGAGCGCAGAAAATGCCGGATCGGATCAATCGCGCAGTCGAGCTGCTCAAGAGCGGCCAAGCGATCTATTACGATGGCGCCCATAGCGGCCACGTGCTGACTTACGAGCAGGGCCGCGCCGATGCCGCCACCTGGGCGGATTACATCAATGTCGGCATGGAGCACGGCGCGTTCGACATGGCGGGGCTCGCGGTTTACATGCGCGGCATGAGCGAGGCGGGGCCGACCCGGTCGGGGCACCGCACGCCGGCGATCATTGTGGAGGTCCCGGTCAACGGCACGGATGCCGCGAACGTTCGCTACAATGCGTGGCAGTTCCGGCAGATCCTCGGGCGGGGCGTGCACGGTCTCGTGCTTTGCCAAGCGGAGAGCGCGGACGCGGTGCAGGCCTTCGTGGAATGCTGCCGCTATCCGCATCAGCTGGCGGGGGTGGATCCATCCCTGCCCTCCCCCGCCGCACGGATGCGCGGAGCGGCGCGGGAAGTCGGACGTCCGCTCGGCACAGGAACGCGGGGCCGCGGCTCGGAAAGCAGTGCGGCGCCCATTTGGGGCCTGACCGAAGCGGAATACCTCCGGCGCTGCGATCCTTGGCCGCTCAACCCGGAGGGCGAGCTGCTGCTCGGCGTCAAGCTCGAAAGTCCTGAAGGGATCGCGCGGTGCGAGGCGATCCTCGCGGTTCCCGGGATCGGCTTCGCCGAACTCGGCCCCGGCGATCTCGGCCTGTCGCTCGGCTATGTCGAGGTGCAACGGTTTCCGTATCCGCCCGAGATGCGCGAAGCTCGCGAGCGGGTGCTGGCCGCCTGCCGCTCGAATGGCATTGCGTACCTCGAAGCCTGCACGCCCGAGACAGTGGCCGCACGGATTGACGAGGGTGTACGGGTGGTCGCCGGCAATCGCGAAGACACGGCGCGGGCCGGGCGCGCGTACCAGCGTCGCTCGATGCCAACGTAGACCAAGCGGCCAGCCCCGGCGAAATTCTCGTGCGGAACTAAACTGGTTTCGCACGAAGCAATCGCGGCCCTTTGGCACTCAAACTTCGCGCTCGCTCGCGATCTCGTGATTGGCGAAGTCTCAAAACGGCCAATTTGCGAACACAGCACAATTCCGGAGTCGTGAATGTCGAGCGTCGAGGGTAGGCGACAGCTGGGCCTTGCTGTGGTGGGTGTCGGCGGCGCCGTCGCTACCACGGCGATCGCGGGAGTCGAGATGCTGAAGCGCGGCGGAAATCGCGTCGATGGCCTCCCGTTGGCTGATGTGAGCGTGCCGGGCCTGACCGACTATCGCGACATCGTTTTCGGCGGTTGGGATCTCAACGATGCTGATCTCAGCGAGGCAGCGCGGGAACATCGTGTGCTACAGGACGAGGTGTTGGCAGAGGTCGCAAGCCCGCTGCGTGCGATACGGCCTTGGCCCGCGGTCGGCAGTGACGCATTCTGCCGCAACGTGACCGGACGCAACATGCGCGTGGCACCCGGCCATCGCGCGGCGATCTCCGCAATCGGCGATGACCTCCGGCGCTTTCGAGAAGACGCCAATCTCGACAACGTGGTGCTGGTAAACCTCGCATCCACCGAGCGCTGGCCGAGCGATGGCGAGTTGTTCGCCTCGATCGATGCATTCGAGCGCGCGCTCGACATGGACGACGAGCGCATCGGTCCGGCGATGCTCTACGCCTACGCTGCGATAGCGTCCGGCATCCCGTATGCCAACTTTACCCCGTCGCTGGCGGCCGACGTGCCGGCGCTGGTGGAACTCGCACGGCGGCGCGGCGTGCCGATTGCCGGCAAGGACGGGAAGACCGGCCAGACGATGATGAAAACGGTGATCGCGCCCGCGTTGCGCGCACGCGCGCTGCACGTGGACGGCTGGTTTTCGACCAACATCCTTGGCAATCGGGACGGCTTGGCGCTGGATGATCCCGCGAGTTGTGAATCGAAGCTGAAAACCAAGGGCAAGGTGCTCGACTCGATGCTCGGCTATGCGGTCGAGGATCATATCGTGGATATACGCTACTACCGGCCGCGCGGCGACGACAAGGAGGCCTGGGACAACATCGACGTCACCGGCTTCCTCGGCCAGCGCATGCAGATCAAAGTCAATTTCCTCTGCAAAGACAGCATCCTCGCGGCCCCGCTGGTATTGGAGATCGGCCGTGTGCTCGATCTTGCGCAGCAGCGCGGCGAGGCCGGGGTGCAGGAGCAGCTTTCGGTGTTCTTCAAGGCGCCGATGGTGGCCAACGGACATGCCCCGGAGCACGCCCTGCATATGCAGCAGCGGCATCTGATGGACTGGCTGGGCGCTCCGCAATAGGCGAGCGGCCATGCCGCAATCCGCCGATCCGGGTCCATCGCTCGACCTGTTGCGGCAGGTCGGGGAGCTGAAGCGAGTTCGGTCGGCCGGCCGGAACGGCAGCATCGCCGAGCGGCTGTTCGCCTCGGGGTGGCGGCGCGAGATCGCGGGCGACGCGAATGCCGCCATGGCGACGACGGCCGCCGCGTTGGTCGCGATCACACTCGGGGACATCGACGGTCCGACGCTTTCCGAACTCGGCATTTCACGCGGCTGCAGCGAAGCGCATCCGGGAGTCCGCCTTGCGCGAACTAGGCGAAGCCTTGCCGGCCGAGTTGCACGCCGAACTCACCGTGGCGCTCGACGCGCCCGAGCCCGGCGCTGGCGCCGCCACCATTCGTCGCGCGGCTCGCGGCGCAACCGCGCGCCGGCGTCACCTGCCCGGGAAAGCCGCGCCTCTTGTTCGAGCCCCCGGAGAACCACGCGGAGCACTGCCTTGCCGTCGCCGTCTACGGAGTGTTGCTGGCGCCGCGCTACGGCGCCGATCCTTCGGTCGTGTTCCTGGCGGGGCTCGCGCATCACCTGCACAATGCTCGATTGCCGGATAGCGGCTTCACCGGCGAGGCGTTGCTCGGCGACGATTGGCACTCGTGATGAGCAATGCGACCGCGCTCGCGCTCGCGGAGCTCGACGATCCCGCCCGGGCGCGCGTCATCGCCGCACGAGCGGTCCTCCCAGATGCCGACACGCCGGAAGGGCGCGCGTTCCATGCGGCCGACGCCATCGATCGGGTGCTGCAAATCGAGCAGCATCTAAGGCCCGGCCAGCTGTCGATGCGCACCGTTCTGGTCGACATGGCGCTGGTGCACGAAGGCCCGGTGAAGCGCTTCCAGGACGAGGTGCTGGCCGGAATAGGCCTCACCGCATGAGCCCGACGCTGCGCTCTCCCGTCTCGGGGGCGGCGCTCGTGCCGACACACCGCACTCGTTGAGCGACGGCCGGGCACGTTGGCCGGTGATCGACGGCATCCCGTTTCTGCGCGTGGAACGCGACGAGTCTGCGCGCCCGCGCGCTCGCCTGCCTCGACGACGGTGACGCGTTCGGCGCTTTGACCCTGGTGCTGGCCGACCAGGACGATTGGTGGGGCGGCCCGAAAGCCGAGCCGGACGATCTGCGCCGCCTGGTGCGCGAACCGTGACCGGCTCAGCCTGCGCGAGGCCATGGGACTGCTCGCCTGGGGTCCGGTCGCAGACTACTTCGCCCATCGCTGGAGCGATCCGACCTTCCTCGCCGGACTGGCGCTGGTCCAGAGCGCACTGGAACGGCCCGCGTACGCGCCTTGAACTGGCCTGCGGCGTCGGTCATCACCTGCGCGCGCTGGGGCGCTGCGGCGTGCGCTGCACGGGCGCTGACGTGGTGTTCGCCAAGCTATGGATCGCCCGCAACTATGTTGCTCCCGAGGCTGATCTCGTCTGCTTCGATGCGGCGCACTCTTGGCCGGTCGCGGACGCCCGCTACGATCTCGTCGCGTGCCATGACGCGTTCTACTTCCTCGAGCCGAAGCCTTACGTCGCGCGTCAATTGCGGTTGGCGAGCGCCCCGGACGGATGGCTTGCGATCAGTCATGTGCACAACCGCGAGTGGCCCAACCTGTCTGCCGGATCGGCGGTGACGAATGCTGAACTCGCGTCCCTGTTCCCTGGCGCGACCGTGTACGACGATGCGGAATTGACCCGCGCGCTTGATCGAGCAGCGTCGCCCGTCCGCGGGTGCGGGTTCGTGACGTGGAAGCCTTCTCGCTCGCGACAGGACGCCGGGCTGGTCGCCGCCGGGCGCGCAAGTGGACCGCTCACCGTGCCGCCCCCCGGTGCCGTCCTCACGCGCAATCCGCTCTATGACGCAAGCGGCCGCCTCCGTTGGCCGTCGCATCGCTACGCCGCCGAATACGGCCCGCGCGCCACGTATCCGCAACGGACCGTTGCCCGCGCAGCCGCCATCACGGCGAAGCGACGGCGCAATGGGCGCTGCGGCGCGAGCTTGTCGACCTGCCGGAGCGATGGTGAATGCCGTTCGGCTGGGGCATCGTGGGTTTTGGCTGGGTCGCGCGGGATTTCGCGGCGCCCGGCATCGTCGCCGCGGGCGGCGTCGTGCGCCGAGTCTGCGATCCGAGCGCCGAGGCGCGCGATGCCGCCGCCGTGCTCACCAGCGGGCGCGTGCACCCCGGGATCGAGCCCTTGCTGGCCGATGAAGCTGTGCAGGCGATCTACGTGGCGACCCCGAACCACCTGCACCGCGCCGCGACCGAAGCAGCGTTGCGCGCCGGCAAGCCGGTACTATGCGAAAAACCGATGGCGGCCGATCTCGCCGATGCCGAAGCGATGGCCGACGCCGTCAGGCGCAGCGGACGCTGTACGGCACCGCGTTCGACCAGCGCCACCATCCCGCCCATGCCGCGGTCCGGGACGCGATCCGCAACGGTTCGGTAGGCGAGGTCACCGCTGTGCGCATCGTCTATGCGTGCTGGCTCGATGCGGCCTGGCAACGGGGCCGCAGCGGCGACAACTGGCGCATTGACCGCCGGCGGGCCGGTGGCGGCGCACTCATGGACCTTGCACCGCACGGGCTCGACCTGATCGACTATCTCCTGGGCGGCCCGATCGTGGACGCGGTTTCGCTCACCCAGCGGCGCGTCCACGACTACCCGGTCGACGACGGCGCCATGCTGATCGGCCGCACCGGACAAGGCGTGCTGGCTTCCCTGCACGTCGCTTACAATTGCCCGGAATCGCTTCCCCGGCGTCGGCTCGAGATCGTCGGCACCAAGGGCCTGCTAGTTGCCGATGACACCATGGGACAGGACGCCGGAGGCCGCGTCACGCTGACCCGGAGCGATACGGATGGCGCTCGGCTGCTCGACATTCCCGACAGCGCCGAAAGCCCCTTCACCCGGCAGATGGCTGCCTTCGCCCGTGCGGTCGAAACCGGGGAGCCCGGACCATTCGACGTTCGACGCGACCTGCAAACGATGCGGCTGATCGCCCAAGCCTACCGCGAGGATGCGCGATGCCATTGACACCCTACGCGTGCGGCAATTGCGGCTTTTGGCAGCGCTACTTCGCGCCGCCACCCGATTGCCCGGTCTGTACCGATGTGCGCAATGATCTGCCGGAGGACGGATGGCGCTTTCACACCGTCGCCGAAATGTGCGACCGATTGAGCGGCACGGTCCGAGCGCTCGACGGTGATCTCGTCGCCTTCTCAACCAGCCCGCCGTTTGGGCTCAACGGCACCGGCTGGCTGCTGCTGCATCCCGACGGCAATGTCGCGTTCGAGGCCGCCCCGTTCTACACGGACGCAATGCTCGCCGAGATCGCCGGGCTCGGCGGCGTCCGGTATCTCGCGGCGAGCCACGCGCACGGCTACGGCGCGTTGTGGCAGCTGCAAGACGCGTTCGCACCGGAAATCCTGGCGATTCAAAAGGACGACCTTCGCATGACGAAGGCGTTCCGCGTGACCTGGCCGTACGACGACCGCCTCGAATTGCGTCCGGGACTCACCCTCTACCATGTCGGCGGACATTACGAGGGTCAGGCCGTGTTGCACGACGCGTCGCGGCGCATCCTGTTCTGCGGCGACGCTTTTAAGATCGACCAGGACGCCGAGGGGAACAATGTTGCAGTCTCGACGCACAAGGCGTTCCACAAGGCGATCCCGCTTTCGCCCGCCGAAGTTCGCCGCTATCGCGACGTGATCGCCCCGCTCGACTTCGATACCGTTTGCACGCCGTTCGAGTACGCGCCCGGCATCGACCGTGCGATCACACTGGCCGTGCTTGATGACCAGCTCGCCCAACCGCCATCGGTACGTCACCTCTCGGTGGCCGGACTCACCGGAACGAACGGAGCCGCGCCGTGAGCAACGACCTCCGAGCCGTAGCCGACGCCTTTCTCGCCACCATGCCGAGATCGGGGCGCGTGGACGTGTTCCGCATCGACACGATGGACCGCGTCGGCATCCCAGTGGTGCAGGCGAGCCTCATCCTGCCGGACGAACCGGCGACCGTCGGTTACGGCTACGGCTTCGAGACGGTTGAAGCCGAGGTCGGAGCCCTTGGCGAGTTGTGCGAGGAGGTGCATGCCGGCGCCTGGGTCGGCGCGGCGCCCCGCACGGTCGCGAGCTACGCCGAACTTGTGCGATCTTACGGCGTGCGCGCGGTCGCCGATCCGCTCACGCTCTGCCTGCCCGCCGGCTCGGACTACACGCCGGACATGCCGCTCGCCTGGGTGGAGGGGCAGCGGTGGCCGACGCGCGAGACGGTGCTCGTACCGCGCGAGTGGGTTGCCGCGTATCCGTATCAGTTGAAGGAACCCGCGCGCCTCATCATGCCCATCACCAACGGGCTCGGCGCTGGGCTTGACTACCCGCACGCGATCGCCCACGGCCTCATGGAGCTGCTGCAACGTGATGGCAACGTCCTGACCTATCGCGCGCTTGATGCTGGCGTGGTGGTCGAGATCGACACCGAGGAAGACCCGGCCGTCACCGGCCTCCTGCATCGGCTGCAGACGCTCGGCATCGGCCCGAGGGTCAAGCTTGCCTGCACCGATTTCGGATTATCCAATCTTTATGTCGTCGGTGACGACCAGGGCGAGCCGTTCGCGCCAATTCAGGTGACCGCGTGCGGCGAAGCATCGCACCCCGACCGTTCCCGCGCGCTACGCAAGGCGCTGCTCGAGTTCGTTGGCTCGCGCGCACGAAAGGCGGCGACGCACGGCCCGATCGACGCGCTCCGCACGATGCTGCCGCCCGACTACGCTGACCGGCAGATGCGGGTGGCGCTGGTCGAGGAGGAGGAGAACCGGGCGCTGGAAACGATGGCCGATTGGGTCGGCCAGGACGCACACGAGTTGCGGCGCCGGCTCGCGGACAGCGTGTTTTCCGACCGCAGCCATGTGTCGCTCTCGTCGTTGCCGACGGTTCCGGCCGCAACCATCGCTGACGCCGCCGACCGCCTCCGATTGCTCGCCGATCGGCTGCGCGCCGATGGGCTGGAGATTTTCTGCGTGGACTGCTCGCCGCCGGACAGCCCGGTGAGAGTGGTCAAGACGATCGTGCCGGGGCTCGAAAGCGAGACCATGAGCTATCACCGCATCGGCTGGCGCGGCGTGCGGCGGCTGCGCGACCGCGGCGACCCCTTGATCTCGTCCGCACCCAAGCCGGGCGCGAAGCGCGTTATGCTCCGCCCGGAGGACGAGGCCCGCGTCGGCGGGCCGGCCTGGTTCGACACGGCGCGAGCGGACGCGATCGTGGGAAAGCTCTACGCGCTTTACCGTGAAAGCGGCCCGTTCGCGGCCCAGCTCACGCTTGCACGCCAGCGGGGTGCGGCATGAGCGGCCTACGCTTCGCGTACAACACGAACGGGGCCGCCAACCATCGGCTCGAGGATGCCGTCTCCCTTATTGCCGATGCTGGATACGACGGCATCGCGCTGACACTCGATCACCACCATCTCGATCCGCTCGAGGAGGGCTGGGAGCGACGGACGGAGGTGCTCGCGCACCGGCTCGAGAGCCTGCGGCTCGGTTCGGTGATTGAGACCGGCGCGCGCTTCCTGCTTGATCCGCGCGCCAAACACGAGCCCACCCTCCTCACGGCCGACCCGGCCGGACGCGCGCGCCGCGTGGCCTTTCTCCGGCGCGCGATCGACATTGCCGCCCGTCTGCGCTCGGAGGCGGTCTCCTTCTGGGCCGGGGTGCCCAAGCCGGGTGTTTCCGCACCCCGACGCCGCGCGATGGTTCCGCGAGGGCCTCGCCACCGTGCTCGCCCACGCGGCCGATCGCGATGTCACGGCGGCGCTCGAGCCGGAACCCGGGATGCTGGTCGAAACGCTCGACGACTGGCAGGCGCTGCACAGGCAGTTTCCCGCGCTCCGGCTCGCGCTCGATCTTGGCCACTGCCTCGTCACCGGCGAGCGCGCCCCCGAGGCCGCCGCCCTGGAGTTCGCGCCGCACCTCGGCACGATCACGATCGAGGACATGCGGCGCGGCATGCATCTCCACCTGCCGTTCGGCGAAGGAGACATGGACATCCCCGCCTGCCTCCGAGCGATCGAGACGATCGGCTTCACCGGACTCGTCTGCGTCGAGCTGTCCCGCGAGAGCCACCGTGCGGACACCATGATCCCCGAAGCGCTGCGCTGCTTGCAGCTTTGCCGCGAAAGGTCGCCCGCATGAGAGTGCTGTTCTGCAGCCGCCGCTTCTTCCCCGCAATCAGCGGAATGAGCGTCTACGCCGTCAACCTGCTCGAACAGCTCGCCGTCGCCGGCCACGACGTTACGATGGTGAGCCAATATCGCGAGGACGCCGTCGGCACGCGCGTCTACGGCGGTGGGCCGCCGCCGGCCGTGCGAGGCGTGCACGTGATCGGCCGGCGTTCGCTCGGCGAGGAAAACGGGGGCGATTTCGAGCGCGACGTCCAGGACATGGTGGACGTCATCTGCGCCGAACATGCGCGCAAGCCCTTCGACATTCTCCACGCGCAGTACGGGTACCCGAACGGCTGGGCAGTGCTGCTCGCCGCACGCGAACTCGGCCTCCCGACCGTCGTCTCGATTCAGGGCGGCGATGGCCATTGGGTCGGCTCCTGCTGCGAAACCCACCGGCAAGCGATGCTGCGCGTGCTCGCGCACGCCGACCGCCTGCTGATCGGCTGCGACAGCTTCGCGGGCGAGGTGGTCGAGCGGCTCGGCGTCGCGCGCGAACGCTTCACCATCGTGCCGGGTGCGGTGAACGTGCAGAACTTCCATCCCGCGTCCGGCCGCGAACCGGGCGACGCCGCCGACCGTGTACGGCTGCTCTACCATGGCCGCGTCGATCGCCGGAAAGGCGCCCTGGACTTCCTGCACGCGCTCGCGCAGCTCCAGGACGAGGGAGTGCCCTTCGCAGCGATCGTGTCGGGCATCGGGCCCGACCTCGACCCGGCGCGAGAGTTGGCGGACAGCCTCGGCGTGCCAGTCCGTTTTACCGGCTACGCCGATTACGAGGCGGCCCCCGCGATCTATCGGGAGGCGGACGTGTTCGTCTCGCCCACCTACGCCGAGGGTTTCTCCAATACCGTGCTCGAGGCGATGGCGAGCGGCTTGCCCGTGGTCTCGTGTTACGCCGTCGGCGTCGTGGACTGCCTCCGCCATGACGAGAACGGCTTGCTGGTGCAGCCGGGCGACGTCCCCGCCCTCGCCGCGGCGCTGCGCCGCACGATCGTCGAGCCCGACACGCGCCGGCGGCTCGCGGCGGCTGCGCTCGCCGAGTGCCGCGCCACGTATTCCTGGGAGGCCGTGGGGCGGCAGATCATGGGCGTGTACGCGGAGCTCTATGGGCAGGATCGGCGCTCGACGGTGGATCCGGTCCTGCCCATGACGCCGTGCCGCTTCCGGACGACGCCGCACCTGCTCTGACCCGAAGACTTGCCCGTCGCCCTGGCACTGTCGCCGCATCTCGACGACGCCGTGTTCTCGGCCGGCGGCACGCTCGCGCGCCTCGCCGCCGCGGGCTGGTCGGTCACGGTGCTGACGGTGTTCACCGCCTCCGTGTCCAACCCGCAGGGCTTCGCGCTCGCCTGCCAACTCGATAAGGGATTGGCGCCCGATATCGATTACATGGCGCTCCGCCGAGCGGAGGACGCTCTGGCGTGCCGGGTGTTAGGAGTGACGCCACGCTGGCTCGGGCTGCCGGAAGCGCCGCATCGCGGCTATCACTCCGCGCGTGCCCTGTTCGGCCCGATCCGCGCGGACGACCAGCCCGACCTGACACCATCGCTTGAGGCAGACATACGCACGCTTGCACCCGACCTCGTGCTGGCGCCGCAGGCGCTCGGGGGCCACGTCGACCACGTCCAGCTCGTTCGCGCGCTCACCGGAACGACGCCGGCGGCTTCCGTGCTGTGGTGGCGCGATTTCCCCTACGCGGCGCGGGAGAGCGTCCCCGAGCCTTTCGCCGGCGAGATGGGGTGCCTCTCCGAGTTGGAGGTGCCGCTCGGCCAGGACACCCTCGCCAGCAAGCAGGAGGCTTGCCTTGCCTACAAAAGCCAGATCGGCTTTCAGTTCGGCGGCGCGGACGGCCTAGCGCGACTGCTCGCGGCCCAAGCGAGCGAGCGCTTCCGCCTGCGGGGAGTCAGGCCGTGGTGAGACGCGGTGGCGCAAACGAAACCGCGGCCACGCGGTCTCCGGCATCTCGGGCTTTGTGGAGAGCGGGACCCTGCTAAGATAGCGGCATGAGCGACCGCCCGAACGTTACGGTCTACACCGACTACAAGAGCCCCTACGCCTACCTCGCCAAGGACCTCGCCTACGATCTCGAGCGCGAGGCGGATGTCCGCCTCCTGTGGCGGCCGTACATCCTCGATATCCCAAGCTTCCTGGGCTCCGCGGAGGTGGACGCGGCGGGCACTGTGTTGACGGAGGCGCGCAACGCCCATCAATGGCGGCGCGTGCGGTACAGTTACATGGACTGCCGGCGGGAGGCGAGGAAGCGCGGACTGACCATCCGAGGAACGCAGAAGATCTGGGATTCCTCGCTGGCGGCCGCCGGGATGTTGTGGGCGCAGCGCGCCGGAGCCGATGTGTTCCGCCGCTATCACGATGCCGTGTTCGAGCGCTTCTGGCAGCGCGCCCTCGACATCGAAGACAGCGAGGCGATTGCTGCCGTGCTCTATAAGTTGGGCGCGGACGCCGGGGCCTTCCCTCGCGAGGCGCGAGCGCTGCGCGACGAGGTCGGGGCGATCAGCCGGGAAGCCGAGGCGCAGGGCGTGTTCGGCGTGCCCACCTTCGTTGTCGCGGGCGAGATATACTGGGGACGCGAACACCTCCCCGACATCCGCGGCATCCTGGTCTCCGGCTCAAAGCGAGATTGACCCTGCACCGGCGCGCGCTCGTCATCGGCGGCCTGCTGGCGATCGGCGGCACGGTCCGTGCGGACTCCGCGGATCGCCTGCGGTTCTGGAACCTCACGCAGAACATCGTCACCGAGCTTTACCTAGCTCCGGCCGGAACGACGAATTGGAGCGCCAATCAATGCGCGAACGATCCGGACGGATCGGTCAGTCCGGACGAGCGCCTCGTGCTCAAGGACGTTGTGGCTGGCCGCTACGACGTGAGACTTACTGACGCTACCGGTCGAAGCTGTGTCGTGCCGAACGTGACGCTGCAGGCAGGCAAGGCTTATGCGTTCTCCGTCTCGGAAACCGAGCTGACGGACTGCACCAAAGCGCGCCATTGATACCCGCGCAAGCCCTGCGCGACATGGACGCAACTGCGCTTCCTGCTATAATCAGGCGAGCGAACCAATGATAATGCACGTCGATCACCAGCGTAGGGCTAGGTGACGGGCGGGCCGGGGGAAAACGTGGCAAGCTTGGCTCCCGACGACCGGGCCGCCTCGCGGAGGCAGCTATTCGGCCCGCAACCGATGCCGGGCTCGGCGTGATGCCCGCCGGGAGCGACTGGGAAGCCGATCTGTCGCCCATCGGGGCCTCCGACTGGAACTACGATCGGGCGCGGCATCTGCTCGATCGGGCGGGCTTCGGCGGCACGCCGGAGCAGATCGGCGAGTTGGCAAAGCTCGACCCGGCAGCGGCCGTCGACCGCCTACTCGTTTTCGACGCGAGCAGCGACGCCGGGCTGCCGCGCTTCGATCCTTCGCCGATCTACGACCCGTCGCTGCGCAACTTCCCCGAAACGCGACCGGCCGCGACGCGGCTTGCCGAGCAAACCGGGCAGGCGATGGGTGTCGCCGTCAAGCCGTCCGGCATGCGTCCGTTGCAGCCTGTGGCCGACCGGTTCTTCTTCTGGCTGCGCGCATCCGCGCTGGAGACCCGCCGCCTCGCCAATTGGTGGGCGGAGTGCATGGTGGTGACCGACCGGCCGCTGCAGGAGAAGATGGCGCTGTTCTGGCATGGCCACTTCGCGACGGGTGCCGAGAAAGTTCGCGACGTGCGCAAGATGCAGGTGCAGCTCGGCCTGCTCCGCCGGGAAGCGGTCGGCAATTTCCGCACGCTGCTGATCGGTGTCGCGCAGGATCCGGCCATGCTGGTGTTCCTCGATGCCGGCCGCAATGTGAAGGACGCGCCCAACGAGAATTTTGGCCGCGAGGTGATGGAGTTGTTCACCATGGGGGTGGGCCACTACACCGAGCAGGACATCAGGGAAGCCGCGCGGGCCTTCACGGGATGGGTCGACGACGACTTGGCCTTCGGATTTGATCCAGCAAAACACGATGACGGCGAGAAAAGCTTTCTCGGGCAGCACGGGCGTTTCGATGGCGTCGAGGTGCTCGACATCATCCTGCAGCAGAAAGCGACAGCGCGGTTCGTCGCTGGGAAGCTGTACCGCTTCCTGGTCCGGGAGGAGCTCGATGGCGCGTTGCAGGACCGTCTCGGCGATCAGCTGCGGGAAGGCGGCTACGAGCTCAAGCCGTTTCTTCGTACCATCTTTCTCTCGAAGGACTTCCACAGCGCAGCCTCGACCGGAACTCGCATCAAAGGACCGGTGGAGCTGATCGTTTCCACCTATCGCAGGATGGGCCTCACGCAATTGCCCGGTATCCCGGACACCAACGCGGCGAGTGAGGAGCTGGGGCAGATCCTCCTCAACCCGCCGACGGTGGCCGGATGGCCGCAGGGCCGGGTATGGATCACACCGGGCAGCCTGCTCGCGCGCGGCAATTTCGCCCGTCAGGTCGTGTTCCCCAACCAGATCGAATTCGTCGATCCGAACTTCGATCCCGGGCCGGTGGTCCGCGAGGTCAATCGCAAGATCGAGCAAGGCATGGACGTCGCGGCGGCCACGGCTGAAACCGGGTCGAACCAGGCGGCGATCCGCACGGTGCAGGCGCAAGCCAACGCCATGGCCAACCAAGAGCGCTTCAACACGCGCTACGCCAGCCTCAAGGGCTGGCAGGAAGCAACGCGGAAGGTGAAGCCAATCCTGCGCGCGCCGGCGCAGTTCAGCCTCGCCGAGATCGTCCTCGCCGCCCCGGCCCGCACGACCGGAGAAGCGGTCGATCTCCTGCTCGCGCGCTTTCTTAGCGTCCCTGTCGACGCCGAGGCTCGTGCCCAGCTGATCGCCTTCCTCGACGACCAGCTCGGCACGTCCGACATCGGACGGGCGAGCACCTATCTCGAGGAACCGCTGCGGTTGCTCGCCCACCTCATCATGAGCACCCCGCAATATCAGCTCGCTTGACTGCGACGAGCCAGACGCAAGGAGGCCGGTGATGTCCGGAACGTATCATCGGGGCGGCCCCGCACGGCGCGACATACTCCGCGGCGGGCTTGCGGCATATGGGCTGGGCGTGATCGGTAGCGGGAGCCCGTTGCTGCTCAGCCGGATGGCGAACGCGGCGCCCGCTCCGGAAACCGATCGCATCCTGGTCGTTGTCGAGTTGTCGGGTGCCAATGACGGCCTCAACACCATCGTCCCGTACGGCGACGATGCTTACTATCGTGCCCGCCCGCATCTCGGCATCCCTGCGAGCAAGCTCCGCAAGCTCGATGGTCATTTCGGCGTCCAGTCGGGCATGGCTGGGTTCGAGCGGTTGTACAAGGACGGACGCTTGGCTATCGTGCAAGGCGTTGGCTACGAGCAGCCCTCGTTCTCGCACTTCACGTCCATGGCTTATTGGCACACGGCGGCGCCGAACAGCGGCGACACATATGGCTGGCTTGGGCGCCTCGCCGACGACATCGACCGGGCCGGCAGCCCCGATCTGATCGTCGACGTGCAGACCCAGGAGTTGCTGGCCGTGCGCGCGCAGCACCACGTGCCCCTGGTGTTCTACGACCCGCAGCGCTTCGCTCGGGATGCGCTGTTCGAGGAGCGGGCCGCGCTGCGCCGGCTGGCCGATTGCGACAAGCCGCGCAATGCGGCCGAGGCGTTCATGGTCGATGTGGCGCTAAGCGCCCGGGAAGCAGAGCAGCGCGTCCGCGACGCATGCGCCAGCTATCGCAGCCCGGTGGACTATGGACTGTACCGCTTCGGCCTGGAGCGCGTCGCGGCGCTGATCGCCGCCGGGTTCGCGACCCGCATCTATTACGTCGCCTACCCGAACAATGCCTTCGATACCCACGTCTACCAGCCCGACACTCATGCGCGTCTGTGGACCTACGTGTCCGACCATGTCTCGGCGTTCCTTGCCGACATGGAGCGCGTCGGGCGCGCCGACGACGTTGCCGTGATGATCTTCAGCGAGTTCGGCCGCCGCGTGGCCGAAAACGCCAATTTGGGGACCGATCACGGCACGGCGGGTCCGGTGTTCGTAGCCGGCAAGCCGGTGCGCGGCGGCCAGTATGGCGAGCTGCCGAGCCTGACCGCGCTCGATGACGGCAACATGCGCTTCGGGACGGACTTCCGCCGCGTCTACGCGACTATGATCAGGGACTGGATGCAACACCCCGAGGTCGGCGCGATCCTGCGACAGGATTTCCCGACGCTTCCGCTGTTCTCGGCCTGAACCCGCGGCGGATGCGCGCAAGCGGAATATGGTTCGCGTTGCTGCTGCTCGCCCTGCCGGCGAGCGCCTTCGCGAAGGGGACGGGCTTCGTGTTCGTCAGCCACGAGAAAAGCAACAACGTGGCCGTGATCGATCCCAAGCAGGACTACAAGATCGTGAAGTGGATCGATACGTCCCGGCGCCCGCGAGACATGAACTTCCGCAATGACCGCCGGCAACTCCTCGTCGCCTGCGGGGACGACGACGTGATCGACGTGATCGACGTGGCGACGCTGAAAGTCGTCGACCACATCCCGACGGGCCCCAGCCCCGAGATGTTCGAGCTCAGCAAGGACGAAAGCGCGCTCTACGTTTCCGACGAGGAAGGCTCGGCGGTGCAAGAGATCAGCATCGCTGACAAGATCATCACGCGCAGCATCGCGACCGGCGCCGAGCCCGAGGGCGTCGCCGTGAGCGAGGACGGCAAGACGCTGTACGTGACCTCCGAAGTAGACGACCTGGTGCACATCATCGACCTCGTGGCCGGCGTGGTGGTCGACAACATCACGGTGGGCACGCGGCCCCGGCGCTTTCTCCTGCTGCCCGGCGGCAAGGAGCTCTGGGTATCGAACGAGCTATCCGGCCAGGTTTCGGTGATCGACCGCGCCACCCACCAGGTGACGGGGAGTATCGAGTTCCTGCCGCCCGGGTTCCGCCCGGTCGACGTCACACCGGTGGGCATGGCCCTGACGAAGGACGGCAAGACTGCGATCGTGACGCTCGGGCGATCGAACCACATCGCCTTTGTCGACACGGCCACGCGGAGCATCGACTACCTGCTGGTCGGCACGCGCGCCTGGGGCGTCGCCCTCAGCCCGGATGACAAGACCCTTTATGTAGCGAACGGCCTCAGCGACGACGTTTCGGTGGTGGACATGGCGCGCCGCAAGGCGATCCGCGCGGTGCCGGTCGGCCGCGTTCCGCACTCGGTGGTGGTCGATGATTGAGCGCCTGGCCCGATGGCTGGTGCTGTTTGCCGCCACGGCGTTCGCGGCGCTTCCCGCCGCGGCGCAGGAACGGCCCAAGCGGCTTACCATCTGGGACATCCATCTTGGCGAGGCCGCCAACGCCATCCCGGACGAATATGTGAACTATGCGTGCGGCACCGACGGTGGCCCACCCTCGATCCCGCTACCGAACTTTACGGCATTCGCTAAATGCAGGCCCGACAAAGACGGGCTCCATGAAGTTTACTTCGAGTATGACGACGAGCTCGAATACGAGGCGCGTGCGCTGAATGATCCGGTGGCGATCAGGATGTATGCCGGCACCACCGCGTTCGAGTTCCCGATCGTGGCCTCACTGCTGTTCGACGACGCCGGCCGAGTGATGGGTGAACGCATGGTGACGGACCCTCGCCAGCACTTGGCGCGCGACCGGATCGAGTTCTGGGAGTTGGCCAACTTCCTGCGCCAACGCTTCGGCGACAATGGTTGGGAATGCAAGGACCTGCCGGTGGAGGAGGGCGAGGGTCCGGTCGGGTCGCGCTTCATAAAGAACCGGTGCGAGAAAACGGCGAACGGCGTGCATATGGTCGTCGAAGCAGCGCCTGTTCCAGAAGAAAGGCCAGCAATTCCTAGATCCGGTATCCGGCAACCCTCAGCCACAGGCGTTCGAGAGTTCGACGCGCTTCGAAATGCGCGAGGTGTCCCTGCCGCGCAAGGCCAACCTTGACTGACGGGCTATTGGCCGGTGGTGCCGTCCACGAGAAGTGCCCCTCTGGTCTTCATACCCGTAGTGACGGCTCCGTCGAGGTCC
>CAVWQV010000014.1:0-275415 GCA_963757115.1 uncultured Alphaproteobacteria bacterium | reverse complement strand
GTAGGCGCGAACCTCGACGGCAACTTGCATGGACGACGCTGACCGCCCCCAGCCTTTCTCGCGCGCGGAACTGCGAGGATGCGCGGATCTGCGGCGGCGCACGATGTCCCGGGATGAGTTCGCCGTCCCGACCCTCTGGCCTCCCCGGCACTAGCGCCGGCACCCGGCCGCGCCGCAGCGACAGCCATGGTGGCCGAACCCGAGCGACATGCCGCCACGAGCCCATGCCAGCGCTGTACCGGCACGTCATGGTGGTCCGAACGGCCTCCGGCGCGCGCGTACGGTTGGCGGTGCGCCACATGCTGCCCAGCACCAGGCTCGGCGGAGAGCGTCACAGTGGTCGATACCGCATGAACGCGGAACTAGCGCGGACATCCGCGACGCCGATGCGGAACCCCGCACCAAGCCTGCGGGGCCTCCGCGATGACCGCAGCCGCGTGCTCGATATGCCGGCTTCCGCCAGGAAGGCTGTTGCCGATCAACGCGGCGCTGTTGGCCGGCGACACGACAGCGTCCGTTTCGAGGAAGTTCGGGGTCTCGCCGACTCGCTCGGACGGCATCTGGAGCTCGGGCCACCATGTGCCGCTAGCGACGCCACAGACAACCGGCCGCTAGATGGTGTCCCGCCAAAGGCTCAGGAGAACGACCATCCGGCGATGAAGGTGAAGCTGCGCAACGCGGTCATCGAGATTGGCTTGCTGGCGAAGGCTCGGGGCGACGGCAAGCTCGCCGCTGAAATCCTACTACAAAGCTTTCGACATGACGCAGAAAATCGAGGGCAAGTCGGACGGCATCGCGATCATCACCAACATCGCGATTGGCGCGCAAACCGAGAACCTCGGCGTTGCGGTCGCCGTGCTTGCGGCGCTGAAGGACGAGCCGGTCGCGCGGGCGAAGGTGCTGGCCGCCCTGGCCAAGTTCAGCTTGGCCCCGCCGACGCTTGAGGGTGATGCCGAGGTGCCGTCGATCCGGGGCTGAACTTCGCGGCGCCGCGACGGCCGGGTGGCGAGGGCGAGCTATGCGCGTCCTGGCCGTTCCTTTTGGGTATACGCCACCGGCGCTCATGTCGTGATACGCCGACTGCGCGGAAATATGTGCCGTATGGGTTGCATGCCGGCTTACGGCACGCTATATCGAGCGGGTAGACCCAAACGGGACATGGAGCCGCCAAGATGGCCGAGACATACGGTTATGCCCGAGTGTCCACCGCCGATCAGGACCTCCCGGTCCAACTAGCGGCCTTGAAGGCCGCCGGCTGCTCCGTGATCCGCGCCGAGAAGGCAAGCGGCACCAGCCGCAGCGGCCGGACCGAGCTTGACGTCCTGATGGAGTTCCTGCGCGAAGGCGACACACTCGTCGTGACCCGAATCGACCGGCTCGCCCGTTCCCTGAGGGACCTCCAGGACATCGCCCACGAGCTGCAAGCCAAGGGCGTCGCGCTCAAAGCAACCGAGCAACCGATCGACACCGGCTCCGCGGCCGGAAAGGCGTTTTTTGGCATGCTCGGCGTGGAGTTCGCCGAGTTCGAGACGAACGTGCGCAAGGACCGGCAGATGGAAGGGATCGCCGCCGCCAAGCAGGCCGGCGTCTACAAGGGTCGCCCGCCGACCATCAAGGCGGATGAGGTCAAGCGTCTGGCCGCCGAAGGCGTCGGTCCAACTGAGATCGCGGACCGGCTCGGCATCGGCCGCTCCAGCGTTTACCGCCTCCTGGCGGGCGGTCAGGGTGAGCCGCAGGCGCAGGCGGCGTGATGCCCGACGAGCCGCCCAGCACGGGTCGCGACCTGACCGAAACGCCGCTTCCCGATCGAGGTGTCATCACAGAGGGCATCGACTCATACCGGCGGGGGAGATCACCAGAAGATTGTCCCTACCCGCCCAACTCGGCCGATCGCGAAGCTTGGCGCAAGGGTTGGGACGAGGCGGCAGCCCAGGATAGTGGCCAGGGTCCGACGCCGCCCGAGCAGGGGACAGGGCGAGGCCGCCTAATGCCCAACGAGCCGCACAGCACGCCTCGCAGCAGCGCTGAGCACCACGTTAGCCACGACCGGGTGTTCCACACGCACGAGGGCTGGTGGTGCATCGTCAACGCCCGGGAGTTCGGTCCCTGGCCGTCGCAGCAGGAAGCGGCGGAACACCTTGTCGCCGAGCGGCAACGCGTGGCCGCCCGCAAAGCGGCCCATGACCGTTTACCCCTGGATGGCGACGGGGAGCAGGAATAAGCCGGCGCAGCGCCGGTATCTGATGCGCGAGCCGGCCGGGGGCGATAGCCCCACCGTGCACTATAATCCAGCAAACCTCGCCATTAGCGACTTGCAATAGCGGATCGGTCCGGTTTCATGCCGACAATCCGCCGCCGCGCGGAGGTGCTGCGCCTGATGTGGGGGGTAAGTAGCGACAGGTCTCACCTAACCCGGGGAGGCGGGAATGCGTGTGACGGAACCGCAAAGGCAACTCCTGCACACTCTGATGCTCGATGATGAGCCGAATGGGGATGTTTGGGCGATATCGAATCCCGCGCCGAACATGCTCACCGTACGCTCGTGCGAGGCCAAAGGGCTCGTTGAAGTCAGCGAGCGCGGGATACGTTTGACGGATGAAGGCAGGGCGTTCCTGTCATCAGCTCGCTGACCGGATCGATCCCCAAGCCCATGGCGTTGGCGCCGCCGGAGCTGGTGGTGGTATCTTCGCCGCCATCACCCGGCGTGGCGCGAGCATATTGCGGCGTCAACCAGATTGTGAAAACCCTTAAAATCACCAGATCGCTCGGTTTCGGGTGTCAATACTCGACGAACACCCAGCTTTCGGCACAACCGGCCGTTTTTCAGCCTGCAAACAGGCTCATCCTCCCCCAAACCGCCGACATGCTGCTCAAACAGGGGGCGATACGGGCGAGAGCGAGGGGGATATGGTCTGAAAGTCTAGCAAGATGCGGCTGGAGTGTCGTTGCGCCGTTCACTTGCCGCGGTGCCGGATGCTAAATGCACACAATCCACCAGAGAGTGAGCAGGTTCACGACAGCCGCCGGCGCGAGTTGCTATGGCCCGGCGAGCGCGTCACCTGCCCCAAATGCCAGGGTGCGCGCACGTGCATGCGACCCAGCAGAACGCCCGCGGCAAGCCGCACCTCGGTGTGGGTTCGACGAAGGTGCCGCTGATCACGCCGCATCGCATCGGCGAACGCACGTTCGACGAATGGAAGGCTCTCAGCGATTTTGAGATTGACCCGGTGTCTCACGGATTGACGCTCGCCGACCTTCTTCTTACAAACACTCGCCCGTCACGGGCTCCTGGGCCCTCCACCGTACCCAACCCAAAGGTCAAACTTGTGAGGACGAGCATCGTGGTGCCGTCCCGGGCGCGGCGTGCGCCGGCGCTCGGGTGCCGCACTGCCATTCCGCTCCTGTGCTTCTTTCTTTGTTTCGGCATCACTATTTTCTTGATCGCGACGCGGCCATACCCGGACCTGTTCGACGAGCTGGAGCACGTCTCCTACGCGGCATTCCTGCAAGAGACTGGCCGGCTACTGCCTAAGTTTGAGGCGCAGCGCGTCCTACGCGAGGACGACATGGGCCGTTGGGGCGACCAGCCCAACTACCTGGGGCACCCGTCGCCCTTCTACCTTTATCTCGGGCTCTTCCTTGTCCGCTCGCTCCCGCCGGACGAGGCGGTCTTGCCGATGCGGGTGGCTTCGGCGGGATTGCTGCTGGCCGGCATAGCGGGGGCGCTCGCGGCCGGCCGGCGTCACTTCGGCGGAGACGGGGTGGCGCTGCTTGTTTTCTGCGCAGTACTCGCCCTTTGTCCCAAGCTGCTCGCCGTCGCCGGCCAAATCACTAATGACACCCTCGCCATACTCGGCGGCGGACTCGCTTATTGGGGCGCCAGCACCGAAGGCCGACGGCATTGGCTGGGCCTGGCGGGCATCGCGGTAGGCCTTCTCCTTGCGCTGTGGGCCAAGCCCAACGCCGGCCTTGCTGTCGGCACTTGGCTCGCCGCGTTTTCCCTGCTGCAGGCGCGCCGCCGCCCCGGCCTGCTCTTCTTTCTGGCTCTCGGCGTCATGGGCGGCGCCGTCCCTTACCTGTTCATCGTCGCGGATTATAACGCCCTGGTGCCGGTTACCGCCGAGCAGTTCGGCCACGTACGTCAGCTCCATGGCTTCGCACCCTATGTGGCTGCATTCCTGTTTACCCTCGGGTACACATGGTGCTTCGTGCAGACCGGCACGTGGCCAATCCCGAACGTGGGAGGTTTTGCGGCGTCGGTGCTGTGCTGGGCGATGATTGCCGGCGCGGCGGCTGGCGGGCTGCTCGCGTGGCGCCGCGCCCGCACCGGCGCGGGGGCGGCGCGGGCCGCCATCGCCGTGGCTGCACCGGTTGCCATGGCGATCGTGTTGCCGATCCACTTCTTCTTCGCGGCCACAAAGCTTGGCTATAGTCTGCCCGGCGGCTTCCTTCCGCTACTACCTGCCGCTGTGGCCCCCGCTAGCACACGCTCTAGCCTATGGCGTCGGTTTCGCCCGCCTCGGCTGGCACCGGCTCGCCCTCGCCGGACTCAGTCTTACTGCCCTGGTAGTGGGGTGGATCTCCCCGTGACGTTCGGTCTGGCATGGTGCGCCGTGCCGCACCTTCGCAGCGCCGGAGTTCCTACCCTCGCCGGAGCTGGCTTCCCTTATGCGGGCAGCCGCATGAAGCTACCCCTAACCCGGCCGCCAAGCCCGACCCGTCGCTCGCCACCATCGAGGCCATGATCGCCGACCTCCAGCGCATGCGCGACACCGAGCGGAGCCAGGAGATCCGTAACGCCTACGAGGCGGCGATCGACCGGCTTGAGGCGGTCGCCTACCGGCTGAGCTCAGCCTCGGCCACTCACCATCGGGCTGCCGCCCAAGCGTGGCGTGCCGGAGCCCGAGCCGCCACCAGGGCCGCCGCAGGCAATTCGCCCTGTGGCGGCAAGGGCAAGGTGCGGGCGGCGTTAGCTATGGGCGGCCCTCGGTGACAAGCGGCAGCGCGAATTGCCGTGGTCCGGCGGGCGGGTGACGTGCCCCAAATGTGAGGGCGCGCGCACTATGCAGGCCACACAGCAGCACGCCCGCGGCAAACCGCACTTAGCGGTCGGCGGCCAGCGCGTTGCGTGCTCGGCATGCGGCGGCAAGGCAAGGTGCGGGCGGCCCGGGGAGGCTGGTCGGGATCGCCGGCCTGAAACCTACGGCGCTGCTCCTTCAAGTTCCCGCGCTTGATGCCAGTAGGCGTCCTGTTGACCATCCTGACAGCCGTCCTGCTGCCACAGGAAGTAGGCTCGCTCGCGCAGGCGATGCTCAACCCTTTCTTGTTGCTGTTGCTTGATGATCAGCGCATCGGCGTAGGGGGTCAGCGGGCCGCCCCTGCTCACATGTATCCGCGCGTGCAGTCGCGGGCATTCGGGTTCCGGGTCCTAGCTCCATCTCCGATGCGATCTTGACGGCCTCTTGCTCCAGGTCACGGTCGTCTTTCTGATCAGCCGGCACGGGTATCACGTGCAAGACCGTGTTGCGCTCATTCAGCACGTCCACCAGACGCTCGGTCATCAGCAAGTCTCTCCGCAGCAACGACGCCGGGCTGGCGTCGGGGTGGTCAAGCGACTTACCTCATTCCGGTTAAGGTGGAGTTATCTGGGCGCCGGTGGCATGCCCAACCCCAGTCGTGCGCGGCACCACGCATAGTGCTCGGGATGGGCGCGTTGTGTGCTCGGCATGTGGTGGCAAGGGAAAGGTGCGGACGGCGGCCGGGCCGGAGTATAGATACCGCTCGGTCCAACAACACACAGACGGGGGAAGTGAATGGGCAAGGGCGACAAGCGGCGCCGCAGTCGGGAGGCAAAGAAGCCGAAAGCCGACAAGAAATTGGCGCCCGCCGCTTGAACGTTTCTGAGGCCGCAGCCCGACGCTCCGAACCCCAGCGCCAAGCCGACCTCGAAATAGCCGGCTAGCTATCCTCAAACCCGGGAGGTCAGGTCCGAAGCCGGCTACCGCAACTCACTGGCGATCCTCCGATCATTAGAGGTGCGGCCGATGCCGGCTTTGCGGGGAAGCCGAGGCGCGCCCGCCCCGAGCCGTGCTCAACACACGTGCGCGTTGCTCGTTGGGAGCACGAACCTGGGCGGGCACCTGGTTACGTCACGGCCTTCGGCGATATAGGAGGCGACTAGATTCTCGATTTCGGCGGCTGTGGGGCGGGGAGCGCGGAGGCGATGTTTCTGCTGCCGGTTCTTCGACACAGCCTGTTCCGCTGCCTGCCATGATTTTTCTATCTCAAACATGATCTATTCCCTGAATGGAATACGTCTGTTGCGCTGATACGCACCTCGGATACTGATATTAAGTAAACCAAGGTACCGACGTTTCGGCGTTGCCGGTCAGGCAGCGCGGGCGATCGCCCTCGGGTGCACCCGTGTAAGCCGATGCACGCCGACGACCTGACGCAGATTGCCTTCCACAAGCGCCACGATCTCGGCCAGCATCGCGTCCAGCGCGATCTCGACATGCACGACATCGCCGCTGCGGTGCGACCACATCCGATCGGGTGTCAGGTCGCGCTTAGCGAAAGGCTGTAGCAGTCGCGGAAGTAGGCCGGGCGAGGCATCGGCGTCGAGCATGAACCGGACAGCTACATGGGGACGAGAGGTGAGCAGGTCGGACAAGGCGCAACTCCGGAGCGGGTGCGATCTGAAGAACCCGGCCTCTTCCTAGAGGCCGGGCTTAGCACGTGTAGTCACACTGAGCACGTATTGTCGTCATGACACTGGGCACCTTGTAGTCACGGGCACGATGAAACAGGCAAGTGGAACGCATGATACAACGCAACCGGCATGCCAGGAGAGAAAGCCCTCAGATCTCAATAGGTTGCCGCGATATGGCTGCGTGACATTCTACGAAGTGTAAGATTTTCAAGCCACCCGGCGTGGGGCAGCATTGCCGAAGATCAGGTCGGGACCGCCACCGTCTATTGAACATGCGGCGAAATCCACCATTCACCGGCCGGGATGTTGTATGTATTCGTTCGCAGCGTTTGACATGCACGAACCGGCAATCACCTGATTGCCTGCATGAAGCCCGCTACCCCTACCCCGACCGCCAAGCAGCCCGACCCGTCCATCGCCACCATCGAGGCCATGATCGCCGACCTCCAGCGCATGCGCGACGCCGAGCGTAACCAGGAAATCCGCAACGCCTACAAGGCCGCGATCGACGGGCTGGTCGCGCTCGCCTATCGCCTGCGCAGCCGAGGCCGATCACGATCGGCGTGCCGCCCAAGCGGCCGCTGCTGGGCGCATCGATCCCGGCGCGGGAGTCCGAGCCGCCATCCGGACCGCCGCAGCAAAGCTTGAAGTTAGGGCCTGTGGTTGTGGCGAAGCGGCCGAAGCGGTGATGTGCCGAGCTTGCATCGGCGTCGAGCCAGCGGCCGTCGGGTAGGCACTGCACAGACACCCCGTGCGGTCGTTGGCATGTCTCGCAGCGGCCCCTCGCCCGGCCGAAGCGGATTGCGGCACTGAGGTGCGGCCAATCGATCGGATAGCACCATCAAAGCGAAGACCGGATCGGCACGAAGTCCCTCCCCTTTTTGGCCGGCGTCTGCTGTCCCGTCCGGACGCTGATTGCGACGATCGGCCGAAAGTCGCCAAGCCTGTATTCGAGTAATCTGCGCTGCTTTGGCGGGACGCTATTATGTGCTGAAGTTGGTTGTGGCGAGGAGGACGATCAGCCTGGCGCGGTCACTCCGGTGTGGAACGGGCTTGCGATGATCCCAAGCAAAATGAGCAAAATCAGAGCGACAACAATGAGGCCGATTACACCGCCGATGCCATATCCAGGTCGTGCTGCCGAGCCCCAGTAGCGATTCCCACCACCGCCATAGAGACCACCGCCATAGCCAAGTCCGCCGAGCAGAATGATAATGATAACGATCAATACAAGATTGCCCATTGACCGACTCCTGACATCTTCCAACCCACGGGCAAAGCAATCTACTCGCCGCTTGAGCGCCTTGAAAGGCGGCCAGAACGCATTGCACTTCCAGGCCCCGCATTTCAGCACCTCACGTCGTGCAGAAATCTGGTGCAGAACGTGGTCAAAGCCCTTCCCCAACCCCTGCCCCGCAGCCCGCTCCCGACGAGCCAATTGCTACTGTCCAGACGAAATGATCTTCGACCTATATCGCCCGCAATCCTTGCCGGTCGGCCCCGACGTCATCGCCCGAAAGCCGCGGCGCTGATGTTGGCCGGTAAGGGTGAGATGCTCGACCAGATCGTTACAACCGAAGCCGCGGCGGAGCTGCAATCCGAGGCCGTAGCAATGGCGGCATGGGTGGTGATGGAGAAGCAGCCCGCCTATCCCGGCAAGGTGATCGCTCGCCTCACAGCTGGCCAACCCACCGCCTACCTTATGGTGGCCGACACGCTAGCGGAACTGCGCGCAGCACTTCCGTCCAGGCTTGAACGTTCGGACCGAATGCCGGCTGACCCGGAAGAGGTCGTCGAGATTTGGTTCGCCGACACTGAGGATCGCTCGCCGTAGTCCAGCCGCCGTGAGCAGCCGGAAATGGGGCAGCGACGCCGGGCTGCCCACGCCCCGTTCGACAACGAGCGATGTGGTCGTCACCTGCAATTCCTGTTTGCATTCCGCGAATGCCGATTTGCGCCGCCTGATCGCTGATGGACGCGGCGACGTGCCGCTGATTGAGTTGCGTTCCGCTGCGCAACATGCGGATCCAGGGACACATACTTTGTCGTCAGTGGCGCGAGGCACGCGGGGTATTGAGTGTCAATCTGCGGCAGGGTGAACATCCGATGCTGGGTTGGCCATCACTTCGCCCGCACTTCGGACGACCAGATGCTGCCGGTGCACCCCTCGTTTTTGCCTTTCATCACCACCACGTTTTGGTGAATGAAGCCGGTCGTGCTGACGAAGATCGGTGTGCCGTTGGGTATGATGCATGCCGCCATCTCGTTGACCTTAATCAAGTCATCGTTGTCCATGTCGCCCGCAGCCAACATCGCCATACCGCGCTCGCTGCTCTCCGCATCGTTCCACACGGCCACCTTGGCGAACCCCTTGATTGTGCTGTAGGCGAATGCGAGCTTAGCTGGGGGGTCGGCGTGCGCTTTGGGCACTCCAGCGCCACACGTCAGGCTGATGGTGAGGGCGACAGCAAGCCGGGTGATGTTCACTTCGGCGTTTCCTTATTTGTTACCGGGACGCTACACCTTTTTCACTTCGATCCCGTAGTAGTCTTTTCGTCGTCGATCAGCTCGCAGGGCGATAGATGAGGTACGTCATTGCTCCCTTCGCGAACTCGAAGCCCCTACCCTCGGCGCGGTGAATGGGGTGCCGCGCGCAAGGACGATCTCGAAGCCATCCTGCCGCGACTGGCAGGCGGAGGCCGCCTGATGCCCCCGGAGCCCCCCAGCACGCCGCCCGGGCTGGTTCCCGGCCTGCGGGATGCGTTCACCGACGTCGAGCTGCTCGCGCTCCTGGAAGCGCTGCTAGCGCGGCCACTGGACTACCCGGAGGCGCACGTCTCCGTCTGCGCCCGCGTCGCCATCGAGCTGCTCGGGCGCTTGCTGCTGCGCCTGCCGGCCGGGGGCGAGAGCAAGGCGGTGCATTGAGGGCCTTGGCGACCGAGGTGTAGCCCCGCCTTTATCCTTGACGTATTACGCCCCGCATCATACCTTAACGTATGACTATCCAGTCGTTCGCGTGTTCCGAGACGGGGGAGTTGTATCAGACCGGCCAGAGCCGGCGGTTCGGCGGCTTTGCGTCTGTGACCTTGCGGAAGCTGGACATGCTGAACGCTGCGATTGCGCTGACCGATCTTCGCGTGCCCCCGGGCAACCGTTTGGAGGCGTTGCAGGGCGCGCGAAGCGGGCAACACAGCATTCGGGTCAACGGCCAGTGGCGCGTCTGCTTTGTATGGACTTCGGCTGGCCCTGAAAGAGTTGAGATCGTTGACTATCACTGAGGGGGTCGCTGCCGGGCGTATCCGCAGCGTGCTCCCGGTCTGGAGCGGCCGCAATCATGCGGCTGCCTGGAAGGAGCGCTCAAATGCGCATTCGCACTCACCCCGGGGAGGTCCTCCGCGAGGAGTTTATGGTGCCGCTCGGTATCAGCGCCAACGCGCTTAGCCGCGACCTGGATGTGCCGCCCAACCGGATCACCGGCATAATCGCGACACACGAGCCGCGCGCTGTGACGCCTGACACGGCGCTGCGGCTTGCGCGCTATTTCGGCACGTCACCGGAGTTCTGGTTGAACCTGCAAACCGGCTACGACCTGTCGAGCGCGATGGTGAAGACGGGCGCGCGGATCGCCGATCGCGTTCGTGAACGCGCACACACATGACGGCCATCAGCAACGCTGCTGGCCGTCATGTGTGTGCATTTAAGGGCGCTGGGCATCGGGATTGACGAGGTGCCAGCCAATCTTGAGGCTTTGTTCCCCGGGGAACTCGAAACCTGCGAGGTGGCGGAAGCCGAGCCTCGGGCTAATCACTCTTGGCCAAAAACGCCATCATTCCAGCCAAGCCAAGTCAGGTCGGCTGCACTGACGCACGATGGTGCTCGCCAAGCCGATCTGCTGGCGCCTTAGCCATTCTGTTCCCGCGTTCCGGATACGCCTGGCTTTTTTTCAGCCTGTTTTGAGGGAATGACACATTGAAATGGATAGTCATGGTCCACGGTGAGAGCGTCGAAATCACCGTCTACCTAAAGCCGAACACGAAAGCAGCATGGTTTGCCAGAGGCGACTATCGCGGCAAGAACTACGCAATATCGAAGGCGGCCCCGAGCGCAAACGCCGCGGCCGCCCTGTGGCAAGACATGGTCCGCTATCATACAAACTGAAGGCTGCGCCACGCACCCACCAATTAGTGAGCAGGTTCACGACAACCGCCAGCGCGAATTGCTATGGCCTGGCGAGCGCGTCACCTGCCCCAAGTGCCAGGGTGCGCGCACGGTGCATGCGACCCAGCAGAACGCCAAAGGCAAGCCGCACATGGTGGTCGGCGGACGGCGCGTGATGTGCTCGGCCTGCGGCGGCAAGGGGAAGGTCAGGGCGGCGCGGTGAGGAACCGTCCGGAAATTCCGGATAGTTGTTACGGGCGGAACGAAATCCAAGAAACTTGGATGGTGGTCGGTCAGACGCCAAAAGGCGAGTAGTTTCAGCGTTCTACACGGACCATGCGGAACCCGCTGACGAGCCTCATCGCGAGTGGGTGCGCAAATTTGCGCATCCTCCCCCGTGGCACGAGGTGGCCTCGCAGCTTGGTAGCCCACCAACATCGTAGCGTAACTACGAGGTTCAATCCGACCGGGGATCAGCCTACCTCCTTCGTCGCCTTGCCCGCGCCGATCCGGATGTGTTGGCGGCGTACGAGCGTGGCGAGTTCAAGTCGGCATGATACGAACAATCGCATCGGGGCTGTTGGAGACGCGTCCAGATTTGGACGCGTCCAATGCGCTCTCGCACGCCACGATGGCACAAAGTGGGCCGCTAAGTTATTCGG
The DNA here is from genome assembly GCA_963757115.1 of uncultured Alphaproteobacteria bacterium. Lineage (GTDB taxonomy): Bacteria > Pseudomonadota > Alphaproteobacteria > Acetobacterales > Acetobacteraceae > CAVWQV01. The sequence goes on along the minus strand of CAVWQV010000014.1, from coordinate 263,883 downwards.
AGTTACCGGATAGCTGACTGCAAGGGAAAGGGTGTCATGGGCAAGGGCGACAAGCAGCGTGGCAATCGCGAGGCCAAGAAACCGAAGGCCAACAAGAAGCCCGCGCCGGCCGCGTCGGCGTTCCTGAGACCACAGCCGGACGCTCCCAAGGCGGGCGCCAAGCCGCCGTCGAAGTAGCCGGGTCGCGCCGCCCTCCAGCGGCTGGCGAAAGCACTATCCAAGAAATTTGGATGGTGGTCGGCTGAACGCCAAAGGATGAGCAAGTTCAGTATTCTAATCCCCTGCCGCCTACAGGTGGCGCGACAGCCAGATCCCGCCGCCGCCGAGGACGAGCGCCACGAATGTGGGCCACACGATCCACCACAGCACCTGGTCAGTCGTCACGCTCCAGTCTCCCGAGCACCCACTGCCTGGCGAAATGTAGTGCGATCCCCGTCACCAAACAAACAATGTTGGCAATACCCCCGGTTTGTTGGTTGATGAAGGGGGCGACGGCGCCAGTGACGATGAGGGCGAGGCCGGCAGTGCTAAGAAAGGTCGCGAGTAGCTTGATGCGTTCGTTGCGGACAGACACGGCGGAAGGAAACTCCTGATGTTTATCAGGACAGTGCGCGGCGTGCGCTTAACTATACCGGGGTCCCGTACATGACTACACCATGAAGCCTGCCACCCCTACCCCGGCCGCCAAGCCCGACCCGTCGCTTGCCACCGTTGAAGCCATGATCACCGAGTTGACGGCTATGCGGTCCACCGAGCGCAGCGCGGACATCAAGCGCGCCTATCAGGCGGCGATCGACAGACTGATCGGGCTTGCCTACCGGCTACGGCAGCCGCGGCCCCTCACCATCGGCCTGCCACCACGCAAAGCTCTAGCGCCCCCTCCAGACCCGGCGCCGGAGCCAACGCCAGGCCCGCCGCAGGCGAGCCTGAAGCTTGGTCCAGTTGTTGTGGTGGCTAGGAAGCCGAAACGGCGGTAAGCCGAGCTTCACCATTCCATGCAGGGATCAGGCGGTGTGGCGTGCGCCGGATGGCCCGAAACCACAGCAACACCGCTCAATAGGCTGAACACCAGCATCGTCCACAACACCCGGATGGTTCGAAATACCTGGTCACGATCACGACGGAGATGATTTGCTGAGCGTCTTCGATGCGGGAGGCGCGGATGTCGGGTCAGCGAGGCTTCTTCGACATTGACGAGCGCTACGCGGCGTTGTCGGCGGCCGGCGATCCGCTGCAGCGGTTGGCATCGGTGGTCGATTTCGAGGTATTCCGCCCGGTGCTAGATGCGGCGCTGGCGCGTTCGGATGGGGCAAGGGGTGGTCGTCCGCCGTACGACGCGGTGCTGATGTTCAAGATCCTGGTGCTGCAGGCGCTGTACAGCCTGTCGGACGAGCAGGCCGAGTTCCAGTTGCGCGACCGGCTGTCGTTCATGCGCTTCGTCGGTCTCGAACTGCACGACGCGGTGCCGGACGCCAAGACGGTCTGGCTGTATCGCGAGCAGCTCAAACGGGCGGGTGCGGTCGATACGCTGCGCCGAAGCAGAAGCTGAGCGTGGCCGAGAAGGCGGTGATCAAGACCGGCGGCATGCCACCAGGATGGTCGAAGGCGAAACGCCGGCAGAAGGACCGCGACGCGCGCTGGACGCTGAAACGGGGGCGCTCCAAGCCGAAGCCGGAGAACGGCGCGGTTCGCACCGGGGTCGAGATCGCGGTGCCGGTGTTCGGCTACAAGTCGCATCTCAACATCGACCGGCGACACGGGGCTAATCCGGCGCTGGACGGTGACCGACGCCGCCGCGCACGACAGCCGCAGCTTGCCGGACCTGCTCGATGCCGCGAACACCGCGAGCGGTGTGTGGGCGGATACCGCCTACCGGACCAAGCGGAACTTGGAGGTGCTGCAGCGGCGCGGACTGCGCGAGCGCCTCCAGTTCCGCCGGCTGCCACGAAAACGGCTTTCCGGCCCGCGGGCTCGTGCCAACACCGCAAGGGCTTCGAGTGCGTTCCGGCATCGAGCACGTATTTGCCCGGCAGAAGCACCGGATGGCGTTGTTCGTCCGCACCATCGGCTTGGCGCGCGCTCGGGTGAAGATCGGACTGGCCAACCTGGCCTACAATCTCACCCGGCTTGCCTGGCTCGACGCCCGAGCTGCGCCCGCGTAGCCAGACAACCCACCGGCCCAGCGCTCAACCGGGCCGGCCCAGTGCTTTCGGACGATCCAATCGGACACGGCCCGCCTCATCGGCCTCGCTCGCCATCACCGACGGCGTATTTCGATCTATCCGTATGATGATGCGTATTCCGCGGCAGCGCCACGACGCTCCGGTCCGGTTATGCGTCGGAAAAAGAAAGGCGGCTATTCGATATAGTAATGCTGACATAGCCGCCCCCGGCCTCGCGGAGTGCTCCGATGGAGTACACCAAATTGCCGATGCTGCGTAGAAGACGAAAACGGTATCCGAGACACGCTTCCACAACGGGCCTCAGCATCCGGTAGGCTTGACGTGGCATCGGGCACAGCACAAAAGCGACGTCGGCATGCAACTCCCATAACCGCAACAGGCCTGACGCTACACGCCCCATGTTTCGGGTTGGTGTCGGAAGTATGCCACCTGAGGCGAATTGAGTTTCATTGGCTCCGTCGCGCTCAGCGTGCGGAGCGCTTGTCGAGGAGGCAGCGGCAGCGCCGCTCCAGGCGGTGGGCGTGAGCTTGCCGCAACTGCGCAAGTTCAAGCGTAGTAGCCCGTTATCCGCGTGAATGGTAGGGGTGCGGCGCATTCCGGTAGTCTCGAAATCCAGTGAGGCTGCCCATCGTGAGGTTGTAAAGTCACAATGGTTTTCGACGGCTTCGTTTCGGCAACTCTCGACCCCGGAGGACCGTCGAGCACGGCATCGGTCCTACCGCCCGCGTCCCTCCGCCGGCGCGCGGCATCGTGGTTCAACACGCCACAGGGCCGGCTTGCATTGCTGATCGCGATCACGCTGCTCGCAAGGATGGTGTTCGCTCAGTCCATGGGCCTCGGCATCGACGAAAGCTACATGGCCGCCAGCGCGCGCACCCTCCATCTGGGTTATTTCGATCACCCGCCGATTGCTTGGTGGCTGGCCTGGGCGGCCGAGCATCTTGGTGGTGTGGGATCCGACATTGGGATCCGAACACCGTTCATTCTTCTGTTCTCGCTCAGCACTTGGCTGATGTTCCGTCTGACGTCCGACCTTTTCAATGCGTGCGCCGGATTATGGGCGGCGGCGCTGATGAACGCCGTCCCGGTGCTTGGCGTGACCGCCGGTACCTGGGTACCTCCCGGACGGGCCACTGATCGCCGCGCTGCTGGGCGGAACGGTGTGCTTCGTGCGAGCCTTGCCCGACGAGCGACGGGCATGGGGCTGGTGGCTCGGCGCCGGGGCGTGTTTCGGGCTGGCCGCGTGTTCCAAATACACCGCACTCCCGATCGGACTAGGCGCGCTGGTGTTTCTGCTGACCGAGCCAGGGGCTCGGCGCTGGCTCGGACGGCCGCAGCCCTATATGGCGATGCTCGTAACTGGTGTGCTCTTCGCGCCAGTGATCGTCTGGAACGCGCGGAACGGATGGGTGTCGTTTCTATTCCAGGGCGCGCGCGCCGATGGTGGCCGATGGCATCCGTTCGGCCCGATCAGCACGCTGGCAGGGGAGGCTTTGTTCTTCCTGCCCTGGATCTGGGTTCCGCTCGCGGCTTGCCTTTGGCGAGCCGCCCGACGTGGGCCGACGGACCCGCGCTCATGGCTGCTCGCCTGCCTTTCGTTGCCCTCGATCGCACTTTTTGCGCTGGTCTCGTTGAGGAGCCACGTGCTGTATCACTGGGCCGCACCTGCCACGATGCTCGCACTGCCGTTGCTAGGAGCCTGGGTGGGCCGGGTGCGCCAAGGCAGCCGGGCGGTGCGGGTGGGCTTGGCCGCGACCGCCGGCCTGGTGGCGCTGGGCGTGTCGCTCGTTGCTACGGAGGTACGGTTTAACTGGCTGCCGGACGTAATCGAAGATTTCGGGATGGGCGCGGATCCTGACCTCGACGCAGTGGACTGGAGCTCGCTTCGGGCCGAGCTCATCGAGCGTGGCACATCGCATCCGGGAATCGTCATCGCGGCGACCCGTTGGCACAACGCGGGCAAAATCGACTTCATCCTTCGCGGCAAAGTGCAAGTCATCTGCCTCGGCGATGATCCCCGTGAGTACGGACTGGTGTCGCCCGTGGCCGCACACGCCGGCGAAGATGTCCTGATCGTGGCGCCGCGAGAAACGCTGCGGACGATTTCGGCTCGGTTCGGGGCGCTGTTCGATCAGATTGACGTGCTCCCATCGTTGTTGCTGCTGCATGCCGGCCGGCCTGCCATGCTTCTTCCGCTGTTCCTTGGACACCGCCTGCATTTTTCAGGTGAGCAAGTTGACCCAAGCTAGTTGGCGGGCGGGGCACGAGAGCAAGGTAGTGACGCTATCTTGCCAGGACGCGGTGCCCCCTATCTGATTGCCCGGCTCAAGCGCGACCGGCCGGATTTTTTTGGCGCGCTTAAACTGCGCCTTTAGCCGGATCTTGCCGGAGTAGCTTTTTAGTATTCACATCAATGCGGTAGATAGTGGCGTCGTCGCAATCGTCGCCAGAGACTCTCAGCACCGCTAGAGTATCCGTGTTGATCAAGTGGCTTTCGGTGACCAGTTTCGGCCGTCACGAACGAGTGCGTTGGCCAGGATGACGAGCTTCCGCATTATTGCGGTTAGCGCCACCTTCGGTGGCTTTCCGGCGAAGCGGAGAGCATCGTATTTCGCCTTTAGATCGGCATTGAAGCGGACGGCTACGAGGGCAGGCATGTAGAGCGCCTGCCGGAGCGAGGCCCGTCCTCCCCGGATAAAGCGTTTGCCGCGATGCTGACCGGAATCGCGCGCCATTGGTGCAAGGCCGGCGAGGCTCGCTGCGCATCGGTGATTGAGAGCGCCGAGTTCGGGCATTTCGACGAGCATTATGAAGGCAGTAGTCGCGCCAACGCCCGGAATGCTCGCAACGATATCAAAGCGCGCGTTCAGGACGGGATCAGTCGCCAGCAACGCGCGAAGTGCTGTATCGATCGCGGTGATCTGTCGTTCGACCTGGGCGAGACGCTGGGTCGCCTGACGCTTCAGCAAGGCTGAACGGTGTACGCCATTGCGCTGATGAGCTGCGATCCGATCCTTAACCAAGGCACGCCTAGCCACGATCAACTCCTTCATGTCATCAAGGACTTGGCTCATCACTGCCCGCACCGGCGGCTCCAGAAGGGCGGCAAAGCGTGCAAGCATCGCGGCATCGACGGCGTCGGTCTTGGCGTTTCGGCCGACCGCCTCGGCGAAGCGGCGGGCCTGACGAGGATTGACCTTGGCAAGAGGCAACCCGGCCTCGGCCAGCTGACGCTCGAACGCATGATGGTATGGCCCCGTTGGCTCGAAGACGACGCGGCTGATCGTGAAGCTCGTCAACCAGGTGATCAGTCCGGACCGTCCAGCGCGGGTGTTGGCGAACCGGCGGGCAGCGCCGGCCGGGTGAAGATGGACATCGAGCGTGTCTTTGGAGATGTCCACGCCGACTGATTGCGCTAACGTGTCCGACATCTTTTCCAGGTCCTCTGCTTGTCATCCGGGCCGTCACGCCCGGGTATCCGTTCAGGCCACCAGGAAAAGAGAGGAGCGGTCACACTCTAGCTCGGCCCACAAACGGCCAGCAGTTTCCCGACCCGTCTCCTCCCGCTGCCGGCGAGCTCGCGACTTGCCGACAGCGGCCCATCTTCGTCTGACAGGCGAGGGAATGCATAAGACAAGCAATTTTGGTTTAGTCGAACGCATAGCCGGCGTGACGGAGGTATGAGCGGCACTCGTCTGGGCTGAAGGTGACGAGTAGCTCTCCGATGGTGTTCCAAAGCCCATCACTGATCTGCTCCCTGCAAACTGGACCGTTTTTGGCTAGAGTTTTCCGCGCGGATTCCCCGGGCTGGGAGGAGCGGAGAACGGTGAAGGCATCGAAGTTTTCGGACGCGCAGAAGGCGTTCATTCTGAAGCAAGGAGCTGAGGGGATCCCGATTGCGGACATCTGCCGGAAGGCTGGGATAAGCCAGGCGACCTACTTCAACTGGAAGAAGAAGTTCGACGGGCTGCTGCCGACGGAGATGCGGCGGTTGAAGTTGCTCGAGGATGAGAACGCAAAGCTGCGCAAGCTGGTCGCCGACCTCTCGTTGGATCGCGAGATGCTGCAGGACGTGATCCGCCGAAAACTTTAAGGCCTGCTCGCAAGCGCAAGCTGGTCGACGCGGTTCGTGGTGAATGGGGTGTCTCGATCCGGCGTGCTTGCCGGGTCCTCGAGGTCGATACGTCCACCTACCACTACAGATCCCGTCGGCACGATCAGGCCGGATCTGAAGCCAGGATCAAGGAGATCTCCGCGACCCGCGTGCGCTACGGCTATCGCCGCGTGCAAGTGGTGCTGCGTCGGGAGGGTTGGCGTGTGAACACCAAGAAGGTCTACAGGATCTACCACGAGTTGGGCCTGCAGCTGCGCAACAAAACGCCGAAGCGGCGGGTCAAGGCGAAGCTGCGCGACGACCGTCAACAGGCCACGCAGCCCAACGAGACCTGGGCGATGGACTTCGTGCATGACCAGCTGGCGACCGGGAAGAAGATCCGGGTGCTCACCGTGGTCGACACCTTCTCGCGGTTCTCGCCGATCGTCGATCCACGGTTCAGCTACCGAGCTGAGGACGTTGTCCTGGCGCTCGAGCAGACCTGTGCGGTTATCGGCTACCCCAAGGCGATCCGGGTTGACCATGGCTCAGAGTTTATTTCTCGCGATCTCGACCTTTGGGCTTACGCCAACGAAGTCATCTTGGACTTCTCGCGGCCAGGCAAGCCGACGGACAATGCGTTCATCGAAGCCTTCAACGGTCGCTTCCGGGCGGAATGCCTGCGGCTTTAGGTAGCAGACGCACCAACTCTCCCTTAGAGTACTGTAATTGCTGTGTTTTAGGACGCTTGGATTGGGCCTTGCCAAACTCGGAATTCCAGGAACATAATAAGAACATCGGGTTGTCGGCAGACGGGTTGATGTCTCAAAGCTTTCTGCTTTCCGCCGCTGCGCGGACCCTGTCCTTGAAGACGATCTATACGGAAGGCGAGGAGGCTGCGTATCGCCGGTTCTGCTCGCTGCGCTGGCCACAGACCGATGGGGCGCCGATCTGTCCAGCATGCGGATGCCTCGACGTTTACGATCTCTCCACCCGTCGGCGATTCAAGTGCGCGGCCTGCCACTCACAGTTCAGCGTAACGTCCGGAACGATTTTCGCCTCCCGCAAGCTCGGTTTCGTCGATCTGCTCGCAGCGATCTGTCTCGTGGTCAATGCCTCCAAGGGCCTGTCGGCGGTGCAGCTGTCTCGTGATCTGAACGTGCAGCACAAAACCGCATTCGTATTGATGCACAAGCTGCGCGAGGCGATGGCCTCGGAGACGCGCGACGTCACGCTTGCCGGCGAGGTCGAGGTGGATGGCACCGCGTTCGGCGGCCATGTCCGCCCTGCGAACAGGAGAGAAGAGCGCATCGATCGCCGTCTCCTCGAGAACCGGAGCGGCAAACGGCGCGTGGTCGTGGCGCTGCGCCAGCGCGGTGGGCGTATTTTGACCCGCACCTTCGTTCGCGAGGCAGAGGGAATCGAGTTTGCCCGGACAAGGATCGCGCCCGGCTCCATCATCTCGGCCGACGAGGTCGCGCACTGGGATCTGCTTGAGCCGGCCTTTGCGATGGAGCGGATCAATCACTCAGCCGCCTATAGCCGCGATGGTGTCCACATCAACCAGACCGAAAGTTATTTCTCCCGGCTACGGCGCATGATTGCCGGCCAACATCACCGGATCGATGGCCGCCATCTTGGCGCCTATGCGGTTCATGCTGCCTGGCTGGAGGACCACCGTGATGAGAGCAACGGTGCTCTCGCCGATCGGCTGATCGGAAAGGTGCTGGCCACTTCCGTCAGCCGGAACTGGAAGGGCTACTGGCAACGACGCGCCGCGTGACCGCGTCGCCGGGCGCCCACACGCACATTCCTTTACGCCTCTCCACCATCCTCACGAGGCGACGCCGTTTAGCATGGCGCAGCGCCTGGACGACCTTGAAGACCACCGAGTTGCGTAGCGTGGCATCGGCGACGTCGAGCTGACGGGCCGCCATCACCCGCTCCGCGAGCTCGCGCGTCGTCATCGCACCGTCCACCTCGAGCTGACCGACGCAAAGGTCAGCAATTTCCCCCTTCTTGAAGAAGCCGTGGCTCACCAGATAGCGCGCGCGCTGCTTTTCCGGTTCAGTGAACAGCCGAAGCGTCGCACTGAGATGAGCGAGATCATGCTTCGCCTGAGCGATCTGCGCCTCGTAGGCCGCGATCCGGCCGAGAATCTCGGCGCGCATGCCTCTCAGCGACTGAACAACCAGCGGATCTGACATGCTGACAATGAAACGACGGCCGCGATTTGCGCGACAGCCGCCAAATTGGTGCACCTGCTACCTAAAGCCGAATGCCTGAACGCGCACTGGTTCCTGACGCTTGCCGACGCGCGCGAAAAGTTGGAGGCTTGGCGCAGATACTACAACGAGGAGCGGCCGCACGGCGCGATCGGCAATAAGGTGCCGATCTCACTGCAGATTTCCCGGTGAAGCACCCAGCACGTCACCCGGAAAATAGGCCGGAAACTCTAGCCTCCGGCGGTCCAAAGATTGGGTGCAGAGCAATAGGCCGGAAACTCTAGTAGTGCAGGATGCGCTGTCGGGGGACGTCCGATCGGCAGACATTTTGCTGCGCCGGTTATGGCCGGAGCGGAAAGGCCGGCCCATGATGATCGATCTGCCCCCGATCCACAAAGCTGCCGATTTGCCGATCGCGCTTGGCGCTGTGATCGATGCCGTTCGTGATGGGCGTTTGAGCGTTGTTGAAGCCGCGGGTATAAGCGCGCTGCTCGAACAGCACCGTCGAGCTTTCGAAACGGCAGAGCTCGAGGGGCGTATCGCTGCACTTGAAATGCGGCACCCAGCACCCGATCAGGGGCAAAAGCCTTGACCGTCGCCCGCCTTTCCCGCTCGCGTCCGCCAAGCTGGAGGCCAAGAGCCGCAGAGCGGGCGCTGTGTGGCCCATTAGCGCGCTTTTGGAATACCTCGACCCTCATCGAAGGAGTGAGGACGTGGCTTGGGCGGCGCGCGTCAACGAGTTCGTGGAACGATTGTCTGATGCCGACCTGAAGGTGTTGATTGAGGCCTTACAGGCAAGCCTCGGGGCACCGGCGGGCGAGGGATGCAACCCGCCCACGCACACGCTGCTGATCAACCAAGCCGACGCGGACGCGATAGAATTCGAGATTCTACGCGAGGCGCGGGTAATTCACTCGGCAGCCGGTCGCCCTCGTTTAACGTTTCGTTATGCCAAATCCGGCCAGGGGTGAGCGTTTCTCTCCAAACGCGACCTGCTGCATGAGAAGATTGCGATCCTGGAGAGCCAGCGCCCTTTGGGCCGGCGGAGGCGAACGCCAACGGCCTAAGCTACCAACCGTTCCCACATCCAGATGGGCACCATTGTGGAGTTGCCAAATCCGGCCAAGGGGTGAGCGTTTCGCTCCAAACGCGACCTGCTGCATGAGAAGATTGCGATCCTGGAGAGCCAGCGCCCTTTGGGCCGGCGGAGGCGAACGCCAACGGCCTAAGCTACCAACCGTTCCCACATCCAGATGGGCACCATTGTGGAGTTGCGGGCGTGAGAGGAAGACCGAAGATGACGAGCGAACCTGCCAGGGCAGGGCGTTTGCAGGGTCGATTTCAGCCGGGGCGGTCGGGCAACCCGGCTGGCGCCAAACCAGGCGTGCGGCACAGGGCGCTGCTTGCCTTGGACGCTATCGGCGAAGGCTCGGCGCAGGCTGTACTCCAGCGGGTAGTGCAGGATGCGCTGTCGGGGGACGTCCGATCGGCAGACATTTTGCTGCGCCGGTTATGGCCGGAGCGGAAAGGCCGGCCCATGATGATCGATCTGCCCCCGATCCACAAAGCTGCCGATTTGCCGATCGCGCTTGGCGCTGTGATCGATGCCGTTCGTGATGGGCGTTTGAGCGTTGTTGAAGCCGCGGGTATAAGCGCGCTGCTCGAACAGCACCGTCGAGCTTTCGAAACGGCAGAGCTCGAGGGGCGTATCGCTGCACTTGAAATGCGGCACCCAGCACCCGATCAGGGGCAAAAGCCTTGACCGTCGCCCGCCTTTCCGCTCGCGTCCGCCAGCTGGAGGCCAAGAGCCGCAGAGCGGGCGCTGTGTGGCCGATTAGCGCGCTTTTGGAATACCTCGACCCTCATCGAGGGAGTGAGGACGTGGCTTGGGCGGCGCGCGTCAACGAGTTCGTGGAACGATTGTCTGATGCCGACCTGAAGGTGTTGATTGAGGCCTTACAGGCAAGCCTCGGGGCACCGGCGGGCGAGGATGTAGCGGTAATCTGAGCCGATCCGGAAAGAAGTTTAATCCTGGGAATTGGATCTGATTCGCTTCTCCGCAAAGACGATTGGCGAGGGCGGAGATGACGTGGACGACGGAGCATCTGCGGGCGGGCGGCGGACGGGCGCGGATTGCTCTATCAGAACGACTGAGGGATCCGGAGTGGGCGCTGATCAAACCCGTGATCCGACCCGCCAAGCGGGGCAACGTATCCCGTCTCCGGGACGGACGGGCATCCGTCCCGCATCGTCCGGTAGCATCCATGCCGCATATTTGCCGTATGGACCACAGTGCAACGCGAAAGCGTCCAGCTATGCAATTGAATGGCATGCCGTCCCGTAGGGGATTTCGAACCCCTGTTACCGCCGTGAGAGGGCGGTGTCCTGGGCCTCTAGACGAACGGGACCAATGGCGCGGAACCCGGGTTCTAGGACAGCCGTATCCGCACTTCAAGCCGGTGCAGCCGACGCACCGCGAGACCCTCACCCGGTCGGAGGACTTCAAACCGACCCGCCGCGCGCCCGCTCGCGCGGGCCTCAGCAAACCGCGGGCCTCAGCAAACAAGGACGGCTGATCCTCACCACGAGAAGCGACCGAGCGGAGGGGGACCGACGCTGAACCTACCTGCCCCGACCTGATCCCGACGAACTGCCCTTCAGCAAACTCGAGCGCCTAGAACGCCGGCTCCAACGTCCACGGACCGCCACCGTCACTAGGCGGCCGGCAGAAGATCGGCGTCGCGTTGGGGGTGCGAATGTTGGGCGCCAAGCCCATCGCGGAGCGGACCGCCCGGAACAGCGCGCCGTGCGATACCACTAGCACCGGGGCCGACTGGAGAAGGGCGCGGTTGATTGCCCGGACGGCGCGGTTCCGCAAACCCGCGAACGGCTCCGCACCTTCGGGCGTGAAATCGCCCGCTATCCAAACGTCGTACCAGCTGCCCATCGGTTGGCCCTCCTGGACGCCGAAGGCAACCTCGCGGAGTTCAGGATCGAACAACACGGGGAGTTCGAGCACCGCACCCGCAATCTCGGCGGTGACGCGGGCTCGCGACAGTGGTGACGAGACAATGGTGGCGATCCCCCGGCCGCGCATCCACTCAGTGGCCGCCTGCGCCTGTGCCATTCCATTCGCATTAAGCGGCACGTCGACACTGCCTTGCGAAAGGTCCCGAGCGTTCCAGTCCGTCTCCCCGTGGCGCAGGAACCAGAACCCGGTCGCGGTGAGCGCCGCCGGCAAACCGCCCACTTAGACGAGGCCTTCCGCTTTGAGGGCAGCCTGGACTGCCGGGCGCGTCTTCATGCGGTCGAAATGCGCCTGGACGTTTGACGGCAAGGGTATGCCGAACCGGCCGGCCCAGCTTTCGATGTAGAACAGCGCGCAATCGGCGACGGAAAACCCGCCCGCCAGGAACTGCTTGCCCGCGAGCGCTCTATCGAACAGCGCAAAGCCTTTCTCGACGATCTCCTTGCCGCGCGCCTTGACTGTTTCCTCGTCGGACGCGTTCGGCGCGTAGCTGGTCGGGCGGAACAGCCGCGCGAAGCCCTGCATGTGCACCGTCGATACGACATAGTCCATCGCCTCGAACACGCGGGCCTGCTCGTCGAACCCGTCCGGCAAGAGCTTTTGCGCCGGGTTGGTGCGGGCGATCCAGTACGCGATGGCGGGGAACTCGGTCAGCACAGACCCGTCGTCCCGAACGAGCGTCGGCACCTTGGATTTCGGGTTCAGGCTGACGAAAGGCTCGCGGTACTGCTCGCCTTCGCGGAGGTTGAGAGGAACCGCCTCGTATGGCTTGCCTATCTCCTCCAGAAGCACATGAATGCCGAGCGCGCAGGAGCCGGCACCGTAATAGAATTTCATCGTCGACCTCCGGTTCAGATGATGCAACCGGCATAGTGGTGCCCGGTTTGGATCGTCTTGTGTAGCCTTGCCTTGCGTAAGCGCCACAGATCGACCTCGGGACAGCTTGCGCTCGCGCTTTCACACCGGCAGGGGCTGGAGCGGTTCGAAGCTACTGTCGCGTTTAAGCTGCCGAGTGCCGCGCGGGGCGTGATGGTGCCAGCGGCCGCAAGTGATGAGGCGGTGGTCTGGCGCGATTACATCAGGAATACCCCTTTGCCCTCGGTCTGTTGGTCGAAGATGCGGTAGGCTTCGGCCGCTTGGTCGAGTTTCCAGCGATGAGTGAACAACTTATCCACGTCGACCTTTCGATCGAGGATGAAGCGCCCACACTCCTCCTGGCCGATGCTCGAGAATGTCCAGGACGCAACGATCGAAACTTGCCGACGTAGCATGTCCGGGCTGACGTTGATCGTGACATCGCCGCCTTCGCCGACGAAGCAGCAAGTGCCCCAAACTTTCACAGCGCGCACGGCGGCGATCCGCGCGGCCGGCGAAGCGGAGGTGTCGAGGGACAGGTCGGCACCGCGCCCGCCCGTGAGGTCGCGGATGGCGGCCACCGGGTCGTTGGTGCCCGGGTTCACGACCTGGTCCGCGCCGAACTCGGTCGCCCGGGCGAGCCGCTCGGGGCTGATGTCGAGGGCAATGACCCGTGCGCCCATCGCGCTTGCGAGCTGAGTGGCGGAAAGCCCGACGGGTCCCTGGCCGAAAATCGCTATCGTGTCGTTGCCCGACAGATTGATCCGTCGCAGTGCGCCATAAGCGGTCCCTGTGCCGCAAGCGATGGCTGCCCCAGCCTCGAACGACAGTCCGTCATGCAGGGCGACAAGCGTGTTGGCGGGAACCAGCATATAGGGGGCGTGGCCACCATCGGCGTTGTTGCCGTAAACCTTTACGGGCACATTTTGGCAGAGTTGCTGCCAACCCGCCCGGCAATGCTCGCAGTTCGTGCATCCCTGGTAGTGGTGGACCATCACGCGCTGGCCCACCTTTGCCTGGGCGGGGCCTACCGCGGTCCCGACTGCGGCGACCACGCCGCAAGGCTCATGGCCAACGATCACGGGGCGGTCCGGCAACGCGAGCCCCGTCGCTTGTCCGGCACCTTTAGGCCTCCGGTATTGATGGAGGTCGCTGCCGCACATGCCGGACGCCTTCATCTCCAAGACGACGTCATGCGGCCCCGGCGTAGGATCGGGGAAATCCATTAGCTCAAGCTCACGATCACCGAGAAAGGCCACGCCCCGCATCGTTCTCCCCCCGTCCGCGATCTGCTTGCGCCCTCGCGCCCTCTCAATTAGCGTCGCGGACTGCTTACAAATCAAGCTCGACGCGAGAAAACGAGATGCTCCGGACCACACGACGCGCACTTTTCGGCGGGGCTGCCACGTTCGCCATCCTTCCCGCTCGGGCCGAAAACCAGAACGCACCGGGGGTGACCGACCAGGAGATCCTGTTCGGGCAGACGATGCCATATAGCGGCCCGGCTTCCTCCTACGGCACGATCGGCCGGGCGGAAGCGAACTACTTCAAAATGATCAACGAGATGGGTGGCATCAACGGCCGGAAACTCAACTTCGAGAGCCTCGACGATGGCTACGTGCCGCCGCGAACGGTGGAGCTGTCCCGCCGCATGGTCGAGCAGGACCAGGTTGCGTTCATCTTCGGGCCACTCGGCACGCCGACCAACAACGCCACCCGCAAATACCTGAACGAGCGCAAGGTGCCCACCTTGTTCCTCGCTACGGGCGCCACCCAGTTCGGGGACCGCGACAAGTTCCCATGGACCATGGGTTGGCAGCCCACCTATCAGACCGAGGGGCACATCTACGCCAAGCACATACTCGCCACCGCTCCTGACGCGAAGATCGCCGTGCTTTATCAGAACGACAACTCAGGCAAGGACTATTACAAGGGCATTCGAGACGGGCTGGGGGACCGTGCCGGCAAGATGATAGTCGCGAGCAACACCTACGAGGTGACGGACCCGACGATCGACAGCCAATTGGTCTCCCTCAAGGGGAGTGGCGCCGACGTCCTGTTCCAGACCGGCATCCCCAAGTGACGTCGCCATGGGTGTTCGCAAAGTGTACGACATCGACTGGCGGCCCCGCATTTTCATCGTGTCCAGCACTGGTTCGTCGGTTGCGACCGGCATCAACCCTGCTGGGCCAGAGAAGGCGGTCGGCGTGATAACGACGACCTACTTGAAGGACCCGACGGACACACAGTGGGCCAACGACAAGGGCTTCCAGGGCTGGCTCGACTGGATGAAGCGATACTACCCGGACGGCGATCTGAAGGACGTCAACAACGCCTATGGGTACTGCAGCGCCCAGACCCTCGTTCAGGTGCTGAAGCAGTGCGAAAAGGATCTGTCGCGCGAGAACATCATGCGCCAGGCGGCCAGCCTCGATATGGAGCTTCCTATGCTGCAGCCCGGCATCCGCGTGAAAACAAGTCCGAGCGATTATTATCCTTTGAAACAGATGCGGCTGGTGAAGTTCGACGGCAAAGGCTGGGTACCGTTCGGCGACGCCATCACCGGGTAAGTCCGTTCGCCCAAGCGGCGACGACCGGAACAGCCGAAAGGCGAGGATAACCATAACTGTCCCGCCGACGCCTTCGCCAGCTCTCGTAATGGTCGGCCTGAGCAACCTTCATGTTGCCGGTTGAACCCGTCCGGTGGGCCCTCGCTCACCGCGTCCACCACTGCTCCAGTCCGCCACGTGCTGCACGCCGACCGGGGATCCGACAGCGCGCGATCCCGCGGCGACGTCCGCGCCCGTGGCCGCACGCCCCGGATTCCGATCAACCGGCACGTCCAGCACACGGTCGATCCGACCCCTTTACGCCCTGCGCATCCCCATTGAGCGATTCATCAATCGCCTGAAGAACAGCGGCCGTCTCGCGACCCAGTATGACCACACTGCCAGCAGCTCCTCGGCATCGTCCTACTCGCCGCTGCCCGGCAGCGGGTCAGCCTTGTCCGGAGCGACCTAGTCGGCCTGAAGATGTTGTACGCGGGGCAACACCTCCTGCGCCAGCAGTTTAAGTGAATTGTGCCAAGCGTCGGGCTTGTCGGCGTAATCGAAGCCGAGCACCAGCAGGGTGCCGAAGCCGCCGACCTCGTTCCACATGGCTTCCAGCTTTCGCGCGACGGTCGCCGGCGAGCCGATCAACCAGTTGTGCCGGGCGCAATAGGCGGCGGTCACGTCCGAGTCGGTCACGGACTGATCGTGCTTGAAGAAGTGCGTGAACTGGAAGTCGCGGAACAACGGCAGGAGATACTCATCCATCATCCGGCCCATCATATCGCCAGCCGAGAGGCGGAACGCTTCCTCGTCCGTTTCCGCCACGAACACCTCGCGAACGAGACGCCATGCCGAGCGCCGGGGCGTGAGACCCTTGGAACGCGCGCCCTCCGCGTAGGCATCCCAATGGCTGCCCACGTAGCCGGCGTTCAGGTTGAGGCTCATCGGCATGAACCCTCGCTCGCCCGCCATCTTCATCGTGCTCGAGTTCGGGCTCAGCCCAGCCACGCCGATCGGTGGGTAAGGCGCCTGCTTGGGCTTCAGATGCGGCACCAGTGTCGTATTCATGCGGTCAGGCTTGTCGATCGTCCAGAACTTGCCCTCGTGGTGGAACGGGCCTTCTTCGGTCCAGAGCCGCATGATGATGTCGAGAAACTCACGCGTCATGTCCCGATTCACGCCCGACATGCCGTCGACGTTGAACTGCGCCCAGTCGCTCGGTAGCCCACTTGCGGCAATGCCGAAGTTCAGCCGACCACCCGAAAGATGATCGAGGAAGGCGATCCGGTTCGCGAGCTCCGCGGGGTTATGATACGGGAGAAGGATGCCACCGGGCCCCATCCGCAGACGCTTGGTTTCGCGGAACGACTGCGCGAGCAGCAGGTCAGGGGAAGGGTTCGGCTCCCAAGGCGAGGTGTGGTGCTCGCCAATCCAGGCCTCGGCATACCCGAGCTCGTCGAGCCAACGTAATGTTTGCAGATCCCACTCGTTTCCTTCCTTAAGGTCTCGCTCGGGCGGGTGCGAGGGCATCGCGAAATAGCCGAGTTCCATCGGTAAGCGTCTCCCTTCTGCCGCGGCCGAAGAATCGCCGGGCGTTGTTGTTGCGTTGGATGGACGGTAACATGGCCCGGAGATACGCCATAGGGGAACGTCGGTAAGCGCTCAGGCGGGCAGGCGATGCCTCTGAGCGCCGCAGGCGGCGAACGTCAGGTCAGGAGAGAAATCACCTTGACCAGGGCGCGGGTGCAGATGCACCCGGCCAAAACGATCGCCGGCAACCGCGTTCTCTCGATCGGATCGCTTCGGGCGTGCGTGTGGTTTAGCGCCGCCGCGGACGGCACGCCTCTCCCGAACTGCTGCACTTACTCGGCGCGTCCGACACCCGGAACGCCGCCGAAAACATTACGACCGGTTTGTTGCGCGCCACGTACGGCGACGCTAGGCCTTTTCTACTTGGCCGTATTCGAGCTCCACCGGCGTGGAACGGCCGAAGATCGACACGCTGACCTTCACGCGGCCCTTCTCCTCGTCGACCTCCTCCACCGTTCCATTAAATGACGTGAATGGGCCATCGGCGACGCGAACCTGCTCGCCCACCTCGAACAGGATGGCAGGGCGGGGCCGGTCCACCCCTTCTTGCGCCTGCTTGATGATCCGCTCGGCTTCCGCTTCGCTGATCGGGCTCGGTCGCATTTTGGTGCCTAGAAATCCCGTGACCTTGGGGGTGTTCTTGACCAAGTGCCAAGCGTCGTCGGTGAGGTCCATCTTCACCAGCACGTAGCCTGGGAAAAACTTGTGCTCGGAGTTAACTTTTTGCCCGCGCCGCACTTCCACCACCTGTTCGGAGGGCACCAGCACCTCATCGAACTGCTCGCCCAGGCCCTTCTGTGCGGCCTGCTCCTTAATCTGTTGAGCAATCTTCTTCTCAAACCCGGAATACACGTGCACCACGTACCAACGCTTCGCCATTTTGCGCGATCTCCTCAGACCTGCACGGCGAACAGCGCGCGCACGCCGATGCCGATAACTTGGTCGACGACCAGGAAGAATACCGCCGCCAATGCCACCATCGCGAACACCAGGCCGGTGGTAACCAGGGTCTCCCGACGCGACGGCCATGTCACCCTAGCCACTTCGCTCCTCACTTCGCGAAGGAATCTGGCTGGATTGAACGCCACTCGAACACTCCTTTCTCGCGCTACCTGACTTCGATCCGATTTCGCGTGGGATCGATCTGGCAGGGGTGGAGGGTCTCGAACCCCCAGCCTCCGGTTTTGGAGACCGGCGCTCTAGCCAATTGAGCTACACCCCTGCACGGCACACCGGCCGCTCCCAACGGGCAGGCGCGACGACGCACGGCACGTATGAAGAACTCGGGCCCGCCGCTGTCAAGCGGCCAGTTCCGGCGACAGCAGACGCGACAGGCGCGGAGCGGGTGACGGGAATCGAACCCGCATCACTAGCTTGGAAGGCTGGGGCTCTACCATTGAGCTACACCCGCGTAAGACACCCCTAACGCATTGGCGCTTGTAGGCAAAGCGTTCGGACGAATTGCGCTTGAGATCAGCAGCTCAATGGTGGAGGGGGTTGGATTCGAACCAACGTAGGCGTGCGCCAGCGGATTTACAGTCCGCCCCCTTTAGCCACTCGGGCACCCCTCCTCGACCGAGCGGTTCATCCCCGTTCCGTCATTTCTTGTCAACGAACCAGGGAGTTGACGCTCGTGGTCGGCGACACCGGCCTGGGCATAACAAAGCGAGACCGCTATACCGTCTGGGGCATGAAACCTCCGCACACCGTCCACCCCGGCGGCGGGAACCGGCGACCCAGCACCGGTAACCCACGACAGCCGTTGAGCCAAAACGGCCCGCGTCCGTACGGAGTAGGGCAACGCCCGAACGCCCAAGGTCCCCGCCCTCTGGCTCAAAGCGTGCGCCCGGAAGGACTGCGTCGGGAAGAACGCGCCAGCGAACGCGGGAGCGGACCACCTCTCGCATCCCGCTCTCTAGGCGACCGCAGCAGCGAGAACCGTCGCCCACCGCATCATGGCGGCGGCTCGCGACCGGCCGAAGCACCGCGCGGCGCCGTTTGGATCTACGGTCTGCACGCAGTTGGGGCCGCCCTTGCCAATCCAGCGCGGCGGCTCCGGCGGTTGCTGCTCACGGAAGAAGCGGAACATACCTTGGCCGAGCGGTTGAAGCAGCCAGGGGCCCTCGCGCCAGAGCGCACTGAGCGCGGTCGTTTGGACCATCTGCTGGGCCGCGACGTCGTCCATCAAGGGGCCGCCCTGCTCGCCGACCTGCTCCCGCCGCCATCATTGCATGCCGCGTTGGACCGATCCGGCCCACTCCTCGTACTCGATCAAGTGACGGATCCGCGCAACGTGGGAGCGATCCTGCGGTCGGCCGCGGCGTTCGAGGCTGCTGCGGTCATAACGCAGGACCGCAACGCCCCGGAGGAGACCGGCTCGCTTGCCAAGGCCGCGTCCGGGGCGCTTGAAACCGTGCCGTTGATGCGTGCCGTCAACATCGCCCGCACGCTCATTGCCCTGAAAGCGGCGGGGTGCTGGGTCGTCGGTCTCGATGCGCGAGGAGGCGCCCCGCTTTCCGGCCCGGCGCTGGCCGGGCGGCGGGCGGCACTCGTCCTCGGCGCGGAAGGCGAGGGCTTGCGGCGCCTGACCCGGGACACGTGCGACGAGGTGGCAAGACTGGCCATGCCGGGCGGAATCGACAGCCTCAATGTGTCCGCGGCGGCGGCGGTCGCGCTATATGAGCTGGCACGCCGCGGATGAGCGCGTTCGATCCCGACCAATTCGCAAGCATTCTGGCCGAAGCACGTGACCGGCGCGAAGCAATCGACGCTTTTCCTCCCGATGTGGCGGCCGTCGTCCGCCGCCGAGGGTGCGGCAGCGCAGGCGGCGCTCGCGCGGCGCCTCGGGGCCATGCCACCGGCAGGATTCAAGATCGGAGCCACCGCAAAACGCATGCAGGCCTACTTGGGCTTATCCGGCCCAGTCGCCGGCTTCATGTCGGCGTCGGGCATCTACCCGAGCGGCGTCGCCCTGCCCTATGAGCAGTTCACAGCGCTCGGGGTCGAATGCGAGGTGGTAGTTCGATTGGGGCGCGATATCCCTCCTGGCCCGTGCAGCCCCGCGCAAGCCCGCTCCGCCGTGGATGGCCTGTTTGCCGGAATCGAAATTGTGGAGAACCGGTATCGCGACCTCGGCCGTTTCGGCGTGCCGTCGCTGATGGCCGATCAAGTATTTCACGCGGGCTGCGTCGTTGGGGCCGAGCCGGCGGACTGGCGGGCGCTCGACGTGACGAAGCTGGGCGGGCGATTGCTCGTAGACGGGGTAACCCAGAGCGAGGGCGTTGCAGCCGATCTTCTGGGCGATCCGTTCAACTGCCTAGCTTGGCTGGCCGGATCTGCCGAGGCAGCAGCCTTCGGCGGGATGTCGGCCGGTCAGATCATCATGCTCGGCAGCGTGACCCCCCCGATCTGGCTTGCAGGCCCCGCCCACGTCGTGGTCGCGTTCGATAGTCTGCCCCCCGTCGAGCTTCGCCTGACGTAGGTACCCTGAAGCGAAAGGGCGTTCACGGTGCGGAGTGGGTCGCACTCCGCACCGTGGCGCCAACGTTAGCCCTGACGCCAACTTAGCCCTGACTCTGGCCCGCGCCGTCCGGGACTGACGGCCACGAAGGCAGGCTGTCCGTCACGGATGATGCGCAAGGCCACCGCGCCGTCCGCGCCCCCGGTCGCGGCCTTGATCGCCTTCACGGCGTCCTCTGGCGAGCTCACCGCCTTTGCTCCGACACCCACGATCACATCGCCCGAGCGAAGCCCGGCCTGCTCGGCGGGCGAGCCCGGACGCACTTCCGCAACGACCGCGCCCTTCGCACCTTCCGGTAGGCTGAGCTGTTCGCGTGCATCCGGAGAAATCGGTGCCAGCGCGACGCCGATTCGGCCCTTACCGCCCGTCTGATTGCTCGCGGCAGCGTCGGCAGTCTGGCTCTCACCCGGCTGCTCGCCCACCGTCGCGGTGAGGGTCTTCTTCTGGCCGTCACGCAACACCTCGAGTGTCGCCTGCTGGCCCGGCTTGACGGTCGCGATGTCGAGCGCGAGCTGACGGGCGTTCGCAATCGACTGCCCGTCCACCGCGCTCACCACATCGCCCGGCTGTAGGCCCGCCTTTGCCGCCGGGCTGTCCGGATTGACGCCTGCGATCAGCGCGCCACCGGCCTCGCCGACGTGCAACGCCTTGGCGATCCCGGCGCTCAGCGGCTGCGCCTCCACGCCGATGAAACCCCGGGTGACGTGGCCGTTGTTCTCCAGGTCAGCGACTACGGTCTTGACCGTGTTGGACGGTATCGCGAACCCGATACCGATGGACCCGCCCGAGGGCGACAGAATGGCCGTGTTAATCCCGACCACCTTGCCGTCCTGCGTAAACAGCGGACCGCCCGAGTTTCCCTGGTTGATCGGCGCGTCGATCTGGATGAATTGATCGTATGGCCCAGCGCCAATATCGCGCCCTAGCGCAGACACGATGCCGGCCGTGACGCTGCCGCCGAGGCCGAACGGATTACCCATTGCGACTACCCATTCGCCCGGTTTGACCGTGTTCGAATCACCGAGCTGGATATACGGCAGCGGATGCTTGGCATCGACGTGCAACACCGCGACATCAGTGCGGGCGTCGCGGCCGATCACCTTGGCCGGGAGTTGCGTGCCGTCATCGAGGGTCACGCTGACTGTCTTGGCCCCGCGCACCACATGGTTGTTGGTGACCACCGTGCCGTTCGCGTCGACGATGAAACCGGACCCGCGTGCCTCGATCGAGCGCGGATGCGTTCCCGGCATTTGGCCGAACGGCATGGGCATCTCGCCCTCCTCCTCGGCTACCGCGTCGGCGTTCATACGGGAGGTGATGGAAACGACGGCAGGTTTCACCTTGTCGACAAGGTCGGTGAAGTCCGGAACTGTGTGGGTGGTAACGATGCCGGGCGGATTGACCGGCCGACCTTGCGTTTCGGCGACGGTAGCGGCCAAGCCGACCTGGCCGGCGGCGTAGCCGGCGAGGGCCGTGCCGGCCAGCAAAACGGCGGCCAGCGCGGGCCGGCGCGAGCGGCGCGCTAGAGTGGGTTCAGGCATGCGGAGCGTCTCCCTATGGTCGGTGTCGCAGTGCGACGTGCATGGGGGAAATGCGGTGCGTCACGTGACCGTTCCAATGGTGCCACGATTAAACCCTCGTCATGGCCCTTGGCGCGCGATGGCGCTTCGCGCTACGGAATGCCGAGAGCCGGGTTAGCACAGCGGTAGTGCAGCGGTTTTGTAAACCGAAGGTCGGGGGTTCAAATCCCTCACCCGGCACCGGACCATGGCTAAGCCCGATTTGATGCAGCGGAACCTGCTAGGCTTGATGATCGTGGGAACCGCCGTTCGGGCCACGCACATGGGGAGCCGCGTTTGATGCCATCGATGCATTCAACCAGTCTGCCACGCTTGTCGTCCTGCACAGGCCGGGCCTGGGACGCGGCCGCAACCGAACCCGTGTCGCGTCGAGGATTCCTGGCAGGAACGGCGCTTTCGGCCCTTTCAGTTGCCGCGCCGCTCGGGCTCGCGCCCCGGCCAGGCCACGCGCAAAATCGTCTGGCACCGGATGCCGCGCTCACGCAGATGATGGACGGCAATCGCCAATTCGCAGCTGAGAAGCTCACATCCTTCGATGAGGACCTCGCCATACTCAAGGCCGACACCGTCGACAAACAGACGCCATTCGCCGCGGTACTCTCCTGTGCCGATTCGCGCGTGCCGGTAGAACTTATATTTGACCAGAGCATTGGCCACCTTTTCGTGGCCCGTGTGGCTGGGAACATCTGCACACCCGAGATCATCGCGAGCCTGGAATACGCTGTCGCCGTGCTCGGGACGGCAGCGATCGTAGTGCTCGGCCACTCCGGCTGCGGCGCGGTTAAGGCGACGATCGCGGCCAAGCCCGTGCCAGGCCAGATCAGCGCTCTTTACGCCCCGATCCGCCCGGCGGTGGAGCGCGCTGGAACCGATCTCGAAAAGGCGATCAAGGCGAATGCCCAAATCCAAGCCGACCTGTTGCGCACCGCATCGCCCGTCGTGGCCGAGCAGGTGGAGGCCGGCAAACTGAAAGTCGTAGCGGGGGTATACGACTTGGCGAGCGGGCGCGTGTCGCTGGCGGACTAGCGGCCGGCGGCAAGCGCTGATCCAGCGGACGGTTTCTCACAAGGATCGTTTCGGGCGAGACGACTTACCGCGACGGCGAGGCAACTGGCCGTTTACCGGCCCGGCCATTGCGCGGACCACGGCTCCCCCCTGGCGCTGGAGCCGGAGGCGGCGATCAGTTTGACAGATACCGTCACTCAGGTGGTTAGTGGCTGGGACGTCAGGTAAGCGGAGTATTAGCGGTGGCAAGAGCGGTATCGGTCGGGCTTTCGGCGGCACGGTTGGCGCGTCTGGATCAGGTCATGAAGCGCCGCTACGTCGATGGCGGCTGGCTTCCAGGATTGCTGACCATGGTCTACCGACGAGGCGATCTCGCGCACGTGGGCATTTCGGGCCACATGGACCTCGAGCGCGGCAAGCCCATGCGCGAGGATACCATCTTTCGCATCTATTCCATGAGCAAGCCGATCACGTCGGTAGCGCTGATGATGCTGGCGGAAGAGGGTCTGATCGGGCTTGATGACGACGTCGCGACGCACATTCCATCGTGGAAGGGGCTCGGCGTCTATGCCACCGGGGTTCCGAGCGTCATACCCAATGCGGAGCCCGCCTTTCTGACGACGACCGTCGACCGACCGATGAAGGTTGTCGACCTGGTCACGCACACGTCGGGCCTGACCTACGGGTTCATGAACCGCACCAACGTCGACCGCGCATATCGACGGGCGCATGTGGCCGATTTCAACGCCGAAGGTGGTCTCGACGGCATGATCGAGCGGCTCTCAACGCTGCCGCTGGAATTCTCACCTGGAACGGCTTGGAACTATTCCGTTTCAATCGACGTGATGGGCTACCTGGTCCAGAAACTCAGCGGAATGCGTTTCGGGGAGTTCCTGCGGACGCGGCTGTTCGAGCCTCTCGGGATGCACGACACCGCTTTCTACTGCCCTCCCGAAAAGATCGATCGCTTCGCGTCCTGCTACCAACCGAACGAAGGCGGCGGCTTGAAACTGCAGGACGACGCAGCCAAGAGCACATTCGCGGCGCCGCCCAACCTCGAATCCGGCGGCGGCGGTCTGGTCTCGACCGCTTATGACTACATGCGGTTTTGCACAATGATGGTGCAAGGCGGGACCCTCGATGGCGTGCAGATCCTCAGCCCCAAGACCGTCGAGCTGTTCAGTCTCAATCATCTGCCGGGTAACCAGGAGTTGGCGGACATGACGACGCCGGGCATGTTCAGCGAGGGCGGCTACTCGGGAATCGGTTTCTCGATCGGCTGCGGCGTCAACGTCAATGTCGCTAAGACCCGCCTCCCGGGCACGGTGGGCGAGTTCTTCTGGGGCGGTGCCGCCTCAACCGCATTCTGGATCGACCCCAAGGAGGAACTCGCGGTGGTGTTCATGACGCAGGTCATGGGCAGCGACGCTCGGCTGACGCTTCGCCGCGATCTGCGGACACTAGTCTACTCGGCGATCACCCAGTCGGTCGCGTGATGCGACCCGAGAGCGGCGCGGACTATCGCATGTCAGGCCGGGATAGCATTTGCTGGGAGGACGTCGAGGCAGGCCAGTCGCTGCCGTCCTTTACCTACGAGCTGAGCTTGTTGCGGCTCGTCGCCTTTGTCCGCGCGAGCGGGCTGTACGACTACGTGCATTTCGATCGCGACTATGCGCAAGCGGCCGGTGCGAGGGATGCGTTCATCTCCACCCCGCATGTCGCCGGGCTCTTCGGACGGCTTCTGACGGATTGGTCCGGTCCCGGCGCGGAGCTCCGTGCACTCACCTTCAGCATGCGCACGCAGAGCTGCGCCAACGACGTCCTGACGGTTACCGGCCGAGTAGAACGTTGCTACCGTGGCGAGGACGGAGGCTACCTCGTCGACCTCGTCGACCTGAACATCGGCCACGCACTCGCCGCGCATGCCGCGACGGCGACCGCGACTATGGCGCTGCCTTCGCGCTCGGGCGAAAACGTGCGAGCGTCCCGCGTGTCGAGTTCCGGCCAGTCGCAGGAGCCGCGCGACGACGTGCCGGATTTCGCCCGGGAATTCATCGGCAAGTCGCGAAGCGGGGGAGACCTTCCCGCGACACCCCTGACGCAGCATGAAATTCATCTCTGGTGCGAGGCGCTCGAAGATTGGAACCCGCTGTACTGGGATGAAGCATACGCCGCGTCGGGAAGGCACGGCGGCATCGTCGCCCCGCCCACTGCAATGTTCTTCGGCGCGGGCTCGGCGGCTTCGCTCGGCGTCGGCTACATGAAGCCCGGCGAGCCGGTGCCGGAGGCCGTATGCCGCGGGCAGACTGGCGTCGCGCTGCTGCGGTCCTTGCGCCAGAGTCTGGTGCATTCCAGCACGTTGGTGACCCCGCCGGATTGCCCCGAGATCGCCGTGGTCCAATCAGCTTCCCGGTTTTTCGTTCCGCTGAGCCCGGGCGACACCATGCGGAGCGAGGTCAGGATGACGCATTGCAGTCCGAAGAAGACGACCAAGCTCGGTGAGGGCCATTTCATCACGACGGAGCGGCGCTTCTACAATCAGCGGAGCGAGCTCGTTCGGACCCAGGAATTCACCATCCTGCACTACCGCGTTTAACAGGTACAGCAACGCTCCGATCGCTCAGTCATTTCGTTCTCCCTGCCTCGATCGACTTTTGCCGACGGCAGTCAGGCCGACGCGTTGCCGGCTCCCCGCAGCCTCGTGCCGAGCTTCACGTTCGCCCTCGCTCCAAGCCCAAACCATTCGCGCATCTGCGGCGACAGGGTCTCGATTGTCGCCTCGCTGAGCGCGGCATTCCAGTTCTGCTGGCCGCGGATGAACGAAGACGAATAGTAGCCGAACAGGAGCGCGCGCTCGCGCGACGCCGAAACATTGGCCCCGGAGGTGTGCCAGAGCCGCCCATCCATGGCGACGATGGAGCCGGCCTGGGCCTGGAACGGAACCGTTGCCTCCGCCGCGTTCTCGGGCAGCTCGGATTTCCAGCGGATTTTATGACTGCCTGGAATAAACCGCGTGGCGCCGTTCTCCTCGTCAACGTCGTTGAGGCACCAGATCACGTTGATCGCCCACGGATGAAACCAAGGCTCGGGGATCACTATGCTCTGGTCCGAGTGCAGCTTCATCGATCGGCTGCCGGGCAGCGCGATGTTGGCGGTGAAGTTGGAGACGATGAAGTCGGAGCCGAGGAGCGTGGTCACGACGTCGATCGCAATCGGGTGCTGGATGAGTTCCAGGAAGATCGGATCGAGATCCGGCAGATTGAAGACGCGCACGTTGTGCTCATTGGGATCAAGTCCGATACCGCGCGTCGCCGCACCTCGGCGTTCGCTCTCGTCTGCAGCGCGCCAAAGCCGCTCGCGGACGTCGTCCGCCTCCGCCGGGGTAAGGACTCCGGGGATGACGGACCAGCCATCCTCGCGCAGTTGTTCTTTTGCTGGCTCCAGATTCATTGGATCCCCCCTGATTGCGTCAAGCTCGGACGGTTGATGGCCCCTCAGCCCGAGGTGCCGGCATCCGTTCCCAGCTTTGCGAACGGAATCCTCGCGCGTCAATCAGCGGGGCGGATCGGTAGCAGCGCCAGCGCGCAATGACTTCCAACAGCGCGGGACGACGGTGATGCAGAGCGTCGGCCGGGGCGCCCGGAGCTGCGGATGATCTGCAGGGCGGCGGCCGACCAGAAGCGACCCCGACACCTCCTAGGGCGGCGACGGCCGTCGGCGCAGGTCGATCAGGCCCGACCAGGGTATTTTGGCAATCCGGCAGTCGTCTATGGAGGTCGAATGGCAGGACTGGAGCGACGGACCCAGCCTATCGCGAGGCTCCCGCGACTCTGCCGGACTAGAAATGCTCCGGCGTCATGCGTTCGCGGAATCCCGGTCAGACCCCACAGTGTGAGGGGACCACGTCACACACCGCAAAGCCGTGACGATCTGCTGGTATTCCGCGACTAGTTCAGCTACTATAGGTTGCAAGTGGCCATGTCAGTGTGCCTCGGGATATTGACCCGCTGGCGGTCAGCGGCTTCCCGGCCTGACCTTCGCGGTCCCGAGCAGGCCCAGCAGCGGACCGAACAAGGAAAACGCGAAGCGCTCAGTCCGTATGCCGCGCAACCGTGCAATTTTTGCGAAAGGCGTGTTCAAAACGAGGAAAACGACCGCGATTTGCGCAGCTGAAACCGTAAACCACCACCACATAAAGCTGCGCCCCTGAGAGTCTGTGCACCTAGAGTGCAGTTATGACCCTTAGGAAAAGGTTAACAACCCCAGAAGCGCGATCGTGTTCAGTACGTGACCACCGTCCGGATCGACTCGCCGCGACGCATTAGGTCAAAGCCTTCATTGATCTGCTCGAAAGGCAGGACGTGCGTGATGAGGTCGTCGATGTTGATCTTCCCGTCCATGTACCAGTCCACGATGCGAGGCACGTCCGTCCGCCCCCTGGCACCCCCGAACGCCGTGCCCATCCACACCCGGCCGGTGACGAGCTGGAACGGGCGGGTGCTGATCTCCTTGCCTGCCCCGGCCACCCCGATGATGACGGACTTGCCCCAGCCCCGATGGGCGCATTCCAGCGCCTGGCGCATCACCTCGACGCTGCCGATGCACTCGAACGAATAGTCCGCGCCACCCTTGGTGAGATTGACGAGATAGGGCACCAGGTCGCCTTCTACCTCCCGTGGGTTGACGAAATGCGTCATGCCGAATTTCTCGGCCGCCTCCCGCCGGCCCGGGTTGAGGTCCACCCCGACAATCTGCTCGGCGCCGACCAGCCGGAGGCCCTGGATCACGTTCAGCCCGATGCCGCCCAGCCCGAACACCACTGCGCGCGCGCCTGGCTCGACCTTGGCCGTGTTGATGACCGCGCCGATGCCGGTCGTGACCCCGCAGCCGATATAGCAGACCTTTTCGAACGGCGCGTCCGGGCGGATCTTCGCCAGGGCGATCTCCGGCAGCACAGTGAAATTGCTGAAGGTCGATGTGCCCATGTAGTGAAACACCGTCTCACCCCCGGCCGAGAACCGGCTGGTGCCGTCCGGCATGACGCCCCGGCCCTGGGTCGCGCGGATCGCCACGCACAGGTTGGTCTTCCGCGACAGGCAGTATTCGCATTGCCGGCACTCGGGCGTGTAGAGCGGGATTACGTGATCGCCCGGCCGGAGGCTGGTCACGTTCGGCCCCGTCTCGACCACCACGCCCGCGCCCTCGTGGCCGAGGATGGCGGGGAAGATGCCCTCGGGGTCGGCACCCGAAAGAGTGTACTCGTCCGTGTGGCAGATCCCGGTCGCCTTGATCTCCACCAAAACCTCGCCGTCGCGCGGGCCGGCAAGCTCCACGGTTTCCAGGCTGAGTTTCTCGCCGGCCTTCCGGGCCACCGCGGCTCTCGTCTGCATGTTCTATTCCCTCCGTGCGGGCGCGATGGTGCGGTGAGGGCGCGCGCGGATCAAGCTGATGCGGCCATGCGCGCGCATTTGCGCATCAGCGAGGGCAACGCCTCCTCGTCCAGGCGGTTTATCGGGCGGAGCAGCCCGTCCACCCGGTCCGCCTCGCCCGCCCACAGGTCGATCACCAATTCGAAATGCGTAAAGCCGTGCCGGACCTGCCCCGCCGGCCGCCAGGCCAGGGACAGGGGCGCGTGCCGCATCGCCTCCGCTCCGTCCCACCGCTCGCCCCGCCACGGGGTGCCCGGCAGCTCGAGCATCCCGCCGAGCAGCCCGTGAGCCGGGCGGCGGCGCAGCAGCACCCGGCCTTCGGCGTCCACGAGCCAGAAATGCACGCCATAGCGCACGGGGCGCGTCTTTTTTGCGGGCTTCCGCGGCAGATCGGCCGCAATCCCGGCCCGCCGCCCGGCGCAGCCCTCCATCCAGGGGCAAAGCGCGCAGGCGGGTGTCGCCGGGGTGCAGAGCGTGGCGCCGAGATCGAACAGGGCTTGCGCGAAATCCGACGGGCGCGCCCTCGCCTCGGGATCGGCGCCGAGTGCGTCCGCCGCCGCTCGGATCGCGCGCTTGGCGGCCGGCACCGGGGCCTCGATCGCGTGGAGCCGTGCCATCACGCGCTCCACATTGCCGTCTACCGGAACCACCGGGATGCCCCAGGCGATCGCGGCGATCGCCGCAGCGGTGTATTCGCCGACCCCGGGCAGCGCACGCAAGCCCGCCAGGTCGCGCGGGAACCCGCCCGCGGCCGCGACGGCCTGGGCGCAGGCGTGAAGGTTGCGTGCACGCGCGTAATAGCCAAGCCCCGCCCATGCCGCGAGCACGTCCTCAAGCGGCGCGCTGGCCAACGCCTGCGTGTCGGGGAAGGAGGTTACGAAGCGTTCGTAGTACGGTATCACAGCCGCAACCGTGGTCTGTTGCAGCATGATCTCGCTGAGCCAGACCCGGTACGGATCGGCGGCTTCGCCCGGCAGCGCCCGCCAGGGGAGGCGGCGGCGATGGCGGTCGTACCACGAAAGCAGCGGCGCTGCCCGCAAGGCAAGCGGCGGGGGCAGGCGGATGGGAGCGATGGGGGACGACACAACGGCCGGTATGACGAGCGGACCGCGTCACGTCTACGGCCCGCGGCCGGTCGGCGCCTTGCTCGCCGGTGTGACCCGGCCGGCGTTCCGTCGGCGCGCTCCGGCCGCGGCGCAGCTCATGGCCGACTGGCCCGCCGTCGTGGGGCCAGCGATCGCGGCGGTGACCGCGCCCAGACGCCTCCGGTCCGGCGTGCTGACGATCGGCTGCGCGGGGCCGATCGCGCTCGAGCTGCAACATGTCGCCGGCGAACTCGCGACGCGGATCAACCGCCATCTCGGTACCGCGGTCGTAACTCGGCCTCCGCTTCATGCAGGACCTGCCGCCCCCACCGGTTACGCCCCTCTCCAGGCCGCCCTCCCCGGACTTGGCGGCGGCCGCCGATCATGCGAGCGCTCTGGTTCCGGCCGGTCCGCTCCGCGACGCGCTCGCGGCACTGGGGCGCGCCGTTCTCGACGGCCGTCGCCCTGCCTTCTCGCCGAGCCAGCCCCCGAACTTGTGAGGCCGCCATGCCCCTGACCCGCCGATCCGCCCTGATCGCTACTGCCGTTGCGAGCGTGCTTCCTGGGCTCGCCCGGGCTGACGACGTTTCTCGCACGTCCGAGCGCGCCCTTGGGCCGCCGGACGCGAAAGTGGTGGTGCAGGAGTACTTCTCGCTGACCTGCACGCACTGCGCCCATTTCTCCCGCACCACGATGGGCGACGTGAAGGCGAAGCTCAT
The DNA here is from genome assembly GCA_963757115.1 of uncultured Alphaproteobacteria bacterium. Lineage (GTDB taxonomy): Bacteria > Pseudomonadota > Alphaproteobacteria > Acetobacterales > Acetobacteraceae > CAVWQV01. Next base: position 234,019 of record CAVWQV010000014.1, on the reverse strand, counting down.
CGACACCGGCAAGATCCGCTACGTGTTCCGCGACTTCCCGCTCGATCAGGTGGCGCTAACCGCCGCCCAGGTCGCGCGCGCCTTGCCGCCCGAGCGGTTCGAGCCGTTCGTCTCGGCGCTGTTCGCCAGCCAGGACCGTTGGGCGTTCGCACGTGGAGTAAACAGCACGGAAGAGTTGTGGAAGACCGCGGCACTCGCCGGGATGAGCCGGCCCACCTTCAACTCCGCCGTCAACGACACCGAGCTGCGCAACTTCATCCTCCAGGAGCAGGACGAAGGCACGAAGAAGTGGAAGGTGGACTCAACTCCGACATTCATCGTCAACGGCAAGAAGGAGGCTGGCGCGCTCGACTTCGCGGCGTTCGAGAAGCTGGTCTCCAACGCGGCCTGAGCCGCCGGAGGAGCCGCACTTGCCGATCAGCTTCGCCCGCTTGCGGATCGCCGGGTTCAAGAGTTTCGCTGAACCCGCAATCGTCGAGATCCTGCCCGGCCTGACCGGCGTGGTCGGGCCGAACGGCTGCGGGAAGTCCAACGTGGTCGAGGCCCTGCGCTGGGGGATGGGCGAGAACAACGCCCGCTGGCTCCGCGGCGGCGAGATGGAGGACGTGATCTTCGCCGGCACCGGGGCGCGCGCATCGCGCAACATCGCCGAGGTCACGCTGAGTCTCGACGATGCCGCCGGCCGCGCGCCGCCGCCGTTCCACGAGCACCCCGAACTCGAGGTGAGCCGCCGCATCGAGCGCGGCGTGGGCAGCACCTTTCGGGTCAACGGCCGCGAGGTCCGGGCGCGTGACGTCCAAACCCTGTTCGCGGACCTGGCGAGCGGCGCGCACTCGGCGGCCATGGTCAGCCAAGGCCGCGTCGGCGCAATCGTTACCACCCGGCCGGAGAACCGGCGTTCGATCCTGGAGGAAGCGGCCGGGATCACCGGCTTGCATGCGCGCCGGCACGAGGCCGAGCTCAAGCTGCGTGCCGCCGAGGCCAACCTGCTGAGGGCGGAGGATCTGCGCGGGCAGCTGGAGCAGCAGCTTGCCGGCCTGAAGCGCCAGGCGCGGCAGGCCAGCCGCTATCGCAACATCTCGGGAGCGATCCGGCAGGCGGAGGCGGAGCTGCTGGCCATTCAGCGCGCCCTCGCCGAGCGGATGCTCGGCGCGGCTCGGGAAACATTGCAGCAAGCGCAAGCGGCCGTGGTTGCCGCGACCGAGACCGCGACCGCCGCCGCCGCGGCCGCGACGGAGGCCGCAGCTGCGCTGCCGCCGCTGCGCGAGGAGGAAGCGTCGGCGCGCACGTCGCTGGAGCGGCACCGGATCGCGCGGGAGCAGGTAGAGGCGGAGGCGACGCGCGCCCGGGCGGCGCTCGACGGCGCGCGGCAGCGGTTGGCGCAACTGAACCGCGACCTTGCCCACGCCGAGCAAGCCAAGGCGGACGCCGCTGCGGCCGAGGGGCGGCTGTCCGCCGAGGATGCGGGGCTGGCCGCGGCGGAAGCGGGGCACGCCGAGCGCGAACGGGCGGCCGAGGCGGAGGCCGCAGCCGCCGCGGACAACGTTCGGCAAACCGAAGCGGCTGCCAACCGCGCAATGGAAGCCGCCGCCGAGGCGGGTGCGCGGGCACAGGCGACCGGGCAGCTGCTCGCCCAGGCCGAACAGCGGGCCAGGCGTGCGGCGGAGCATTCGGCACGGCTGGCAGAGGAGCACGCGCGCGCAGCACAGGGCATCGTCGATCCGGCCGAACTGCAGGCCGCCGAGGCGGAACGGGTTGCAGCGGAAGAAGCGATGCGCCGGGCGCGCGCGGCGCTGGAAGAAGCGGAAGCCGCCCGCATCGCGGCCCATGCCGCGGTTGTTGCCGCCCGCGAGCAGCAAGCGGCGGCGGATTCCCGCCACGTCCGGCTCGTCGCCGAAGCCCACGCGCTCGCCGAAGTGCTGGCCGTCAAGGATGGCGAGCGCTGGCCGCCGATGGTGGACGCGCTCAGCGTGCCGCCCGGGCTCGAAGCGGCGCTGGGATCGGTGCTCGGCGAGGAACTGACCTCGGCCGCCGATCGGCAAGCCGCCCGGCATTGGCGTGAACTGCCGCCTCTTCCAACCGATCCCGACCTGCCGGACGGAGCGGCCGCGCTTGCGGGACTGGTTGAGGCGCCGCCGGCACTCGCGCGCGCACTGCGCCATGTCGGGTTAGTCGAGGACGAGGCGCTGGGCGAGCGGTGCCAGGCATCCCTCGCTCCCGGCCAGTCACTCGTGACGCGCGCGGGCGCGGTCTGGCGGTGGGACGGCTACACGGTGCGGGCGGGGACGCCGACGGAGGCCGCAGTGCGGCTGCAGCAGCGCAACCGTCTCGCCGCCCTACAAGCCGATCTCGCCGCAGCGGCCGACGCTGCGGCGGCGTCAGCCGCAACGCGTGCCGACGGCGAAAGCGCTGAGAAGCAGGCCAGCGAGGCCGAGAGCCTGGCCCGCGCCGCCCGGCGGGAGGCAGAGTCGCGGGCCGAGCGCGCCCGCGCTGCCGCCTTGCGACTCAATGCCCAGGCCGAAGCGGCCGCGGCCCGGCTGCAGGCCTTGGCGCAGCAGATCGCCCGGGCGCAGCCCGAGGCCGAGGAAGCGGCCGAAGCCCTGGAGCGAGCCCGGGAGGCGCAGGCGACACTCCCCGACCTGGCCGCGCTGCGCCACGCACTGGAAGCTGCGCGGGCCACCTTGGGGACGGCTCGGACGCGGGAGAGCGCGGCGCGCACCACGCGGGATGTGCTGACCCGTGAGCGCGACAGCCGCCTCCGCCGCCGCGCGGCAATCGCCGCCGAGCGTGCGGACTGGCGAGCGCGAGCCGAGACGGCCGAGGCGCGATTCTCCGAACTGGCCTTCGGCGGGGCGAGGCCGAAGCGGAGCAGGCTAGCCTCGAGGCGGCGCCGGACCAGATCGCGGCACGGCACGCCGACAGCATCGAGGCGCTCCAAGCGGCGGCGGAGGCGCATCAGCGAGCCGCCGCCGTGCTGGCCGACGCCGCAGCACAGCAGGAGCGATCCGCCCGCTCGGAGCGCGCGGCCGAAAGTGCACTCGCGGCGGCGCGTGAGGGCGTCGTACGCGCCGAAGGCGCGGCCGAGCAGGCCCAGCATGGTTGGGGCGTGATGGCCGAGCGCATCGTCGAACGCCTGGGCGCCTCTCCCGCACTGCCCGACCCGCCCGCCGAAATTGGCCCGGAGGCGGAGGACAAGGCGCGGCGGCGGCACGAGAGGCTGCTGCGAGAGCGGGACGAGATGGGACCGGTCAATCTCCGCGCCGAGCTTGAGTGCGCCGAAGTGGAGAAGCAGGTCGCGAACATCGCGGCCGAGCGCGACGAGCTTTCCGCCGCCATCGCCAAGCTGCGTGGCTCGATTGGCCACCTCAACCGCGAAGGGCGTGAGCGGCTGCAGAAGGTGTTCCAGGAAGTCGACCGGCATTTCCAGGCCTTGTTCTCGCGCATGTTCGGCGGCGGACGTGCGCATCTCGCTTTCGTGGGATCGGACGATCCGCTCGAAGCCGGCCTCGAGATCTACGCGCAGCCGCCCGGCAAGAAGCTCGCGACCCTGTCCCTGCTTTCGGGTGGGGAGCAGGCGCTTACCGCGCTGTCGCTGATCTTCGCCGTGTTCCGTTGCAATCCGGCCCCTATTTGCGTGCTCGACGAGGTCGACGCCCCACTCGACGATGCCAATGTGGCGCGGTTCTGCGACCTGCTCGACGACATGGTGCGGGAAACCGGGACGCGGTTCCTGGTCGTCACCCACCACCATCTCACCATGGCGCGGATGGACCGGCTCTACGGAGTGACGATGCAGGAGCGCGGGGTGTCCAGGCTGCTCTCGGTGGACCTGCAATCGGCAGGAGAGCTGGTGGACCCGCCCCGCATGGCGGCGGAGTAGCAGCGCGCGCCGCACCACGCGCTTCCGCGCGGCACCGGAAACGCTTAAGCCTTAGGTGCGTTGCCGGAACGGGACCGGGCAGCTTCGCTCCGAAAAGGTGCAGTGTGAGTCGACGAGCCTGGTGGCTGGTGGCGGCTGCGATCCTGATCGTGTTGCCGATCGGCGCGGTGGGCGCCTTGATCGCGACGGTGGACCCGAACGACTACAAGCCCGAGATCGCCGCCGTCGTGCAGGAAGCGACGGGACGAGCCTTGAGCTTGGACGGCCCGGTTCGGATTACCCGATCGCTTTGGCCGACAATCGAGATCCGCGACGTGAAGTTGGCTAACCTGCCCGGCGGAACACGCCCCGACATGGGCCGGGCCGAACGGATCACGGCGCAAGTGTCGCTGCTGCCCTTGCTTTGGGGGCGCATCGAGTTCGTCGAACTGACGCTGATCGGGCCGAACATCCTGTTCGAGCAGGTCGGCGGCAAGCCGAACTGGGTATTCACTTCGGACGCCGCGCAATCAAGGGACGCAGCGCCCGCAAAGAGCACGGCCGAAGCGCAGGCACCCTCCACGCGACTTGGCCCAAGCATCACCCTGCGGTTTCGCAGCGTGCACGTACAGAACGGGATGATGACGTTGCGAACGCCCGCACGCACGCAAGTGGCGGGGATACGGTCGTTTGATCTGCAACATCCGAGGGAGGACGCGCCCCTGAGGCTCTTCGCGGTGCTCGTCTACTCGGACAATCAGCCGTTCAGCGTTCGTGCTTCGGCGAGGCCGACAGCTGGCGTGTTCGACCCCTGGAATACCGAGGTCAACTTCGCTGCCTTCGACGCCACCGCCTCGGCCAAGGGAATGATGAAGCTCGCAGGCGACTACGATATGCAGATCGAGGCGAACGCGCCGGCGCTTGAGAAGCTGAATGCCTTACTGCCGGAAATGCAGTTGCCGGCGCTGCGCAAGGTGCTGCTTTCAACGCACCTGACGAACGGCCCGGCGCTGGGCAGCTTGCCGGTGATCGGTGCGACGAAGCTGCATTTCGACGGTGTCGACCTGGGTGACCGGCTACCCGGCCTGAAGCTCGGAGCCACCGACGTGTCGCTGCCCGAAGCCGGAAGGCGGGCCACGCTATCCACCACTGGGAGCCTCGCCGGCCAGGCGGTCACGCTCGGCGGTACGTTCGGTGTGCCCGAGCAGATGGACGGGCCGGTGAAGTTGCCTGTCGATCTGACGGCCCAGACCCAGGCTGCCGCGAACGGAGGCAAAGCCCCCGGTGGTACGACGAGCAACCTGGGGATCAAGGGCGACCTGGCATTGAGCACCGCCCGCTTCGACGGGCTGGACGTGACAGTCGCCGGGCGTGCCCCGGCGTTGGCCGCATTGCATCCGACCCTGCCACGTGCACTGCCGCCGCTCACGGACGTGTCTCTCGCCGGGCGGTTGCTGGTTCCCGCCGATCTCGCGTCCCTGACGCTCCGAGGCGTCAAGCTATCGGCGCGGCAAGGCGACCTCGCCGGCGACATGACAATCAACCTCCAATCCAACATGGGGCTGGACGCCAAACTCCATTCGAACCGGCTCGATCTGGACGCCCTCATGCCGTCATCGGGAACGACTACGGCGGCAAGACACGCGACAGCCACGCCGCCGAGCACGAAGGTGATATCGGACGCAGCGCTGCCGTGGGACGTGCTGCGGGGCCCGCCCATGAACCTGACGCTCGATGTCGCCGCCCCGACATTCCTGCACAAGGTCTGGCCGAAAACCGAGATTGAATTGCAGATCAAGCAGGGTGGGATGCGTCCCGGCCGGTTGCAGATGGCACTGCCCGGCGGCCCGCTCAGGATGTCGCTCACGATCGACGCTTCGACCGACAACGTTCCGGTCAGTCTTACCGTGCAGGCTCCGGCGGTCCCGCTCGCGACGATCGGTCGTCTCGCCGGTCTACCAGGCGAAGCGACCGGAACAGTGCAGCTCGGCACCGAGCTACGCGCCGTCGGGCGGAGCGCGGGCGATCTAGCGGGCTCGCTCGACGGCACGTTCGCCGCGACCATGACCGGCGGCAGCCTAAGCAACGCGGCCCTGATTGAGCTGGCCTCAGCACCTCTGAAAGCTTTGGGTATCACCGTGCCTCCCCAGGGAGTAACCGCGATCCGCTGCTTCGGTCTTGTCGGCGCGTTCAGTAAGGGGGTCGGTCGTTTCCGTACCATCGCCCTCAACACCACTTATTTGAAACTGGACGGGGTCGGGCAGGTCGATCTCGGCGCAGAGACGGTCGCGTTGAAGATGCGTCCTATGGCGGAGGTCTCCGGCTCGAAAGTTTCCGTCCCGGTGCTGGTGGAGGGACCGTTCCGCGACGTGAAAGGACGGCTCGACGCGGACGGCCTCGACAAATTGGGCCTGCTGATCGATGCGTGGTTCGGTGGCGACCGGCCGCAGATGTGCGCTGACGCCGGGCTCGAGCCGCCGCAGGCACGCCAGCGCTAAGGTCAGCGATCTGTTGCCGGCTGCGAACCACCGAGGCCGACCACGTCCGGTGAACCCGATTGCCGGCATGTCAATGCCCGGATCAAGTCCGGGCATGACGAACGTGGGCGACAGCTCGAGTGGAAGTGCGACTAAGCCCGCGCACTCAAAAGTTTACTTACCGCCGAGCAGACTCTTCGCTCCGTCCTCGTAAATGCCATCGATCAATTTCTTGGCCTCCGCGTCGGAGACTCCTTTTGCTTCGTAGGTGCTATGCCAGTTCACCGCCGAACCGTTCGCGTCCGGTAGTACGGTAAGCGTGGATCGGTAGTCGGAGACTGGCAGCGGGCCTGAAATGATCGAGTAAGTGTAGCTGCGTTTCGTATCATTCCAATCGTCCAAGTGCTCGACGACCTCCCCACCCTCCTTTAGCGCAACCGTCCTCCGCTTGCCGTCCGGGCTGATCACGCAGCCGGAAACCGCGGGGATCCAAGACTTGATTCCGCAGAAGTCTCCTATTTTCTTCCAAACCGTACCCGGATCCATGGAAGATTTTACCGTTACATTGGACTCCAGCGCGAGCGCAGGCATTGCGGAAAAAATGACCGCAGCCGCAGCCGGCAACATGAGTCGTGCCATAGTGTTCCTCCCTCTTTTACTCTTTTGTACAAGACCGTTTGTTTGATCTGCACGGATTCACGAGACCAGCGTGCTCCCGTTTGTTGCTTCGGGCAAGCGGGGACATCCGGCACGCCTCACCAGCCGCTCAGCTTCGGCTGCGCGCGATCTCGTCCAGCAGGGCGCTCTGGGTCAGAATCTGCGGCAGGACGGCAGGCGGCCCGTTATCTGCCGGGAAGTAGACGTAGAGCGGCACGCCGTCGCGGCCGTGGGCGCGAAGGAAGGCGCTGATTTCGGGGTCCTGACGGGTCCAGTCCCCCTTCAAATAGGCGACCCGCGCCGTGTGGAATGCCTCGCGCACGGCTGCCGTCCCGATCGCCACGCGCTCGTTGACGAGGCAGGTGACACACCACGCCGCCGTCATGTTGACGAACACCGGGCGCCCGGCGGCTCGCAGCGCGGCTAAGCGAGCCGCCGAGAACGGCTCCGCGCCGGACCCGGCCTCCGTCGCACTGACCTCGGGGGGAGCGGACGTGATCCCTGTCAGCAGTCCGACCGCGGCCAGACAGGCGGCGATCGCCGCGGCCCGTCCGATCCGGGCACCAGCTCCGACCCGTCCGTGCGCCGCGCCGTAGGCCCAGGCAGCGAACCCTATCAGCAAGAGGCCGGCGAGCACCGCCAGCACCCCGGCCGAGCCGGCTTCCTGGCTCACCACCCAGGCCAGCCAGACCGCCGCGCCATACATCGGGAACGCGAGCGCCTGCTTCAGCAGCAGCATCCATCGGCCGGGGCGGGGTGCGAAATGCGCCAGCCCCGGGGCGGCGGCCAGCAGCAAGGACGGGGCGGCGAGGCCCAGGCCCATGACCGCGAACACCAGCAAGGCAAGCACGCTCGGCCCGGACAGAGCGGCGGCCACCGCGACGCCCATGAACGGCGCGGTGCAAGGGGTGGCCACCACGACGGCCAGAAGGCCGGTGAAGAAGCTGCCGACGTGGCCTTCCCGGCAGGTGAGCTCGTGGCCCGTGGACACCAGCCCGTGGCCAAACTCGAACACGCCCGACAGGTTGAGTCCTATGGCGAAAAGCAGCCACGCCATCGCGGTGACGAAAACCGGGGATTGGAACTGAAAGCCCCAGCCGGCGGCATCGCCGAGGGCACGCGCCGCGAGCAGGACGCCCCCCAAGCCCGCGAAGGCGACCACCACTCCCGTGGAATAGAGCGCCGCCTGCGTCCGGACCTCGTTCCGCGCCACGCCGTTGGCCAGGCTGACCGCCTTCATCGCCAGCACCGGAAACACGCAGGGCATCAGGTTGAGCACCAGCCCGCCCAGGAACGCGAGAAGAAGAAGCCGACCGAGCGAGGGCACCGCGTCGGCCAGGGCGGGCTCCGGGTTCGGGGCAGGCTCGCCGAACAGCGCCGCCTGTGCGGAGGGCGCAGGCTGGCCAGCCGGCAAGTCGATCCGGAAGCTAGCCTCTTCGGGGACGCAGATATCCTTGCACACGAGCCAGTTCGCATGCGCGGAGATCGCGAGCGGGCCGGCGGGCGTCACCGTGAGCGGCAGAAGCACGTCCCCTTCGTAGCCGTAGGTCGTCACCCCGCCGTCGACGAAACGCTGCGTCTTGGGCCAGTCGATCGCCCCGGCTTTCGCCCCCTTCGGAAGATCGAGCTTCAATTCGGCCGGAACGCCGGCGTCGCCTGAATCCGGACCGTAGGTGTGCCAACCCGGCGCAAGCACGAGGTGCAAGCCGAGCCGGAACGGCTGGCCGGCCGCAACCGCGTCGGTGTCCGAGACGAGGGAAGCGGTCGAGCGAGTTGACTTGACCGGCGCTGATTCGAGGGCGAGCGCGGGCGCTACGGTCAGCAGCGCCGCCGCCGTCGCGATCAGCACCATCCGCATGTGGTAGAGCGCCAGCACCATGCCCGCCTTGCCCGAACTGCCCGTCTCCGATGCCCTCCCTGTGCTCCAGGAAACGCTGGCGGCGGGCGCCAACGCTGTTTTGATCGCACCTCCGGGCGCAGGCAAGACTACTTTGGTGCCACTCGCCCTGCTCGAGGCGCCCTGGCGCGAGGATGGGCGCATCCTGATGCTGGAGCCGCGCCGGCTGGCCGCGCGCGCCGCGGCATCCCGGATGGCGGACCTCTTGGGCGAGACGCCGGGGCAAACGGTGGGCTACCGCACCCGGCTCGACGCCGCCGTTTCCGCCGCGACCCGGATCGAGGTGGTGACGGAAGGCCTCCTGGTGCGCCGGATGCAGACTGATCCGGGCCTCGACGGTGTGGCCGCCGTGCTGTTCGATGAGATCCACGAGCGCGCGTTGCAGGCCGATCTTGCTCTTGCGTTCTGCCTCGACTTGCAGCGGGCGCTTCGCCCGGAGCTGCGGCTCCTGGCCATGTCCGCCACCACGGACGGCGCGCGCTTGGCGGCATTGATGGACGCGCGGGTGATCGAGAGTGCGGGCCGGATGCATCCCGTCCGGGTGGAGCACGCGAAGCGGGACATCCCATCAGCCCGCGAACTCCCGGAGGCGCTTGCTCGCGCAATCCGTGCGGCGCTCGCCGCGCACGACGGCGACGTGCTCGCATTTCTCCCCGGCATGGCCGAGATCCGGCGAGCCCAAGCGGCGCTGGAACACTGCGGCGCCCTCGTGCTGCCGCTGCATGGCGAGCTCCCTCCCGGCGAGCAGGATCGGGCACTCCGCCCGGCCGAGGGGCGTCGGGTGGTGCTCGCGACCTCGGTCGCCGAAACCTCGCTGACCGTGCCGGGGATCCGGGTCGTCGTCGACGGCGGTTGGCGGCGCTCCCCCGGCTCGACGGCGAACGGGCTCACCCGGCTCGCCACGGTCAGGATCAGCCGCGCCGCGGCCGAGCAGCGCGCCGGGCGAGCGGGGCGCGAGGCGCCCGGCGTCGCCATCCGGCTTTGGACCGAAGCGCTGCATCGCGGCCTCGCGCCCTATGAGCGGCCGGAGATCCTCGATGCCGAGTTGTCGTCGCTCGCACTCGACTGCGCCGCCTGGGGTGCTCCCCCGGCGGAGCTGCCGTTCCCCGACCCCCCACCCCCTGCCGCCCTGAAGGCGGCGGCGAGCCTGCTCCAGCGACTGGGCGGGCTCGACGCGGATGGCCGGATCACGGCAGCGGGCCGGCGCATGGCGGAGATCGGCGCGCACCCGCGCCTTGCCGCGCTCATGCTGGCCGCGTCGGGAGACGGCGAGGCAGCGCTGGCCGCCGATCTCGCGGCGTTGCTTGAGGAGCGCGACCCGCTGCGCGCCGGCCCCGACGCCCCGGCCGATATCGGTCTCCGGCTCGCCGCCATCGCAGACGGCGACCCGGCTGCTGATCGCGGCGCGCTGTTTCGCATCCGCCGGGCTGCTGGCCAGTATCGCCGGCGGCTCGGCCTGCGGCAGGACACGAGGGCGGGCGGCGATCCTGGCCATCTGCTCGCGGCCGGCTTCCCCGACCGTATCGCGCAAGGGCGCGGCGAGCCGGGCTCCTTCCGCATGGCGGACGGCAGCGGGGCGCGCCTCGGCCGGACCGACCGGCTGGCCGCGGCGAAGCTGCTGGCCGTCGCCGCGCTCGATCTGAAGGGGTCCGCGCGCATCCGCCTCGCCGCGCCGCTCGACCCCGACGCGCTGCCGCCGACGATCGCGGCACAGGTGACCGAAACGGTGGAAGCAGGCTTCGATGCGGTGGCCGGCGCGGTGGTATCACGCCGCCGACGGCGGCTCGGCGCTCTGGTGCTGAGCGACCGCACGGAAATGGCGCCGCCCGCCACAACCGCGGGAAGCCTGGCCGACGCCGTGGCGGCGGACGGGTTGCGCGCGCTGCCCTGGACGGCGCACGCGCGCCAGCTTCAGGCGCGGGTCGCGCTGTTGCGGGCGTTGGAACCCGAAACCTGGCCCGACCTGTCGGACACACGCCTTGCCGCGACGGTATCCGATTGGTTGGCGCCGCACCTCGACGGCATGTCCCGCCTGGCGGATCTGGCCCGGCTCGATCTCGCCGTCATCCTCCGCGGGCTTCTGCCATGGGCCTTGGCTGCCCGGCTCGACCGGGAGCTGCCGACGCATCTCGACCTGCCCGGCGGCCGCGCCGCCGTGGACTACGCCGAGCCAGTCCCGCTCGCTTCGGCAAGGGCGCAGGCGTTCTTCGGCCTCGCAACGACGCCGCAACTCGCGGCAGGCCGGGTTCCGCTCCGGCTCGCCCTGTTGTCCCCGGCCGGCCGGCCGGTCGCGATCACCGGCGATATCGCCGGGTTCTGGCGCCAGGCCTGGGCCGATGTGCGAAAGGACATGCGCGGGCGCTACCCCAAGCACCGCTGGCCCGAAAACGGCGCTGCTCCATAACGCTTGTTGCCTTCGCGCGCAGGTGCCATGTCCTTGAAGCTGCGAGGCTCGGAGCGCCCGTGCCCGTTCGGAGTTAGTCTGCTGATGATCGCGGTTTCGCCATCCTACTGGCGTCATGCACGGCTGCTCCTGACGGTGTTTGCCCTATGCGTCGCGGCATGCGCGCCTGATTCGGCGACCTCGGCTGCACGCCGGGGCGAAGCGCCGGCAAGCTTCGCGCCGCTGGTGCGTCGTGTGCTGCCAGCCGTCGTCAACATCGCCGTGACCGAAGTCGTTTCGGGCGGGGACATCCTGGCGCAATTGCCGCCGGAACTCCGCGACACGCCGTTCGAGCGACAGTTCCGCCAGCGCTTCCGCAACCGGCGCGAACAGATGCTGGGCGCGGATCGGGCGTCATCGTCGACCCGTCCGGCGTGATCGTCACCAACAACCACGTGGTCGGGCACGCCGACAAGATCGTGGTTTCGCTGACGGACGGCACGAGCTCGCTGCACGGGTGGTCGGCACCGACGAGCTCACCGATATCGCCGTCATCAAAGTCGACGCCCGGCGCACCCTCCCGTCCGTCAGCTGGGGCGACAGTCGCAAGGTGGAGACCGGCGATTGGATCCTGGCCGCCGGCAATCCGTTCGGCCTCGGGGGTTCGGTTTCCGTCGGCATCGTCTCGGCACGCGGCCGGGATATCGGTGCCGGGCCGTTCGACGACTTCCTCCAGCTCGATGCGCCGATCAATCCCGGCAACTCGGGCGGCCCTACATTCAACATGAACGGCGACGTGATCGGCATCAACACGGCCATCGTGTCGCCTTCCGGCGGATCGGTCGGTATCGGGTTCGCCATCCCGAGCGAGGTCGCCCAACCCATCGTCGAGCGGTTGCGCAATGGCGGGCATGTGGAGCGCGGCTGGCTCGGTGTCTCGGTCCAGGACCGACCGGGTGCTGCGGAACATGACGGGGTGATGATCGCCGGCGTAGAACGCAACGGGCCGGCGGCGCGTGCCGGGATGCGGACGGGCGATCTGGTCACGGCGGTGAACGGCGAGCACGTCGACACGGCCCGCAGTCTGGTCAAGGCGGTCGCCGCGACGCCGCCCGGCAACAGCGTCCGGCTGACCGTCCGGCGTGGCGGGCGGGACGTGATGTCCCGGTGACCGTCGGGCGCCGCCCGGCCGAGCAGGCCGGGTGAACAACGAGAGGGCGGGTTGCATGCGCATCCTGGTGGTCGAGGACGACAAGGACGTGGCCGGCTTTGTGGTGCGGGGGCTGAAGGAGGCCGGGCACGTCGTCGAGCACGCCGACAACGGGCGCGACGGGCTGTTCCTGGCCGCCTCGGAGAACTTCGACGCCGTGATCCTGGACCGGATGCTGCCGGGCGGGATCGACGGGCTTCGCTTGCTCGAGACCTTGCGCGGTCAGAAGAACACTGTCCCGGTCCTGTTCCTTTCCGCGATGGCCGAAGTCGACGATCGCGTGCGCGGCCTCAAGGCAGGCGGCGACGACTACCTCACAAAGCCGTTCGCGTTTGCCGAGCTGCTGGCGCGGGTGGAGGCGCTCGCCCGCCGCGGCAAAGGCGGGGACGCCCCGGTCACGCGCCTCACCGTAGCGGACCTCGAGCTCGACCTCCTGTCGCGGCAGGTACGCCGCGCGGGGCAGAAGCTTGACCTCCAGCCGCGCGAGTTCCGGCTGCTCGAGTACCTCATGCGCCATGCCGGGCAGGTGGTGACCCGCACCATGCTGCTCGAAGGCGTGTGGGACTACCACTTCGACCCGCAAACCAACGTCATCGACGTGCACGTCTCGCGGCTGCGGCAGAAGGTCGACAAGCCCTTCCCGACCCCGCTCATCCACACCGTCCGCAACGCGGGATACATGCTGCGGGCCGAGCCGACGTGAGCTTCGCCTCCGCCCGACCGACCCTGGCCGCGGCGGAAGACCTTTCCCACGCGCGCGGTCATGCGGTCGGGCGCACCCCCCAGTTCCTGCGCTCGGCCGGCATCCGCTTCGCGGCCGTCTACGCGCTCCTGCTCGCGCTGAGCGCGGCGGCGCTCACCGTGTTCTTCTGGTACGAGACGGCGGGGCTGCTCGACCGGCAGATCGAGGAGGCCGTCCTGACCGACGCGCAGAGCCTCACCGAACGATGGCTGGAAGGCGGGCTTCCGGCCCTGGTCATGGCGGTGGACGACCGGCTGTCGCAGGATGTCGAAGACGACGCGATCTATCTGCTGGCCGACGCCAAGCAACAGAAGATCATCGGCAATCTGCAGAGTTGGCCGGCGGGCGTCAGCGCGCCCGACAAATGGTATCAGCTTCGGGTGGACCGCGGCGGGGTCCGCTCGCTCGCCCGCGTGCAGCGGTTCGACCTGCCCGGCGGCTTCCGCCTGCTGATCGGACGCGACGCCCGCGTGCGGTCGCAGCTCCGTTCCGTGCTGAGCGACGCCATGCTGTGGGCGCTGCTCATCGCACTGGTCATGGCAAGCGCCGGGGCGCTCCTGGTCCGCAGCCTGTTCCGCCGCAGCATCGCCAACATCTCGCTGACCGCGACGGCGATCGCGGCGGGCGATCTCGGACAGCGGGTGCGCTTGTCGGGACGGCGCGACGAGTTCGACCAGCTCGCCGAAACGATCAACGACATGCTGGATCGCATCGGCCGGCTGATGGACGGGGTGCGGCAGGTGTCCAACGCCATCGCGCACGACCTCCGCACACCGATCACCCGGGCACGCACGCGGCTCGAGGACGCGGCGCTGCATGCAAGCAATGAAGCAGAACTGCGGGCGGCAATCGAGCGCGCCACCGCCGATCTCGACGGGATCGTCGCGGTGTTCCAGGCCCTGCTGCGCATCGCCGAGATCGAGGCCGGCTCGCGCCGCTCCGCTTTCACCGCGATCGACCTCGGCCCGGTGATCGCCGACGTGGCCGAGCTCTACGCCGCCGTCGCCGACGAGCACGACATCCGGGTGGAGGTGCAAGCGCCCGCCCACCTCCCATCCTTCGGAGATCGCGAGCTGATCCAGCAAGGGTGGCGAACCTCATCGACAACGCCGTGAAGTTCTCGCCACCCGGAGGCCGCGTGTTGGTCGCGGCGGCGCCGGCCGGCACGGGTGTCGAGATCGCCGTGTCCGATGAGGGCCCGGGCATCCCCGCCAACGATCGCACGCGGGTCGTGGAACGGTTCTACCGCGGCGAAGCGGCCCGGAGCACACCCGGCGCCGGGCTCGGGCTGGCACTGGTGCAAGCGGTGGCGCAGTTGCACGGCGGAGACCTCGCCCTCGACGATGCGGCGCCGGGCCTACGCGCGGTCCTCCGCCTCCCCTTGTCAGGATCGGAAGGGCCAACGTAACTTTCGCGTCACCTGCGGAACACGGCCGCGTCAGACTGCCGGAGATAGACTACACTGATGGGGCCTTGGGGACGCGCCGCCGCGATCGGTTTAGTCGCCACGTCGGCGCCGCTAGGGCAGATCGGGCTGCCGCAAAGCTGGCAGGACGGTCGGGTGGAACGGCTCACCACCGACACACCCGAGTTTTGCCATCATCTGTCGTCGCGACTGACGGAAGCCGAGCGCATCACGCCTCCGCCCCAGGCGGTGCAGACGCTCGCGGACGAGGGCCGGATGATGTGCGACCACGGAGAAGTCCGGCGCGGCGTTCACCGTCTCCGGCGCGCCTTCCGGCTGCTGATGAACGAAGAGCCGCGGGAGTAGCTCTTCGGCGGCCAGGATCAGCCGGTGGAGGGCGGGGGTGCCGCTAAGGTCAGCGCCGCGCCGCCGACGAGCACCTCCACTCGGTAGTTGGCCCACCCGGTTGGGTAGTCCGCCGGGACCGGGATGAGGGCCGAGGCGATGTATTGATCGCTTACCTCCGACGGCGTCGGCTTGCCGACCGGCACGCTGAAGCCAAGCCCCGACCCGATCCCCACGCCGCCACCGGTGAAGCCGAAACCGCCGAGACCGAGCCCGATTGAGGGCGGCGGGTTGTAGAGCACGTGTGGTCCGCTCACGAACGAGATCCCCGAGGCGGGATACCGCGTCCCGTCCGCGGCAACGAGCGCGGCGCCCGACACGGGCCGAAGATTGCTCACCATCACCTGAACCGCCCGGGTCGGCGGGTCGTAGCGCGCGCCGGCGCTGTTTGGCGGCGGCAGTTTCGGGCCGCTGGCACAAGCCGCCAGACCGAGCACCAGCAAAACCGCGACTGCCCTCATGCCGCTCCCTCCATCACGTGCGACAACGTGTTCGAGGGCATTCTGATCCCGGCTGTTACAATCCGGCCAAAGACCCGCTTGTCTCGCGACTCAGCCGGGTCTTGCCTCGCCATCTGGCAGCTCCGACGCGGCCAGCAACCGCGCCAAGCAATCGAATTCCTTGACGCTCAAGGTCTCCGCCCGACGTTCGGGCTCGATCCCGGCGGAGCCAAGCAGCGCCTCGCCGCCGAGCGATCGCAGCGCCCCGCGCAGCATCTTGCGCCGTTGACCGAACGCAGCGGCGGTCAGCCGCTCCATCGCCGCGAACAACGCGGGGGGCGGTGGCGCGCTATGTGGCACGAAGCCCACCACCGCCGACCACACGCGCGGCGGCGGCACGAACGCGGCGGGCGGAAGGCGCAGCTTGAGGTCCACCGCACACACCCATTGCGCCAGGACCGAAAGCCGCCCGTAGGCCGGCGTACCCGCAGCTGCGCAGATGCGGTCCGCCACTTCCTGCTGGAACATCAAGGTCATGCGCTCGAAGTCGGGCGCGCGCCGGAGCCACCGAACCAGCAGCGGCGTGGCTGCATTGAACGGGAGATTGGCGACGATCTGCCGCGGGGCATCGGCGAGTGCTGCGATGTCGAGCGTGGTCGCATCGGCTTCAACCACGTGTAGCCGGCCTGCCATCGCGGCGGCGAGCTCCCGCATCGCCGCCACCGCACGGCGGTCGAGCTCTACTGCCACGACGTCGGCAGCCTCGCTTGCCAGCAGGGCGCGCGTGAGCCCACCCGGCCCCGGTCCCACTTCGATTACATGCCGTCCGGCAAGCGGGCCGGCTTGCCGGACGA
The DNA here is from genome assembly GCA_963757115.1 of uncultured Alphaproteobacteria bacterium. GTDB lineage: Bacteria > Pseudomonadota > Alphaproteobacteria > Acetobacterales > Acetobacteraceae > CAVWQV01. Next base: position 217,690 of record CAVWQV010000014.1, on the reverse strand, counting down.
TCCGGTCGAGAAGATTGGCGTCAAGTAGGAAGTGCTGGCCGAGCGAGCGCCGCGCGTCGAGTCCGTGCCGGGCGATGACGTCCCGAAGTGGCGGCAGCGTCGCTCCGCTCAGCGCCTCAGCCTTCGCCGCCCGCCACTTTCTGCCCGCGAACGTCAATGATTGCGCGGCGGCGGAGGTCGCGCTGGAGCTGGCGCGAGATATTCTCGACGCGCTCGGACAACAGCCGGTTGGCGATCTCCTCGCGGGTGAACTCGGCCATGTTCTTCTGCTCGCGCGAGCAGACGATCACCACGGCGATGCCGTCCTGCGCCACGAGCGGCTGGCTCGCCCGGTCCGGCGGCAGGGTGGCGAGCATCTGGCGGAAGCTGGGCGGGTTGATGCTTTCGAGGCGCACGTCGCCGGGGTCGGCCGGGCGGGCCGGGTTGGCCTTGTTCGCTTCCTCCATCGCGGCGCAGCTGTGGACGCTGGCGCTAATGGTCTTGGCTTTCTGCAGCGTCTGCCGCTGCTGATCGGTCGGCGCTTGTGGGTTGAGCGGCGAGGAGAACGGCAGGAATACCTGCCTGAGCGAGACCACGGTGCCAACGTCGCGCCCGACCTGCCGCTTGGCGCGCAACGACACGATCGAATAGCCGCCCGGCACGGGGAGCGGGTTGCTGACGGCTCCTTCCGGCATTTCCTGCACCACGCGAGCCACTTCGGTGTCGAGCTGGTTCGGCTGCACCCAGCCGAGATCGCCACCCTGCAACGCCGTCTGGCTTTGGCTGAACTGCGCCGCGACGACCGGGAACGGCGCCCCCGAGCGAAGCTCGCGGATGACGATTTCGGCGAATTTCTGCGCGTCGGCGGTGTTGGCCGGGTTCTCCACCGGAATGAAGATCTCCGATACGCGGTATTCCGGCCGCCCCACCTGCTGTTCGAGCAGTTTTTGCTGGTCGGCGATCTCGGACGGCTTGATGACGGCGTTCTCGCCAAGTTGCTCGCGCAGCACTCGCGTCCAGCCAAGCTGAACCCGTATCTGATCCACCAGCGTGCGCAGTCCAGTGCCGTCGGCCTTGAGCTTCGCTTCGAGCGCGCCCGTGGGCATCCCGTTGCGGCTCTCGATATCGTGGATGGCCGCGGCGATCTGCTGGTCGGAGACGAGCATGTGCCGTCGCTGCACTTCCTGCAGCCGCAACCGCTCGTCGATCAACTGGCGGGCGATCTGCGGCCGCAGACGGTCGATGATGTCGGGCGACATGCCCATTCCGGTGGATTGGGCGAACAGTCGACCGCGGCTGCTGACATCACCGTTGCTGATGACGTCGCCGTTGACGATGGCGACGATGCCAGCTTCGGGTACCGCCTCCGCCGGCTTAACAGCGGCGCGGGCCGGTGAAAACGGTACGCCAACACTGATCGCGGCGGCGGCGCAACCTACCAGGATAACGGTTCTGGTCTTGGTCATGGACGCTCCGTTGCCTCACATCGCGCGGAAGCCGAACTGGCCGATGGTCTTGAACGTCAGTTGAAACAGGATCGTGGTGGCGCCGCTATCGCCGTTATACGAGGTGTAACGGCGATTGAAGCGGATATCGAAGATGAAGCACTCGTCCTCATAGGCGCCGTCAAGACCGAGCGCAACCATCTGATTTGTCGCAAGATCGCGCCGCCCGTAGGCTGCCAGGCGATAGTGGCCCCAGCTGCTGGTGGCACCCAGGGTGATCTCGTTCCGCGGAATAAAAAAGTCCGTGGAGGCCGGCGGCGGCGGGGGCTGGTCGTAGAAGTTGTATGGATCGTACGTGGTGTACAGGTAGCCCGCGTTGACGCGCAGGCGGGGCCCGCCCACCGAGCCGATCGCGTCCGCCATGCGGGTGACGCCGTTCCGATGATCGATCCGCGTCCGGTAGGTGAAGTCGAGCCAATCGGTCGGTGCGAACGTGGCGCGCCCCACGATGTCGGAAACCTTGTCATGGAGCCCGGACGTGACGGCGAAGTTGTTGTCCTCGGTGGTGCGGAACACTTGGCCGACCAAACCGTCGAAGCTGGTGCCGTTGAGATACCAGGCGCCGTGCAGCCCCATGTTCGCCCGCACCCCTCCTTCGAGACGATCGATCCCCGGGAAGCGGTTGAACGCGAAAAGATTCTGGTCGGTGAATTCGAGGTCGAGGCTGTCCTCGTTCGGGATATCGGTAAACTGACTGTTTCCCACCTGGGGTGCGACGATCAGCTGGGCGATCGGCTCGACGATCTGGCTGCCCCAGTCCCCACTGTCGCGCATGAAGGGCCAGCGCACCTCAACCGCGGCCTGCGGCAAGCCGCGCGCGGTCGAGTTGCTGCTAAGCGGGCTGAAGTTCGGCTGCTGATTCAGTTCATTCGCGTTGTAGGCCGCGGCGTCCCCGTGCAGCGTGAGCTTCCAAAGGTCGCCGAGCGAGCCCACGAAGGGGCGCGAGTACTCGGTCGTCAGGGCGGCGCGCTGCGTGTTGGTGCCAACGGTGCGCACGACATTGAACGCGCCCACGTCGATCCGCAGCCGCCCGCCCCACTGATCGGGCAGGCCGAAGTAGCTATACTCGTAGCGCGGGAGAACGAAGGGAAGCTTGGTGTCCACGATGGTGTCGACCAGCCCCTGATAGAATCGCGCGTCGAGCCGCGTGTAGGCACCCTCGCCGAAGCCTTCCAGGTAGAGCTGGCTGGTGAGCACGTTGGCGTCGCCGACCACGCGCCCTAGGCGGAAATCGCGCACGTAGTCGGTGGAGGAGGCGCGCTCGAGGTCGAAGCCGTAACGCCAGGTTTCGTCGTAGTCGAACCGCCCATGCGCGAGAATGGTGCCCTGCACGGCATTCTCGAGGTATCCGAGCGAGCCGTCGATATCGAGCCGACCATCGTTAAAACGTCGGCGATAGGACAATTCGAGTTGCGGGCCGGCCTCCGTGGTCAGCATGGGCGTGACCGTCATGTCCGATTGGTCATCGAGCACGATGTAGTAGGGCTGGCTGATGAACTGCCCGATATGCGACGACGAGCCGATCGAAGGGATCAGCAGCCCCGACTGCCGCTTTACCGACGGGTCGGGATGCGAAAAATACGGCAAGTAGGCGACCGGCAGGCCAGCCATCTGCAAGGTCGCGTCCTGATATTCGATGCGCTTGTGCTCCAGGTCCTGCACCGCGTCGAGCGCGCGGATCTGCCAAAGCGGTGGCCGGGTGGGGTCCTTCGCGCAAAGATTGCAGGTGGAGTAGACGACCCTACTGAGCTCGTTGAGCTTGCCCTCGAAACGGCGCGCGCCGTTGGCCGCTAGCCGCCCGTTCTCAGCCAGGATCGCGCGCATTCCGCGCAGCACGGCGTTGCGCATTCCTTCGGACAGCTCGGCATAGTCCGTGAACAGCACCTGCCCGTCCGGTTCGAGCAGCACCACGTGGCCGTACGCCGCCGCGATGTTGGTGTTGCGATCGAACGTCATCTTGTCGGCGCGGACCACGTGATCGTTCTGCCACGCTTCCACATGCCCGGTTGCGGTGACGATTGCCCTGTCGCGGTCGTAGTCGACCTGGTCGGCGGTGAACGTCACAGGTTGGTCGCGGCTGATCGGTGCGCCATGCGCCCCGCCACCCGCCGTCAACTGGCTGAGCTGCGCATGAGCGGGCTCCGACAACGCCGCCAGCAAGAGAACGGCCGCGGCCCGTGCCCAAGCGCGCATCAGCCGTTTTCGACGTGCAGAAGCAAGGCGACCGCGAGCATCAGCCCGGCGCCCGCCGGCGCCCAGGCCGCGAGCGCTACCGGGAGCGCGCCGGACTGGCCGAATTCCTCGGCGAGCTTGGAAACCATGAACAGCGCGAACCCCGCCGCAACACCGCTGCCGATCATGCGCGCGACCCCCCCGCGGCGGGTGGGGCGCATGGAAAACCCGGCCGCGACCAGCGCCATCACGCCGGCAAGCAGCGGCAGAGCCAGCAGCGCCTGGTAGTGCAACCGATGCCGGAGCGAGGAGAATCCGGACCGGTCGAGAAGCGCGATGAAGTCGGGCAGCACCCAGACCGAAAGCGTGTCGGGGGACGCAAAACTGTCCTGCACGCGCGCAACCGTCAGATCGGTAGGCAGCGTGACCGTCCGCGGCGGCTCGGGCAACCGGTCGGGCCGGACCACGCGCGCGTCCTCCAGCGTCCACATCTTGCCGCCCAAGATTGCGCGCTTGGCTTCGATCCGCGCCAGCAGACGGTCCGCATTGTCCAGCCGGAACACGCTCAGCTCGGCACCCCTCAGCGTGTGTCCCTCCACGTGGACCCCGAAGCCGTGGATAATGGCGACACCCCCTGGAGCCAGCTCGTTATCCGATTGGCGCATCCAAAGCTGGCCCCCGGACAGCGCCAGCGGGCCACCCCCGGTCCTGAGATACACGTTGTCGAGCATCTCCGCCCGGCGGAGCATGACGGAGGAGAGCGGGCTGAGTGCTGCGGTCGCGGTCGCCCCGAGGAGCAGGGCGCACAGCACGGGTCCCGCAAGAAAGCCCCAGGCCGACACGCCAGCGGCGCGCGCGACGATCAACTCGGAGGAGCGCGTCAGGCGCCAAAATGCGAGAATGCCTCCAAGCATGACGGCGAAGGGCAGGATTTGCATGGCGATGTAGGGAAGCCGGAGTGCCGCGATTTCCGTGACCAGCCCGAAAGTAGCGTCGGGCTTGGTGGCCGAGCGGCGCAGCAGCTCGATGAAATCGAACAACGCCACCAACCCGCTGAGCGCCGACAACATGGCCAGCACCGCCAAGGTGAATTGGCGAGAGATGTAGCGTGAGAGTGTGACGGCGATGGTCATGGAGTGACCGCTCAGGCCGGCTGCGTGAGAACCGGCCGACGCGCGGGCCACAGCCGCGGCCCGTATAGCATCCAGACGCAAACGAGGCCCGGCCCCGCCGCGTGCAGCCAGATCAGCGGGATCAGCCCGTTGTCGCGGGCGGCAAGGTTCCCAACCGCCAGGCCCACGGCGAGCAGGCCAACCACCGCCCCGACCGCGACCAGCGGGCGCACCACGTTGCCGTGGCGGCGAAACGGGCCGGTCAGCGAGGAAACCAGCGCCACCATCGCGAACGACCAAGCGGTGAGCGGCGTCGCCAGCCGCTTGAACGCCTCGGCCCGCCATTTCGGGATGTCGCGCGCGTTCGGGAGCGTTTCGGGGCTGGGATGCAGTAGATCGTCGAGCGACACCTCGGTCATGTCGCGCACGCGCTCGCCTTCCTTGTTGCTGTTTTGAGCGATGTCGATGACGTTCTCCGCAAAGGTCAGGATGTTGAGGCGGCCGGTCTGGTGGTCGAGTTCCTCCCGGCTGCCGTCCTCCAGCACCACGCGCGGGCCAGACCGGCCTTCGACGATCCGGCCGGTCTGCGCCAGGATAGTGGCGTGGCTGTTCTTCTGACGCCCGTCATCCACCAGGATGCCATGCAGGGTGCCGTCCGGATCGCGCGATCGGACGTAAACGGTGAGCGCGTCGGAAACGGAGGTGAACACCCCTTCCTGCAGCAGGAAAGCCGCCATGCGGTTGCGGATCTCCCACTGGAACTCACGGAAGGCGGTGAGGCTAGCCGGCACGAGCCAGAGATTGAGCGCGTAGCCGGCGATCACGGCGAACCCGGCGACGGCAAGGCCCGGCCGGGAAAGCGCCCACGGTGAAAGTCCGGCCGAGCGCATCACGGTCAGCTCGCGATCGCCGGCGAGCCTCTGATAGATGAACTGGATGACGACAAACGTGGTGATGGGCAGGATCACGGCGACGAAGCTTGGGATCAGCAGGCCCGTCAGCTCCAGGAACACGCCGATCGACAGCCCGTGATTGACCACGAGCTCCACGAAGCGGAGCGACTGGGTGAGCCAGATCAGGGCCGCGAGGCCGCCGGTGACCGCGATCAGCGCCCACAACTGTTGGTAGAACATGTAGCGGTCGAGCCGGGTGACGAGCGGGCGGGATCGCATGGTCTGAAAACTGTCTCCGGCAGGCGAGTCGCGCCACGCTCACGATTCCGGCGGCGCGGCTCCGAATTCCGCCCTTTCTGAGACAGGGCCACCAGGGATGCAAGCCACCCGGCGGGCGTGGGCGGCCGCTCTATCGCCCTCGAAGGCTGAGCCCTCCGGGGTATCGCGCCCGATAGTTTTCCACTGCGGTTTCCATGGTGACGAAGCGCGCGCCGCAGTCGCGCAACCGATCGATCAGCCCCTCCAGCGCCAGCATGCGGTAGCCGCGGCCGACCACATGCGGATGGAAGGTATAGGTCAGGATGCCCCAATCCACTGTGCGGCGCATGTAGTCGAACTCGTCGGCGAAGTTCTGGAACACGCTCCGGGCATTCTGCAAACCCTGCAGGATCGCGTTCTCGGTACGCATGAACTCGAAATGCGGATGGTCGTCGAGCGACCAGCTGATCGGCATTTCCACCAGTTCAGTATCGGCGCCGAACTCCATCGGCTCCAGCAGCGCAACCCGGTCGCCGTCGCGCGCCTGATAGGGAAGGTAATCGTGCCCCATCATGCTGCTGTCGTAGACGAAGCCTTGCTTGATGAGCAGACCGACGCTGTGCGGTGAAAGGTCCCAAGAAGGCGAGCGGTAGCCGCGCGGCTTGCGGCCGGTCAGCGTCTCGATGGCGGCGCTGCCCCGCACCAGCTCGGCTTCCTCGCCCTCGCGGCCGAGGCTTGCGGGAATGCGGTGCGTCCAGCCGTGATTGCCGATTTCGTGCCCCGCCTCGTGCACGGCGCGCGCGCAGGACGGATAGCTTTCGATGGTGTGGCCGGGGATGAACCAGGTGGTCGGGACGCGCTGCGTCCGGAGCATGGCCAGGATGCGCTCGGTGGCGACGATGCCGTAATCGCCGCGCGAGATCATGGTCGGCGTCGTCAGGCCGCGCGAGATGAAGGAGGAGGCGTTGTCGTGGTCGAAGGTCAGGCAGACGAGAAGCTCGGCCATGCGTCCTCCAGCAATCCCCGGCCGTCCGAGTGTTCGTCGTTCGCCGGCCCGCTGTCAAAGCCGCTCAACTCGAAGCGAGCACGCATCCCTGCGACCGCTTGCGCGATGAGGTGGAGCTGACAACAGGAGAAAACTATGAGCGGCGCCACTGACACGGCTCGCGACATTTACACGACCGGGCTGCGCAACCAGCACGCGGTCGAAAATCAGGCGATCGAGCTGCTCGAACGGCAGATCGGCCGGCTTGAGCACTATCCCGAGATGGTGGAGCGGATGCGCCAGCACGTGCGGGAATTGCAGGAACAGGCGCGGCGCATCGAGGAGCTGCTGGGCTCGCTCGGCACCAGCCACTCGTCCGTGAAGGACACCGTGCTGTCGTTCATGGGCAACATGGCGGCGATGGCGCACGCACCGGCACCCGACGAGGTGGTGAAAAACAGCTTTGCGAACTTTGCCTTCGAGCACTACGAGATCGCGTCTTACAAGTCGCTACTCACCCTTGCCGACGCGACGGGTCACAGCGCGGCCGTCTCCGCCCTCAAGCAGTCACTGAGCGAGGAGCAGGACATGGCGCGATGGATCGACGAGCACCTGGCCGACACGACGCTGAAGTTCCTGCAACGCTCGATCGCGGGCCAGACCGCCGGCCGCTGATGCCGGCTCCTCGCGTGGCGGGCGTCATGGAGACGTCCCTCTACGTCGCCGACCTCGACGCCGCGCAAGCGTTCTACCAACGCTTGTTCGGCTTCGAGGCGTTCCTTGCGGACGCGCGGATGCGTGCGCTCGGGGTTCCCGGAGGACAGGTGCTGCTGTTGTTCCGCCGCGGCGGATCGATCGCGCCATCCCCGGCGCCGGGCGGCTTCATTCCGCCGCACGACGCCCAAGGCCACCAGCACCTCTGCTTCGCCATTCCCTGGATGGAGCTCGAGCGCTGGCGGGAGCATCTGGGCCAGCAGGGCGTCGCGCTTGAAAGCGAGGTGCGCTGGCCCGGGCGCGGCACCAGTCTCTACTTCCGCGACCCCGACGGACATTCGCTCGAGGTCGCCACCCCCGGGTTGTGGCCCAACCTTTAGCCTCACCACGCCTCGGCGTAAGGCCGCACCTCGACATTGAAGGACCAGGCAGAGCGGTCCTGATGGGCGACGTGCCAGACCTCTGCCGCGATTGCCGTGGGCTTGATGAAGAAATCGTCCGGGCGATCGGGGTATCGTTCGCGCGCCCACGCTACGTCGATCACTGCATCGATCACGATATAGGCCACATGGACGCCCTTCGGCCCTAGATCGCGCGCGATCGCTTCCGCGAGGACCCGCTGCGCGGCCTTGCTCGGCGCGAAGCAGGCGAAGTTCGGCCGCCCTCGCAGTGCCGAGGTGTTGCCGGTAACGACGATCGCCCCCGCGCCGCGTTCCGCCATGCCCGGCGCGAAGCGCCGCGCAAGATAGAGCAGGCCCATCGTGTTGATCTCGAAGTTCCGTTGCAGCACGGACGGTTCGAGATCGAGGAAGGAGCCGAACGCGCCACCTACGGCGTTATGGATCAAGACAGCGGGCGGCCCGAGATCTTGCTCGATCGCATCGGCAACCGACGCCACCGCCGCCGGGTCGGCGACATCGCAGCGATACGGCTTGCTGCCCGGAAGCTCGCGGGCAAGCGTTGCCAGCCGTTCCTCGTTGCGCGCCAACATGGCGACCCGATAGCCGCCTTCGGTGAACCGACGCGCCATGGCGGTCCCGGTGCCGGGACCGACGCCGGATATCACGCAGATAGGTTTGTCCACCGCCGCCTCCTATGCCGCCGCCGCGACAAGCGCCTGTTCGACGAAGTCGAGCCGGTCATTGCCGAAGAACATCGCTTCACCGACGAACATCGTTGGTGAGCCGAATACGCCCCGCGTGGCCGCCGCCTCGGTGGCTTTGTCGAGCCGTTCGACGGTGTCGGGCTTGTCGGCCTCTTCGAGAAGCGAGGCTCCGTCGATCCTTGCTTCGTCGAGGCACGCGACGAAACGGTCACGCTCGCCCAGGTTCACCGCATCGCGCCACATCGCGCCGAATACGGCGTCCACATAGGCCGGCGCCTGCCCCCGGTCGACCGCCACAAGCGCCCCTCGCCCGAGCCGGGCACCGTCGATCTCGCGCATGTGGGGATTGCGCTGCATCGCCACCCCGTAACGGCTAGCCCAGCGCGCCAAGTCGCGGTTTGCATAGGCGCCCTTGTTCTTGCATTCGATGCTCGTTGGCCGATTGCCGACCATTTGCATCAACTCAAGGATGCGGAACGGATGGTATGAAACCACGGCGCCGGTGCGTCGGGCGAGCGCGGGGAGCTGGGTTTGGGCGAGGTAGCTGTACGGACTGCGGAAGTCGAAATGGAACTCGATCGACCGGCTCACGCCCTCCTCCTCTGATTGACTGAGGCTAATCGTGATGTACATCATGATTGGTGTCAAGCAGCGGGCAGACGTCCGGCTCTGGCGTTGAGGAGAAGCATGAAGGTATCGAAGGCCACCGCGGCCCGGCATCGCGCGGCCCTGCTGGACGCCGCAGGCAGGATGTTTCGCGAGCGGGGCTTCGACGGCGTCGGCATCGCCGAGATCTCGGCCGCGGCCGGGCTGACCCACGGCGCCTTCTACACGCACTTCGCATCGAAGGAAGCGCTATCGGCGGAGATCGCCGAGGCGGCGGCGCAAAAAACCAGCTCCCTCGTCGGCAGCGAGGCTGAGCGCCGGGCGTTTGTCGAACGCTATCTTTCCCTGCCGCACGTGCTCGATCGCGCGAACGGTTGCTCGATCGCCGCCCTCGCCAGCGAGGCGGGGCGCGAAACCCCCGAAATCAGGGCCGCTTTCTCGCGCGGCCTAGAGCGCATGTTCGACCAAGTGGGCGACGACGTGGTGGAGCGCCGACGCGCCATTGCCACCATGGCGGCGCTGGTCGGAGGCCTCACCCTGGCCCGGGCCTCGGCCGACGAACGCCTCCGGGACGAAATTCTCTCCGCGCTCAAGCACACGCTTCTAAGCGCTGCGCCATAAAGTCAGTCCGATTGGAGTCAGCCCAAGCAGCTTAGTCCGACGAACCCGAGCGCGAGTGCAGCAATGGCCAAAGCCAGATACCCGTAAATCGGACGGGACCAATTGATCGGGGCGCGGCCGTGATCGAAGGAATAGGTCCGGCCGGCGACGCGCGCCGCGCGCATGTCCGCGTCGTTCATGTCGAGGCCTCGCCCGCTCCAAACCGGCTTTGATCCTGAGGCAGGCGTCTTAACGCTCCGTGAACGCCTGCAGCGGCAACGGGGAACTCAATGATTTCAGCAAACCCGCTTCCTCGCAACGGCCACGACTGGGCCGAGCTTCAGGGTCTGCTGCGGGGGCCCGGGCTTCGGCGCCGGGGTCGATGCGCCCGGCGGGCGTTTGCCGGCCCTAGTCTAGCTCATGGGATTTTGTAGCTGCCCTGAAGGGGGCCGTATGTGACGTAGGTTCCATCAGCCGCCGTCCGGAACTCTGGGCCGTGCACTACAATGGTCCAACCACCACTGATGCCAGCATACTTTCCTGTCCCTGTCGTGATCGTGCCAGATATGCTAAAGCTCTTGGCATCCGCCGCAAACTTCTCATCACTGGCAACATTGCCAACGAGTTGATCTCCCGCAGGGTCCGTCGCCACACAGTAACCTTGAACCTGCGTCATTGCGTTCATCACATCGTATAAGCCAAAGCAGTGCCATGTCATGTGATCGAGGAGCCCCGTGCCGACAGTCAAGTCGGTTTCGTCCCAAGCGAGCAGGAGCCGCTCTTTCCCGACCGCGGTAATCTTGGCCGTGCCAGCGCCCGAAAGCGTGACGCTGAACTTACCTTCCTTCGGCAGATCAGCCGCCATCGCCGCGACTCCGCAGGCCATGGCACCGCCCAGTGTGAAGGCGGACAAGACACCTGTGCGTGTTTGCATCGAACGTTCCTCCATTGTTGTTTTGGGAGCGTCCGGCACTCTTTGGCGCCGCATCACAAGATTACTCGTTCCGGTTCCGGTGGCAATTCACCGCGCCGCCCGCACCTTCCCCTTGCCGCCGCAAGCCGAGCACACAACGCGCCTGGCCGCCGACCACCATGTGCGGCTTGCCGCGCGCGTTCTGCTCGGTTCGATGCACGGTGCGGGCACCGCCACACATGGGGCAGGGCACGCGCTCGCAGCCGACCCCGCCGAGTCACTGGTGACTACGGGAGCTTATAGCTGAGGTTATGGGTGCCGTGAGAGATATAGGTTCCCTGCTCGGCTGGCTTAAACGTGTTCCCGTCAAACACAAACGTTCCACTGCCGGTTATCCCCGAAAACTTCCCTGTGCCCCCGGTCAACGTCTCCGACCCTTTAAAGCTTTGCCCCAGCGACATTGTCCCGGTGACAATATCCTGAACAAACTGATCTCCAGCGGGGTCGGTCCGAACGCAATAGGCATGAGCCTGACCCACGCCTTTGGTGAAGTCCCCCAACCCCCAACAGTGCCACGTCGTGTGATCGAACATCGGATCACTGCTTCCTTCGTCTAGACCATTTTCGTCGATGACGAGAAGAAGCCGGTCTTTCCCGATCTGGGTGGCTTTGGAAGTGCCGAAGCCGGCAAACGTAAAGCTGACTGTCCCTTCTTTCGCTTGCGCCGGTGCCCGGTTGCGAAGACGAAGGCAGCGATCAGCGCCAACGCCGCCGCTGACAGGATGTATTTGCGCAATTCCATCAAACTTTTCTCCCCCATCATCATTGTTTTTTAACCGACCGATGTTCTTGGGTTCACCGGCGTCAGGCGCGTCGCGGCGTAAACGAAGGATCAAGGCGCCAGTCTGTTTCCTGGGGATTGTTCTGTGCCAACGAAGGCGCCGCGAGAGCCAGCAGGCCCAAAGTCACCAACATGAGGCCGGATTTCACTTGTTTCCTCCCTTTTTTGAGGGCCGCGTATTGCTCTCCTGGCGAGCTGCAGCGCGCCGCTCATAACGACACTATACCGTTCCGGGACCGTGCGGAACCCACGCCATTGAATTCGACTGCTCAGTGATGGCGATGTGCTTGGCGGACTACGAGCGTTCGTCGCTACGAAGGTGCGCACAAGGCCGTATGGGCGGGCCTTGAAGGGGAGGGACTTCGTGCCGATCCGGCCTTCGCTGCGATGGTTTTACCCGATCGACTGGCCGCAGCTCAGCGCCGCAATCCGCTTCGGCCGAGCGAAAGGCCGCTGCGAGACATGCCATCGGCCGCACGGGCTGTCTGTGCAGTGCCTACCTGACGGCCGCTGGCTCGATGCCGATGCGAACCACTGGCGAGATGGCCACGGGCGCCGCTGTGCCACCCCTCGCGGCCCGCAGCTCGACCAACTCCGGCTCACCCGCGTAGTGCTCGCCACGGCCCATCTCGACCACGATCCGGGCAACAACAGCCCGGGGAATCTCAAGAGCCTTTGCCAGCGGTGCCACATGCTGCATGACCGGCCCTATCACCTCGCACAGCGATGGCTCTCCTACCGGCTTCGCTGGGCGTTGGGCGATCTGTTCACGGGGCCATATCCGTCCGGCTGATGGTCACTGGAGCGCGTCGTGCCCGCTTAAAGGATGCGGTGCGGGTGGATTGTGTCCGGATATAGGACCGAAGGTAGGCCCCCATGACATGCTCGCGCCTTGTGGCCACTTATCTGCTTTCTCTGGTGGTCGGGATACCGGTGACCTGGGCCTGGTCGGAAACCTTCATCAATTCCTGGCTAGGCGTTTTCATGACTTGGGCGGAGCTACAGAGCGCATCTGGTGGATGGCCGGTCACGAGCGCGCTGATTAGAGGTGGATGGCGTGGCCGAGCCCGCCGAGGGCGGCTTCGTGGAACGCTTCGGTCAGGGTCGGATGGGCGTGGATCGTCCCGGCCACATCCTCCAGCAGAGCGCCCATCTCGATCGCCAGGGTGAACTCCCCGACAAGCTCGGAAACGTGCGCGCCGACCGCTTGCACGCCCAGCACGCGGTGGTCGTCGCGCCGGGCCACCACCCGGACGAACCCGCCATCCGCCCCCGCTTCCATGCCGAGCGCGCGCCCGCTCGCCGCGAACGGGAACCGGCCGACGACGATCGCCTCATTTTGCCCGTGAGGGTCGGGCGCGACGCCGACGCTCACGATCTCGGGTTCGGTGAAGCAGACCGCCGGAATGGCGACCGGGTCGAACAGCCGCCGGGCCCCGGCGATGATCTCCGCCACCATCTCGCCCTGCGCCGAGGCCTTGTGCGCCAGCATCGGCTCGCCCACGAGGTCGCCGATCGCCCAAACGTTGCGCATGGAGGTCCGGCATCGGTCGTCCACCCGCACAAACGGGCCGGTCATGTCGACCGCCATCGCTTCGAGGCCCCATCCTTCCGTCGCCGGGCGGCGCCCCACCGTGACCAGCATGGTGTCCGCGACCACCCGAGCCGCTGTCCCGTCCGCCTTTCGAACCGTGACGGCCACCTCCGTTTCGCCCCGCTCCACGCCATCGATGCGCGAGCCGAGGTGCAAGCCGACGCCGGCGCGTTCGAGCCAGCGCCGTACGGGATTGGTCAGCGCCTCGTCCCAGTTCGGCAGGATGCGCTCCTGCGCCTCAACCACCGTGACCGCCGCGCCGAGCTTGGCGAACGCCGTTCCGAGCTCCAGTCCGATATAGCCCGCCCCCACCACGAGAAGGCGTGCGGGCACCCGGTCGAGCATCAGTGCCTCGGTGGACGAGATCACCGGGCCGCCGAACTCGACCCCGGGCAGCAACGCCGAGGTAGAACCGGTCGCCAGGATGACATGCTCCGCCCGCAGCGTCTCGACGCCGTCGGCGGTGCGTACCGTGCAGGTCTTGGCGTCGCTGAATGTGGCCCAGCCCGAAAGCACCCGCACCCCGGCCTTGCGCAGCAGGGTCGCGACCCCCCCGGTCAGCCGGTCGACGATGCCTTCCTTCCAGGCGACCGTGCGCGCCATGTCGATCGCGGGCGGCGCCAACAGGCGGATGCCGGTCGTGTCGCCGCCGACTGCCCGCCGCATGTCGTCGAACTTGCCGGCGGCATGGATCAACGCCTTGCTGGGGATGCAACCGCGGACGAGGCAGGTGCCGCCGAGCCGGCCGGTTTCCACCAGCACGGTGTCGAGCCCGAGCTGCCCGGCCCGGATCGCGGCCACGTAACCGCCCGGCCCGCCGCCCACCACGAGCACCTTGGTTTCGATCATCGCGCGAGGGCGGTCACGGGATGAACAAGGTCGCGGGCTGCTCCAGCAGCGACTTGATTTCCTGGATGAACTGCGCGGCGTCCGACCCGTCCACCACGCGATGGTCGAAGGAACTCGACAGGTTCATCATCTTGCGCACCACCACTTGCCCGCCCAGCACCACCGGGCGCTCGACGATGCGGTTGACGCCGACGATCGCGACCTCCGGGTAGTTGATGACCGGCGTGGTCACGATGCCGCCGATGGGGCCGAGGCTGGTGATGGTGATGGTCGAGCCGGTCAGTTCGTCGCGGGTTGCCTTGCCGTCCCGCGCCGCGCCTGCCAGCCGGGCGATCGCCGCCGCCGCCTCCCATAGGCCCAACGCCGCGGCGTTGCGGACCACCGGAACCAGCAGGCCCTGCGGCGTCTGCGTGGCGATGCCGATATGCAGGGCCGCGTGGCGGCGGAGGATGCCGGCGTCGTCGTCGAACAATGCGTTGACCATAGGAAAGCGCGGAACGGCGCGGGCCAGCGCCGCCATGAGAAATGGCAGCATGGTCAGCCTCGTCCGCTCCTCGTAACGCGCGTTAAGGTGCGCGCGCAGCGCCTCGAGCGCGGTGACGTCGATCTCCTCGACATAGGCGTAGTGCGGGATGCGCCGCTTCGCTTCCTGCATCCGCTCGGCGATCCGCCGGCGCAGGCCGATGATCTTGATCTCCTCGATCTCATCGGCCGGAGCGGGGCGCGCAGGCACGGCGGCGCCGATGCGGGACCCCGAGGCAAGCTGAGCATCCAGATCGGCGTGGGTGATCCGGCCGGCGGGACCGGTTGCGGCGACGAACTGAAGCGGGATGCCCAGCTCGTGCGCGCGTCGTCGCACGGCCGGGGACGCGAGCGGCTTGCCGGGGCGGACGGATCTGTTAGCCGGTAGGGGCGCGGACCGCCCCTCGGTCGGGCGCTGTGGCAGCTCCTCGGGAGCGGGCGAAGCGGGCGGTGGCGCCGAAGGCGGTGGCGCGCTCGCCTCGGCCGCTTCGCCGCCTACCTCCAGGACGACCAGCTCGGCGCCGACCTGGATCTTGTCGCCGGGCCGGCCGGTGGTGGCGAGCACGCGGCCGCTGCGCGGCGATGGGATTTCCACCGTCGCCTTGTCCGTCATCACGTCCACCAGCGGGTCGTCCTCGGCGACTACGCCGCCGGCCTCGACGTGCCAGCCGACCACCTCCGCCTCCGCGATGCCTTCGCCGACATCGGGGAGGTTGAACACGAAGCGGGCCACGTCAGCCTTCCATCGCCCGCCGCAGCCCGTCCGCGACGCGCTTGGGTCCGGGGAAGTAGTCCCATTCCAGCGCATGGGGATACGGCGTGTCCCAGCCCGTCACCCGAACGATCGGTGCTTCGAGATGGTAGAAGCAGTGCTCCTGCACGAGGCCGCACAGCTCAGCGCCGTAGCCGCTGGTCCGCGTCGCCTCGTGGACGATCACGCACCGGCCGGTTTTCTCGACGGAGCCGACGATCGCGTCGATGTCGACCGGGACGAGCGTGCGCAGATCGACAATCTCGGCGTCGATGCCGCTCTCCGCCGCCGCCGCCAGCGCCACGTGCACCATGGTGCCGTAGGCGAGCACCGTCACGTCCTCGCCGGGACGCACCACGGAGGCCTTCCCGAGTGGGACTACGTAATGATCGGACGGAACCTCGCCTGCCTCGTGCGCGGTCCACGGTGTAACCGGCCGGTCGTGATGGCCGTCGAACGGGCCGTTGTAGAGGCGCTTGGGCTCCAGAAAGATCACCGGGTCGTCGTCGGCGATCGCGCTGATGAGCAGGCCCTTGGCGTCGTAGGGAGTGGACGGCACGACGGTCTTGAGCCCGCAGACATGCGTGAAGATGGCCTCGGGGCTCTGGCTGTGGGTCTGCCCGCCGAAGATGCCGCCGCCGCAGGGCGCGCGAACCGTGATGGGGGCGGTGAACTCGCCGCCCGAGCGATAGCGCAGGCGGGCGGCGGTGGAGACGAGTTGGTCGGTCGCCGGGTAGATGTAGTCGGCGAACTGGATCTCGACCACCGGGCGCAAGCCGTAGACGCCCATGCCGACCGCGGTCGCCAGGATCCCCGCCTCGGCGATCGGCGTGTCGAAGGCGCGCTCGGGGCCGTATTTGCGCTGCAAGCCCTCCGTGCAGCGGAACACGCCGCCGAAATAGCCCACGTCCTCGCCGAACACGACCACGTTGGGGTCGCGCGCCATCATCACGTCCATCGCTGAGTTGAGCGCCTGGACCATGTTCATGCGCGGCATCTCAGTAACCCAGCTCCTGCCGCTGGCGGCGGAGATGCCACGGCATCTCCTTGAACACGTCGTCGAACATGGTGGCCGGGCTGTGGTGCTCGCCGGTGCCGAGCGTGCCGTAGCCTTCCGCCTCGCTTTGCGCCTCGCGCACCGTGCGTTCCACCTCGGCCGCCAGCTGCTCGTGCTCGGCGTCGGACCAAGCGCCCATGGCGGCAAGATGCGCCCGGAGCCGGGCGATCGGATCGCCAAGCGGCCAATGGCTCGCTTCGTCGGCCGGGCGGTACTTGCTTGGGTCATCGCTCGTCGAATGCGCCGACGCCCGATAGGAGAACAGCTCGATCACGGTCGGCCCGCCGTTGGAGCGCGCCCGGTCCGCCGCCCAGCTTGTGGCGGCATGCACCGCCAGGAAGTCGTTGCCGTCGACGCGCAGCGCCGGCAGGCCGTAGCCGAGCGCCCGCGCCGCAAACGTCGTGTGCTCGCCGCCGGCGATCCCCTGGAAGGAGGAGATGGCGTACTGGTTGTTGACGATGTTGAGGATCACCGGCGCGCGATACACGCTGGCGAAGGTCAGGGCGTGGTGGAAGTCGCCCTCCGCCGTGGCGCCCTCACCAATCCAGCCGGCGGCGATCCGGTCGTCGCCCTTGATTGCCGAGGCCATCGCCCAGCCCACCGCTTGCGGCAACTGCGTCGCGAGATTGCCGGCGATGGAAAAAAAGCCGGCCGCCTTGCTGGAATACATGACGGGCATTTGCCGCCCCTTGAGCCGGTCGCGGCTGTTGGAAAAGACCTGGTTCATCATGTCGACCAGCGGCCAGCCGCGGGCGATCAGCAAGCTTTGCTGGCGATAGGTCGGGAACACCATGTCCCGCTCGTCGAGCGCCATCGCCTGGGCGACCCCGATCGCCTCCTCGCCCGTGCAGCGCATGTAGAACGACGTCTTGCCCTGGCGCTGGGCGCGGAACATGCGCTCGTCATAGGCCCGGGTCAGCATCATCAGCCTGAGCCCGCGCCGAAGCGTGTCGGGGTCGAGCCTCGGGTCCCACGCGCCGACCGCGCGCCCGTCCTCGTCGAGCACCCGGATCAATGCATAGGCGTGCTCGCGCATCGCGTTCGGCTCGGCGGTGATGTCCGGGCGCGGCACCGATCCCGCCGGCGGCACCTTGACCCAGCTGAAATCCGCGGCCTGGCCGGGGCGGGCCGGCGGTTCGGGCACGTGAAGGCGCAACGGAACCGAGTTCTTCAATCGTCGACCCCCAACAGCTTCGGCGAGTTTACGCTGCTCAAGGAGCGCCGCGCACGTGTTTGTGCATTTGGGCCGGCGGCGGGACACGCGTTTTGGCGCCTTCACGTGGCGAGATCAAAATTGCCTGAACGACGTAAACCAAGCAGGGCTATTTTCGTCAGGGTGGGCGGCGGTCGAGGAACGGCCGCGCGTTCAGCAAAGGAAAACCCCCATGGACCGTCGCCACGTTCTTCTCGGCCTCGCCGGCGCCACCGCGCCGTTATTGTTGCGCTCCGCGGGCGCATATGGGCAAACCGCCCAGAGCCCAGCCCAGCCGCTTGATCCCGCATCCTACGCTGCGGCAACCCTGCAGATCGGGACGCTGGCAAAAACCACGAGCCAGGTCGCATTGAGCATTTCCAAGAACGCGTTTGTGCGCCGGTTCGCGCAGTCGGAAATCGCTGAGCAGACGGCGGTGGCACAATCCTTGACCAGCGAGTTCACGCCGCCCCCTGCCCAACTGACGGCGGCGCAGCAGCAGATTATCGCGTCCTTGCAGGGTCTAACAGGGCCGCGGTTCGACGAGTCCTACGTTCAGGCGCAGATCCAGGGTCATCAGCAATTGCTGCTGCTGCAACAGGAATTTCTCGCCGGTGACACCGATCCTGCCGCAGACTTCGTGCATGTCGCGCTGATCGCGACGGCGTTCATTCAGACGCATCTTTCGCTGTTGAAAGGCTTGCAATACATCGCGCCGCTCTGATCGCCGTCGCCGCACGGCGGCACGTTTTAAGCGACCGACCGGTCGGTGCGTGGACCAGTCGGGAACAAGGCGACGGTATAGCCGATCCGATCAACCGCGATCGGACTCGAAAGTATTCTGCTCCTCCATCGGTTGCGCCACAAGGCAGAGCTTGCCGCAGACGGGTTTGGGGGGTCGGGCACGACAGCGTGTCCGACCCGCCGGAGCCCGGTAGCAACAAGTCGTCCCGCCCGGAGCGGGATTATGGGCCCGGCTGCTCGCGCTGGCCAGTCGCGCGCCGTTGACGGGTTGCACCGATCCAGTCGATAGTTCCATTTGAAGCCGTCCGAAGGACGGTCCGACGGCATCGTCGCAACAAAGCCAATCATTTCCGGGAGGAAATTGAATGTTCGAAATAGGTGTGTTCCACAACGGCGCCTCTAGTCTTCCCGTCGTGGTTACCAAGGACGGTGTGGCAGTGAACGACGGCTCGCTGGCCGACGTGCACCAGGCGGCACAAGAAGTCCTGGTGAACCAAGTACGACAGGGCATCCTGGCCGAGAAGCTCGGCTTTCAATCATTCTGGCTCACCGAGCACCATTTCCAGCCGGAAGGTGCCGAGATGAGCCCGAACCCGCTGTTCACGCAGATGGCGATCGCTGCGCAGACCAAGAAGATCCGGCTGGGTCAATGCGCCAACATCGTCGTGTGGCACCACCCGGTGCGCATTGCCGAGCAGATCGCCCAGCTCGACGTAATCAGCGGCGGGCGCGTCGAGTGCGGCATGGGCCGCGGTTACCAGCCGCGCGAGAACGAGACCCTTGGCCGCCCGTATGGCTCGACAATCCAGGATCAGGAGCGAAACCGCAAGTCGTTCGAAGAAGTGGTCGCCATCATCCGCAAATGCTGGACCGAGCCATCCTTTGTGCATCGCGGCGAGAACTTCTCGATCCCTCCTTCTTACACAAAGTGGAACCACAAGCAGACCATCGCCTACTTCCAGATGGACAAGGTGGAGCGCCGGCTGGAGGACGTGATCGCCATCGGAGCGCCCGACATGTATTCCGCGGGCAACCCCGTCCAGGCCACCACCACCACGTTGAAGGAGCTGCAGGTATTTCCGCAGCCCGTGCAGAAGCCGCATCCCCAGATCTGGGAGCCACTGACCAGCCCGCGTTCCATCAAATGGGCGGCCGAACACGGGGTCAACGGCGTGTTCATCGTCGAGCCGAACGACCGGCTGAAGAAGAACATCGACATGTACTACGAAGCCGCCGAGAAAGCCGGCTGGCCCGACATGCTGAACCGCGGCAAGTTCAAGTATGGTTGGGATGCGCAGAAGCGGCGCGGCATCATGACCAGCCGATACATCCACATCACCACCCCAGGCCGGGAAAAGCAGGCGATGGAGCGCGCGGCGCGCGCGATGGAACTGCAGTTCGACTATTATGGGCCGTTCGGTTTCGGCGCCGTGGTGGCGCGGCTTGATGAGCCGATGTTCGACCTCAATAAGCGAGTCACGGCGGAAATGCTGCGCGAGCGCGAGATTGCGATCCAGGGCTCGAAGCAGTTCGTCATCGACAAGATCATGAAGATGAAGAACGAGATCGGATACGACGATTTCTGCTTCCTTGGCTGGTTCGAACTCGGCGGCTTCGAGGGCCGCGAGATCGAGGATCAAATGCAGCTGTTCGCCGAGGAGGTGATGCCCGTGATCGCTCGCGAGTGCGGCGGGAAGGTCGAGCTGCCGGAACGCGGAATCAATTACGCGCCCTGATCGCTGACGGACGGCCGCCATAGTGCGGCCGTCCGTCATCTCTGCGTGCCGACGAAGGAAGGAAATACCCATGGCCAGCAAACAGTCCGAGCAGCTCGTTACGCTTTACCAGGGCATGACGTCGAAGCTGAGCGCCAATCCGGACCTGCCGCTCGACGAGATGCGGGCGATTTTCGAACATTTGGGCGACGTCAACTCGGAGCCGCGCGGCGTCGACTACATCGAAACGGAAGCGGGCGGCATTCCTGCGCTATGGGCGGTGCCCAAGGGCTGCGCGGAGGACCGCGTGCTGCTGTGCTCACACGGCGGCGGCTACGTCACAGGCTCCATGTTCTCGCACCGCAAGATGTACGCGCATCTCGCCAAGGCGGTCGGCTGCCGGGCGCTCATCGTCGACTATCGGCTGGCGCCGGAAAACGTGCATCCGGGGCCGGTAAACGACATGGTGAAGGCGTACCGTTGGCTGCTGGATCAGGGCATCACGCCGAACCACATCGCCTTTGTTGGCGACTTCGCGGGTGGCGCCTTGGCCATCACCACCATTCTTCGCGCGCGCGAGCAGGGTTTGCCGCTGCCCGCGGCCACCATGCCCCTCTCGCCCTGGCTCGACATGGACGGCAGCGGCGCAACGTTCGAGACCAATCGCGAGAAGGATGTGCTGGTCGCGCGCGAGGTAGTGCAGGGAATGGCGGCGGCCTTCCTCGGCGAGGGCGGCAACAAGAACGATCCGCTCGCCAATCCCTTGCGGGGCGACCTGCGCGGTCTGCCGCCAGTTTACATCCAGGTCGGCAGCTACGAGACGCTGCTGGATGACAGCCGCAACCTTGCCGAGGCTATCCGCCGCGCGGACGGCGAGGTCAAAATCGACGTGATCCCCGAGATGCAGCACGTGTTCCACTTCCTCGCCGGGACCGCACCGGAAGCGGACGAGGCAATCCGGCATCTCGCCGCCTGGGTAAAGCCGAAGCTTGGATTGAGCGCTTAGCACCCTCGTCCAACCCTCTCCCCACAGGGGAGAGGGACTGAGATTAGGGCAGTAGTGGCCCGCAGGCGACGCCAGCGCGTCAATGTGGGGAATTGGGGTGCCGGTGCGACCACGGGAATTGCCGCGCGCGCGAGAAGGAAATATGTCGATCTGCTAACAGGGAGCGATCGACCATGGCATCGGGGGAAACCGGCGTCCCGCGCCTGGAAATGCGGGGCATATCCAAGACGTTTCCCGGGGTGAAAGCGCTTAACGGCGTCGAGCTCAAGGCGTGGGGCGGCGAGGTGCTGGCGCTCATGGGCGAAAACGGCGCCGGCAAGTCGACGCTCATGAAAATCCTGTCCGGCGCCTACCGCGCGGATAGCGGCGGCGAAATCCGCATCGACGGCAAGGCAGTAACCATCCCCGACCCGATCGCGGCCAAGCGGCACGGTATTGCAATCATTTATCAGGAGCTGGCGCTCGCGCCGAACCTCAGCGTTGCCGAAAACATCTATCTCGGCGCGGAGCCGTCGCGGGCAGGACGTATCGACCGGCAGGCGATGTATGACGGTTGCAAGGCTGTGCTGGACCGGCTCGGCGCGCCGTTCGGGCCGAAGACGCTTGTTGGCGGACTGTCGATCGCCGAGCAGCAGATGGTGGAGATCGCGCGCGCCCTCCACACCAATTCCAAGGTGTTGGTGCTGGACGAACCCACCACCGCGCTTTCCAGCCGCGAAACCGAGCGGCTGTTCGCGTTACTGCGCCAGCTGCGCGCCGAGGGCATCGCTCTCATCTACATCAGCCATCGCATGGGGGAGGTATACGAGCTCGCCGACCGCGTCTCGGTGCTGCGGGACGGCTCCTACGTCGGCACGCTCACGCGCGACGAACTCACGGCCGAGACCCTCGTCAAGATGATGGTCGGCCGCGACCTGTCCGGCTTCTACAAGAAGGAGCACGACGCAGGACGCGGGGGCCACGGCTCGGTCGTGCTGGAGGTGCGCGACATCACGGATGGCGGCAAGCGTGTGCGCCCGTGCAGCTTCACGCTTTATCGTGGCGAGGTGCTCGGCATCGCGGGCCTGGTCGGCTCGGGGCGCACCGAACTCGCCCGCCTGATCTATGGCGCCGACCCGAAGGCCGGCGGCGAGGTGATCCTGGAAGGCACGCCGGTGTCGATCCGGGCGCCGGAGGAGGCATTGGCCGCCGGCATCGCCTACCTCACGGAGGATCGCAAAGGGCTCGGGCTGTTCCTCGACCTGTCCTGCGGCACCAACATCAACCTTGGCGTAATCGGCCGCGATGCCGGGCCGGGCGGCATTCTTAACCTTGCTGCGGCGCGGCAGCGCGCGAGCCGGGCCTTCGATGCGCTGCGCGTGCGCGCGGCCAGCCCACAGGTGATGGTAGGCAGCCTGTCGGGCGGCAACCAGCAGAAGGTCCTGTTGTCGCGCTGGCTCGAGACCGGCCCGAAGGTGCTGATCCTCGATGAACCGACAAGGGGCGTCGACATCGGGGCGAAATCCGAAATCTACCGGATCATCGACGATCTCGCGCAACGCAATATCGGCGTGGTGGTCATCTCGAGCGAGCTGCCGGAGATCATCGGCGTGTGCGACCGCGTTCTGGTCATGCGGGAGGGCCGGATCGCAGGAGAAGTGGGTGGCAGGAACGGCGGGCCGATCACGCAAGAAAACATCATGGCCTACGGCGCGGGTGTGGCAGCCTAAGAAAAATCACTCGAGGGGAGCGGAATGTCTCAGGTCAACGAAGCGCCCCCGGCGGCGCAAGGCGTGCCGGCCCCGACCGGCGGCGCCGGCCTGTCTGCGCGACAGGTGCAGCTACGCAGCCTCGTTCAAGCACTCGGGATGTTACCTGTCCTGGTGATCCTGGCGATCGCGTTCCACTATCTCAGCGACGATCGGTTCCTCACGTCGCAGAACATCTCCATCGTAGCCCAGCAGGCGGCGATCAACACCGTGCTCGGCGCCGGCATGACCTTCGTCATCCTGACCGGCGGCATCGACCTTTCCGTCGGCTCCATCCTCGCCGTTTCGGCCATGACCGCACTGCTCGCCTCCCTCGTACCGGGCTGGGGATGGCTTGGGGTGCCGGCAGCCTTGCTGACCGGCATTGTGTTCGGCTTGGCGAACGGCGGCTTGATCGCATTTGGCAAGCTGCCGCCCTTCATCGTGACACTCGGATCGCTGACGGCGGTGCGCGGGGTGGCGCGGCTGTTGGGCGGTGACACCACCGTGTTCAACCCCGACCTCCCCTTCGCCTTCCTCGGCAACGCGACGATCCCACTGGCACCTGGCGTCGGCATTCCCGTGCTGGCCATCATCGCGTTGATCGTAATCCTGATTTCTTGGTACGTACTGCGCCGAACCGTGCTCGGCGTGTGGATCTACGCCGTGGGCGGGAATCCGGCGGCGGCGCGGCTTTCCGGGATCAAGGTCTGGCGCGTCCTGTTGTTCGTGTACGCGATGTCCGGCCTGCTTGCGGGCCTGGGCGGCGTGATGTCGGCCGCCCGGCTGTTCGCCGCCAACGGGTTGCAGCTCGGCCAAAGCTACGAGCTCGATGCCATCGCGGCCGTGATCCTGGGCGGCACGAGCTTCGTCGGCGGCATCGGCTCCATCTGGGGCACACTGGTCGGCGCGCTGATCATCGCCGTGCTGTCGAACGGGCTCGTGCTCGTGGGCGTGTCCGACATCTGGCAGTTCATCATTAAGGGGCTGGTCATCATCGGCGCCGTGGCACTCGATCGCGTCCGCCTCCAGGGCAGCGCCCGCACCTGATCCGCACCGACGCCCCGGCGGTCGCAAGGCCCACCCGCCGGGGCGCCAGTCACGCGGGCCGGGGAGGATACGCACCATGCTGAAGACGCTTCTGCTGGCCGGAGCGGCGCTCGCCTGCGCGGCCGGGGCGGGCTCTGCGCGCGAGCTGAAGGCCGTAGGCGTTACCGTGGGCTCACTCGGCAACCCATACTTCGTCGCGCTCGGCAAAGGCGCCACGGACGGGGCGCACGCCATCAACCCGCAAGCAAAGGTGACACTCACGTCGGCCGACTACGACCTCAACAAGCAGTTCACGGAGATTGACAACTTCATCTCGGCCGGGGTGGACCTCATCTTGGTGAACGCGGCCGATCCGCGCGCCATCGCGCCGGCGATCAAGCGGGCGGAGGCCGCCGGCATTGCCGTGGTGGCGGTCGACGTGGCCGCGGCGGGGGCGGACGCCACCGTGCAGACCAACAACGTCCAGGCAGGCGAAATCTCTTGCCAGTTCATGGCCGACAAGATCGACCACAAGGGCAACGTGGTCATCGAGAACGGCCCGCAGGTGTCGGCGGTGATCGATCGGGTCAATGGCTGCAAGCGGGAGCTGGCGAAATACCCCGAGATCAAGACGCTCTCGGCCGACCAGGACGGCAAGGGCTCGCGCGAAGGCGGGATGGCCGCCATGCAGGGCTATCTCACCCGCTTTCCCAGCCTGCAGGGCGTGTTCGCCATCAACGACCCGCAGGCGATCGGTTCGGATCTTGCCGCCAAACAGCTGAACCGCACGGGAATCGTCATCACGTCCGTGGACGGCGCCCCGGACATCGTCGCCGCGTTGAAAGGCCCGACGCAGGTTCAGGCTTCCGCGAGCCAGGACCCGTACGCGATGGGCAAGCTCGCCGTCGAGACCGGCAACAACATCCTGAACGGCAAAAAGCCGGAAGACCCTATGATCCTGATGCAGTCTAAGCTCATCACGCGCGACAACGTCGGGGACTATAAAGGTTGGACGCACTGAGGAGTTGGCCCACTGAACGTGTGCCAGCGCCAGCGTTGGATCAGCGCGGCTTGAGGGTTACTGCGCCGGAAGCGAAGCGGGCGCCCGGCGCCCCCTGCTATCGCGGGCGGCCTCGAACGCCACCATGCTGACGGTGATGATGAGCAGCAGCGTGGAGCTTGTCATGACCGCCCACACGCAGCCGATCAAGCCGTAATGCCACCCAAGCACGAGGGCGATGGGCAGCTTCAGCATGACGCCCCCAAATTGCATGACGCTGCGCAGCGCTTGACGGCCGGTGCTGGTCAGCACGTCCGCGGTGACGAAGAACCAGCCGATCAGCAGCGGCATGATGGAAAGCCACGGCAGGATTCCCTCGACCGCCCGATAGCGCTGGCCGAGCACCATGGGTACGTAGGGGGTCAACACCCAAAGTGCGATCGGGATCATCAGGCCGATGCCGGTCACCGGCACCAGCACCCGTTTGGCGAGTGCGATGCTGGAATGGACACCGTGCGCTCCATGCTTGAAGAAGCGCGTGATCATGATGCCCACAATGCTCCAGATCGGGGTGGAGGCGGCATCGGTGATGCGCGTCGCGGCAGCGTAGAGCCCGGCCGCCTCGGCCGAGACCAAGCGGGCGACCAGGGGCTTGTCCATCTCGTAGTAGGCGATCTGCGCGCTACCGGAGAGGGCGAAGAACAAGCCATCCTTCAACCAATCACGGCGAACGAGCGGCCGCAGCGACCCGAGCTCTACCCATAGCGGCACGATAGAGGCGACCGTGCCAAGGGCGGTTGCCGCGAGATACGCAACGGCCCAGGCAGTCACGTTCCCGGGGGGCAGCAAGACTGAGGCGGCCGACACTGCGATCAGGCGTGCGATGGTGATGGCCATCTGGGATGAGATGTGCCGCCACACCCGATCGACGGATAGGTGTGCGAACGCCATCACCACGTTGATGCGAGCCAGGAACGCATCCGACAGGCAGACGGCAATCGCCGCCGTCGTCGGCAACGCTGGGCTCGCGACCGTGATCGTGACCAGAATGCTGATCAGCGTGAAGGCTGGCGTGCCGACGAGGAGATTGCCGAGAGCGCATCGCAGGCCGGTCCGCAGATCGGCGTCGCCGCGGCTGACCGCTCTCGAGAGCAGCGGCTCGGCGCCGAGGGCGCCCAAAGTGGACAGAATGAGGGAGGTCGAGGCAGCCGCGACGAACAACCCATACTGCGCGGGCCCGAGAAAGCGGGCGAGCAGAATGAAGTAGGCGGTCAGCAACACTAGCCGGAGCGACATGCCCGACAGCATCTTGCCGAACCGGCGGACCGCCCCGTTCGGCGCCATCAGCGCGCGCCCTTGATGCCGGGCGGTGTCCATGACGAGACACGCTCTGTCCCGCAACTGCAATTGCCGACCTCTCCGCCATCCCGAAATCAGTTCGCCCGCCTGGAGCGTTGGTTAAGTCCCGCCGTCGCGCGGAGTGCAATTTCCGATGCGGCCGGCCGGCAGCCTAGCGCCAGAAAGATGGACGAATAGAAAAGCCGAAGGAACTTGGATCGCGCAGGCGAGGCGATCTGTGCACGCAACCCGAACCAGTATCAAGGTGAATGCGCACGGCCGAGGTCATTCTGCCGCGATCACGGTCTCGGGTGCCTGGCCTTCCGCATACGAGCGCACCGCCGCGCCGAACTGTTCGAAGATGCCGCGGGAGATCGTGTCGGCCTCCCAGTCGTATTCGGGGTGCCACTGGACGCCGATCGCGAAGCCTCGCGCGTTGCCGACCCGCACCGCCTCGATCGTTCCGTCCGGCGCCGCACCTTCGGCAACCAGCCCCGGGGCAAGGCGATCCACTCCCTGGTTGTGCAAAGAGTTGACCGGGATCGCAGTCGCGCCCGCGAGGCGATGCAGCCAGCTGCCGGAGATCAAGGCGGACAGCGTGCGCCTTGCCGATCCTCACCTTGGACGAAGGCTGCATCGGGGTGGAGTGGTCGAGTTGATCGGGCAAATCCTGCAAGCGTTGGTGCAGCGTTCCGCCGAGCGCCACGTTCAGCTCCTGGAATCCCCGGCAGATGGCCAGAAGCGGCACCCCCCGGGCGATCGCGGCGCGGATCAGCGGCAAAATGGCACCGTCGCGCATCGGGTCTTCCGGCGTCCCTTCCGCATGAGGCGGCCCGCCGTATAGGCTCGGCTGCACGTTCGAGCGGCTTCCCGTGAGCATGACGCCGTCCACCCGCGACAGCAGCGTCATGGCATCGGCGTTCGAGCCGTTCGCCGGAATGAGTACCGGCACCGCGCCGACCAACCGGTCCGTTGCCCGTATGTAGGTGTCGGACGCAGCGTGATTCGGCATTCCGAAGATGCCGAACTGCTTCATGCAACAGCTGATTCCGATGAGCGGCTTCATGTTCTCGGCGGCGATCTTAGGCGTTCACGCGCAAAATACGACCGATCAGTTATGAAAAAGTGCATTCCAGCCAGTCAACCGCCGTTGTTGCCCAACGGTGTGCCATTGGGAAGGCTCGGGTCGCTAAGGTCAAACATCGTCTCGTTGAAATGCCCCCCGAGCTGCACGTCGTACAGCGTAACCCGGGTTTCCTGCCGCTGAGCGTCGAGCACGGTCCATTGCCGCAGGGTCAGCGGGTTCTCGGCAAACAGGAGCGTGAGGCTGCCATCGGCCGGGGTGGCCGCGCGGACCAGGGTGACACTGATGCTGCCGGTCTGGCGTTGCATGGCGGTGACCCGCACCGACCCCGATAGCCGGACCCGGTCGGCCAGCAAGATGCCAAGCGGGGTTTGCGACAACGGGATATTGCTGGTCTGGCCGAGTTGCGAATCGTGGAATACCAGCATCCCGTTCCCGGCGACCAGCAGCAGGGGCGATGGAGGATCATACTCGAAGCGCATGCGGCCAGGACGCTCCAGCCATGCCGTGCCGCGCGAGGCGCGGCCGTCCGGCGCGACCTGGAGGAACCGCGCCTTGAGGGTATGGATGCCGTTCAGATAGGCCTCGATCTGCCCCAGCAGCGCTGGATCGGCACTTTGCGCGCGCACCGCGCTGGCAGGCAAAAACAAAGGGCCGCCCAGCAGCAAGGGGACGGAAAGCAGCAGCGAGCGGCGATTCATGCCGGGGATGTGGCGTGGCGGGACAGGGTTTGCAAAGCCGGGCGCCCCTACTCGCACGCATGCCGGAGCGCCACTCCCGCCGCCAACGGACATAGCGGCAAGGCGGCGGCGAGCAGGGCGGCCAGTAGTAAAAGGTGGGGGACGGGGCTCTGCCCGCCGGACGCGGCGTCCGCCGCCGCTACGCCGAAAATCAGCACAGGCGTGGTGAGGGGCAGTACCAAAAGCGGCAGCAGCACGCCGCTCCGTCGCGCTCCGAGCACGATGGCCGCGCCCATGGTGCCGAACAAGGAGAGCAGCAGCGTCCCCGGCAGCAGGCCGGCCAGCAAGGCAGGCACCGCGTCGCCCGGCATCCGCAGCATCACGCCGAGCGGCGCTGCCGCGACCAGCAGCGGCAGTCCCGTGACCAGCCAGTGCGACGCCGCTTTCGCCACCGCAACCGCGGCGGGCGGAAGGCCGCCGAGCAGCATCTGATCGAGCGAGCCGTCATCGAGGTCGGCGCCGAACAAGCGCTCGAGCGGCAGCAAGCCCGCGAGCAGGGCCGCGACCCACACGACGCCGGGCGCGATCCGGCCCAGGGTCTCCGGCGCCGGCCCGATCGCCAGCGGGAACAGCGCAGCGGTGAGCAGGAAAAACAGCACTGCGGCCAACGTGTCCCCGCCGTGGCGCACCGACAGCAGCAACTCGCGCCGAATCAAAGCGCCGAACCGCCTCATCCGAGGCGAAGCTCGCGGGCTCCGGGCAGCGGCAACGGCAGATGGGTCGCGGCGATCACCAGGCCGGCGCGCGCACGGTGGCGCGCGAGCAGGGCCGCGAACCGCGCCACGGAGGCGTCATCAAGGCCGAGCGTGGGTTCATCCAGCAACCAAAGCGGCGCGGCACCGAAAGCCAGCCGGGCGATTGCCAGCCGGCGCTTCTGCCCCGCGGACAGGATGCGGGCGGGCAGAGTCGCAAGTTCGGCGAGCCCCAACGCCTCGAGCGCCGGCCCGACCGGCTCGCCCTTCGCCGCGACGGCGAGGTTCTCGGCGGTCGTAAGGCCTAGCTTCACCGCATCCTGATGCCCGAGATAACGCAGTCGCGCGGCGTGCTCGGTGAGATCGAGCAGCGCATCCGCCCCGTCCCACAGCAGCCGTCCAGCCGCCGGCGGGGCAAGCCCCGCGAGCACCCGGAGCAAGGTCGACTTGCCCGACCCGTTGGGCCCCGCGAGCACCAGCGCATCCCCCGGTTCGACCCGGAAAGATAGGTCGCGGAACACGAGGCGCTCGCCTCGAAACGCCGCCAGCGCCTCCGCCACCAACACGCCTCAACTTCTCCCCTAACCGGGAGGAACTAGGCGATCAAGCCACGCCGGTCCACACGGAGCGCGGCGCTGTGGGCTGTGATAGGATGCTTGTCATGCCAGACGATCTCTACGAGCGCGACATCCTGCTCTGGTCGGAAAAGCAGGCGGGATTGCTTCGGCAGCTCGCACGCGGCGAGCGCCTAACGAGTCGCTGGATTGGGCGAATCTCATCGACGAGGTGGAAACGCGTGGGCGCTCCGAGTTGCAGGCATTCGAGAGCTTCTTGCGGCTGGTTATCGTCCATCTACACAAGCTTCGCCTGAACCCTCAAAGCGAGACTGCCGCACACTGGCGCGGCGAGACCGTGAACTTCATGACGGAGGCGAGCAGGCGCTTTGCGCCGTCCATGCAACAGAGGATTGACCTTGAGGGGATCCATTCGTTGGCGGTCCGGCAGATTAGGGCAAGTATCTCGACCGGCACCCCGGTTCCGGATCTGCCTCCGAGCTGCCCTTGGACTCTCGACGAGCTTCTCGATCCCTTTTCCGACATCGACGCGCTTGTCGCCAAGCTCCACTGACGCCTGCGTGCGACGTGGACAAGGCAGGGGCGGTATGGTTCAAGCCTTGACCCATTGCACATCGCATCTGCGCGCGCCTGAGCCCTGCACGGAGCGTCGTCGCGCGCGTTCCCCGAGGAGGACCGCATGACAGCGATCGGGCAGGACAGCCTGAAGACCCGGCAGACCCTGACCGTGGAAGGCAAGCCCTACGAATACTTCTCGATCCCCGAAGCGGCCAAGTCCCTGGGCGATGTGTCGCGCTTGCCGGTCAGCCTCAAGGTCCTGCTCGAGAACGTCCTGCGCTTTGAGAACGGCCAAAGCTACAAGTTGGATGACGCGCGGGCGCTCGCCGACTGGCTGAAGATCGCCAGCTCCACGAAAGAAGTGCCGTTCCGCCCCGCGCGCATCCTGATGCAGGATTTCACCGGGGTTCCCGGCGTGGTCGATCTCGCCGCCATGCGCGACGGCATCACGGAACTTGGCGGCAAGCCGGACCGCGTCAACCCGCTGATCCCCGTCGATCTCGTGATCGACCACTCGGTGATGGTGGACGCCTACGCGACGCCCGATGCGCTGCAAAAGAACGTGGACATCGAGTTCGACCGCAACGGCGAGCGCTATCAGTTCCTCCGCTGGGGCCAGGACGCCTTTCACAATTTCCGCGTCGTCCCGCCCGGCACGGGCATCTGCCACCAGGTCAACCTCGAGTATCTCGGCCAGGCGGTTTGGGTGTCGGAGAACGGCGGCAAGCAGTTCGCCTACCCCGACACGCTGTACGGCACCGACAGCCACACGACGATGGTCAACGGCCTCGGTATCCTCGGCTGGGGCGTGGGCGGCATTGAGGCGGAGGCGGCGATGCTCGGCCAGCCGATCGCCATGCTGATCCCCGACGTGATCGGCTTCCGACTAACCGGCAAGCTGCCGGAAGGCGCGACCGCCACCGACCTCGTGCTCACTGTAACCCAGATGCTTCGCCGCAAAGGCGTGGTCGGCAAGTTCGTCGAGTTCTTCGGTGCCGGGCTCGACAACCTCCCGGTCGCCGACCGCGCCACCATCGGCAACATGGCGCCCGAGTACGGCGCCACCTGCGGCTTCTTTCCGATCGACAAGCTTGCACTCGACTACCTCCGCCTCTCCGGCCGCGACGAGCATCGCGTGGCGCTGGTTGAGGCGTATTGGCGCGCGCAGGGCATGTTCCGCGAGACGGACACGCCCGACCCGGTGTTCACCGACACCTTGGAGCTCGACCTGTCGACCGTGCAGCCGAGCCTCGCCGGCCCGAAACGGCCGCAGGACCGTGTGCTGCTGAAGGATGCATCGACCGCGTTCCGCGCCGAGTTGACCAAAAGTCTCGGCGTTCCGGCGAACGATGTGGACAAGAAGGTGCAGGTCGCGGGAACGAACTACGAGATCACGCACGGCGACGTAGTGATCGCGGCGATCACCTCCTGCACCAACACGTCCAACCCGTCCGTGCTGGTCGCCGCCGGGCTGGTCGCGCGCAAGGCGCGGGCCAAGGGCCTCCGCCCGCAGCCCTGGGTCAAGACGTCGCTCGCACCCGGATCGCAGGTGGTGACGGAGTATCTCGACAAGTCCGGCCTCACGGCCGACCTGGACGCCATGGGCTTCAACACGGTGGGCTATGGCTGCACCACCTGCATCGGCAATTCCGGCCCGCTCGACGACGCGATCGCGGACGCGATCGAGGACAACAACCTGGTCGCGGTATCGGTGCTGTCGGGCAACCGCAACTTTGAAGGCCGCGTGCACCCGAACGTCCGTGCCAACTATCTCGCGAGCCCACCGCTCGTCGTCGCCTACTCGTTGCTCGGGACGATGAACAAGGACATCACCACGGCACCGCTCGGCGCCGGCTCGGACGGACAGCCGGTGTATCTCCGTGACGTGTGGCCCTCGAACAAGGAGATTGCCGACACCATCGCGTCGAGCCTGTCGCGCCAGCAATTCCTCCGCCGTTACGGCGAAGTCTTCAAAGGCCCCAAGCAGTGGCAGGCGATCAAGGTCGACACCGGCAGCGCCACCTACCATTGGTCGGAAACCTCCACCTACGTGAAGAACCCGCCCTACTTCGAGGGCATCACGATGGAGCCGGCGCCGGTCACCGACATCAAGGGCGCGCGCATCCTGGCGATGCTCGGCGACAGCATCACCACCGACCACATCAGCCCGGCCGGCTCCATCCGCAAGAACTCGCCCGCCGGCGAATACTTCATGGAGCGGCAAGTCCAGCAGAAGGACTTCAACAGCTACGGCGCGCGGCGCGGCAACCACGAAGTGATGATGCGGGGGACGTTCGCCAATATCCGCATCCGCAACGAAATGGTGCCCGGGGTCGAGGGCGGCTACACCAGGCACCTGCCCGATGGGGAGCAGATGCCGATCTACGACGCGGCCATGCGCTACAAGCGCGAGGGCGTGCCGTTGGTCATCATCGGCGGCAAGGAATACGGCACCGGCTCGTCACGGGACTGGGCGGCGAAGGGAACGATGCTGCTGGGCGTGCGCGCCGTGATCGTGGAAAGCTTCGAGCGAATCCATCGTTCCAACCTGGTCGGCATGGGCGTCATGCCGCTGACCTTCAAGGACGGCGCGGATCGCAAGAGCCTGGGGCTTACCGGAGAGGAGGTGCTCGACATCACCGGCCTTGAAAACCTCACGCCGCGCATGGACCTCAAGTTGCTCATCCACCGGCCGGACGGCACCGTCGATCGCGTGCCGGTGCTGTGCCGGGTCGATACGCTCGATGAGGTGTCGTACTACCGGCACGGCGGCATCCTGCAGTACGTGCTGCGCGGAATGGCCCGCGCCGCCTGAGCCGCGTTTGCCGATCGGAGCGTGCGATGCCCAAGACACCGGACTATTTCCAAGGCAAGACGGTCATCATCACGGGCGCGGCAAGCGGCATTGGCCGCGCCACCGCGCTGATTTTCGCGCGCGAAGGCGCTAACGTCGTGTGCGCCGACATCGACGCCGAGGGCGCGCGTCGCACCGCCGACGAAGTCGTCCAGCGCGGCCCCAAGGCGCTCGCGGTGACCACGGACGTGACCTCGCGCGAGCAAGTCACCGACATGGTTCGCCGCGCCATCGACACCTTCGGCACGGTGCACTTCGAGTTCAACTCGGCGGGTGCCGCGCTGCGCCGCTCGAAGTTCCTCGACATCGATGATGCACTGTTCGACCGGGTCTTCGATCTCAACGTGAAGGGCGTGTTCTACTGCATGCAAGCGGTGTTGCCGCATATGCTGGAGCGCGGGCGCGGCGTCATCGTCAACGTGGCCAGCATGTCGCACAAGCGGGGCGGGCCGGGCACATCCGTGCACTACGCATCCGCCAAGGGGGCGGTGCTCACCATGACGCTCGGTGTCGCGCGCGAGTTCGCCGATCGCGGCATACGCTGCCTTTCCGTCTCGCCCGGCCCGATCGACACGCCGTTCCAGGCGGCCGCGCAGACGGCGCCCGAGGTGATCCAGCGATTCCGCGACGACGTGCCGATGAAGCGCTTCGGCGAGCCGGAGGAGATCGGCGAGCTTGTGCTGTTCATGTGCTCGGACGCCTGCGAGTACATGACCGCGGATACCGTGTACGTGAACGGCGGCGGCGGCTGGCGATAGCGCCGAACGGCGCGGCGATCAGCCTAACGAGTGTCGCGTAGCGCTACTGCTCCGCCGCGAGCCGCGCGGCCTGGTCTTCCGCGGTCAGCGCGTCGATGAACTCGTCGAGTTCGCCCGCCATTACCCGATCGATCTTGTAGAGCGTCAGATTGATGCGGTGGTCGGATACCCGACCCTGCGGGAAGTTGTAGGTACGGATACGCTCGCTGCGGTCGCCGGTGCCAACCTGCGCCTTGCGATCCGCCGCCCGGGTAGCGTGCAGGCTCGCCCGCTGCTGCTCATAAAGCCGCGCGCGCAGAATCTTCATGGCCTTGGCGCGGTTCTTGTGCTGGCTTTTCTCCTCCTGCATGGCGACGACGATGCCGCTCGGAAGATGCGTGATCCGCACCGCACTCTCCGTCTTGTTGACGTGCTGCCCGCCCGCGCCGGACGCGCGATAGACGTCGACCCGGAGGTCGCCTTCGTCGACCTCGACGTCAACCTCCTCCGCTTCGGGCAACACCGCCACCGTTACGGTCGAGGTATGGATGCGCCCTTGGTTTTCGGTCGCGGGAACGCGCTGCACCCGATGCACACCGGACTCGTATTTGAGGCGGGCGAACACGTTGCGTCCGGTGATCTCGGCGATGCCTTCTTTTAAACCGCCAAGTTCGGTGTCACCGTATTCCAGGATCTCGAACCGCCATCCTCGCAGCGCGGCGTATTTCTGATACATGCCGAACAGTTCGGCCGCGAACAGCCCCGCCTCGTCGCCGCCCGCCGCCGGCCTCAACTCCAGAATTGCCGAGCGCTCGTCAGCCTCGTCCTTCGGCAGCAACGCGACCTGAAGCTCGTGCTGGAGCCGAGGAATGCGCTCCCTGAGAGCGGCAAGCTCGGCCTCTGCCAGCTCCCGCAACTCAGGGTCGCCGACCATTCCCTCGGCGTCCGCCTGCGCGCGCTCGGCGTCCCGCAGCTCGCCGATGCGGCCCACGATAGGTTCGATTTCGGCGAGTTCCTTCGAGGCGCGGACATAACCCTCGCCCGAAATCGTGTCGCTCAACATGGCGCGCAGCTCGTCGGCGCGCGCCGTGATCCGGTCGAGCTTGATGGAAAACTCATTCCTTTGAGAAAGGCACCTTCGGCATCCGTCGCAAGTAGGAGGCGAGCTCACCGAGGGGGACCTCCTGCGCCTCGCCCGCCTTCAAGTCGCGAACCTGGGCGAGCCCACGCGACAGCTCGTCGTCGCCGAGCATGATGGCGGCGCGCGCGCCGACTCTTGCTCGCGCGCTCGAGCCGACGCCTGAGATTGCCCCGATAGGCCATTTCCGCGCGAAGGCCGTCCTGCCGGATGGCCTGAATGATGCGGATGGAGGCCGCTTCGGCCGCCTCGCCGACGGGAATCACGGCGATCGTCGCCGGCGCAGGCACGACGCTCAAGCAACATCGCCAGCCGCTCGATTCCCGCGGCCCAGCCCACCGCCGGCGTCGGCGGGCCGCCCATCTCCGCTACCAGGCCGTCGTAGCGGCCGCCGGCAAGCACGGTACCCTGCGCGCCGAGTGCTCCGGTGACGAACTCGAAAGCCGTGTGCCCATAGTAGTCAAGGCCGCGGACGATGCGCGGGTTGTCGCGGAACGGCACCCCGAACTGCCCGAGATGGGACTTGAGCTCGGCGTAGAACGCCGCTGCGGGCGCGGTCAGGAACTCTCCAATCGTCGGCGCCTCCGCCACGATCGCCCGGTCGCCTTCGTTCTTGCTGTCGAGGATGCGCAAGGGGTTGCGCTCGAGCCGCAGCAGGCTGTCATGCGACAGCCCCGCCTTGCGCGCGGTGAAATAGCGGATCAGCGCTTCGCGGTAGGCACCGCGGCTCTCGGCGTCCCCGAGGGTGTTGAGCTCGAGCACGATCTCGGCCGAAACCCCGAGCGCGGTGAGGACGTCCCAGCCGCAGGCGATCACCTCGGCGTCGGCCAGCGGCTCGGCAGGGCCGATCAACTCCACGCCGATCTGGTGGAACTGCCGGTAGCGCCCCTTCTGCGGCCGCTCGTAGCGGAACATGGGGCCGGCATAGAACACCTTGCGCGGCAGCGATTGCGTGAGGCCGTTGGAGACGAGCGCGCGGCACACGCCGGCCGTCCCCTCCGGGCGCAAGGTTATCGGAGTCGCCGCCACGATCGGTGAAGGAGTACATCTCCTTCATCACCACGTCCGACGACTCGCCCAGGCTGCGCGCGAACACCCTTGTGTCCTCGAAAATCGGCGTCGCCCACTCGTCGAACCCGTAGGTGCCGGCAATGCGACGGGCGGTGTCGATCACGTGCTGATGCCGCCGCTGCTCCTCGCCGATGAGGTCGCGCGTGCCGCGGACGGGTTGGAAGTCAGCCAAGACCGCTCGTCTCGCAGCTACGCGAGAGCGCATTCGGCATCCCGACGGGCATCTCGATGCTCAAAGCTACTCCGCGGCCACCTTCTCGGGGGCGGCGGCCTTCAGCGCCGCTGCCTTCGCCTCCACCAGCCCGACGATGTGGTCGATCATGCTCGCCCCGTCGATCGTATGATCCGTCTTGCCGGCCGCATACACCATGTGCCGGCCGTTGCCGCCGCCGGTGAGGCCGATGTCGGTCATCAATGCCTCGCCCGGCCCGTTCACCACGCAGCCGATGATCGATAGCGTGAGCGGCGTCTCGATATGGGCAAGCCGGTCCTCCAGGGTTTGCACGGTTTCGATCACGTTAAATCCCTGACGCGCGCAGGACGGGCAGGAGATCACCTTCACGCCGCGGTGGCGGATGCCGAGCGACTTCAGCAAGTCCCACCCGACGCGGACCTCCTCCTCGGGCTCGTCCGACAATGACACGCGCAGGGTGTCGCCGATGCCGGCCCAAAGCAGCGAGCCCAACCCGACTGCGGACTTGACGGTGCCGAAGCGACGGCCCCCCGCTTCGGTGATGCCAATATGCAGCGGATGGTCGCAAACCTCCGCGAGTTGCTGGTAGGCGGCGACGGCGAGGAATACGTCCGACGCCTTCACGCTGATCTTGAACTCGTGGAAATCGTGATCCTGCAGGATCTTGGCGTGCTCGAGCGCGCTTTCCACCAGCGCCTCGGGGTTCGGCTCGCCGTATTTCTCAAGCAGGTGCCGCTCGAGGGAGCCAGCATTGACCCCGATGCGCATGGAGCAGCCATGATCGCGCGCGGCCTTGATGACCTCGCGCACGCGCTCGGGGCTGCCAATGTTGCCAGGATTGATGCGAAGACACGCCGCCCCGCTCGCTGCTGCCTCGATCGCGCGCTTGTAGTGAAAATGGATGTCGGCCACGATCGGCACGTCAACCTGGCGCACGATGTCCCGAAGCGCCAACGCACTTTCCTGGTCCGGGCAGGACACCCGCACGATATCGACTCCGGCCTTCTCCGCCCGCCGGATCTGCGCCACCGTCCCAGCGACGTCCGTGGTCAGCGTGTTGGTCATCGTCTGCACGGTGATGGGGGCGCCGCCGCCCACTGGCACCGAGCCCACATGGATGCGGCGCGAGGTCCGCCGGGAAATCTGCTGATAAGGGCGATAGCTCATGACTGACGGGCTCCGGATGTCGGATGCGACTGCATAGTCTCGATCGACGAACGGGTGAACCCGCCCGATGCTATTGCGGCGGCGATCGCGGCGGCGTGGCTTGCGCCGGACTCGCCTGGAGGGGACTGGCCTGGGCCGCCGCCTGCATCTGGGCCGGCAGTCTGCCATTCCGGATCGCCTCGGGATCGAGCGGCAGGTCCCGCCGCACCGCGCCCACCCCGCCGAACGTGGGTGCCGCGACCCCGTCGATCACGAGCTCGGTCCCCCCGGCGTTACCCGTGCTGAGCAAGAGGCCCGGCCGGGCGGGCACCGGCCAGCTTTCCCCCGCGTGAAGCACGCGGCTCAGCAGAACGGCGCCGTTCCGCTCGCGCACCTGCAACCAGCTGTCCGTCCGTGCCCGCAGCACGATCCGCCCCTCCTCGGCGCTAGGCGACGCAGGGGTCAGCGTGGGACGGGCGAGCGCTGCCCCTGCCATGGGTGGCGGGGGCATTGGCATCGCCGCAGCGGAGCTCGGCGGCACGGGGGGTACGTCGAGGGAAACCGACGCGGGCGGCGCTGCGGCCATTTGCGGCGCCGGAGCTTTGGCTGGCGAGAGGATCCGCGACGTCGGCGGGATGGCCTGCTCCGCGAGTGAGGCAAGGCGCGCGGGGATGGGCGGGACGACCTCGGCGGGCAGCCTTCCTTCACCGGACAGTCGATACCACCCTGCATACACCGAGATGGCGAGAACCACCGCCAGCAGCGCGACAGCACCCGCTGGCAAGCCGCGCTCCGGGACCGGGGCGGGAAACTCAAGTGTCACCGGCCGCCGCATCTCGGGCCCGGACGCCTTGAATCGCCTCACCTGTTCGTCGGCGTCGAGCCCGAGCGCGTTGGCGTAGCTTCGGAGGAAGCCGACGGCGTACGCGGCGGCCGGCAAATCGCCTGTACGTCCGGCCTCCAGCGCCTCGAGAAACTGCAACCGGACGCGCAAGCGGGTGGCCAACTCCGGAAGATCCCAGTCCAGCCGTTCGCGCGCGGCTTGCAAGTCTGCGCCCACTCCGGCGGACCCAGGGTAAGGGGTGCCAGCCGACGCCCTGGAACGCATTTCGACGGGGTTTGACCTATGACGGAGCACGTTGGCGCGTCCATCCCGCGAGATAATCGCAAAAAAGTAGGGGCAGCTAATGCAACTGCTTGTAGGCCGGATCGGCCTTCCTTAGCCAGCGGAATTGGCCATAGCGCGGTTGCAGCGGTCGCAAATCTGAGTGCGTATGCCACCACCTGCTCGCACTTAGGTTGTCAGAGCATCAACCCGTGCTCGCGAGCCCAGGCGGTAATCGGGTCGCGGACGCTCGCCTGCCCCTCGGCGTTCCGGCGAATGGCGGCGAGCACGTTGCGGAACTCCGCGAGTTGAAGGCGAGACAGCATTGCCTTGATCGGCAGCACGCCAGGCGCCGACATGGATAGCGACCGGAACCCGAGGCCCGCGAGCACCAAGGCCTCCAACGGGCGGGCGGCTACGTCCCCGCAGAGCGACACCGGGACGCCCGCCGCCGCCGAGGCCGTAAGGAGCTGTTCGAAGAGATCGAGCACCGGCGGAGACAGGACATCGTATCGGCCGGACAGGGCCGGGCTACCGCGATCCGCCGCGAACAAGAACTGCAAGAGGTCGTTGGAGCCGACCGAAATGAAGTCGGCCTCGCGCAGCAAGGCGGGAAGCTGCCACATGAGGGACGGCACCTCCAGCATGGTGCCGATTGACAGTGTTGCGGGGGGTGTTCGCAGCCGCTTAGCTTCCGCCTCCAGGAGCGCGCGGGCAGCGCGGAACTCCGCGACGGTCGCCACCATTGGAAACATGATCGACAGCTTCCGTCCCGCCGCCGCCAGGAGCAACGCCCGCAACTGCCGACGCATGACGGCCGGGCGATCGAGGCCGATCCGCAGGCTGCGCCATCCCATCGCGGGATTTTCCTCGGTTGGCATTTCGGCGCCGGGCAGCAGTTTATCGCCGCCGAGATCGAGGGTGCGGAACAACACGGGCCGCCCGTCGACCGCATCGAGAACGCGGGCATAGATCGCTGCCTGTTCGTCGATCTCGGGGATTGCACCCCGCGCCAGCATCGCGATCTCGGTGCGGAACAGCCCGATGCCCTCCGCTCCGGTGATGTTCAGCTGATCGAGTTCGAGGCCGAGCCCCACGTTCAGCATCAAGGAAATGTGCTGACCGTCCGCGGTGACCCCTGGGCGGTCACGCAGCGCGGCCCACCCCGCCTGCCGCTCCGTGAGCGCCGCGATCGCGTTCCGGTAACCTTGCTTCACCTCATTCTCGGGCCGCAGGATCACCTGGCCACCGTCGGCGTCGAGCACGGCCTCGTCGCCGGGCTCGGCGGCGTCCACCGCGCCGCGCGCGCCGCCCAGCATCGGCAAGCCGAGTGCCCGCGCCATGATCGCCGCGTGCCCTCCGGCGCTCGCTTCCTCGATCACCAGGCCGGCGATCCCGCGCGCGTGCCAGTCGAGCAGCTCGGCGGGGCCGAGCCGGCGGGCGAGCAGGATCGCACCCGGCGGCACTGACGCCTCGGCACGCCTGCCATCGAGTGCGACCAGGAGACGGCCTGCCAAGTCCTCCATGTCGGCCAAGCGTTCGCGCAGGTAAGGGTCGGCCATGCGGCGCATTCGGTCGCGGAACTCGCCCAAGACGCGCTGCACCGCGGCTTCCGCGGATAGCCCGCCTCCGATCGCGACATCCACCCGGCGAAGCCAGCCGTTGTCGGCCGCGATCAGTCGATACGCCTCGAGAATCTCCCGGGGCTCATCGCCGTCCGGCAATCGCTCACCGATCAGATCGTCGAGCCGCCGCTGCATCTGCTCGGCCGCGCGACGGAGGCGGGCCCGCTCCGCCTCCGGATCGTCGGCGAGCAGGCGATGCGCTGCAAAACGCAGCCCGCGCGGCAGGACGGGGCCGATCGCGACGCCGTTGCTGAGCGTCTTGCCGGTGAACAAGCGCGGCAAGGTGGCGGCGATCCCCTCCTCGGCGCCGTCGGACGCTCCGGCCGCGGCCAGCGGGCCGGCCATCAGCATTGCAACAGTTTCGAGCACCTCGACTTCCAGCTCGTCGAACTCCCGGACAGAGCGGCTTTGCAGCGCAAGCACGCCGACCGTGTGCCCGGCGTGGCGCGCCGGAACCGCGAGCAGGGAAACGAATGGCTCCTCGCCGGTCTCGGGGCGGTAAGCGAAGCCGGGATGGTTCTGCGCGTCGGGCAGGTTCATGACCGCGCCCATCGCCGCGCATAGTCCGACGATGCCCTCCCCCACCCGCAGTCGCGTCCGCCCGATCGCGGCCGGGTTGAGGCCGCACGTAGCCGCCAGTTCCAGCAGGTCGCCCGGGCGCATTGCATACACCGAGCACACGTCGGCCTCAGTTTCCGCTGACACCACCGAGACCATGAGCTGCAAGCTTGCCCCACCCTGGGCCATGGTTTCACGCAGCCGCGCGAAAAGGCGGCGCGGATTTCAGCACACCATCAGCCTGCCGCTCGCGCCGCGAGCGCTGCCGCGGCCTGCCCGGTCAACCCCTCGATGATGGCTGCGACCGGCAACTCGGCTTCCACCATCCCGACCGATTGGCCGGCCATGACCGAGCCTTCCTCCACGTCGCCGTCGATCACCGCACGCCGCAGCGCCCCCGCCCAGAAATGCTCGATCGCGAGTTGCGCCGCCTCGCGGGACAGCTCGCCCGCGCGAAACCGGGCGAGCGTTTCCGCCTGGTGGGCGACGAAGCGGCGGACGCCGGCGTTCAACAGGCCGCGCACCGGCAGCACGGGGAAACGGTCGTCGAGCTGCACCGAGGGTAGCGCGTCGCGGGCATGGGCGCGGATGAAGGCCTGTTTGAAGCGCGGATGGGCGATCGACTCCACCGCGGCCGCGAACATGGTTCCAAGCTGTGCCCCCGAAGCCCCCATCTCGAGAAACGAGAGGATCGCATCGCCCCGCCCGAGGCCACCCGCGACGAACACCGGCACCTCGCGGATGTGCGGAAGGATCTCCTGCGCCAGCACGATGAGGCTGACCGGGCCGATATGTCCGCCGGCCTCGGATCCCTCGATGATCAGCGCATCGACCCCCGAGCGGACCAGCCGCCGCGCGAGCACGAGGGCCGGGGCGAAGGCGATCAGCTTGGCACCGCCGTCCTTCACCGCGCGCACCGCACCGCCCGGAGGGATGCCGCCGGCGAGCACGATGTGGCCGACCCGGGCTTCGCGGCAGACCTGGATCAAATCGTCGAGCGCTGGGTGCATGGTGATGAGGTTCACGCCGAACGGGCGGGACGTGAGCGCCTGCGTCCCCGCGATCTCGGCGGCCAGCTGGTTCGGATTCATCGAGCCGCAGGCAATCACGCCGAAGCCGCCCGCGTTGGAGATCGCCGCCACCAAGTGCCGTTCGCTGACCCAGCTCATGGCGCCGCCCAAGATGGCGACGTCGCAGCCGAGAAAAGCGGTGCCGCGAGACCACAGTCGGGCGAGCGCCGCCCCGGCGCAGCGGGCGGCCGGATCGGTCTCGTTTAGATCACGCGGCATCAAGACCATAGGCGGTGTGCAAGGCACGCACTGCAAGCTCGGTGTACTCGCTGGCGATCAGGACGCTGATCTTTATCTCGCTCGTGGAAATCACCTGAATGTTGATCGCCTTGTCAGCGAGCGCCTGGAACATGGTGTTGGCGACGCCAGCGTGGCTCCGCATCCCGACGCCGACCACGCTGAGCTTTGCCACGTCCGGATCGGCGACAATCTCGGCATAACCGAGCTGCGGCTGGATCTGGGCCATGGTCGCGCGCGCCCGGGGCAGGTCCGCCGCCCCCACCGTGAACGTCATGTCTGTGGTGCCCTCGGCGGAGATGTTCTGCACGATCATGTCGACGTTGACGCTCTGCGTCGCGAGCGCGCCGAACAAGGCGGCCGCGATGCCCGGCCGGTCCGGCACCCGCCGGACGGTGATCTTGGCCTCGTCCCGCGAATAGGCGATGCCGGCAACCATCTCTTTTTCCACGATTTCGTCCTCATCCACCACGAGAGTGCCCGGGATATCGGCAAAGCTTGATAAAACCTGCACACGGACCCGTTCGTTCATCGCAAGTTCGACGCTCCGGGTCTGCAACACCTTTGCGCCGACGGAGGCGAGCTCCAACATCTCCTCGTAGCTGATCCGTTCCAGCTTGCGCGCCCTCGGCACGATGCGCGGATCGGTTGTGTAAACACCATCGACGTCAGTGTATATGTCGCACCGGTCCGCGCGGAGAGCGGCGGCGAGGGCGACGGCCGACGTATCCGACCCGCCGCGGCCGAGGGTGGTGACGCGGTTGTTCGGCCCGACGCCCTGGAAACCGGCGACCACGGGCACCTGCCCCGCCCCCATCCGGCGCACCAGCTCCTCGCCTTCGATCGCGGCGATGCGGGCCGTGCCGTGGGCGCCATCCGTGCGGATGGGGATCTGCCAACCTTGCCAGGATCGCGCGTCTACCCCCTGCTCCTGCAAGGCGATTGCCAGCAATCCGGTCGTCACCTGCTCGCCGGTCGCCACCACCGCGTCGTACTCGCGGGCGTCATGCAACGGCGCGAGCGCCTGGCACCAGCCGACGAGCCGGTTGGTGGCCCCGGCCATGGCGGAAACCACAACCGCGACCTCGTTGCCCTCCTCCACCACGCGCTTCACTCGGCCGGCGACGTTGCGGATACGGTCGAGGTCGGCGACCGAGGTTCCGCCGAACTTCATTACAATGCGAGACATGGAATTCGATGCCGAGCTTTCATGACAGCGGTCAGCTGGCGGGCCCGCCCCGTCGGAGATTGCGCCCCTGTCGACCACGGCACACATAATCGACGGCAGGCAGGAGCGGCAACCTTGGCGCTAGGCGGAACAGGAGCAAACAAGGCGCGCAACGTTCTACCGGGCGAGATAGCTCGTTTCGATGCCCTCGCCGGCCGCTGGTGGGACCCGCGCGGCCCGATGCGCCCGCTCCACGCGATGAACCCGCTCCGGGTGGGATGGATCACCCGGCGCATCGGGACGCGGTTTCCCGATCCCGCGGCCGTTCGGCTGCTCGATGTCGGCTGCGGCGGCGGGCTCGCCGCGGAGGCGCTGGCGCGGCACGGCTACGACGTGCTCGGGGTGGACGCCGCGGAGGACGCCATCCGGGCCGCGCGCGACCACGCCGAAGGGCAAGGGCTCCGGCTTGCCTACCGGGTGGGCGATGCTGCGACGCTCGCCGGAGAACGCTTCCAGGTGATCACGGCCCTTGAGGTGATCGAACACGTGCCGGATCC
Source organism: uncultured Alphaproteobacteria bacterium (assembly GCA_963757115.1). Classification (GTDB taxonomy): domain Bacteria; phylum Pseudomonadota; class Alphaproteobacteria; order Acetobacterales; family Acetobacteraceae; genus CAVWQV01. Next base: position 174,375 of record CAVWQV010000014.1, on the reverse strand, counting down.
GGCCCGGTTCGTGCGCGACCTCGCCAGCCTGCTGGCCCCCGGCGGGCAGCTGTTTCTTTCAACGCTGAACCGGACGCCGCGCGCCTTTCTCACGGCGAAACTCGGGGCGGAATACGTGCTCGGACTATTACCGCGCGGCACGCACGACTGGCGCCGCTTCCTCCGCCCGGCCGAGCTCGCGGCCATGCTGCGGGCGGCCGGGTTGCGGGTGAATGATACCGCGGGAATGACCCCCGACCTCCTCGCCGGAGGATGGCGGACCAGCCGCGACCTGGCTGTCAACTACATCGTGGCAGCCGAGGCCGCCTGACCCGCATCACCTTCGGAGCAAGCGACGGACCCTCGCCGACGGTCGGCCGGATCCTGGCGCTGGGCAGTGCTTCGGCCCGACATGGCGGGTCGACCAAGGTCTGCGGGGTGTGAGTTACCCGTCCGCGCGTGGCACCCAGGGGATCTGCGACACCTCGATACCCTCGTCAGCCAGCGCTTCGGCCTGTTCCGGCGTCGATTCGCCGTAAATTCCCCGGCGCTCGCTCTCGCCGCGGTGGATTTTTCGCGCTTCATCGGCGAACTGTTCGCCCACATAGTCGCAATTGCGCTCCACCTCGGCGCGCATACGTTGCAGGACGGCGAACACTTGGGCCGGCAGCGGGCCAGCGGCGGCTTTGGGGGGAGCGGGCGTCGCCGGAATGGGCGGCGGCGAGGCGGGCACCGCCTGAGGCGATGTCGTGCGGGCCTTCCTGGGTACCGCCGGCGTCATCAACGCCCGGGTCACTCCCGTGTCGGCGCACTCCGGGCACGAAACCAGCCCACGCTCCGCCTGCAACTCAAACGCGGCACTATCCTTGAACCACCCGTCGAACTCATGCGCATGACGGCACCGCAACTGATAGTGGATCATCGCGCCCTTCTGAAATCGCTCCGTAACCTAGACATGGCGGGCGAGCACAGGCTTGACAAGGAAATCGGCAGAAACCGGCCGTCAAGTCCGCCCGGCGCCCGCCGCTTCCTCTGGCTTCAACATGGGGTCGAGTTTTCCGGCCCGGTCGAGCGCCATCAGGTCGTCGCACCCGCCCACGTGCCGGCCGTCAATGAAGATCTGGGGAACGGACGTCCGTCCGCCGGCCCGTTGCGTCGCCTCGGCGCGCGCCGGTGTGCCGCCGGGCGCATTGATCTCGCGATACGCCACACCCTTACGGTCCAAGAGGGACTTGGCCTGGGAGCAGTAGGGGCACCAGGGTTGCGTGTAGATCTCGATCTCGGGCATCGCGGCTCCTTACGTCGGGGCGCGGCGGACACCGCACTCGAACACTTAACGCCGGACCGGCACGACGGTCGCGGCCGGTCTTGACCGCTGGATCATAGCCTCGCGCCAATCACCGTGCCATCAAGGGGGCGGGCCGGTGAGGCGGCGGTCCCGATCGGCGCACGACGGACAGGACTGGAGAATGGCGATGACGACGCAGCCGCCGCCCGCGTGGCCGGGCATGCGTGAGGACGAGATCGACACCCCGGCGCTGCTGATCGATCTCGACGCGTTCGAATTCAACCTCGACACCATGGCGGCGCTGCTCGCGCCGAGCGGCGTCAAGCTGCGCGCCCACGCCAAGACCCACAAATCTCCGGTGATCGCGCACATGCAAATGGCGCGCGGCGCCGTCGGTCAATGCGTGCAGAAGGTGGCGGAAGCCGAGGCGCTCGCCTGGGGCGGCGTCCCCGACATCCTGGTGAGCAACGAGGTGGTGGGGCCCGCTAAGCTCGCCCGGCTGGCCGCCCTTTCCGGGATCGCGCGCGTGGCCATCTGCGCCGACGACCCGGCCCAACTGCGCGCGCTCGAGGGGGTGGCCGCCGAAAGCGGGCGGCGGCTAACGGTGCTTGTCGAGATCGACGTGGGCGCCGGCCGATGCGGCGTCCGGCCGGGGCCGGATGCCGTGGCGCTGGCGCAAGCCATCGCCGGGTCACGGCACCTCACCTTCGGCGGACTGCAGGCCTACCAGGGAAGCGCACAACACCGGCGCACCCCGGAGGAGCGGGAGCAGCTGATCGGCGCCGCGATCGAGGCGACCCGCCGCACCGTCGAGCAGTTGCGTCAGGTCGGGCTCGATTGCCCCATCGTCGGCGGCGGCGGAACGGGCACGTTCGCGCTCGAGGCGGGTTCCGGCGTGTATACCGAGGTGCAGGCGGGCAGCTACGTATTCATGGACGCCGACTACGCCCGCAATCTTGGCACTGCGGGTGCACCGGTCGAAACGTTCCGGCACGCCTTGTTCGTGCTCGGCACCGTGATGAGCTCGGCGCGGCCGGGGATCGCGGTGGTGGATGCCGGGCTCAAGGCGCTGGCCGTCGACTCCGGACTGCCGCTCGTCTGGCAGGCGGCGGGCGTGACCTATGCCGGGGCATCGGACGAGCACGGCAAGCTCCTGGTAGAGCCGGGCGCCGAGACCCCGCGACTTGGTGACAAGCTCCGCCTCGGTCCCGGGGCATTGCGATCCAACAGTAGACCGATACGACTGGTATGTCGGCGTGCGCCGCGGCCGGGTCGAGTGCGTTTGGCCCATCGCCGCACGCGGCGGAATGAGCTGAGCCCGGCCCTCAATCCAGACGTGCTCGACGACAGCGACACCATACGCCAGCGGTTGACCCCGTGATTGTCGGCGACAGCTTACCGGGTTGCGGCTGCCTCGAGTGCGTTCCGCTTGCGTGGCGCGGATCGCGAGCGTCGAAGGGATCTTGATGGTGAAGCAGGTGCCCGCCCCTTCCACGCTCCTGAGATCGACGGTGCCGCCGATCCGCTCGATGTTGGTCTTGACGACGTCCATCCCCACGCCCCGGCCGGATACCGGCGTGATGGCGGCGGCGGTCGAGAAGCCCGGCCGGAAAATGAAGCGTTGGATCTGCTCGTCCGGCATTTCGGCCAGTTGGGCCTCCGTCGCGAGCCCCTGCGCGATAATCTTGGCGCGGATGCGGTTGACGGAGAGCCCGCGCCCGTCGTCGGCGACGTCGATTTTCACGTGGCCGCCCTCGTGATAGGCGGCAAGCGTGATACGGCCGGTCTCTGGCTTGCCGGCCACCAAGCGGTCCGCCGGCGTCTCGATCCCGTGGTCCCCGCTATTGCGCACCAAATGGATGAGCGGGGCCTTGATGAGCTCCAGCACCTGCCGGTCGAGCTCCGTTTCCTGGCCCCGCATGGTGAGCTCGATACGCTTGCCGAGGTCGCGCCCGAGATTGCGCACCAGGCGCGGCAGCTTGTTCCAGGCGTTCCCAATGGGCTGCACGCGGGTCTTCATCACATGTCGTTGGAGCTCAGAGGTGATTTGCGACAAGCGATGCAGCGGCGCGGCGAGGGCGCTCCCGTCCTGGCCGCGCACCAGCTGGAGAAGTTGATTGCGCGTGAGCACAAGCTCGCTCACCAAGTTCACGAGGTTCTCGAGCACCTCCACATCGACGCGGATCGATTGCATTGCCGAGGCACCGGCGCAGGCGGGTGGCCCGGCCTCGGAAACGGCCTGTCCGCCCGGCTGCGAGCTCCCGTGCGCATCGGGCGCTCCGTCGAACACGGCCGTTCCCGGCGCCGGCGCCCCGGCCCCTCGCCGATCGGCGGCCGCCTCAAGCGCGGTCAGCAGGTCCGTGTCGTCACCGTCGGGTTCCGCTCCGGCCGCAACCAAGCCGGCGAGGATTGCCCTCACCCTATCGAGCGCGCGCAAAACCAAGCTTACCAGGTCCGCCGTGAGCGCGAGCTCGCCGTCGCGCATACCACCAAGCACGTTTTCCGTGCTATGAGCCATCGCCTCCAAGCGTGGCAGCCCGAGAAAGCCGCAAGTTGCCTTGATGGTGTGCACCAGGCGGAAGATCTGCGACAGCGTCTCGGGGCTGTCCGGGCGGCGCTCCAAGTGGACCAAGGCAACATCGAGCTCGGCTAGGCCGTCGCTCGTTTCCGTCAGAAACTCGAGAATCAGGTCATCCATCCTAGGCTCCGCACGGTCCGCGACAGCCGCGACCGTGCCGGCATGTTGCGTCGAACGTTGCGAACAAAACGTAAACAGATTACCGCTTAGGCTCGGGCACAAGAAGAAGGGGAATGGACCCGGAGCTTGGCCCCGTTGGCAGAAGCAGCGAAAGCGTGAGCCCGGCCTGGCGCGCCAGCAGGGCGGCAAGCGGTGCCTGGAGAGAGCGGGCATTGGTCAGCGCCGACCAGGCAGCGGCCTCTTCGTTGAGGTTGGCCGCGAGCCCCGCCGGCCACTTCGCATGCCTGCCCTCTATCATTACGACGATCTCGGCGCCCGCCGCACCCGCCACGGCCACCCGGCCTGGCCCCGCAATACTGTCCATGGCAAGCAGCAAGATGTTCAGCAGCACGCGCGCGTGACTTGGAGCGAACGCAGTTCCTGGATCGAACCCGGCGAAATCGAATTCGATTCGCTTGGCCGTCCCAACCGCTGCCGCAAGCTCGCGGATCTCACCGATACTGCTCGGCCCCGGTTCGCCTGCCCATGCCACCCGGAACAAGCGCAAGCGGTTCCCGAGTGTCAGGGCCGCTTCGGTGGCCAGCGCCATCGCTTCCTCGGCGCCGTCCCCCTGCTCGGCCGCGAGCTCCAGGCCCCCGAGAAGTGCCCCAAGAGGGCCGCTCAGGTCGTGGCATAGCCGCGCGCACAGGAGTTCCGAAAGCTGCAACGGGTCTTGCATTGGGCAGCTTCCTTTTCGGTCCCACATGTGTTTCGCGCTTGCCTGGCTTGCGTATAACGCGACAGGAAACTTGGCGTCCGCTCATTCCCGGCCACGCCGCGTCGTCGGTCGGCCATTTCGAAAGCCGCGTCATGCATCGCTTTCTGGTCGAGCCCGGCCAATTCGTTCGCCACCCGCAGCGTCCGGACTGGGGCCTTGGGCAGGTTCAATCGGTAGTCGGCGAGCGCGTCACGGTTAATTTCGAAGACGCCGGGAAAGTGCTGGTCAACACGGCGGTGGTGGAACTGGAGATCCTCGCCGAGCCGCCCTGAGCGCCGGCGTCCCTTGCGCCCGCTCTTGAACGGAGAGTGAGGATGCAGCATGTCACCCGAGCGTTCGCAGCGCGCGACCGCGCTCCCGCGATGTTGACAACAAGGGCCCATGTTAGATCCGTTCGGCCGCGCCATCACCTACCTCCGCGTTTCAGTGACGGACCGTTGCGACCTACGCTGCGTCTACTGCATGGCGGAGGACATGACGTTCCTGCCCAAGGCGGACGTGCTGACCTTGGAGGAACTGGACAGGATCTGCGCCGCATTCGTGCGGCTCGGGACGCGGAAGCTCCGCCTGACCGGGGGCGAGCCTCTGGTCCGGCGTGGCGTAATGTCATTGTTCCAGTCGCTGGGTGGGCGGATCGGCGCGGGCCTCGACGAGCTCACCCTGACCACCAATGGAACGCAGCTAGCCAAACACGCCGCCGCCCTGCGCGCGGCCGGAGTGCGGCGCGTCAATGTCTCGCTCGATACTCTGGACCCGACGACTTCACGGCGATGACGCGCTGGGGCCGCATCGGCGCAAGTGCTCGATGGCATTTTCGCGGCCAAGGCGGCCGGCCTCGCGATCAAGATCAATGCCGTGGCGATGAAGGGGATCAACGAGAACGGTTTCGACGGCATGATCGCGTGGTGCGGCGAGCACGGCTTCGACCTTTGTCTGATCGAGACCATGCCGCTCGGCGACATCGAAGGCGACCGGACGAACAGTATCTGCCGCTGTCGATCGTCCGGGGCCGACTGCGACGCAAATGGACGCTCGACGAAACCGACTACCGGACCGGCGGCCCCGCCCGCTACTTCAACGTGCGGGAAACCGGTCGGCGGATCGGTTTCATCACGCCGATGACCCATAATTTCTGTGAAAGCTGCAACCGGGTGCGGCTGACCTGCACCGGCACGCTCTACATGTGCCTCGGCCAGGACGATCAGGCCGACCTGCGCAGCGTGTTGCGGGCCGGCGGGTCCGACGAGGCGCTGGAGGCGGCGATCCGGGAAGCGATTTCGCGCAAGCCGAAAGGACACGATTTCATCATCGACCGGCGGCAGGATGCGCCCTCGGTCGCCCGCCACATGAGCGTGACGGGCGGCTGACCTAGCCCTCTCAGGCCGCCGACGGCGCCCATCCCGTGAGCATCGCGAGCCGAAGGGTGGCCGTCACCCGGCCGTCCTCGCGGGGCAGCCCCGCGAGCGCCAACGGGAACAAGGCGCGCGGCGGAATGCGCCGGTCGCGGAGCCGCACCGCGTTGCCCTCCCCGGCGGCGCGGAGCTCCCGCAACAGCGTCAGGGGCTCGGCGTAGAGCAGCTTGATCTCCTCAAGGTCGGCGACCGGGAGCTCGAACCCCGCCCGCTGCAGCAGCCCGGCGCAGTCCCGAAGCTCCGGGAACGGCGAGACCCGCGGCGACGCACCCCCCGTCAGTGCCGCCTCCGCCTCCGTTAGCGCTCGCCGCAGCTCGTGGAGCGTGCCGAGGGTCGGCACACTGGCGAGCAGCAAACCGTCCGGCCGCAGCGCGCGGCGCAGCTGAATGAGTGCGCCCGGCAGGTCGTTGATCCAGTGGAGCGATAGGTTGGCAACCACCAGATCGAAGCTCGCGGCGCCGAACGGGAGCCATTCCTCGTCGGCGCCCACCCCCATGTCCCCTCCCCCGCGCTCCGCCATGCGCAGCGAAAGATCCGAACTCACGACCACCATGCCTCGCGCCCGCAGCATCGGCCCGACGACGCCCCGGCCGCCCACGTCCAGCGCGATGGTGAAGCCGCGCTTGACGTCGTCCAAGCGGTCGAGCAGCCGTTCGGCGGCCTCGCGCAGCACCACTTGCACGGCGCTCACCGTTTTGGCGGCACGCGCGCGGTGTAGCCGGACCGCCCGACGGTCGAACACGTCCATGGTGTCGTGCATCGGTCCGATGTGACGGCGACGGGTTGCGTTGCCAAGCCTTGCCGCGCACGCCTAACGTCCGGACCGGCATCCGGCCAGGGAGAGCGGCATGAACCGGATCGACGCGGGCAGCCTGCGCAACTGGATCGAGGATGGGCAGGAACTCGCGATCCTGGACGCGCGCGAGGAGGGCGAGTTCGGAGCGAGCCACCTGTTCTGGGCAATCCCGTGCCCGCTGTCCCGGCGTGAGCTGCGCGCCCGGGCGCTGCTTCCCCGGCTCGGGGCGCGGATCGTGTGCGTCGATGATGGGCGGGGACTTGCCGAACAGCTGGCCGCCTATCTCGAGAGCATCGGCTGCGATGCCGTATCCGTGCTGCAAGGTGGCACCCCGGCCTGGGCAGCGGCCGGGTATGTGCTGTTCAGCGGCGTCAACGTGCCCTCCAAGGCATTCGGCGAATGGGTTGAGCACCACTACGGCACCGAGAGCGTGGACGCGGCCGAGCTCAAGCGGTGGATCGACAGCCGCCGGAACATGGTGGTGCTCGACAGCCGGACGGCCGACGAGTTCGCCCGCATGTCGATCCCGACGGGCATCAGCGTGCCGGGCGGCGAGCTCGCCTATCGCATCGGCGACCTCGCCCCAAACCCGGAAACCCTCGTCGTGGTGAACTGTGCTGGCCGCACCCGAAGCATTCTCGGCGCCGAAAGCCTGCGTCGCGCCGGCGTGCCGAACAAGGTCGTCGCACTGCGGAACGGCACGATGGGATGGGAGCTGGCAGGGTTCACCTGCGATCGTGGGCGGCCCGAGCGGTTCGCACCCAGTCCGCCACGGACCGCCGCCCTGGCTTTGGAGCGGGCGAAAGCCTTCGCCGAGCAGTCGGGCGTGGGCGTGATCGGCGCGATCGATCTCGCGCGCTTCGAGGACGACCCGGACCGCACGCTCTATGTGCTCGACGTGCGGGACCCTTCCGAATTCCGCGCGGGCCACCGGCCGGGCAGCCGCAATGCGCCCGGCGGACAGCTCGTGCAGGCGACCGACGCCTGGATCGCGGTGCGAGGCGCCCGCATCGTGCTGCTCGATGACACGGGCGTCCGCGCCCGCATGACCGGGGCCTGGCTGCGCCAGATGGGGCATCGCGACGTATTCGTGGTGGAGGGCGGCCTCGAGGAGGTGCGCGAAACCGGCACGGCCATCGTTCCGGTTCCCGAGCTCGGCGCCCCCGTCCCCACCGTCGAGGTCCCGGGCCTGATGCGCCTGCTGGACGCCGGGGACGGGACGATCGTGATCGATCTTGCCCGCAGCGTCGATTACCGGGAGGGGCACATCCCGGGCGCGCTTTGGGGCGTGCGAACCCGGCTCCGTGCGCTGGAAAAACCGCTCGCGGCGGCGCGGCACGTGGTCCTGACATCGCCCGACGGTGTGCTTGCTCGCTTGGCCGTGGGCGAAGCGCAGGGCCTGTGCGCGTCGGCGGAGGTGCGAGCGCTCGAAGGCGGCACGGAAGCATGGCAGGCGTTCGGCCGCCCCTTGGTCAAGGATCGCACGACACCCCCCGACGCGGAGTGCGTGGACGTCAGCCTCCGGCCGTACAGACCGCAACAGCGGGGTCGCCGAGGCCATGCAGGCCTACCTCGATTGGGAGATCGACCTCGTGCGCGAGATCCAACGAGACGGCACGGTGCGGTTCGGGGTCGAAGCGGTTGCCTGACGGTCTCCTGCCAGCCGCGGCGCGCGGCCTTGGGAAAGCCGCGCTCGATCTGTTGCTGCCGCCATGCTGCGCCACCTGCGATGCACCGGTGGATGCGCCGGGCCGGCTCTGCGCCGACTGCTTCGGCCGCACCGGCTTCATCACCGACCCCTGCTGCGCGCGCTGCGGGGTCCCGTTCGCGACCGCCGCGGAGGGAGGGTCCGAGCGGCTCTGCCCTTCCTGCACCGCGCGCCCACCCCGATACGACCGGGCCCGCGCGGCCTTGCGCTACGACGCGCAAGCGCGCCGCATGATCCTCCCGTTGAAGCACAGCGACCGCACCGAATTGGCCGCGGCGCTGGCAACGCAGATGGCGCGGGCAGGCGCATTCCTGCTTCGCGAGGCTGACGTCCTGATCCCGGTCCCCTTGCACCGGATGAGGCTGTTCCGTCGCCGCTATAATCAGGCCGCCCTGCTCGCGTCCGCCGTGGGACGGCTGAGCAAGCGTCCGGTCCTGCTGGACGGATTGCGGCGGGTCCGGGCTACCCAATCGCTGGGCAGCAAGACCGCCGAGGCGAGGGCGGCCGAGATGGAGGGCGTCATCGCAGTGCGCGCGAAACGGGTCGCGCGGATCGAGCGGCGCGCGGGTGCTGCTGATCGATGACGTGCTGACCTCCGGCGCCACCGCCAACACGTGCGCGGATCGCGCTCCGGGAGGCCGGGGCGAGGGGGGTCGACGTGCTCGTGGCGGCCCGTGTTCCGGACCCGCGGCTCGACTGACGGCGCAACATCCGGAGTGCGCGACGGCCGCCCGCAGCCCACATACCCGATCGGTCATGCAACGGGAGCCGGTCGGATGAGCGAAATCCTCGAGCGCAGCACGCGAAGTCCGATCGCGGCGCGGGTCGAAGGTCTCGATTGGGCGCGCATGGAAGGCGAGCTCGCCGAGCGCGGGTGCGCGACAACCGGACCGGTGCTCGACCGGGCCGAATGCCAGGCGCTGCGGGACGGCTATGAGAACGGGGCAGCATTCCGCAGCCGCATCGTGATGGCGCGGCACGGCTTCGGCCGGGGCGAGTATCAATATTACGCCTACCCGCTCCCCGCTCCGATCGCAGCATTACGAGGGGCGCTCTACCCGAGACTTGCCGCCGTCGCGAACCGATGGGAAGCCGCCTTGGGCGGGCCGGCCGCGTTTCCCCCGACCCACGCGGCCTTTCTGGAGAGGTGCCACGCCGCCGGCCAAACCCGCCCGACGCCGTTGCTGCTGCGCTACGGGGCGGGCGACTACAACTGCCTGCATCAGGATCTCTACGGCGATCTGGCTTTCCCGCTCCAGGTTGCGTTCCTGCTCAACCGGCCGGAGCTTGATTTCACCGGCGGCGAGTTCGTGCTGACGGAGCAGCGGCCCAGGATGCAGACCCGAGCCGAGGTGGTCACCCTATCCGAGGGCGAGGGAGTGGTGTTCGCGGTCAACCAGCGACCCGTGCAAGGGGCGAAAGGCCCCTATCGCGTCACCATGCGCCACGGGGTCAGCCGGCTCCGCACCGGCCGCCGCTTCACGCTCGGGATCATTTTCCACGACGCGCGCTAGGGGCAGCGGCCACGCCATTGTCGGCCGGCGCGGGAGGCGCGATGCTGGTCTCGAGCATCCTGGGGGGGATCACATGCGACGCGAAACGCTGACCTACCAAGCCGACGGGCTGTCCATGAAGAGCCAGTTGTTCGTGGAGGAGGGATCGGGCAAGCGCGCCGGGGTCCTTGTCTTCCCGGAAGCGTTCGGCTTGGGGGAACACGCGATTGGGCGTGCCGAGCGGCTGGCCAAGGAAGGGTATGTGGCGCTCGCCTGCGACCTGCACGGAGACGGCCGGCAGGTGACGGAAATGCAGGAGGCGGTCGGCCTGCTGCAGCCCATGCTGTCCGACCCGAACAAAACGCGCGCGCGTGCGCGCGCGGCTCTGGAGGCGCTAACCGCCCGCCCTGAAACCGACGCGGCGCGGGTCGCCTCCATAGGCTTTTGCTTCGGCGGCACCATGGCACTGGAGCTCGCCCGGTCGGGCGCCGACATCAAGGCGGTGGTCGGTTTTCACAGTGGCCTCGGCACCAGCGCGCCCAAGACGGATGCCAAGAACATCAAGGCTCGCGTCCTGGTCTGCATCGGCGCCGATGACCCGATGATCCCGGCCGACCAGCGCGGCGCGTTCGAGACCGAGATGCGCGAGGGCGGGGTGGACTGGCAGATGGCGCTGTTCGGCAACACCGTGCACAGCTTCACCAATCCGGACGCTGGGATCGTTAACATGCCGGACGCGCTGCGCTACAGCGCCGAGGCGGATGCCCGTTCGTGGCGCGCGATGCAGGGGCTGTTCTCGGAAGCGCTCGCTTAGCGACTCTCCGTCATACCGGCAGCCTGATCCGCGCACGCAAGCCGCCGAGCGGGCTGTCCTCCAGCACGATCTCCCCGCCATGCGCACGGACGATGTCCCGCGCGATGGTAAGCCCGAGGCCCGTGCCGCCGGCCGCACCGCTCTCGAACGGCCGGAACACGCTTTCTCGCCGGGCGGCCGGGATGCCCGGGCCGTCGTCGTCCACCGTCACCTGGACGCTGCGAGGGCTGGGGGTCTCCGCCCCCAGCGCGACCCGGCGAGCGTGCCGGCGCGCGTTATCGACGAGGTTGGTCACCGCGCGCTTCACGGCGTCGGCACGGAGCGGGATGGTCAGCGCCGGCGGCACGTGCAGATCAACCTGAGCGCCGGCGCGCCTCGCTCCGGCGGCCACCTCCTCCAGCATCACGCTAAGATCGACGGGCTCGGCCTGCTCTGTCCCCTCCCCGCGCGCGAACGCGAGATAGCCGCCGATCATGCGCTCCATCTCCTCGACGTCCGCCGTCATCTCGGCCACATCGGGGCGCAGCGCATCCGTCGTCGGCAGCATCGCAAGTGCAAGCCGCAGGCGTGTGAGCGGCGTGCGCAGGTCGTGCGAAACGCCGGCGAGCATCTCGGTCCGTTGCGCGAGGAAACGCCGGATCCGGTCCTGCATCCGGTTGAACGCCGTGGCCGCCTTCCGCACCTCGATCGCCCCTTCCGGCTTGATCGGCCCCACGTCGCGCCCGACCCCGAACGCTTCGGCGGCCGCGGCTAGGCGGCGGATGGCGCGGACCTGGTTACGCATGAACAGGGCGGCGATGCCGAACAACAAAAGCGCCGAGCCGACCACCCAGAGCACGAACAGGTAGACGGTGGCGGTGTAGAGCCGCTTGCGCGGGGCCTCCACCGCCAGCACCCCATCCGGCAGTTGCACCCTGATCTTGATGGATTGCGGATCGGACACCCAGTCCATGACGAACGGCAGCCCGACCCGCTCGCGCAGCGCCGCCTGGAGGTCGTCATCCATGGGGCCGAGGATGTTGCGCCAAGTAAGCCGCTTCGGCAGGACCGCCCCGGGCTCCACCGCCATGTTCAAGTTGAACTGGTCCCGCGCGGATTGCAGGATCCAGGCTTGGTTCTGATCGCCCGGGAAGCGTCGCATCAGGTCGAGCGTGTAGGCGAGCTCTCCAGCCACGGAGGCCGAGAGCCGGCGCGAAACGATGTCGAGATGGCTGCCGTAGAACAGGAACAGCGCCACTGCTTGAAGGAGCACCAGCGGCAGCAGGATCATCAGCAAGCTGCGGCCGAGCAACGAGCGCGGCAGGAAGCGCTTCTTGAACCAGGCAACGACTGATCGCGGTGTCCACCGCATCGCTACTGGCCCGGCTTCAGCACGTAGCCGCGGCCACGGACGGTGTGGAGAAAGCGCGGTTCGCGGGGATCGGCCTCGATCTTGCGGCGGAGCCGGGTCACCTGCACGTCCACGGCGCGCTCGCCGGAATCATCCATCCCAAGCGCGGCCGCAATGTCCTCACGGGACAGCACCTCGTTCGGTTTGCGGGCGAGTGCGGTCAGCAACGCAGCCTCGCCGCCCGTCAACCGGATCACGCCCGATGTGTCCCTGAGTTCGCCCCGCTCCGTATCGAACTCGGCCGAGCCCAGGGACAGCAGCCGCGGCGGGGGGGCGGATGGCAGAGCCGCCGCGGCCCGGCGCAGCATGGCCCGGATCCGCAAGACGAGCTCGCGCGGATCGGCGCCCTTCGCGACGTAGTCGTCGGCCCCCGCCTCGAAGCCCACGATCCGGTCCTCGGGCGCGTCGCGCGCCGTGAGCAACAGGACGGGAATGTCGCTGCGCTTCTCCCGCAACGCTTCCGTGAAGCTGAGCCCGCTTTCCCCCGGCATCATGATGTCCAGCACGACCAGGTCGGGATGGAGGAAGCGCAGGCGATCGCGCGCTTCGGCAGCGCTCTCCGCCGTGGTCACGCGAAAGCCGTTTTCGCCAAGGAAGCGCGACAGCAACGCGCGCAGGCGGGCATCATCGTCGACCACCAGAATATGGGCAGCCTCCGACATGCTTTAGGCCTGCCTGGTCCGCGGCTCCCGGGCCGTCACGTCGCTGCGATCGAGCTCGCTCCGATCGAGGTAGGCACGCGCCTCCGCGTCCATGACGCCCCGCATCACCCGTTGGAACCCCTCGACAGCGCCCGCACCCGCCTCCCGATACGCTGTCGCGAGACGTTCGCGCTGCCGCTCGAACAAACGTCGCTCCAGCCCCTGACCCTGCCCGGTCAGCGTCAGGAGGCGCTGCCGGCGATCGCTGTGGCCCGGAGTTTGGACCACGTAGCCCTGCTCCACCAAGGCGGTCAGCACGCGCGCCAACGACTGCTTGGTGATCCGCAGAATAGCGAGCAGATCGCCGACCGCGATGCCCGGATTGCGGCCGATGAAGTGGAGTGCCCGATGGTGCGCCCGCCCGAGCCCAAGCTCCTCGAGAATGACATCCGCCGCGCTGGTGAAATCGCGATAAGCGAAGAACAGAAGGTCCTGCGCCAGCCGGATTTCGGCCTCCCGAAGGTAGAGGAGGTTGGACCCGGCGGGGGACGGCGCCTTCGCGTCGACCACGGCCAGGCCACGCTGAGCCGAACTCGAGCTCTCGCCCTTTGTCTCGGGCATATCAGGCATTCCTCGCAGTTGCGACAGGTTTGTTGACGCAATCTGGGCCGCAATATACCTAATGACGGCTTGGATCAATCTGCGGAGGCCACGCGGCCATGACGCTCGCTCCCTTCGACGACCGCGACGGTTGGATCTGGTGGGACGGCGCCATGGTGCCCTGGCGGGATGCCAAGCTCCATGTGCTCTCGCATGGGCTGCACTACGCCAGCGCGGTGTTCGAGGGCGAACGGGCCTATGCCGGCCACATTTTCCGGCTGCGCGACCATACCGACCGTTTGATCAACTCGGCCCGGATCCTCGGCTTCGAGCTTCCCTACACGGCCGACGAGATCGACGACGCGAGTTGGGCGGTTATGAAAGCGAACGGACACGACGAATGCTATGTCCGCCCGATCGCCTGGCGCGGGACCGAGCAGCTCGCGGTGTCGGCCCAGCTCACGACCATCCACGTGGCGATCGCGACATGGGCTTGGCCGAGCTATTTCGGGGCAAACCGGATGCACGGCATCCGCCTGGGCATGGGCGAATGGCTGCGTCCGGACCCACGCACCGCGCCCACTGCAGCCAAGGCGACCGGCCTCTACATGATCGGCACCATGTCCAAGCACAAAGCCGAGGCCGAGGGCTACGACGACGCCTTGCTGCTCGACTGGCGCGGGCTGGTGTCCGAGGCAACCGGCGCCAACATCTTCTTTGTCATCAACGGCGAGCTGCACACCCCGACCCCGGACTGCTTTCTCGACGGCATCACGCGCCGTTCGGTCATCTCGCTTGCCAAACGTCGGCAGATCAAGCTGGTCGAGCGCCCCATCCGGCCGGAGGACATGAAAGGCGCGACCGAAGCGTTCCTGGCGGGGACGGCGGCCGAGGTCACGCCCATCCGGGAGATCGGCACCGAGTACAAGTTCGCGCCGGGGCAGATCAGCGAAACCCTGCTCAAGGATTATGACCGCCTCGTTCGCATGCCGCCCGACGAGGTCGCGCGCGTCACCGGCTGACGCGCACCGCTTGCGTCAGAACGGGTTGAGACTGCCGAGGAAGCTGCTGCGTTTCGGCTGCACGGTCGGGGTGTTGCCCGCTTCGGGGCTTTGCCCAAGTGCGGCGTTCTGGCGTAGCCGCTGCGACTCGCGTGTCGCATCCACGACCGTCCCCACCGGAGGCGGCGATCGCCAGAACATCAACTGATCGGTCAGCGTCTCGGCCGGCCGATCGAGCGCCGTTTCCTGGTTCACCTTGGCCCGGATGCCAGATGGCGGGTTTGGCCCCGCCAGTTTGACGATGGCTGCCTGCCCGGAGCTCGGTTGGGAAGAACCAGGAGCGAGCGCTGTTTCCGGCACCAGCGCTTCCTCCGCCAAGTCCCGTTCCGACTGCTCCTGCGGGCGCTTGGCGCCCGGAGCGGGCGGGCGGATCTCGAAGGAGGGCGGTGGCATCTGCAACGGCGCCCGCGTGGTCACGACGAACTCGTTCGGCGTGTTGCGCGTGAGGCCGAGGTTTTGGAGCAGTTCCGGTCCGGAGCAGCCCGCCAAACCGAGCATTGCCAACGTCAACAGCGCTGGGAGCCGGG
This sequence comes from uncultured Alphaproteobacteria bacterium, assembly GCA_963757115.1. Classification (GTDB taxonomy): domain Bacteria; phylum Pseudomonadota; class Alphaproteobacteria; order Acetobacterales; family Acetobacteraceae; genus CAVWQV01. The sequence goes on along the minus strand of CAVWQV010000014.1, from coordinate 159,211 downwards.
CCGAGATGAAATGCGTTGACCCCATAGGGGCGCCTCTCGTTCAGAGAATGCCGTCATACCAGGACTTGGGCTCGCGCTGGATGATCGGCGGCTGGCCGGCGCGAGGGCCGGTCGGACCGAACAGCAGCGCATCTGAGTAGCCCGGATCGGCCCGGCCGATCTGAGCGTCTTGATCGACCCGATCGCGGATGTCGCCGGGGGCGGACGGGCCGGCCGCATCCAGGAGCGATGACTTGCCGGCACTCGGCGGCGCGCTTGCCTGAAGCGGCGGCCTCGCTGGGGCCACGCCCCCCATCGGCGCGGTATCCCCCGGGCCAGGTGCCCGAGACGCGTCAGCCCCCAATCGCGTCTCGGTCAGGATAGGCGGCAGCGAAAGCGGGGCCGGCGTCATTGTGCCGATTTGTTCCTGCCCACCGCGCCCGACGCCGTAGTTGCGAGTAGCGTCCTCGGAGCACGCGGCGAGCGACACCAGCGCCAGTATGACGAATCGCTTACTGCCGATTCTCCGCATGGGGCGTTTCCTTAGCCCCGAGGCGGCCAACCGGCAAGTCGACCCGGCTCTCCCGACGCGGCAGCAAGCCGTCGATAAGCAGGGTCGCAACACCGCAGACGATGGCCGCGTCAGCGACGTTGAAGACGTACCACGACCACCCCCAAGCGTGGGCGTGGATGAAATCCACCACTGCGCCGAAGCGCAGCCGGTCGATGACATTGCCGACTGCGCCGCCGGCGATGGCTCCGAGCGCTACGGCGACCCGCGTCGCCTCCGCTCGCCGCAGCCAATATGCAATCACCCCGACAACGGCGAGGGCAACCACCGCCAGCACGATCCCGCTCGCGCCACCGAGGCCGTTCAGCATCCCGAACGTTACACCTCGGTTCCAGACCATCGTGAGGCTGAGAACCGGCAAGACCGGGATCTGGCCAATGTCGGGCAGCCGGAGGATCTCAAGTATCCAGTACTTGCTCGCTTGATCGACGGCGAGCACGACCAGGGCCGCCACCAGGCCGAGCCAGGTTCGCCCGTTTCGGCTCACGGCCGGCACACCAGCCCGGACTCGACGGCATCGCTGCACCGAAAGCAAAGCGAGAGGTGCCGTGGGTCCGATCCAACCTCGGGGAGCACGCGCCAGCACCGCGCGCATTTGCTCCCGTCCTCGACCCGCCGAACGCTGACCCCCTCGCCGGCCGCAAGATCGGAGGCGGCAGAGACGACGCGCGCCACCGACGCGATGATCACCTCGGCCCACTCGGCCGCGGAAAGGAGGCGGTCTTCGTCCGGGGCGAACCGCAAGGTCACTTCGGCTTCGAGGGAGGATCCGATCAGCTTCTGCTGGCGCATGCCCTCGATCTGCACGGTCGCCTGGCGGCGCTTCTCACGGATGGCTTCCCAGCGTTGCGCGAGCGCCGGGTCGGCCCAGCTTGCGGGCAGTTCGGGAAAGGTTTGCAGGTGGACGCTGCCCTCGTCGCCGAACCGCGCGCACCACGCCTCGTCGGCGGTGAAGCAGAGAACGGGGGCGAGCCAGATCGCGAGACAACGATGGACATGATCGAGCACGGTGCGCGCCGCTCGCCGCCGCAGGTTGTCGGGCCGGTCGCAATAGATCGCGTCCTTGCGAACGTCGAAGTAAAACGCCGAAAGGTCGGTCGCGCAGAAGGCGTGTAGTGCCGGGTAAACGCCGGTCCACTCGTAGCTTTCCGTCGCCCGGCGGATCAGCGCGTCGAACTCGGCCAACCGGTGCAACACCCAGCGCTCGAGTTCGGGCATCTCTTCGACCGGAACCCGCTCGTCCTCGGTGAACCCGTCCAGGCTGCCAAGCACCCAACGCAAGGTGTTGCGCAGCCGACGATACAATTCGGCCTGCTGCTTCAGGATTTCCGGCCCGACACGCAAATCTTCCGTAGTATCGGACGACATCACCCACAGCCGCAGGATGTCGGCGCCGTATTGGTCCGTCACCTCCTGCGGCGCCGTCACGTTGCCGAGCGACTTCGACATCTTGCGGCCCTGCTCGTCCATGCACGAAGCCATGCGTCAGCACGGCCTTGAACGGCGCCAAGCCGCGCGTGCCGACGGATTCGAGCAATGAGGAATGGAACCAGCCGCGATGCTGGTCGGAGCCCTCCAGATACAGGTCCGCGGGCCAAGGCATCCCGCGCGCTTCCAGCACGAACGCGTGCGTCGATCCGGACTCAAACCAGACGTCCACGATGTCGCGCACCTGCTCGAACGCGTCCGGATCACGGTCCGGGCCGAGAAACCGGGCGGGCGGCGAAGAATACCAGGCGTCCGCCCCTTCGGAGGTGAACGCCTCCACGATGCGCTCCATCACCGCGGGGTCCCGCAGCGGTTCGCCGGTGCGCTTGTCGACGAACACCGCGATCGGCACGCCCCAGGCGCGCTGGCGGCTGATGCACCAGTCGGGCCGGCTCGCGACCATGCTGCCGATCCGATTCCGCCCCTGATCGGGAACGAACACGGTCGCGTCCAGCGCGGCCAGCGCCTTTTCGCGGATGCGCTCCGGGCCATCCATGCGGATGAACCATTGCGGCGTTGCACGGAAGATCAGCGGCGCCTTGCTCCGCCACGAGTGCGGATACGAGTGCACGAACCTGCCGCGCGCGAGCAGGCCGCCGGTCTCCGCCAAGGCGGCGCTCATGGGATCGGCCGCCTTGTAGACATGCACGCCCGCGAACAAGGGCACGAAGGCGTTGAAGGTGCCGTCGTCGCCCACGGTTTCCGGGACGTCGAGGCCATGCGCCCGTCCGAGCGCGAAATCCTCCTCGCCATGCGACGGCGCGATGTGGACGAACCCCGTGCCTTGATCGACCGTCACGAAGTCGGCGAGCAGCACCGGCGTGTCATGCTCGTATCCCCGCCCGCGCAGCGGATGCGCGCAGACCGTGCCTTCCAGCTCGGCGCCCTTGTAGACGTGGACGATGTGGTGCGTGGCGACGCGCGCGGTTTCGAGCACCGCCGGCAACAAGGCCAATGCAATCACCAGCCGCTCGCCCACGCGCGCAAGCGATCCGTCCGCCACACCATCCACATGCACGAGCGCGTAGTCGAACTCCGCGCCCGCCGCGATCGCCCGGTTTCCCGGCAGGGTCCAGGGGGTCGTGGTCCAGATAACAACGGCGGCGCCGACCAGCTCCGGTCGGGGTGAGCGCAGCACCGGGAAGCGGGCCCAGATCGTCTCGCTGGTGTGGTCGTGATACTCGATCTCGGCCTCGGCCAGCGCGGTCTTTTCCACCGGGCTCCACATCACCGGCCGGAGCCCGCGGTACAGCGCGCCGTTCAGCAGGAATTTGCCGATCTCACCCGCGATGGCCGCCTCTGAGGCAAAATCCATCGTCGCGTAACGGTTATCCCAATCGCCCTCGACCCCGAGGCGGCGAAATTCCTCGCGCTGCACGCCCATCCAGTGTTCCGCGTAGGCGCGGCATTCGGCGCGGAACTCGAGCACCGGGATCTCGTCCTTGGCCGCATTCCGGCCCGCCTTGCGGTGCTCTTCCTCGATCCGCCATTCGATCGGCAGCCCGTGGCAGTCCCAGCCGGGCACGTAGAGCGCGTCGAACCCCGCCATCTGACGGGTCCGGTTGACCACGTCCTTCAGGATCTTGTTGAGAGCCGTCCCGATATGGAGGTTGCCGTTGGCGTAAGGCGGGCCGTCATGCAGAACCCACTTGGGGCGGCCCTCGGACGCGGCGCGGAGCCTGTCCCATAGCCCGATGCGCTGCCAACGGGCGCGGATCTGCGGCTCCTTCTTCGGCAGATCGCCGCGCATCGGGAACGACGTGGTGGGCAGGAACACCGTGTCGCGATAATCGCGAGCAAGCGTCTCGGTCTTCACGGAATTGGTCATCGAACGGTCTCCGCAGCCTCATGGGCCGCGCGGGTGCAAGGGCGCAAGCAGGCGTCCGGCCGCTAGGCGGCCGGGCGAGTAATTCGAGCGCTCCTATACACTTCAACCATGAGGTACTACTATGCGGAGTGCGCGCTCATGCGGTCAAGCAAGCGATCCGCTTCCGCCGCGTCGGCTGCGATCTGTGCCTTGAGCGCATCGAGCCCAGGGAATTTCTGCTCGGCCCGGATGAAGGCGTGCAGCGATACCGTCAGCTCCTGGCCGTACAGGTCGCCATCGAAGCGGAACAGATTGACCTCGAGGCGGCTCTCCGGCCCCTCGTTGACGGTGGGACGGCGGCCGATATTCGCCGCCCCCCGATGCACCTGTCCGCCGGGCAGCCGGACGGTCACCGCGTAGACCCCACGGGCCGGCTCCAGATGCCGGCCGAGGGAAATGTTCGCTGTCGGGAAACCGATTGTCCGGCCGCGCTTGTCGCCATGCGCCACGATTCCCCGGATGGCCCAGGGACGGCCAAGCTCCGCCGTAGCGCGCTCGGGGTAGCCGTCCTGCAACGCGCGGCGGATGCGGGTGGACGAAAGCGGACCCTCGGCGTCGGTCAGCGGGGGCACCAAGGTGAGCCCCATCCCCAACGCCTCGGCCCGGGCGCCGAGCAGCCGCGTGTCGCCCCCGCGGCGGTGGCCGAAGGCGAAGTCCGTCCCGCATGTCAGGTGCTTGGCGCCGAGCCCCTCGCGCAGCACCTGGACGATGAACTCTTCCGCCGACATCCAGCTGAACGCGCGGTCGAACGGCAGCTCGTAGAGCAGCGCCACGCCATGCGCCGCCAGCGCGTCGGCACGCTCGGCCGAGAGCATGAGCCGAAACGGCGGGTCGTCGGGTCGGAACACCTCGCGCGGGTGCGGCTCGAAGGTCAGCACCCCGAGTGGCGCGCCCGGACGCGCCGCGTGGGCGGCCTCCAGAACCTTGAGATGCCCGCGGTGCACACCGTCGAAGTTGCCGAGTGCGACGGTGGCCCCGCGCGCGGCTTCGGGCAGGTCGCGCCAGTCTCGGTAGGTCTGCATCAGGCTCCGTGCCTATTGGACAACCCTGCCCGCCGGGTGCAAAGGACGAGCGCCACTCCCCATTGCATGAGACGCATCGATGCCGCAAACCGAGGTGGGACGTTCCGCCGACCTGTTAGCCGAACTCTCGCAATGGGTGAAACTGGAAACGCCCACCACGGACGCCGCTTGCGTCAACTGCCTCATGGACATGGCCGAAGGGGAGCTCGCCCGCGCGGGCGGTGCGATGACGCGCATTCCCGGGCGAGGCGGGTTTGGCGACAACCTCATCGCGCGGACGCCGGGGACGGGCAAGCCGATCCTGGTCGCCGGCCATCTCGATACCGTCTGGTCCCTTGGCACGCTCGAAACCATGCCCTACCGGGTGGACGGTCCGCGCGCCTACGGCCCGGGCATCCACGACATGAAGGCTGGCAGCTTCATCGCGTTCCACGCCGTCCGCAGCATCCTGCGCCAGAACGTGCCAACCAAGCGGCCGATCACCCTGCTGCTCACCCCAGACGAAGAGGTCGGCAGCCCGACCTCGCGGGACGTCATCGAGCGCGAGGCCGCGCAATCGGAGTTTGCCCTCATCCCGGAGCCAGCCGGCCAAGACGGGGCGGCCGTCACCGCGCGCAAAGGCGTCGGGCGTTTTACTATGCAGATCGCCGGGATCGGCGCGCATTCCGGGACCAGCTTTCACGAAGGGGCGTCGGCCACCGTCGAGTTGGCGCATCAGATACTCGCAATCCAGTCGCTCGTGGACACCAAGCGCGGCATCACGTGCAACGTGGCCCCGGTGTGGGGGGGCACGCGCCCCAACGTCATCGCGCCGGAGGCGGGCTGCGAGATCGACCTTCGCGTCAGCAACGCCGAGGACGGGGAGGCGATGGAGCAGCGGCTGCTCGCGTTGACCGCCGTCACCTCGGGCTGCCAGGTTCGGGTCGAGGGCGGGATGAACCGGCCGCCCTTTAAGGAAACTCCGGCCATCACCGACCTCTACGACCGCGCCCGCGCCATCGCGGCCGGGCTCGGCCTGTCGATGCCGCGGCAAACGCGCGGCGGCGGCTCGGACGGCAATTTCACCGCCGCCCTCGGAGTTCCGACCCTGGACGGCCTGGGCTGCCTCGGCTCGGGCGCTCACGCCAAGCATGAGCACATCCTGTGGGGCTCCCTCGAATCGCGCGCCGCCCTGATGGCGGGTTTGCTGGAATCGCTGGGCTAGCCGCCCCGCTCGAAGCCGGACGGGCAAGCCGGGCCGCGAAATGCTGTTCAACTCGCAGCCGTTCATCCTCGTCTTCCTGCCCTTGGCACTGGCCGGCTACTACGCGCTCTCGCATCGCCGCGCCGCCCGCCAGGGCTGGGTGATCGCTTGCTCGCTCGGCTTCTATGCTTGGTGGGATGTTCGCTTCGTGCCGCTGCTGGCCGGGCTCACCGTCGCCAACTGGCTGATCGTGCAGTGGTTCGGGCGCACCCGCTGGCCCGCCGTGTTGATCGCCGGCGTGATCCTGAACCTGGCCGTGCTGTTCCTGTTCAAGTACCTGGATTTCCTGGGCGGCAGCGCCTTCGCCCTGTTCGGCGCGGCCTGGCGGCCTTGGAACCTGATCCTGCCGCTCGGCATCAGCTTCTTCGTGTTCCAGAAGATTTCGTATCTGATCGATCTCAAGCGCGGCGACCGCCACATCTACGGTTTCCTCGATTTCAGCATGTTCGTGACGTTCTTCCCGCAGCTGATCGCCGGCCCACTGGTTCGCCATAACGAGATCATCGCGCAATTCGACGCGGACCCGCGCCGGCCTGCCATGTGGGAGAATCTCGGCCGCGGTTTTGCGCTATTTCTGATTGGCCTTGCGAAGAAAGTCCTGCTCGCCGACACGCTGGCGCAGATCGTCGACCCGCTGTTCTCCAAGGCGGCATCGACGCCGCTTTCGGCGGCCGAGAGCTGGCTCGCGACCGGCGCCTACACGCTGCAAATCTACTTCGACTTCTCCGGCTACTCCGACATGGCGATCGGGCTTGCCCTGATGTTCGGCCTGTCGCTGCCGTTCAACTTTGACGCGCCGTACCGGTCGGTCTCCGTGCGGGATTTCTGGCGCCGCTGGCACATCACGCTGTCGCGCTTCCTGCGCGACTATCTCTACATCCCACTTGGCGGCAACCGGTGCAGCCCGCCGCGCCAGGTGCTCAACCTTGTCGTGACGATGCTGCTGGCCGGGCTTTGGCACGGTGCGAACTGGACGTTTGTCGCCTGGGGAGGCCTGCACGGCGGCGCGTTGGCACTTAACCACGCATGGTCGGGCGCCGGTCTGCGTCTGCCGCGCCCTGTGGCACTCGTCGTCACCCTGCTGTTCGTGATGGCCGCCTGGACGCTGTTCCGCTCACCGGATTTCGCCATTGCCGGCCGTATGCTCAGCTCCATGGCCGGGCTGCGTGGCATCGGCCACATCCGTCTCGATCGCGAAGGCACGCTCGCATGCGCAACGGGGGCGATTGCCGCCTTGCTCGGCCCGACCTCGCAAACACTCGCGTTGCGCAAGCTCGAACCTCGTCTCTATCTTGCGGTCCCGGCGGGCATCGCGCTCGCCTGGGTGCTTCTCCTGGTTGGTGGCCGCCTGCAAGCCGCCTTCATCTACTTCCAGTTCTGATCGGCGCCGCCCGTCAGTAGGCTCATGCTCGATCGGTCCGTACGCCTCTGGCGTTCCTTCTTCTGCTTCACCGCGGGCACGGCGGCAGTGGTGACACTTGTGTTGTTCCTGTTCGTCGCGGTCGTCGATCCGTTCGACACCCTGCCCCTCTCTCCACCCTTCGATAGGCCGCCTATCGCGACGAACGCACGCTTTTCCTTCCCCGCCCTGGCGCGCTCCGAGCGCTTCGACAGCGCCGTGATCGGCAACTCAACGAGCCGCCTGCTGCGCCCGGCCCGGCTGAACCCCGCGTTCGAGGCGCGGTTCGTCAACCTCGCCATGAACGCGGCGACCGCGTACGAGCAATCCCGCATCCTGGACGTGTTTCTGCGCGCGCATCGCAGCCCGAAACGCATCATTTTCGGCCTCGATGACACATGGTGCCTGACCCGGCAGCTCGAGCGCTACACGCCGCGCCCGTTCCCAGAGTGGATGTATGAAACAAACCTCTGGGTGGGCTACACGCGGCTGCTCAACCTCTACACGGTGCAACAGGCCGGCATCCAGTTCGCAACGCTCCTCGGCTTGAAACCCGCCATCTATGGGCGGGATGGCTACACCCGCTTTGTGCCCGACGATCGGCTGTACGATCCGACGCGGGTCGCCGCCCACCTCCGACAAGCCGCTGCCGCCATGCCGATCGTGAGCGGCGCGGTCCCCCCGGCAACGCTCCCGTATCCCGCGCTCGACCTGCTGCGGGACGATCTCTCCAGAATACCGGCGGCCACCACCAAGATCCTATTCTTCGCGCCGTTCAACCACGTCCTGCAGCCCACATCACAGGCGCTCCGCGGCGAGTGGCAGGAGTGCAAGCAAAGAGTGCGAGCGATGGCGGCGGCTACACCGAACACCGCTCTCGTCGATTTCATGATCCCGAGCCCGATCACGACGGATGACAACAATTACTGGGATGCGGTCCACTACCGGGTCGCGGTGGCCGATCGCCTCGTCGACGACCTGGCAGCGGCATCCGCCGGGCGGCCGGCCGCGAACGGCGACTACGTGGTGCTCAGCCTCGCTCCGACAGCAGCTCGGTGAGCAGGCCCTCGATCTCGTTCTCGTCGCGCCAGGCCAGCGTCACTTCCAGCACGCTAACCCGCGACCGAGCACGCGCCGGCAAGCGTACGGCGTCCTTGGCCGTCGTAACGGGCGCGGCGCGGAGCCTTGCTGCGTCATCTTCGAGGCAGTGCAGCTCGGCGTCGGTGAACCGGTGATGGTCCGCGAAGCCGCGACGGCCGACGATCACGGCGCCGACCTCCTCGAGAGAAGCGAAAAACTTTTCGGGCCGGGCGATCCCGGCGAAGGCGAAGACGCGCTGCCCGGCCAATTGCGCTGCGTCCGGGGTCGGCAAGAGCGACGCCCGGAGCACAGGGCAGGTCCGCGGAAGTGCGTCGAGGACAACCGCCTGGTCATCACCGATCAGGACGGCGGCGCGGCATCGGGCGGCAGCGGCCGCCACCGGCTCCCGGAGCGGACCAGCGGGAAACACCTGGCCGTTGCCGAAGCCGAAGCCGCCATCCACCACCAGAACGGACAGGTCCTTGCGCAGGCTCGGGTTCTGCAAACCGTCGTCGAGCACCAAGGCCCCGGCCCCGGCCGCGACCGCGGCGCGGGCGCTCGCGGCCCGGTCCGCGCCGATCCAAGTGGGCGCTCGTTCTGCCAGCAGCAGCGCCTCGTCCCCGACCTGCCTGAAATCGTCGCCCGGTTCGACCCGCCGGAGGCCGCGCGCTGCACCTCCGTAACCACGCAGCAGCGCGTGCGGCACGGCACCTCGCGCCTGGAGGCGCTTGAGAAGGTCGAGCGCGAGCGTGGTCTTGCCGGCGCCCCCGAGCGTCGCGTTGCCGCAACAGACGACCGGCACGGGAGCCTGCCAACCCGCGCGAGCAACCCGCCGAGCGGTTAACGCCGCCGTCACCGCGCCCGCCGGCCGCAGCAAAGCTTGTGGGAACGTGCTGCCGTCCCGCTGCCAGAAACGCGGCGCGTGCCCCATCAGCGTACCGCGGATCGGGCCGGAACCGCCATCATGTCGAGGAGCGTCGCCGCCGTCCGGCTCGGCAAATCCGCGTAGCGCGCCGCCGATCGCTTGCCCGCCCGGCCCAGAGCCTCCCGCTCCGCCGGGTGGTCGAGCAGCCGGCCGACCCAGGAAGCCAAGGAGGCCACGTCGCTGACCCGAGTGATCGCTTGTTCCTGCTCGAGCAGGGCGATGATCTCGGCGAAATTGTTCGTATGCGGGCCGACGGCGATCGCGCAGCCCAGCCGCGCCCCTTCCAGCGGATTTTGCCCCCCTCCCGGCGGCAGCAGACTGCGCCCCACGAAGGCGATCCCCGCGAGACGGTAGAACAAGCCGAGCTCCCCCAACGTGTCCACGATCCACACGCCCTCGGCTGCCGGGGGGCATTGTGCCAAGCCCCGCCGGGTCGCCCGGAGCTCGCCCACGCCCGCCAGGATCGCCGCGCCCCGTTCAGGATGGCGCGGAACCACGATGGTCAGGAGCCTCGGATGGCGCTCGGCGAGCTTGCGGTGGACATCGAAGATGATTGGTTCCTCGCCGGGATGGGTGCTCGCCGCCAGCCAAACCGGCCGCGATCCGATCTCGCTGCGCAGTCGGACGAGTTCCATCTCGGATACGGGGAGCTCGGAGGCCGCGAACTTGAGGTTTCCCGGCAGGCCTACCGGGCATCCGGCTAGGGCACGCAGCCGCTCCGCATCGGCCGAGGATTGCGCCTCGATCCGGTCGAACCCCCGCAACATAGCGCGGGCCGCCCGGCGGACCCGCCGCCATCGGCCGAAGCTGCGCTCCGAGAGCCGCGCATTGATCAGCATGAGGGGTATCCGTCGGGCCCGGCAGGCCGCGATGAGGTTCGGCCACAGCTCGCTCTCGACGAACCCGACGACGCTCGGGCGCCAATGGTCAAGAAAGCGGGCAGCCCAGGACGGGACGTCGAGCGGGGCGAATCGATGGATCACGCGGCTCTCGAGTCCGAGCTCCGGCAACCGGAGCGCCAGCAGCCGGGCCGAGGTGACCGTGCCTGTGGTGAGAAGGACAGTCGTCGCGGGAGACTGGGCGGCGAGCGACCCGATCACTGGCAGAATCGAGACCGTCTCACCGACGCTCGCGGCGTGGAGCCAAACCAGCGCGCCCTCAGGGCGCGGAGTTGCATCGATCCCACGCCGTTCAGCCAGCCGCTCGGTGATCTCCTTGCCACGCCGGCCACGCATCCAGAGTGCCACGCGCAAGAACGGCGATCCCAGGCTGGCGACCACCGCCCAAAGCGACAGCGGGTTCATCCGCCACAGCGCCGGTCCGCGCGCTCCATGGCGACGGTCAAGGCATCGGCGATGGACGGGAGCGCCTCCCGCCATGCATCACGAGGGACTTCGATCGGGGGACAGCACACCACGATGCCACGCCCGAACGGCAATGGTAGCACCATCCGGTCCCAGCTCGGCAGCACCTTCCGCCGTGTCGTCTGGGCCGCGCAAGGAACGATGGGCGCGCCGGAAACGGCCGCGAGCTGGGCGATGCCCGGAGCTGCCTGGTGTCGGGGCCCGCGCGGTCCATCCGGGGTCATCACGAGCAGCTCGCCTTTCGCCAGCAGCCCGATCATGGCCCGCATGACGCTGACGCCGCCTCGCGACGACGAGCCATACAGCAGGCCGACGTGGAAGCGGCGCATGATCGTTCCGATAAGCTGGCCGTCCCTATGCCGACTGACGAGGACCTGCCCTCGCAGGGCACCATCGGTCGCCCGACGGGCCCTCATCCACAGAACGGGCATCAGCGGAAGTCGTTCGTGCCAGAACGCGAAGATGCCCGGAGCGCCATCGAGGTGCGGTGCGACGTGCTCCCACCCGTCAAAACACCAGCGCGTCGTGCGCAACGCTCCGACGAGGTACAGCCCGAGTAACCAAGCTAGGAAGGCTTGGGCGGCCGGCCGCCGCCAAAACGATTTCAGCATCAAAGAATCTGGAGGCCCATCACTGCGCGCCGGTAGCACGCAGCCCGTGCCGGCGGAAGCCGGCCCTAGCCTCGGATGGGCACGAGGTGAGAGAGGAACAGCTCGGCGCAGGCCCGCCAGCCGTGACGCTCGGCGTAGCGTCGACAAGCAACTCGATCGGCGTTCAGGGCCGCAAGGGCCGCGGCGCGGAGGTCGGCGTCGACGGAACCGATCGAGCCATTGGAGCCGGCGAAGATGTCCTTCGGCCCGGTAACCGGGAACGCCGCGACGGGGGTGCCGCACGCCAGCGCCTCGAGGATCACGAGCCCATAGGTGTCGGTGACACTTGGAAAGACGAACACGTCGGCGCCGGCGTAGGCACAGGCGAGCGAACGGCCGAAGCGCGAGCCGGTAAACACCACCTCGGGATGGGCCCGCTCCAGGGAGGCGCGCTGCGGTCCATCACCGACGACGACCTTGGACCCAGGCAGATCGAGGTCGAGGAAACCTGCAATGTTCTTCTCGACGGCAACCCGCCCCACATAGAGGAACACCGGGCGTGCGAGGTTGTCCCAATTCTCCTTTGGCTCCGGCTTGAACAGGTCGAGGTCCACGCCGCGTGACCATCCCCGGAGCTTGGTGAAGCCGCGCCGCGCCAACTCCTCCCGAAGACTGGGAGCGGCCACCAGCGTGGCCTCGCCCGCTTCGTGGAACCGCCGCATCCACGCATAGACGGGACTGACCGGAAATCCGCTCCGCGCCCGGATGTACTCAGGGAACCGAGTGTGGAACGAGGTCGTAAATCGCCAGCCTCGCTCGATAGCCAAGTTCCGAGCGCCCATCCCCAGCGGCCCTTCGGTGGCGATATGCAGCACGTCGGGGCGGAAGGCTTCGAGCGCACGGGCCAGGCGGTGCCTTGGGAAAACCGCCAGCCGAATGTCCGGATAGGTCGGCAACGGGACGGTGCGGAACCGATCGGGCCCGATCACCTCCACGACGTGCCCGATGCGCCGCAGCTCCTGCGCGACCGCGCCCAGCGTCCGGACCACCCCGTTCACCTGTGGCGTCCAGGCGTCCGAGACGATGACGATGCGCGTCGGCGCGGAAGCGGGAGAGGACATCAGCTCTCCGGGCTCGGCCGCAGGCTGACGCGTAACGTCGCTTTCAAGCAATCGGTGAAAGCGCGTCGATACGCGATACAAGTGCGTCGGACTTGATCTGCGACAGGCGGCTCCGCGACAGCCAGTCGATCAGCTCGAGGCGGCCGTCATGGTGCTCTACCAGCGCGGTGCAGCTCTCCACCCAATCGCCGTCGTTGATGTAAAGAATGCCATTAACCTCGCGCATTTCGGCATGATGAATGTGCCCACAGACGACGCCGTCGAAACCCCTTCGGCGCGCTTCGTTTGCGAGAGCGAGCTCGAAGCGGTCGATCGCCTTCACCGCTTCTTTCACTTGGCGCTTCAGCCACGCGGACAGCGACCAGTAGGGATATCCCAACCGCCGGCGCACGGCATTGAACCAGCGATTGACCACCAACGCAGTCGTGTACGCCCCGTCACCCAGCACGGCGAGAAATCGCGCATACCGGACCACACTGTCGAACTCGTCCCCGTGCATGATCAGGAGTCGCTTGCCCCCGGCGGTCACGTGGACCGCTTCCTTGCGCAGCCTAACGCCCGCGATCTCGAGACCCATCGGCAGCCACGCTCGGAACATCTCGTCGTGATTGCCGGGTATGTAGACGATTTCCGTGCCGGTGCGGGCGTGGCGAAGAATGAGCCGCAGGACTTCATCGTGGTTGGCGTCCCAGTACCAGGACTTTCGTAGTCGCCAGCCGTCGACGATGTCGCCGATGAGGAACATCCGTTGGCAACTGACCCGACGAAGAAAGTCGACCAGAAACTCGCTACGGCAGCCGCGCGTCCCCAGGTGGGTATCGGAGATGAAAATGCTCCGATAATCTAGCAAAAAGCCGTCGACGGAGGGGGCGTTCATTCGATCGGCCGGATCTCGTTGGCTGAAATCATTTGCGCGGTGCTGCTTAGGACGCGGACACGCGTCGCGTCAGTGAAGATTACGTGACTTGAGCGACGGCGTCGCAAGAACGCGAAAGTCATTGAGTTGACGCTCAGCTGTCATGGCTTTGCCGCTGCTGAATGCCACAACCACTGCGTTGTTCCACAAGACCCGAGTGGAGTTGTGGCCCAGAAGCAGCTTTTCGGTTGATTGTCGTGTTTAATCCGACGGCCGGTCGCCGTCGAGCTCAGTTGCTTTGGCGCGTGCTCGACCTCCTTGTCGGGAACGGCATGCGCCTGGAACTCGTCAAGACGACCAAGCCGCGTCACGCCGAGACGCTTGCCCGATCCGCGGCGGAAGCCGGCGCGCGCATGGTGGTGGCGGCCGGGGGCGACGGAACCATCGCCGAGGTCGCGAGCGGGCTCATCGGCTCGGACGTCAAGCTCGGCATCATCCCGCTCGGCACCGCGAACGTCCTGGCCCGCGAACTGTCCATCCCATTCGCCCCGCAAGCCATCGCGGCTGCCCTGGCTTTCGGCCGCACGCGGCCCATTTGGCCGGGACTTGTCGTCGGCCCCGGAAGTTCGCGCGTGTTCGTCCAGATGGTCGGCGTCGGATTTGACGCCCATGTGGTGCACCACCTCTCGCCAAGGCTGAAGCGCGCTTGCGGCCGGGGGCGTGTACGTTCTTCAGACGTTGCGCGAGCTGCCGCGCTATCGGTTCGATCCGATCCGGGTGAGGATTGATGGCAAAGACTATCAGGCGGGCAGCATCATCCTTACCAAAGGCTGTCTCTACGCCGGCCAGTATCGGCTGGCTCCCGAAGCTCAGCCAGATGAGCGTGGGTTTTCCGCCGTGCTATTCGAACGCGCCGGCGCCGGCGCCGCCCTCGCCTATGGCGCCGCACTTCCGCTCAACCTGCTGCCGCACTCTTCCGGGATTCACCGGCTCAAGGCGCTGCGCGTCGAAGTGCTGAACCCCGACCGAGTGCCGGCTCAGGCGGATGGCGACGCTGCGGGTTTCGCCCCGCTCAGCGTCAGCGACGCCCCTGCGAGAATTCCCGTGGTCGTCGGCTGATGCGATGCCGCCGCCCTCACCAGCTCGGCGGGCTTATCACCACGCCGCACAGTGTTGGGCGGGCGTTCTCGTTGTCAAAGCGCGGAAAGGACCGCCTCGGCTCCGCTGACGCCGAACCCGCCCGGCGGCTCGACGGCCAAGTGCTTCACCTTTCCGTCCTCAGCTATCAGCGCGAAGCGCTGAGCACGGACGCCCATGCCGCGTCCGGTTAAATCAAGCTCTAGCCCGAGCGCCTTGGTCAACTGCCCGGAACCGTCCGCCAACATCATGATCCGATTGTCGACGCCCTGATCCTTCGCCCAAGCCGCCAGCACGAATGCGTCGTTGACGGCCAGGCAGGCGACGCTATCGACGCCCTTGGCCTTCAGGGCGTCGATGCTGGCGACGAATCCGGGAAGGTGCTTGGCGCTGCAAGTCGGGGTGAAGGCGCCAGGGACGGCAAATAATACAACCTTCTTACCCTTGAACACCTCGTCGGTCGATATCTCCCTCGGCCCCTCGGCAGCGGCCTGCATCACCTTCACCGACGGTATGGTGTCACCAACTCCGATCGTCATCCACACTCTCCCTCTAGTCGCACCCATTGGTAGTCCCGCTCGGGTCGGGTGTCACGCTTGCGCTGCCGTCGCCCAAACCCCAAATTGCCGACATGAGCGCGGCGGGCGATACAGATGGATTCCTGAGCGGCAAGCTCCTGATAGCGATGCCCGCGCTCGGTGACAGCCGCTTTGACCAAAGCGTGGTGTACCTCTGCGCCCACACCGAAAACGGTGCCATGGGCATCGTGGTCAATCGCCCCTTGAGGCGGCCGACCTTCGATGAATTGGTGCAGCAGCTGTCGATCCAAGCCGCCCCACCGTCTCGCCGGTTGGCGATTTACGCCGGCGGCCCGGTAGACACTGAGCGCGGATTTGTTTTGCATACGTCCGATTGGACCAGCGACTCCACCCTCCTAATGGACGGAGGGCTGGCCTTGACGGCGAGCCTCGACATCTTGAAGACCATTGCGGCGGGCGATGGACCGCACGACTGCATTCTGGCCCTTGGTTACGCCGGCTGGGGGCCAGGCCAGCTCGACGCCGAACTCTCGGCCAACGTCTGGCTTTCGGCTCCCGTGGATCGAGCCCTGCTTTTCGATCGGGACCACGGAACGAAATGGGCGAGAGCTCTGGCAGGGCTGCGGATCGACCCGCTTCAGCTCTCCACAGTTGCCGGCCACGCCTAGTTCCAGAATCGGTCAGGAATTGAACTCAGCCAGACGTGTCAGCTGGCCCGCGTCGGATCCGACCGCCTCGTTAATCGAAGCGTATCCGCGAGTCCGCAGCTCCATAGCAAGTTCGCGTTTCAGGCGTGGAAGCAACATCGGCCCCTCAAAGGCAAAGGCGGTATAGAGTTGGACTAGATGGGCGCCTGCCTGAATCTTGAGAAACGCCTGCCGGCCAGTGCGCACGCCTCCCACGCCGATCAGAGTCAAGCGCCCGTTTGCCAGCTGATGCGCACGCGCAAGCATGGCCGTGGAGGCGGCAAACAGTGGCGCCCCCGACAAACCGCCGGCTTCGGCGCGGAACGGCGATTGCAGCGTAGGCGGCCGCGCAAGAGTTGTATTCGATACGATCAGACCGCGAACTCCGTGGGTGACGCAAATCTCGATCAGCGCTTCCAACTCGGATTCCGCGAGGTCCGGAGAAATCTTCAGCAACACGGGGCGCACCGACGCGGTTTTGCGCGCGACCGCGACGAGAAGGGTTTGTAATCGCGCCGGGGTCTGCCAAGACCGAAGCCCTGCCGTATTGGGTGACGACACGTTAATGACAACGTAGTCGGCGTGTTTCGCAACTGCGTCGACCAGCGCCGGATAATCGCGCTCGGGGTCGGCACCTTCACGGTTGATACCGACATTGGCGCCGATGGGCACCTCACGCCCAGTTGCCGCCGCGAGGCGCGCTAGATAGCGAGTCACACCCAGATTATTGAATCCCATGCGATTGATGACCGCACCGTCCTCCTCAAGGCGGAAAAGGCGCGGGCGAGCATTACCTGCTTGTGGGCGGGGTGTCACAGTCCCGGTCTCGAGAAAGCCAAACCCGAGACGCGCTAGTCCTTTGGTCGCGACGGCATTTTTGTCGAACCCGGCCGCAAGCCCGATCGGGTTGCGGAACTCGAGGCCCAGAACCGCAACTCGGAGGATGGGATCATCGGCTTCGTCCGTGCCGAGGCGTGGCGCGAACCGAACGCTGCTCAAAGCGAGATTATGCGCAAGCTCCGGATCTAGACGGCGAAGCAGCCCAAGAGCGGCGGAGGTGAGCGGGACGTGCATAAGACCGGCTTATGCTCTACAGTTTTGCCAATGTGGAGTGAGCCGTATCTCGAAACCTGCTGCCGCTCGGCCTTGCACCGGCTCGTTTTGGCGGGTGCCGCAGGGAGGCCGGACGCACAGCAGGATCGTACGTGCCTAGAGCGCCTGGCGCAGATGGGGCTCGCGCGGGCGCGAGCGGACCGGCGTTTCGAGATCACCTCCGCCGGGACGGAGACCCATGGGCAACTTATAGCTCGACCTCAGGTGAGCGTCTCGGTGACGACCTGATCGCCGGCAGAAGCGACCCAAAGAAGACGGGCTCCTTCCGCTGCCGAGACCATCACGATGTCCCCATTACTGACGAGGTCGGCCGCACCGACGAAGAAACCGTGCTGGCCCACCGCGGACAGCGGATCTTCTGCCGCCCTATAATGCCACAATGTAAAACCGTTGGCGTAAGCAAGAACAGAAAGATTTCTGACACTAAACGCCATGAACAGGTACCCCCAAACGACAAAAGCCGCCGGCGCGGATTGCTCCTCGCCGACGGCCCGTGATGGAACGGTGCGGGCATAACTCGCCCGTGGACTGGTGTTGATTTACCTGCCGATGATTTCTCCCGTCAAGGAAAATATTCCTGGCTTCATCTGGGAATCAGGTAAGATGCCGGACTCGTTAGCGACGCTCGCGCAGAGGGGTTGCCGCCCTCGTCAAGCGACAATCCCTTTCACCCGCAGCAACCAATCCATCCGCTCCAGCGCCTCGCGCCAAAGGCGCGCGTCCGCGCGTTCGGACGGGTAAGTAGGATTGGGCGGCATGCCTCGCTCGCCCCATAACCGCAAGACGCGAGCATGAACGAGATCGACACGACGCTGCCTGTACAAACGGTCTAGGCATCGGATCACGTCATCCGGCTCACAAGGGCGACCAATCTTACCGGGACCGGCACTGAATCTGGCTCCCTCCCGTCTCGCCCTGAGCGCCGACATCGTCCAGAACCAAGCCTCTTCTGCGGACCGGAACGGCTCGGTGGGCCTGGTCAGCGATTGGGTCACAGCCTTAGCGTGCTGGCGAAGCGCTGAAACCATCGATAATCTCCCGACAAGGAATACGCTGAACTAAACGTGAACATCTAGCCAAGCGGCCAAGCGGCGAGCAAGGGTTTTCAGCCATGTCGGGGTTTCCAGATCCGGAGAGGCGAACGCATTTCGCGCAATCGGAAGGCGTTAGATTGTTCGATTTCAATCCCCTATGAAAGCTCGATGAAGCACGGCGACATCTGGCGTGCGCTGGACACCTTGGCGGCAGAAAACGGCCTCTCGGCCTCGGGTCTCGCTCGGCGAGCCGGCCTTGATCCCACCACGTTCAACCCGTCAAAACGGCAGATGCCGGACGGGCGGCCGCGCTGGCCCAGCACGGAGAGTTTGGCGAAGGTGTTGGAAGCAACCGGCGCTTCGCTCGATGCTTTCAGCGAGCTGGTGTCTGGAGCCCGCACACTCCCTAGCGGTGCGCAGACCAGGTTTCTTGGACGCAAGGTGCCGTTAATCGGGCTGGCCAAAGCCGGCGGCGATGGTTTCTTCGACAACTCGGGCTTCCCCGTCGGGACCGGCTGGGACGAGATTAGTCTGCCCGAAATCAGCGATTCACGAGCCTATGCGCTCGAGGTCAGCGGCGACTCGATGGAGCCCGTGTTTCGCGACGGCGATATCGTCATCGTTTCTCCCGATGCCCCAGTTCGAAGCGGAGATCGGGTCGTCGTCAGGACAAATAAGGGCGAGGTCATGGCCAAACAGCTCGCCAGACGCTCTGCTCGCCGGATCGAGTTGCGCAGCCTCAATACCTCGCATCCCGATTTCAGCTTCGACCTCGGGGAGGTGGCCTGGATGCATCGCGTGATCTGGGCCAGCCAGTAAGGCCTTCCGAAGCGGGAGATCAGCGCGCGCCGCTTGTCACCCGCCCGATACGAGTTGTGCGATGCGGTCGTCCTTTCGCGCCGATCCGGCCGACGAGCCAACCCAGTAACTCACGACGGAGGTCGCCATCGCCGCGAGTGAACCAAGGAGCACGTTGACGATGGTGTCGCTCCCGGCGGGAATGGCTCGCACGAAGATCAGAACCATCACTGCACCGAAGATAACAAGCACAACGACCGACACCAGGACTGCTCCGGAGGAGATCGGCGAGCCGGTTCCGCTTGAGCCAAACGCCTGTGCTCGAGCACTGGCCGTTTCACTTGGTCCGCCGAGATCGAGTTTGTGGCTCGACGCGTCAGCCTCGGCTTGAGCGGCAATCCTCGCAAGTTCAACTCTCAGCCGACAAGCCAAGTCTGGGTCCCGTTCCACGGCGGCACGCTGGGCTCCCGCGTCCGTGGTGCCCGTCAGCAACTCGGCGACGTGCGCGATTGCCGCGGCAGTCGTTACGCCGGAATCTCCGAAGAGCCACCGCGCGATCTCCGGCGCGATCGAAACGGCGATCGGGGTAAATGCGTCCACCTCAGCGCTCGATCGCGCTGCTGTTTTAGTTTCGCCCACGCAGATAAGCTCCGTTGTCCCGGTTGGATCCGCTGCGCCTAGTCCGGTGGCGTTCGATCTGGTCGCTTGAGGCGTCAGCTTGGCGATCTGCTCAGCCCACCGAACCTTGTGATTGTACCGACATTGCACTGTAGGGGAGCCTACAAATGCGCCTGGCCCAGCCGAGACCAAAGCTCCGCCAAGTCGGCAGGCTGGTCATGAACATGAGCCGTAGAGCAACCACTTCGGCACAAAGCGCAGGCTGGCCTAGTTTGGCAATGGCTTTGTCAACGGCATCGAGCGTTTCTGGCCCGATGTCTCCATCTACTGCCGTTCCGACTGCCTGCTGAAGCCACTTGGCCGCGCGATCAACGCCAGAGTTGACCGCCGCATCGAAAAGCAAGACGGCAATAGGCGAGGGCAGTCGATCCCCAGCCAACTCGCTCCAGTAGTCGCGGCGGTAAATGATGCGAGCTTCGGCCAACGTGAGGGATGCGATGTCGACATCAGGGTAGGCGCTTGCACTCACGCCGAATTTGGTCCCACGGAGTTCTCCGGCGCCTACCCGTCCGCCGGTCCAGTTGCCGGGGTCGATGGCTGTGATCGAAAATCCGCTCTCGTTACCGATCACGATGGCGAAGGCCTGCTCAAATACATCCATTTAAAACTTCCGCCTCACGTAAACGAAGGTCTGCGAGCTGCTCAAAGCCGCCCCGGCACGCCATGTCCGCAATGTGGCTGCGGGGACAAGTCTTAATGATGAAGCGCACTCGTAAGACTGGCCCAGCCATACGCAATCATGGCGAGCAAGGCCGCGGTTAGCAGACTTTTCCAGAAGGCCCAGTCTTCACGGCTGACGAATTTCTTCGAGGTATCCTCCAAACTAGTCCGGAACATCTCCGACTGGGCGGCGAGCCCCGAGGTAACTCGATCTGACAGCATACGGAAGCTCGCGTCGAGCTCAGCATCCCGGTTCGCTAGCTTGTCGACAGAGGCTGCCAGCTGCCGCACTTGTTCCTCGAGGCGCGCCAATCGATCGACCACCTCGTCCGTCACGACCGCCAGGGCATTCTGCGAGACATTGGAACGCATTTCAGGTCCTCGCGCGTATTCAGAGCGCAAACGCAGGGGCTGCAGTACGAGTAAGCATCGGGACGCCAGGGCGTAGGAGGATCGTTTGATGGCCGGCCGGTGCGGGCACCCCGATTGGGGTCGGCAGCATGGCAAGCTCGCGTCCGGTTGTAAGTCCATCGATGCCGATTTCCGAGACGTTATCGTCGTAGATCTGATTTGACGGGAGCAACGCCAGAGTTCCGTCGGGCGGCAATCTGTACCAGACGTCGAGCGCTTGTGTGTCTGGCGGTGTCGCAGTCAACGACAAGACGATTGCCCCGGATTGGGAGAGATCGACGCTTGCGACTGGGAACTGGTCCGCCGCGACGGTTGAGCCGCTGCGGAATACTTGGAATTGTGTTGCTGCGCCCGTCGCGCCGCCCGCGCAAACGAGCTGAGTTCCACCGCCTTGCTTGATGGGAAGAAATATGTGGTTCCCGCCCAGCGACCGCCCGGCTGTTCCCGTCAGTGCCGGCCCTGCGTCGCCCGACGAGTAGAGCCCGCTCGCAAGGCCACGCATGAACGCCCGATAAAAATGGCGAGCGTAGGTGACGTTGCCTGCCTGGCTTGGATGGGTCTGATCGGACCACAACACGAGATCCAGGCCGTCGACATGGCCTAGCACCTGCGGGTCCGAGCTCATGTAGGCGAGATGCGCCGCTCGGATTTGTTCGAGGAACGGCACAGAAAACTTAGGGGTGGTGGAAATCCAGTTTGCCCCGATGGCGGGTATGCTGGATAGGATTCTGGCGAAGCCGGATGCGTTGTAGCGCGCCGCGAGCGCGGCCAGGACACGGCCCAGGGCGAGTTGGTATTGCCCCGATGTGATTTCGTCACCGTCGATCCCGGCCTGGGGATAGCGCGCGTCGTTGTGGCCGTGGGCCCAGATGAACGTCCCGAACTTGCCTCCCTGGCCGACCGCTGCATCAAGCGTGGCGACCAGGGGCGTCCAGGCGTTTTTTGGTCCAGAACCGTCTGCTGCCCAGGACGCGATCGGCTCACCCGACCACGCATACCCGACCAGCCCGCAATTGACGCCGGAACCAACAACCGCCAACCGCAGGAACTCGGCGCAGAACGTACTCGGGTAGATCGACCCGTCAGCCGGGACCAGCCACGCGGCCTGCACGGAGGGGGTCGTTCCGCCGTCCCAAGCAGCTAAACAAGTGCCGAATGGGCTCGGGACGACGCTGTTGGCGGCGATCGTCGTCGCGTCGCCGGTGGCTGCCGTGCTCCAGAAATCGGTGGCGAGAGACTGGCCTGAAGCGGCAATGACCTCTCCAACGCCAAACGCGGCCGTCGTCGCTGTACTCGTATTATCGCCGTTCGCCCGGACGTCGACCAGCGACCATCCTGACCGCGCCGGAACCGTTACGGAAAGAGTGGCGGGACCGGCAGAAAACGCCCCCGTGTAGGTCGTCCAGTCCCGGAGGACGGATTGTGCGGGATACGCGGCGTCGCGGACGCGGTACTCGAGCAAGGTGCCGGGACTGCTCGGCGATAGGGCAAGACCAACCGCTCCCCAACCTTTTCCGTAAACACTGCTCCAGTTCCCCGCCGGGTTGCCTGTGCGAACATCGCGCTGGAAAATTCGATTTGCCGCCGGGGAGGTCAGATTAAGCGTTCCGTTGTACGCCATCTCAGCTTCCCCACTTCGTAGTGGCGTAGCTTCCGAGGTTTGCTAGCTTCGTCGAGTCGCTCACAAAGGTGTTCCAGAGATCGACCTCGAGAATATAGCCGTCGAGATAGAATGGGGTGGAACCGGCAGGCTGCTTCCCGAGCAAGAAGCTGTCCCAAGCAGCTAGGCCACTGCCACTATATGGACCGACCGTTGTAGCGGAGATATCCGCGTGGCCGTTTACGATCACGTGGACGAGGTTGCCGCTCATGTCGAAGCGCGCGATCACTTTGAGCAGAACATTCTTGGCATTTGCCCCATAACTCGTGTCCTTGGCCGAGCCAAAGGTGGCGGTGTGGCGGGCTGCTTGAACGTTCGCCGAGCTCGTCGTGGACGCATTGACGCTGAAGACGTTGTGCGCGTCCGCATTGCCGCTGCTGGAAATGCTCGCCGCGACGTAAGGTGAACCGCTCGCTGCGTCCGTGACAATCTTGAAGACCACCAGGGCGGTGAGGGGACTGCCCTGGAGAGCCCCGACCCAAGAACTTGACACCTGCTGCAGGAACTGCGAGGCGGTCTTCGAGAAAAGTAAGCCGTTGCGGTTGTTCTGCACCGCAGTGGCGAGTGTGGGCGCGTTGGTGCCAGGCTGATAGAGGTCGTAGCCGTTGCCCGATGTATCGCGCAATCCCTTGACGACGCCGCCGCTCGTGGTTTGAAGGGACGTGAAACCCGAGTCTGAGAACAGCGCTTGGCTGTTGCTCGCGTCGAAAAGAACGACCGGGTTCGGGATCCCCAAGGAAGCGAGCGAGCTATCCGCCGCCGGCCCGACCGCGTTGATGGTGACGACCACGGCGGCGAGTTGCGTGCCCGAACCGGCCGTAGCTACGTCGTAGATTGCCAAGGTGTATCCGCCCGCCGGCGGCGCGGTGGTCGTTGCACTTGTCCCGGAAATGGCGAGGCGGGAGGTTGTCTCGACACCGTTTTGCATCCAGACGAGGTAGGCGGTGGTAATCGCGTTCAGGACGAAGTTGACGACAACGTTCGAGCCAGGCGTTCCGGTCGGTGTGCTCGAGAACGCCGCGGAGTAGATGCTGAAGGTCCCTGGCGAAATGCCCCGGACCGCCGTCGCGTGATCCCGAACCTGGATCGTCAGCCCGGCCCCGGCAGCGATACTCCCGGCAGCTAGCGTGAACGAGAACGTGCCACCGGAAATGGTCGGCGAGGGAGCGAGGGACCAAGTGGCACCACCGTTGGTGGTCCAATCAAGCGCAGCTGGAGTTCCGTTGGCGTAGCTGCCGGTTACGGTGAGCGCGCTCACCAGCGGCGTCGAGTTCGGGGTCGTGACCGAGATGGTCTGCGCCAGCACGGCGACGCTGGATCGCGAATCGAGGACGGTGCTGCCGCTCAGCGAGTTGTACAAGCGGAGAGTGTACGTCCCCGCGCTCGGCGCGATGACCGTGGCGGAAGAACCACTGACCGCGACGCGAGATCCGACATCGCTCGAGCCGTTCCACCATCCGAGATAGCCCGTTGCAACACCTGCCAGCGTGAACGGGATCGTTGCCGTTTGACCCGCAACGAATGACGGAAGTACGCCGAGGCTGCCGCTCTCGACGCTGAACCCGCTCGTGGCCGCTCCGACCACTGTAGTGTTTCCAGTGTCCCTGACACGTAGCACGTACGGGCCACCAGCGGCGATCGAGGCGGCTGGGAGCGTGAACGAGAATAGTCCCCCGCTGATCGTCGGCGACGGAACAGAACTATAGTTTACGCCGTCGATGCTCCAGGCCAAGCCGGCAGGCACGCCGTTCGAGTAGGAGCCGGAAACTGGGATGCTTTGTGCGACGGTCGCCGTGTTGGGTGCCACGACAGTTATCGACTCCGTGGGAGGCGCCGAGACCGTGACGGACCCGCTCGTTGCGAGCATGATGCCCGAGTTCGGCGTAGGCGCGTCCCAGATCGCGAGCGCGTAACTGCCAGCAATCGAAGGCGCCGTGATCGAGCCGGATGTTCCGGTCACCGGAACACGCGACCCGATCTCATTGCCGCCACTCATCCACACGAGATACGCCGTGGTCAGACCGAGAAGCGAAACCGCGACATTGGTGGCTTGCCCGCCAACAACGCCCGTCGGCGTTACGATCGCCGCGGCCTCGACATTGAAGGCGTTCGACTGTTTCGGAATGTTGGCGCCATCCGACACCATCACGGATTGCCCAAGCTGCGGCGACAAAGGCGGGTGCACAAACGAGAAGCCAGTTTGACTGATCGTGGAGCCGCTCGGCAGCGGGTACCAAGCGGCACCACCATTGTCGGAGTATTGCAGTACGGGTGCAGCCGTATAGTTAAGCAGGGTTCCGGTCACGGGAAAGCTGGCGCTGGCCGCGACGTTCGGGATGGTGCCGATCGCGATGGACGGAACCGTTCCGCTCGCCGGGGTCTGCGCGTATATGCTTTGACTGTTGTTGGAGTTGCGGATACCGAATACTTGCGCCGACTGCCCGGGAGCCAGAGATGACAGTCCGGTGCAATTGATGCCCGAACCGAACGTCAAAGTGCCCGTGGCGGACGTGTTGATCGCCGAGCACTCGAAACCGTCGCCGCAGTCGGTGAACTGACTAACCGTGACCGTCCCCCCATTGGGAAACGAGACAACAGCGCGATTGTGACGACCGACGGACAACGCAACTGAGCCGAGTTCTTCCACCCTTCTGCGTGGATAGGCTGGGAGCTTCTGGTTGATGTAGTCCGCCACGCGCTGGAGCGTGCCGACCACCATGGTCGAGCTACCCTGGCCCAGCCAAAAAGCGTCCGTGTCGGTCAAGGCTACTGCGTTTGGTGGTTGATCCGTGATCAGCCGGCCGTTGAGGAAGTTTTGGTAGGAGATCGCCCGGTCTGCCCCACCCTGGCTGATGCCGACCAAGTCGGCAGTCCCGACGCTTGCTACCACCTGGGCATTGGTGATCGAGGCCGGCGCTCCGGCAGGGCCTGCTGGCCCGGACACCGCGACCGCCACCGGCGGGCCTGCGGGCCCGGTCGCACCGGCGGGACCGGCCGGACCCACGGCACCCGTCGGGCCGGCCGGTCCGGTCTGGCCGGCCGGTCCTACACCGCCGACCGGACCGGCGGCGCCTTGCGGGCCAGCCGGACCGACCACACCGGCAGGGCCGGTCGGACCGGCAAGGCCCGCCGGGCCGGTTGGGCCGGCGGGGCCAGTTGCGCCAACCGGACCGGCAGAGCCCGCAGGTCCGCTCTGGCCGGCCGGCCCAATCGAGCCCATGGGACCAACCGGGCCCGGCGGTCCAGGCTGCCCAGCCGTACCAGCAGCGCCTGCCGGACCGGCAAGGCCCACTGGTCCCATTGTGCCGGCCGGACCGGCAGGCCCGGCCGCTCCCGCCGGCCCAGGGGGCCCAGAAACCCCCGGATCACCGGCTGGGCCGGCAGGGCCGGTGGGCCCCGGGGAGCCTTCGGCGCCAACGGGCCCGCGTGGCCCGGCAGGTCCGGGAGCACCCGGCAGGCCTGCAGGCCCCTGGGGACCTGGCGGACCAGCCGGGCCTTGGGCACCGGGTGTGCCGGTGCCGACACCCTCGGTCGCCGATATCGTCCCCTGGCCATCGATGGTGACGTTTGCGCCGGCCGAAAAAAGGGCTCGAAGCTGGGCCAGCTGCATCCGAGCCGGGGCGCCCTTGCTGTTCAGGACGACCTCGTCGGTTGCAGAGAACGTCGCCAGAACCGGGAAGCCGGTGTGATCCTTGCCATTCGCAACGAGCTGGCCGCCGCTCAACGCGAGCCCGAGCCCCGTGGCCACCGGTTCCGGGCTGCCCGGCCCAATGCTGACCCGGCCGAGCACCGATCCATTGGGAACCGAGATGGCGGGCTGCAGTCCGGCAAGCAATTGTCCGACGGTTACCTCGCGGGTAACGCCGTTCTGCATTATCGGCAGTTCGTCGCCTGCAGTAACCTGACCTGATGGAGGGAGCTGCGAAATCGTCGGCATCTCACTAACCTCGATATGACGTCGTTCGGGTGCGCGTCAGGCCAGAACCTGCGTCCCGCTCAAGACGGAGATCCAATGACCCAGTCCGTCCGCGAACACCTCGACGCCCGTCCCGGAACCCGCTGCTTCTCCCGCTTTACGGCCGTTCGACGCGTACGCCTTCGCACCGGGGCTCGGTGAGGCTGGCAGTGCGGCGACAGCAAAGCCCGGCATTACCGGTGGAGCAGAGAAATGCACCGGACCAGTTATGTTTATCGCCGATGCCCCTGGGTCGTATGCTATGCCAATACTTCCGTCGGTGCTCAATGCAAGGCGATGCCTGTCCGCAAGCCAGATCGCGTTGGCGCGGCTTGACGTAGCGACGGCGTGCCGGGCGTCCAGCAGCGAAGTGTTGAAGCTCACATTTGGGAACAGGACGGAGTTGATCGAAGCGCCCGAAGTGGTGGTAAAGGTTAGACCGTTACTCATGACAAAGTTTGGCCCGGCGGCATTGAATTTATTGGCAACAAACGACAGGAAACACCGGCCGCCTTGCGGTAGGTTCATCCCCGCGACGGGATTGTAGACCATCGCGTTGGGACCATCGTCGTCGCCATTGCCCGACAGGTCGAGCTCCCCGATTTGCGCGAATCCCCCGGCACTTGACGGCAGATTCGTATGGTCCTGTATCTCCGCCACGAACGACCAGAGCGGCGCGCCGCCTTGCGCCGCGGTCACGGGATTGCCCGCGACACCGTCCGCCACACTGACCGGTTCCGCAAAGGTCATCGTTCCGGTACCGGAGATGCTTGATGTGGCGATCAGATGATAGAAGCTGGCACCGACTTTGACGAGCAGCGCCCAACCTGCACTCACCGCAGATCCGCTGCTTACTGCCACCTGCAGGCCGCTGGACAGGACGATCGAGTTGCTTGCAATTGATATGATATATGCCGCTATATTCGGCCCCCAGCAAAACATCCCTGGAACCATGCCGGATGTGGAGGCAACCTGCAGAACAGTGTTGTTGAGGCTTGTTGGCGTCAGGGCTGTTGTTGCTGTGCTGGCGATGGTTGGATTGATGAGGCTCGTGAGCTTTCCGGCGCTTGCACCACCCGTTATCGGCGCCTGTCCGAAGTTTGCGACGCTCGCTACCGTCAACGTTGGACCCGGCGTGCCCAGGCTCGTCTGAACGGTCGTGCTGCCTATTGGACTTGCACTATCGCGTATAGCTTGCAGATCGGCCGCCAGATGCCCGTTCTGCCCCTGATTACCGCCGACAGCGGCGGAGTTGATACCGAGATGGGTCAACCACACGCCGGATACCGGCGTGCTCACGACATTAGCTTGGAAGTTGTTGACGAGCCGGGGTGCGCCGGTGCCCCCCGTGTCGTTCACGTAGTAGTACCGATGCCAGCAGGTTGGGATCGGTCCCTGACGAGCCGACTTTGTTGACGTAGAGCATCGCCTTCCCGTCGCTCGGAAGACCCTGCACTCGCACCGCGGCGAAGTCGTTGGTTCCGGCGTAGACACGGTTTGCCGCCGTCAACAGATCGCCCGTCATCGTCCCGCCGGCCAGCGGCAGAGCGGCGCCGGCCAGGCTTTGTGCTGCCGTGGCATTCGAGGCCGCGGTGGCGGCCGTGGTCTGTGCAGCGTTCGCATTGCCGAGCGCCATGCTGGCAGCCGTCTGCGCAGCGGCAGCGTTCGCGCTAGCGGAAGTCACCGCGGACTGCGTTGAAACGACCGTGGTCTGGAGCGCGCCAAGAGCCGCCGCACGGGCGGACGCCTCCGCAGCAATCGCCAGAGCGTTGTTCGCGTCTCCCGCGTCCGTATACCGCCTCGTAGTCGCCTGCATGAGATTGGCGGGATCGCCAGCAAGCGTCAGCGTTCCGGCTAGAGTGCCTCCGCTGATCGGCAGAAAGTTCGCCGCTTGACTGTCAACGTATTGTTTGGAGGCGGCGTGTGACGACATTGTCGGACTGCCCGACAATGTGAGAGGTCCGGTCAGCACTCCCCCGTTGATTGGGAGCGAAGCGGCGTCACCCGCGTCTACGTATTGCTTTGTCGCGGCGTGAAGGGGCTGCGATGGATTGCCCGGTAGAAGAAGAGGGCCGGTCATGGCGGCCCCAGTCGTCAAAACAGTCGAGGCGGCCAGATCACCGATGTTATACGAAGCCGAGGAGCCCGTGGAAGTCACGGAAAGCTTGGAAACATCGACGTTCGTCATGCCCGAAAGGCCGGTCATGAACTGCGCGTAGGTGACCGCTGCATTCGCGCCGCGCTGGCCGACCGGGATGATGTCGGTCCCGGCGGGAACCGTTCCTTGCGGAAGATCGGCAACCACGTAGGGGGAAGCCGTCGCCGAAAGCGTGGTTCCTTGTAGAACGAGGTTCTCGCCCAATGTGATTTGGGAGGGCGCGCTGAAATCGGGGCCTGGGTTCCCAAGCAGAGTGCCAGATTCGACTGCGATCTGAGGCTGCAGCCCGGCAAGGAGAAGGGCGCGGGAAATCTTCCGAGCAACCCCATTTTGGTTGATTAGCAGCTCGTCGGTGTCGGCTGCAGCGAATGCCGGAGCGAGTTGGTCGATTGTCGGCATACTTCAACGCGCTCCAGAAGATGTCGGGGGGACTCTTCGGTCTTTCTTCACGGAGTGATGACCGGGTTTCCGTTCTGATCGATGAGTGGCGCCCCGGTATCGGTCTGGATCATCACGCTTGCCGAGGGGGCCGCGGCGAGCGCACTCACGGGCAGGAGCACACTCCGGCTGAGCGCCCGACCGCTGTTGGCGACCACTGCTACCGTAATGGTGTAGGTCGTCCCGGCTTGACCACCGGCCAGCCAAAGGATTGCGGACGTGCCGTCCGCCGTCGCGCGGGAGAGCGTGAGATCGCCAGGCTGCGATGGGCTGATCGTGGCGTCGAGATCGGCGATGACATCGCCTTGATTGCCAACAAAGGCCGGGGAGAAGTCGATGATATAGTCGAGCACGTCGCCAGGGTCCTTCGCCGCCCAGGCGAGCGGCTGTGGCGGTGCGCTTACCGCCCCGCGAGGAACCGGAACAAAACTATCGAGCACGACGACGCGCGCCGTACTTGGTCTCCAGACATAACTGGCCACTGTGGCCATCGTCGGCCCTCATCGGTTCTATTGGAGAATACCGCCGCCCATAGTCCGCCCGCAGCGTTCGAGAGAGCGCTCGGCTGGCGTCCCTGCCGCCGGTGATTTGGGGTTGCCTACGGTTCGGTCGGAGTTAGCAAAGCAATTTTGGCACCGAGGGTGCGCAGCTGTTCCTGCAGTTCGGCAAGCGATGGGCCGTGAGGCGCTGAGACCGGAACGGGAGCCGTAAATTTCTCGCCGTCAGTTAGCCAGCCTTCGGCCACGCCCGGTTGGTCGGTCACGTCCACCCACACCAGTGCGGAGTTGAACAGCTGTTCCAGATCGCCTTGAGTGGTGAATACTTCTGCTACTCGACCTTCTTGGATTCGCGCGTACGTCCGAGCCATTGTCACCACCTCACCATCACCAAGCCGTTTGCACCCGCCGCTCCGTTGAATGCGGTGGTGCCGGATGAGCCGGTGCCCGCCCCCGACGCTCCCCCGCCTGGGAACAGCCCGATCACGCCGGTCGTTCCGCTATTTTGCATTCCGCCCAGCGCAGCACTACCGCCGAGCCCCCCCGCATTCACAATGCCGGCCTGTCCCGCAGAGCCCGCGATATTCAGGTCGCCACCGACCCCGTTGCCGCCCGGGGTCGCGCCATTCAGCGGGTAGGACGTTGTGGCGAGCGGGTTGAGGCTACCGCCGGTCGCACTCACATACGGGCCGAAGCTCGACGTGCTCCCCGAACCCGGCAGTCCGCCCGCGGTGGTACCGCCCGCCCCGCCGGCCCCGATAGTAACGGCCACAGTTTGTCCAGGCGTGAGCCCGGCGATGCGCTTGCGAGCGTAGCCGCCGCCAGCCCCGCCGCCGCTCGGCACGTTGGCCACTGATGCGTAGC
This sequence comes from uncultured Alphaproteobacteria bacterium, assembly GCA_963757115.1. Classification (GTDB taxonomy): domain Bacteria; phylum Pseudomonadota; class Alphaproteobacteria; order Acetobacterales; family Acetobacteraceae; genus CAVWQV01. Next base: position 129,078 of record CAVWQV010000014.1, on the reverse strand, counting down.
TGCCCGAGCCAGCTCCCCAAACTTCGACTTCCACGGTCGATACACCGGCCGGGACAGCGAAGTTCCCCGACGATTGAAACCCCTGACATCCCGAACCGAATCCCGGCCGCAATGTCGGAAGCTTCAGCGAAAGGAAAGGCGCTGTCGGCAGCATGGCGATGTTACTGGCGGTTACGGTAGTCTGACCGTAGGCGACCGCTATGACGTAAAGCCCGACCCAGCCACTGTCGACGGGGGGAGTAGCCTGCGTGCCACTGGCAGCGGGGGCGCCCGACTTCAGCTGCAATTGCACGCGCTGGGTCCGCTGCGTGTTCTGGGCCACTCCAGTGTTGCTTGGGCCGCTATAAGGTTGAGCCGGGTTCGTAGCGTTGTAGTAGGGAAGAACTACGGCGTTGGTGTCACTTTCTTGCAAAGTGGCCTGTACCAGAAAGTTCACGGCTTGGCCCGACACTGTTGGCGCGACCAATGTGAACGTTGTCGGGGCTATGTTGATGCCCATCTTGACGAGCGAGTCCGCCGTATCCGCGGGCAGGGACCCGAACGGCAACGTGTCGACCACCGAAAGTTGGGAGATGCTTCCGGGCCCCAGATTGATACTCATCGATGCCGGCGAGGTCGGCGTGCAGGCGAGCCCGTCGACATAGGTGCCCGAACCCAAAATCGCTTGGGCCAAAGCTCCGAGGGCGATCATCGCGTTGCGATTGACCGTGAGCAGATCCGTGTCGAGCGGAATGCTACCCGGATAGACCAGGTTTCTGTCCATGTCATTCCCGGAATAAGAGCTTCTAGCTAGAAATGCGCGTCCAAGCGGTGGACGCAGTGGGCAGGACGTTCGCGACTGCTGAGAACAGGTCAGCGTCCGTCACTTCCCCCTGCGACATTTGAAAGCTGCCGTATTCGATGGTGCCAACACCGTATCCTGCGGCCATCGTGCCCCACCCGGCCACTTGTGCTATTCCATTGCCGAACGGCCGGAATGCCGTGACGAAGCACTGAAACGGCAGGTTGAGATTTCCCCATCCGCCGGCTGACCCGTAACCAATGCCGACGCCCCATCCGCCTGTATCTGTCGTTCTTGCCGGCTCGAATACCGACGGCGGACGGCCCGTCAGATCGGTTAGCGCGGCAATGATGGCGGCCCGAGTACACCGCTCCCGGAGCAACTCCCCTTGAATTCGCGCGCGCAAGGCTGTGTCGGACTGGCCAGTCCGGCGCCTCAGGCGATCTCCAAAGATGTCTTTCGCGACGAGATCCAACCAGATGCCCTGTGCAGTTGCGATTCGCCTCTGTGCCATGACGAACAACAACAGTTGGTACACCCAGCACCACGCCGACCCGAGCCCGCGAAGAAGTGCATCGAGAACGGGCGTGGAGTCGCCGAACCATCGAGATGGCAAGACTGCTTTCAAGCGTCTGAGCATGTCGTCTTGATCGCCGACCATCGTGTAACCTCAACTTATCGTAACTGAGGTTACCCTGAGAACGCTCGTCGCAGACGGGTTGACGTCCGCGCTGGTGCCGTTCAACTGCAACTGCGAGACATTCAGCACCGCAGGATCAGCCGCGTAGGCAACCTGGGCGACGCGCGTAAACGGGAGAGCAACGCCGATCCCGAGACCGTTGACGAACGTCGTGATCGCGTTGGACACGGTAGCCGCCACGCCGGCCTTGTCGGCGGTCGATGTAACGGTGAGCGTGGCGGACATAGCTACGGGGACGACCGACGGGGGCTGGACGGCATAGACCGTCCCAACCGGGCGCAGGCTTTCGACCGCACTTGCCACCGTTGCAAGCAGGCTGGCGGGCGGGCTCCCGGACCCATCATCGACGGTGACGACAAAGCTGCCTGGCCGCCACGATCCTGACGTGTCGCAGTTTTCCTGGATCGCGTAATGCAGGCCCTGCTGGATCGATGAAATGGCGTAGCCGATTGCGAGAGGCGTGGCCCTCGACCGGCTGTCCAGATAGTTGGTAAACCGGCGCCGGAAAGCGTCGTCCAACTCCGCATCGATACCGTTCTGGAACTGCGTCGGATTCGTGACTGCGTCGATCCCAGGCATCGCCGTCGCAAGCAGGGTGACGCTGGCCGCCTGCACATTGCCCGCAGAACCAGGGGTTTGCGCTTGCACGGGCACCTGCAATGCAGCGATCCCGGCTGCGAGCACGTAGCCACCCTGTGGGGCTGAGTAGGCCGCGTTGGCAGGATCGACGGTCACTGAGAACGTCTGCGTGCCGTCGGCGGTGCGAACCAGCGCCCCGATCGGCACGAGGGCTGCGGCGAGCGCGGTGAAGCGGGAGAACGTAACTAACCCGGTGGAAGCCGCCGACGGAAGTCGCTTGACCGAAAAATCCGCCATCCAACTGTCTAAGTCGGCACCGATGCTGGTTGATGCTCGCGTAGTTTGCAACACCTGAAGAATGAGCCATTGCATCCAAAGCGCGATCGACGCGTTCGCCTCCAGGATCGCACGCAGGACGGAGCCGACCGTAAGATCGATCAGCTGACGGGAAGCGGCTTGCACCCCGGCAGCCATTGTTTGGACGAGCGAGGCGTAGTTCTGCAATGATAGTTGCATTAACTGCCTACCGGAAGTGATAGTAGCTGCGTTTGCCCGCTGAAGGCGTCGACGTATCGGATATGAACATAGAGCGCGTTCGAAACTCCTCCCGGAGAGAGCTGTATGTCGATCACCGGCTCCGGGTTGCGGGCGATTGAAGGCTCCTTGAACATCTGGCTTCGGATCACCGCTCGGATCCGTAACGCGTCCGCGGGCTCTCCGATGAACTGCGCGAGGCCGGCACCATATCTCGTCTCCCAGATGTACTCTCCGGGATTGGTCAGCAGCCTTCGCAGCAGCCGCTGCTGTCCCAGAGCAGCATCGGTCACGGTTGCAAGATCGCCGGTCGAACTCGTCGACAGGTCAGAGCCCCACTGGTGTGAAACGTCAGGCATTTTCTAATGCTCAGGCATTTTGCGGAGACCAATCAGTCGAGCGGGGTGGGACCGGGACCGCCATTATGCGAATGGCGATCGTAGTTTTGCCGAAGTCGGTCAAGCGAGCCGCGCTTATCGTAGACGTCGCCGCTTACGTGTAGGTCTCCCTGCACCTGGATCGTCCCGTCGTTGGTCAGTTTGAGCGAGCTTCCGGCTTGGTGGACGAGCCAAAGCTCCCCGGCCGGTGCTGGCGGGGGACGCTGCGCATCGCTGAATGCCCGTCCTACAATGATGCCGTGTTCGGCGTCCCCCTCTTGGGGTAGCACCAAGACCTGATCGCCTGGCGACGGCGGGCAGACCATGCCCCATCCGGCGCCCACCCACGAGGACAGTATTGGCAGCCAGCCTGTCAGTATGGCCTCAGGCTGCAACTGAACCCGAGCAGTGGCCGAAGCCGGGTCCACCGACGTCACGACTCCGAAGCGAGGCTGCCCGACTGATTGATCCAAGGCACCCGCGTGCGCTTTCAGCGCGTTCACAAAGCGCTCCATTCCTACCCCTGCGAACGCCGGCTCGAGTCAGCCGGTAACAGCAGCCACGATGTCTGCCGGAGGCGTCGCCTGGGACGCCGGTTCCAGGTTCTTGCAGCGAATGTGCTGCGAGAAGCCCGTTTCCACGTGGAGATGTCGCTCGATGCTGTCGACGAAATAGGTTTGATCGAAGTCCGAGCCTGTGCCGACCAACGTGACAACGCTGCGCGGCGTCAGCGCCAATTCGCCCGGCATCGATGCAGCGAAGGTTCTCTCATGCCTCGAAAGCTCGGCCAGCTTCTGCTGCGCAAGTTTGAGAGCTTGGTCGGGCGTTAAATTCGGCCGGACATAGACAAAACGCTGCGGCCGCATCGCGCCCTGACCTTGCCCCGGTAGTTGCCGCCCGCTAGAGCGAGCGGTCTGGGTGAATGCGCTTTGTTGCCGGGTGTTCCAACTCTTGACGGTCACCTCGATGTCGCGAGCCAGCGTGAGTGCTCGCTCAAGCCTCAGATCGATGACCGAGGCGGAGGTCAACGTGAGCGCGTTCTCCGGGCCTGAAGGCGGCTGGAAATGCAGCGTGCTGCCGACCACGAACACGTCGAAACCTTCCTGCTGGGCCAGAAAGCTCAGCAAGTCCCACTCGGTTGTGGCACGGCTAAACTGATCCAACGTGATGCGATCATGTTCGTTCTGGTAGTAGCGACCGACGGGTGTCGTCGTTTGAGTGATGGCACCAGTGAGGCCGTGCTCCGCTGCGAACATCGTGGCAATTTCGCTCGATGTCCGGTTTGCAAAGGTCTGTTGTGTGCGGCTCTCGATCAGCGCCGCCGTCAGGTCCCGTCCTTCCGCCCGCAGCAGGCCTTGAATTGCGTCGATCTCGACGACGTCGACCCTACCTTGAAAGACGCTGGTGAAGATTGCACCATCAAGGCTCATTTGGATGTCGATGCTGATGTCCAGCGCGGCTGACCAGGACGGAAAAGTCGTCGGGTCGGCTGAAAGCGATATGGCGAGTGAGAAACGGTCAGCTGCACGGTAGTTGTTGGAGTGCACCTGGGCTTCTATGACTCCGGCAACGGGTACCCCGTTCGCCAGAACGGTGACCCTCGGAAAGCGAGCGCTACTGAGCAGCAACACCTCCCCCCGCGGTGGGATCCACGTCTGGCAGCAGCAACGTGACGATGCCGGTCAGCATTGGGTCCGAAAGCTGATTGAGTTGGGCGATACGGATCCATTGGGTGGCGTCGCCGAGTTGCTGCGCCGCGATCTGGAAGAGGTTTCCGCCGGTCGACACGAGAGTGCGCATCAGGTGCTCGCATTGGCCAGGTTGATACCCGCCCGTCCGATGAAGCCGCTTGCTGTCGCGAGTGCTGCGAGCTGACCTGCGGAGCTGGTGGCAGAGGTCAGGGCCATCACCCCCGTGGCGGGGTCGCTCGTGGTTCCGAGCGTCGCGGACGCCGCTCCCAACGCCGTTCCGACAACCGGCATGTCCGAACCGATGCTGGCGCTCGAATTCGCCGATAGCGCCGGTCGCTTGATTGTACGACGCCGTGCCCAGCGTCATGGCGCCAGGAGCCGCGATGGCGGATTGCGTTGCACTGAAGTCGACTCCCGACAGCGTTTGGCTGGCCGCTGCGGCAATGTCTCCCACCACCGATCCGGCAAGAGAAAGCGCCGTTTCGAACAAAGCGGCCGCCTCATCACGGAGTACCGTGCACACTAGCCGATATGGGATCCAGAAACTGTTTCGATAGTCCGCCTGGAAGTCCCGGATGACCACGCTGTAGAAAAAAACGTCCCAGGTCAGAGCCAGCACACTCCCTTGGGCGCGAAGTTCGTCGAGCGCCCGCGCACGAAGGGTTCCGTCCGGTCCCGAGAAGGTGCCGTTCATGGTTATTTCCGCATCGTCCCGGCCAAGGCAGTCGATGACACGGTCGCCGCCCGGCAGCTTATGGACGATGATCCTTTGCTCTCCGCCAAAGCGGATTCCGGCGCAGGCCTCGAAATCTTGGAATACGACCGGACCAAGTATCATGGTCACGCCAGGCATCAGTCACTCCTGCAACTAGGTGTGATCGCGGTCAAATAGATGAAGAGCAATTGCAAAGGACGCTTGTCGGCCTTAGCCGCCGTAAGGCGCCCCGGGCCAAACGGGAGAGATCCGCGGGTCAAAGCCCGTGCTGCCCGAAGCCGGGCGGCTTGCCGCGCGGGCTAGTTGATCCGCCAGCCAGCGCCCGATGGCCGCGCCTTCAAGGTAGAGAGCGCCACCATGTGCGCTCACAGACTGCGAAGCGACTTGCGAATCCGCGAACTTGGCATCTTCCACGCGGCGGGCCGGAGCGGCGACCGGAGCCGTCGGACGGCGGGACGCCTTCGCGTCGGAATGATGGTGCGTGGCAACGCGAAAACCGGCCGACGCGGGGGCATCGCTCCCCTTCATGGGAGCGGCTGTGACCGGCAACGGTGGTGGAACCGCAGGGGTCAGGAGTTGGGGAGCGCTCGGCTTCTCCCCGTCCGACCGGGGAAATGTCGGGGGTGAAATCTTCGACCCAAGCGCCATCGCCTCGGCATTCCGGACCTGAAGAGCCGGGCCTCGCGGAGCCGGAGACACCGGAATTGGAGAACTCGGCCCAGCGGATAAGGGCCTCGCCGGAGGCACATTTGCAGGGATTGGTCGAGTTTGTGTTGGCGGCAGCGCGGAAGGGCTTGTCGAACCTTGCACGGGTCCGGGTGTAGGCGCGCTACTCCTCGGCGGAGGCGCCGCTATGACGATCTCCGGCGGGGCCGGGGGTGGGGCCGCCATGACGATCTTCGGTTGGGCCGAAGGTGGTGGAGCAGGCGGACTTGCGGGCTCAGCGCGCGGCGCGACGGGAGGGAAAGAGGCGGGCTGCCACGGCTCCGAGCGAGGTGCCGGAAAGGAGTGTAAGACAGGTAGGGCATCAGGCGGTTTGCTTGGCGGTGCCGCTGCCGCTGGCGCCAATGGCTCCCGTTCAGGCAACACGATCGGCGGTTCGGCCGAGGACGGTGTATTTGCCGCAACCGCGGGCTCCGCTCCGGGCGTGGGCGTCGGCTCCGCAGCGGGGCCGACTGGAACGGACAATGCCCGCATCACGGGCGTATGCGGTCGCGTGGCGGGCAACGTCGGCGTAGCCACGTCGGAGGCGAGCTGCTGGAGTGCCAGCAATCCGGCCGCGGAGTGAGCGATCGCGGCGTCCAGAGTTGCGAGATCGCGGCGAATGACGGCGAGTCCCTCGGAAACCCCGTTTTCCAGCGCGAGCCGGATGCCGATCTCGTAGGCGTCGATCAAGCGAGGATTTCCGCCACTGCTTCGGCGAGCTCGCGGCCGATGTCGCGCGCCGCGGTTTCGGCATTTGCCGCTCCGGCTGGCGCAAGGAATGGGCGAGGCGGAATCCGGCTTGTACCGTGTTCCTGATACACCGCCTGCAACGTGTTCGATCCGACGATTGCCTCATCAGCGCTTGCCGAAACCGCTACGCTGTCTCGGAGTTCGCCCGTTCGAAGCCACGGCGTCGCGTGATCCGATCCGGGTGCATGGGAGAGCAAATCTTGCACTGTTCCAGCGATTTTCTGGGCAGCCCTCTCGAGCGCGTGCTGCTGAGCAGGCGCGAGATCGGCTGCTTGCAGGGCCCTTGATATTCGGTTCAAGCACTCGATACGGATCATGTCGGATCATTCCAGCAGAGCGCATCCCAGTCGAAGGTGCGACCGTCGAGCGTGCCCAAGACGACGATCCAAGCGAGTCGTTCGTCGGCGGGAAGGCTAAACGCCACGTCGAAAGGCACCCCGTTCCGGACCAGGAAAAGGCAATCAATCAGATCGGGGTGCCGGCTCAGTTTCCCGCTTGTTGTCTCGTCGTCTCGGCGGTCGGTTCGATCGCCCTCGTCAGCGCCGCGGCGGCTGCGGCTATACCAGTATCCCCTAGCCGGGCGACAAGTGCCTCGATTTGCAGTTCGGTGCCGGGCATCGGCACCGGGACATCGTCGATCGCCGTCACCGAGCAAGCAAGCAGCGCGATACCGAGCCAGGGTCCGTTCTGGGCGAGCTGAGGCCCCGCCGCCTTGAAAAGTCGCAGCCTGTCCAGCACTGTCATACGACGAAGGGCCAATCTACGCCCCTGTTCATCCGTCACGACCTGGGCGGCAACGGATGACGCTACAATGGTTTCTGATGGCGTCATTGTGTTAGACCCGCTTACGGCGGATCGCAAAGAATTCCAGCTTCTGCTTAACGCTCGCATCGCCTTTCCAGGCGCCGGCGCTCGTCAGCTTGAAAACTGCATTGTCGTACTGGTACGTGGAAAGGCTGCCGTCCGTCTCGGTTACATATTGATAGAGCGTCCCGGGCGGTATGCGGCCGTTGGCAAAGAACTGGTTTTCGGCGGCAGCAATGAAATCGTCCACGGCAGATGTCCCACGCTCGATCTCGAAGCTGCCCTCCCAGCCTTTCGGCAGCTCCGCCGCCATCTGCGTGCCGTCGAGCCGGTCAACGCGAATTGGGTGCGTCAGCTGCCGGCTTTCGAAGCCGGTGACATGCGTCAGATCCACGCGGCCCGCCGGCCCCATGACAACAAGCTGACAGTCTCGACCTACGGAGAAAGTGGTAGTCGCCATGTCCGCTCCTTACGCTGCCTGGCCGCTCGGCAGGGTCTGGCGGCTCACCTGAACGGTTTGACCGCCTTCCATGTTCACGATGAACTTCTCGTTGATCGCCTGATAGCGCACCTGCGCATCGGACTGGACGTAGCCGAGGCTGGTACGACTGTCGGGATTGTTGCTGACGTCGCACACCACGGCAAAAGGCAGCGCTCCGTTCGTTGTCCCTAGCAGACCTTGGCTCAACATGTTCTGGAGAAAGCTGAGCTGGGTCGCCCTTACCCGGCGAAACAAGTCCGCATTGATGACTTGACCGACATACTGCCCCATGCCGGCTGCGAGCGTTGCCGCAATGTAGTTGGTCAGCCGAGTATAATTATCCCCGCTCGCCGCTTGATTGGAGGATGAGTTGTGGCCACCGCGAACACCCCAGAAACTGCCCGCGGGCTGCGGGTTCGCGATCACGTCGATCCCGGCTCCGAGCAACGCGGAGAGCTCTGCTGCCGAATAGGACGTGCTCTGACCCGAGCCCGGCGCTCCCGTCTTCTGGCTGCCGATTATGCCATAGAGAGGTTTATTGAGGCTGGATTGCTCGGGAGAGAGATTGGCCAAGCGTCCAGCGGCAAAACCCTGGGGAGATACCAACCGGACGACGCCATTGACCTGATCCATCCACCAAAGCCAGTCGCCGAACATCAATTTGGCGGCGTAGCTGTCCAGTCCCGCGGCTCGCTTGATGGCGGTCGCGGCGGACACGGTGTCTCCGGCCGGGCCGGCGAGAATCATGTAGACGCCCTCCGACAAACCGAAGCCGGCCTGCGTCGTCCATTGGGAATAATCGTCGCTGTCGGCGAGCACTCCGATCCCGCATCCCTGGCCGCGCAACGCGTACATTCCCGTGCGTGGGGCGACATCCGAACCGACCAGCGTCGAAGCAGATATGCTGCCAGCTCCGTCGGAGCCGGGTGTGCCGGCACCGAGCGTGGTGGAAAAGGCCGCTGCCACAGCCGTCGCACCGCCGGCGGTCGCAATTACGAGCTGCGACGGGCCGCGTTGTGGACCTGTTCCCGCATTCACCGCGGTAGCCAGCGCCGTCCAGAAGGCAGGCCCGGTTCCTGTTATGTTGTCGAACACCTCTGGCGTTACGCCGGGCAGCGAGATTGTCAGGCGCCAGCTGTTCGCGGCACTTCCGGGCGCCAGGGTAAGGGCGATCTGATTTCCGATACTGCCAGAATGCAAGGCGGTAAACGTGAACGGGCTTCCGGCAAGCTGAACCTGGGCTGCAGTGTCGGTTCCGTCGGTTACCCTAACGCAGCGGAATGCCTGCGCTCCCTGCTGCACCGCCGTCGCGACATGCGTGCCCATATCGAAGCGGCGATTGACGATCGGACCGAAGATGCGGGCGTAGTCCGTCATAGTGCCGACCACGACGGGTTGCCCAACAGGGCCCCAACCCGCTGTACCTACCACGCCAATGACGTTGGTCGGGACGCCGTTAAGAACGAGGTTTTGCGGAGGCACGATCTGGACATAGAGATCAGGCACCACGAGGGCGGTGGTGTTGATGCTGCCCTGTTGAACAATCGGCATGTCAGCTATCCCTTGCCGGATAGGTCGCTACCCGCACGACGGCGGTGGCGTGCTCGCCTTTCAAGATTTCGTTGATTCGTGCGATGTCGGCAACGACATCGCCGCGGGCGAAGCCGGCGAACGGCTTCACCACGACCAGGTGAGTATCCATGATAGCTCCCGAGTTCAGCCGATAATGGGGGTGCTGTTTACCGTTCCGACGCCGAACAACATGGATGGCTGCACAGCCACGATATTCGTCCCGTATTCGAGGTCGTAAAGGAGGTCGCGACGGTAAAGCGAGGCATTCTCGGATCGGTCGAACGTGGCACTTCCGGCATACATAAGCCGCGCCTGTGTCCCGTCCACGAGGGCGATGAACTGGTTCGACGCGAGCGCGAGATCGACCGCGATCGCTGTTGCATCGCGGACAAGCGGGTCGTTGCACCAGATGGCGAGGCGAAACCTCTGCATTTGACGTCGAAGCTCCAGACGAGCCGTAGCATCCGCTACTACCCTTGCGACAACCTCTGCTGCCCCTAGCAGAGTGATTGCCGTGCCTGCGAGCAAAGTGGGAAAAACGGTTCGGGCTTGAGCGCCGATGTTCGCCGCCACGAGCGCCGGCGTGTCATTGGATTGAGTTCGGTAAACGAAGGTTCTTCCGTCTGCTGCCAGGCCGACGAGTTGGCCCGAGTCAGCAGACCCACCAAATACGACAGTGTTTGCGACCGTGGACGCCGTCAGCGTCGGGGAAGGAGCGTCTGAAAGCCAACTATCGGGATTACGGGTCGTATTCCTGATCGTACCCTCCACGGGCGCGACCGTAACTTGCGTCAGCCCGAGCGTGAGGTCGGCATCAAGGCCTGCAGGATTAGGCCATCCCCGGTATATCCGACATGGCTGACCGCACGTGCTGCTCGCCTCCGGCCCATTTGGGTAGAGGGCGGCTGCAGCGAGCGCGACGAGAGCCGTCTCTACGTCCGACTGGTCGGCCATCAGGTCGTAGCCTGGTTCACCTGCAGCCGCCAGCCGAGTTCAGTGAGTTCGGCGGCGGCGACGATGCCGGAACGGCCGAGATCGTCGACCATCAGATCCGACGAGCGCAGCACGACGTTGGGCACGGCCGGCAATAGGATGGTCCACGTCGCCGTGCTGCTGTCGGCAGGAAGGTCGGCGCCCGACCGAGATCCCGACGAACTCGTCAGCAGGCTGGCAGGCCAATCGGTCATTAGTGGCTTGGCGGCCTGTCGCGTCACTCCGCCGTAAGCGTTGACGCCGGCGCGGGATGGGGTTGCTGGGCGACTGAACGAGACGACGCGATCGGCACGCACACAAAGGACCGGCAGCAGAGGCTGCTGCGCGGCGATAAACCAGGTTCCACGAGCCTGAACCAAGTAATCCCCGGGCTTTGTGTAGGCGGCATCGAACATGCCGTGCCAGAGTGGATCGCCGTAGGCGTTGGACCGGCCAAAGCCGCCGTCCAGGGCGGAAAACGCTGCCGACAGCCTCAGGTAACGATTTGTCTTGGCGAGCGGCTGGGTCGCACCGCGGGGGCGATACGCGTCGGTCTGTTCGCCGATGCGACGAGCCGCAATCCCGAGACCACGGCTGATACGGTCCTGCAGCGTCGGTCCGTCCATCAGACGACCAAAGCGATCCCAGAGTCGCCCAAGCCCGGACCAGGCGGGATACCGAAGAAATCCGCACAGCCGACGCCGCATGTCATCGAACAAGCGTTGCCGGTCCCACGGCTCGTTCGGATTCCGCTGCCAAGTCGCGGCTGCATGGGTGTCGATCGCGGCTGCGGCCTCGACCAGTCCCTGCTCGAGCAAACTCAACGCCGTAAGCTGGCGCCGCACAACGACCAATTCAGCCGTCGACATGTTGTTCAGGCGGTACTCAAGCGTGCCATAGGCCTGAAAAAATCGCCAGGATTGAAAGCCCGATGCACCGGCCCCGTAGGCGGGGTAGCCGCAGAACCGGCGGATGTCGGTCTTCTCCTCATCCGTGAAGGGCATCAGGTCGTCTCCACACGCGGCTGGGCTACCGCCCGCCCACTGCGCCGGGCTTGGCGGTTCGAAAACTTGGCATCAGGTCACGCGACGCGCGATCAAATCGCCTGTCTGCGCATCAACCCACGTGTTCGAGCATTACCGCACGCTTGAAGGCAGCGTTCGTGGCAGTGGGGATCGTCGTCGGATTTGTCGTTGTGTCGGAGGGCGTGGCGAAACCGCCAATCCAATACCAGGACTGCGCGATGATCTGCTGCAGTCGATCGATCGGCTCGCGAGTCACCATTGCAACGCCATCCACGACGGACACGATCGAGTCTCTCGGCGCGATGTCGTCGGCCGCCATTCCGGCGAAATCGCCCTCGATCAGGGCGCCTTGGCCGCACACGATCGGACGACGCACGAGCAGGTTGGGCAGCAGCGGGTGCGGCTGCACGTAGGCTTCGGTCGTCGGAATGAACCGAAGCCCGAGGAACTGGTTGATCATACCGGCGCGAAAGACCTGGTTCGCGGAAGTTGCCCCCTGAAACAGCTGGCGAAAGTCGTTATCCGCGAACAGTTGGCGCGCCGAGACCGGATCAAGATAGCAGTTGTAAACACCATCTATCTCAGGAACCGCATTCAGACGCAGCTTGGCCACGGCGTCGAGGAGGCAGGACATAGTCAGCTGATCGTCTTCCAAAAGCTCCGCAGTGTTGCCTCGTTGCGATGGTCGGACGATGACGGACGCGTTTGCGGCGGTCACCGAGTTGCCGGCTGTCGCATCCGACACCGACACGTTTGACGAGAAAGTCAGCACGCCAGAGAGCCCGCCGACCAGACCAGCGGTCGACGCGTTGACCCCGTCGACGATGACACCTACCAGAGTGTAGGCGTTCAAACCCATAGTGACTGTGAGAGGTGCGGCGGCGCTAACCGGAATAGGCACACCGTTGACATAGCTCGTGAGGAATCCACGCACGTCATCAACGGCCACGGCCGGACCGGCCGAGCCGAGCGTGGTACGAACGCGCGTGTTGCCGCCGAAATAGGAGTTGAAGAGGGCGTTTCGCGCGATCTCGTCGAGGCTACGAGCCGCCTGCTCGCCATTCACATAGGCATTCTGCAGAAATTGCGAGGCGATGCCGACGCGGCTGGTGACCATGTTGAGGTCCGTCGTCGCGGCGTAATGATTGATCGAGATCGTATACTGCTCGACGCCCCAAGTACCCGGGGTAAGGCCGTTATCGAGGTTGGTGTTCGTGGCCGGCGCGAGAGGGACGGTGACGGACGGTTTGAGCCCAGCTCGGGTCTTAGTCAGCGTCTCGCCGATCCCAACCGCAATCTCCTCGCGATCCGCGCAAGCGCGATAACCGAGCCGTGACGAGAGCGCCTGCTGGAACTCACGCTCGAGAAAGCCCTGCTGGATAATCGGTTGGAGGGAGGTGGGAAAATTCTGGATACCCATTCGGCCTTACTTTCTGGTTTAGTAGCGGCGTTTCAGGAGCTCCGCGCGTGCCGCGCGGTATTCGGCGTCAGTCATCTCGGTCGCGCGCTTCTGGCGAGGCGGCTGTGCGGGAGGCGGCGTCACCGGGCTCGATGAGGAGGAGCTAGCGAACAGCCATGGCTTGTCGCGCTTCAGCTGCGCCATGATCGGGGCGATGCCGTCGACGTCGCCGCTGGGTGAAAGCTTGAGTGCGGACTGGTCGAGCAACTTGAGCCCGTCCAGGTCGATCATTCCCGCCCGAATGGCTTCGGTTTTGAGCTCAGCCCGCAACAGGCGCAACTCGGCCTCCTTGCGGACATCGCCGAGCAGCTGTTCGAGCAAGTTCGGCCCGTGCGCGCAACTCCGCGAGCGGGTCGCTTCCTGTCTGATCCGTATCTGCTGTCACGTTTTCCTGTTCCTGCGATCGGTGCTTATCCGGTTGAGCTCGGCCGATACGTCTTCGACGTCGTATGTGTCGGCGATGCTTTTGACGGCGGTCTCGCGCGAGATCTGGCCCGATGCGGCGAGGGTTGCGAGAGTTTGTGCGTCCTTCTGCCGATCATCCGCGGTCGGCGCGTACCAGCGCGGCCAAATGAGGCCAAGGCGGGCGGAAGGGTCCATTGCCGCGATCTCTTGTCCCAAGACGCGGAGCCGGTACACCTGCGACGCTTTGACGATCATTCGGGCGAGCGTAAGCAGCGCGCCTTCGCCGTAGCTCACGCGTAGATTGTCGGCTAGCCAGATCAGCCCCTGGTTCATCAACTCGAGCGCGCGCCCTGATTGCGCCGCGGTAAGGCGATCCGCGTTGGCGCGGTTGCCGTGGACGCTTTCCATCGCAAACTCGCGAAGCGTCCGGACGTACTCGATCACCGCAGCCGACGCAGTGCCGCCGATCTCGAGCAATCGGGCGTCGCCTTTCTCGCTTACCACCAGCGCGTTGCCCGCTCCCTTGACGATCTCGCTGTCGGTCGTCGCGGGCTCCTTGATCAGGAGGGTCGGATCGGAGCTGTATTTGAGGCCGCGGCCGGCTTGACTGAGTTGGTAGTCGATTTCGATTTGCGTCTCGATGCCCGCACGAAACGTGCACGCGCCGTCATTGGTGTCTCCAGTTGCCGACAAACCGGGCAGATTGCGGATCCAGACCAGGGGCACGAAACCCAGACCGTGGCGGACCGAACGAACCGGATCGATTGCGGGATCATCGTCGGATGCGACGGGCCAGGGCTGATACCAAGTCTCCATCTGCGAGTCCCAGCTACGCGTGAACCAGTAATCACCCGTGGGATCCGCGTCGGGATAGCCGCTCGCCGCGAGCAGCCGTCCCGCAACCTTGTACTTTTCGGTGACACTTTGAAGTGTGTCAGGCTCTTCCCGATCCCACACGGGATATAGGTGGACGGTGTCCACGACGTCGAAAAAGAGCCGGCCCCGAAGCACGCGCATCAGCACGGCAACCGAACCGACCGAGCCGCGTATTGCGGCCTCTGTCATGACCTGGTTGAGCCGGGTCTCCTTGACGATATCGGCTAGTATCGCCCGCGTCGCGCGATCGGACGCATCGATCGCCGGAAAGTGGCCTTCGCTGAACAGCAACGCGATACTGTCCTCGACGACAATCCGGCAAAGCGCGTAGCGAACCGACGGTCGGCGCGCACGCAAAGGAATATATTCGCCGCCGGCAGTCCGCTCCTCGTGGAATTGATACGGAAGCACATCGTAGAAAGTGCCATCGAGCACGCGGCGCAGGATGTCGAGCGTGCGGGATCGCGGCGAGTAGTCGGCGTCTCGAGGAATTAAATCGCAGATCGTCTCGAACATCCAGGGCCCCGACTACGGCATAGCGATTAGGCGCAGCACCACATCCGGCGCGCGTGCTTTTGGTTAGCGCGCGAGCAGGGGGACAGCGAGGCGGCGAGCGGGGGCGGCAACATCGACCAGCATCGCAAACGCCCGGGATAGGGCGTCGACCTGATCGTCTTTCTTTGCGTAAGGAAAGCCGCCTAGTTCCTCGAGAAAGGACCGGTTCCAGCTTGCATGGAGGATGCCGAGGTTTCCAGCTTCGACCTGTGCCGCGACAGGTCCCGCCCGCGAAGTTTTGCTACCGACCTCGCGCGAACTCACCACTCGGTAGCCGGCCAGCCGTGCCGTCAGACTAGACACCATGAATTTTCCGCCGGCGCCCGGATCGTCCGGTAGGCCAATCGTGACGTTTCGGCCGTCCAACGCGGCGGTCCGGGTGATTGCCTCATCGACCATACCGGGACTCCCCCGAAGGCGAACAACGTCTAGCACCGCGAAACGGCCAATCTCGTTTCGCTGGAGCTTGACGCCCACCGTCCAGTCGGGATCGTTTCCCCCGACTTGCGCCGTGGCGGCCAGATCCCAGGCGCGCACGGTGCGTCCGGTATTAGCTGGCATCTCTTCGAGGATAGTCACGTCTTTGACACGGAACAGACCACCACCGGAAGGCCGAGGGCTTTGCTGGAACAGCGCGGACCAGACGCGGTCGCCGACCATTTCGCGCTTTCTGGCGAGGGCGGCGGCGTTCTCCCATTCGGGCCACAGCGGTTCGCCAAAGCGACGCCCGAGCGGGTCATTGTCTTCAGCCAAGGCCGGAAATCGAACGAGACGCCACTCGCCTTCGTTCTGCGACAACAACCGCCCGCCGAGGTCGTCCTCATGCCACCTGGTCATGATGAGCACGACCCGGGCGCCGGGCCTTAGCCGCGTGACGAGGTCCGCACGATACCAGTTCCAAACGTTCTCGCGATAAACCGCACTGTCCGCTTCTGCATGCGACTTCACCGGATCATCGATAATGACGAGATCGGCGCGCCGCCCGGTGATCGGACCCCGCACCCCGGCGGCGAAATACGTGCCGCGCTTAGTCGTCTGCCAACGTGCCGCGGATCGGTTGTCGTTTGCGAGACCGTACCCGAGATCAGTCGAGTACTCCGCAATGAGGTTGCGCACTTGCCGCCCAAAATAGCTGGCGAGGTCTGCTGTGTGTGACGCGGCGATGACGCTGCTTGAAGGATGGCGAGAGAACCACCAGGCTGGGAAGAGCACCGATGCATAGGTCGACTTGGCGGAACCCGGCGGCATCAGAATCATTAGGCGGTCGACGTCTCCACTGCTGACTGCCTCGAGTTGCCCAATAAGAAACTTGTGGTGCGCCGCCGGGCTGAGCCCGATCGGGGACAACACCCGGTCAGCCCATTGCTCGAGGGAGAAGCTCTCGAACGGTGGCTCCGAGCTCGTGGGATTTGTCCCCGAGACATCGGAGTTTGTCATGGCATAACGTTCGATGTCTGGGGTGCGGACGGAGTTCCGCGCGCACAACTCCATCATGTCGAAATATATACTGTTTTCTGGGGCTCCTGGGCAAGAAGAAAAAAATCGAATTGGCGCGATCACGTGGATCGTTTGCGACCCGGATCGGCCTGCGCTTCCGCCCGGAGTAGACCCGTTTGGCGCATGGCGAGGAGGCCGTTAAGCTGAGGGCTTACGACAAGTGAGAGAGATCAGTGCGTGGGCCCAATCGCCGTCGGATGAGCGCTGCCGCATCAAACACAAGCATCCTTGCTGCCTTGCTTGCTGCGTGCGCCCTCAGCGGGTGCGCTGGTCTCGCCAGCGTTGGGACCAACCTGGAAGGCCGCTGGTCCGGCAGCGTCAGAGCGCGTGATGCAGCGTGCGGCAGCCAGGAGCACCACGGCCTCATGCGGATTGGGAACGAGGCGTTCGCCTTCGACCCGTTTGGCTCGACCACGATGCTGCGCGGAACGGTCGACCGGGACAGATTGCAGGGGGAGCTCTCCCGGATCGGCGGCAACCACCAGAAGCTGTCCATCACCTTCAGCGGCCGGGCAAGCCCCGGGCCAGCCGACACTCAGGTAATCGAAGGAGTGCTCACGTCGGCAACCTGCACATGGGACGTGCGGTTGACGCGAGGATGAGCGAGAGAGCCAGCTGCCTGCGGTCGAGCGCTACGTCCGGGCGTCAGCCTGCGGCACGGGGGTCCGGGATGCGCAACCTGCTTGCCTATCAGTTAACGTGGAGGCACATGATCTGAACGCTAACGGTCAAATCACGACATTCACGGTGAACTAATTCGCCATCGCGCCCTGTTTGCCTGAGTTTTGGGCGATGATGGCTTTCGCCGATGCGCACCAAAATCAGAGGTGACGATGGGAATGCTCATGATGGCTGAGGGGGGCAGGAATTGCGGCGGCTCATTGCCTGGAGCGATCGGGAGAGGGCAAGCCGTGCTCGTGGTCGAGGACCGGCCGCGGTTGTCCCGCACCGTCGGTTACATCTGCGAGTTTCTCGATCTTCCCATGGAGCGCGTCGCGACCGATTCCGATCTCGGCGCTTTGCTCGAAAAATTGGAGCCGATCGCGGTAATATGCGAGCTGGAAGGCGGCGCACAGGACGGCTGTCACATCATGAAGATGGTCGCGAGCCACCAACCAAGCTTGCCCCTTATGCTCATCACCGGGGCGGATAACTCTCTCCTGGGGGCGGCGGATGCCGTGGAAGAGATTTGGGGCTTGACCAACGTCCTGAAGTTACAGGACGCGCCGGGCCTGGGCGACGTGGTAGATTTTCTCTTCCGTTCCGGCCTGTTTGGAAGAGAACCCAGCGTCAGACCCGTATAGGCTGGCCGACGGCCATATCATGCGGCGGAGTTGGCGGACCGGCGCAGCCCGGAGAACGGACACTCCGCTTTACGGCGCTTTCGCGCCGTCACTGCGTAGCTTCCCTGCGGGCGTTCCGGGTCCGCGTTGGGACGCACGATCGTTTCGATGTAGCGCGCCCAATCGGCGGCCTCGAGATGATCGCTTACCACGAAGCAGTCGAGCGCTTCGTCCGAGTAAGCCGCGCGAGGGAGCGGTTGCACCTGGGCAAGAGCCGTCTCGGTAGTGAGATGTACGGGGCTGTGGGTTCGCGTCAGCCGCACGTTGACGAACAGCGGGCCAAACCAGCGGTCGGTCTCGATGATGCCTTCAAACAGCGCAATACCGCCGATCGTTGGAACGTTGGCCGGGGAACGAATCAGCGCGCTCCAGCCCCAAGACGTCGTGGCAATGAGGCCGGTCCAGATCTGCACGACCCCCGCCTCCGGGAGCGCCGTCAGAAAGGGCGGGGAGCAGCCTTGTGCTTCTTCTGGAGCGCACTTGTCGAACGCAGAGGCGAAGTGCGGAAACTGCGCGGCGGCGAGTGGTAACCAGGTGTCGATGTCGCCGTAGGTCCAGAAGATTTCCTGGCCGTCGAAAAACAAGGAGAAGCTCATCGGCGCGTAGACGTGCCAACCGAACGCGGCAGCACTCGTTACCGCGTCGCAGTAGCGGGCTGCCCTCATCGGCAGCGTTCCATTTCCGGAGCGATCGGCGCGGTGCGGCGTCGGCGCGTCTGCAATCAGCCGATGAAAGCGGACGTCGGGCGGCTGGAGCATGGGAACCGTTCGTTTATCTGATGGCGGAAAATGCACGGCGGGTGCTGCACCCGCCGTGCGGAACGGACTGTAAATCAGCGGGCGGAAGGACGGATCCGCCCAGCGGCACCGACGCGAATCTTGCCGGCGTCGGCGATCGCAGCCGGGGGAGCCGGACGCCGCCTGCCGGCGGCACCGAGCCGGATGCGGCCCGCATCGGCGATCTCGGGACGAAGCGCAGAGGTCGCAACAAAATTCATCATCGTAAGTTCCTGCCTGGTTGATGCGGTTGTCATCCCGAGCGCTGCTGGCGCATTTCCAACGCAAATGGCCCGGCGCCCAAGAAAGCGGGGCGGCCGGGCCATTGAGGTATCAGTGGAAACGTAGCCAGCGGACACAGTTCGCCCGTCGACACGAAGCGACATAAGGGGCATACCCTCGTCCGTCAAGGACTTTTTTCCCAATTATATACCGCGCTTGATACTGAAGCGCTCGTTTGGATAGTTTCTGGCCGATCTCAGGAGCTGCTTAATGTCCGTTGCGCGCCACACCGAGGCGGCGCCCCGAATTTGGCTGCATTTGATCGGGCCCATGCAGGCCATGGATTCGGCTGGAAACAGCGTTCTGCCACGGAGCCGCAAAGCGCGTGCCGTTCTCGCCATTCTTGCGCTGTCCGCGCCGCGCCCGGTATCTCGGTTGCGCATTACCTCCCTGCTTTGGAGCCGAAGGGAGCGCGAGCAAGCTCGCGGCTCTCTACGCCAATGCGTCCATGAGATCCAGGGCCTTTTCGTGGACCTCGGTCCAGGCATCATCGAGGCTGACCGCGAGCAGTTGCGGATGGTTGAAAACTCTTTCTGGCTCGACGTTCGAGACGCGGGCTCCGAGGCGGCTGGGGTCCTCATGGAGGACCTGTTCGGCCTTGATCCGGCCTTCGACGCATGGATCCGCGAGGGGCAGACAAGCGGGGCCGTCAAACCGGCCGTAACGCCCGCGGAGCGCGTCGCGCGCGTCGGCGTTCGGCAGCTTCGCTCATTCGGCGGTCACGATGAAAGCGTGCTCGCCGAAGGTCTCGGCGAGGAGATCGCGGCCGCGCTTTCCCGATTTCGTTGGATACCCTGCGTGACACTAGGGGGCGCGTCGGGTCAGGGCGCGACTGATGACAACGCGGAGTACGTGCTCGGAGGCGCCGTGCGTCGCATCGGCGACCTGATCCGTGTGACACTGCGGTTGCAGGACATGCGAGCTGGCGCCGAGGTGATCTGGGCGCGAAATTTCGACGGTTTCTCCTCGGACCTTCTCGGCTTCCACGATCGCATCGTGGAGCAAACCGCTGCCCAGGTAGATTCCGAGCTCTTGCTTCGCGAAGGCGCTCGAGCATCCGAGCAGCAGGCTCGAGACGGTCATCTATCATCATCGGCGCTGGTTCTCGCCGCGGTTCCCGCGATCTACCGCTTGGACCGGGACGGGTTCGAGATAGCCGGGCACCTGTTGGAGGAAGCGGTCCGACTTGCCCCCGAGAATGCGGCAGCCCACGCATGGTTCGCCCACTGGCACGTGATGGCGCTGGGACAGGGCTGGGAACCCACGCCGGGCGAGGCAACTGCTCGCGCCAATGCACTCGCTGATCGTGCGATCATGTTGGATCCGTGGGACGCGCGCGCGCTGACGATCGCGGGCCATGTCCGAGGCTTTCTCGCCAAACAGACAGAAGAAGCGCTCACCCTCCACGATCGTGCTTTGGCGCTCAATCCCGCATTGGCCTGGGCGTGGATGATGTCGGGACTAGCTCATTGCTATCTGGGCCATCATCAAGAGGCTATTGGACGCATTGAGACGGCCCGCCGCCTCTCACCCTTTGATCCTCACGCATTCTTCTTCGATGTTTCGTTGATGCTTCCCCATCTCATGCTGGGCAACTATGAAAGAGCAACCGAACTCGGCAGACTGAGCGTGCAACTCAAACCCAGTTTTTCTTCCAGCTGGAAATTCTTGCTTATGGGTCTGGGATATCTCCGGCGGGTTAGTGAGGCTCACGAGGCTTGCGCCCGATTACAGGCGATTGAGCCCGGCTTCTCGGTGACTGAAGCAGTCCGACGTTCGCCGCTGAGGCGGCCGGAAGATTTGAACCGCTACGCCGAAGGCCTCCGCTTAGGCGGACTTCAGGAGTAAAATCCAGCCCACTGGACACCGGGACTCTGCTGCTTCATTTGGGGAAAGCCGGACCTTCGGGATAGGATGGTGACGAGCAGCACTCAGGGAAAAAGCCGGCGACGTTCGGCCCGGGAGACAGCAAGATGAGCGTCCATAAGGATCGGCGACTTACGATGACGGCGAGGTTGTTTGCCGCTCTTGTCCTTCTCAGTTCACCCTCGATGGCAGCGGAACCGACACGGGGTGTTACGGACACCGAAATCGTGATCGGCACCATTACGGACCTGTCGGGAGTGACCGCGATCCAGGGCGTCAACAATAGCCAGGCAATCCGGATGGCGTTCGACGAAGCGAACGAAAAGGGCGGCGTCAACGGCCGCAAGATAAGATACATTGTGGAGGACAATCAGTATCAAGTTCCCCGGGCCGTGCAGGCCATGAATAAAATGTTGAACCGCGACAACGTGTTCATCATGGTCAACAATGGCGGGACGCCGATGAACAACGCGAACATGCCGAACCAGTTGGAGCATGGCGTGCCCAACGTATTTCCGCTGACGGCAGCTCGCTCGATGTATGAGCCGTTTCATCGTCTGAAGTTTGGCCAGTTCGCGTCGTACTACGATCAGATGCGGGCCGGCGTGAAGTTTTTCGTGGAGCAGAAGGGCAAGAAACGCATCTGCGCGATGTATCAGGACACCGATTTCGGAAAGGACGTATTTGCCGGCGTGAGAGAGCAGACCGAAGCAATGGGTCTGCACGTGGTCGGCGAGACCGCCCACCGGCCCACCGACACGGATTTCTCGGCGGCGCTGACCCGCCTGCGAGAGGCGGACTGTGACCTCGTCACCACCGGGACGATTGTACGGGACACGACCCTGATCTTGGCAACGGCGCACAAGATGGGCTGGAATGTCGATTTCCTTGGCCAGTTCGCGTCCTACGACACGGCGGTGGCGGAGGCGCCGGGCGGAGTAGGCGAGGGTTACTATGCCATGACACCGTCGCTCATTGCCTACCCGGACGACCCTCGCCCCGCGGTGCAGGAGTTCGCTCGGAAATACCGGCAACGCTTCGGCATCGCACCCAATTTCCTGGGCGAGATGGGCTACAGCGCGGCCCAAATCACGTTGGTAGCGCTCGAAAGCGCTGGCCGGGACCTGACCTTAGACGGCTTCATCAACGCGCTTGAAAGCATCAAAAACTACCGAGATATTTTCGGCTCGCCGCCTCTGACGCTGAGTGCAACCCAGCATCACGGGTCCACCGAGGCTTGGCTGGCGCAGATTAGAGGGGGCCGCTGGGTAGCCGCGGTCGATCACCCGCTCGGCCACTGACGCCATCTGCGTTGAGATTTGGGAATGAGAGAGCTGATGAAGCGATCGCTGCTGGCTGCCGTCTTCACCGGAGTACTTCTGATCGTCGGTCACGAGCCCCAGGCCGCAGTCCCGGAAGGGATCTGGCTCATTCCCGGCAAGGTCGCGGTGCGCGTGTTCGAGTGCAGCGGGTTACTGTGCGGCAGCGTCGTGTGGCTCCGCGACGCTGCGCTGCGCACCCCTGCGCTATGCAGACGAACCATCATTTGGGGCTTGCAGCCCAACGGCGACAATCGCTGGTCGAGCGGATGGTTCTTCGACCCGGCGAACGGCCGCACGTACGATCTTTCAGCGCAGCTTATTTCGGCCGATACGATCACGGCGCAGATCTATCTCAGCTTGCCATTCCTTGGCCGGACTGAAACTCTGCACCGCACGACCCTGAGCGCTCTTCCTGAACCCTGCTGACGGGCAAGCGGTCGGGCGGCCAAGCCTCCATGCCTAGCCCGATCGGCGGTTTAGCGCCCTTACGATCGGCGGTTGAGCGCGCTTATGATTAGATCGAGCCCGCGAGCATGCCAGCGTTGGACGGCCTTATGATCGGCGCCAAGCGCCGCGGCGATCCGCCGCCACGGAAAAAGGTGTTTGTCGGTGAGCGGATGGACGAGACACCGAGCGCCGACAATGCGCCGCATCACGTAATTCTCGACAGGGATGAGCGGAATCCAGGAGAGAGCCTCGTCCATCCGGTCGATCTTGGACGCGCTTGGAACCGGCGGTCGGATCCGTTTTTCCTGCCATCCGTAAGCCTCGACGGCGCTGCGCACGATCTCGAGCGAGGAGGTGCGCAGCGTCGTGGTCCAACCGGAGTGCGGAATGGACAGCAGCGTCGCGCCAGCCTCCTCGAGGCGGCTGGTCAGGAGTTCCGCATCGTGAGGGGAGCCGTCCGGTGCGTCTCGGAGTTGGGCTTCAACATGGAAGGCGTAGTTCACGGCGAGGTTGCCTCCGGCCGATTGATCACAGGGGCTAGCGAAAGAGAGGAAACGGGTATGGTTCGCCCTCGAGACTGCTCCCCGCCGTCAACACCCCCCAGCTGCGCGGGTGCCCGGCAGGAAGCGCCTCGCGCCCGGGATCCTCGGCCAGCGTGCGCGGCGCCGGGGGAGCCTTCCGCGCGCCGATGCGCCGCCCACGCTCGATGACGGTGAAGCGGGACAGGAGCAAGGCTTCGGCGATCCGGTCCCAGCTCGCTCCTTCGGCCCGCAATTGCCTAATCTGGTTGTCACGCGCTTCCGTCCAGAGGAGTTCTTGCGGGCATGGAAAACGTCCACGTCTGAGTTAGCGAATGTTAGTATAGACTAACCGGCTGGAGTCAACACCTTGGTTGGGTGATCAATCTCCTGCCGATGTGTTTTGAGCCCGGGGAGTGGACCTGGCCGAGCGGATGTTAGTAAGGTTGACCGATGGAGCTACCTGAACAGGTCGGCGAGCGCATCCAAGCCGTTCGACGCGAGCACGGTTGGACCCAGGACGATCTGGCCCGCCGCATCGGCGTCAGCCGAAGCGCGATCGCGCAGTGGGAAACGGGACGGTCCGGACAGCTCTCCGCCAATCTTTCCCGCGTCGCGGGCGTGCTCGGCGTCGGGGTCGAGTTTTTGCTGCACGGGGACGAAAAACTGGCGCCAAGACAGGCGAGCGGCGCGGACGAGTGGGCGCTGCTTCGGCTCTACCGTGAGTGCACGCCCGCGGACCGCCAGATGCTTCTTCGAATGGTTCGCCGATTAGCCAACGCCAGCGGAGCCAGCCGCTCAAAGGACCAGGCCCAGGAACCGTCGAGGAAAGCCGATGCACGGTGAAGCGCATACCCATTCGCGTTGGGGTATCGACGATCAGGTGGGAGCCGGCAACCTACTTACGCCGGAGCGACGGCTTGCGGCTCTCGGCTTGGTGCGCACGGCCCGCATCTATGACCTGAGCCACGCCATCTCCGCCACCGCCCCGTTCATGGCGCCCAACCAGACGCCGTTTCTGCTCTCAATGTTTGCTACGTGGCGGGACAGCCTCAAGCGCCGCCGCAAGCTCGGCTTTACGAACGAAGCCGGGGTCAATCTGGAGCGGATGGAGATGACGAGCCACGTCGGCACCCACATCGACGCGCTCGGTCACTTCACCAAGGGAGACCGGCTCTACAACAATCTCGGTGCGGACGATGTGGTGACGGACTGGGGTTTGGACCGGCTTGGGATCGAGCATGTGCCGCCGATGATCACCCGGGGCGTGCTGCTGGACGTCGCCGGACTGGACGGCGGCGCGTTTCTCGAAGCCGGCCGCGTGATCACCCCTGCCGACCTCACCGAGGCAGAAGACAAAGCCGCCACGCTGCGCGAAGGGGACGTGGTCCTGATCCGCACCGGCTGGGGCCGGCATTTCGGCGCCGATAACCAACGCTACCTGCGAGGGGAGCCAGGCATCGACGTTCCCGCGGCGCGATGGCTCACGTCTCGCGGGATTGTCGCGATCGGTGCCGACAACATGGCTGTCGAGGTGCTGCCTAACCCGGACCACACGCTCGGGATGCCGGTGCACCAGCACGCTTTGGTGGAGGCGGGCGTTTACTTGATCGAAAACCTGGCGCTGGATGAACTGGCGCGAGACGGAGTTAGCGAATTCTGTTTCGTCCTGCTCGCGACGAAATACCGAGGCGCGACGGGTTGCCCGATACGTCCGGTGGCGATGATCTGACCGCGCCCTTAACTTTGATCTCCGAGGCGATAATATGTGCGCCCGAGATAAATCAGCGCGTCCCGAACCTCGCCGACCTGGATGGCTTCCACCTCGGCGAAGAACACGGTGTGTGTTCCCACTTCTACCGACTCTGTGACTCGGCAGTCGAACGCGACCGTCGCGTCCGACAGCACAGGCGCTCCCGTTTCAAGCCGGTGCCATGCACCCGTGTTGAAGCGCGTCGAGGCGCTTTCGCTGAGTCCGGCGAATATCGTGGACAGGTTCTCGTGACCAGCGGCGAGCGTGTTGACGCAAAGAACGCCGTTCGCCTTCAGGGGCGGATATGAATCGTTCTCACGATTAACGCAGACCAGGAGAGTCGGGGGAGTGTCGGTTACGCTGCAGACGGCCGATGCCGTGAAGCCGGCGCGCCCGCCCGGGCCGTCGGACGTGACGACGTTGACCGCCGCCCCTAGACGGGCCATCGCCTCCCGATACGCTTGCTTGCTGACAGCCACCGCTAACCCCGGTTCAGCACCTTGGCATCACTATGGAGCAGCCGCCTCGTCCGGCAAAGCCGCAAAAGAAAAGGGCGCCGCACGTACGGCGCCCTGCCTCGGATTGGAGGCGTGCTAGGTCTTGTTCACTGCATCCCGCGCACTGTCCTTGGCCCCGCCAACGGCGTTCTGAACCTTCCCCGCCGCCTTGTCCGCCTTGCCTTCCGCCTCGGTCTTGGTATCGCCGGTCACCTTGCCGAAAGTCTCCTTGACGGCTCCCTTGACTTGCTGGCCAGCACCTTCGACGCGATCTTTATCCATTGCAGTTCCCCTTTCGGTGTCGCCTTCCATCAAAACGATCCATCAGCGAACGGGTTCCCCGACCACCGACGAAAGCGGCGGGGCGACGTCCTCGAGCGAGCGGCGCTCCGCGGCGATGCCCAGCACGGCTTCGAAGCCTGCGGCGATCACCATCAAGCTGCCACCCAAGGCATATCCCCAGAGGATCTCTTGTCGTGAACCCGTCTCGATCAGCGCGCCGAACAGGGCCGGACCTGCGATCCCACCAACGGCCGTGCCGAAGGCGTAAAACAGCGAGATCGCGACGGCGCGGACCTCCAGCGGGAAACTCTCGCCAACGGTGAGATAGGCGGAACTCGCCGCCGCGCTGGCGAAGAAGAAGATCACGGTCCAGGCGGCAGTCTGCTGTGTCGCATCCAGTGTTCCTTGCGCGAAAAGCCAGCCCGTCCCGATCATGAGGACGCCTGAGAGCGCATAGGTGGCCACGATCATCGTCTTGCGACCCAAGCTGTCGAACAAACGTCCGAGCAACAAGGGGCCCGCGAAGTTGCCGAGCGCGAACGGCAACATGAACAAGCCCACCCGCCCCGAGGGAATGTCGTAGAAGCGCGTAAGGATCAGCGCATAGGTGAACAGCACTGCGTTATAACAAAACGCTTGAGCCGCCATGAGCGCGGTGCCGAGGATCGTGCGCTTGATGTAACGGGAGAACAAGGTGTGGACAGCCGCGCCGAACCACTCGCGCACATCGGACCGTAACGTGAGGTGCTGATCCGGCACGGCGGGCAGCTTCGTGCCGGTCTCATGCTCGATCCGCGCTTCGATCTGGCTCACGACTTTGGCGGCCTCCTCGGGCTGGCCGTGGGTCATCAGCCAACGAGGGCTTTCCGGCAAAAAGCGGCGCAGCAAAAGCACGACGAAGCCGATGACGCCGCCGATGATGAACGCGACACGCCAGCCCAACTCGGGCGACATGACGGCAGGATCGAGGACGACGAGCGCGCCGAGAGCCCCGAGAGCGGCACCGAGCCAGAAGCTGCCATTGATGCAAAGGTCGGTGAAGCCGCGCTTACGTGCGGGGATCAACTCCTGAATGGTCGCATTTACGGCTGCATATTCGCCACCGATGCCAGTGCCGGTGATGAACCGGAACACGGCAAACGACCAGAAGCTCCAGGACAGCCCCGAGGCCACCGTAGCCAGCAGGTAGATCAACACCGTGATCGTGAACAGCTTCTTGCGGCCGAGTCGGTCGGTAAGCCAGCCAAAGAACAATGCTCCGACGACGGCGCCACCGAGGTATGCGCTAGCTGCAACCCCGATCTCGCCTCCCGATAGGTGCAGGCTAGGGCTCTCGGCAATAGCTCCGGACAGCGAACCGACAAGCGTCACCTCGAGTCCGTCCAGGATCCAGGTGATCCCGAGCGCAATGACGACGAGCCAGTGAAAGCGGGCCCAAGGCAGGCGATCGAGGCGAGCCGGAATGTCGGTCGTGAAAATAGCGTCGCGCGGGGGTGGAGCTTCGGGCATTCAGTCGTTTCCTCAGCAGGTTCGCGAAACGGCGGGCTGATTTGAAGGTTGCAACGGATATGTCCCCCGGTCATATCGCGCCCACCGACCTTTGGTGTGCGACATGGCTGACTTTCTCCCCCTCGCGAAGGCTACGATCGAGCGCTGGCACGGGATCGCTGCGCCCAACGCGCCCGCGGAGCGTCTCGCGGCGGACCTCGCGGAAGCCATCGCTGCGTTCGAGGCGGTGCGCGGCAGCCTTCGATTCGAGGACGAGCCTGCCAGCTTCGAGGCTGTTCTGTTGGCAACCATGGACCGGGCGCGATGAGCTGGCTCACCGAGTATGTCCGCCCGAAGATCAGGACCCTGTTCGCGCGTCGCGAGGTGCCGGAGAACCTTTGGGTCCAGTGTCCGGGTTGCGAGCAGATGATCTTCCGGACCGAACTGGCCAAGAACCTCAAGGTGTGCCCGCATTGCGGTCACCACCTGCGGGCGTCGGCTCAGGAACGGCTCGCCTGGACGTTCGACGAGAACGCCTATACCCGGATCGAACTGCCAAAGGTGCCGACCGACCCTCTCAAGTTCCGCGACAGCAAGCGCTACGCGGACCGTTTGAAGGAAGCGCGAGACAAGACCGAACTCGATGACGCGATCCTCGTCGCGCACGGAGCCATCGCGGGCCATCGCGCGGTCGTCGGAGCTATGTCGTTCGACTTCATGGGTGGGTCGATGGGGGCCGCCGTGGGCGAGGGGATCGTCGCCGCGGCGCGGCTCGCCGTGCTGCAGGACGCACCGCTGATCCTGTTTACCGCTTCGGGCGGGGCTCGCATGCAGGAGGGTGCGGTCAGCTTGATGCAGATGCCTCGGACGGTGGTTGCCACCCGCCTCGTCAAGGAGGCGGGCCTGCCATTGATCGTGGTGCTCACGGACCCGACGACGGGCGGCGTCACGGCGAGCTTCGCCATGCTCGGAGACCTGCTGATCGGCGAGCCTGGCGCCACCATCGGCTTTGCCGGAGCGCGCGTCATCGAGCAAACCGTTCGCGAGGTCCTGCCGGAGGGGTTCCAGCGCGCGGAGTACCTTCATGCCCACGGCATTCTCGATCTGGTCGTCAGGCGAGCGGATCTGAAAGACGTTTTGGCGCGGGTTATTGATCTCCTTTGCACGAAGGAGCGGGAGGCGGCGTGACCGTTTCGGCCGAGTGCTTGGAGGCAGCCGAGGGGCGGGGCGGCGAGCAATGGCAGGCCCGGGTCAAGGCGGCGATCGATCGGCTATATGGCCTGCATCCCCAGCTGATCGATCTCAGCCTCGACCGGATCGGCGCCTTGCTGGCCAAGCTCGACCACCCCGAGCGCCGGTTGCCGCCGGTGATCCACGTAGCCGGCACCAACGGTAAGGGCAGCACGTGCGCGTTCATCCGTGCCATGGCGGAAGCAGCCGGATGGCGGGTGCACCTTTATACCTCGCCGCATCTCGTGCGGTACAACGAGCGTATCCGAGTCGGCGGTAGGCTGATCGACGATCAGGGGCTGGCGGAAGCGTTCGAACGGGTAGAGCAAGTCAACGCAGGCGCGCCGATCACCGCCTTCGAGCTCATCACGGCCGCGGCGATCGACCTGTTTGCGCGGGCGCCCGCAGAATTGTGCGTGCTCGAAGTGGGCCTGGGTGGACGCGGCGATGCCACCAACGTGATCGAGCGGCCGGCCGCCTGCGCCATCACCTCGATATCGCTCGACCACCGCGAACTGCTCGGCGATACCCTGGAAGCCATTGCGGCCGAGAAGGCCGGTATCCTGAAGCCGGGCGTGCCGGTCGCCGTAGGCGCGCAGGAACCGGAAGTGAGTTGGGTGATCCTGGCGCACGCCGCCGCTGTTGGGGCGCCGGTGCTGTTGCGGGACCGCGATTGGGCCCCGGAGGGGTTCCCCGCCCCGGCGCTGCCGGGGGCTCACCAGATCGACAACGCTGGAGTTGCCGCGGCAGCCCTGCGGGCCGCGTTCCCGGGCTTCCCGGCTGAGGCGATTCGTACTGGCCGTCTGTCGGCCGAATGGCCGGCTCGGATGCAGCGCCTACGCGGGCGACTTGCCCGCGCGTTGCCGTTCTTCGAGTTGTGGCTCGATGGAGGTCACAATCCCGGCGCCGCCAAGGCCCTCGCGGCCCATATCGCACTTTGGTCGGACCGCCCGACACATCTCTTGGTCGGCCTCAACCAGGCGAAAGACGCGGCTGGATTTCTCGCGCCGCTGCTGCCGCACGCTGCGTCGGTATGGGCGGTGGCCGAGCCTGGACAACATGCCGCGCTTTCGGTGGACGGCATCATCCGCGCCGCGGGCGGCTTGGCCCGGCCCGGCCCGACCGTTGCGGCCGCCCTCCGGTGCATCCGGGAGCATGAGCGACCGGGCCGCGTACTGGTCTGTGGGAGCCTTTACCTGGCCGGGCAGGTGCTGCAGCAGGACGACCCAACTCTATCTTGCGGGTTGCCGACCGTTTAAGCCCCGCTTATAGCGGCCCATTGGTAAGGATGTGCTAGTGGCGGGAATTGCCGAGCTCCGGGCCGGACGCCGCATGGCCCGCGCACACGTAGATAGCGGGGCAACGTCGGGAACCGGCGAGCGCCGGATGGCGGACGCTGTCCGCGCGCTGGTGCTCGACACGGTGGAGGCCGCGGGGTCGGGCCAGCCCGAACTCGCATTGGGCATGGCCGACGTCGCCACTGTGCTGTGGACGCGGTTCCTGAAATTTGATGCCGCCGACCCGCGCTGGCCCGACCGCGACCGCTTTGTCTTATCGGCCGGCCACGGCTCGATGTTGTTATATGCGCTGTTGCACCTGACCGGATATGTCGGCATGGGGATCGAAGAGCTGAGGCGCTTCGGCCAACTGCACGCGCCGACCGCTGGAAATCCCGAGTTCGCCGAGCATCCCGCCATCGAGGCCACGGCCGGCCCTCCCGGACAGGGCCTCTCCGCCGCAGTCGGCATGGCTGTGGCCGAGCGGATCATGGCCGCCCGGTTCGGCAAGTCGTTGACCGACCATCGCACCTGGGTGATCGCATGCAGCGACGACCTTTCCGAAGGGGTCAGCGATGAGGCTTCGGCGCTAGCCGGGCATCTGCGCCTGGAAAAGCTGACCGTCCTCTACCACGACGCGCCGGGGGTGGGCGGCGGCCCGGCCCCCGCCGCCGCGTCGGACCAGTTGCGTCGATTCGCGGCGCATGGGTGGGCGGTCAAGCAGGTGGACGGGAACAGCGCGGCGGAGATTGCCGGCGGCTTGTCCTTCGCGGTGCGTTCGCGCAAGCCGACCTTGATCGCTTGCCGCACGGCGCTGCACCGCATGACGGACGGGGCCGGGTTGACCAAGCGGGCGCTGGGCTGGGCCGACCAGCCCCCGTTCGTCGTCCCCGACCGGCTTGCCGATCGATGGCACGCGGCTGGGAGTAAAGGGGCTGGAGCCCGCCGGGCCTGGCTAAAGCGCGCGGCGCACCACCCCATGCGCCCCGAGTTCGAGCGGGTGACGGCGGGCCGCCTGCCGGACGGGTGGCACGAGTTGATGGCAAGCGCCAAGGCGGCGATCGCGGAAGGCGGGCCGCGGCACCCGACCGGCGTCGCAAGCCGTCGCGCGCTGGAGGCCCTCGTCCCGGCATTGCCGGAATTGGTCGGCGGCTCGGCCGAGCGCATCGGCCCGGCTGTGACCCAGGTTCGCGGCTTCGGCTCGGTGACGCCGGGGAACTACGGCGCCCGTCAAGTTCCCTTTGGGGTGCGGGCGCAGGGCATGGCGGCCTGCCTCAATGGCATGGCGCTCCATGGCGGCCTCATTCCGTTTGGCGGAGCCTTCCTGGTCGCAGCCGATTGCATGCGGCCGGCGATCCGCTTGGCCGCCCTCATGCGTCAGCGGGTGATCCATCTGTTCACCCACGACGGCATCGGGGCCGGCGAGGACGGAGCGGCCGCGCAACCGGTGGAGCAGCTGGCCAGCCTTCGCGCTATGCCCAATGTCCACGTGTTCCGCCCGGCCGATGCGATGGAAACGGCGGAATGCTGGGAACTTGCCATCCGGCGGAGCGACGGGCCGAGCCTGCTGGTGCTTACGAGGCAGGATGTCGGGTCGCTCCGCGCCGACGCGGGTGAGAATTGCTCCGCCCGCGGCGGCTATGTCCTTGCCGAAGCCGAGGGCGCGCGGCGTGTTACGCTGATTGCGACCGGGTCAGAGGTGGAGATCGCGATGGCGGCACGCGACACATTGAATGCGGACGGCCTCTCAGCCGCTGTAGTATCCTTGCCGTGTTGGGAACTGTTCGCGGCACAAGATCCGACCTACCGGATGAAGGTGCTCGGGGGCGCGCCGCGGGTCGGCATCGAGGCGGCCTGCGGTTTCGGCTGGGAGCGCTGGCTGGGCGAGGACGGGGTATTCGTCGGTATGACAGGCTTCGGCGCCTCCGCCCCCTCGGCGGATCTTTACCGGCATTTCGGGATCACGTCCGAAGCCGTGGTCACGGCCGTGCGCAAGCGGCTGAACTGAGGAGAAGCGAGCGATGACCGTGAAGGTCGCCATCAACGGTTTCGGCAGGATCGGGCGGCTGGTGCTTCGCGCGATGGTGGAAAGCGGCCGGGACGATCTCGAGTGCATCGCGATTAACGACCTCGGCAGCGTTGAGGCCAACGCCCATCTCTTCCGCTTCGACAGCGTGCACGGCCGGTTCCCGGGCGAGGTCCAGGTCGAAGGAGAAACCATCTCCATCCGGCATAACGGCCGCCGATATGGGCCGATCCGCGTATCCGCGGAGCGCGACCCGACCAAGGTCCCTTATCAGGGCGTCGATGTCGCCATGGAATGCACCGGCATCTTCGCTTCGAAGGAGAAGGCTTCGGCGCTGATTGGGGCCGGGGCACGCAAGGTGCTGATCTCGGCCCCGGCGGACGGCGTGGATGCGACCATTGTTTACGGCGTCAATCACCGCACGATCACGCCCGACATGACGGTAATCTCCAACGCCTCCTGCACGACGAACTGCCTCGCACCGATGGCCAAGGTGCTGCACGAGGCGTTCGGCATCGAGCGCGGCTACATGGTCACCATCCACGCTTATACGGGGGACCAGAACACCGTCGATACCTTGCACAAGGACCTGCACCGAGCCCGCGCCGCCGCCGTATCCTCCATCCCGACCACAACAGGAGCAGCGCGCGCCGTCGGCCTTGTGCTCCCGGAGCTGAAAGGCAAGCTCGACGGCACCGCGATCCGCGTGCCGACCCCGAACGTCTCTCTGGTTTCCCTGGACGTGAACCTGCGCAAGCAGGCGACCGTTGCCGAGATCAACGGAGCGTTCGAGGCAGCAGCGAGCGGAGAGCTGCGCGACATTCTCGACTACAGCACCCACAAGCTGGTCAGCGTCGACTTCAACCATGTGCCCGCGTCCTGCTCGTTCGATGCGACGCAGACGGCCGTGGTGGATGGCGCGCTCGCGCGGGTGATGGGCTGGTACGATAACGAGTGGGGCTTCTCCAACCGGATGTCGGACACGGCCGCACTGTTCGGCCGGCTCTGACCTTCATGGGCTATCGCACGCTCGACGGCGTGGACGTGAGGGGCAAGCGCGTTCTGCTGCGTGCCGACCTCAACGTGCCGGTGCACGACGGCAAGATCACCGACCTCACCCGCATCGAGCGGCTCTCGCCCACAATCCGCGAGCTGTCGTCAAACGGCGCCAAGGTCATCGTTTGCAGCCACTTCGGGCGCCCGAAAGGCAAGCGCGTGCCTGAGTTTTCGCTGGCGCCGATGGTGGCGGCGTTGGCCGAGGTGCTTGGCCGGCGCGTCCGCTTTGCGGAGGACTGCGTCGGGATCATCGCCCAGCAAGCCGCGGATCTGCTGCAACCCGGCGACGTGCTGGTTCTGGAGAACACGCGCTTCCATCCCGGGGAGGAGAAGAACGATCCGACCTGCGCCGCGGGGATGGCGAAGCTGGCCGACATATACGTGAACGATGCGTTCTCGGCCGCGCATCGCGCGCACTCCAGCACGGAGGCGATCGCCCACCTGCTGCCTGCCTATGCCGGACGTCTGATGCAGGCCGAACTGGAAGCGCTGGAGGCGGCGCTGGGCAACCCGGAGCGGCCGGTCGCAGCCATCGTCGGGGGCGCCAAGGTTTCGACCAAGCTCGAGTTGCTTGGCAATCTGTCGAGCAAAGTCGACGTGCTGGCGATCGGCGGTGCGATGGCCAACACGTTTTTGGCCGCACAGGGCTTCCCGGTGGGGCGGTCGCTACAGGAAGCCGAAATGCATGACACCGCCCGCGCGATTGCCGCCCGCGCAACGCAAGCCGGCTGCGAAATCGTGCTGCCGAGCGACGCCGTGACCGCCTTCGAGTTCAAGCCCAATCCACCCACGCAGACCGTCGCGCTCGAGGACGTGCCGCCGGAAGCGATGATCCTCGACGTGGGTCCGGCCACGGTGCGCGGGCTGGTGGAGCGACTTGGGGCTGTGAAGACGCTGGTCTGGAACGGTCCGCTCGGCGCTTTCGAGGTGCCGCCGTTCGATGTTTCCACCGTAGCCCTGGCCCAGGCGGTCGCAGCGGCCACCGAAGCGGGCCGGCTCCGGAGCGTCGCAGGTGGCGGCGACACGGTCGCGGCTCTCCGGCAAGCCGGCGTACTGGATCGGCTCAGCTACGTGTCGAGCGCAGGCGGCGCCTTCCTGGAGTGGCTGGAAGGCAAGACGCTGCCCGGGGTAGCGGCGCTCGGCTGACGGGCAGCTTGCGACCCCTCGACGGTGCCGGGCGGAGTGGCCATGTTCGGCCTCAAGGAGTGCCCGATGTCGCAGACTTTGATGCGCCCACCGACGCAGCCCGCGGTGTTCGAGCCGCTGCGCCAGCCGATCAAGCCGGTGACGCGGCGGTTCAAGGTGGTGTCCGATTACGAGCCGAACGGGGATCAACCCACCGCCATCCGCGAACTCGTGGCTGGCGTGGAGGCGGGCGAGCGCGACCAGGTGCTGTTGGGCGTGACCGGCTCGGGCAAGACCTTCACGATGGCCAAGACCATCGAGGCGGTGCAGAAGCCGACATTGATTCTCGCACCGAACAAGACCCTGGCCGCGCAGCTCTACGGCGAAATGAAGAGCTTCTTTCCTGAGAACTCGGTCGAATACTTCGTCAGTTACTACGACTACTATCAGCCCGAAGCTTACGTCCCGCGGACCGATACGTATATCGAGAAGGACGCGCAGATCAACGAACAGATTGACCGGATGCGGCACGCGGCTACGCAAGCGCTGCTGGAACGCAACGACGTGGTGATCGTCGCGTCCGTTTCCTGCATCTACGGCATTGGCTCCGTCGAGACCTATTCCCGCATGACGGTGCGGATGGAAACCGGCGGACGCATCGACCGCGACCGGCTGGCCAAGGCGCTGGTCGAACTGCAGTATCGGCGCAACGACAGCGCGTTCCAGCGCGGCGCGTTTCGGCTCCGGGGCGAGACCGTCGACATCTTCCCGAGCCATCTCGAGGATCGCGCGTGGCGCGTCAGCCTGTTCGGCGACGAGATCGACGGCATCTATGAGTTCGATCCGTTGACCGGCGAGCAGAAGACCGCGCTCGACAGCATCACGGTTTACGCGAACAGCCACTACGTCACCCCGCGCCCGACGCTCGCGCAGGCCATCATCCACATCAAGCAGGAACTGAAGGAGCGGCTGGCGGAGCTGACCGCGGAAGGCAAGCTGCTCGAAGTCGAACGACTGCAGCAGCGCTGCACGTTCGACATCGAGATGATGGAGACGACCGGGTCCTGCAAAGGGATCGAGAACTATTCGCGCTATCTGTCCGGGCGCAACCAGGGCGATCCGCCGCCGACCCTGTTCGAGTACCTGCCGGAAAACGCCTTGCTGATCGTGGACGAAAGCCATGTGACGGTGCCGCAGATCGGGGGCATGTACAAGGGCGATTACGCCCGCAAGTCCATTTTGGCGGAATTCGGCTTCCGTCTGCCGTCCTGCATCGACAATCGCCCGCTCAAGTTCGAGGAATGGGAGCGGTTCCGCCCGCAAACCATGTTCGTCAGCGCGACCCCAGGACCTTGGGAAATGGAACGGACGGCGGGGGTGTTCGCCGAGCAGGTAATCCGGCCGACCGGCTTGATCGACCCGGTGACGGAGGTGCGTCCGGTCGAGCGGCAAGTCGACGACCTGCTCGCCGAGTGTCGCGCCGCGACGCAGCGCGGCGGGCGCGTGCTGGTGACGACCCTGACCAAACGGATGGCCGAGGATCTGACGGAGTACCTGACCGAGCACGGCGTGAAAGTGCGCTATCTCCATTCCGACATCGATACGCTGGAGCGCATCGAGATCATCCGCGACCTGCGGCTCGGCGTGTTCGACGTGCTGGTCGGCATCAATCTGCTGCGGGAGGGGCTCGACATTCCCGAGTGCGTGCTGGTCGCGATCCTCGATGCCGACAAGGAGGGCTTTCTCCGTTCCGGGACGTCGTTGATCCAGACAATCGGGCGGGCGGCCCGCAACGTGGACGGGCGCGTGATCTTGTATGCCGACGTGATGACGGACAGCTTGCGTCGTGCGATCGATGAAACCGAACGGCGGCGCGCCAAGCAGTCGGCCTGGAACGAAGCGCACGGCATCACCCCGCAATCGGTCAAGAAACAGATTGGCCAGGTACTCTCGTCGGTGTTCGAGCAGGACTACGTCACGGTCGCACCCGTGCAAGACTCCAATGCGAAGGAGTTCGTGGGCCGCGATCTCAAGGCTTCCATCGCCGAGCTGGAGAAGCGCATGCGCGCCGCAGCCGCCGATCTCGAGTTCGAGGAAGCGGCGCGGCTCAGGGATGAGATCAAGCGACTCGAAGCGCTCGAGCTCGGGCT
Source organism: uncultured Alphaproteobacteria bacterium (assembly GCA_963757115.1). Classification (GTDB taxonomy): domain Bacteria; phylum Pseudomonadota; class Alphaproteobacteria; order Acetobacterales; family Acetobacteraceae; genus CAVWQV01. Next base: position 93,162 of record CAVWQV010000014.1, on the reverse strand, counting down.
CGAGCCGCCGCCCGTCGCCTCCGCCTCGATGCGGCCGAGGCGCGATCGCACGCCCGAGCCGCTCGGGCCTGGGGGCGGCGGCTATGACCCCAGCAAGCGACGCGGCGCCCCGATGCGGAGACGGCGGGGGCCATAGCGTTCGGCTTTCGCCGAAAGCCCAACCCGACCCTCCCCGCCTTTGCAGGCGGGTTGGGCAAGGGCTTGTCTTCTAGAGGATCGCGTTGCCCGCCATCAGGGCCATCACCAGGAAGATGATGAAGATCACCACGGCGATGAAGAACAAGATCCGCGCGATGTTGGCGGAAGCCGCCGAGATCCCGGTGAAGCCGAATACGCCTGCGATGATTGAGATCACGAGGAAAATCAAGGCCCATTTAAGCATCGTACTACTCCGGTTAACCCCGACGCACTCCGCGGCAGAGATCGCGTAACCGGAACGTCCTGCAAAGGTCAGAGTTGAAAGGAACCCCCCACCCCACGCCTTTTGCTGAATTGCGTGGCCGATCAGCGACAGGTTCTATGGATCGGAGAGCTGACGAGCGGGCTTGGAGAGCGTATCTCAGCCCACCTATGAGCTCCGCCGATCATATTGCCGCCTCCATCCCTCGCTCGGCCCTGGTCACTGGTGGGGCCAAACGCCTGGGCCGCGCCATCGCGCTTGCCCTCGCCGACGCGGGGTTCGACGTCGCGCTGCATTGCCGCCGAAGCACGGCAGATGCGGAAGAGACCGCAAGCGCCATTCGCGGCCGGGACCGTCGGACTTGCCTGCTTGTCGCCGATCTCGCCCAGGAGGCCGCCGTGCAGCAGCTGTTCGACGCGGCAGCCTCCTCGATCGGGCCGATTGGCGTGCTCGTCAACAACGCATCGGCGTTCGAGATGGACCACTGGCAGGACGCCACCCGCGAGAGCTGGGACGGCCATCTCGAGCCCAACCTGCGAGCGCCGTTCGTGTTGATGCAGCGTTTTGCCCGCGCCCTACCGGCTGGCGCGGAGGGTGTCGTCGTCAACATGCTCGATCAGCGCGTCTGGTCGCTCACACCTCATTTCGTGAGCTACACCGTGGCCAAGGCCGGCCTGTGGGCGCTGACGCAGAGCATGGCGCTGGCCCTAGCACCGCGCATCCGGGTGAACGGGATTGGGCCTGGACCGGCGCTCCCGAGCGTGCGGCAGACTTCCGAACAGTTCGCCCGTCAATCCGCTTCCGTCCCGCTGGGGCGCGGCACGAGCCCGGATGAGGTCGCGCGCGCCTTGCTTGCCATCCTGGCTCTGCCGTCCATGACGGGTCAGATGATCGCTTTGGACGGAGGGCAGCACCTGCAGTGGCACCCGGCGCCCGGCCACCCGCCCTTGGAGGAATAGGATCGGCCATGGAGCATATCGCCAACGCTGCCCGCGGGCTCCGACACGTGTTTCTGCGCGACATGGTTCTCCAAGCCAGCATCGGCGTTCACGCGCATGAACACGCCGGCTTGCAGCGTGTACGTGTCAACGTGGATCTCGGGGTCGATGACGACGGCGCGCGTGGGTTATCCCGGGGCGGAGTAGGCCGGGATGAGCTCTCCCGTGTGGTAGATTACGAGCGCATCGCCAAAGCCGTACGCGCGATCGTAGGAGGCGGGCATATCAGATTGGTTGAGACGTTAGCAGAACGGATCGCGGAGGCTTGCTTGTATGATGTGCGGGTGTCGCTTGCGCGAGTTCGGGTCGAGAAGCTCGACGTTTTCGAGGACGCCTTGTCGGCGGGCGTCGAAATCGAGCGCCGGCAAACCGACTTTTCCACCCGCTGAGCCAGACTTCAAAGGGTTACCGAGAGATGGTTCACTGCACTGTAACGCTTCGGTCGCGCACTGCTCACAACATGCAAAATCAATAACTTAGAAAGCTGCCTCCGATTTGGGCAATGCGAACAAATGCGTTGTGGGATGGGCACTTAACACTTTCGTGAACACTGCTATCCTCAGATTTATCCACAGGCGGTGTGGAGAATGAACGAGCCGGACCAGGAACCGGCTGTCGCTGCTGCCATTGGTGTATCCGCCATCGAGGCGGCGCTGGTGACCATGCCGGCCAACCCCGGTGTCTATCGTATGCTCGACGGCAAGGGCGACGCGCTTTACGTCGGCAAGGCGCGCAGCCTCAAGAAGCGGGTAACTAGCTACACCCAGGTCGCTCGGTTGCCGGAGCGCCTGCGCCGGATGGTCTCCGAGACCGTCTCGATGGAAGTCGTCACGACGCACACCGAGGCCGAGGCGCTGCTCCTGGAAGCAAACCTCATCAAGCGCTTGCGGCCGCGGTTCAACATCGTCCTGCGGGACGACAAATCCTATCCCTGGCTGATGCTGACGGACGATCATCCCTTTCCGCAGATCGCCAAGCACCGAGGCGCACAACAGCCCAAGCGGAGTTATTACGGGCCGTTCGCCTCTGCATGGGCGGTCAACCAGACCGTGACGGCCATGGAACGGGTGTTCCTGCTTCGCTCCTGCCAGGACACGGTTTTCGCGCACCGTACCCGGCCGTGCCTGCTGCATCAGATCCGCCGTTGCTCCGCGCCGTGCGTCGGGCGGATATCCGCGGAGGATTACGGCCGGCTGGTGGCACAGGCGAAGGCGTTCCTGTCCGGCAAGAGTGCGGCAGTGCAGCGGGAGCTCGCCGCGGAGATGGAGCAGGCGGCCCACTCTTTGGAATTCGAGCGCGCGGCCGCCGTGCGCGACCGGATACGCGGGCTGACGTTCGTGCAAGGCACCGGAGTGATGAACCCGGCGAGCCTGGAGAACGCCGACGTGATCGCGGCTTGGCAGATCGCCGGCCAGACCTGCGTGCAGGTGTTCTTCGTCCGCGGCGGGCGCAACAACGGCAACCGGCCGTTCTTCCCCGCGCACGCCCGAAACGAGGACGCGGCCGAGGTGCTGAGCGCCTTCATCGCGCAGTTCTACGACGACAAGCCGCCCCCGCCGCTGCTGCTGGTCAATCATACATTGCTGGAGCAGGCGCTGGTCGAGGAGGCGTTGTCGCTCAAGGCGGGGCGCCGGGTGGAGATCGCCGTGCCGCAGCGCGGCGAGAAGCGCGCCGTCGTCGCCCACGCCGAGACGAACGCGCGCGAGGCGCTGGAGCGCAAGCTCGCCGAGTCCGCGGGGCAGGCCAAGCTGCTGGAGGCGACCGCGGCATTGTTCGGCCTCCCTGCCCGCCCCGAGCGCATCGAGGTCTACGACAATAGCCACATCATGGGCACGGCACCGTATGGCGTGATGGTGGTGGCCGGACCGGAGGGCTTCGTGAAGTCCGGCTACCGGAAGTTCTCCATCCGCGGCCCGCTCGCCCCCGGGGATGACTTCGGCATGATGCGTGAGGTGCTGGAACGTCGGTTCGGTCGTGCGCAGCGCGAGCAGGCCGACGATCCGGACCGGCGGCCGGACTGGCCCGACCTGGTGCTGATCGATGGCGGGGCGGGCCAGCTTTCGGCGGCGCGCGGGGTGCTGGCGGATCTCGGGGTCAACGACGTGCCGCTGGTCGCGATCGCCAAGGGTCCGGACCGTGACGCGGGCCGGGAGTGGTTCCATATCGAAGGGCGCGTTCCGTTCCAGCTGCCGCCGCGTGACCCGGTGCTGTACTTCCTGCAGCGCCTGCGCGACGAGGCGCACCGTTTTGCGATCACGACCCACCGCGCCGGCCGCTCCAAGGCGATCACGCGCAGCGAGCTCGACGAGGTGCCGGGGATTGGCGCCGCGCGCAAGCGCGCGCTACTCAACCATTTCGGCTCGGCACGCGGCGTCAAGCACGCAGGGCTAGCCGATTTGGAGGCGGCCCCCGGCATTAGCCGTGAGACGGCGCGACGAGTCTACGCGCATTTCCATCCTGGGGTGCGGATGGAGGAGGCGGGGTAAGCCACTTTACCCGGGCACGTCAGGCGGGCTCGCGGCGAGGCACGGCGGCGGCGTTGGATGAGCGCAATCGAGCCGAGGCCGGCGCCGATGACCAAAAACGAGATGACCGTGGTGACCGTTCCGACTGCATACAGCGCCGGCGAGGTCACGTTCGTGGTCATCGTCCAGATCTCGATCGGCAGCGTGTTCGCGCTGCCCGAGGTCAGTACGGTGCGGGGAAACTCATCATAGGAGAGGGTGAACCCGAACAAAGCGACGCCGATGATGCCCGGCAGCAGGATGGGTAACGTGACCTCGCGCATACGTTGCCAAGCTGTCGCGCCAAGATCCGTGGCTGCTTCCTCGTAGGTGCGATTGAAACGGCCAAGTACTGCGAACATGATCAGCAGGCCGAACGGCAACGTCCAGGTCAGCTGCGCGCCAAGACCCGACGTGGTCCAGTCGGTCACCCAGCCAAGCTCATTGAACAACACATTGATCCCGAGGCCGACGAACAGACCGGGCATTATCAGGCTGGCGATCGCGATGTAGAAAATAAGGGCGGAGCCCAAGAAATTGCGGCGAAACCCGAGGCCAGCGGCGACCGAAAGCACGACAGTCAGCAGCGCGACGAGCAACCCGAGGCCGATGGAGCGCTGGAACGCACCGGCAATGTCACCGGACCGCGCGTTGGGGTCGGTCAGTTCGTGAAACCAATGGGTCGAAACGCCTTGCAGCGGGAACGTGAGGCCGCCTTCCTCGCCTTGAAACGACAGGACATACACAACGAACATGGGGCCGTAGAGAAAAATCACGAACAGGACGAAAAAGGCCGCAAAAAACCAGAACGTCCACGGGCGCGATCCGGGGTCACGTTGTGCCATTACCGTTGCGCTCCTCAGGTAGCGAGTTGCCGACGCACGTCGACTACACGGAGGATGGCCGCGACCATAAGCGTCACAATGATCAACAACAGCACTGCGTTGGCGGCAGCCGGCGGATATTGCATTGCAGAGACCTGATTATAAAGTGCGGACACTACGGACGTGCTCTGTCCACCACTCATTATCTTCACGACGAAGAAGTCGCCCATCACCTGGGTCACCACAAAGATCGAGCCGAGCGCAATGCCGGTCTTGGAGAGTGGCAGCACGATCTCCCAGACAACGCGAAACCGCCCTGCGCCGGCGTCGCGCGCTGCTTCAAGCAGGCTTCGGTCGATGCGTGCCATGGAGTTGAAGATCGGCACTACCATGAACAGGGTGAACAAGTGGACGTAGCCGACGACGACCGCGAAATCCGAGTACAGCAAGAATTCCAGCGGCGAGTGGATCACGCCGAGCGTGGATAATGTCTGATTGATGATCCCGTTCTTGCCCAGCACCGGCAGCCAGGAGATCATGCGGATGATGTTGGACGTCCAGAACGGCACCGTGCAGAGCAAAAACAACCCGATCTGCCAGAGCACACTGCGTACGTGGAAGACGAGAAAATAGGATACGTTGAAACCAATCACGAGGGTTAGAGCCCAGACGATGGCGGCAAACTCGAGTGACTTGGAGTATTGCTGTATCGTTACGCTAGAGGTGAATATGTCGTGGTAATTATCCGTAATGAATGTCTCGATGATCTGCGCGTTCTCGTAGTCGAAGAAGCTGACGGCGATCACCACCAGCATCGGCAACACAAAGAAGAACAGTAGAATCAGCGTCGTCGGGCCGACCTGGAGCCAGGAGACGACGGTTGGCGGCAGCTTCATCGGTTTTCCGTGCGGAGTTCTGGCGAAAAGGCAGGGAGGCCGCCTTGCGCGGCCTCCCTTGAGTTGGATTTAGGCGCCGACGAACTCGTTCCAGCGTTTGGTGAGGTATTTGTCTTCGTCCATCAGCGTGTTCCAGCAGGCGATATTGCCCATCCGGTCCCAGAACGAACCGCCGTCGCGGGTGACGCCCTTCTTCTCCATAAGATGACCATACGGGTCCATGATGTCGGCCGCGGCCGGCTTACCTTCGTACCAGTAGGCCCACTCATCGGGGGTCATGAAGTTCTTCGCCGTTTCGGGCACCGCGCTGTAGTAGCCCTGCTTGGCGATGAACCCACCCTGCCACCCGGAGTTATACCAGTTGAGGTACTCCATCGCCGCATCGGCCTTCAGCCCAGTCAAATGCGCCATCGGTGACAGCAGGCTCGACCAGCCGCGATAGCCCTCCTTGAGAGGAGCATAATAGCAATCGATGTTGCGGCTACGCACGGCCGTAACGGCGGGCGACCACATCGACTGGATAACCACTTCGCCGGATGCCATGAGGTTCACGGACTGATCGAAATTGGTCCAGAACGCGCGGAAGTGGCCGGACTTCTTGAACCCGGTCATGATTTCGATCGTCTTGTCGATCTCCGCGCGGGTCATGTTTCCCTTGTTACCGTATTTAAGGTCGCCACGGGATTCTAGCGCCATTGCCACGTCCATGACGCCGATCGAGGGCGCGTCGACCAGCGCGGCCTTGCCCTTGAACTCGGGGTTGAGCAGTTCCTTCCACTCGGTGACCTTGCGGCCAATCAGGTCCGGGCGGATCCCGAGTGTGTCGGCGTTGTAGACCATCGGAATGCCGGTCATCCAATCAGTCGCCTGCTTGGCGAGCTTGGTGCCGTCCTTGTCCGCCCAATACTGCACCGAGTACGGCGAAACGCCCTGGGTAGAGACCTTGCGTCCGTCCGGATACTCGCCTTTGGTGAAGATGGGGACCGTTTTGTCATAGAGCTTGTATTTGCTCACGGGTACCGGCGCCAGCACCTTCTTGCCCTGCAGACGAATCACATCGAACGACTTCATATCGTTGATGTCGATCGTCTTGGGTTGGGTGAACAGTCGGTTGAGCTGAGTGTTGGCATCAACAACCTGGACCTCGATCGTAAAACCGAGGTCCTTACTGGCCTGGATGCCGATTTCCTTGATGGCCGAGTACGACTGACCGACGTGCAGAAGTTTGATGTCCTTGAGGTTTTGAGCCCAGATTGTCGGGAAGCCGCGGATCGCATCCGATCCGATGGCGAGTCCGGCCCCACCAGCGGCCGCCTTGAGCACATGCCGTCGCGACACGCCGGCGCGTGCCGGTTTAGCTGTGATGCTCATTCTGTTCCTCCCTATGCAGGCACATTAGCCATCTCAGGCGTGACGCCGTGAACGGAATCATCAGCGGTCGAGCACGGTTAGACTATACGTTGGCAATGGACGCCAGAACCCTTTGTAATGCTGGCCGTGTTGCCGCCACCGTCGATACCCAACACACCCGAACGAGCGTTTGGCGACAGAAGGTGTGCGTCGTGTCCTTGCGCTCATCCACGGCAGCCAGCTACGCCGCCGCTTCCAGCGCGGCCTCTGCTTCAAGCCAGGCGGCTTCGGCCGCCTCCGCTTCCCGTGCAATCGCGGCCAGCCGCGTGTTGGCCACGGTTATCTCACTCACTCGACCTGATGCGTAGAGCGAAGGGTCCGAAAGCGCGGCCTCGATCGTGGCACGCTCGGACGAGAGGCGCGCTAGGCGCTCCTCGGCGTCCTTGGCCCGCTTGCGCAGCGGCGCCAGCGCTGCCCGCGCTTCCGCCCGGTCACGCCGGTCGACACGCCGGGGCGGCGCCGCCGGTCTGACGCCCTCCCGCGCGCGCTCCGCGAGCAAGGCGCGGTACGCGTCGAGGTCGCCGTCGAACGGCCGCACAGTGCCGTCGGCTACCAGCCACAGCCGGTCGGCTACCAGCTCGACCAGGTTCGGGTCGTGGGTGATGAGCACGACCGCGCCCTGGAAATCGGCGAGCGCCTTCACCAGGGCGTCCCGCGCGTCGATGTCGAGATGGTTGGTCGGCTCGTCCAGCAGCAGAAGCTGCGGCGCGTCGCGGGTCGCAAGCGCCAGCAACAACCGCGCCTTCTCGCCGCCGGACAGATGCGCGACCGGCGTCTCCGCCCGGTCCGCGTCCAGGCCGAAGCGCGCGAGCTGGCTCCGTACCTGGGACGGGCTGGCCCGCGTCCCAAGCGCGCCGGCCATGTGATTGATCGGCGTCTCCGACACGACCAGTTCGTCCGTCTGGTGCTGGGCGAAGTAGCCGACCCGGAGCTTCGGTCCGCGCCGCACCTCGCCGGCCAGCGGCTCCAACCGGCCCGCGAGCAGCTTGGCAAAGGTGGACTTGCCGTTGCCGTTGGCGCCGAGCAGCGCGACCCGATCGTCCATGTCGAGCGAAAGATGGAGCCCGCGCAGCACGGGGACGCCGTCATAGCCGACGGCCACGCGGTCGAGTGCCAGGATCGGTGGGGCGATGCGGGGAGGCTCGGGAAAATCGAAGCGGGTGGGCGCATCCTCCACCACGGCCTCGATGACCGGGAGCCGGGCCAGCGCCTTGATGCGCGCCTGCGCCTGCCGCGCCTTGCTCGCCTTGTAGCGGAAGCGGTCGATGAAGGATTGGATGTGCGCCCGCTCGGCCGCGATGCGCTCGGCGTCGCGCGCCTGCTGCATCGCCCGCTCGGTGCGGATGCGGACGAACTCCTCGAACCCGCCCGGCGTGAGGCTGAGCTTGCCGCGGTCGAGATGTGCGACCGCCTCCACGGCGCGGTCGAGCAGGCCGCGATCGTGCGAGACAATCAGTGCAGCCCCCGGGAAGCGTGCCAGCCAGCCTTCCAGCCAGAGCGTTGCCTCGAGATCGAGGTGATTGGTCGGCTCGTCGAGCAACAGGAGGTCGGGGTTGGCGAACAGGGCGGTCGCGAGTGCGACGCGCATCCGCCAGCCGCCGGAGAACGACGACACCGGACGGGCCTGTGCTGGGGCGTCGAAACCAAGCCCGGCGAGGATCGCGGCCGCGCGCGCCGGGGCCGCGTCCGCGCCGATCACTTGCAGCCGGTCATGGATCTCGGCAAGCCGTCCGGGCTCGGCCTGCTCCAGCTCTGCGAGCAATCCCAGCCGTTCCGAGTCGCCTTCAAGTACGGTGTCGAGCAGGCTCGCGTCGCCCGCCGGCGCTTCCTGCTTAACCTGCCCGAGCCGCGCCCGCGCCGCTAAGCGAATAGTGCCGCCATCGGGGGCGAGTTCCCCGGCAATCGCCCGCAGTAGGGTGGATTTGCCGGCCCCGTTCCGCCCGACAAGACCGACCCGCCGGCCGGCCTCCACCGTGAGGTCGGCCCCGTCAAGCAAGGCGCGTCCGCCCATGCGGATAGTGAGCGCGGAGATGGCGAGCAGGCTCATGGGCGGGATTTACGGCGCTGGCCTTGCCGGTGAAAGGGGGACGCTCTAAAGCCGCCGAACCGTTCCCGGGAAGGCACCCCATGGCGACCGAGCGCACGCTTTCGATCATCAAGCCCGACGCCACCCGGCGCAATATCACGGGCAAGATCATTGCCTGTCTCGAGGAGGCGGGGTTGCGCATAATCGCCCAGAAGCGGCTGCGGCTCACGCGGGAGCGTGCGGAGGCCTTCTACGCCGTGCACAAGGAGCGCCCATTCTTCGACGGCCTCGTTTCGTTCATGACTTCGGGACCGGTGGTGGCCCAGGTGCTGGAAGGCGAGGACGCGGTCAGCCGAAATCGGGCGGTGATGGGTGCCACCGATCCCAAGAAGGCGGAGCCGGGCACCATCCGGGCGCAGTTCGCCGAGGACATCGAGGCCAACTCGGTGCACGGCTCGGACAGCCCCGAGAACGCCGCAACCGAGATCGCCTTCTTCTTCAAGCCGGACGAGATCGTGGGCTGAGCGATGGGGCCGAACGCACTAGCCCTGCTCGGGCGCGTACTGATGAGCGCCATCTTCATCCAGGGCGGCGTCGAGAAGGCGATGGCTCCGGCCGCCACCATCGCCTATTTCAGCCATCTCAACATGGTTCTGCCGCAGCTGGCGTTCTTCGTTGCGGTGCTGGTCGAGGTGGTGGGCGGGGTCGCGGTGCTGGTCGGCTTTCGGACCCGCTGGGCCGGCGTGATGCTGGCGGTTTGGTGCGTGCTCACCGCGCTGGTGGCCCACTATCATCCGGGCGACCGGAACAACATGATCCATTTCATGAAGAATATCTGCATGGCGGGGGGATTTTTGCAGCTCGCGGCCTGGGGCGCCGGCCGGTTCAGCGTCGACCGGCGCTGAGCACGCGAGGGCGCGAGGTGTGACCGGCATCACACCACGGCGCGGCCGGACCGTGCCTTCTGACGACAGGCGGCAGGCGCCGCCGTTTGCGCGTCCGATCGGAGGTATTGTCATGTCCACGATAGCAATACGGCCGCCGCGGCATCGCCATCCGCCCGCGACGCGATGCCGCTGAGGCGCGACCATGACGATGTTCGTGCTGCTGCTCGGTGCACGGCGCTCGGGGCGGCAGTGCCGTTGCTCGGGCTCGCTCGGGGTCGGCGACATGGCCTCCACGTGCCACCGGTGGCTCGCATGGCTTGGCTTCGTCGCCGTCGCGGCGGCACTCTTGCTGTTCTGGTTCACAACCGCGACGACGCCTTCGCAAGGCATGGCAAGTTCTATGGACGCTCGCGTTCTGCGTATGCCAGTTACTCCCCTGGTTAGGCACGTCCGCGCACGCCTTCCTTAACGAACGAACCGGTCCGCCTCTTCGGCAGCTGCTATGCGGGCAATGTCGTGCTGGCGGGTCTCTGGGCGTTTCAGCGTCGTTTTGGCGTGGCGACGACGGAATGTCGTTTGGCTTCACTCGACCATATTTCTGATCGTGGGCGGAAGTCTCGTCCGACACGGCGGTTTGGTTCGGGCCAGGGCTTGCGCGGATAGCCGTGGTATTCGTCGTAGCGCTGCTCGCGGGTGCATTGTACTGGCGGTGGCGGGACCTCCGTTCGGCGATTGATCGGCTGACGGCCCAGCAAATCGCAGCCAAGCCAACCGGCCCGGAAATCACCGATGCTCTTCTCATGCAGCAGGTGTGGCGCGATGCAAACGGCAAGGAAGTGCCGATGGCCGCCACCTACTCGTATCTGTGGCTCGCCGACCAGTTCGGCCATGTAGCGGTAGGAATGCTGTTGGCGTTCATCGGAACGGGGATCATTGAATTGCTTGTCGCGTGGGTGTGGCCGGGTTGCGCCACCGGGTCCACGGCGGCGGTGTTCCCGAGTTGGTGCGTAACAGGACCGCAGTTCGGCGGCTGGGCGGTGGCTACCGGGATTGTGTCACATTGGGATACCGCGTGTACCGCAATGCGATCGCACCGCATGACGGACCATTCCAACCCGTTGTCGAACAGATTGGCCGGAATGCCGTTGTCGCCGCGCTCTATATGATCGTCGGCGCTTCGGCGCGCTTGGGCCTTTTTATTGCCGTTCAAGTGGAGACCCGGGTGTCCTCGGGGCTTAATTTGGTCAGCATTGTCGTCGGCGAAGTACTGGGTGCGAGCAAAAGATCATTTGGCAGAAGGCGGGCTTGCCGTATCTGTTTCGGCTGGCGGACGCTTGGCAGCATGACGTCAAGGCAACGCGCAAGGACCTTCAGGACTCATTGATCAGCGACGCTCCAGATGAGACCTGCCAGATAAGCCCGATCCGCAGCAGGTGCTGATAGCCGGACCGATCGGCTCAGGCCGGACGAAGCTCGCTGTGCGGATCGGCACCGAGTTCGCGTTCAAGGACAAGACCGTACGCTACGTCAGCCTCGACCGGCTTATCGAGTTCGCGTCGGTTGCGACCGCAGGACAGCAGCCTCCCACGTTTGGCGACGACCCGGGACCAGCCAATATCAGATACTGGCCCTGGACGGATGCGCAGGTCCTCATCATCGATGACATCGGACCCGTCCTCGGCAGCGCACCGCGAACAGAACCTGGCCGACCTGAACGGAAAGCTCGGAACGCTTGCGCCTTTGCCTCGCCGCGTCGTCATACGGTCTGGGTGCTCGGCGATCGGCAGGAGACGGCAGGCCCGGCCATCGCGTGGCCGAACGTTGCTCGCGCCATCCAGGAGTTCTGCCAGGGGAAGCAGCCGGCGCTGGCGATTGCGCTGCCCGCTTCGACTCCAGCACGGGGCGGCGCCGTGCCACGACGTGGAAAGCAGGCGGCCACACTGAACTATCTAGCTGCCGTAAAACCGGCGCTCCCATTGGCGCAGGTTCTCCGCCCCCTCGCGCAGATACGGCGTGAACATGGCCATCCGGAGCAGCGCGTAGTTCAGCCAGTTGGCCGGGAAGCGCAGCGGCTTGGCGAAGTCCACAAACAACACCACGCGCGGCCGATCGCTCTCGTTCCATGCCTCGTGCTCGTAAGCGTCGTCGAACACGAGCGCGCGGCCTTCCCCCCATTGGTGCGTTTCGGAGGCGATCCGGATGGCAACCCGGTCGCTCGCCTCGGGCACCAGGAGGCCGAGATGCAGCCGGAGCACCCCGTTATACGGGCCGCGATGCAGCGGCAGGCGCTTGCCCGGCTCGAACACGGAGAACATCGCCGTCGTGAGGCCGGGAATCCGCCGCACGATCCGCCAGGTTTCCGGGCAAAGTGCGATGCTCGGCTGCGACCGGACGCCGTAGGCCATCAGGATGAAGACCTTCCATCCGGCGTCACGGGTGATAGAGGCGGCGTCGAGCGTGATGTCCTGTACGTTCGGCAGCGCCGCCTTGCGATCGAGCACCCCGTCGAGCTCGCCCCGGATCGTTCGCCAATCGCGTTCGATGGCCGACACCCAGGGGAATGCCGCGTTCTCATAGACCGGAGGGTTACCGAGCCGCGCACAGCGCCGGTTCAGGCGCTCGGCAAAGCGGACCATGGCGGCGAGGCCGCGGCCCACCGGGCCGGGCCGTTCCATGGGGGCAATGCCCTCCGTAGCCCAACGGTGCTCGGGGCGCTCCGTTATGCCTGGACGGAGGTGAGTCCCGCCTCCCCCCGGCGCTTCTGCTTCAGGTCCCGCTTCTGCGGCACGTAGGGCTGGAGCCATGCGACCGGACCTCCTTCGGCATCGGTCAGGGCAACGGGATCAAAGTAGCGGCGGCGGTCCTGCTCAGAAAGATCGATGGGGCGTTCAGCGTATTGCGGGTCGAGGGCGTCGGTGCCGGCTAGATACGTCCGGGGCTGCGATGGGGTCGCTCTCGACCACACGTAGCAATGCAGGTTCGCGTTGGCGATGACGTACCAGCGCACCGGGTTGAGCGAGCGCGCCCGTGCGATCCGCCGCAAAGTCTTGAGCACAATCCCGAGCGGGCTGACCACGGTCCATGGGCGGCGGAACATGCGTTCGATGAACCCGACCAGCGTATCTGGCTCATCGGCCAGCGCCCGATAGGCGATCGCCTCGCCGTCAAGATCGCGCAGGCGGAGGTTCGGTGCCAGATGACGCGCCTGGAGCTCGGTCCAGAAGCTCGCAGTGCCGGCGAGCGGCGCCACCACGCTCAGATACACCGGCATCGGCATCAGCTTGTGCTGCGAGATGAGCCGGATCTGCCCTTCCATCTCCGCCGCGGTCTGGTAGCGAGGATCGAACAGGTAGCCGTAGCCGATGGAGATGCCCTGCGCCTCGGCATAGGCGATGTCGTCCATAATGTTGGATCGGCGGCTCAGGTTCTGTGTCTTGTTATAGCGTCGCAGCATGGCGGGATCGAGCGATTCGATGCCGGCGAACAACCCGATACACTTTGCTCGCGCCATCTCGCGCACCAGCGCGCGATCCTGCAATATGTTTTGCGTTACCAGCGCCCCCCAGCCGCGCACCTTCGGGTGAAGACGCAATAACTCGCAGACGCGCAGCATGTGCGCCCGATCGTCGGAGAAATTGTTGTCGAGCAGCATCACGACCGGATACCACCGGCGGAAGCTGCAAAGCGGGCTCGACGAGATCGCGCTGTCCAGCGAGGCCGAGAACGCGCCAAGGTCATAAGCCGCGTGCGCCCCAGCCTCGCCTGGAATGACGCAGAAGGTGCATTTGAAACTACATCCTCGGGACGCCTCCATAAGATGCACGCTTGGATTGATATTGTTCCCTGTAAACAACGTGTAGTCGACCTGGTAGGGTTTGATATGCGCAATAGGCGAGCGATAAATCGGCTTAAGCGACCCCGTCAGGTAGTCCTCGAGGACGTCCGGAACGCTGTCGACGCCACCGGCGCAGACCGCGTCGAAGAATTCGGTCGCGAACTCGGGGAACGAGGTGCAGATGCTGCCGCCGGCAATCACCGTGGCACCGTGGCGCCGAAAGAAGTAGGCGAGTTGGCGCATCCGGTCGAAATCCGGCTGCAATCCCGTGAGGAATACAATTTAGCGCCTGCGCAACGGGCTGTGTCGAATGGTCCGTGCCAGTCCTCATGGTGCAATCGCACGTCAAAGCGCGACTTGTCGATCAAGGATGCGACGTGGAGCCCGGCGATCGGCTGCATGAAATACCGCGAGCGCCGCTTGTCGCGGCCCGGGCGCAGAGTGGGCGCAGATGACTAGCGCTTGGCGCTTCGGCGGACAGCCGCCCCCGGCAGGCCGGCCTCGCAACACTCGGGGTGCCTTCAACACAGTCGCTCTCCGGCCTCGGCGGCACCGGCCGCGGCTCCAGGGGGGATTAGCACGCAAGCAGAAAGATGCTAGGCCGCACAGGTCACCATGACAATGACGAAGGTGGCGCAGATAGCCACCGTTGTGGAGAGGGCAGCCGGCGCAACTTAGCCGGGCACACAATACGGGCGCGCAAGGGGGCTGACATGGATAGTGTGACCCCGGAGTACGGTTTGACCGTTCCCGAACGCCGTTATCTCAGCATTCTCTTTGTCGATCTGGTCGGCTACACGCATTTGGCCGAGTTGCTCGACCCCGAGGACCTTCGGGCCCTGCAACGCCGATACCAGAACCTTGTGATGCGGGTCATGGACCGCTTCGGCGGGTTTGTGGCTCGCTGCACGGGTGACGACGTCCTGGTCTATTTCGGCTACCCGATCGCGCGCGAGAATGACGCCGAGCGGGCGGTGCGGGCAGCACTTGAGCTGAACGAGCAGCTTCCGAGCCTGGACACAGGCTTCAGCGGAGCGGGCGTGTCTTCCTTATCCGTTCACGCCGGAATCCACAGCGGGCTCGTGCTCATAGCCCCTGAAATGGTCGGCGGGCGCTATTCCGAGCACACCGCGTTCGGCGAAGTCGTAAACTTGGCCAAGCGCATTCAGACGGAGGCGCCCGCCGGCCGCATTCTCGTCAGCAAGGACACTATCGACCTTGTTGCCGGCCAATTCGAGTTCGTGCCACTCGGCATGCAGTCGCTCCGCGGCCTGCAGCGGGCCATCCCCTTGTTCGAGGTGAGCCGTGTGCGGCCGGGCGCCACGCACTCCGACACGCGATTGATTCGGGGTGCAACGCGCCTGGTCGGCCGGCGAGACGCAATGACACGGCTGGTCGAGCGATGGAACGTGGCCAAGCGTGAGCGCCGGCTGCAAACGGTCGCGGTAGTGGGCGACGCGGGGATCGGCAAGACACGACTCGTCGCAGAGTTCTGCAACGGACCCGAAATGAAAAGCGTGCTCCTGGCGCAGATGAATTGTCAGGAGATTTTTGCGAGCACGCCGCTCTACCCCTACGGTAGCTACTTGTGGGGGCGGGCCAGGCTGAGCGTTGGCGACGACGCGGCCACGCGCGCTCGCAAATTATCCGCACTGCTGGAGGAGTACGGCGCCGATACACCGGAAAACCAGGAGATCGTCGCTGGCCTGCTGGGGCTGGCCGCCGGCACCGCCCTCGATCCACAAACCCCGACGCCGTTCCTGTTCAAGCGAAAGCAGCATGATCTGCTGTTTAGTATGCTCGCGCTCAGTGCGCGCGCGCAGCCCTTGGTGATCTGGATCGAGGACGCGCACTGGCTCGACCCGTCCTCGGCGGAGTTCCTGAACGAGGCGACGCCCAAACTGGCCGATGCGCCACTCCTGGTTCTGCTGACCCGGCGATCCTTCCCGGAAGGCCCGCCTCTTCCTCCGGCCGACGAGGTTATTCGGCTGGGCGGGATGAATGGTCAGCACAGCCGCGAGATCGTTCGATCCATCCCGGGAGCGGAGGCGCTGTCGCCCGATGCCACCGCACGCGCGATCGAGGCGGCCGAGGGCGTGCCGTTGTTTCTCGAGCAACTCGTTATCTCCCTAATCGAGGAAGGGCAGCAAGCGCGGGCGGCTCCGCGACGGGGCGGCGTTCCGCTCATGTTGGCGGAGATGATGTCCGAGCGGCTCGACCGCAGGCCAGGCGCGCGACCGATCGTGCAGGCTGCGGCCTGCGTCGGGCGGTCTTTCACGCCGGAATTTCTGGCTTCCGTGCTGGAGGAAGACCCGCCGACGATCGCGCCGCCGTTGCAGGCCCTTGTGGACGCGGAAATTTTAGTACCGCGCCAACTCGGCGCCGAGCTGCATTACGAGTTCCGACACGCTCTGCTGCGGCGCATGGCATATGAATTGGCTTTGCATGACCAGCGGCGGAACCTGCACGCGCGAATTGCACACGCGTTAGAACACGATGAGCAATCGGGGCGAGCTCCGCCCGAGATCAGGGCGCATCATCTTACGGAAGCCGGTCGCGGCCCCGCCGCAGCGGAGGCCTGGTTGCAGGCCGGGCGGAGCGCGGCCCAACGCTCGGCGCATGCGGAGGCTGTCGCGCATATCCGGCGCGGGCTGCAGTTGCTCGAACTCGCTGCCGGGCGCGGCTGCACGTCGGCAACTCGAACTGAACCTGCAAGCCGTGTTGATCGGCTCCATCACGGCAACCGAGGGTGCGACCTCGCCCAGGCTTTCCGAATGCTGCGCGCGCGGGCTCGCACTGTGTCGGGAAGGCGAGCCCTCACCCTTGGTGCTGGCGTTCGCGTTCGGCCAGTTCACCTTCACGAACTGCCGCGGCCGGGTCGATGAAGCGGCCTCGCTTGCCCGGCTGTTCCTCTCCCTCGCGGAGCGCAGCGGCAGTGAGTTGGGCCGGGTCGTCGGGCACCGCACGCTTGGCATGGTCCTGTTCGGGCAAGCAAAGGCGAGGGAAGCGTTGGAGCACTTCGAGTGCTCGATGCGCCTTTACGTGCCGGAGCGCGACGCGGCCACCACGCACCTGTTCGGACAGAACACCGAGGTGCATACCAAATCGAACCTGAGCTTGGCGCTGTTCTGTTTGGGCGACGTTGATCGCGCGCTCGCGATCGGGGTGGATGCCCTCCGGTCGGCAGACGCCCTGCGGCATCCGCATTCCACGATGATCCCGCTTGCTTACGTCGCTGGGTGGGTGTTCGGCCTGTGCGGCGCGGCCGACCCGATGCTGCACGAAGCGAAACGGATGCTGGCGCTTGCCGAGCAGCATCAGTTTGGGTTTTTCCGCCCCGTGGGTCTCGCCAACCTGGGCTGGGCCATGTGTCAGCGCGGCGATCTCCAGGAAGGGGCCGCGGCGCTGAGCGAGGCCGTCGCACTTCTCGACGCCATCGAGTTCCGGCTTTCGGTTGCAGGCTACCTGGGGCTGCTGGCCGAGGCGCGGCGGCGGCTTGGCGAGTGGGACGCCGCGAAGACGGCTTGCGCGCGGGCCCTCGACCTCATGAGCGCGAGCAGTTTTCTCTGGCTTGAGCCTGAGTTGCGCCGGATTGCCGCGCTGATCGCGGCGCAATCCGAACCGGCCAAGGGCGAGCGGATGCTCCGCGAGGCGGTCGGCTGCGCCCAAGCGCTCGGGTTCCCCGTGCTGGAACGGCGCTGCCTCTTGAGCCTCGACCGCACGCTCGGCCCGGGGCGCCGGGACCGGGAGGTGGCGGCGCGGCTTCAAGCGTTGTCGCATCTCAGCGATCTTCGGGCACGAGTGGAGATGGCGATGCGAACGTGATGCGCCTCAGCGCCGCGGCGTGAGCCCGATTTTGCCGCCGTCGCAACGATTGGGAGAAATGGGCGTTGTCCGACACCGGCCTGCGCCGTTCGCGCCGGGCCTCACACGGGAGCAGAACAGATGGGGCTACTGGATCAAGTGATCGGCGGTTTGATGGGCGGGGGCGGCGCCGGCGGTTCCCCCCTGCAAAACGTCCTGATGAACATGCTGGCGGGCCAGCAGGGTGGCCAGCAGGGCGGGATGGCCGCTAACCCTCAGACGCAAGGGCAGGGCTTGGGTGGCCAGGGCGCAGGCGGCCAAGGGTTGGGCGGCCTCGCCGGCGGCCTCGGTGGCCTTGTCTCCGCTTTCCAGCAAGCCGGGCTCGGGCAGGTCGTGCAGTCCTGGATCAGCAACGGGCCTAATCAGCCGGTTTCGCCGCAACAGCTGCAAAACGTCTTGGGCGACAATCAGGTGCAGTCGATGGCCAGCCAAGCCAATATGGCGCCACACGATTTCCTCTCGCAGTTGAGCCAGCATCTGCCCAACGTCGTGAACGGTGTCACGCCGAACGGGCATCTGCCCGACGAGGGCACGGTCTCGGTCTGAACCGTGGCGCGGCGCCCGAACGAGCACGGGCGCCAGCGCGCTCAAAATAAGGGCGGCAGAATGGCAATACGCCTTCTGACAACGCTGATGGTCACCGGCGGACTAATGCTCGGCGGGCTGGCTGGCCCGGCGCGGGCGGACAATCCGATGGGTTACCGGCTGCTTTCCGCGCAGGACGCAGCCGGTCTGCCGCACAATCAGGGCGCCCTTGGCCTTGACGTGGAACGAGCGCAGCGGATCACCGACTCGGGTTCGGGCATGACGTTCGAGCTCATGCGGGTCAAGCGCGTGCGGCCGGGGTCGGCGGGCGCGCAGGCCGGGCTTCGGGTCGGCGATCAGATCATTGCGGTGGACGGGCAGGTCTTCCCGACCATCGCGGCGTTTGCAGCGTATATCGGCTCCGTCACGCCCGGCACGCAGGCGATGGTCGATTACATCCCGGGGGGCGGTGGGCCGGGGCAGGCACAGCGCATCGGGGTGGTCGTTGGTGCGGCGGGACGGCCGGCGTCCTCCTCCGCCCCGGCTCCCGCCTCTCCCGACAAAACCGCGTCGGCTGGCATGTCCACCGGCACCAAGGTCGCTATCGGCGCCGCGGCTGCCGCCCTGTTCGGATGCTACAAGCTTGGCTGCTTCTCGCACCGAGGCTCCTCGGGTGCGACGACTTCGACCTACCCCACGCAGCAGGACCAACCCATGCAGCAGGGTAGCCAGCCCTCCCGGTAACGCTTGGCCTCGAGATCCGGCAAAAGCAGCCGGGCGGTTGCCCCTGCTACACCGCGTGTAGTAGCGGAATGATCCGCTCCGCTGTCACACGCTCCGCCGAGGGTTCGTCATGTTGAGCTTCAGCCATCATCCGCGCGTGCCGATCGGCGTCAGCCCCGCCCCATGAGCGAGGGGCATGCGCATCTTCATGCGGAGGGCGACCAAGCCGCGGCGCACGGCCACGCTCACCATCATGGGCCACCAGATCGGTTCGACGGAGCGTTCGCCCTTGGCGCCGGCCTGAATGCTGCCTTCGTGGCCGCCGAGATCGTGTTCGGGATCGGGGCACATTCGGTGGCACTGCTGGCCGACGCCGTACACAACCTGGGCGACGTGCTCGGACTGCTGCTCGCCTGGGGCGCCGCAGCACTCGGCCGGCGCCGTCCCACGCGCGAGCGGACCTACGGCTACGGCCGAAGCTCCATCCTTGCCTCCCTCGCCAACGCCGTCGTCCTGCTGGTCAGCGTCGGGGCCATCGCCTTCGAAGCAGCGCAACGGCTCGTGGCGGGCGTGGCTCCAGGAGCGGTCGGCGGCAAGACGGTGATGCTGGTGGCGGCGGCCGGAATTGCCGTTAACGGCGGCACGGCATGGCTGTTCGCGCGCGGGCGGGAAGGCGATCTGAACGTGCGCGCAGCGTTCCTGCACATGGCTGCCGATGCCCTTGTGTCCGCGGGGGTGGTCGCTTCCGGCCTTATAATCTTGCTGACCGGCTGGGCCTGGATCGATCCGGCGGTGAGCCTCGTCGTGTCCGGCTTGATCCTTGCCTCGACCTGGGCCTTGCTGCGTCAGAGCACCGATCTCGCGATGGACAAGGTGCCGAAGGGCGTGGACCCGGAAGGCGTGCGGGCCTACCTCACGGGCTTGCCCGGTGTATCGGAAGTCCACGACCTGCATATCTGGGGCCTGAGCACGACGGAAACGGCGCTTACCGTGCATCTGGTCCGACCAGGCGCGGGGCAGGACGACAGTTTGTTGCAGGAAGCTTCCGCCGCTCTGCGCCATCGCTATGGCATCGGGCACGCCACGTTCCAGGTCGAGGGTGGCGACCCAGCCCGGCCCTGCACGCTAGCGCCAGAGGACGTGGTTTGAGCCAAGCCCGCGTCAGCCGAACCGCGATCGGGCACCCTCCCCCCCGCTCCGTGCAACCATGGTTCTTTGCCTACGGGCTGCTCGGCCTAGTACAGAACGGGGCCGCACCCATCCTACTGCCGCTTTCGGCCGGCACCGGGGCAAAGGGCGGCCTAATCTACGCCGCCTGGGCTTCGGCAGGGCTCTTGGCACCGGTGCTTGGGGCCTGGGCGGACCGGCGCGGCCATCACCTTCTTCTAGTATTGGCCGGGCTGCCGCTCAGTGCCGCGGCGATCGGGGCGTTCTCCTTCGTGGATGGAGCGTTGCCGCATGCCGCCCTGGCCTTCGTAGGCGGTTTCGGCGTCGTCGCGACCAGCATCGTGGGCACCATTTTCATCGTCGGGCACTGCCCAGAGGAGGAATGGGACGAGCGGATCGGGGTGCTACAGGGATTCGTCAGCGCCGGCCAGATCGCCGGGTTGCTGCTGGCGGGTGCCTGCGCACGGCTTCCCCACACCGCCTTTCTAGGCGCGTCGCTGGCCCTGCTTGCGGCTTGGCCGATTGCGTGGCGATGGGCGCCGCGCGACCTGGCCCCGGTGCCACGGCGCGCTGTTCGGGCACCGGCACCGGTCGGCGGCGAAGCGGCGGCCACCGGCACGCAACGTGTCCACCATGCAAGCCTGCGCGGCATCGCCTCGCTCGGCTGGCTGCCGCACGGCGGCCTACGGCGCTTCCTCGGGGTATGGTTGCTGTCATACACGGCGACGAACGCCGTCGCCGTCATGTTTCCAGTCGCGCTGACCCATGAATTTGGTGCGGCGGCCATCCTTCCATCCGGCGCCTATGCTGCCGGCATCCTGCTGAGCCTGCCGATCTATGGGCTGGCCGGCCGGTGGGAACATAAGGGAACGGCCTGGGGTTCGGCCGACGGCCTGATGCGCGCCGGACTGGTCGGGCGCTTGGTCGGTACTCGCGGCCCTCGCGGTGCTCGCCTTCGTGCATCCAGTCTGGGCGACGTGGCCGGTGTTGGCCGGCTTTGCCCTGACGCAAGTGATTTGGCCGCTGCTCGCCGTCAGCAGCAACACGCTCGCGGTGACCTTGGCGCCAGCCGATCGGGGCGAGAGCGTGGGTCTGCTCAACGCCTGCACGGCGCTCGGCGCGACGGTGGGCGGAATCGTGGGCGGCGCGATCACCACCGATCTGGGTTTTGGCGCGCTGTGCGGCGTCGCTTGCGCGTGCGTGGGCGGCGCGGCAATCGCACTCCGCGCCCCGCGTTCGGCAAAGCGCAGAGGGCTGCCCGCCTAGTCGTCGGACGTGCGACGGCGCGCCATCCGGCCAAGCGCCAACGCGATGCTTTGCGCGATGCCGGCGCGCACCAGAGCGGGGGCCGCCAGCACGCCGCCGCTGATCGGGCCGACCGTAAGGGTCCGCTGCCGGCCGAGTGCTGCGAGCGCCGCGCGCGCAACGGTCGCCGGGCGCTGCGCTCCGGGCAAGTTCGGGCCGAAGCCGGAGCGCGCCGCGAACTCGGTGCGGGTCGCGCTGGGACAGAGTGCCAGGATGTCGACGGGGTCGCGCGCGTGCTCGGCTGCCAGGGCTTCGGCCAAGGACAGATCGAAGGCCTTGCTCGCGGCATAGGTTGCGAGAAAGGGCACCGGAAAGAAGGCGACCTCGCTCGCCGTCACGATCACCCCTGCTCGCGCCCCGGCGGCCCGCGCCCTCTCGACCATGCCAGGCAGAAGACGACGCATCAGCACCAGCGGCGTCACGACGTTGACCTCGACAGTGGAGCGCAGAACGTTTTCGGCCGTGGTCGCGAACGGGCCGTAGGGACCCTGGCCGGCGTTGCAGATGAACAGGTCGGGCTTGAAGCCCTCGCTCGCCTCGCCGACGGCGTCGCGGCCGGTGTCGGTCGAAAGATCAGCCGTCACCGTCTCGACCGTGCGCCCCTGGCGTTCGAGTTCGGTCGCGAGAACTTGCAGGGACCCGGTATCGCGGCCGGTCAGTAGCAAGTCGGTCCCGGCCGGTAGCGCCTCGGCCAGTGCGCGGCCGATCCCGCTCGACGCGCCGGTGACGAGCGCCCTCTGATAGGTGCGAGAAGCTGCGCCCCGAGTCATACCCGCTTAGGTGTCGGCGGGTCCTTATTCGGCAAGCGGATGGACGCGCCATCGGCCCAGCGCTTCCGAGAATTTACGATCACGCTTTCGTGATCCGCGAAAGGGACCGTACGGGCTCTTGCGCAATCTGGATAGGGAGTTGGACCCGTCTCGCGGCGTGGCTTCAGTCCAGCTTTGGGCACGCTGCAATGCAGCAAATCTGAGGGCCGAAGCCGATTGTTCCGACCCCGTCAGATTTGTGGCGCACAATCCAACTTATTGGACGACACGGCATAATCACGCGAAGACCACAACTTAAAGACACATCTCGCAATCTCGTTTCGTCATAAGGTTGAGATATCCAGCTCGACCGCTTCTATGGTTGTATCCGGGCCAATGGATGCAACGCCGGTACGGGGCCGGCGGTTCACAACCTGAAAGGAAAGGGCTTCATGGCGACGGTCACAGTCCTCGGCGCGAGCGGGTCAACCGTTTCATTGAACTATGACACTCAGGCCAACACCCTGTTGGCAACGCAGCTGGCGACGGCCATCAACTCGGCCGTGACAAGCGGCATATTGCAACCGGTGAGCGACGCATCCGGCCCACCGCCGGAGTTGCCGCCGGGGGTGATCGGCGAGTTCGTGCAAACTCTACCGGGGGCAACGATCGTTCCGCCGGGCTACGCCGCGATCGTCAACGATGCGCCCAACGCAGTGATCCTCGGCTCGAGCGGCCAACAAGCGGTGATGTCCGGCGATACCGGCCTGAACTTCTTCCCGGCGGGCGGCAGCGGCACGGTCGTCGCTGGCGGAGGATCGAACCGGATCGTCATTCCCGCCACGGATCCCGGCAATTGGTTGATCACCACTGGCAACGGCCGCGATTTCGTGCTCGCGGCCGGCGGGGGCAACGACACGATCGCGACCGGCGGCGGGCACAACAGCATCGTGCTCGGCAACGGCAACGACCTGGTCAAAGCCAACGGCGACGACAGCATCGTCGCGGGAGGCGGAGCGTCGACCGTGGTCGCCAGCGGCACTCATCCGACGCACATTTTCGGCGGTTCCGGCTCGCTCACCTTCATCGGCGCTTCGGGTGGCGCGACCGTGATTGGGGGGACCGGTTCCGAGACGCTGTTCGGCGGCTCGGGGGCCAACGAGTTCCACGGCGGATCGGCCGGTAACAACCTCATCTTCGCAGGCACCGGGCCGGCAACCCTGTTCGGTGGCGGCAACGGCGACCAGCTTTGGGCGGAGGGCAGTCAGGCGCAAGCGTTGCACGCGGCCGGCGGCAACGAGACGCTGTCGGCGGCCCTGTCCGCGGGCAACGACTTGCTCTACGGCGGCTCCGGCAACGATCAGATGCTCGGCGGTTTCGGTGCCGACACGTTCGTGGCCGGCAGTGGCGCCTCCACCGTTACGGCTCTCGGCAACAAGGAGGTGTTCCAATTCGTCAAGGGCGCGGCGGGCGGCCAAGACCTGATCAACAACTTCGTGACGGGCGACAAGATCGCTTTGACAGGCTACGGCCCGAACGAGGCCGCAAATGCGCTCGCGGGCGCGACCACCTCGGCTGGCTCGACTACCATCACCCTCAGCGACGGAACTAAAGTTACCTTCGCCGGGGTCGCCCAGCTCAACCACACGAACTTCAGCTGAGCGCAACTGGCTTGAGCGATTTGGCCCGGGCCGCACGCGTGTGGTCCGGGCCTTCGCCGTTAAGCCTAATCCATCACCACCGCATGATGCTCGTCGGGGTCCTCGGGCCGAGTGGCCGCCGGGCGCCGGAGCAGCAGCAATAGCGGGATCGCCGGGACCGTGGTCAGCATCATCAGCTTGAAGTCGTCAAGATAGGCGATGATCTCGGCCTGTCGGTTGACCATGCGATCGAGCATCGTCAGCCCCTGCTGCGCTGTGACCGGGTCCCCGGGCACGGGTGCCAGAATCCAGTATCGACCGATATTGCCGCCCACTTGGAGGGCGCGATTGAACGGCGTGATCGCGCTGCCGATCTCCTGATGCAGCACCTGCGTGTTGTGCGCCAAGGTCGCCGACATCACGGATATACCGATGGCGCTGCCGACGTTGCGAAACAGGCTGAGGAGGGCCGTGCCGTCGGTGCGGAAGGCTGACGGCAAAGTCCAGAATGCTAGCACCTGCAACGGCACGAACACGAAGCCAAGCCCGGCGCCTTGCAGCAGGATGCAGAAGATCACCTCGCTGCGCGACACATCCGGCGTCCAGGCGGTCATGATCCACATGGAGTAGAGCAAAATAAGCAGGCCGACGAACATGATGAGGCGGGGGTCGAAGCGGCTCGATAACCGCCCGCCGACCATCATGGCGGCCATGGTGCCAACGCCGCGCGGCGCCAGCAGCAATCCGGCGGCCGCCACCGGGTAATCGGACAGTGTTTGCAGCCAGGGAGCCAGCAGCGCGGAGCTTGCAAGCAGCACGGAGCCGACCGCAAACATCATCAGCACGCCCGCAACGAGATTGCGGTCGCGGAACACGGCCGCCTTGATGAAGGGGTTGGTCGAAGTCGCCATGTGGACGACGAAAAGATAGAAGCCGAGGCCGGCGAGCACAGCTTCGACGATAACCTCGCGCGAGCTGAACCAATCCTGGTCCTGCCCGCGGTCCAGCATCATCTGCAACGAACCGATGCCGATGGACAGCACCGCGAAGCCGATCCAATCGAACCGGAGGCTCGACTGCGACGCGCTCTTTGGCATGAACCAGATCAGGCCGAGTGTCGCCGCAATCCCAACCGGCAGGTTGACGTAGAACACCCAGCGCCAGTTGTACCACTCGGTCAGAAAGCCGCCGAGCGTGGGGCCAAGGATCGGCCCAAGCATGACGCCCACACCCCAAAGCGCCATCGCCGAACCGCGCTGCTCGGCAGGATAGATATCGAGCATGGTCGATTGCGAGAGCGGCACCAGCGCCGCGCCGAACACGCCCTGGAGAATCCGGAACAGCACCATCTGAGACAACGACTGCGCGGCACCGCACAGCATTGAGGCGAGGGTGAAGCCGACGACGCAGATCAGAAACAAATTCTTGCGGCCGAACCGGCTGGCGAGCCAGCCGACTGGCGCCGTCATGATGGCTGCGGCCGTGACGTAGGATGTGAGCACCCACGTGATCTCGTCGTAGCTCGCCGACAGGCTGCCCTGCATGTAGGGCAGCGCGACGTTGGCGATCGTCGAGTTCAAGCGCCTGCATGAGGGTCGCCGCCATCGTGCAGGCGGTAATGATGCCCCGATGCGGGACCCGCACGAAGCTGGCCGTTATACCGCTCACGCCGGCTGCCGTCAGAACAGATCTTCGAGCGTGCGGCGATGGCCGGTGTCGATGCTGGCTTCCACGCTCATGCCGGAGCGGAGCGGCGGCGCGTCGGGCGCGCGGTCGACGGCGATGCGCACCTGGATGCGCTGCACGACCTTGACCCAGTTGCCCGACGAGTTCTGCGCCGGCAGCACCGAGAACTCTGACCCGCTGTTCGGCGCGATACTTTGCACCGTACCCGACCAGATCCGGCTGGGATAAGTGTCTACAGTAACGCTGACCGGGTCGCCGGGCTTGACCCACGTCAGCTCGGTTTCCTTGGGATTGGCCTCGATCCAGACCTGCTCGGTGGAGACGATGCCAAATGCTGCCGTGCCGGCCAGCAGAAACATGCCGGGCTGCACGCTGTCCACCATCGTCACGACGCCGGTGTAAGGGGCATAGAGCACGGCATGATCGAGCTGACGCTGCGCTTCGTCCACCGCGGCCTGCGCTTTGCGGTACTCCGGCATTGCGGCGATATCGATGTCCGGCCGCCCGCCAAGCTTGGCGAGCTGCACCTGCGCGGCCAAGCGGAGCGAATCAAGGCTCCGCTGTTCGGAGATCAGGGCGAACCGCGCGGTATCGTAATCGGAGCGGGACACGTCGCCGCGGCCGACGAGCGTGGCCCGGCGATCGAAATTGACCTGATCGAGCTGCACCTGCGCCTGCTTGGCGTCGATGTCGCGCAGCATCCGCTCGTAATCCTGCTTCATCGCCGCCAGACTCAGCGCCACCTGCGACAAGTTGGCCTTTGCCCCGGCTAGCGCGATGTCGAACGGACGCGTGTCGAAGCGGAGTACCACGTCCCCCTTGTGGACGAGCTGCCCCTCATGCACCGGCACCGCGGCGACGATGCCGTTGATGTCGGTCGACAGCGTTTCGCGCGCCGCCCGTGCGTAGGCGTTGTCGATGGTGACGAAGCGGCCGCCCTGCAGCCACCAGGCGAGCGAACCGACGATCACGAAAACGATGCCGCCGAACATGAACGCCCAGCGAAGCCGCCGCCGCGACGACTGCGTGCGAACCGGCGCCGGCGCGTCCACGACGGGCACGCGGGCAACGGGCGCGGTGGTCGACGACATTCAGACGACCCCTTCGGATGTGAGGGCGTCGTCACTCCGGGCCTCAGGCCCGCCGGGCGGCGCGGCCGCCGCCGCTCAAGGTCTCCTTCATTTGCAGCAGTGCCTCGGTAGTCATCCGCAGCGCACCGCCCTCAATCCCGTCTGTCACCATCCGCGTCATATCTGCCCGTTGCACATCCATCTCCCGCAGCACCGGCAACGCGGCCGGGCGCAGATGCAGACGCCAGATGCGCCGATCGCGCGGGTCCGGCCGCCGCTCCACCATGCTGCGAGCCTCCAAGCGGTCGACCAGCCTGGCGACGGTCATCGGCTCCACGTCCATGATCTCGGCCAGTTCTTTCTGAGAGATGCCAGGTTCGCGTTCGAGCCAGACGAGGATGGCCCATTGCGCCCGGGTCATGCCGTGGGCGCGTGCCCGTTTGTCCGCCTCGACCCGCAATAGGCGGGCCACGTCATGCAGCACGAACAGCAGCTCATGGTCGAAATCGGTCACGACGCCTCCAGTCCGAGACGGAGCATATAATAGATAGCGCTACGATCTCTTGCTAGATGGTAAACGATGCTGCGCGGGAATTTGCCTCGCAAGCCCACGTGGGCAGAATCCTCCGCGGGGGGCGCGGGGCGCGCGCGGGCAGGAGGGGCAGCTTGACCTATCTCTGGGTAGCGATCGGCGGCGCGCTCGGCAGCGTGGCGCGGTTCTGGCTCACCGGGACCGTGGCCGCTTACACGGGGCTGCGGTTCCCGTGGGGCACGTTGTTCATCAATGTCTCGGGGTCGGCCCTCATCGGGTGGGTGGCCGCGGTCAGCTTGCCAGACCGGCTCGGCTGGCACCCGGATGTGCGCGTCTTCCTGATGACCGGTTTCTGCGGCGGGTTCACTACCTTTTCCGCCTTCAGCCTGCAAACCGTCGAACTGCTGCAGTTGGGCGAAGTCGCCGCCGCAGCGGCCTACGCGGTCGCCTCCGTCGTCCTCTGTGTCGCCGGCGCATGGGCGGGCGTGCTGTTGGGCCGGGCCTGAGCGTTACAATTCAACACGCGTTCGACGCATTGCCGCCGCGTTGACTGCCCAGATCACGGCGAGAAAAGGAGGCAATCGATGCGAAGCTACTTCGGAGCCGCATTACGAGTCGCGGCGGCGGTCGGGATGGTTTTGGCGCTGTCCGGATGCATCGTCGTTCCGGCATATGGTCCGCACTATCACCCGTATCGCTACTACTACTATCCATAGCTACGCCGGGCGCGCGAGGTCAGCCGTTCGGCGGCGCGAGCCTCAGGCGGCGGACCTCCCCCCACTGCCAGGTCAGTAGGATGGGCACCCCAAGGGCGAGGTCACGCGCCCGGCCAAGCAGCGAGACGCCGAGTGAAAGGTCCGGCGGCACCCCGAACAGCAAGCCGAACCCGGCATAGCCGGCTTCCTGGATGCCCGCATTGCCCGGCACCACGAAAGTCGCTGCGAGCATGGCGCGCAACAAGGCCTCGATCACGACCGCGTCCTCGAAGTCGAGATCTGCGCCGAGCAGATGATACGCCAGCCAGCTGCCGAATGCGGTGCCGATCCAGCCGACGAGGTGGACCAGAACGGCCAAGACGAGGCGCCCCGTGCGGGCGTAGATCTGCCCGAGCTCAGCCTGGAAGGCCGCGACCCGCTCATTGGCATCGTCGAACCACTGCCCGGCGATGCGCTGGCCGAGCTTGGCAAACACGACGCTCGCACCCTGCTGCACCCAGAAGAAGCCCGCCAGCGCCAGGCCGCAAACCCCGAGCCCGACCGCGAGCGGGATCGCTACCGGGGAGGTTGGATCTCGCGACATCAACAAGCAAAGGCCGACCAGGGCGAACAGCACCTGCGCCAGAACCTCGGCAGTGGCGTCCACCACAACCGACGCACTGGCGAGCTGCCAGGTTATACCGCGCAGGGTGAGCGCGCGCGCGCCGAACACGAACCCGCCTACCGGCGAAAAGGGCAGGCAGTTGGTCGCCGCATCGCGCACCATGCGTCCCCACACATAGGCCCAGGCGGGGCCGCGCCCGGCGACCAGCGCCCAGGCGAGCCCGAGCGGGACGAACAACAAGCATTGCCAGGCGAGCAGCAGGACGAAGCCGTCCCAGCCGATCGAGAGCGCGGCGTCGGCAACGTGCGCGAAGCCGAACCCGCCGATCAGCAAAGTTCCGACTGCAAGACCCGCTATCGCCAGGCCGATCGACCATCTTTTCACGATTTCTTCAACCGGGCGAGCTTGGTGAGGAAGGTTGGCGCGCCGCTCTACACCTGATCGGCGGGTCCGGGCTATAGCGCGGACGTGAGCATGTCCAACTCTCCGACTTTGTTGACCGGCGCCACGGGCTTCGTTGGTTCAGCGGTGGCACGCACCCTGGAGGCACGGGGGCACTCGCTTCGATTGCTAGTGCGTCCGGCGTCCGACCGGCGCAACCTCGCCGGCTTGGCGGGCGAGCCCGTGGAAGGCGACCTGACCGACCCTGGCTCCCTTCAGCGCGCGATGGCCGGATGCGGCGCATTGGTCCATGTCGCGGCGGACTACCGGATCTGGGTGCCGGACCCGGAGGCAATGATCCGGGCCAATGTTGGCGGCACGTTCGAGTTGATGCGGGCGGCGCAGCAAGCGGGCGTCAGCCGGATCGTGTATTGCAGCTCGGTCGCGGCCCTCGGATTGACCAAGGACGGCTCGTCCGCCGACGAGACCACGCCCGTCACGGAGGATGTGATCGTCGGCGTCTACAAGAAGTCGAAGTACCGCGCCGAGCAGGCGGTGCTCGACATGGTGCGTCAGCACGGGCTTCCGGCCGTGATCGTCAATCCATCGACGCCGGTTGGGCCGCGAGACATCAAGCCGACCCCCACCGGCAAGATGATCGCCGATGCCGCCTCCGGACGCATGCCGGCGTATATCGACACCGGGCTGAACATCGTCCACGTCGATGACGTGGCGGAGGGCCATGCCCTGGCACTGGAGCGGGGAACGGTCGGGGAAAAATACATCCTGGGCGGGGAAAACCTGTTCCTGCGCGACCTGCTGGCCCTGATCGCCTCCGTGACCGGCCGCCGCGCGCCCCGCATCAAGCTGCGCCATGACCTGCTTTGGCCGCTGGCGATCGGCATGGAGGCGGCATCGAAGCTCACCGGCGAGCGCGCCGATGGTCAGCCGCGACCATCTCAAGATGGCGCGCAAGCGCATGTTCTTTTCTTCGGCGAAGGCAGAGGCGGCACTGGGCTACCGGCCCCGGCCTGCCCGGGCTGCCGTGGAAGATGCGGTGGCGTGGTTTCGGGCGAACGGAATGGTGCCCCGTTGACCGCGCTCGCGGCCGTATCCCTGTTGATCTGGGCCTATCTGCTCGGCTTCCATGGCCGATTCTGGCAAATGGGCCCGGTGTTGCGTCCCTCTTCCGCGCCGGCAAGCGGTGAGGTCGTCGTCGTGGTCCCCGCGCGCGACGAAGCCGCAAGCATAGCGTTCGCCGTACGTTCATTGCTTGCACAGAAATATCCGGGCGATTTCCGGGTCATCGTGGTCGACGATCAGAGCGCCGACGGAACCGGAGCCATCGTCCGCGCCATCGCTGACCCCCGCCTCGTCCTCCTCGAGGGGCGGCCGCGACCGCCTGGGTGGAGCGGCAAGCTTTGGGCGGTGTCCCAGGGAGTGGCGGCAGCGGGCGACGCCGCCTTCATCCTGCTGACGGACGCCGACATCGTCCACGACGAGCGGCACCTGGCGACGCTGGTCGCGAAGGCCGAGGATGGCGGACTCGATCTCGTTTCCGAGATGGTGGCGCTGGCCTGCGAGAGCTGGGCCGAACGGGCGCTGGTGCCGGCTTTCGTATTTTTCTTCCAGCTCCTCTATCCGTTCGCCTCCGTCAACGACCCCCGGCGTCGGACGGCAGCGGCGGCGGGCGGCAGCATCCTGGTGCGCTCGGGAGCGCTGGCGCGGGTCGGCGGCATCGCGGCGATACGCGAGATGCTGATCGACGACGTCGCACTCGCGGCCAAGGTGAAACGGGACGGCTCGATCTGGCTCGGCCACAGCGTGCTGGCGCGCTCCATTCGCCCCTACCCTCACGCGGCCGACATCTGGCGAATGGTGGCCCGCACGGCCTACGTCCAGCTTCGCCGCTCGCCCGTCCTGCTCGCGCTCTGCCTGGTCGGCATGGTCCTGACGTGGATCGTCCCGCCCGTTGCCGCGCTGTTCGGCGCAACCCTTGCGCGCGGGATGGGCCTCCTAGCTTGGCTCGGGGCGGCAGCCTCCTATTTGCCGACCCTGCGCCGCTTCGGGCGTTCGCCGCTTTGGTCGGCAATCCTCCCGCTAATCGCGCTGTTCTACATGGCCGCGACCGTCGGGTCCGCGCTGCAACACTACCGAGGACGGGGAGTGGTCTGGAAAAGCCGCGCCTACCGGAGTGCGGACGCTTGAGCGACGTTCTGACCGCCTCGGTCGAGACCTGGTCGGGCAAGGATCGGGGCGACGAGAATTTCCCCGTCGGCTCCGCGCTGATCGCAGCCCGCGTGCGGCCGCACGTCCACGCCTTCTACGCCTTCGCCCGCAACGCCGACGACATCGCGGACAGCGCCCTTCTTGCGCCGGACGAGAAGGTGCGGCGGCTCGACGTCATGGAGGACGTGCTGCTCGGCCGGCGGGAGGCAGGTTCTCCGAGCGCCGGCCGGCTGCGCACGAGCCTTACACGAAACCGGCGTCGCCTCCCGCCACGCCGCCGACCTGCTGGTGGCGTTCCGGCGTGATGCAACGAAGCGACGCTACGCGGACTGGGACGAGCTGCACGACTATTGCCGGTATTCGGCGATGCCGGTCGGCCGTCATGTGCTCGACCTGCACGGCGAGAGCGCCGACACCCACGCGCCCTCGGACGCCCTGTGCACTTCGTTGCAGGTGCTCAACCACTTGCAGGATTGCGCGAAGGATCTCGAGTCGCTGGATCGTTGCTATCTGCCGGCGGACCTCATGGCGCGATGCGATGCCGGGTGGGACGACGTGCGGGCGCGCTCGACCACACCCGGGCTGCGGCGCGTGTTCGACTTGTTGCTAGATCGGACGGACGCTCTCAACCGCACGGCGCGCGACCTGCCCCGCCGGGTTCGCGACCGGCGCCTCCGGCTGGAAACGGCGGTGATCGTTGGCCTTGCGCACCGGCTCGTCGCGGCGGCTGCGCACTGGCGACCCGCTGGCATTCCGGGTGAAGCTCACAAAGCTGGACGCGGCCCTAAGCGTGGCTGCCGCGCTGCGGTTCCTTCCGTGACGGCGCTCGGCGCAGCACCGGCTGACCTGAAAGCCGTGGAGACGATCGTGCGCGCGGCCGGCACGTCGTTCTATCGCGGCATGCGCGTGCTGCGGCCCGACCGCCGGCATGCGATGTACGCGATCTATGCGTTCTGCCGGCTCGTCGACGACATCGCCGACGCCGAGAGCCCGTATAGCGAGCGCGCTGAGGCCCTCGACCGTTGGCGCAGGCGCGTGGATGCCCTGTATCGTGGGGAAGCGGACGACGCCGTGACCCGGGTGCTGCTCAGGGCGGTACGCGCGTTCGATCTTCGCCGCGATGATTTCCATGCCGTGATCGACGGAATGGAGATGGATGCGCAAGCCGCGATCGTCGCACCCGATCTCCGGACCCTCGACCTATATTGCGATCGAGTGGCCTCGGCCGTCGGGCGGCTCTCGGTTCGCGCATTTGGCGACGCCTCGCCGCAGGCCGATCGGGTGGCGTTCAATCTCGGCCGAGCGTTGCAGCTTACCAACATCCTGCGGGACGTGGGCGAGGATGCCGAACGCGGCCGGCTCTATCTGCCCGCCGAATATCTCGACGACGCCGGCGTGCCGCATGATGCGCGCGCCGCGCTCGATGCGCCGGGGCTAGGCCCGGTGTGCGCCCGGGTAGCCGAGTTGGCGCACGGCTATTTCCGCGATGCGCGCGCCGCTATGCTGAGCTGCGACCGGCGCGCGATGAAGCCCGCGCGGCTCATGGGCGCGACCTACGCGGCGCTGCTCGACCGGATTGAACGGCGTGGCTGGGATCGGATTGGCGAGCGGGCCAGCCTGCCACGCTGGCGCAAGCTTTGGATCGCGCTCCGTTATGGGCTCGCGTGAGGCGATGACCGTTCATGTGATCGGGGGGGGCTCGCAGGCCTGTCTGCCGCACTCGCGCTCGTCGATGCCGGCCACTCCGTGACACTCTACGAGGCGAGCCCGCAGGCGGGCGGACGATGCCGGTCCTACTTCGACCGAGAGCTCGGCTGCGTGGTCGACAACGGCAACCACCTGCTGCTTTCCGGCAACACCGCCACGTTTACTTATCTCGACCGGGTCGGCGCGCGACACACGCTGGGCGGCCCCGCCGAACCCGCTTTCCCGTTCATGGACGTGGGCACCGGCGAACGCTGGACCGTGCGGCCGAATGCAGGCCGGCTGCCCTGGTGGGTGCTCGACGGCAAGCGGCGGGTGCCCGGCACGCGCCCGCGCGACTACCTGGCCCTGCTCGCGTTGCGCCGGCCGCGTCCCGAGGCGACCGTCGCCGCCGTGCTTCCCCCAGGCCTGCTCGGCGAACGATTGCTGGAACCGCTGGCGGTCGCGGCACTCAACACGCGCCCCGAGGAGGCTCTGGCCAGTCTGTTGGGTGCAGTCGTTCGGGAAACCCTCATGCAGGGCGGTGCCGCGTGCCTGCCCCGCTTCCCCAGGCAAAGCCTCGCCCAGTCGCTTGTCGATCCTGCGCTGGCGGCTTTGCGGTCAGCCGGAGCCGGAATCCGGCTCGGTTGCCGCGTAGGCCGCCTGCGCGTCGAAGCGGAGCGGATCACCGGCTTGGAGACCGGCGCCGGAGCCGTGGCACTCGGGGCTAACGACGCCGCCGTGCTGGCCGTGCCACCCTGGATCGCGGCCGACCTGTTTGGCGGGATCGATACCCCCGACGCATTCGAGGCGATCCTGAACATCCACTTCCGCGCCGAGGCGGGGCATGGCGACGCGGGTTTCATCGGGCTGATCGGCGGCGTTGCCGAATGGGCGTTCGTCAAGCCGGGCCATGTTTCGGTGACGATCAGCGCCGCCAACCGCATGGTCGAACAACCGGCCGAGGCGATCGCCCGCGCCGTTTGGCCGGAGATTCGGTCAGCCTTTCGCCTGCCGGAGCCGATGCCGTCCTGGAGGGTGGTGAAGGAGAAGCGCGCCACGATCGCCGCCACCGCAGCGCAGGAGCGCCGCCGGCCGCAGGCGCGGACCCCGTTCCGCAACCTGGCGCTGGCCGGCGACTGGACCGCAACCGGCTTGCCCGGCACGATCGAAGGTGCCATCAGGTCAGGCCGAACCGCAGCCGCGGTAGTTTCCGCCGCTCACATCTGACGAGTTTCGCTGTGCCTCTCGAAATCGCATCTGCCGCAACGATGGACGATGAACGGCTGGGCCGGGCCGTCGCCTCCGCGGGCGAGGCCTTGGCCCGGCGCCAGCGCTTCGACGGACACTGGGTGTTCGAGTTGGAAGCGGACGCAACTATCCCGGCCGAGTATGTGCTGCTTGAGCATTTCCTCGATCGAATTGATCCGGCCCTGCAATCCAAGATCGGCGTCTATCTCCGCAGCATCCAAGGTCCGGACGGTGGCTGGCCGCTGTTTCATGGCGGCAATACCGATCTGTCCGCGAGCGTGAAGGCGTATTTCGCACTGAAGGCGATCGGCGACGATCCGGCCGCCCCGCACATGACACGCGCGCGTGACGCCATTCTGGCGCTCGGCGGAGCGGAGCGCAGCAACGTGTTCACCCGGGCGCAGCTTGCGTTGTTCGGTGCGGTGCCCTGGCGCGCGGTGCCGGTGATGCCGGTCGAGATCATGCTGCTGCCCCGATGGTTTCCGTTCCATCTGACAAAGGTTTCCTACTGGTCTCGTACCGTGATGGTGCCGCTGCTGGTCTTGATGAACCGGCGCCCTCTGGCCCGCAATCCGCGACGCATCGCTATTCCCGAGCTGTTTCGCACACCACCTTCCGAGGTGCGCGATTGGATCCGCGGCCCCTACCGCTCCGCCTGGGGCCGGTTCTTCAAATGGATCGATCAGGGGGTACGGGTGGCCGAGCCGCTGTTCTCCCGCCGCTCGCGGGAGCGCGCGATCGGGCTGGCGGTGCGCTTTGTGAACGAGCGGCTGAACGGCACGGATGGATTGGGCGCCATCTACCCGGCGATGGCGAACAGCGTGATGATGTTCGACACGCTGGGCTATCCGGCCGACCACCCCCCCGCCGCGACCGCCTGGGCCGCAGTTCGCAAGCTGCTGGTCGTCGAACCGGAGCGGGCTTTCTGCCAGCCCTGCCTGTCGCCGATCTGGGACACGAGTTTCGCGGGTCATGCCATGGCCGAGGCGGAGAGTGCCGCCGACGCGAGCGTGGATGCGGCATGTGCCTGGCTTCGCGAGCGGCAGATCACCGACACGGTCGGCGACTGGGCGGCGGCGCGGCCGGATGCGCCGCCGGGGGGCTGGGCTTTTCAATACAACAACGATCATTACCCTGATGTGGACGACACCGCCGTGGTCGGGATGCTGCTGCACCGCAATGGCGATCCGGCCCACGCGGACGCGATCGAGCGTGCCCGCGCCTGGGTGGTCGGGATGCAGAGCCGGGATGGCGGCTGGGGCGCGTTCGACGCCGACAACACTCATTTTCACCTCAACCACATCCCGTTCGCCGACCACGGGGCGCTGCTGGACCCGCCGACCGCGGATGTCACGGCGCGCTGCGTGTCCTTCCTCGCCCAGCTCGGCAAATCCGAGGACAGGGCGGTGATCGATCGCGGCGTCGCTTGGCTGCGGCGGGAGCAGGAAGCAGATGGCAGCTGGTTCGGCCGTTGGGGGACCAACTACATCTACGGGACGTGGTCCGTGCTCTGTGCGCTGAACGCCGCGGGCGTCGAGGGAAGCGATCCGGCCGTCAGGCGCGCGGTGGAATGGCTGCTGGCGGTGCAGCGGGATGATGGCGGCTGGGGCGAGGACCCCGAAAGCTACGGAGGTGCGCCGCCCGGGCGCTATAACCAAAGCACGCCGTCGCAGACCGCTTGGGCGCTGCTCGGGCTGATGGCCGCGGCGAGGCCGACCACCCAGCCGTCGCGAACGGGATCGAGTATCTCGCGGCCACGCAGCAGGGCGATGGCGAATGGACGGAGCTGCCTTATACGGCCGTCGGGTTCCCGCGCGTGTTCTACCTCCGCTACCACGGCTACCGGCTGTTCTTCCCGCTGCTCGCCCTGGCGCGCTACCGCAATCTCCGCCGGGGCAACGCGCGCACGGTCGCGTTTGGCTTCTGATCAGGTCGGGATCGTCGTCGGTCTCAGCGCCGAGGCGAGGATCGCCCGCCGGTCCGGCTCCCCCGTCGCGGTCGGCGGCGGCACCAGCGCAGGTGCCGAACAGGCCGCGCGATCGCTCGCCGATCGCGGGGTGAGAGCCCTCCTGAGCTTCGGGCTGGCGGGCGGGCTCGATCCGGCGCTCGCCCCGGGAGCCCTGCTGTGTACCGCGCGCGCTGCTGGTGGATGGGGAGCGCATCCCGAACGACCCCGCTCTCCTGGCGCGCTTCGGGGGCGCCACCTGCGAAGCGCTGCTGTGCGGAGCGTCCATCGCGGCAACGGTGGCCGCCAAGGCGCGCTTGTTCGGCGAAACCGGCGCGGCCGCGATCGACCTCGAAAGTGGGGCGGTGGCGCGTGTGGCGCGCGAGCGCGGCATCGCGGTGGGCGCTGTGCGGGCAGTGTGCGACCCGGCCGGGCGCTCCCTGCCGCGAGCGGCACTCGTAGCGCTATCGGGAAGCGGACGCATCCGCATTGCGCGCATCCTCGGTTCGCTGCTGCGCCATCCGGGGCAGCTCCCAGCCCTGATCGCCCTGGGGCGCGATGCGGCAGCGGCACGGAAAGCCCTGCTCGGCGCGGTTCTCGCGGTGGCGGCGGTTGTCGCCGCATTGCTGCCCGCCGCAGCCCGAGCGCAAGGCGGCCCGCGGCAGTCAGCACTCTGCGCTACTGCCATCAGCCGGGCGGAGGAAGTGTACCAGACCCCGCCTGGCTTGCTGGTCACGATCGGCAAGGTCGAAAGCGGCCGCCGCAGCACGGAAGGCGGGGTCGAACCGTGGCCGTGGACGATCAACGCCGACGGGCAGGGCTACTTTTTCGCCTCCAAGGCGGAGGCGGTCGACTGGGCGCGCCGGGGTCTTGCGAGCGGCGTGCAGTTCATGGACGTGGGCTGCATGCAGGTCGATCTCAGGATGCACCCAGGCGCGTTCCGCTCGCTCGAGGACGCGTTCGACCCGGGGATCAACGCCGATTATGCCGCCCGCTTCCTCCTGTACGCTGCGCGACGGTGCCGGCGGCAACTGGTACACGGCGATCGGTCTCTATCACTCGCATACGCCCGACCTCGCCGCGTATTACCGGCTCGCGGTCGCGGCGGTGGGGGCCGGATTGCCAGTCCCGGGAATGGGTCCGCGCGTCGGTCGGCCCGTGCTGACCCGCGTCGCGCTGACTGGCGGCGGGGCGACGATGCTGAACCTCCGCCGCCAGCCCGCGCGGGTGCGACGCACGATGGACCCGTGCCGGATCGCCGCAATGCTCGGCTCCTATCTGCGCTCTGCCCCCACCGGCTGTCACCGCTCCTGAGTGGGGAGGGTTCCGGTCGGCGCATCGACGGCTGGCCGAGCAGGCAGGGGGCCGGCTACAATGGGACATGCTTGCCACCAGCCCCGCCTTCAAAGAGAACGCCCGCCGCGCGCTAGCCGACGCCGGCCTGCAAAAGGCGCTGGCGCGCAGCGGCCCGAGCTTCATCGCGCGCCGCGCGCTGGCAGTGGCCGGACTCCCTGAGTTCGAGCAGCTGCGCGACATCGGGCGCGACATCAAAAACCACACGCTGGCGCATCTCGACTTCTACCTCGAAGCCTACGAGGCCAAGGTGCTTGCCGCCGGCGGGAAGGTGCATTGGTGCGCCACGGCCGACGAAGCACGCGAGGCGGTGCTTGGCATTTGCCGGGACGCAGGCGCCCGCACCGTCACCAAGGGCAAGTCGATGATCAGCGAGGAGCTCGGCATCAACGAGCATCTCGAACGCCACGGCATCGAGCCGGTGGAGACCGACCTCGGCGAATACATCATCCAGCTGCGCCACGAGTTGCCGAGCCACATCATCGCACCCGCGTTTCATCTCAACCGCGAGGATTGGGAGGCGAGCTTCCGAAAGGCGCACACCGATCTTCCGGCGGACCGTGTGTTCAGTGAACGGCGCGACATCCTGACGGAGGCGCGCGCCCGACTGCGCCAGCGGTTCCTGGCCGCCGACGTCGGCATCACCGGGGCGAATTTCCTCATTGCCGAGACCGGCAGCAGCGTCATCGTTACCAACGAGGGCAACGGCGACCTCACGCAAACCCTGCCGCGCGTGCATATCGCGCTCGCCTCGATCGAAAAGGTGGTGCCGACCCTGGAGGACGCGACGAGCCTACTGCGCCTGCTGGCGCGCTCGGCCACCGGGCAGGATTTTTCCGTCTACACGACGTTCTCGACCGGCGGCCGGCGGCCCGGCGATCTCGACGGGCCGGAGGAGTATCACGTCGTGCTGGTGGATAACGGGCGGTCCGCCATGCTGGGCACCGAGTTCCAGGAGATGCTGCGCTGCATCCGCTGCGCCGCCTGCATGAACCACTGCCCGGTGTATGGCGCGGTGGGCGGCCACGCTTACGGCTGGGTTTATCCGGGGCCGATGGGCAGCGTGCTGACCCCTTCGCTGATCGGCGTGGACCAGGCGGGGCACCTGCCCAACGCATCCACCTTCTGCGGCAAGTGCGAAAGCGTCTGTCCGGTGAAGATCCCGCTGCCCAAGATGATGCGGCACTGGCGCGAGCGCGAGTTCGAGCGGCATCTGACGCCGAGCACGATGCGGAGCAATCTCGGCCTCTGGGGTTGGTTCGCGCGGCGACCGGCCGCGTATCGGGTGGCTACCCGCGCTGCGGCGGCGACGCTCGGGCTGCTCGGCCGCCGACGCGGCCGGTTCTCCGCCCTACCCCTCGCCCGGAGCTGGACCGGCGGGCGCGACCTGCCCGCGCCGGAAGGCGAGACGTTCTTCGCTCGCTACGCCAAGGCTGAACGGAGCCGCGTCGGCCGTTGAGCAAGGAGCGCGTCCTGGGGGCTATCCGGCGGGGGCTCCGGCGGGGGCCGCTGTCGCCGAGGATGCCCGGCCGCTGCGCGACCGGCTGGAGCGTCATCCACGCCGTTTGATCCCGGCAAGGAGCCGTCTTCCTCCGGCCGACCAGGTCGCGTTGTTCATCGCCAACGTGGAGCGCGAATACGGCACGGTCATCCGGCTGCCGGACGTCGCCGCCGTCCCGGATGCGATCTCCGACTATCTCGCGATGCAGAACTTGCCCTCGCCCTGGTGATGGCGCCGCACCCCGAGCTGCGGGCTGTGCCGTGGTCGGCGCGGCCGTTGCTGGACTTCGCGAGGGCCGCGCCGAGGGCAGCGACGTGGTGAGCCTCCAGCACGGCTTCGCCGGCATCGCCGAGACCGGCACCCTGATGCTGCCCTCGGCCCCGGAGCGCCCCACCACGTTGAACCTGCTGGCCGAGACGGCGCTCGTCCTGCTCCGCGCGAGCCGGGTGGTGGGCGCGTACGAGGAGGCATGGGACCTGCTGCGGGGCGAGCTCGGCGCCTTGCCACGGAACGTCATGCTGGTAACGGGCGTCTCGCGTTCGGCCGACATCGAGCAAACGCTTGAGCTCGGCGCGCACGGCCCACGGCGGCTCCATGTTCTGCTCGTGGACGACGCCGGCCCCGCGCCCCAGTGAACGAAGGGCGCACGCGGGCTTCGCCGCTCAGCGACGCCGACCGCTCCGAATGGGCCCGCTACGCCCGCCTCGTGGCACCGCTGCCCGGCCGCGTCCGCCCGGAACTGCCGCACGCGAAGCCGGTACCCGCGTCATCGGTTGCGCTGCCGTCCGCGCCGGCGCGTCCGGCCACCCCTCCCCGCCCGCCAGTCCCGCCGCCCGTGATCGGGATGCATCCGCCCGGGGTCGATGCCGCGACTTGGCGACGTTTTCGCACCGGCAAGCTCGCGGCATCGCGCACACTCGACCTGCACGGGCGGACGGCACAGCGCGCATACCATGCCCTGGAAGCGTTCCTTCGCGCTGCTCAGGCCGAGCGGCTACGCTGTGTTGAAGTGATCACCGGGCGCGGGTCGGGCGAGGAGGGCGGGGTGCTCCGGCGCGAGCTGCCGATGTGGCTCGGCCTGCCGCAGCTTCGCCCGCTAATCCTCGGAGCGGCGCATCCGCATCCCGCAAACCCAGGCTCCGTCCGGCTGCTGCTCCGCCGCGCGCGGTAGAGGGCCACAGCCCCATAGGCGCGAATGCAACGCGCCCGGCCGCCTCACCTGCCACTTGGCTGCCCAGCTCCGCGCAACGGAGCGGCGAGGTTGTTTGCGTCCGACCCAACTTGGTCCCCGCGTCAGAATTCCGCTTCTCCTGAAGCGGTCATTCGTCGACAAAGCCGGAGCAACCCGTGCGCCGTAAGTCAAGACAAACGCAACAGCAGGTATCATCAGGCAACCGCAAACCGCCGGCGATAATCACCTGGGGATAAACCCACAATCCTCTGGAACACCTTCCTGAACGACCCGGAGTCTTCATATCCCACGGCCAGGGCAACTTGGCCAATCGGTTGATTCGTGAACTCCAGCATTGACCGCGCCTTTCCCACACGCAGACGCTGGCTGTAGTCGGTCGGTTTGAGACCGGTCCCTTTCCGAAAGCGCCGAAGGAACGTTCGAGCCTCGAGGCCGCTGATTTCGGCCATCTCCGCCACCGTTGGCTGATTGGCCGCCTCCGCCTGCAGCCAGTGCTGCACTTTCAGAACGGCCGCGTCGCCATGATCCAGCTTCGGAGAGAAGTTGCTGTAATAACGCTGCTCTCGGCCGGGTGGGTCCACAAGCATAAATCGCGCTGTCTCTAGCATGATTGTCGGACCGAGATGCCGATCCACAAGCTTTAGCCCAAGATCCGCCCAGGCCAGCACCCCCCCAGCCGTTATGAAATCTCCGTCTTCGATCGTGAGACTGCATTCATCCACGTGAATTTCGGGGAAGCGCTCAGCCAGCGTTTGGATAAAGCTCCAGTGTGTGGTCGCGGAGCGTTTTGCGAGCAAGCCGGTCTCGGCCAGAACGAACGCTCCGCCGCAGACCGAGCACAGGGTGGCGCCCGCGCGATGGCGCTCAATCAACCATCTGACAAGGCATTGAGTCACGTCGGACGGCGGCGGGCCGCTCCAACTGCCTGGAACGATGACGGCAACGAGACGGTGCTCGAGGCTGGGATGCGAGTCGAAAACAGAGCCTATCTCGTCGTTCGCTGGCACTGGTTGCCAATGGCTCACCCGGAGCATCGGCGCAGTCGGCCCGATATGCTGATGGGCGAGTGTGCTGGCAACGGTAAATAGGTCGGTTAACCCGTGAACCGTGGCCGACGCCACACCGGGATAGAGAAG
Organism: uncultured Alphaproteobacteria bacterium; assembly: GCA_963757115.1. GTDB lineage: Bacteria > Pseudomonadota > Alphaproteobacteria > Acetobacterales > Acetobacteraceae > CAVWQV01. The sequence continues at coordinate 52,130 of CAVWQV010000014.1, read as the reverse complement.
AATCCCAATTTCAGCCGGTGGATCCCAAATCGCCATTTGTCAGTTTCGCCCCGAAAAATGTCCGTTCTGCCAATTCGAAACCATGCGCCGAATACTTTACCGCTTCCAGCGCGAACAGCGATGTCTGCAGGGTCGCGAAAGGAGACAACATGCCAACGGTCATCACACAGGACGGCACTGAAATCTTCTACAAGGATTGGGGAACCGGCCAGCCGCTGTTTTTCCATCATGGCTGGCCGCTGAGCGCCGACGATTGGGACGCCCAGATGATGTTTTTCCTGCAGCACGGCTACCGCGTGATCGCTCATGATCGTCGCGGCCACGGCCGTTCGACCCAAACCGCGAACGGGCACGACATGGACACCTACGCCTCAGACGCTGCCGAGGTCGTCAAAGTGTTGGATCTGAAGAACGCTATCCACATCGGCCACTCCACCGGTGGTGGCGAAGTGACGCGCTACGTCGCCAAATACGGCAAAGGCCGCGTGGAGAAGGCAGTCCTCATCAGCGCGATCCCTCCGACCTTCATGAAGTCTGACAGGAATCCGGACGGTGTCCCGAAGGAAGTCGTCGACGGCATCCGCGACGGCACGGCAAACCATCGTTCACAATTTTACAAGGACATTACGATGCCGTTCTACGGCTTCAACCGTCCCGGCGCCACCATTTCGGAGGGGATTCGCGACAACTGGTGGCGACAGGGCATGATGGGCGCGATCCAGGCGCAATACGAGTGCATCAGGGTCCTGTCGGAGACGGAGTTTTTCGACGATCTCCAGGCCATCGATGTTCCTGTCTTGGTCATGCACGGGGAGGACGATCAGATTTGTCCGTTTCCAACCACAGGAGCGCGATCGGTCAAGCTCTTGAAGCACGGAACGCTCAAATCCTACCCCGGCTTGCCGCACGGGATGCCCACCACTCATGCAGATATGATCAACGCCGACCTTCTCGCTTTCATACGCGGTTAGCCGACCTCGGGCGGCAGTCGTTGGCAGCCTCTAGAAGTCACGACCTTTGTATCCGCACCGGGACGGAACAGATTTAAACAATTTTCGGTCGCACATGTCCGTCACGAAATCGTGCAGCGTTACGGCGGGGGCGCACCCTCCGATAAGAGATGTCCGCGTGTCGAGCTTGCGCGCTTGTAACCGGACAGACCGCTTCCCACCCACGCTGACACGCAGCGCTGGAGACACAGAACCAGCGGTGCAACAGATGGTCCTATAATGGAGCTGCCGGCGTCTGCATTCAGCAAATGGAACCAAGCCGGCGCCGAGAAGCGCGAAGTCAGGGCCGCAAGAACGCACCGAACCCGGCGCCGCGATGGCATTTGCCTAACCGGTCGTCGCCTCCGAGGATTTTCTCCGCAACAAGAACCGCTGCCGTCCCTCCAGCACCAACTCGCGCCGCTGATTGTGGACGCTGCTAGCGAGGCCAACTACGCCCGTCGTGCGTCCAGGGGTCAGCTCATCGATCTCAAGCGCAGGATACAGCGTGTCGCCCGCGAACACGGGTTTGAGAAACCGGCTCGACTGTTCGAGGAAGCCGACCAGCAACTCCTCCACCATGTAGGGGAACAACCCGGCACCCGGAGCGGTCTGGATCAGCGTCTGGAAGCCGTGCGCCAGCATGTGCGGCATCCCGCGCGCGCGACAGTACTCGACGTCGTAGTGCACCGGATGAGCGTCGCCGCTCGCCGCCTGGAAGGCCAGGAACACGGCCTCCGTCATGGTCCGGCTCGGCAGGACAAAGCGCTCGCCGAGCCCGAAATCATCGAACCAGCGCTGCGCCGGCACCATGCGGTGCAGCGCCGGATCGAACTCTTTCATATCGCACCGGCGCGGCGCAGATCGGCGATGGCCGCGTCCGAATAGCCGAGTTCATGCAGCACGGCGTCGGTGTGCTCGCCGAGCGCGGGCACGTCTCCCATGACCGCTTCGAAATCACCGAAGCTGAAGGGCGGCAGCAGTGCCCGGATCGGGCCGCCCGGCGTGCCCACGTCGCGCCAGCGCTCGCGTGCCGCAAGCTGCGGGTGATTCCAGACGTCCATCGGTTCATTGAGCCGGCCATTGGCGATCCCGGCGCGGTCGAGCAGGGCCACGACGTCGGCCGACGTCATGGTGGTGAACAGCGCCTCGATGATCGCCGTCAGCTCCGCGCGGTTCTCGACCCGCGCCTTGTTTGCAGCGAAGCGCGGATCCTCGGCGAGTTCCGGCCGGCGCAGCACTTCGCCGGCGAACGTAGCCCACTCGCGGTCGTTCTGCAGGCCGAAGATCACCGGACCGTCGGCCGTGCGGTGTGCGCCATACGGGGCGACCAGCGGATTGCTGTTCGCTTCGCGCTGCCACGCAATCCGACCGTACGCGGCGCGGTACATCGGGTAGTGCATCCATTCAGCAAGCGCGTCGAGCATCGCGACTTTTACGGACGCACCCGCTCCGGTGCGCTCGCGCCGAAGCAGGGCGGCGAGGATGCCCTGGTGGGCATAGGTGCCGGTGCAGATGTCAGCGAGCGAGATGCCGACCCGCGCCGGCTGGTCGGGCGTGCCGGTGATGCTGATGACCCCGGATTCCGCTTGGATCAGCAGGTCGTACGCCTTCTTCTGGGCGTAAGGACCGCTTTCACCGTAGCCCGAGATGTCGCAAACGACGATGCGGGGGTTCGCCGCCGACAGCGCCTCGTACGACAGGCCGAGCCGGGCGGAAGCGCCAGGCGCGAGGTTCTGCACCACGACGTCGGCGCCCGCCGCGAGCTTGCCGAGGATTTCGCGCGCATCGGCGTGCTTGGCGTCGAGCGTGACACTCTGCTTGCCGCGGTTGAGCCACACGAAATTGGTCGACTGGCCGTGCGCTGCGCTGTCGTAGCCACGCGCGAAGTCGCCGGTACCGGGGCGCTCGATCTTGACCACGTTCGCTCCGAGATCGGCGAGGTGGCGCGTGCAGATCGGCCCCGCGACCGCATGCTCCAGCGCCACGACGCGCATTCCTTCCAGCGGGCGCATGATCGGGTGCTCCTACGGCGTCGAAGCCGAGTGTCGGGCATGCGGCTGAACGCGTAAAGCGCTGCTGCGGCCCAACTGATCAGTCGGGCCGGCCGTTCACGTAGGGCTTGAGCGCGGCGTGGATCGTCGCATTGGCCGGCGTCGGGATGCCGTAGTCTCGGCCGAGCGACACCACCTTGCCCGCTAGCCAGGGCAGCTCGATGCGGTTGCCACGCTCGAGATCGACCGCCATGGACGCCCGCCCCGTGGCCGGGAACGCGAACACGTCCGCCATGCGCTTTTCCACGAGATCGTCGGGCAAAGCCACGCCGCTTGCCTTGCCGACCGCGATCACCTCCTCCATTACGGCGCGATAAAGCGCGACAAGGTCCGGGTCGTCCCGCAGCTTGCCTACCGGCAGCCGGGTGACGGCGGTGATCCCGCTCATTGCCACCAGCAGCACGAATTTCTCCCAAAGCGCCCGCCGGATATCGCCGGTGAGCATGGCGTCGAACCCCGCCTCCCGGCACAGCGCGAGGAACCGCTCGCCGCGGTCGCTGTGACGTCCGTCAAGCTCCCCGAACACGAGGCGCTGCAAAGTGCCCGTCTGCCGAATGACGCCCGGTTCGGCGATCGTGGCGCTGACCTGCGCCACCCCGCCCATCACCGCGCTCTCGCCGAGGATGGGCAGTAGCCGGGCGCTCGCGTCGATCCCGTTCTGCAGCGGGATCACGCCGGTCGCGTTGCCGACCATCGGGCGGATCGCCGCGCCCGCGCTTTCCACGTCCCACAGCTTGACGCAGAACAGCACGACGTCGACCGGAGCGATCGCAGCGGGATCGTCGGTCGCCTGCGCCGGCTGCACCAGCGTCTCGCCGCGACCGCCCTCGACGCGGAGCCCGCGTTCGCGGATGGCTGCAAGATGGGCGCCGCGGGCAACAAACGTCACGTCCGCCCCGGCGCGGGCGAGCGCCGCCCCGAATACGCCGCCAACTCCACCCGCCCCGATGACCGCAATGCGCATATGCTTCGCTCCGTTACGTTCGGCGGTTTGGGTAGCCGATCGGCGGGACCTCGTCCGTCATCCCGGCAAGCACCTCTGCGATGTGCCGCGCCCGCACCGGGCTGCCCTCACGGGAGAGCCGCCCCGCGATGTTGAGAAGGCAGCCGAGATCGCCGGCCAGGACAGTTCCGGCTCCAGTCGCGGCGATGTCGCGCGCCTTGTCGGTGACCATGCGCGTCGAGATGTCGGGATATTTCACGCAGAAGGTGCCGCCAAAGCCGCAGCAGATCTCCGGCTCGCTCATCTCCGTCACCGGGACGCCAAGCGCGCCCAGCAACCGCCGGGGCTGCTCCTTGATGCCGAGCTCGCGCAACCCCGAGCACGAATCATGGTAGGTTACGCTGCCGGCGTGCGAGTTCGCCGGCCCTACGTCGATGCCGCGCACATCGGTCAGGAAACTCACCAGTTCGTATGTTCGCGCGGCGAGCGCGTCGGCGCGGGCGCGCAGGTTGGGGTCGTCGTCGAACAAGCCCGGCAGGTGGTGGCGCAGCATCCCGCCGCACGAACCCGAGGGCACGACCACATAGTCGAAGCCGCCGAAGGCTTCGAGAATGCCCCGCGCCAGATCCCTGGTGGTCGCGCGGTCGCCCGCGTTGTAGGCCGGTTGGCCGCAGCAGGTCTGCGCCCGCGGCACTTCCACTTGGCAGCCGGCCCGCTCCAGCAACCGGATCGCGGCGAACCCGACCGTTGGGCGATGGAGGTCGACGAGGCAGGTGACGAACAGGGCGACGCGAGGCTTCGCTTCCGACATGGCGGCAATCTAGGCCGGAACCGAGCCATCGGCCATCCGCTCAGTTCCCCCGCTTGCCACCGAATCGAACGACCCTGGTACGCCTGCCTAGGCCCCGGTGCGGCAAGATCAGGGTGGGAGTTCGGGTGTGCTGTGGGAAGAACGCATCGACAGCTACGTGCGGAGCACCGGGTTTCCCAAGAGCCTGTTCGTCTCCGCCGATGGCAGAGTCGTCGGAACCTGGATAATGGGCAACGACTATCGGGTCGCGTCCGCTTATTACGGCGGCTACCCTGCGGGCTACTTGCGCCGCATCCGCGCGCTGTTTCCGGACAAGACGCGGCCGCTCCATGTGTTCTCGGGAAAAGTCGATCTCAAAGCGCTACCGGGCGATACCGTCGACATCAATCCCGCACTCAACCCCACCTTCGTCGATGATGCCCAGACGCTCGGGCGGGTGCCGCTCGGCCGTTACGATCTCGTGCTCGCCGACCCGCCTTACAGCGTGGAAGATGCGGATCGCTACCAAACAAGCATGGTCAAGCGGAACGCGGTGATGCGGGCCTTGCAGCGCGTCGAGCCCGGAACGCACGTTGTCTGGCTCGACCAGGTGCTGCCGATGTATCGCAAGGACAAGTTCGCAATCGACGCAGTGATCGGGATGGTGAAGTCGACCAATCATCGGTTCCGAGTGGTGACGATTTTCCGTCGCTTGAGCGCGGCCGCTGACCCTGACCTGTTCCCACCGGACGAGCGGGCACGGCGAAGCTGCGGTTCGTCTGTGGGCTAAGCGCTCCGCGCCGCGATCAACCGCCAACTCGGGTCGCGCGAGGTGAGATCCCGCTCGAATGTCCAGAGATCGTTGATCTCCGTCACCGCATCGGTCCCGGCGACGATCTGGCCGTCCTTGCCGAAGGTCTCACTGACCTGGTCGGAAACGAAACGCACCGTGACCGTGGCAAGCGTATTGCGCAGTTCCGCACCCTCGATCACGGCCGACCGGATTTCACGGATCTCGCTCTTCTGGGTCTGTCCGGCTTCGAGCCGGGCCGTGATCGCAGCGTCGAAGCTCGCGAACGTCTCTGGCGAGAGAAGATTGCGCAGCTGCTCGCGGTTGCCGGCCGCGAACGCCTCAACGATCATGCGGAAAGCCTGCTCAGCACCCTGGAGGAACCGCGTCGGGTTCCACTCGCGATCGATCTGCCCCATGCGGGCGAGCGTCGCCCCGAGCGGGCTCGCGGGATCCGGGACCGGCCATGCCGGCGCGGCCGGCGCCGGCTCCGCCCGTCCGTCGATGACCGGCGCAGCCGGGCCCGGCTGCGCGCGAAAGTTCTGCGGCGGACGCTCGAATCCGGTGCGACGCCCGAGAATGCCGCGCAGCCGCAGCACCAGAAAGCCCGCGATCATCGCGAACAGCACGAGGTCGATCGGAAACCCGCCTGAGCCCATCTTCACTCTCCTTATGACGACAGATAGGCGCGGGGACGTGCTTCCACCACCATAATTCGCAAGCGGGCGGTTGCGGCCGCGAGGGGGTGCGTCTATGGCCGGCCCATGATCCTGCTGCGCCACGGCCAAAGCGAGTTCAACCTCCATTTCACGTCAACGCGCCGGGACCCGGGCATCGTCGATCCTAAGCTGACCCCGCTTGGCCACGCCCAGGCCGCCGAGGCGGCCGAGCAGCTCGCGCGTGAGCCGATCAGTCGCGTCATTGCCTCGCCCTACACCCGCGCGCTGCAAACCGCGGCCCCGATCGCCAAGCGCCTGGAAGTCCCGCTATTCGTCAATTCGCTGGTGCGTGAGCGCTTCGCTTTCGCCTGCGATATCGGCTCGCCCCGCACCGCGCTCGAGCTTGACTGGCCGGAGCACGACTTCACCGCCATCGAGGAGATCTGGTGGCCGACCGTGGAAGAGCCGAGTGCTTCCGTGGTGGGACGTGCCGCCCTGTTCCGCGGCGAAATGTCGGCCCTGCCCGACTGGTCCGACACGCTGGTTGTGAGCCATTGGGGCTTCATCCTGTGCATGACCGGGAGAAGCCTGCCAAACGGCGGCTGGCTCCGGTGCGACCCGACCGAGCCCGCGCCGGCCGAAGTGGTGTGGAAAGTCTGACGAAGAGGCTTCAGCGATGGCGCGTCACGCGGCGGCATGCTACCCGCCCGCGGCACCCCGCCCTTGGCAGCGGCCCGCCCTTGATACGAAAGTTTTCGGAGCACGCCCATGTCCCAGACTGCCACTGGCCCGCAGGCCCAGCCGACCGTTCCTCCGCTCGTGGTCAACATCCAGTATGTGAAGGACATGTCCTTCGAGGTGCCCAACGCGCCGGCGATCTATACGCAGTTGCGCGCCCAGCCCCAGGTGAACATCAACCTCGATGTGAACGCGCGCCGGCTGAATGAAGACCAGCACGTCTATGAGGTCACCCTGATGATCCGCGCGGAAGCGCGCGAGCCGGGTGCCGCAGGCCAGACGGGCGGCAACGGCCAAGGCCCGGTGCAGACCGCCGAACCGGCGGTTGCCGCCGGAACGGGCGCGCCCACGGTATTCGTGGCGGAACTCGCCTATGCGGGCGTGTTCACCCTCAACCTGCCCAATGAGTCGATCGAGCCCGTGCTGCTGGTGGAGTGCCCGCGCATCCTGTTCCCGTTCGCCCGCAACATCCTGGCCGAGGTGACCCGGGACGGCGGCTTCCCGCCCGTTCTGCTGCAGCCGATCGACTTTGTGGCACTTTGGCAGAGCCGCCAGCAGCAGCCCCAACCGGTCCTGCAGGCCTGACCGGGTGGGCGAGCTGCGGACCGGCTCAGCCTTGAGCTGCTAGCCGGTCCTGCGTCTTCGTCTCGAAATCGCGGGCATCGTGCCGCTCGTGCAACTGGCTGGACGGCTCGCCCATCACGCGATTCACCATACGTCCGCGTTGCGCGGCGGGACGTTGCGCGATCGCCTCCGCCCAACGCCGGACATGGGTGTACTCCTCCACCTGGAGGAACTCGCCAGACTCGTAGAGCAGCCCCATCGATAGTCCGCCGTACCAGGGCCACACCGCCATATCGGCAATCGTGTAATCCCTGCCGGCGAGGTAGGCGTTGTCGGCCAGACGGCGGTTGAGCACGTCGAGCTGGCGCTTCACCTCCATCGCGAACCGGTCGATCGCGTACTCGATCTTGACCGGAGCGTAGGCATAGAAGTGCCCGAACCCGCCGCCGAGATAGGGGGCGCTGCCCATCTGCCAGAACAGCCATGACAGGCACTCAGCGCGGCTGGCCGTGTCGGTCGGCAGGAACGCACCGAATTTTTCGGCGAGATGCATCAGGATTGCGCCCGATTCGAACACCCTGATCGGCGTCGGACCGCTGCGGTCGAGTAACGCCGGGATCTTGGAGTTCGGGTTTATGGCCACGAAACCGCTGCCGAACTGGTCGCCCTCGTTGATGCGGATCAGCCAAGCGTCATACTCGGCCCCCTCATGGCCTAGGGCGAGCAGCTCCTCGAGCATGACCGTGACCTTCACCCCGTTCGGCGTGGCCAGCGAGTAGAGCTGCAACGGGTGACGGCCGACCGGCAGACTCCTTCTCGTGCGTGGGGCCGGCGATCGGACGGTTTATGTTGGCAAACCTGCCGCCGTTTTCCTTGTTCCAAGTCCAGACCTTGGGCGGCACGTATTCGGGCGAGCTCGTCATGGTTTTGCAGGTCCTATCGCCGCGCGATTACACGCGAGCCGTGGAATAAACCTCGATCACCCGAACCGTATTGCGTTCCGGTGCCTCGTAGCAACCGCACCTCCGCCCCCATTGGGATCCCGGGCCGTTCGGGCACTATGGTGGCGTTCAAGGAAGAGCTCTTGACGATGCCTGCGCGCTCGATGTTGGCCGGGATCGCGGCTCTCGTGATGGCGAGTGCGATCGCACAAGCAGCGTCGGAGGACGCCGATGCCCTGCTGCGCAGCCTGGTCGGCAAGGACCAGACGACAATCGAGCGGCGCATCGGACCACCGGACGAGAGCGAAAGCAACGGGGTGCAGACCTTTCTCCGCTATCGCAATTTCGACTGGTGGCGAACAGGCAGCAGCCCGGACCCCTTCGGCTACACGCAGGGCTTCAGCGGGGGGAGGGGCTTCCGCGGCAGCGCCAGCTTCGATTGCCTGACAACCCTCGTATTAACCGAAGGCACTCTTCGCGCCTACTCACGAAACGGCATCGGCTGCCACTGAGGCGCGGCCGGCTGACCGGAAACCGCCACGTAAGTGCCACGTTCTATTGCTCTGCTTGATCGAGCGGAACGTGCGACGAGGGACTGCGATGACGGAGGCTGACTATGCGAGCAAGCTCGACGAGCTTGACCGGCTGCTGAACGACCCAGATGTGCCGATGGAGCCGGGTCGCGTCTGGTCGCTGCTGGCCGAACTGTCGTGCCCAGACGCTTCCCCGCCCGCGGTCCTGCCTGACCATCAGCGGCAGGCAGCGCCGAGCAGGAACTCTCGGTTGCCTTCCGGCCCGGTGATCGGGCTCTCGGTAAGCCCGAGCACCTCCCAGCCGGGCTGAGCGGCCCACCAGGCGGAAACACGGCGGCAGACCGCCTGCTGGACCTCTGGGTCGCGGACGACGCCTTTGCTGCCCAACCTCCGCCGGTCCGGCCTCGAATTGCGGCTTGATCAGCGCGATCGCCCATGCGCCCGGGAGGCACAATGCAAGCGGTGCTGGCAGCAAGGTCGCGAGGCCGATGAAGCTTGCATCGCAGCTCAGGGCCGTGATCGGTTCGGGGATCTCGGCAGCGGTCAGATAGCGGGCATTGGTGCGTTCGAGTGCCACGACGCGTGGGTCGGTGCGAAGCTTCCAGGCCAGCTGGCCGTGGCCCACGTCGACGGCGTAGACCTTGGCCGCACCCGCTGCGAGCAGCACGTCCGTGAAGCCGCCCGTGGACGCCCCAACGTCGAGGCAGACACGCCCGGCGGGGGACAGCCCGAAGGCCGCGAGACCGTGGGCGAGCTTGAGACCGCCGCGCGAAACCCAGGGATGATCCTGGCCCCGCACCGCGATGGGCGCGTCCCCTGAGAGCGTGTCTCCCGCCTTGGCCACCCGGCGCTCCCCGGAATACACCGTGCCCGCGAGGATGAGGGCTTGGGCGCGGGCGCGGCTCGGGGCGAGGCCTCGATCGACCAGCAGCTGGTCCGCCCGCCGTCGCGGCGCGCGCGTCAGGCCCGGACAGCTCCGAGCTGCGCCGCAGTGACCCCCAGCGCGTCGAGGGCGGTTTGCACGATGTTGGCGGGGGCGAGGCCGGCTTCGGCGAGCTGGCGGGGCTGGGTGTCGTGCTCGATGAAGCGGTCGGGCAGGGTCAGCGGGCGGACCCGCAGCGCCCCGGCCGCGCCGTCCAGCAGGCCGCGCCAGGCCAGGTGGTGCAGCACCGCCGCGCCGAACCCGCCGGCCGCCCCCTCCTCCACCGTCAGCAGCACCTGGTGGTGCCGCGCCAGCTGCTCGATCAGCCCGGTGTCCAGCGGCTTGGCAAACCGCGCGTCGGCCACCGTCGCCCCGAACCCGCGCGCCGCCAGCTCGTCGGCCGCCCGCAGGCAGTCGGCCAGCCGCGTGCCGAGCGACAGGATCGCCACCGTGCCGCCCTCCCGCAGCACCCGGCCGCGGCCCAGCGGCAGCACCAAGGGCTCGGCCGGCAGCACAACCCCGGTGCCGTCGCCGCGCGGATAGCGCAGCGCCGACGGCCGGTCGTCGATCGACGCCGCCGTGCGCACCATGTGCACCAGCTCCGCCTCGTCGGCCGGCGCCATCAGCACCATCCCCGGCAGGCAGCCCAGATACGCCAGGTCGAACGAGCCGGCATGCGTCGCCCCGTCCGCCCCCACCAGACCCGCCCGGTCCATCGCAAACCGCACCGGCAGCGACTGGATCGCCACGTCGTGCACCACCTGGTCGTAGGCGCGCTGCAGGAACGTCGAATAGATCGCGCAGAACGGCCGCAAGCCCTCGGTCGCCATCCCGGCGGCAAACGTCACCGCGTGCTGCTCGGCGATGCCCACGTCAAAGCACCGCTCCGGAAACCGCTGCGCGAACCGGTCCAGCCCGGTGCCCGACGGCATCGCCGCGGTGATCGCCACCACCGCCGGATCCCGCGCCGCCTCGCCGATCAGCGCGTCGGCGAACACCCGCGTGTAGGACGGCGGCCCCGGCGGGGCTTTCGCCTGCTCGCCGGTGATCACGTTGAACTTGGCCACCGAATGCAGCTTGTCGGCCGACGCCTCGGCCAGCGGATAGCCGTGCCCCTTGCGGGTGATCACGTGCAGCAGGATCGGCCCGCTTTCCTCCGCGTCGCGCACGTTGCGCAGCACCGGCAGCAGGTGGTCGAGGTTGTGCCCGTCGATCGGACCCACGTAGTAGAACCCGAGCTCCTCGAACAGCGTCCCGCCGGTCAGGATGCCGCGGGCATACTCCTCCGCCCGCCGCGCCGTCCGCTCGAGCCCGCGGGGAAACCGCTTGGCCATCCGCACCGCCAGCTCGCGCAGCGACAGAAACGAGCGCGACGACATCAGCCGCGACAGATAGGCGCTCATCGCACCCACCGGCGGCGCGATCGACATGTCGTTGTCGTTCAGGATCACCACCAGCCGCGACTTCAGGGCGCCGGCGTTGTTCATCGCCTCATACGCCATCCCGGCACTCATCGCCCCGTCGCCGATCACGGCGATCACGTTGCGCTCCTTCTCCGGGCGCTCGCGCTCGTCCTTGCCCAGGCGCTCGTCCTTGCCGGGGCGCTCGTCCTTGCTGGGGCGCTCGCGCTCGCCACGGCTCGCTGCCGCGCCGCCCGCGCCGCCCGCGCCGCCGCCGCCTGGGCCGCCTTGAGGTCGCGCGCCACCGCCATGCCGAGCCCGGCGGAGATCGAAGTGGACGAGTGCGCCGCGCCGAACGGGTCGTACGGGCTTTCGCTGCGCCGGGTGAAGCCCGACAAGCCGCCGCCCTGCCGCAGGGTGCGGATGCGCCCCCGCCTCCCGGTCAGGATCTTGTGCGGATACGCCTGGTGACCGACGTCCCAGATCAGCCGGTCGTGCGGCGTGTCGAACACCGCGTGCAACGCCACCGTCAGCTCCACCACCCCGAGACCCGCCCCGAGATGACCGCCCGTCACCGATACCGCGTCGATCGTCTCCGCCCGCAGCTCGTCCGCCACCACACGCAGCTGCTCAGCCGAAAAATTGCGCAAATCCGCCGGATGCGAAACCCGGTCCAGCAACGGCGTGCTCACCGCATTCATCGCAGCCAACCCATCAAACCCTCGCCATCCATCCAATAAACCTCAACGCCGACGAGCAACTACGAAACGGGCGAGCTCGCGCAATGCCCACGCCGCATCGTCAAAGCCGTCGAGATGCATCGCGGCCTGCTCGGAAAGCATGATGGCATGGGTGCGCGCGTTCTCCGCGCCAAGCACTGCGACCATCGTCGCCTTACCGGCGGCCGCGTCCTTGCCGGTCGCCTTGCCGGTCTCGGCGGCGCTCCCCTCAGCGTCGAGCAGGTCGTCGGCGATCTGGAACGCGGCCCCAAGGTCGCGCCCGTAGCCCGCCAAAACCAGCCGCTGCTGCGGCGCGACCCGGCCGAGGATGGCACCGGCTTCGGCGCTGAACTGGATCAGCCTTCCGGTCTTCAGCGCCTGCAACCGGGTGATCTCCGCCGCGTCCAGCACGCGGCCCTCGGCCAGCATGTCGATCATCTGCCCGCCGGCCATGCCGCGCGGCCCGATCGCCGCCGCCAGCGCCGCCACCAGCTCGCAGCGCGCCTGCGGGTCAGAGTGAGTGTCCGGCTCGGCCAGCACCTCGAAGGCGCGCGACTGCAGCGCGTCGCCGGCGAGGATCGCCGTTGCCTCATCGAACGCCCGGTGAGTCGACGGCTTGCCACGCCGGAGATCGTCGTCATCCATGGCCGGCAGATCGTCGTGCACGAGCGAGTAGGCGTGAAGCATTTCCACCCCCGCCGCGACCCTCGCCGCGCAGGTCTCCGACACCCCGAACAACGACGCCGCTTCCATTACGAGAAAGCCGCGCAACCGCTTCCCGCCGCCGAGAACCGCGTAGCGCATGGCCGAAACCAAGCGGCCCTCGGCGCCGGGGGTCTCGGGCAGCAGCGCGTCCAGGCAAGCCTCAATCACCTGTGCGCGGTGGGACAGGGCGGCGGCGAGACGGTCCTCCCCCATCGCTAATCGGCCGGCCGCACTGCCAACGACCCATCGGCCCGCTCGACGATCGCGGCGACGCGGGCCTCCGCCTCCGCGAGCTTCGCCTCGCAGTGCCGCCGGAGCGCGGCACCCCGCTCATAGGCGATGATCGCGTCCTCGAGCTTTTGCTGGCCACCTTCCAGGCCTCGCACGATCTGCTCCAACTCGCTCAGCGCATCCTCGAACGACAAGCTGGCAGGGTCGGGAGCGCCGTTTCCCCCGATCGGCGTGCCGGCGCCCCCCGCTCCGGCCCCCGCCGACCGCCTGCTGTCCGACATCCAACTCTCCAGAGTGAACACCCGCCCGCGGGTTGGTAACGTCTCGCGGGCGGCCCGCCAACCCCTGCGCTGCGTCCGCCTGTGCCAGTGTTGCCCGTTCGCCCCACGCCGCCTGTTGCGTGCGCGCCCCATCTGTGCTTGAAGCCCCGCCTTCCCTGCCGGGCGACGGGCATTGTCCCCGGCTATGCCTGCATCCCGATGGCGGGATGCGCGCCCGCCGGGCCAGAGGCAGAGACAAGCCGAAGGGAGATGAAGATGCCACTCTACGAGTGCGTGCTGATGGCGCGCAACGACGTGACGCAGCAGCAGGTGGAGGCGATCGCCGACACCATCGCAGCACAGTTGGAAGGCGACGGCGGTTCCGTCCCGAAGCGCGAATATTGGGGCCTCCGCAGCCTGTCCTACCGCATCAAGAAGAACCGCAAGGCCCACTACATGCTGCTCGGGCTTGACGCCAAGCCGGCCAGCATCAGCGAGATGGAGCGGCAACTCCGTCTCAACGAGGAGGTGCTGCGGTTCATGACGGTGCGGGTGGACGCGATCGAGGAAGCCCCGTCCGCAATCCTGTCCCGCAAGTCGGAGGATCGCGAGCGTTCGTTCCGCGGGCCGAAGCCGGCGGGCCGCTTCGAAAGCGGGCGAAAGCGCGGCTACGACGAGCGGGAAGAATTCCGAGCTCGCAGTGCCGACGACTTCAGCCCGCGCGACGACTTCCGCCCAGGCGGGGAGGAGTAGGCCATGTCCGACACCACCGATGTTAATCCGGCCCAGCGCCGCGCCGCCGTCGGCGCACGGCGGCCGTTCTATCGCCGCCGGAAGTCCTGCCCTTTCTCTGGGCCGAACGCCCCAAAGATCGACTATAAGGACGTTCGCTTGCTGTCCCGCTTCTTGAGCGAGCGCGGCAAGATCGTGCCCTCGCGGATCACCGCCGTTTCGGCCAAGAGGCAGCGCGAGCTTGCCGTCGCCATTAAGCGGGCGCGCTTCCTGGCCCTGCTGCCGTACATGCTGACCTGAGGGACGGATCGATCCATGGCCGCTTTGGAACTGATCCTGCTGCAGCGGGTCGATAAGCTGGGGCAGATGGGCGAGATCGTGAAGGTCAAGCCCGGTTTCGCTCGCAACTACCTGTTGCCGCAGAAAAAGGCGCTGCGTGCCACCAAGGAGAACCGCGCGCGTTTCGAGCAGCAACGGGCGCAACTCGAGGCGCAAAGCCTAAAGCGCCGCGAGGAAGCCGAGCGGGTGGCTGAACGGGTGGGCGGACTGACTGTCGTCATCATCCGCCAGGCTGGGGAAAGCGGCGGGCTGTACGGTTCGGTGTCGGCGCGCGACATCGCCGAGGGAGCGACCGCCGGCGGGCTGACCGTCGACCGGTCGCAGGTGGTCCTGGAGCACCCGATCAAGTCGCTCGGGTTGGCACAGGTGCGGATCGTGCTGCATCCCGAAGTGTCCATCCCGGTCACCGTGAACGTCGCGCGCAGCCCCGAAGAAGCCGAGCGGCAGGCGCGGGGCGAGCGGATCGGGGTCGACGATGACGACGAGGTCGCGCCCCCCGCGGCGGTATTCGACCCGCGCACGTCGACGGAACAGCCCGACATCTGACGGCCTTGATCGCCGCCCACGCCGCACGCCAACGTGAACCCTGATCGGCCCGCGCAACGGGCGAATTCGGCCGCCGCGTTTTGACGATTCGCCCGCCGCCTTTCATTGTGGCCCTTCGACGCGTTCACCATCGAAGGAAGGGCGATGCAGGCCGCTCTCCACGCGATCCTGAGGCGCTTCGTTACGCGCGGAAAGCTGACGATCAGGTGGCCGGACGGACGCATGACCGTGTATGCCGGTCGCCCGGAACCTGGGCTCGACGCGACTGTGGCAATCCTCGACGCGCGCACCGTCCGGGGACTGTTGACCGATCCGGGAATGGCCCTCGGCGAGGCCTACATGGATGGCGGACTAACTCCGCTCGATTGCAACATCTACGACGTGCTCGCCGTCAGCATCGCCAACATCGAAGCCAACAGGGGAGGCCTTCCCGGGCTTACGTTTCGGCAATTGCTGCGTAGTGGGAGGAGGCGCCTCGACCAGTTCAACCCGGCTCCGCGCTCCCGGCGCAACGTCGCCCATCACTACGATCTGAACGGACGGCTCTACAGTCTATTCCTCGATCGCGACCGGCAGTATTCGTGCGCCTACTTCCCGCGCGGCGACGAGACGCTGGAGCAGGCGCAGCTTGCCAAGAAGCGGCATATCGCCGCCAAGCTCAATCTCGACCGGCCGGACCTCCAGGTGCTCGACATTGGTTCGGGTTGGGGCGGCCTCGCGCTTTATCTCGCGCGACACCATGGTGCGCGCGTCACGGGAATAACTCTTTCGGCCGAACAGCTCGCCGAGTTGCGCGCCCGCGCCGCGGCCGAAGGTTTGGCGGACCGGGTGGAGTTCCAGCTGCTCGACTATCGCGCGGTCGATCGCCGGTTCGATCGCATAGTTTCGGTTGGCATGTTCGAGCATGTCGGCGTCACCCACTACCGGGCCTTCTTCAACGCGGTCGGGCGCTGCCTCGCACGGGACGGAGTGGCTTTGCTGCACTACATCGGGCGGACGGACGGGCCGGGCAGCACGAACGCCTGGATCAGCAAATACATCTTCCCCGGCGGATACTGCCCGGCACTGAGTGAAGTCGCCCGCGCGATCGAGCGGTCGGGCCTCATGGCGACCGACATCGAGGTGCTGCGGATGCACTACGCGGAAACCCTGCGGCACTGGCGCTGGCGCTTCGCAGCCAATCGGGATGCGATCGCCTCGCTGAACGACGAGCGCTTCTGCCGCATGTTCGAGTTCTATCTCGCCTCGTGCGAGCTCACATTTCGTGTTCAAGGCGAGGTGGTGCACCAGGTCCAGCTCGCTCACCCGGACGCTCCGGTCCCGATCACGCGCGACTACATGTTCGAGGCCGAGCGGCGCATGTCGGCGGCAAGCGCCTTAGCTGGGGAGTAGCCGGAACTAGATAGCGCGGTTGTCCTGGATTAGCGCCCTGCTATCCTCGATCTGCCCGCGCGTTCTGCAAGGAACCACCCGTGTCTGCTTACACGTTTCCGCCGCCGCCCGCGTCACCCGAGGGGGAGCGCGTGCGCGCCGAGGTGCGAGACTTCCTGAAAACCGAGCTCGCCGACCGCTCTCCCCGGGAGCGCGCCGAAAGCTGGAACGGCTACGATCCCGCCTTCAGCCGCCGCATGGGCGAGCGCGGCTGGATTGGGATGACCTGGCCCAAGCGCTACGGCGGCCAGGAGCGGAGCGCGCTCGAACGCTACGTCGTGCTGGAAGAGATGCTGGCCGCGGGCGCGCCGGTCAGCGCCCACTGGATTGCCGACCGTCAGAGCGGGCCGCTCATCATGCGGGTCGGCACCGACGAGCAGAAGGACGCCGTCCTGCCGTCCATCGGCACGGGGCGAGGCGTATTTCTGCATCGGCATGAGCGAGCCGGACAGCGGTTCCGATCTGGCCTCGGTGCGGACCCGGGCCGAGCGAGTGCAGGGCGGCTATCTGGTGAACGGAACCAAGGTCTGGACCTCGTTCGCGCATCTCGCGACGCATATGATCCTGTTCTGCCGAACGGGATCGAGCGACGGCGCCAACCGGCATGGCGGGGTCAGCCAGTTCCTGGTCGACTTGCAAGCGACGGACGGGATCAAGATAAGCCCCATTCTTGCGCTTACCGGCGAGCACCATTTCAACGAGGTGGTGTTCACCGACTGCTTTCTGCCCGAAGGCGCCCTCCTCGGGCGGGAGGGGGACGGCTGGAACCAGGTCACCAGCGAGCTGGCACTCGAGCGTAGCGGGCCGGAACGGTTCCTTTCGAGCTTCACCTTGCTGGTCGAACTCGTGCGCGCGCTCGGGCCCGACCCGTCGGAGCGGGCGGCAATCGCCGTCGGCCGCCTGTCGTCGCACATCATGGCGTTGCGGCGCCTGTCGCGCTCGGTCGCCGGAATGCTGCAGGCTGGCGAGAACCCCGCGTTGCAGGCGGCGATGGTTAAGGACCTCGGCGCGTTGCTGGAGCAAGAGATCCCCGAGGTCGCGCGGCTGCTGATCGACACGGAGCCCATGAGCGATGCCGCCCAGGCGTTCTCGGCGGTGCTGGCGCATACCATGCTGCACGCGCCGTCGTTCTCGCTGCGGGGCGGCACCCGCGAGGTGCTGCGCGGCATCATCGCGCGCGGCCTCGGGCTGCGCTGAGAGGCCGTCAACTCCGCCGGTTTGCGAAGTCCGCGTCAGCTGATTAGGCGTCGCGGTGTCTCGGGCGGTCTTTGATACACGAACGGAGAAAACGATGTCCGACGACCCGGTGCTTTACGAGCAGGACGGTGGTGTCGTGCTCCTGACACTGAACCGCCCCGCCATGCGCAATCCGATTTCGGAACGGGAGATGGTGGACGCGATCGTCGCTGCGGTGGAGCGGATGAACACCGACCCGTCCGTGCGCGCGGCGATCCTCACCGGGGCAGGCAAGGCGTTCTCGTCGGGCGGCGACCTCCGGGCGATGGCGGCGGAAGCCGAAGCGCGCGCTCGCCAGCCGGTCCGGACCACGCGCTACTACAAGCACGGCATCCAGCGTATCCCGTTGGCTTTCGAGCGGCTGGACGTGCCGATCATCGCCGCCGTCAACGGCCCGGCGGTGGGGGCGGGTCTCGACCTCGCCTGCATGTGCGACATCCGCATCGCCGGCGAAAGCGCGCGTTTCGCGGAAAGCTTCGTCAAGGTGGGGTTGATCGCGGGCGACGGCGGCGCCTGGTTGCTGCCCCGCGCGGTCGGTTTCTCCAAGGCCTGCGAGATGGCGTTCACCGGCGAGCCGATCGATGCCGGGGAGGCGCTCGCCTCCGGGCTCGTCTCCCGGGTGGTGCCCGATGGCGAGCTGCTCGGCGCGGCGCGCGCGATAGCCGACAAGATTGCCGCCAATCCGTCGCACGCGGTTCGATTGACCAAGCGGCTGTTGATGGAAGGGCGGCACACACGGATGGACACCTTGCTGGAGATGGCGGCCTCGATGCAGGCGCTGGTCCATGCAACAGCGGACCACCGCGAGGCGGCACAGGCGTTCCTTGAGAAACGCACGCCGCGCTTCAGCGGCGAGTGAGCAGCGTGAGCGGTTAAGCCCCCGGACCATCACCTGGCACACGGGGCCAGCCGGACAGCTCAGTTCTCCGCGTCGGCGGGCTCGGGCTGCGGCTGCTTCGCTCGCGAACGGATTTCGGCGAGTGCCTTATCGACGTGCCGGCTGAACACGAACTGGGCCGGACGCTGGCCGTCGAGCGGGATCTCGGGCGCCATCGGCCCTGTGGTGCGGATGCCGCGCATGGCCTGCGCCGCCGCTCGCCACGGCTTGCGGACGGCCTCGGTCACCGCGGTCGCCTCGTAGCCGCTATGAACCATGCAGTCTGCGCATTTCTCGTAGTTGCCGGTGCCGTAGCGGTCCCAGTCCGTCGTTTCCATCAGCTCCTTGAAGGTTTTGGCGTAGCCCTCCCCCAGCAGGTAGCAGGGACGCTGCCAGCCGAAGTAGGTACGCGTCGGGTTGCCCCACGGCGTGCAACGGAACGTCTGATTGCCGGCCAGGAAGTCGAGGAACATCGAGGACTGATTGAAAGCCCACTTGCCCTTCCAGGAGCCCTTGCCCTGGCGGGCGAAGATGCCGCGGAACAGGTCCTTGGTTGCCCGCCGGTTCAGGAAATGTTGCTGGTCGGGGGCGCGCTCGTAGGCGTAGCCCGGCGAAACGCTGATCCCATCGATGCCCTTCGCCATGATGTCGTCGAAGAACGCGGCCACCTTCTCCGGTTCGGCGTTGTTGAACAGCGTCGCATTGATGATGGTGCGGAAGCCGGCCTGCTTGGCTTTGACGATGGCAGCGACGGCGCGGTCATAGACGCCGTCCTGGCACACTGAGGCATCGTGCTCGGCCTGCGCCCCGTCCAGGTGGACCGACCACGTGAAATACGGCCCCGGCTTGAACAGATGCATCTTCTTCTCAAGCAGTAGCGCGTTGGTGCAGACGATCACGAATTTCTTGCGCGCGATCGCGCCCTGGACCACCTGATCGATCTCGCGATGCAAGAGTGGCTCGCCGCCGGCGATCACCACGACGGGCGCGCCGCACTCGTCCACCGCCTCCAGGCACTCGGCCACGGAAAGCCGCTGGTTCAGGATCTCCGGCGGATAGTCGATCTTGCCGCAACCGGCGCAAGCGAGATTGCATCGAAACAGCGGCTCGAGCATCAACACCAGCGGGTAGCGCTTGCGCCCGGCCAGATGCTGCCTGACAACATAGGCACCGACGCGGAGCGCCTGGTTCAGTGGTACAGCCATGATGTTCCCTCGCGGCGCACCCTTACGCGCGCCGTGTCCTCCGGCTCAAGCGAGCCGTGACATGCGCACATTGCATGCGGCGCGCAAGACCACACGGCGCCGGGAAGGTATGTGTGGCGTTGAGGCCACAACTGACGCCTGGGATGGGCGGGAGGGCGGAAATCGGGCACAGCGGCCGGCAGGCGCGCGTCGCAGGCCATATCTGTCCACGGTCGGAGGCTAGGTTCTGTCCACGGGACGGAGCCCAACCGTCGTTGCTCGTCGGCGTTGAGGTTTATTGGATGGATGGCGAGGGTTTGATGGGTTGGCTGCGATGAATGCGGTGAGCACGCCGTTGCTGGACCGGGTTTCGCATCCGGCGGATTTGCGCAATTTTTCGGCCGAGCAGCTGCGTGTGGTGGCGGACGAGCTGCGGGCGGAGACGATCGACGCGGTATCGGTGACGGGCGGTCATCTCGGGGCGGGTCTCGGGGTGGTGGAGCTGACGGTGGCGTTGCACGCGGTGTTCGACACGCCGCACGACCGGCTGATCTGGGACGTCGGTCACCAGGCGTATCCGCACAAGATCCTGACCGGGAGGCGGGGGCGCATCCGCACCCTGCGGCAGGGCGGCGGCTTGTCGGGCTTCACCCGGCGCAGCGAAAGCCCGTACGACCCGTTCGGCGCGGCGCACTCGTCCACTTCGATCTCCGCCGGGCTCGGCATGGCGGTGGCGCGCGACCTCAAGGCGGCCCAGGCGGCGGCGGGCCCGCGGGCGGCGGGGCGGCGGGCGGCGCGGCAGCGAGCCGTGGCGAGCGCGAGCGCCCCAGCAAGGACGAGCGCCCCGGCAAGGACGAGCGCCTGGGCAAGGACGAGCGCGAGCGCCCGGAGAAGGAGCGCAACGTGATCGCGGTGATCGGCGACGGGGCGATGAGTGCCGGGATGGCGTATGAGGCGATGAACAACGCCGGCGCCCTGAAGTCGCGGCTGGTGGTGATCCTGAACGACAACGACATGTCGATCGCGCCGCCGGTGGGTGCGATGAGCGCCTATCTGTCGCGGCTGATGTCGTCGCGCTCGTTTCTGTCGCTGCGCGAGCTGGCGGTGCGGATGGCCAAGCGGTTTCCCCGCGGGCTCGAGCGGACGGCGCGGCGGGCGGAGGAGTATGCCCGCGGCATCCTGACCGGCGGGACGCTGTTCGAGGAGCTCGGGTTCTACTACGTGGGTCCGATCGACGGGCACAACCTCGACCACCTGCTGCCGGTGCTGCGCAACGTGCGCGACGCGGAGGAAAGCGGGCCGATCCTGCTGCACGTGATCACCCGCAAGGGGCACGGCTATCCGCTGGCCGAGGCGTCGGCCGACAAGCTGCATTCGGTGGCCAAGTTCAACGTGATCACCGGCGAGCAGGCGAAAGCCCCGCCGGGGCCGCCGTCCTACACGCGGGTGTTCGCCGACGCGTTGATCGGCGAGGCGGCGCGGGATCCGGCGGTGGTGGCGATCACCGCGGCGATGCCGTCGGGCACCGGGCTGGACCGGTTCGCGCAGCGGTTTCCGGAGCGGTGCTTTGACGTGGGCATCGCCGAGCAGCACGCGGTGACGTTTGCCGCCGGGATGGCGACCGAGGGCTTGCGGCCGTTCTGCGCGATCTATTCGACGTTCCTGCAGCGCGCCTACGACCAGGTGGTGCACGACGTGGCGATCCAGTCGCTGCCGGTGCGGTTTGCGATGGACCGGGCGGGTCTGGTGGGGGCGGACGGGGCGACGCATGCCGGCTCGTTCGACCTGGCGTATCTGGGCTGCCTGCCGGGGATGGTGCTGATGGCGCCGGCCGACGAGGCGGAGCTGGTGCACATGGTGCGCACGGCGGCGTCGATCGACGACCGGCCGTCGGCGCTGCGCTATCCGCGCGGCGACGGCACCGGGGTTGTGCTGCCGTCCGAGCCCTTGGTGCTGCCGCTGGGCCGCGGCCGGGTGCTGCGGGAGGGCGGCACGGTGGCGATCCTGTCGCTCGGCACGCGGCTGGCCGACTGCCTGCGGGCGGCCGACGAGCTGGCGGCGCGGGGGTTCGGGGCGACGGTGGCCGACGCGCGGTTTGCCAAGCCGCTGGACACCGGGCTGATCGAGCAGCTGGCGCGGCACCACCAGGTGCTGCTGACGGTGGAGGAGGGGGCGGCCGGCGGGTTCGGCGCGGCGGTGCTGCACCACCTGGCCTGGCGCGGCCTGCTGGACGGCGCGGCCGGGGCGCTGCGGGTCCGCCCGCTGACCCTGCCCGACCGCTTCATCGAGCACGACACCCAGCCCCGCCAGCTCGCCGAAGCCGGCCTCGCCCCCGCCAACATCGTGCAAACCGCCCTCGACGCGCTGGGTCAGCAGGGCGGCCGGCGGCGGGCGGTTGTCAGGCGATGACGCACAAGATAAGGCCCTGCGCATGAGGCGTCGGAGGCTGCTCGGGTTGCTTCTCGCAGGCCTCGCCGTGGCGGCACCGGCGCGCGCCGCTGAGATTGCCGGCGCGACCGTCCCGATCACCGAGCTGAACGAAGCGCTGCTCGCGGTGATGAAGGCCGGGGCAGCGACCCCGTTCCCGCGTCGCTACGAAATGCTGGCGCCCACCGTCGAGCGCGTGTTCGACCTCCCGGGCATCTTGCGTACTTCCGTCGGACCACGCTGGGCATCGCTCTCGCGACAGGAGCAAAGCGATCTGGCTCAGGTGTTCCGCCGCTTTACGGTCGCCTCTTATGTGGCGAACTTCGGGCGCTATTCTGGCGAGCGGTTCGAAGTCCATCCCGATACCCGCCCCGGCGGCGGAGGGGAGATCGTCGAAACCCGCATCCTGCGCAGCTCGGGGAGCCCGGTTCGCATCGACTACGTGATGCGCCAGGTCGGCGATACCTGGAAGGTGGTGGACGTGCTGCTGAACGGTTCGATCAGCCGGGTCGCGGTGCAGCGTTCCGATTTTCGCGGCCTGCTTGGCGCCGCACCCAATGCCTCGGAATTGATCGCGAAGCTCCAACAGAAGATCGCCGACCTGTCCGGCGGCACGTTATCGGCCGGATGACGTGTCTCTCCGCGATTTGGGCCGCGCTCGCCTGTGCGGGCGTGGGTTTCACCCTGGCGGGCTGGGCCTCGGTGCTGCGGTTCTCCCGCCGACCCGCGCCGCGGCTGTCCACATGCCCTCCCGTGACGATCCTGAAGCCGCTTTATGGCGACGAACCGCTGCTGCCCGAAGCGCTCGGGAGCGTTTGCGCGCAAGATTACCCTGCATTGCAGATCGTGTTCGGCGTGCAGGACCCATCTGATCCGGCGCTCGCCGTGGTGGCCGCGCTCAAGGCGCGCTTCCCAGACCGAGAAATCGACGTCGTCGTCGATCCCATGCCGCACGGCCGCAACCGCAAGATCGGCAATCTCATGAACATGCTGCGCGCGGCCAAGCATGAGATCCTGGTCATAGCCGACAGCGACGTGCATGTGCCGCAGGACTGGTTAGCCCGGTTGGTGGCGTGCCTCGCCCAGCCCGGTGTGGGGCTCGCCACCGTGTTGTACACCGGCCTGCCCGCCAGCCGCGGGCTGGCCGCACGGCTCGGGGCGACGCAGATCACCCATGCGCTGCTCCCGGGCGCCCTGCTGGCCCGCACCCTCGGGCGGCAGGATTGCTTCGGCGCCACCATGGCGCTGCGCCGCGAAACGCTTGATCGGGTGGGCGGCCTGCGGATGCTGGTTGACCACCTCGCGGATGACAACGTGCTAGGGCAGCTGGTCCGCGCCGAAGGGCTGCGGGTGGAGCTTGCGACCGTAGTGCCGGCCACCACGGTGCCGGAGACGAGCTTCCGCGCGCTTTGGCGCCACGAGCTGCGCTGGGCTCGGACCACGCGGGCGCTCGAGCCGATCGGGTTCGCCTTGTCCTCGGTGCAGTATCCGCTCTTTTGGTCTGCGCTTGCCGCCGTGCTGTCCGGCGGCGCGCCTTGGGCGGTCGGCCTGTTCGCGGTGGCCTGGGTGGTCCGAGGGCTGGCGGTACTGGGCGTCAACGACACCCTCGGGCTTGCAGTCCGGCCTCCGTTCTGGCTCTTGCCGCTGCGTGATGCGCTGTTCGTGGCGACCCTGATCGCAAGCTTCATGGGCGATCACGTGGAATGGCGGGGTCACGGGCTGCGGGCGGATAACGGCCGCGATGAGCCGAGCGGGTGGAAGCGTCCCGCGGACGGCAAGGTTAGAGCCTCGTGAAGGGAAAGCCGGTCTAATGCGGACGTTGTTCCTGCACCCGCCCTCGTTCGACGGGTTCGACGGTGGCGCGGGCTCGCGCTATCAGGCCAAGCGCGAAATCCGCTCCTTCTGGTTCCCGACCTGGCTAGCCCAGCCCGCGGCCCTGGTTCCAGGCAGCAAGCTGATCGACGCGCCGCCAGCGCGGCTGGGCCTTGAGGCGGTGACCCGCCAGGCGCGGGACTACGATCTTTGCGTGGTCCACACCTCGACACCATCCTTCGCGTCCGACGTGCGGGTTGCCCAGGCGATGAAGGACGCCAACCCGGCGCTGACGGTCGGCTTCGTCGGCGCCAAGGTCGCGGTGCAGCCGGAAGAAAGCCTGCTTGCCGGCGCGCCGATCGACTTCGTGGCTCGCAACGAGTTCGATTTCACCATCAAGGAAATCGCCGAGGGCCGAGACCTCGCCGCGGTGAACGGCATCTCCTACCGCACATCGGACGGCAGGATCGTGCATAACCCGGACCGGGCGGTGCTGGAGGACATGGATCAGCTGCCGTTCGTTACGGACGTCTACAAGCGCGACCTCCGCATCGAAGACTACTTCATCGGCTATCTGCTGCACCCGTACGTGTCGCTGTATACCGGGCGCGGCTGCAAATCGCGCTGCACGTTTTGCCTTTGGCCGCAGACGGTTGGCGGTCATCGCTACCGGGTGCGGTCGCCCGGCCACGTCGCCGAAGAGGTGAAGCTGATCCAGCACCTGTTTCCTCAGGTGCGCGAGGTGTTCTTCGACGACGACACGTTCACCGACAATCTGCCGCGCGCCGAGGCGATTGCGCGCGAACTCGGACGCCTGGGCGTAACCTGGTCCTGCAATGCCAAGGCGAACGTGCCGCGCGCCACGCTGAAGGTACTCAAGGACAACGGGCTTCGGCTCCTGCTGGTCGGCTACGAGAGCGGTAACCAGCAGATCCTGCACAACATCAAGAAAGGCATGCGGATCGAGGTCGCCAAGCAGTTCACCCGCGACTGCCACGAGCTTGGCATCAAGATCCACGGTACGTTCATCCTCGGCCTTCCGGGCGAGAGTGCGGACACGATCCGCGAAACCATCCGTTTCGCGCAGGAGATCAACCCGCACACCGTTCAGGTGTCCTTGGCCGCGCCATATCCCGGCACGTTCCTCTACGACCAGGCCCGGGCCAACGGCTGGCTCGACGCCGAACACGCCGAGCTGGTGGACGAACACGGCGTCCAGATCGCGCCCTTGCACTACCCGCATTTGTCGCACACCGAAATCTTCGATTCGGTGGAGACGTTCTACCGGCAGTTCTACTTCCGGGCACCGAAGATCGCCTCCATCGTGGGCGAGATGGTGCGCAGCCCACAGATGATGCGACGGCGCCTGCGGGAGGGGGTGGAGTTCTTCCAGTTCCTGCGCGAGCGCCACAACGCCGCCTGACGTGGAGGCGGCGTGACCTAACGCGCTGCTCGATGCGAGGGGCCGCCTGACGCCGAAGCGCGTCATCATCACCGCAGACGATTTCGGCCTGTCGGAGGCGGTGAACGAGGCGGTCGAGCAAGCGCATCGCGAGGGCGTGCTGACCTCGGCCAGCCTGATGGTCGCCGGGCCGGCGGCGGCGGATGCCGTCAGACGCGCGCACGCGCTACCCTCGCTGAAGGTCGGCCTACATCTCGTTCTGGTCGAAGGGCCGGCGGTGCTCGGCAGGTCGGAAATCCCGCTCCTGACGCTCCCCAACCTTCCGCTGGCGGGACAGGGCCGGGGTGCTGGCGCGCAGTTCCCCCCCGGGCAGCTCGCCCTCGCGCTCCGCTACGCGTTCCGTCCTGCTGCCCGTTCCCAGCTTGCCGCGGAGATCCGCGCGCAGTTCGCGGCCTTCGCAGCGACCGGTCTATCGCTCGATCATGCCGACGCGCACAAGCATATGCACCTCCACCCGATTGTCGGCCGATTGCTGGTCGACATCGGGCGTGACTTCGGCTTGCGCGCGGTCCGGGTACCGGCCGAGCCGCCTGCCGTTCTTGCCCAGATAGACGATCGGCCAGGTTGGGGTGCCCGGGCCATGCACGTCTGGACCGGCCTGCTCCGGCGACAGGTTCGGCGTGCCGGGCTGCTCGCCAACGATCACGCATTCGGGGTCGCCTGGAGCGGTCACATGACGGCGACGCGCCTCGTCCACCTCGCCAAGCAACTTCCGCCGGGGCTCAGCGAGATCTATTGCCACCCGGCGAGCCGCCGCGATCCGATTTTGGTGGAACTGATGCCGGAGTACGAGCATGAGGCGGAGCTTGCCGCTCTGCTCGATTCCCGGGTGGCGGCGGCGCTGGCCGCG
The DNA here is from genome assembly GCA_963757115.1 of uncultured Alphaproteobacteria bacterium. Taxonomy (GTDB): domain Bacteria; phylum Pseudomonadota; class Alphaproteobacteria; order Acetobacterales; family Acetobacteraceae; genus CAVWQV01. The sequence continues at coordinate 25,996 of CAVWQV010000014.1, read as the reverse complement.
TCCGGCGCGGTGGCGACCGATTTCAGCCAGGAGGCGAGCCGTTGCAGCCGATAAAGCGGACCGAGCGGTATCACGAGATGTCGGACCCGCAAGCGCAGCCGCGCTACACCGGCATCTCCACCTTCTTCCGCGCGCCGTATACCCAGGACTTGTCGGCGGTCGACATCGGCATCATTGGCGTGCCGTTCGACGGCGGTGTGACGAACCGATCGGGGGCCCGGCACGGGCCGCGTGCCGTACGCGACCAGTCGAGCATGTTGCGGCGCATGAACGGAGCCACGGGCATACGGCCATTCGAGATAGCGCGCGTGCGCGACCTCGGAGACGCCTGGATCGAGCAGCCGTTCGAGCTCGGGCACGCCCTCGACGAGATCGCCGGTTTCTACGCGACCGTGGTGGGCGCCGGTGTGACGCCCCTTTCGGTCGGCGGCGACCACGCAATCTCCTTGCCGATCCTGCGCGCGGTCGGCGCGGGCAAGGCGCTCGGTATGATCCACGTCGACGCCCACGCGGATACTGGTGACGACTACATGGGCTCGCGGCTGCACCATGGCGCACCGTTCCGCCGCGCCGCGGAGGCGGGTCTGCTCGATCCCGCGCGCGTCGTGCAGATCGGGTTGCGCGGCACGACGAATGATCCGGCGCTGTGGGCTTTTAGCCGCGACAGTGGGATGCACGTCATCAGCATGGACGAGCTGGACGACGGGGGGTGGCGGTACGCGGTGGAGACGGCGCGCCGCGTAGTAGGCGCCGGGCCGACCTATCTCTCGTTCGATATCGACAGTCTTGATCCGTCGGAAGCGCCCGGGTACTGGCACGCCGGAGGCCGGTGGCATACGCATGAACACTGCACTCCGGCTGTTGCGTGGGCTGCGCGGCATCGACTTCGTCGGCGCCGACCTCGTCGAGGTGGCCCCGTCGTTCGATCCCGGCACGCTCACCGCCTTTAATGGCGCCTCCGTGCTGTTCGAGCTGCTGTGCTTGCTGGCCGAAGCGTGGCGAGAGCGGGATGCCGGGTCAGTATCGCAAACACGTTAGCCCCGGAACCTGCCTGGGCAGCTGCCGTTGCACCCAGGCAAATCGCGATCCGGGAGATACGCATGAGACTAACCGTCACCACGGCGGCGCTCCTAGCGCTGGCCGTGACCAGCCTTGGCGCAGCCGGGTAGTACGGGCGCACGGCCCGGCACCACCGGCACCCAGCCGAACTCGCCCACGGCCAGCACGCAGGCGCTCACCGCAGCGACGGCGGGGAACGCCACGCTTAACCAGCAGGATCGCACCTTCCTTAAGGAGGCCGCGAACGGCAAGGCCGAGGTCGAGACCGGCCGCTATGTCCAGGAGCACGGCGACAACGCAGCCGTCCGCGAGTTTGGCCGATGGATGGTGACGGATCACACGATGGCCGATCAAATGCTCGAGCGCACGGCCACTACTGCGGGCGCGCAACTGCCGAGTGGACTCGATCACGAGGCGCAAGAGATGGTTAACCGAGTGCAGAAGCTGCACGGCAGCGAGCTCGATCGCACCTACATCAACGCCATGGTGGAGGACCACAAGAAGGACGTTCACAGCTTCCAGCAGGAGGCGCAGTCCGGGCAGAACCCGGAGGTAAAGGCGTTTGCGCAGGAGATCCTTCCGGCACTCGAGCAGCACCTGGCCGCGGCGCAGGAGTTGCAGCAGCGCGTTACCTCCAAGGAAGCTTCGCGCTAATCAGCGGCGCGGCCCTGCTCAGCGATCGACTTCGACTCGGGGTGTAGGGCCGCGCAACACGTCACGGACGGGCCTTCCGCCTAGTACGTCGCCGGGCTGGCCCGCCAACACGTCCTGGCTCGCCGGCGGAGGTGGGGCGGCGCACCGAGTGCCCGCCCGGCGGGGAAGCGGGAACGTCGGCCTCGAGCCAGCCGCTCAGCCCCTTCGGTACCCCCGGCAGACCCTGCAGATTTAGCTCCAGCGGGACGGTGGCTGTCGGTGCCGGGTCAGGCGCGCAATCTGCTGGCTGCCCCCACGCCGGACGCATTGCGACCAGCATCAGGGCAAGAATGGGCGCTCGCACGACGCCAAGGATGCGCGCCGCGGGTTAACGCATCCTTGGCGGCGGGACGGCGGCGAGCAGTGCTGGGATGAACACGAGGCTCGCGAGCAGGGTGCATCCGAGCGAGACCAGCAGCAGCGTTCCCATGCTCGCCGTACCAGGATGCCCGGACAGGGCCAGGGAGCCGAAAGCGGTGGCCGTGGTCAGCGCCGAGAACAAGATGGCTCGCGCCGTGGCCGAGCCGAGCACCGAGCGCTGCCCGGCCCGCCAGTTCATCACGAAATAGATGTTGAACGAGACGCCGACCCCGAGCAGCAGCGGCAACGCGATGATGTTCGCATAGTTGAGCGGCAGCGGCGCCAAGGCCGAGACGACCACGGTTAACAGTCCCGAAAGCAACAGCGGCGCCAGCACCAACCCGACATCGAGCGGACGGCGGAGTGCCAGGAACAGGATAATGGTGATCGCGACGATGGCACCGATCGCGGCGGAGCGGAACGCGTTCACGATCGTCTCGCTGGCGGCCTCGATCGCGACCGCCGACCCGCCCGCGTCTGGAGCCACGGCCCGTACTTCGGCGACGAACCGGCGCAGTCCCACCGGCGTGAGCGCGTCGCGCTTCGGCACCGCCTGCACCCGCGCCTGCCCGTCCGGGAGCAGCCAATCCCGCTTGAAGTCGGCCGGAATGGTATCGAGTGTTACGGGCCGTGCGCTGAGCGCCGTCCGCAATTGATCGAGTTCCGCCGGGAGAAAGCGCGTGAGCGCGCTCTCAAGCCCGGCGATGATGTTGTCGGATGCGGTCGAGGCGCGCTCGAGGTCGCGCGCGAGCGCTCGGAGCGGGTGATCCGGCGGCAGCTTTGGCAGTGCCGGCTTGATCTGCTCGAGGGCCGTATGCGCCGCGAGCCGCACCTCCTCGGGGGTCACGGGAGCTGCCGGCTCGCGAGGGCTCAGAGTGGCGGCCAAAATATTGTTGGCGTCGGCGATCAGCGCGAGCTTGGCCGGCTGATCGTCGGGGATCAGGCTGTCGATGCTCAACACCTCGGCGACGGACGGAACCTTCGCGAGCCGTCCGGCGAGCGCCTTGGCCGCGCGCTCGTCTGGGGTGAGCACGTCGATGGTGAAAGGATTGGTGAGCGGCGAGCCCATCAGATCGTACAGGGTCCGCACCGCTTCGGTGTTCTGAGCCTTGGTGTGCAGGGGATCCGGATCAAAGGTCAGGCGTGGCAGCAGGATCGCGCCCAATGCGGCGAGCACGCTGAAGACTACCAGCACGGGAACACGCACGCGCCGCAGCAAGGGATCGAGCGGGGCGGCCCAGCGAAACCCCACCTCGTCCGCCTCACCGCGCGGGCGGAACAGCGTGATCGCGGCCGGGAGGAACAGGATGGTGCAGCCGAACGCGATCAGCATGCCGACGCCCGCGATCAGCCCGAGCTCGGCCACGCCCGCGAAATCGGTGGGCACGAAGGCAAGGAAACCAGCCGCGGTTGCGGCGGCGGCGACAAGGATCTGCACCCCGACCCGCCGCCCGGTTTCCGCCAGGGCCTCGGCGAGGCTGGGCGCGTGCAGCCGGCGTTCCCGGTAGCGGACGCTGAACTGGATTGCGAAGTCGACCGCGATCCCGACGAACAGGATGCCGAAGCCGACGGAGACGAGGTTTAACGTCCCGATCGCGACGGCCGCGAACAACAGCGTGACCATCAGCCCCAGCAACAGGGTCAGCAGCGCGGGCAGCATCAGGCGCCAGCTCCGCAACGCAAGAAAGAGCCAAAGCGTGATGAGGATCAGGCTGCCCACCAGCCCTTCGATCATGCCGTGCGCCGCGCTCGCGAACTCTTCGTCTGCGAGCGCAACCGACCCGGTGATCCTGACCCGCGCGTCGCCGGACCGGACGAAATCGAGGGAGGACGCCGCGGCGCGGATCGTCGCCGTGGCCGCCCCGCCCGGCTGCATGGCCCCGAAGTCGAGCTTCGGATGGACGAGGACGAAGCGATACTGTCCGCCAAGGTCAATCAGTTTGCCGCCGAGCAGGCGCGACCAGGAGAGCGGCCGGGGATGACCGTCGAGTGCCGCCGCCATCGCCTCGTGGAAAGCTTCCAGGGACGGCAGATACGGGTTGAGATCGGTCTCACCGCGTTGCACGCCGACCCCGAGCAAGGCCAGGGCGGCGAATAGGCCGCGGGCGCTCGGGTCGGCCGCGAGCTGCCCCAGCAGCGGCTGCGCGTCGATCGTGCTGTTCAGCAAGGCTTCGAGCTGCTTGGTATCCAGGAACAGGAAAGCCGCTTGCGCGAGGAACGGCGACGCGTCCGGCCGGCTCACTGAAACGATGTGCGCGTGATCGGCGGCGAGCACGCTAGCGAGCGAGGCGGCCGTAGCGTCGGCTGCTTCAGGCTCCTTCCCGTCGACCACCACCACGATCAGGTCTTTGAATTGCGGGAAATCGCGCGCCAGGGCTATCGCGCGCTGCCGCCAGGGCAGGCGTTCGGAGAACAGTTTGTCGGTGTCGGTACTGATCCCGAGGTTCGCGTAGGCATACCACCCCCCGGACGCCGCTAGCACCAAGCCGGCGATGAACACGGGAAGCGCGTGGTCGTGGCCCCAAGCGACGAGGCGGGCAAGCAGGCGGCTGAGCAACATGGTGCGGTCGTAGCTGAAGGCGCCGCGCTAGTCTCGGTGCGCGAAGGGCACCTGATATTCGGTGCGGGTCATCGGGTCCATGCTGCCGAGGCCTAACAGGACGAGGAGCCAGACCAGGCCGGCGACAGCGAACCCACGCACGATCACCGGCCCGTCGCCCACCTCCATGAAGACGATGCCCACCACGGCCACCATGCCGGCGGCCGGCAGCATGAGCAGCACCCGCAGAGTTCGGCGCCATTGGCAGGAAGCTGAGGCCGAACTCGGCCGCCAGCAGCAGGAGGAGCGTAATCCAGCCGATTAAGAGGCGGCGCGGCATCACGACCGTCCGATGAGATAGATCAGGGGATATAGGATCAGCCAGATCATGTCGACGAAGCTCCAGTACAGGCCGACTACCACGACCGGCGTGGGTACTGCGGCGAGAACACGCCGCGGCGGGCCATCCAGGCCATCCACGCCACCAGGCCGATGCCGACGACCATGTGAATGCCGTGAAGCCCGGTGGACACGAAGTAGAATATGTAGAACAGGCGCGCGCCCGGCTCGAGCGCGCCGGTGAAGTGAAATCCGGGGCCGACCGGGAACAGGTGCTTATCAAAATCGTCGCCCCACTCCAGCCCGAACTTCAGCAGGAGAAAGGCGAGCCCGATGCCGATCGCGCCGAGGCAGCACCACAGGACCCGTCGGTTGTTCCCGACACGTGCCCCGGCTACCCCGACCGCATAGATGAAGCTGCTGGTGACGAGCAGCGCGGTGTTGACCGTGCCGATCCACAGTTCGGTTTCGCCGCCGGCGGCGTCGAACCCGGAGCGGTTCCAGTGACGGGCGTAAATCCAGGTCAGGAACAGGCCGCCGAAGAACAGGATCTCGGTGGCGAGGAACAGCCACATGCCGGCGAGTGCCGTCCCGTTCTGGTGCTCGGCGCTCGCGTACTGGAACTCGTGGGGCGCGTACGCATCAGACATGATGCTGGACCAACTCGGGCGGTGGATAGGTGTAGGGCGGCTCGGTCACAATCGGTGTGACGGCGAAGTTCTTGGCTGGCGGCGGCGATGGGGTCTGCCACTCGAGGCCCGTCGCGCCCCACGGGTTCGCGGGCGCGCGGGCGCCCCGGAACAGCGACCAGGTGAGATAGCCGAGTGGCAGCAGATAGCCGGCGGCGAGAATTGTCGCACCCGCAGAGGACAGCACGTTCAGCACCTGGAACTCGGGCGGGTAGGCGTGGTAGCGCCGCGGCATCCCGAGATAGCCCAGGATGAACTGCGGCGCGAACGTCAGATTGAAGCCGATGAAAATGATGAGCGCCCCGGCACGGCCCCACATCTCGGGTACATCCGCCCGGTGATCTTCGGCCACCAGTAGTGCAGGCCAGCGAAGAACGCGGTCACCATGCCGCCCACCATCACGTAGTGGAAATGCGCGACGACGAAGTAGGTCTGAGTGAGGTGCACGTCTGCGGCGAGCGCGGCCACGAACAGACCGGCGAGGCCGCCAATGGTGAACAGGCCGACGAAGCCAAGCGCGTATAGCATCGGCGCGTCGAACCGGATGAAGCCTTTGTGCAAGGTGCCGATCCAGTTGAACACCTTGATCGCCGAGGGCACCGCAACGGCGTAGCTCAACAAGGAGAACACGATGCTCGCGTAGAGCGACTGACCGGAGACGAACATGTGGTGTCCCCAGACGAAGAAGCTGATGACGGCAATCGAGACGCTGCACCAGGCGACGAACTTGTAGCCGAACAGCCGGCGGCGGGCGAAGGCTGGGATAATCTCGCTGACCACGCCGAAGCCCGGCAGGATCATGATGTAGACCGCCGGGTGCGAGTAGAACCAGAACATGTGCTGGAACAGTATCGGATCGCCGCCGATCGCGGCGTCGAAAACCCCGATACGGAAGATACGCTCGAAGCCCAGCAGCAGCAGGGTGATCGCCAGCACCGGGGTCGCGAACACGAAGAGCACGCTGGTGGAGTAGAGCGACCACAGGAAGATCGGCATCCGATACCAGGTCATGCCCGGCGCGCGCAGGCGATGGATGCTGACCATAAAATTCAGTCCGGTCGCAATGGACGAGAAGCCGGACACGAAAATGCCGACCACGGCGAGCACGACATGGCCCTGCGCGAAAGCCGTCGAAAGCGGCGGGTAAAACGTCCACCCGGTATCGACGCCGCCCACGAACAGCGCCCACAGTTCGATTGCCCCGCCGGCAATGAATAGATACCAGCTGATGAGGTTCAGCTTGGGGAACGCGAGGTCGCGCGCCCCCAGCATGAGCGGGACCATGAAGTTGCCGAGCGTCACCGGCACGGCGGGCACCAGGAAGAACCACACCATCACCACGCCGTGCATGGTGAACAGCCGGTTGTAGGTCTCGGCCGACGGGATCAGCCCCTCCGGCACAATGAGATTCAGGCGGACCAGCGCCGCAGCGAAGCCGCCGATAAAAAAGAACACGGTGATGGAGCCGAGATACAGCAGCGCGATCCGCTTGTGGTCCGTCGTGAAAAGCCAGCTCGCGATGGTGGTTTTGTCGGTGAGATAGCTCTCCTGGAGTTCCGCCCGCTCAACAACTGTGGCGCTCATGCCGTTGGCCTCACGACTGGTGATCGGGTGCGAGGGATTTGATGTAGGCGATGAGCTTGATCAGGTCGTCCTCGCCGATCACGCCCGCGAAGGACGGCATCACCGGCGCGTAGCTGGCGACGACCTCTTTTCCCGGCATCAGGATGCTGTCGCGAATGTAACGATCGTCCGCGGTCACTGTGGTGCCGTCGGACAGCGGCACCGGACTGCCGTAAAGGCCGGCTAGAGACGGCGCCCGCACGGTGCCGCGGCCGCCGTGGCAGCCGTCGCAACCGTAGCGGATGAACAGGTCCTTGCCAGACGCGACCAAGGTGTCACTGGTGCCGTTCCGTTGCAGCCATTGCTGGAATTCCGGACCCTGCATCACCACGACCTCGCCCAACATCGCGGAATGGTCGGTACCGCAAAACCGGGAACAATACAGGTGATAGGTGCCGGGTTGGTCCGCGCGGAACCACATCGCCTCGTAACGCCCCGGCAGCACGTCGTGCTTGACGCGGAACGCGGGGATCGAGAAGTCATGGATGACATCCTCGGAGGTCATCATCAGTCGGATTGGACGATTTACGGGCAAGTGCAGCGCGTCGATCTCGCGCTGGCCACCCGGATGCTCCGCTTTCCACATCCACTGCTTGGCGACGATGTAGATTGTGAGCGCGTCGGCCGGCGTCTGGAACTGCCGCACGTAAAGATTTGCGCCCCAGACGAACAGGCCGAAGAACACGAGGAGCGTCGCGCCCGTCCATGCCGACTCCAAGCCCCACGTCTTCTTCGGGATCGCGCCGCGGTCGACCGGGCTGCCCGCACGATAGCGGAACATGAACCGGATCATGAGTAGCGCCACCAGACCCAGTACCGCGAAGCTGATCAGCGTGAGGGCCAGCAGCAGATAGTCCAACTCGGGGGCGTAGCTGCTCGCCTCGGGGAGCCAGAATTTCATGGCGCCGCCCTTCGCTCACGGCGAAACGCGAGCAGCAATCCGCCCCCCACTACGACGACCGTGATCGCCGCACCGAGCTCGAGCAGCTTCAGCACTGCCAAAGTGTAGCGACCGGTCGTCGGGTCGAAGTGAAAGCAAAGCAGCAGGACCGGCAAGGCGGCCGAAGCAATGCTCCCCGTAGCGGCGCGGGTCACGCCGAGCCGGACGTCGTTCGCCGCGTAGCCGATGCCGAGCAGGTAGCTCGACACCGTGCCGTCGGGGCTGACGAACACGACGCCCGACGGATGGAGAAACTGCTTCTGCTCCGCATCGAACCGGTCCCGGAAGCCGACCGCGTCGGCCACCGCCTGTACCGCCGCCTCCGAGCCGGTGAGATAGTGCCAACCCTCGGCGGCGCCCGGCACCGGGAACTGGGCCATGTCCGTGCGCTTCGCTTCGGCCGCGTCTGCGCTCCGCTCGGCCGGATCGATACTCACGGCAAGCAGCTCGTACTGCTGACCGGCGGTCATGCTGGTCTGCCCGAGCGCGTGCATCAGGTCGGCGCGCAGCAGGCCGCACAGGTTCGGACAATGGAAGTAACCAAGGGCGACAATGCCGGGCTTGCCGCCCAGGAGGTCGAGCACCTTGCGTTCCCGCCCCGCGTCGTCGTGCAGCACGACGTCCGGCAGCTTGGCCCCGAGGTTCTGCCGATAGGCGAAGTCGCCCGGTGGAGCCGCGGACCACGCAACTCCGGGCAGCAGCAGCGCCCACAGAGCCAGGAGGGTGCGGAGGCTCATCGCGGCGTCGGCCAACCGGGGATGCCGTCCCGCGCCAGCAGGTGCATCGCCGCGTCGATCGGGATGTGGGCGACGCCGCGCTCGCGGTCGATCCAGCCGGCGCTGTTCAGCGCTTGCAGCTGCTCGGCGCGAAACCGTCCCATGTCGTCGCGAGGGCTTGCTTGCAACTCCGGCTGGGGGAAGCGCGGTGCGTCACGGGGCATGGTCTTGCCCTGCAGCGAACCCGGAAACGCCCACATCACCCCCACGATGACGCACGCGAGCGAGCCCACCACGACGATCACCGCGCCCAGGATAAACCGCCCGCTGACATCCTTCGGCTCGTGGCCGGCGGTCGGGATGACCTGTTCGGGTTCAGCCACGGCCTGCTGCACCCGCAATCTGAGGAAGGCGGGGGGCCCGCAAGGCTAGGCCCGCGGCGAAGCCGAACACCGCGACCATGGCGGCCACGTCCGCAATGCCGATGCCCCGCCCGGCCGCGGGCAGCACCAGCCACCAGGAGCGCAGCACTTCGGCGACGACGAGAGCCGCCGCAATTACGCGGAGGGCGCCTCGGCTTCGCTGCACTTGCGGCCAGAGCAGCAGGAAGAAGGGCAGCACGAAATGCAGCAGCGCGACCGCGCCGGCCACGTACTCCCAGCCGTGCGAAACTCGCGCCGCATACCACGCGGCCTCGTCGGGCAGGTCGGATTGCCAGACGATCAGCACCTGCATGAAGTCGAGGTAAGCCCAAAGGATGACGAGCGACAGCATCAACTTGCCGAGGTCCTCCCGTGCGTCCGCCCGGCTCGCCTCAATCAGCGTCACGCCGAGCACGGCAATCGAAAGCGCGAACAGCACCGCCTCCGTTCCCGCGAGCATGCCATAGACGCTCGACTTGAACGCGGGCTGCAGCGACAGGGTGAGGTCGATGGCAGCGAACGTGAAGCTGAGCGCCAACAGGATCAGCCCGGGCGGCGCCAGCGTGCGCAACGGGCTCGGCTGCCGCCCAAGCCCCCAGAGCACCGCGCCGCCCAAGCCAAGCCAGACGATCAGGTACACGATCCCGCGGACGGCGAAGAACGGCAGGTTGAGATAGAACCCGTTCGGGAGATGCGGCTGGATCGCTGCTTGCGCCCAAGGGTAAAGGCTCGCCAGCACGAACAGCAGCGGCAGCGCGAAGGCCAGCACCAGCGGCAAGGTCGCCAGCCCCGCAATCAGCTGCGGCCGGATCGCCCAGCCCCATTTGCCGCCAGTCAGGGCATGGATCAGCAGCAAGGCCAGGCTGCCGAGCGGCCAGGCGAGCCAGCAATACAGCGCGGCGAGCCAGGCATGCGGAAACGACCAGGGTGCGACGATCGCAGCGATCGCCAGCACCACAAGGCCCGCCCCGCCCGTGATCCACGCCGCGCGCTCCCGGTCGCGCTCTGTCATCGCATGGCGCTCCGCTGCTCGGCCGTCAGGTCGTCCGAACTCGCGTTCTGGCTGCGTTGCAGCGCCCGGATATAGGCGGCGATCGCCCAGCGATCCTTCGGCTGCACGCGTTCGGCAAAGGAGTACATGGCACCATAGCCGTGCGTGATCACGTCATAGAAGTGCTGCACGGGCGCCTCGCGCAGCCGGTCGGTGTGGTACGACGGCGGCGGAGAGAAGCCGCGCTGCACGATCATCCCGTGCCCATCCCCTAGCTCCGAATGGCAGGGAGTGCAGTAGATGCGGAACCGCTCCTGCCCACGCTCCAGCAGGGCCAATGTGACCGGTGGCGCCGCGACGGCCCGTTCGCCGAAGCGGACGATGTTGTCGGGGCGCTGCGCCGGCGAGGCAAGCGGCGCGTACACCTTCTGCTTCGGCTGCTCCGTCATGTCGTCGCAACCGCCCAGAGTGGTCGCGCACAGCAGCCCGGCAAGGAGCCAACTTGTCCGCGTCACGGGATTTCCTCAACCGTCACCGGTGCGAGGTCACGCAGCACGGCCCGCGCGTCGGCGATCCGGCCCGGATCGTCCTCGCGCACCGCGACCATCCATCCGTCGCGCGAAGCGGCGCGAAATCCCTCGCACTCGTCGACCGGCGTGTAGAGGCGGAGCAGCGGGCCGGCGACGAAAAACGCGACAAAGCCCGCGACCATCGCGCACAGGATGCCGAGCTCGAAGGCGATCGGGATGAACGGCGGCCAGGCGAAGCGCGGCCGCCCGCCGACATCGATGGGATAAGAGACCATGTCCGCATACGCCAAGAGGGCGAAGAAGCCGAGGAACCCGAGCAGGCCGACCCCAAACATGATCGCAGGAATCGGCGAGCCTTTCGGATGCTCGTCGAGCGCGACCGGCGTGTAGGTTTCGACCCGCGACCAGCCGTTTTCCCGCAACTGCGCGAGGGCGCGGCGCAGGGCGCGTTCAAAGTCGAAGCCGACCAAGAGGCCGCTCATCCGTCCCGCCGCTTGACGATCAGCGATCGCATTTCGTGCATCGACATCGCTGGGACGAAGCGGAGCGCGAGCAGGATGCCGGTGAAGAACAGTCCGATCGTGCCGGCCAAGGTCGCCCAGTCCCAGAATGTCGGCGTGTAGAAGCCCCAGGCCGAAGGAAGATGTGTCTTATGCAGGCTGGTGACGACGATCTCGAAGCGCTCGAGCCACATGCCGGCCAGCACGCCGAGCGAGATCACCGCCACGATCGGCGTGCGCAGCCGGACAGCCGGGAACCACATGAGCTGCGGCAGAAGAAAGTTGAACAGGATCGTGCCCCAGTACACGGGCCAGTAGACGCCGTACAGCCGGTCGGCGAACATGGCCGCCTCGGCCGGGTCGCCGCCGTAGTACGTAGTGAACACGTCCATCAGGTAGCCGTAGCCGAGCAACCAACTGCTGGTGAGCAAGAGCTTGCCGAGCGCGTCCATGTGCCGGCCAGTGATGAACGCTTCGAGCCGCATCAGCCGCCGCAGCGGGATGATCAGCAGCAGCACCACCGCGAACCCCGATAGCAGCGCCCCAAACACGAAGAGGGGCGGAAACTCGGTGGTGTGCCAGCCAACGGTGGCTGCGCCCGCGAAGTCGAGGCCGACGATGCTGTGGATCGACACCACCACGGGCGCCATCACCGCCGCCATCACGCCGTAGGTGGCGTGGAAGTGTTTCCATTGCCGTGCGGAGCCCCGAAAGCCAACGGCGCAGAACCCGTAGATGCGCTGGCGCCACTTCGTCGTCGCGGTGTCGCGCATGCTCGCGAGGTCGGGGATCAGCCCGAAATACCAGAACAGCGCGGACGCGAACACGTAGGTATAAAGCGCCCAGAAGTCCCATAGCAGCGGGCTGCGGAACTGCGGCCAAAGCCCCATCGTGTTCGGGTAGAAGAACAGCCAGTAGGCGAACCACGGGCGGCCGAGATGCAGGATCGGGAACACGCCTGCGGCAGCCGCGCCGAACAGCATCATCGATTCGGCGACGCGGTTGATCGACGTGCGCCATTCCACGCGTACCAAGAAGAACAGCGCGGAGATGAACGTCCCGCCGGACGCGATCGCGATCCACCACACGTAGTTAAGGATCGCGAAACCCCAGGCGACCGGCCAGTCGATGCCCCAGATGCCGACGCCCGCCCAGAACAGGTAGAGTATGGCGACCACCAGGAGACCCGCGAGCAGCGCGCTCGGCGCCATGGCGATCCACCACCAACGGAACGCGCGCTCGCGGAGGGCGAGGGCGCAAACCCGGTCGGTCATGGATCGGATGGTCGCCCCCGGCAGCAGCACGGGGTCGTCAAGGCGCAGGGGTGGCAAGCTCGGCCGGGTCGCGTCCGACAGGCGGCGTTGCAGTCGGTCGGCGGCCGCCTCGCTCACGTTTGTCCCTCGCCGAGGGCGGGATTGCGGTTGGCGATGCGCGCCTCGTAGGTGACGCGCGGATGCGTGTTCTGATCGGCGAGCAACGCGTAGTCGAGCGGGCTTTGCTTGCGCTTGACCACCTCGCTGTCCTGCTCCGCGAGATTGCCGAAGCTGAACACTTGGGTTGGACACGCGGCTTGGCAGGCGGTCTGCACGGTACCCGCCGGCCGGTCCCCCCGGTCCGCCTCGATCCGCGCCCCCGCGATGCGTTGGAGGCAGAACGTGCATTTTTCCATCACTCCCCGCGCGCGCACTGTCACGTCGGGGTTCCACGATTTGGCGGGACGCGACTGCTCGTGCGAATAGGCGCGGTAGTTGAACCGACGCACCTTGTAGGGGCAGTTGTTGGAACAGAACCGCGTGCCGACGCAGCGGTTGTAGACCATTACGTTGAGCCCTTCGGAATCGTGCACCGTGGCGCCGACCGGGCACACGATCTCGCAGGGCGCCTGCTCGCAGTGCATGCACAGCATCGGTTGGAGATACGTGTCGGGCGCGTCCGGGTCTCCTTCGTAGTAGCGATCGATGCGGAGCCAGTGCATCTCGCGCTCGCGCATCACCTCCTCGCGGCCGACGACCGGAATGTTGTTTTCCGCCTGGCACGCGACGACGCAAGCGTTGCAGCCAATGCACGCATTGAGATCGACGCTCATCCCCCAGGCGGCTGGCCCCGGCGGCTGCCAGCGGTACAGATGCGGGTTGGCCTCGTCGCCTTGCAGGAACGTCGGATGCTGCTCGAAAGCGGCAAGCGTGCCGTGACGGACGAACTCGCCCGCGCGATCGAAGATGGGGGCGTGGTGCTCGGTGCTCGCCAACGCGACGCGGCCTTCCGCCTTGTCGATGGCAACCGGTCCCTGGCCCATCAGCGGGTGGTAGTCGAACCCGGCCCCCTGCCCCGCGAGGCCGACCGACGTACGGCCGAAGCCCAGCAGTGCGGTGACGCAATCCGGCGCCTGACCGGGCAGCAGCCACGCCGGCGCCACCACGCTCGCGGCTCCGGCCGACAAGCGCACTTCATCGCCGTTCACCACGCCGAGGCGCTTTGCCAAGGAAGGGGCGAGCAGCAGCGGGTTGTCCCAGGTGAGCTTCGTCATCGGCCGGGGCAACTCGAGCAGCCACGGATTGCCCGCGAACCGTCCGTCCCAGAGGTGCGGGTCGGGGCGAAACAATACGCTGACTGCTGCGTGCGGTTGTTCGGGCAACGCGATACGGGCAGCGGAGGAGCGGAGCGGGGCATTGCTCTTCGGCGCCGCCGTATCTGCCGCAACGCCGCTCGCGAGCGCTTCCGACCACGCCGCGTCCATTCGGTCGGCCCATCGGGCCTGCCATGTCGCGCGCACGATCGCCTCTGACGAAGGCGCCTCGGGGCCCTCGAGCAGGGCGAGCATCTCGTGCGCGCTCGTGCCGTCGTACAGCGGGAGCGACTGCGGCTGCATGATGCTGGCCGTTCCGTCGAACGCGCGCGTGTCGCTCCAGGCCTCCCAGGCGTGCGTCATCGGCACGAACCACTTGGCGGCGCGCGCCGTCTCGTCCGGTCCCTGCGACAACGCCAGGCTGAAGGGCACGCGCTTCAGCGCATCCGCGAACCCGAGTGCTCCGGGAGCCGCGTAGACCGGGTTGACGTCCAGCATGATCAACGTCGTCACGCGGCCTGCGCGCATGTCCTCGAGGAGCGAATTCAACGACGAATCTGGCTGCTGCGGCCGATGCTCCGGCAATTCGATGAGATCGTAGGTGTGGCCGCGTCCGCCCAGCGCTTCGTTCACCACATGGGCCAATGCGTGCGCTTCCGGCGGCTGGTCGCGGCCGACATGGACGAACGACCGGCCCTGTGCGGCGCGGAGATCGTCAATCGCGGCACTCACCCAGGCGGGCTTTCCGCCTCCGGTTGCGGCACCCGCGAATGTCGCGGCGAGCGATTGCAGCGCCGCTTGCAGCTCGCGCGGTCCGGCGACGATCCGGTGATCGGCGATCGCACCAAGGGCGCTCGGCGTCGGCTCGGCGGCGTAGATGCGGTTCATGGCGGCCCGCGCGGGATTGCGTCGGCCAGCCAGATCGCGGGCAAAGCGCAGGTGGCCTGGCGCCCCGTCAAGCAAGTCGCTGTCGAGGGCCAGGATCACGTCAGCCTTGTCAAGGTGCGGCACGATGGCAACGGGGGCGCCGTAGGCCAGCAGTGCACCCTGCCGGACCGCATCGCGCCCGACCGCGTCCCAACAGTGCCAGCGCGCCTCCGGGTAGCGCGTGAGCAGGCCGTCGATCTGCCGCGCTAGCGTGGGGGACGTGACCGTGCCGGTCAGGATGCGCAAGCCGGACCCATGATCGGCCGCAAACCGCGCGCGTTCGGCGGCGAGCGAGGTCAGAAGCTGCGGCCGGTCAGCCGGGTCGCCGTCACGCGTCAAGGCGGCGCGCCGGTGCGGGTCGTAGTAGTCGAGCACCAATGCCTGCGCGATCGCGCTTGTCGCGCCGAGGCTGGCCGGATGGTTGGGATTGCCTTCCACCTTGATGGGCCGCCCCATCCAATGCTTGACGACGATGCCCTCGGCGTAGCCGTCCAGCACGTGGGCGGTCGCGAAGTAGTCGGGCACGGATGGAATAACCCCGGGCGCCTGCTGCACGGAGGGGATCAGCTTGCCGCCGGGGTCGCCCGGATCGCATCCGCCGAGCCCTGCCATCGCGAACGAGGCAGCCATTAGCCTTACAGTACTTGCCGCCGCTCGGTCGGGCGGGCAAGTGCCTCGGCGAGTCCAGGAAACTCCTGCGCCGCACGCTCAACGAAGGCAGGATCGCGCTCGAGTTCCTGCAAGCTGCGCCATTGTCCCTTCATCGATGGCATATGGAGCAATCCGTCAGGTTGCGGCTCGGGATGTGATACTGCTTGAGTAGCTGCTCCGGGGACGGCGTGTCCGCGGCACGGTGCCATTCGGTGTCGAATATCGCATTCTGAGGGCGGAGGTTCGGCCCCGGGTTGCGATGGCAATCAATGCAGAAATTCATGGTGAACGTGGCCTGCTTCGACATCAACGGCAGCCGGTCCACCTTGCCGTGGCAGCTTTCGCAGCCCACTCCCTTGGCGATGTGGATGCTGTGATTGAAGTAGACGTACTCGGGGATCGTGTTGACCTGCTGCCACTGGATCGGCCGGTTGTTGGCGAGGCTGTCGCGCACCGGCGCCAGAAGCGCCGCATTGGTCCAGA
Source organism: uncultured Alphaproteobacteria bacterium (assembly GCA_963757115.1). GTDB lineage: Bacteria > Pseudomonadota > Alphaproteobacteria > Acetobacterales > Acetobacteraceae > CAVWQV01. The sequence continues at coordinate 9,968 of CAVWQV010000014.1, read as the reverse complement.
TCTGCGAATGACAGGTCATGCAAGTGTAGGTTGGTGGCAGCCCGGCATTCGCTGCCACCTCCACCGAGATGTGGCACATCCGGCAATCGATCCCTAGCCCGGCGACATGGTGCTCATGGCTGAACGGCACCGGCTGGTCCACCGTCCAGCGCAGGCTGCGGGAATAGTCGGTGCGTGCCGCAAGAAACCACCAGGCAAGCCCGATCACCGCCAATCCGGCTCCACCCAGGAGAACCAGCCGGATCGTGAGATTTGCGGTTGGTCGAAAGATCGCCGTCATTTCTCCCAACTCGTGCCGCGAACACGCGCGAGCGGCAATGCCGCCTCGGGCGGTCGCGCAGGAACGTGAACGCCGCTAGTCTTTGTTGGTTACCGGAGGAAGCCGATGTCCCAACAAGCCAGCGTCGCACCCCGGACCGCGCCGCCGTTCCGCGCCGATCATGTCGGCAGCTTGTTGCGGCCGAAGCCGCTTCAGGAGGCGCGGGCTGCTTGGAAATCAGGCAGCCTGTCGCATAACGCGCTGAGGGAGGTGGAGGATCGGTGCATTGAGGCCGCAATCCGTCGCCAGCGTGACATCGGCCTTCGGGCGGTAAGCGACGGCGAATACCGGCGAGCCTACTGGCATTACGATTTCGTGGCTGGCTTGGACGGCGTCGAAATCTACGAACCCGAGCAGAAAATACGCTTCCAGGGTAACGTGCCGCTAGGCCACGCGCTCCGGGTCAACGGTCGCATAGGTTGGTCGACGCCGGTGATGATCGACGACTACCAATTCGTCGCGGACCATGCCGGCCCGGCCGTCGCCAAGCAGACGATCCCGTCGCCCAGCGTTTTGCATTTCCGTGGCGGACGGCGCGCCATCGACGCACAAACCTATCCCGACATGGATAGGTTCTTCGGCGATCTCGGTGCCGCATATGAGCAGGCGGTCCGGGCCTTCGGCGCCGCCGGATGCCGCTACCTTCAACTCGACGAGGTGAACATCGCCTATCTGTGCGACCCGACGCAGATCGACATGCTGCGGGCGCGAGGCGAGCACGTCGAAAATCTCCTCGCGGTCTACGCCGATCTGTTGAACCGGGCGATTTCCGGGCGGGCGGAGGGCATGACGATCTCCATGCATCTCTGCCGCGGCAATTTCCGCTCCACCTGGATCGCATCCGGGGGCTACGAGCCGGTCGCCGAAGTGTTGTTCAACACGATCGAAGCGGATGCCTATTTCATGGAATACGACACGGAGCGGGCGGGCGGTTTCGAGCCGTTGCGCTTCGTCCCACGCGGGCGAAAGGTGGTGGTGCTCGGGATTGTCACGAGCAAGACAGGTGAGCTGGAAAGCAAGGATGATCTGAAGCGCCGGATCGACGCGGCCGCCAAGTTCCTGCCCCTGGAGCAGCTTGCCATCAGTCCACAATGCGGGTTTGCCAGCACGGAAGAGGGCAACACCCTGACGGAAGAACAGCAATGGGCGAAGCTAGCGCGTTGCGTCGAGGTGGCCCACGAGGTGTGGGGCGGCGTGTAGCTGGGGCGGGGAGAAGCCTGCTCCCGACAGCTGTTCAGCGGCCCTTGAGGATGGACCCGAGCACGCCTCGCAACACGGCCCGACCGATCTGGGTGCCGACCTGGCTTCCCACGCTGCGGGCGATCGATTTGGCCACGGCCTCGCCTAAACCCTGGCGGCCCCCGTGACCGCCCAGCAGGTCGCCGAGCACGCTGCCTTGCGTCCGAGAAGGCGCGCTCGGCGGCGTCGGCGCCCAAACCGGCGCCCCCTGCGGGAACCGGCGCCGGACGGTTGCGGTCGCGAAGACCCCAGGGATCGTCCTCCCGTTGCTCGGGCGCGGCATTGCTGGGGATTGAGGGCGCGGGCGCATCGATGGTGGCGTCCGCCCGTCCGTGCAAGCGTTCATAGGCTGAAAAGCGATCCACCACCGTGTCGTATTTCGTGCCGATCGGGCTTCGGGCCATGACCTCGGCCCGCTCGGCGGGCGTCACCACGCCGATGCGGCTGCGCGGCGGATAGATGCGCGTGCGTTGCACGATCTCGGGCACGCCGCCGGGGCCAAGAGTGGAAACCAGCGCCTCGCCTACCGCGAGTTCGGCGATCGCCGTCTCCGTCTTGAAGCTGGGATTGGGGCGAAAGGTTTCGGCCGCAGCGCGCACCGCTCTCTGTTCGACAGGCGTGAAAGCCCGGAGCGCGTGCTGCACACGGTTGCCGAGCTGGCCGAGCACGCCGGGAGGCACGTCGGCGGGATTCTGCGTGACGAGATAAACGCCGACACCCTTCGAGCGGATGAGCCGCACCACCTGCTCGATCTTGTCCACAAGCGGCTTGGGCGCATCGCGGAACAGCAGGTGCGCCTCATCGAAGAAAAACACGAGCTTGGGACGATCGAGGTCGCCCACCTCCGGAAGCGTCTCAAAAAGCTCCGAAAGCAGCCACAGCATGAACGTGGCGTAAAGGCGCGGGCTCGCCACCAGCTTGTCGGCCGCGAGCACGTTCACGGCACCCCGGCCATCGGGCGTTAGGAGCAGCAGGTCGCCGAGATCGAGCGCCGGCTCGCCGAAGAACGGCTCGCCGCCCGATTGCTCCAGTGTAAGGAGCTTGCGCTGAATTGTGCCAACGGAGGCCTTGCTCACATTGCCGTAGGTGGTCGCGAGCGCGTCCGCACGCGAAGCCACGTGGGAGAGTATGGCCCGGAGATCCTTGTAGTCGAGCAGAAGAAGGCCTTCGTCGTCGGCGAGCTTGAACGCGAGACTCAGCACACCTTCCTGGGTGTCGTTCAGTTCGAGAATCCGGCCGAGCAGCACCGGCCCCATCTCCGCGACGGTCGCCCGCACCGGATGGCCTTGTGCGCCGAACACGTCCCAGAACACGGCCGGCGCGGCGCGATAAGCGAAATCGGCCACGCCGAGTGCGGCCGCACGCGCCTCCAATTTAGGGCTGCGCGCCCCTGGCTGACTGATCCCGGCGAGGTCGCCTTTGATGTCGGCGCAGAACACCGGGACGCCGTGGGCGGAAAAGTTCTCAGCGAGCACCTGGAGGGTGACGGTCTTGCCGGTTCCGGTGGCGCCCGCGATCAACCCGTGCCGGTTCGCGAAGGCAAGCGGGAGCCGAACCGGCACATCACCGACGCCGATCGGAACCGAACCCTCGTTGCTCGTGGTTTGATCCATGCCCACCCCATACTACGGTTCCCGATGCTGCCCGAACGGGCCGCCGACCGCTACCGACAGCGCAAACAGCCGGCGGGCAGGCGGCTCTGGGGAGACCGCGCGATTATCGTTGCGCCGTGATGCCGCGCATCGCCTCCATAAGTTGCTGAGCGGGTAGCGCTTCGGGCAAGGCGGCGTCGTTCTCCTCCAGCAGCACGAGGTCGGTGTCCGCCAGCGAGGCCCGGCGCGCCTCGTCCTCCACGGGTAACTTATCGAATTTGTCGCCCGCATATCGGAACCTGTTGTGGTCCCAATAGAACCAGTAGGTGATGTCGGGCGGGCAGGCGAGCTTCTCCAGGATGACGTTGATGCCCATGAGAAAGCTGCCGCCGACTTCGGTGATACGGGTCGGCTTGCATCCGCCAGCCGGAACCTCCGAGCGGTAGTCGAGAACCGGCACGGGATATTTCGCGTCCACCTTATGAAGGTTCATGATGTCGAGAAGGTCGCGATCCGCCGGGTCCGTAGCTTTCTGGCTCACGGTCCAGGTGAAGGTGAACGGGGTCAATGGCGGGTTGACGTGCTGCGCGTCGGCGGCGGCGATCAATTGCTGCGTCCCGAGGGCGGCAGCCAGTGCGTTCCAGTGCGTCCCCCCGCGTGGAAACATCGGAATGCCGTATCGCTCCCGCGCGGGCCCGAGCGGGGAGGCCGCGTCTACGAAATGCACGCCGTGTGCGGCAAGCTTTGCGTCATAGACCTCGAGCTTGCTCGCCCGACCAGTGCCCGAACCCGGACAACGGTAGCCGGGAGGGATGATTTCGGGCTGCTCGGCTACCTTGGAGGGCGTGATCAGGTAGAGGAACGGCGTGCCACGCGCCTCGAACTTGTCCTGCAACGCGCGCAACCGCCGCGCCCAGTCTTCGGCGCGCGGCGGCAACGTCGCAAGATCGCGTCGGCAATACTCCTCGAGATAGCCCGACTCCATCAGCTGCCGGTGCGGCCCCACGATGACCCTGCTCGTCCCGCTGGTGCCGAGCAGCCCGTAATAGATCTGGTTCTTCCAGTGGACCGCCGGCTTGAACACCGGCGACAAAACGCCGACCGCGCGCGAGACGGCACGTTGGAAGCTCCCGGTCGCCAAGGAATGCAGCGAAAGCTCGGGCGCGGCTTCGGCGACCACGCCGGCGATGGTCTGCTTGGTCCTGAACCGCAGCACGGGGGCGATCTCGCCCACCGTCGTGTTCCACGTCAGGTATACGAACGGCACGAGCAGCATCAGCGCGCCGATGGCGACCGGCAGGCGCGACAGGGCGAACCACTGCCGCATGTCAGAAACGGAAGTAGAGAAACGGCTGGAACGGGTCGGCGACCGCCTTGCCGACCGCGAGCACAAACAGCAGCGCGATCGCCGTCTGAACGGCTACGGTGCCGCCGGGCGCTGCGAAGACCGCCCGGCGCACGCGGTCAAAGCCGGGCAGGCGGGGGCAAAGACAGATCACCGTGGCGGCGACAGCGGCCAGGCTGATATCCGGCGTGATGAGGATGCCGACGGCTCGACCCTCGCGCCACGGCTGGCTCATTGCGACAAGCAGCGCCCCGGCCTGGTCCAGCGACTTGGCTCGAAAGATCGTCCAGCCGATCACCACCACCACGAGCGTGGCGATGTTGGCCGCCAGACGCGGCACTCGCTCCAGCGCCCGGACCAGGAACAGCTTGTCGAACGCGAGGAACAAGCCGTTATAGGCGCCCCACACCACGTAGGACCATGCCGCGCCATGCCACAGGCCGCTGGCGAGAAAGCACACCCACAGATTGACATCGCGCCGCCAGGCCGGCACCCGGTTGCCGCCCAGCGGGATGTAAAGATACTCGCGGATCCAGCTCGACAGCGAGATGTGCCAGCGGCGCCAGAATTCGGTGATGCTGCAGCTAGATATACGGCATGTTGAAATTCTCGTGAGCCAGAAGCCGAACATGCGCGCAATCCGATCGCCATGTCGGAATAGGCGCTGAAATCGAGATAGATCTGGATGGTGAACAGCACGACGCCGAGCCAGGCGTCCTGGCAGCCGAGCTGCGTGGGGTCGGCGGCGAAGATCCCGTCGCTGACCGGTCGCCACGTGTCGGCCACCAGCGACCTTTTGCCACCCCCATCATGAAGCGGCGAAACCCGTCGAGAACGTCGTTCCCGTCGAGCGGCGGGCGGGTCGCGGAACTGCGCCTCGATCTCGTGATACTTGATGATCGGACCGGCCAGCAGCTTCGGAAAAAAGAACACGTAAGTAGATAGTGTGCGAACCGTCGCGCAGGCGGGCTGAGCCCGCGCGGATATCCACGAGATAGGTGATCTTCTCGAAGACGATGAACGACACGCCGATCGGCAGGATGATCTCGGGCAGGCTCGGCGGCGAAGCTGCCGCCCCGTGCACGGCGTAATACAGGTTCTCTAACAGGAACCGCGTATACTTGAAGTGCGCGAGGATCGCGAGGTTGGCGATTACGCCGGCTGCGAGCAAAACGCGCGCTTGCGTGGAAGCCTTCGGCAATGCGGCGATGCGTCGGCCGATCAGATGGTCCGCCAGGGCCACGCGAACACGATGGGCACGAACGTCGGCTGGATCCAGGCGTAGAACAGCACGCTGCCGCCAAGCACGACCGCAAAGCGGAGACGCAGGCGGCGCTCCGACACGAGATACATCAGATAGAAGAGCGGGAAGAATAGGAACAGGAACAGCGGTTCGAAGAACAGCATGGCCGCCTTGTAGAGGCCGACTCGGGGCAGCGGCAAGCTACCCTCGCCGGGCCGTACGGGCTCTTCAGGCTATCCCAACGGCCGGCTCCGATCTCGCGAGGTCATAGTTGCAGCCTTGCAAGCTCCTGCACCTTGCGCGCCATCGCCGCGATGCCGTTGCCGCGATTGGTGGACAGCGCCTCGAGCAGACCCAGATCCTTGAGGAACGACGGGGTCGGTGCCGACGATCTCCGCCGGCGTCCGGCCGGAATACACCCGCAGCAAGAGCGCGATCAGGCCGGAAACGATCGCCGCATCGGACGTCCCCGCGAGCAGGAGCTTGCCGTCTTGCAACGCCCCCTCCATCCAAACCCGGCTCTGGCAACCGGGAACGCGATGGGCGTCGTCAGCCCAGGCATCGGGGAACGGCGGCAGCTTGCGGCCGAGCTCGATGATGTGTCCGTAGCGATCCATCCAATCATCGAAGACATCAAGCTCGTCGCCGATCGCTTCAATGGCGGCGGCGGCCGTGGGCTCGGCAGGCTCGACGAAGGGAGCGGGCATGGCGCCGATGTGCGAGCGGGGCACCCGGTCGTCAAGCTTTGCCGGTGGCGTGCGCCCGCAGCCTGATGGTGAAGTCCTGCTACAGGATGAACCGGCTGAGGTCGCCCTTCTGCGCCAACGGCGCCACCCGCTCGTTCACGTAGGCTGCGTCCACCGTCACCGTCTCGCCTGGCTGGTCGGTCGCCGAGAAGCTGATCTCTTCGAGCAGCCGCTCCAGCACCGTGTGCAAGCCGGCGCGCGCCGATATTCTCGACGCGTCGTTGATGTCGGCCGGCGAGGTCGGCCAACGCGTCGATCGCATCCTCGCGCGAAGTCGAATCACCTTCTCGGTCGCCAGCAGCGCCGTGTATTGCTTGATCAGGCTGGCCTCGGGCTCGGTCAGGATGCGGCGGAGATCGGCGCGCGACAGCGGCTCCAGCTCGACGCGGATCGGCAGCCGTCCCTGCAGCTCGGGCAGCAGATCGGAGGGCTTGGCCAGATGGAACGCGCCGGAGGCGATGAACAGCATATGGTCGGTCTTCACCGGCGCCGTGCTTGGTCGCGACCGTGGTGCCCTCGATCAGCGGCAGCAGGTCGCGCTGCACCCCTTCGCGGCTGACATCGCCGCCGCGGGCCGCCCTCGGTCGCTGCGGGCGCAGATCTTGTCGATCTCGTCGATGAACACGATGCCGTTCTGCTCGACCTGCGGCTTGCGTCCTTGCGCAGACCCTGTCCTGATCGAGCAGCTTGTCGCTTTCCTCGGCCACCAGCACGCCGATGGCGTTCCGACCCGGCATCCCTTCTTCGCGGCTGGCCGCGCCCATCAAGGTCTTGCCGATCATCTCGCCGAGATTGATGCATCCCGATCTGGGCGCCGGGCATGCCGGGGATCTCAAATGGCCGGCAGGCGAGCCGCCGCGCGTCCTGCACAGCGATCTCGATCTCGCTGTCGTCGAGCTCGCCCGCGCGCAGCATCTGGCGGAATTTCTGGCGCGTGTCGGCGGCGGCACCCTCGCCCACCAGCGCGTCGAGCACGCGCTCCTCGGCGGCCTGCTCGGCCTTGGCCTGACCTGCTTGCGCAGCTTCTCGCTTGCTCATCGAGACTCGCATCTCGACCAGATCGCGCACGATCTTTCGACATCGCGGCCGACATAGCCGACTTCGGTGAATTTGGTGGCCTCGACCTTGAGGAACGGCGCCTGCGGCCAGCCGCGCCAGGCGGCGGGCGATCTCGGTCTTGCCGCAGCCGGTCGGGCCGATCATCAGGATGTTCTTGGGCAGCACCTCCTCGCGCATGTTCCGGCGAAATTGCTGGCGCCGCCAGCGGTTGCGGAGGGCGATGGCGACGGCGCGCTTCGCCTCGTTCTGGCCGACGATAAAGCGGTCGAGTTCCGAGACGATCTCGCGCGGGGTGAACGTGGACTCATGCCGGTAATTTCTCTATCGTCATCTTGTTGTTTGTGTAGACGCAAATCTGCCCGGCGATGGCCATCGCGCGGCGGGCGATCGTTTCGGCGTCGAGCCCGGCAATGTCGATCAGCGCGCGCGCCGCCGCCAGCGCATAGTCGCCGCCGGAGCCGATGCGATGACGCCATCCTCGGGCTCCAGCACGTCGCCAGTTCCCGGCAGGATCAGCGAAACGTCCTTATCGGCCACCGCCATCATCGCCTCGAGGCGCCGCAGATAGCGATCGGTGCGCCAGTCCTTCGCCAGCTCGACGCAAGCGCGTGTCGAGTTGACCGGAATACCGCTCCAGTTTGGCCTCGAGCCGCTCGAAGAGGGTGATCGCGTCGGCGGTGGCGCCAGCGAACCCGGCGATGACGCTCCCGCCGCCGAGCCGGCGCAGCTTGCGCGCGTTGCCTTTGACGATGGTCTGTCCGATCGAACCTGTCCGTCACCGGCGACGATAACCTCGCCCTCCCTTGCGCACGGACAGGATGGTCGTGCCGTGCCATGACGGGCTGTTCGGATTGAGGGTTGCAATTTGCATGGGTCAGGAGATGGCGAGCGGTTTGGCCAGGCACAAGGCGTGCCAAAAATGAGATGTCGGACATATGTTCAGCGCCTGACCGGCGGCTCGATCGTCTGAAACCAGCCCGCCTCTTTGACGAGCGCCCATGCCTCGTTACCCAGACGATAGCCCGACGTCGTTTCGTTGATCATGAGTCTAGCGCACGTATTGCACTTTCAGCATCGTAAATCCTGGCCGAAGGGAGGCAACCAAGAGGGATGTTTGCAAGGCGGGCTAAATCACCTTAACGTGACCGTGAGATATTAGAATTAGCTCCCGCACAGCGTGGAAACTGCCCTAGTCGACAACTCAACCGCCTTCAACGGCACAGGGACCGGTCATGCCACTCGATGACATTCGGACGCGCCCCGCTCTTACAGCGACGTTGAACTATCTGAAGCCCGGCGCCGAGAAGCCCGCCCGGTATGTCGGCGAACCGCCCCCGGGTGTTCCAGAATGGAATGGGTTGGATGATCCGCACGACGTAAGGATCGAGGACGGCCGCGGCCGCGAGGGGGACTTCAGCCTCGACCGCAACGGCTTCGCGCTCCTGAGGTCGCCGACCGCGGTGCGGGACTTCTATTCCAAAAGTGAGGTCGAGCGGGTGTACTACCCCGAAATCGACCAGTTCTTGCGCGCCACACTCGGGGCGTCGCGGGTCGTCATCTTCGATCACACGGTGCGCAACGCCGGCCAGGCGGAAGGGCCGCAGCGCCGCGAGCCCGTTCGCCGGGTTCATAACGACCACACGGTGAACTCGGCCCCGCGCCGCGTCCGCGACCATTTGGGCGAGGATGCCGAAGAACTGCTCAAGCACCGGTTCGGCATCGTCAATGTTTGGCGGCCGATTCGCGGGCCGGTCTCGACTCGCCGCTGGCCCTTTGCGACGCGCAAAGCTTCACCGATGCCGATCTGATCCCGACCGATCTCGTTTATCAGCACGTGCGCGGAGAAACTTCGTCGGTGGCATATCGGCCGGGGCACCGCTGGGTATATTTCTCCCGGATGCAGCCGGACGAGGTGATCCTCATCCGGGTGCATGACAGTGCGAATGACGGCCGCGCGCGGCTTTCGTTCCACACCTCGTTCGCCAACCCCGAAGCGCCGGCCGACGCACCGCCCCGCGAAAGCATCGAGGTGCGCGCGCTCGTGTTCTTCCCGCCGGGCCACTGAGCCGGAACGGCGCTCCCGTCACGTTGGTTCTGCCGGCCGCGTGACGTTCGGCTGGGCTTTTTGGGGGTAAGGTCGATGCTGCAATCATTTCCCATACAGATCGAAGGCAGTTTCGTAGGAGCCGCGGTCCTGACCGACCACGACTACCGCTTCGTTGCGGTGGATCTGCGCATGGAGCCGCTCGATCAATCGATGTGGCGAAGCCTAGAGGACCTGCGGCGTGTCGCGCATCACCTGTATATGACGGGCCGCTTTCCGGATCTTCCGGCCACACGGCCCGTCGCGTCGTCTCGACCTCACCTTGCGCTCGTCGCATCGTCCGATGGTCCGCGCTAGCTGCATGCGTTTGCCGCCCTGACG